>NZ_QORW01000002.1 GCF_003574735.1 Dongia deserti
AACTCGTCCTGTCGATGCCGTGACTTGCAAGGAAAGGAGTAGATGGTGGGATCGATCGATCCGGGACGAAAGACAATCCGTGCCATCCACCGGCGCTTCGACGCCGCACTCGTGAACGAACTTTCCTCGCGGAAACCATCTTGGCCCGCGATCAGTCACGATCGCACCAACAGGCCGGACATATGGACGCAAGCGATCGGACCTGCTCAACCAATCAACCTTGCAGGCAAAGGGCCGTCCACATATGGATGGTCGCACCAAGTGCAACCATGACGAAGGGAGAACGACGGCGCGAATCATGCGTCAGTGCTTATGCGTTTCCGCGAACGCCTTCTTCTGCTCGCCGCTGGCTTCCTTCTGGTGCTTCGCCTTCCACTCCTCGTACGGCATGCCGTAGACGATCTCGCGCGCTTCCGGGTCGCTGAGCGTCACACCTTTTTCCTCGGCGGCGGCGCGGTACCACTTCGACAGGCAGTTCCGGCAGAAGCCGGCAAGGTTCATCAGGTCGATATTCTGCACGTCGGTGCGCTCGCGCAGATGCTGAACCAAGCGCCGGAACGCGGCGGCTTCGAGTTCAGTGCGGGTCTTGTCATCCATCTTGCGCCTCATTCGAAATCTTGGTCTCTGCGATCAGCTGATCCACCACCATGCGCAGCGCCTGCGCGCGCTCGATCCCGTCATCGATCGCCCGGTTATAGAGTGCCACCTGGCGGTGGGCGGAGGTGCCGCGTGCGATGATGGTACGGGCATGCAGCACTTCCTTCTCGCACCCGAAGAATTGGGCATCGGGCGCCACCAGTTCAATGATCTCCTCGATCAGTGCCGGGACCGGCACGATCTCCCCCTTGCCGAAATCCACCAGCCCCTCGTCGATGCCGTAGCGCTGCGCGCGCCAGCGATTCTCGTTGATCAGCATCGCGGCATAGCGCCGCCAACGCTGGTTGGAGTGGCGCAGGCGGTAGAGCATCCGGACGATGCAACGATAGATCGCTGCGACGCACAGCGTATCCTCGAGCAGCGTGCAGGCATCGGTGACGCGCAACTCCAAGGTCGGGAACCGCGCGCTCGGGCGCAGATCCCACCAAAGCTTGGTGCCGTCCTCGATCAATCCAGCCTTGATCAGCACTTTCAGATGCCGTTCGTACTCGCCCCAGGAATCGAAGATCTCCGGCAAGCCAGTGCGCGGCAATTCGTCGAACACCGCCAGGCGAAAGCTCTTGAGCCCGGTATCCTCTCCTTGCCAGAACGGCGAGGAGGTCGACAGCGCCAGCAGATGCGGCAGGAAATACGAAGCCTGGCTCATCAGATCGATGCGCAGCTCTGGATCTTCCAATCCCACATGCACATGCATGCCGCAGATCAGCAAGCGGCGCCCCAGCGCCTGCAGATCGCGCGCCAGCATGTTATAGCGCTCCTTGTCGGTGTGCATCTGCCGCGCCCAGTTGGCAAAGGGATGCGTCGAGGCGGCGATCGGCGCCAGGCCGAAACGCCCGGCCAGCTCCCCCACCACTGAGCGGAACTCGCGAAGCTGCTGGCGCGCCTCATCGAGTGTTTGACAGATCGACGTTCCAACCTCGATCTGCGAGCGCAGGAACTCCGGTGTCACGCGTTCGCCCAGCGCGATCTTGGCGGCCTCGAACAGTTCCGGCGGCGGATTAGCGACCAGATCGCGGGTCTCGCGATCCACCAGCAGATACTCCTCCTCGATGCCCAGTGTGAAGCCAGGCTCCTTGATCATGACGCTGCCCCCGATTGCAGGCGCATTTCGTGCAAGGCCGGATTGTCCAGCACATCCTTGAGCACGCGATGCAGGATGCCGGCCCATTTCTCCTGCCCGCTGTCATCGGCGATCAGGTCCTGCCGGATCTCCAGCAGGGCATGCGCAAGCCCGAGCGCCTCCGCATGCGCCTTGATCGAGTAGCCGTGCCCATCGCGCCCCGAGTAAGGCTCGTTGTCCCCGACCACTAGATCCGGCTCCTCCGCCAGGCGACGCATCAGCGGCACCGGCATGCGCGCATCGTTGTTCCACAAGACCCCGACATGCCACGGTCGCTGGAACCCATTCATCACCGGCGTGAAGGAGTGCAGCGAGATGATGACGGGAGTGCGCCCCGACGCGATGCGTCCCTGGATCTCTTCAGCCAAGCCCCTGTGATACGGCAGGAAGATCTCCTCCTGCCGCCGATGCCGGTCGGCCGCACTCAGCCCGCGATTGCCCGGCACCGGCACCCGGTCGCTTTCCTGGGCGATCGAGGTCGGATCATCCAGATGACGATTGCAATCGATCACCAGTCGCGAATAGCCGGTCATGAAAAACGGCGCATCGAGCGAGTGGGCGAGCCGCCGCCCCAGTCCCGCGATCCCGATGTCCCAGGCGATGTGCTGATCGAGTTCACGCTGGCCGAGGCCCAGCGTGCCCAGCGCTCTGGGAAAGGCACGGCCGGCATGGTCGCAGAACATCACCAGTTCCGCGCGTCCTTCGCGATGAAACACGGAGAATGGCGGCGGATCGTCCGGACCCAGCAATGTGGATGGCGCTGATGTGGGCTGAGCGTCCTGCATGACCGCAAGATTGACCGATCTACGGCGGCAAGCATAGAAGATGCGCACCGCCTTGTCGATCCGACCCGCCCCTTCCTGGATGAATGCTCAGCAACCCCTCGCCGATCGGCCCCTTACCGATCAACTGGCGCTGCCAATTCTGCTGCTTGGCGCGGTCTCGATCTCGTTCTCGGGCATTTTCGTCAAGCTGTCGGAGGTCGAACCGATTTCGACCGCCTTTTTCCGCATGGCTCTGCCGTTGCCCGTGATGGCGATCGGGCTCTGGATGTCCGCGCGCCAGCGCCCTGATGGCAGGCTGCCGCGCATCGGCTGGCGCGGCTGGGCGGGCATCCACGTCGCGGCATTCTTCCTCGCTTTCGATCTCATCGTCTGGCACTGGTCGCTCAAGCTGATCGGCGTGGGGATCGCGACCTTGCTCGGCAACACGGCGCCGATCTGGGTTGCGCTCGCCGGCGTCGTCTTCTTCAAGGAGCGGTTCTCGTCGCACTTCCTGATCGGTCTTGCCGTCGCGCTGGGCGGCGTCTTGCTGCTGGTGCTGGGCGGCGATCGACCGCTGGCGATCGGCGACTGGCTTGGCCTGATGCTGGCGACGGCAGGGGCGATCGGCTACGCGGGCTACTTGCGCGGCGTGAAGGCGGCGCGCAACACAGTCGGTCTGGCCCAGGTGATGTTCTGGACCTCGGCCTGCACGGCGCTCTGGCTGTTGCCGGCCGCCCTGCTCACCGAAGACAGGATCGTGCCGCAAACCGTGGATGGCTGGCTCGCCGTCGCCGGCCTTGCCTTCATCAGCCAGACTCTCGGGCAGGGCCTGATCTCCTGGGCGCTCGGCCATCTGCCCGCCGCCTTCTCCTCGGTCAGCCTATTGCTGAATCCGGTGGCCTCCGGCATCTTCGCCTGGATCATCCTGGGCGAGGCTCTGACTGCGGCCCAGATCGGCGGCGGTTTCGCCGTCCTGCTGGGCATTTTCGTCGCGCGGCCGCGCCCGCAGAGCCGCGCGCCGGAAACCGTCCAGGGCGCACCGCCGCCCAAACCTGTCGCTCCTTCGACTTGACCAGATAGCCTGCACCCATAGAGTGCCGGACGCAGACGAAGGGGAGCAGTCGTGACCGACGATCGGGACATTTTGCGGCGCTTGTTCGAAGCGGCGATCGGGGCGGTTGACCCGCTGAAGATCCTGGCGCCCCATCTGCCCCCTCCGCCCAAGGGTCGCACCATCGTGCTCGGTGCCGGCAAGGCGGCCGCCGCCATGGCCAAGGCCGTGGAGGATCATTGGCCCGGCCCTTTGTCGGGCCTTGTCGTCACGCGCTACGGCCACGGACTGCCCTGCCAACGGATCGAGGTGGTGGAAGCCTCCCATCCGGTGCCCGACGCGGCGGGCCAGCAGGCCGCACGGCGCATCTTGGCGATGGCCGAGGGCCTCCGCGAAGATGACCTCGTTCTGTGCCTGATCTCAGGCGGCGCATCCGCTCTACTCGCCATCCCGGGCGAAGGGCTGACGCTCGCCGACAAACAGGCAGTCAACAAAGCCCTGCTGAAATCCGGCGCCAACATCGGCGAGATGAATTGCGTGCGCAAGCATCTGAGCGCGATCAAGGGTGGCCGGCTCGCCGCCGCGGCGCACCCGGCAAAGGTCGTCAGTCTCCTGATCTCCGACGTGCCCGGCGACGACCCGTCCGTCATCGGTTCTGGCCCGACGGTCGCGGACCCGTCGACGCGGCTCGATGCCCTGGCCATCATGCACAAACACGGCATCGACAATGCGGCTGCGCTGCGGCTCCTGTCATCGCCCGCTTCGGAGACGCCAAAGCCGGATGATCCGCGCCTCGCGCGCTGCGAGACCCGGATGCTTGGCACCATGCAGGCGGCGCTGCAAGCCGCTGCCGAACTGGCCCGCAAGGAAGGCCTCACACCGATCGTCCTTGGGGATCTGGAGGGTGAGGCGCGCGACGTGGCGCTGGTCCATGCCGGCATCGCGCGGCAGGTCGCACGCTTTGGTCAGCCCATGCCCGCCCCCGCTGTGATCCTCTCCGGCGGGGAAACCACTGTGACGGTTCGGGGTCAGGGCCGCGGAGGGCGCAACGCAGAGTTCCTGCTCGCTTTGGCGGTCGCGCTTGACGGTCATCCCGACATCTCTGCAGTGGCCGGAGACACCGATGGCATCGACGGGACTGAAGACAATGCCGGCGCCCTGCTCACCCCCGACAGCCTGCCGCGCGCTGCGGCAAATGGAATTAACGCAAAGGCAATGCTTGCCAACAACGATGGCTATGGGTTCTTCTCCCAATTGGGGGACCTGATCGTTACCGGGCCGACGCGGACCAATGTCAACGACTTCCGCGCCATTCTGGTTCGGTCATAGGCACAAGAACTGGGCAGCAGTCAGCAATGAGACGACAACGCAAAGCTAAGATCGTGGCCACACTGGGACCGGCCAGCTCGACGCGCGAGCAGATTGCCGCACTGTTTCGTGCCGGCGCCGACGTCTTCCGTCTCAATTTCAGCCACGGAACGCACGAGGATCATCAGAAACGCTACGAGGTGATCCGCGAAGTGGAAGAGGAAATGGGCCGCCCGATCGGCATCCTGATGGATATGCAGGGGCCCAAGCTGCGGGTCGGAACCTTCACGGACGGCTCGGTAGAGCTCAAGAGCGGCTCCACCTACCGCCTGGACCTCGACGAGGCCAAAGGCAACGCCAAGCGCGCACAACTGCCGCATCCGGAGATCTTCGAGGCCGTCCAGCCTGGCACCAACCTGCTGATCGATGACGGGCGGCTGCGCCTGCGCGTGAAAAAGGCCGGAAGCGATTATGCCGAGTGCGAGGTCGTGGTCGGCGGCAAGCTCAGCGATCGCAAGGGCGTCAATGTGCCCGATGTCGTGCTACCGCTCTCGCCCCTCACACAGAAGGATCGCGTCGACCTGCATTTCGGCATCGACCTCGGCTGCGACTGGGTGGCGATGTCGTTCGTGCAGCGGCCGGAAGATGTCGCCGAATTGCGCAAGCTGATCGGCGGCCGCGCCAAAGTGATCACCAAGCTGGAGAAGCCTGCCGCCATTGACCGGCTGGAGGAGATCGTCGACCTCTCCGATGCGGTCATGGTCGCGCGCGGCGATCTCGGCGTCGAGATGCCGCCCGAGGATGTGCCGGCCATCCAGAAGCGCATCGTCGCAGCATGCCGCAAGTCGGGCAAACCGGTGGTAGTGGCGACCCAGATGCTGGATTCCATGGTGCATTCGCCAGCGCCGACGCGCGCCGAAGCCTCTGACGTGGCGACCGCGGTCTATGACGGCGCCGATGCGGTGATGCTGTCCGCGGAAACGGCCTCAGGCCAATATCCGGTCGAAGCCGTTGCGATGATGAACCGCATCATCGAGCGCGTGGAGCGCGACCCGACCTATCGCCGCATCATCGAGGCGCAGCATCCGGATCCGCAGGCTACGGGCCATGATGCGATCAGCGCCGCGGCAGCCCAGGTGGCGCACACTCTGTCGGTTTCGGCCATTGTCACCTATTCGACCTCCGGATCGACCGTGCTGCGCGTGGCGCGCGAGCGGCCGGAAGTGCCGATCCTTGCCCTCACGGCGTCGCTTTCGACCGCACGGGCCCTGTGCCTCGCCTGGGGCGCGCATTGCGTGCTGATCTCCGACCTCAAGCGTTTCTCCGAGATGGTCGACAAGGCGTGCAGCATCGCGCTGAAACAGGAAATGGCGCGGCTGGGCGACCGGGTGGTGATCACCGCCGGTGTGCCCTTCGGGACGCCCGGCTCCACCAACATCCTGCGCGTCGCCTGGGTCGAGGAATAAACCAGGCGTGCTCAGGGTCGCTGTCTTCAATGATACCGCTCCCTCCCGCCATTTCGGATGCGAAGCGGTCATGGCGGCGATCGAGGCCAACGTCGCCGTCCGTGGTGCCCAGATTTGCTTTCGCAATCCCGTGAACACGGCCTGGCAGTCGGATCCCGCCGCACTCGCAGCCATCGAAGAGGCCGATCTGATCCTGGTGAATGGCGAAGGCACGATCCACCATGGCAAGCACGCGGCCGTGAACCTCGCGCAGCTGGGCCCGCATTGTAGGGCTCGTGGCAAACCCTGTTTCCTGATCAATGCAACGCTGCAGGCCAACAACCAGGCGATCGTGACCGATCTGGCCGCCTTCGACGCAATCTGGGTGCGTGAAGGACGATCGGCCCAGGATGCGAAGAGCTGGGGCCTCACGGCCGAGGTCTGCGGCGATCTCTCCTTTTTTCATGACCTGCCGCATCATGAGGGCGGAGAAGATCGCGGGCTCGTGCTCGATTCCGCCGATCCTCGGATCACGGCTGAGCTGGCTGGGGTCGCAGCCAGGCTCAAGGCCGATTTCGTCGCCATGCGTCATAATAGGAGGGGCATGAAGGCTTACAAGAAACAGCCGCTGCGCTGGCGCTATGAGACCAGCAAGCCGACGGCGACTTTTCCCGGCATCGTCACGTTCCGGCAATTCGCCGCCCATCTCGCGCGCCGCCCATTCCTGGTGACTGGCCGCTTCCATGGTCTCTGCTTTGCAGTGAACAGCCGCATTCCCTTTTCGGCGGTGTCTCTGGGTGTTTGGAAGAGCGATGCGGTGCTCGCAGACATAGGCCTCCATCCGGCTCGGCTCTTCCAGCCTGGTGCCATTCCGCAGCCTTTCACGTCAAGCGAACTGGATCAGTTGGACGCTTATCTCAGCGATGTCCGCGGTCGTATTGCGGCAATGTTCGATCGCATCCTGCCGAGCGGGGAACAGGTTCGATGAAGCTTCCCTTTGACTGGAAAGACTGGCTTGCCGATCATCGGCCGCAGCGGGCGATCGCGCCACTTCTGGAATATTTGGACGGCAAATCCATCGCCATCGTTGGAAATGCCTCAAGTTTGATCGGACACTCGTTTGGCGAGTTGATCGACGAGCACGAGATCGTGGTGCGAATGAATCTTGGCTTCCCGATAAATCCGCGTGCACAAGGCCGGCGCTTCGACCTCTGGTGCTTCTCTCATTATCGGGTTTTGTGTCAGGTGCCGGAAGGTTTCGTAGCACCTCGTTCGGTCTGGATGTCACCCAAGTTCCGCGAGAACCAGGCCGGCATTGATTGCCATTTCTACCCCCAGTCCTGCTGGCGTACGCTGTACAAGCGCCTTGGAGCACGCCCCTCTGTAGGCGCGATGACCATCGATCTCGTCGCGCAAGCTCAGCCGCGCGCGGTCACCGTCGTCGGCTTCGACTTCAAGCGGACCGGCACGTACTACCTGAGAGACAACCATATCGGCCCACACGATTTTCAGGCCGAAGCACGCCACATCATGGACCTTACTGCGCGCCGCTCCTGGCGGTTCATCGCTACATGAGCTTGCTCGGCTGACTTTGCGGCGGCAGATCCAGGCTCGCCAGCGGCGCGAGGTCGAGGGCCTGCGGACGACCCCGAAGGCGCCCGTTCTCACCCTCAGCCTTCCGCGCGCCGCAGCATGCGCTGGTAGAGATAGCCGAGCGCGACCAACGTGAGGCCGAGCCCAAAAAACGACGCGAAGCGATAGAGCCCGGTCAGGCCGCTGGTATCGCCCAGAAACACCTTGAATACGACCAGCACGACGATGCCGGCCGCCGCGTGGCGCAGGGCCGCCAGCCGCCGCCAGATCGCGAGGGCGAGGATCAGCCCGCCATAGATCAGCCACGCGACCGAGTAGCCATAGAACTCGGCATCGCTCCACAACGGATAGCCCCGGTTGAGATCGATGATCTCGCCCTGGAAGAGATGGCGATTGAGCGCGGCGACGCCAATCAGGCCATCAATCAAGGCGATCCCAGCGGCCACGCCCATCGTGGTATTCCTTTGCGCAACATCGAGCTTCGAGCGGCCCACCATGGCCGCCATCGCCATGAACAGCGCGAACCCGCTGCCGAACACGTAGAGGGCGGTGTTGAGGATGGGCAGGCCGTAGACCGGGATGGGATTAAGGAGCGGGTTGGCGAAGCCCCACACCACGATCACCGTAAGCACTGCGGACAGCGCGGCCAAGCCATAGGCGATCCAACGCAGCCGCGCTTCGCCCCGGCGCTGCGCAACGCGCCAGGTGCCGAGCGCCAGCACACCCCACAGCAGGACCAACGTGCCCGCCTCCGCAAATCCGAACGCCGCAGTCTTGAACGCCGCGCCGTGGAACAGATGGCGGATCTCCAGTGTGACCAGCAGGAACCCGAGCAATAGCGCGCCTGCCTGCAGCATCAGCATGAGCCGAAGGTCGCTCGCCCGGCGCGCCAACCAAGCCGTCGCGGCGAAGCAGAGGGTCGGCACGCCGAGCCCATAAGCCAGCCAGTTGAAGATCGGCCGGTCACCCGCCGGGAATCCCGAGTCCAGCACCGCGATGAGGATGGCAGGGGCTGCCACCCAGAGGCCACGCCGCAGCCATGGCTCGTCAATCTTGTTGGCGACCCATGCGATCAGGGGCATCAGCAACGACCACAGGGCCGGCAGCCATTCTCGCTCCACCCACAGCGGCACAGCGGCAGCCAGGAAGCCTGCGCAGGCCAGCACGTGGACACCGAACGCACGGCGATGAAGCCGGTCTTTGAACCGCCAGTGCCGCAGCCGCTCCGCGAAAGCGAGATGCACGGCCGAGAGAATGAGGCAGATGATCGACCAGGGCAACAGCAGGTCGATATCGCGCAAGCGCCAATACGCGATGGCGAGGACTGCTGCCCCATAGATCGCGGAAAGGAGCGACCAGCGTTCGGGATTGCGCGCGCCCCACAACAGGACATAGCCGCCGCCGGTTCCCAGCGCGCCGATGATGACAGCCATCCACAGATAGAGATCAGGATCGAAGGCTGGCTGGAACTGGGCATTCCACGCCAGCAACCCGAGCGCCGGCACTGAGGCCAGAGCGAAGGCCGCGATCTCGTGCACCGGCCGCAGCCGGCCGCTCACCGCGCCGACAATCGCCAATAGGAGAACGAACGCCCAGTCACCCGCCTGGAAGCCCTCGTTCGACAACCAGAGCAGCATCAGCAGCGCAGCGGCAACCGCGCTGCCCAGTCCGACGATCCGTGATTGTGGCCAATCGGTCTCTGTTGACACGCGTGGTGAGAGCCAGAACACGCTCGCCGCTACGACGATCAGATAGACGGGAGCAGCCAGTTGGTCGATGCCACCCATGAGCGCCGCGTCCGATAGCGACACCACCAGGAACGCCCAGCCAAGCCCACCGGCATTTGCGATCGCCGGCAAGTACCACCATGCTCGCTGCCCTTCCAGCCACAGCGCGCCCAACTGCAGCAGATAGAGATAGCTCAACAGAATCGCCGGATGAGGTTCACCGGTCGAAACCACTGCTGGCGTGATGAAGCCGCCCGCCAGCCCGACCAGACCGACGAACGGTCCATGCCGCAGGGCCAAGCCGATCGCAACGAACGTGAGTGCCGCGAGGATCACGAACGCCAAGGCCGGCGCAATCAGCTGGTAGAGCGCTACCGCAGCGAAGAGGCTGGCATAGAGGGCCGCGATACCGGCCGCCGTCAAAGCCTGCCCGATCGTGCCAGATTTGCGGCGCATGAAATCGCCGGCAACCAGCAGCGCAATGCCAAGCAGGATACCGAGCACGACGCGCAGACCCGGCCCCAGCAGGCCCTCTTCGATCGAGTATTTGACCAGAAAGAAGCTTGCCAGCGCGATGCAGATACCGCCAAGCCAGACGAAGCCACGCGCGCCCAGCCGCTGCTCGAGCCCGCGCGCTTCAGGTTCGGCGGGAGGCAGCGGGATGTCAGGCGCCGTTGGTTCCGGCGGCACCGAAGGAGCAGCCTTGAAGGCAGGTTCGGGCGCAATCGGTACTTCGGGTGCGGGCGGCTGCGTGGGTGCCGGTGGAGCCGGCTGCGGCGGTTCTTCTACCGGATGCGATGGGCGATGCGGCATGTAATCCGCTGTCGCTTGCCGGTCGCGCAGGTTTCGCAACTCGTGGCGCAGCAGGGCGATTTCGCGCTCCAGGCGCTGAGTCGCGCGAAAAGCGAGGACGCTGAGCGCCGGCACCACGAGCACAAAGAAGATCGCGCCCCCGACCAGGATCAATCCCCACAAGGACTCGAAGATCACCACTGATTGCGCCCCCATGATCTTCGGGCGACTCGCCACCACCCCGGCGGCAGCCCGGCTCAATCATGGCGCGGCGGGCGGCACTTGCGCAACCGTCGCCTGCGAGTGCCACTCACAGGCGGCACGGTCGATCGCTACTTGTTGTTGCCTTGCCGAGCCGGCGCAGAGCCGCCACCTTCCTGCTGCGCGATCAGCGTCGGGACAGTCAAACCGGATGGGATGGTCACGCGCGGATCGCGCTTGTAGACGTCGTTGCGGAAATTGGCAACGCCCTGCTCGTCCACCCAGGCCGTCATGTAGACAATGTGCAGCGGGATCGGCCGCGCCAACTTGGCATACGTAGTCTTGCCGCCTTTCACGATGTCTTCGACGCGCTCGCGGTTCCAGCTGGAATCGTCCTGCAACAGGAAGGTCGCGAGGCCAAGCGGATCGTCCACCCGCACGCAGCCGGAGGAGAAGAACCGGTCCTGCTTCGCGAACAGCTTGGGCGCCGAAGTGCCGTGGATGAACACCGAATGGTCGTTCTGGAAATCCAGCTTCATCGGGCCTAGCGCATTCTCCGGGCCGGCATCCTGCTTCAGGCGATAGGGGAAATGGCCGCCCTGCTTCACCTCTTTCCAATTCACGGTGCGCGGATCGATCTGGCGACCGTCGGAAGTATAGACGCGCACATTCTTGCTGGCGAAATAGCCCGGCTCATCGAGCTCGTGCTTCAGCATATCGATGGCGGCAATCTTCGCCGGCACCGACCAATCGGGGTTCAGCTTCGCCTGGAAGATGACGCTCCTCAGCAGCGGCGTCTTGCGCGACTGCTTCCCGACGATCGCATTGGCGTGATAGGTCGTCACGCCGTTCTCGATGACCCGCAGTTCCGTGCTGGGAACATTGACGAATACGAAGCGGTCTTCCATGTCCGGGCTTTCGGCACGCATGCGCTCGAGATTCAGCAGCACCATCTTCAGCCGCTGCTCGGCCGAGACATTCATCTCCTCGATGGTGCGCTTGCCGATCACGCCGTCGTCGTTCAGTCCATGCGCCTTCTGGAAGACCCTCACCGCCACCTCAAGCGCCGGGTCGTAGAGCTCCGGATCGGTGCCAAGCGTCCGCAACTCGCCTGTTGCCAGCAGCCGCTCAGCGACTTGGCGCACCCGCGGCCCCTTGTCGCCCGGCTCGATCTTTTCGGTACCCGATACCGTCGGCCAGCCACCGCGCTGGTAATAATCGACGTAGGTCGGCAAGACGGCATGCAGCCGCCAAAACATGTGGAAGCTCGGGAACTGCATTGCGACCGCACGCGCAGGATCCTTGGCATTGCGCAGGCTGCCGAGGAGCTCGACGCCAGGATTGGGCTGGTTGCCGAGTACGCTCGTCGCGTCATAGGCGCCGGCGATGTAGAGCGCACTCATCATCGCCTCGATGTCGGCTGCACGCTCGACCGGCGCGACCGGCGAAAGCAGCGGTGGCAGCCCGGCCCATGCCGCCTGGATGTCAGCCGGTACCGGCATGCCGGCGGCGAGCGCCTTCGGCACCTGCTGCTGCAGCTGGGAGCCAAGCGCGCTATAGCCCGTCGGCCCGACCCACAGGGCCGGTGCGCCGGCTGCGTAGAAGGATTTCAAACCCGGCCAATCAATTGAGAGCCCAGCCAGACGTTGACTCTGCTGCAGGCGGTCGACCGCCGCTTCAATTCCGGAGATCGCAGGCGCGACAGCAGCGGGGGGCGGTGTCGACATTCCCTGCCGTCCCGGCACAGGGACATTGCGCTCGTCCTTATCGGCTAGGGCCGCGTCGGAAAGACTCGCCGCAACGAAGGCCAGGCAAAATGTACTGACTATCAGACCTCCCCAATGTGAACGCAGCATTCAGCCCTCTGCTATCTTATTGAAATTCAGCTCAAAACCGCCCGATACCTGACTCGTAAACAGACAGGTCGGGAAAATAATAGGTGGCGGTTACGGAATTGTCACCGGAACGGCCCCGATATCCGGTGGAACTGTGCCCGGGGTCACACTATCAGACCGTCAGGCCGGGCCGCCCGAATGCAGTGGCCGCGATCGTGGATTCGATGAAGATTCTGAGGCCGGTCGGCTCCTCGAACACCTTGTCAGCACGCTCGGTCTTGACCTGGATCTCCACCGCGCCGGCCCGACTCGCCATATGCGCGGCTTCCACCCCGACCAGTTCGGTGCAATAGCGCGCCGCCTCCTCCAGATCGACGAAGTCCTTGATGCCCGTCGCGTGGTGCGCGCGGAACAATCCTTCCTGCGGTTGCGTGATGGTTGCCGTCGCGCGCTGCAGCACGCCGCCTGCCACTGCGCCGACGGCGTTGGAGACATCGGCATGTGGCGGGATGACGAGACGCGTACGCAGCCGCTTGGCGATCTCGGGATAGTAGCTCGCGACCGGCGCGCCGATCGCCGCCAGCGGCGCATTCAGCCTCAACTCGGACACGATGAGCGCATCGGCTGGTTGGCTCGGCGACAGCGACCGGCGGATCAGATCACGCCCGAGCTGTCCCCAGTGATGGGGATCGACGCCGCTGGTCTCGCGGATCGCGGCGTCGAGGATGACTTCGCCCGACTGGCGCACCACCTGCTCGATGACGTCGCTGCACAGCTGCTCGTGATCGGCCGGTGGCTTCCAGATCGGATTGGCCGGGCGGCGCAGGAACTGTCGCGCAGCAAGCTCTGCTGCCTCACGGTTCCAATGGTTCTGCAACCCGAGCACATGCGCCGCGTCGCTGGGCGTGAAGCCGCTGATTGCCACCAAGCCGCGATCCAGCAGACGTCCCAGGTGCCGCTGCGTCGCGGGGCTGTAGAGCAGATCAGCAAGCGCGACCGGTCCCGCTTCCAGCTTGTCCCACAACTCGAGCTGCCCAGCGCTCAAGCTGCTGCGGCCCGCATCAAGCGGACGCTGGCGGAGCGCGAACTGTCCGCGATGAGGCACGATCTCCTCGGTCGCATCCTGCGCTTTCAGCACGAGCAGAACGGAGGGAAACTGCGTCGCCAGCAGGCTAACCGGAACGGCGCGGCGCGGGCCCACCACGAAGCCATGATGATCGTCGATGCGGACCTCGCTGTCGCCACCGAGGCCATAGGTATGGACGGCCACCGCTTCGACCATGGTCTTCCAGCCGCCGACCGTTGCCCCCTCTTTGTTCAGCACGGGGCGACCGCCGCGCAGCATTGCGATATCCGTCGTGGTCCCGCCCATGTCTGCGACCAGGATGTCGTCCTCGTGCGCCAGATGCCGTGCACCGACTAGGCTCGCGGCGGGTCCGGAGAGGATGGTCTCGACTGGGCAGGTGAGCGCGAGATCCGACTTGATGAGCGAGCCATCGCCCTTCACCACCATCAGCGGCGCCTTGATGCCCTTGCGTGCCAGCAACTGCTCGACTGCCTGGATCAGTTGCTGTAGCTGGGGAATGAGGCGTGCATTCAGCGCGGCGGTGAGTGCACGACGCGGCGCATCGAGCTTGGAGGTGAGTTCATGGCCGCACGTAACCGGCTCGCCCGTCAGCTCGCGCACCAGGGCGCGCACCGCGATTTCGTGCGCCGGGTTGCGGACGGAAAAGTAGCCGCTGACCGCGAAGGCTGCGACCTTTGGCGCATGCTCCAGGATCGCGGCGCGCACCGCCGCCACATCCAGCTCGGCCTGCTGCTCGCCCGTCGGCTTATGGCCACCGGCAACCATGACAACGGGATCGCTGCCCATTGCCTGGCGCAGGCCGGCCCGCTCCAGCGCCTTGGCATCGTAGCCCACGAGGATGAGGCAGATCGGCGCACCATGCTTTTCCACGATCGCGTTGGTGGCGAGTGTGGTGGAGATCGAGACCATCGCGATATCGGCAACGCCGTGGTCCTGCGGCAAATGCGGCAGGATCGCTTCGACGGCACCGGTGAGGCCGATGGAAAGGTCGTGCTTGGTGGTGAGCGCCTTGGCTTTGGCGATCACGCCACCATCCTGGTCCCCGCGCGCGGAATCGAACAGGACCGCATCGGTATAAGTTCCGCCCGTATCGAGCCCCAGCAGGATTGGCAAGTTTCGCTCCAAAGGACATGGCCCCGCTGTTCCTATCCGGCTTGCGGAGCCGGCGCAACATGGCGGAACAGCGCATCGGCTGGCTTGCCCAAAAAACGCCGCGCAGCTGCTCGAATTGTGCAAGAGCGGGGTGTCGTCGACCAACTGCCTACAGTTGTTTCACGGTCTCTGCCGTCTCCGCGTCCGCCGGAAAGAACGACTCCAGCGCCAGCTCCGACAGCGTGATGTCCACGGGGGTTCCGAACACGGTTGTGGTGCTGAGGAAGCTCAGCACGCGATCGCCGTGGCGGAATCGGAAGGGTACTGCAATGGCCGCGCCGTTCACGTGCGCAGTGCCCGGCGACGACGGGCTAGAATAGGACCGCAGTTCCTTCAGCAACTCCACCAGCACAGTATCGGCGCTGACGTCGATCTGCTGGCGCAGCCGCTGCAGCAGATGGGCGCGCCATTCGGCCAGGTTGACGATGCGCGGGGCTAGACCCCCGGGATGCAGGCTGAGGCGCAGGACGTTGATCGGCGGCTTCAGCAGCGCGGCGTCCACACCCGCCAGCAGCGGCGCCACGCTGCGATTGGCCGCGATCAGGCTCCAATGGCGATCGATCGCGATCGCCGGATTCGGTGCGTGTGCTGCCAGCACCTGTTCCATGGTTGCCCGCGCCGCCTTGAGCTCGGGATCATCGATGGACCGCTCCCGGAAGACTGGTGCGTAGCCCGCCGCGACCAGCAGCTGGTTGCGCGCGCGCAGCGGAACGTCCAGCCGATCTGCCAGATGCAGCACCATGTCGCGGCTGGGCAGAGCGCGGCCGGTCTCGAGAAAACTGAGATGGCGGGTTGAAACCTCCGCCTCGGTCGCGAGCGCGAGCTGGCTGAGGCGCCGGCGCTGGCGCCATTCGCGCAGCAATGCGCCGATTGGCTGAACCATCTGTGTCATATGCCGACCATAGCGCAGCCGCCTGAACGGCTCCAATTACCTCCGACGTAATCGACCAGCTGCCGGAATCGCGCGAGCATCCGGCCGCGCCGCACCGATGCGGTTCGAAAGAACGGAGGATACGATGTCAAGCTCTACAAACTGGTCCTTGCTGCGTCTGGCACTACTGGCGGACGCGATTGCCAGCGGCGCCATGGGCGTACTGTTGGCGGCCGCCGCAGCGCCGCTAGCCGACTGGCTCGGCCTCCCGCTCGTGCTATTGCGGCTGGTCGGCCTGATCCTCATCCCCTACGCCGGCCTGCTCGCCTATCTCGGCACGCGGCAAGCGACATCGCGCCTGCCCGCGCAGTTGATCGTCGCAGGCAACGTGCTGTGGGTTGCGGGCAGCATACTGTTGCTCGTGACGGACCTTTTCTCACCGACCACGCTTGGCATGGCCTTCGTGATCGCGCAGGCCCTGGTCGTGGCGATTCTCGCGGAGGCGCAGTTCATCGGCTTGCGGCGGCAGCACCGCCTCGCCGCCGGCTGAGCGGTCACGGCAGCGGACGCGGTGTCGCCACGCTCCTGCCGTCGTAGGTGCCGGTGAGCGTCATTGCGTCCGTCGTCGTGTTATGTCGGTATGTGATCTGCCCGTGGTGCGATCCGCTGATCGCGAGATCGAGCGTCAGCCCGACATCTTCCGCGCCGTCTTCGATTCGCGTCGCGCTGCCATCCACGATCAGGCCCGGCCACCAAGCACACTTGCTGAAGGTATAAGCGGCGCCCTCTTCCGCCGCGCTCGCCTCTAGCGAGCCGCCGAAATCGCAGCCGATCGCGAGCGGCTCGTTGCCGTCCCAGCCGGCGAGTTCCGGCGAGCGTTCGATCTCCGTCTCCACGGCTCGGGCCACCTCAAACGCATCGCTTGCAGCGGACAGCTCTCGTAGTGTGAGCGGCGTGTAGCCGCCGATCAGGTCCTGGCTGCAGACCTGCTCTTTGGCTTCGGGCAGGGTGCCGTGGAACATCAGACCGAACACGATCTCATCCGGGCAGGCCAGCGCGCGGCCCCAGATGACATGCGGGCCGTTCTTCATCGAAACCATGTAGGTGTCCTGCGCTTTGTCGAGGACCGCATAGGACATGGTGATCGGCGTGATCGGATCGGCATCGGCGTTGAGGATCAGGGTCGGGAACGCGCCGCCGACATATGGCTTCGGCCGCTCCTTGGGGCCGCGCTTCGGCCAGAAGGCACAGGCAAGCCTTTCTGCGAAATAGGCCCGCAGCAGTCGCGGTGCCTGCGGCGCGAAGGCCTTGGCACGCTCGATGACCTCGCGCGCCGCCGCTTCACCGTCTTCCGGACCTTCGCCGTAGTCGCTGCACGTGATGGCGTAATAGGCGGCGCCGAACCAGGCCGGGTCAGGCGCGCCCTGCTCGGTGGCGGGATCGATGGCGAGATTCGAATAGGCCAGCCGCAACATGGGCAGGTACTGTCCCCGGGACGCCGCCGCCAATGCGCGCAGGAAGGAAGCGCGATCGTCCGGGCCGTACAGCGCATAGAACGCATCGGCCTCCAGCATCGCTGCGGTCAACTGGCGCTTGGCGATCGTCCCATTGCCCAAGGGGAAATCGACGTCGATAGGTAATTTCGCTGCGAGCGCGTCGTAGGCCGCTGCGGCATCGCCCTGCATGTCTTCGCGGCAGGCGATGGTCTCGGCGCACGCCTTGAGAACGCGCGCCAGGATCTTCTCCGCGGCATCGGTATAGGCGGCATAATAGCCGTCCAGATCCAGCGCCAGGTCGACCACGCCGTCAACCACGACGCCTTTGATCGCCGTCGGATAGAGCATCGCATATTGCTGGACGAGCTGCGTGCCGTAGCTTTCGCCATAGACCCACACCTTCGGCGCGCCGATCTTCTGGCGAAAGATCTCAAGGTCGCGGACCGCCTGCTCGGTATCGACAAAATCGAGCAGAGCGCGCGATTTCAGCTCCGTCACGCAGTTGGTCGCGAAGGTCCTGGCGGCCGCAATCGCCGCATCGGGGCGATCGACACTGACCTCCGCCAGATCGAACACGGCCTGCGCGTTCGGGCATGCCATGCCATGATCCGGCCCGACGCCGCGCTGGTCGAAGAACACAATGTCCATGTTCTGAGCCAGACGCTCATCGAAGGCGGCAAGGTAATCGTCCGCGACCTGGATGCCGCTGCCGCCCGGCCCGCCGACCGCGTAGAAGAGAATGCCTTTGCTCTCTACGCTGGCGAAGCTGATGGCATATTCGATCTTGATCGTGGGGCCGATGTTCGCGCGGTGATCGACCGGCACTTCCACCGACACGCAGGTCAGGTTGCTGACTCGGCAAGGCTGGCCGCCCATGTTCTCTATAGTGGTTTTCAGCGTGTCGGCGGCTTCCGCCGCGCCGCCGAGCCATGAGATGACCGACGCGACCAGAATCGCCAGCTTGCTGCCGTGCATGATGTCCCCTAAACCCCAGATCCCGCTGTCTTCAAACCTATCCTGCAACCGGAATGGTCGCAACGCAGGCTTGCACCAAAGGGCATTTCATGGCTCAACTTCTGACCTGCGTTCGCAGCCGCCCCGCCCCGATCGTTCCCTAGCCCACTCACGGAGTCCTGCCCTGTTCCAGTTCGATCGCGACTATAGCCAGCCGCGCCGATCCGCAGTCATCGCGGAGCGTGGCGCTGCGGCTACCGCCCATCCGCTTGCCACCCTGGTTGCGATCGACACGCTGCGCGCCGGCGGCAATGCAGTGGATGCCGCCATTGCCGCAGCCGCCGTCCTCGGCGTGGTCGAGCCGGCCATGACCGGGATCGGCGGCGATTGTTTCGTGCTGATCGCGCCCAAGGGCAGCGATCGCGTCATCGCCTACAACGGCGCCGGCCGTGCGCCCGCCGCCGCCAGCGCCGATTGGTTCCTGGAGCGCGGCATCACCGCCATCTCGCCCGACAGCGTGCATTCAATCACCGTGCCCGGTGCCGTGGAGGCTTGGTGCCGCCTCGCGGAAGATCATGGCAAGCTCGGCATAGACCGGCTGCTGCAGCCTGCGATCCAGCTTGCGGCCAAAGGCTTCACCGTTGCGCCCAAGGTCGCAGCCGACTGGCGCCGCAGTGCCGAGCGGCTGCGCGCCGACCCGGTTGCGCGCGCAACGCTGCTGCCCAAGGGCAAGGCGCCCAATGTCGGCGATCGCATCGCGTTCCCCGCCTTGGCCAAGGCGATGAAAGCGATCGCCCGCGACGGCGCCGATGCCTTCTATCGCGGCTGGATTGCCGAGGACATCGTGCGCAGGCTGAAGGCCGAAGGCGGCTTCCATACACCGGAGGATTTCGCGCGTCATCGCGGCGACTACGCCGCACCGATTTCGACCAGCTATCGCGGCGCGCGGGTCTGGGAATGCCCGCCGCCCGGCCAGGGCCTGACCGCGCTGCTGCTGCTCAACATCCTCAGCGAATGCGCTCAGGCTGATGGCCCGTTTTCCGTCGCGCGCTTTCACATGCAGATCGAGGCGAGCAAGCTGGCCTACGCCGAGCGGGACCGGCACATCGCCGATCCGCAGCACGTCGATGTGCCCGTGAAGCGCCTGCTGTCGCGCGCGCATGCCAAGCGCCTCGCTGCGGCGATTGATCCCATGGGCGCGATGTCGACAGTGCCGTCAAACGCATTGCTGCCGCACCCGGACACAACCTATCTCACGGTTATAGACAAGGACCGCACCGCGGTCAGCTTCATCAACTCGATCTACTGGTCCTTCGGCAGCGCACGCATGGCGCCGAAGAGTGGGGTCGTGCTGCAGAATCGCGGCGCCTGCTTCGTGGTTCAGCCGGGTCATCCCAACTGCATCGCGCCCGGCAAGCGGTCGATGCACACCATCATCCCGGCGATGGTGACCAAGGGCGGCCGGGCGCTCATCTCCTTCGCCGTCATGGGCGGTCATTATCAGCCGGTCGGTCAGGCCCATGTGCTCGGCAACATGCTGGATTTCGGCATGGACCCGCAGGCCGCCTTGGATTGCCCGCGTCTCTTTTTCGAGGATGGCGGAGTGACCGTAGAGTCCGGCATTGCCGATAGCCTGCGCAGGGAGCTGGCGAGCCGCGGCCATATCATCGTGCCTGCGGAGCCGGACGATCCATTGGGCGGTGGCCAGGTCATTGCCATCGACTGGAAGCGGGGGGTGCTGATCGCCGGGTCCGAGCCGCGCAAGGATGGGCTGGCCCTCGGCTATTGAGCCTTCGCCGTCAGGTTCGGCTGTCCGTGAACCGCGCCACGCTTCGTTAACCAGACCATAGGCTTTTTTAGGTTGTAATGGTGCCAGGCCTATGGCACGGTTCGTGAACGAGAACGCCGGAGGCGCATTCTCCAGTTGAACCAAAAGGTTAGGCTCCGATCCTGAAAAGGGTTCGAGCTGTGGTCGCAAAGTCGGGGGACGTTTTGCGGCCGGGCCATCCGATCTTCACACACTGCTTCGGAGCCAGGCGAGCGGCACCGGGGCCGAGGGAGAATGGGACGTATGACCGACCACACTCTGATCCCCGATTCCGAGGATTCGACTCTGTCCAAGGCGCTGGTGGGACGCCGGCGTGTATTGGCCTTTGGCCTTGGCACCGCTGCGCTGGTCATCGCGAGTCCGCTGAAGGGCGCCCTGGCTGCCCTGCCCCAGAGCGGCACGCGCACCTTGGGTCTGGTCAGCACACACACCAACGAAAAGATCATGGCGACCTATTGGCGCGACGGCGTCTACGACAAGGGCGCGCTGAAGGACATCAATTACGTGCTGCGCGATTTTCGCACCGGCGACGTCGCCGTGATGGATCCGCAGCTTCTCGATCTCCTGGTCGAACTGCATCGCCGCACCGGCAGCCGCAAGGCGTTCCAGGTCATCTCGGGCTACCGTTCGCCGAAGACCAACGCCATGCTGGCCTCAGGCAGCGGCGGCGTCGCCAAGCGCAGCCTGCATATGGAAGCCAAGGCGATTGATATCCGGCTCTACGACGTGGCTCTGAGCGACCTGCGCCAGACTGCCATTGCGATGAAGGCCGGCGGCGTTGGCTACTACAAGAAGTCGGACTTCGTGCACGTCGATACCGGGCGCGTTCGGCAGTGGTGATCGGCCCCTGGTTGCGCTCCGGCGGTAACAGGCTGATTTTCCGCGCGCTCGCGTTGCATCGTTAAGACATTAACGATCTTTTCACCATGCCCTGCCATGATTCCACTGGGATTCCAGGGATTTCAGAGGCAAGGTTGCGTTCATGGATGATCTGACGGAACTCCAATCGCGGGTGGCCGCGGCACAGGAGCGCCTACAGCAAAGCGCCGAGGAAGAGCGCCGTTATGGCTTGCGCCTAAACGACATCGTCTCGATCGTCGAAGGCTCGCTCTCCCGTCAGCGTGAGGAAGTCGACAAGCTGAAAGCGGAAGTCACGGAGCTCCGCACGATCGTGGGCAAGCTTAGCTCCGAGCGCGACGAAGCGAAGGGTGCCCTCATCCAGGCCCACGCCGCCTTGAGCGCCGCGCAAGCGCGCCTTGGCCAGCGCGAAATGCAGAACGAGCAGCTGCGCCGCATGCTGATGGAACTGCTGGCCGTGGTCGAGGGACGCCAGGCCAGCGCCGTGCACGATGTGGTGCGCCGCCTCGAAGGCGGCATCCAAACCCTGATCAAGCAGGAGCACGCCCAGCAGCCGGAAATGGCGGCCGCCGCACCGGATGCGATCCCGCCGCGCACTTCAACCGCAACGACGGCGCCGCGCCGCTTGACTGTGGTGGCCACCGTCACAAAGCCGAACGAGACGACGGGACAACTCGCCCTCGCGCAACAGCCGATCAACGAAGAAGCGCAGATCGCCCACGAAGTGGCGCAGGAAAATTTCGAGGAGCCGGCTGCCGAGACCGAGAGCGAGCCCGAATCCCTGTCCGAGGTCGTCATGAGCGAAGCCGGCGACATCGTCGCCGATCCGGATGCCGAACAGGCCAAGGTCAAGAGCGAAGCGAACCCGCAGGAACAGCAGCTGGTCAACGCCTTGCTCGATGCTGAGCGCAAGCTGATCGAAGCCGAGGCGCTAGGCGCGACAAGCGCCAGTTCTCCCGTCGCGGAAATCATACGCCGCATCAGCCAGCGCACGCGCGAGATCAACGAGCAGGCGCCGCAGGGCTGAGCACCGGCCCGCAGCCGGAACATCCGTTCTTCCGATGCGTTGACCAAGGCTATCGCGCCTGATGCTGCATTTGCGCGCGCGACCGCGTAGAGTCGCGTCCGTGATCTGGACGAAAGGATTCGACGATGCTGTGGAAAGGCCGCAGGCAGAGCCGCAACATCGAAGACCGCCGTGGCATGGGCGGCATGCGTTTCCCCGGCGGGCTTGGGGGCGGGCTAGGCGGCGGCTATCGACGCGGCGGGATGCGCGGCGGTGGGCTTGGGCTCGGCGGCATCATCATTCTCTTCATCATCGCCTGGGCGCTCGGCATCAATCCGCTCGCGCTGCTGTCCGGCGATTTCGGTTCCGGCAGCTATATCGAACAGCAGACGGCAGGCGGTGGCACGTTCTCGAGCCCGCAAGAGGAGGACCTGAAGCAGTTCGTCGCCGTTGTGCTCGCCGATACCGAAGACACGTGGCATCACCTTCTGCCCGAGATCGGCGCGCAATATCGCGAACCCAAGCTCGTACTGTTCTCCGGCGGCGCACAGTCCGGGTGCGGCTTCGCGCAATCGGCAGTCGGACCCTTCTATTGTCCAGCGGATGAGAAGGTCTATCTCGACTTGACGTTCTTTGATGAGCTGTCGCGGCGCTTCGGCGCGCCCGGCGACTTTGCACAGGCCTACGTGATCGCGCACGAGGTTGGCCATCATGTGCAGACGGTACTTGGCATCGAGGAGCAGGTGAGCCGAGCTCGCGCCGGTATGAGCCAAAGTGAAAGCAATGCCCTTTCCGTGCGCGTCGAGCTGCAGGCCGACTGCTTCGCCGGCGTATGGGCCAATCGCGCCCATCAGGAACGCGGTCTGATCGAGCGGGGCGACATCGAGGAAGCGCTCACCGCAGCGAGCGCCGTTGGCGACGACACGCTGCAGAAGCGATCCAGCGGCCGGGTGGTGCCCGACAGCTTCACCCACGGTTCTGCCGCGCAGCGCGTGCGCTGGTTCGAGACTGGATATCGCAGCGGCAACATCACCGACTGCGATACCTTCAGGGCAAAGACTCTCTAGGCTGTCGCCGCGTCCGGGAAGGCGCGGATCTTAGTCATTGTCAGCGTCACCAGCTTGTCGGGAGCGATCAGTTCCCCGGCGGGCGAGCCATGCGGCACTTCCGCTTCGAGCATTTCGCCGTTGGCCAGCAATGCCAGCTCCACCCGGATCGCGGGGCCGGCAACGAAGATCTGACGTACCCGGGCTTCCAATCCTTCCGCGCGCGCATCACCGATGATGAGGTCGTGCGGCCGCACGAATGCAACACCCGTCGCATCGCGCAGCTCAGGATGCTCCGGCGCGGGCAGAACAAGCGATCCGACCATCGCTCGGCCCCGGTCGATTCTGCATGGCAGCCGGTTTGCATTACCGAGGAACTCGTACACGAACGCGGTCGCCGGACGCTGGTAGACCTCAGCAGGCGTGCCGATCTGCTCGATCCGGCCATCGCTCATGACCGCGATGCGATCGGCCAGCTCGAGCGCCTCCTCCTGGTCGTGCGTGACGAACAGCGAGGTCAGCTGCATGTCGTCATGCAGCCGCCGCAGCCAGCGCCGCAATTCCTTTCGCACCTTGGCGTCGAGCGCGCCGAACGGCTCGTCCAGCAGTAGCACGGCCGGCTGGATCGCGAGGGCGCGGGCCAGAGCCACGCGCTGGCGCTGACCGCCCGACAACTGGCTGGGATAGCGGTCGCCCAAGCGGTCGAGCTGGACCAGGCGCAGCAACTCATTCACTTGCTTGTCGATCACGGCCTTAGGCGGCCGCTTGTCGCGCGGCTTCACGCGCAGGCCGAAGCTGACATTCTCGGCGACGGTCATGTGCTTGAACAGAGCATAGTGCTGGAACACGAAGCCCACGTTGCGCTCGCCGGCACCCTGCGAAGCCACGTCCCGGCCGTTGAACAGCAGGCGCCCGCTGTCGGCGAACTCCAGCCCCGCCAGGATCCGCAGCAATGTGGTTTTGCCCGAACCTGATGGGCCGAGCAGAGCGACGAACTCGCCACGCGAAGCGGAGAGATTGACGCCGCGCAGAGCCGGGAATCCATTGAAGCTCTTGTAGATACCGTCGGCAGTGATGGTCATCCTTCGCTCCCTCTAGTGCTTGCGTCCGCCGGCAAGCCGGTCGCCATAGCGCCATTCCAGCAACGACTTCGCCACCAATGTCACGATCGCGAGCCCCGCCAGGAGCGATGCAACCGCGAAGGCGCCGACGAAGTCGTATTCGTTGTAGAGAATCTCCACATGCAGCGGCATGGTGTTGGTGAGGCCACGGATATGGCCCGACACGACCGACACGGCGCCGAACTCGCCCATCGCACGCGCATTGCACAGCAGCACGCCGTAGAGCAGGCCCCATGCCACATTCGGCAGGGTCACATACCAGAAGGTCCTCCAGCCGCTCGCCCCCAACGAAATCGCGGCTTCTTCCTCGTCCCTGCCCTGCTCCTGCATCAGCGGGATCAGCTCACGCGCGACGAACGGGAACGTGACGAAGACCGTCGCCAGCACAAGGCCGGTAACGTTGAAGATGATCTTGATGTCCAGTTCCTTCAGGGCCGGTCCGAACCAGCCGTTCGCGCCATAGAGCAGCACGTAGATGAGGCCGGAGATCACGGGCGACACTGAGAACGGCAGGTCGATCAGGGTCACCAGCAGGCTCTTGCCGCGGAAATCGAACTTCGCGACGGCCCAGGCTGCCGCCAGTCCGAACACCACGTTGAGCGGTACGGCAATGGCGGCGACCAACAACGTCAGCCGCACGGCCTGCCAGGTATCCGCATTGCCGACGGCCTGGAAGAAGGTCGCGAAGCCGCCGCTCAGCGCCTCCATGAAAACGGAGATCAGCGGCAGCACCAGAACCAGCGCGATGAACAGCATGCCCGTTGCGATCAGCGCCCAGCGCACCAGTGGCGACTCAGTGGTTGCACGGCGCACTTTCGCGGCCGTGGCCGGTCCAGCCGTTTGGGTTTCCATGCTTAGTGCTCTTCGTGCCTGCGCGACCATCTCTGCACCAGATTGATGAGGAGGAGGATGAGGAACGATGCCGCCAGCATGATGACGCCGATGGCGGCTGCACCGGCATAATCGAACTGTTCCAATTTGATGACGATGAGCAGCGGCGCGATCTCCGACACCAGCGGCATGTTGCCGGCGATGAAGATGACCGAGCCGTATTCGCCGACCGCCCGCGCGAACGCGAGGGCGAAGCCGGTCAACAGTGCCGGCAGGATGGCCGGCAGGATGACGAGGCGAAAGGTCTGCCAGCGGCTCGCGCCGAGGCTGACCGCGGCCTCTTCGACCTCTTTATCAAGATCCTGCAGCACCGGTTGCAGGCTGCGCACGACGAAGGGCAGCCCGATGAAGATGAGAGCTACCAGCACACCCAGCGGCGTGAACGCAATCTCGATGCCAAGCGGTTTGAACAGGCTACCAACCCAGCCGTTGGGCGCATAGATCGTGGCAAGGGAGATGCCCGCCACCGCGGTCGGCAGCGCGAACGGCAGATCGACCAGAGCGTCCACGATGCGCTTGAAGGGGAAATCGTACCGCACCAGGACCCAGGCGACGATCAAGCCGAAAAAGGCGTTGACGACGGCCGCGATGAAGGCCGCGCCAAAGCTCAGCCTCAGCGCGGCCAGGACGCGGCTGTCCATCAGGACTCCGAGGAAGCCCGAAATCCCCAGCGTCGCCGGCCGCAGCACCAAGGCGGAAAGCGGCAGCAGCACGATGATGCTGAGATAGGCGACGGCGAAGCCGAGCGTGAGACCGAACCCCGGCAGAACGCTCGGCCGCTTGAAGCCGCCGCTCAAAGAAGTGGCGAGTGCAGTCATCTATCGGCCTATGCTTACTGACCGGGTCGATAGATCTGGTCGAAGATTCCGCCGTCGGCGAAATGCTTCTTCTGCGCTTCCTGCCAGCCGCCGAACGTATCGGCGATCGTCACCAACGGAATCTCCGGAAACTGGCTCTTGTATTTCGTGGCGACTGCCTGATCGGTCGGGCGATAGAAGTTCTTCGCCGCGATTTCCTGGGCCTCCGGGGAATAGAGATATTCGAGATAGGCTTCCGCAACCTTGCGCGTTTCGTGATCGTCGACATTGCTGTCGACCAATGCAACGGGCGGTTCGGCTAGGATGCTCGCGCTCGGCACCACGATCTCGATTTTGTCGGCGCCAAGCTGCTTGACCGCGAGATGGGCTTCGTTCTCCCAGGTCAGCAGAACGTCGCCAAGGCCGCGCTGAGCGAAGGTCGTCGTGCTGCCCCGCGCGCCGGTATCGAGCACGGGCACACGGCTATAGAGATTGCCGACGAACTGCTTGGCCTTGGCTTCGTCGCCGCCGGATTGCTGCAAGGCATAGGCCCAGGCCGCCAGATAGTTCCAGCGCGCACCACCCGAGGTCTTCGGGTTCGGCGTAATGACCTGGATGTCCTCCTTCAGGAGATCCGGCCAGTCCTTGATGTTCTTGGGATTGCCCTTGCGCACCAGGAACACGATGGTCGAGGTGTACGGAGATGAATTGTGCGGCAGTCGCTTCTGCCAGTCCTTGTCGATGAGGTCCGAATTCTGCGCGATGGCGTCGATGTCATAGGCGAGCGCCAGGGTTACCACGTCCGCTTCGAGGCCGTCGATCACCGCGCGGGCCTGCTTGCCGGAGCCGCCATGGGATTGTTCGATGGTGACGTCCTCGCCGGTCTCCGCTTTCCACTTGGCGGCGAAGCCTTCATTGATTGCCTTGTAGAATTCCCGCGTGGGGTCGTAGCTGACATTCAGCAATGTGGTATCGGCGCGAGCTGCGCTCACTCCGGCAAAGAGTCCAATCGCAAAGGCGCCGCCGCAGACAAGGCGGTTCAGTCGGTTTGCCATCGTTGCTCTCCCTTAGTTTCAGCACATCCCGTTCGAATTATTCATTCATTCCAATGATCGCCTCGGCCGACCGCGCCGAAGTCTGACACCTCCTTAGATTCCTGCGCCAATGTCTATTCGGTGATGAGGCCGGCGGATGGCCTCCGCCAGGGTTGAACTGTCCAGGACGCGCGCAACCGCGTCGCGGGTCTTGCGCATGGTGTCCCGGATGGAGCACTCCGATTCGCTCAGGCAATCCTCGCACCGTCGGTACGCCGTCTTGCTTGCACATGGTACCAGCGCCAACGGCCCGTCGATGTAGCGCACGACCTGGCCAAACGTGATGGATTCAGGCGACTTGGCGAGTGTGTAGCCGCCATGCTTGCCTCTGATGCTCCGAACCACCCCATGACGTTTGAGTTCCAAGAGGATCAGCTCCAGAAACTTGCGCGGCATATGCTGGCTCTCGGCGATCTCCGCAATCTGCGTCGGCTCGCCGACTGGCTGGTCCGCCAGATAAAGCAGCGCATGCAACGCGTATTTGGCTTTCTGCGAGAGCATCATTACTCCGTAAACTCGATAGACATTATCGGTTTACGGCCCCCTGTCAAGCCAGGGCCCCATTCTGAAGGATAGCCACACGGGCGCCATGGAATTGCCAACTTATTGAATCCGCATTCAATTTGTCTGTTAAGGCGCTTATACTGATGGTGGGTCGGCGCATTTATTATGCTGTTTTTAACCAGACTGATCCTACAAAGCCCGCCATGCTTGCGCGTCCTCCCGCTTTCGGACTGAAGGTCAAGATCGTCGTTGCGCTGTCCGTCGCAGTGCTGGCGATCCTGGCGGCGTTCGTCTCTTACGAAATGGAACGCTTCCGGGTCGAGCGGATGGGCGAGCTGCGCGCCACCGCCCAGAACCTGGCCAACCTCTATTCCGGTGCGGTCGCCAGTTCGGTCTGGGAGTTCGACAAGGACAATACCCGCTCCCAGCTGGAAGCTTTGAGGGTCGTCGAGGGCTTTCAGCGGGCCGTGATCTGGGAGACTAACGGCCCCGAGTTCGTCGCCGTCTCGAACCGCATCGCCGACGGCCCGCATGTCGAGGGCAAGGCCAAGATCTTCGTGAACGGCAAGGAGATCGCCTGGATCCTGGTGCGCCTGTCGCGCAATGTCGTGGTTGCTGCGGAAGAGCGCCACCTGCAGCAGATCCTGTATACCGTGGGCGCGTTGGCAGTCGCCCTGCTCACCAGCGTCTTCGCCGCGCTGCATTTCCTGACACGTCCGCTCGACCGCATGACAAACCTGATGCAGCGCTTTGCGACCGGTCAGTTGGGCGGCCAGATCCCCTTCGTGTCGCGCCATGACGAGGTCGGCCGCATGGCGCAAGCGCTCGCTGTCTTCCGCGATCATGCCATCGAGCGCCGCAATGCCGAGCTGGCGCTGCAGCGGCGCACCGAAGAGCTCGATGCGCTCAACAAGGACCTGCTGAAGGCGCGCGACGCCGCCGAATCCGCGAACCGCATCAAGTCCGAGTTTCTGGCGTCCATGAGCCACGAGATCCGCACGCCGATGAACGGCATCGTCGGCATGGTGCATGTGTTGATGTCGACGCTGCTGCAGCCGGACCAGCGCGAGAAGCTGAGCACACTTGCGAGCGCGGCCTCCACCCTGCTCAGCATACTCAACGACATCCTCGACATCTCCAAGATCGAGGCGGGCCGGCTGGAGCTTGACGTCGCGCCGTTCCGGCCGCGGCGCATGCTCGACGACATGATGGCCTTGTGGCGCCCATCGGCCCTCAACAAAGGGCTGGGATTGAAGAGCCATGTCGATCCCGGCGTCCCGCCGCTCCTGATGGGCGACGCCAACCGCATCGGGCAGATCGTCGCCAACTACCTGGGCAATGCCATCAAGTTCACCGAGCGCGGGACCGTCACGGTGCACCTGTCCGGCGAGCCACGCGGCGAAAGGCTGTATCGCCTGCGTGTCTCCGTCACGGACACCGGCATCGGCATCGACCCCGATACGATGCCGCGGCTGTTCCAGAAATTCAGCCAAGCCGACACGTCCACCACGCGCAAGTTCGGCGGCACGGGCCTCGGCCTGGCGATCTGCCGGGAACTGGCACAACTGATGGGCGGTCAGGTCGGCGTCGACAGCGCGCCCGGCAAAGGCTCGACCTTCTGGTTCGCAATGGACAGCCCCATCGCCGATGCCACGGTCCTGCCGATGCCGGAGGCGGGTACGCGCTCGCGCCTGCTGGCGCTGCCCGGCGAGCGCAGGCTCAATCTACTGGTGGTCGAGGACAATCACGTCAATCAGGTCGTCATCGCCTCCATGCTGCGTACCGCCGGCCACGAATGCGACATCGCAAAGGACGGCGCCGAGGCGATCGCGTCCGTGCAGAACAGCCGCTATGACGGCGTCCTGATGGACATCCAGATGCCGGTGATCGACGGCGTCGAAGCGACCCGGAGTATTCGCAAGCTCGGCGGCAAGTATATGACGCTGCCGATCATCGCCCTGACTGCGAACGCGATGGCGGGCGATGAGGAGCGTTACCTCGGCCTCGGTATGAACGACTACGTGCCGAAGCCGATCGACCCCGATCGCTTGACCCTCGCGCTGCGCCGCTCCATTGCGACCGATGCCGCCCCCATCCGCCGCGCCGACCTGCGAACAGTGCCGGAACCCGCTGCAAGCAGCGAAGATGACGAAGACCTGAAACGGCTGCTCGGCTCGCTGTAACACCTACATCCTGAGACGCTTGCCGTCCGGATCATAGGGCGCATCCTTCAGCATGCGCGCCGCGCGCCGTTCGCCAAGGATCTCGATCTCCAACGCGCGAGAGTCATTGGCGAATTCGCTGCGGATGTAACCGAGACCGATGGCATGTTCCACGTGGAACGCAAAGCCGCCGGAGGTCAGCCGGCCTACGACTTCGCCGTCCGCCAGGATCGGCTCATTGCCCATCGGATCGACGTCGCCCTCAGCGAGCGCGAAAATCGCGAGGCGGCGCTTCGACGGCTCCCCTAGAACGCGTTTCGCGGCGTCATGCCCGATGAAATCGCCCTTGTCGAGCCGCACGAAGCGGCCGAGACCCGCCTCCGCCGGCGTATAGTCGACGCTGTATTCGCGGCCCCAGGAGCCGTAGCCCTTCTCCAGGCGCAACGCGTTGAGCGCGCGCATGCCGCAGAGCCTGAGCCCGTGCGGCTTGCCGGCTGCACGAAGCCGCTCCAGCACATGCAGCTGCAATTCCGGCGCGGTGTAGATCTCGTAACCCAATTCGCCCGTGAAACTGACGCGGATCACGATCGCGTCCGCCAAGCCCGCCTTCATGCGCCGCGCCGACAGGAACGGGAAGGCCTGCTGCGAGATATCTTCGCTGACAAGCTCGGCCAGAACGTCACGCGCCTTCGGCCCCGTGAGCGAGAAGCCGGTCCAATCAGCCGTCACGTCACGGATCGTCACGTCCTTGCCACCCCGATTCCGGTCGAACCAGCGCTGGTAGTAGACGATGGCAGTCGGCGATCCGATCATCAGGTAATGGTCTGCCGCAAGACGCGTAACCGTCAGGTCGCCGAACACCTGGCCTTTGGGCGTGAGCAACGGCGCCAGCGCCGTCTTGCCGTCCGCTTGCGGCAGCCTGTTGCATATCAGGCGATCGAGAAACGCCGTGGCGCCGGGCCCCGCCACATCGAACTTGGCGTAGCAGGAGGATTCGAACAGGCCGACTGCTTGGCGCACGGCCTTCGCTTCCTCGCCGACCCGCGCAAAAGCATCGGATCGGCGGAAGGCCGGCGTCTCTTTCGCCTGCTTGCCCTTGCCCGCGAACCACAGCGGGTATTCCCAGCCATAGAGCGCGCCGAAGGCGGCACCCGCCTGCTGGAAGGCGCCATAGGCCGGCGTGGTCTTGAGCGGACGCGCGGCCGGCAATTCTTCGTTCGGGCAGGTGATGGTGAAGCGGCGGCGATAATTCTCCGTCGTCTTCTCGAGCACGTACGCAGCGTTTACGTGTTCGCCGTAGCGCGCGACATCCATGGCAAACACGTCCATGCCCGGCTCGCCCTCGACGATCCATTGCGCCACGGCGAGACCGACGCCGCCACCCTGGCTGAAACCGGCCATGACACCGCACGCGAGGAAGTAGTTATGTAAGCCGCGTACCGGGCCGATGATCGGGTTGCCGTCCGGCGAGAAAACCATGCCGCCATTGATGACGCGCTTGATCCCGCCGTCGGCGAGGCAGGGATAACGCTCCATGGCGATTTCGAGCGCGCTCCAGATCCGGTCGACATCATTGGGCAGCAGCTCGTGGGCGAAGTCCTGCGGCGTGCCGCCGACCGCCCAGTGCTTGCAGCCATGCTCATAGGTACCGATCAGCAGGCCTTTGCCTTCCTGCCGCAGATAGGATTCGCCGTCGAAATCGATCGACATCGGCAGTTCGCGGTCAAGCGCAGCGACGGCGGGAATGTCGTTGGTGACGATATACTGGTGCTCCATCGGAATGATGGGCAGCTCCACGCCGGCCATCCGCCCGACCTCGCGCGCCCACAGGCCACCGGCATTCACGACATAGTCGGCTTCGATGGTGCCTTCCTTGGTGACGACCAGCCAGCCGCCCTTCGCCGTCTGTTTTAGCTCGACGACCGGGTTGCGCAGATAGATCTCTGCGCCTTTCGCTTTCGCCGCCTTCGCATAGGCGTTGGTAACGCCGGAGGGATCGACATGGCCATCATTGGGGTCGAAGAGCGCGCCGATGAAGCGCGACGTGTCGATCAACGGATTGAGCTTTTTCACTTCGTCCAATGAAACGAAGTCGAGATCGAGGCCGAGATGGCGCGCTCGCCCCCGCTCCATCCGAAAGTAATCCATACACGTCTCATTCGCGGCGACATAGAGGCAGCCCACGCGATGCATGCCGCAGACCTGTCCCGACTCCTTCTCCAGTTCGTCATAGAGGCGCACCGTATAGGCCTGCAGTGCCGACATGTTGGTATCGCCGTTGATGGTGTGCATGCCGCCTGCCGCATGCCAGGTCGAGCCGGAGGTCAGCTCCGAGCGCTCGATCAATACGACATCGCTCCAGCCGAGCTTGGTGAGATGATAGAGCACGCTGACGCCGACCACGCCGCCGCCGACCACCGCCACGCGTACATGCGATTTCATGAGAACGAGTCCTTCGCGAATTCGGAAAGCCTCGCGAACTCTGCCAAGCACACCGGAGCCCGGCAACGCGCCAAATGGTCAGTAGCCCCGTGAGATTTAGTCATGTTCGCTGCCGGACTTTGCCGCCAGGTCCGCGGCGCTGCGCCAGCGATAGCCGGCGAGCACCAGCCGCCCATCACGATCGGTTTCCACCAGCACCGACGACAGCCTGGCGCCGATCCGCTCATAGAACGACCGCGCCGATCCGTTGCTCGCCAGCGACCAGAGCGCAACTTCGCCCGCACCGTGCCGGGCCATCGCGTCGCCCAGCGCATGCATCAGCTTTCGCCCCAGGCCGCGGCGCAGATGCGACTGCAGGACGTAGAGGACGGGCACCTTGAAAGCCGGGCCGAACATCACGGGCCTGGCGCGCACGCCGCCGACGAAGCCGACGATCCCGGCAGCCGGGTCGATCGCGACGAAGGTCCAGCGGCTGCCGGGCGGATCCTTCAGCAGCCCGGCCCACATCCGCAAACGCGTCGGCACGGACTGCCGGTCCAGCACGTGCTGCGGCAACTGCCCGACATAGGCCTCCTGCCAGCCCTTCACGTGGACCTTTGCGATCCCTTCCGCATCGTCCGGAATGGCCGGCCGGACAAACGGCTCGATGGGCGTTTCGGTGTTCATGACTTCCTAGCCCATAGCCGGCCGGGACGCAGCTCGCCCCTATCGAGAACGACCGTCATCATGCGCCAATCTTCGATGAAATGGTCACGCATCTCCGCGCCCAAGCTTTGCGTCATGAGGTCAAAAAGCTCGCCCCACATCCGAGCCAGCTCCCGCTTGGCGAGATCGCAATACCAGGCGTTTGTATCAACCAGCTTCACGTCCTCGAAGCCGAATTCGTGCAGCATTAGCCCGTAGTCCGTGAGCGTGGTCGGATGATAGGGAATACCCTCCAACTCGATGAAATAGAGCATGTCGGCGCTGAAGGGCCCCGGCCCCTTCATCCAGTCGCCGCCCGCGAGGCGACCGCCCGGCTTCAGCACGCGGTGCACCTCGCGCAGCAGAGCCCGTTTGTCGATCACATGCAGCCAGGCATCTTTGGTAAAGACGATATCGAAGCTGGCATCGGCAAAGGGCAGCGGCTTCTCCGGCGCGATCACCTTGAAGGAAATCCGGTCGTCTGTGACGCGCTGTCGCGCCCGTGCGATCAAAGGCGCTCCGACATCAACCCCCATCACATTCGCAGCGCCGAGTTCCACCAGCACCTGATCGAGCCCGCCGATGCCGCAGCCGATGTCGAGCACGCGCTTTCCGGAGAGGTCGATACCTCCCATGATCTCGCGCACTGCCTGCGGACCGCCGGGCGACAGGCACCCCTCGCCCCAGATGATCTGGAGCATGTCCAGCATCGCGGTGTCGTAGTCGTGAGAGATCTGGTCAACCATGGCCCTATCAGAGCCCAGAGCCCGGCCTTTGACCAGAGGGTGCCGGCTACGCCTTGATCCGCGTCATCTTCGGATCGTAGAGCGGCTCTAGGCTGACTTTGGCGGGATAGCGCGCGCAGGCGATTTCCAGCTCGTACGAACCGGAGAGCACGTCCTCCAGCGTCACGCCGTTCTCCTTGTCGCGCACATAGCCGATGCCGATATTGGTCTCGAGCGTATAGCCGTACCCGCCGGAGGAAAGCCAGCCGACTTGGCGGCCGTTGCGGAAGATGGTCTCGCGCCCAAGCAGCACGATCGACGGATCGTCGACCGTGAAGCAGGCAAGCAGCTTGGGCAGTTTCTTCATCGCTTGCCTGGTCAGCGCCTCGCGCCCCAGGAACGGGATGTTCTTCTTCAGCTTCACCGCCCAGCCCATGCCTGCTTCCAGTGGCGAATGATCTGGTGTGATGTCGCTGGACCAGGCGCGATAGAATTTCTCCAGGCGCAGGCTTTCGATCGCGCGATAGCCCGCGTTGCGGATGCCGTGCACCACACCTGCCTGCATCAGCGCGTCATAGACGCTGGCGAGCGAGTCCAGCGGCATGTGGAGTTCCCAGCCCAGCTCGCCCACGTAGGTGACGCGCAAGGCGCGCACCGGCACGCCGGCGATCGTGATCTCGCGATGCTGGCCGAAAGGGAAAGCAGCGTTGCTCACGTCCGCCTCGGTGACAGCAGAGAGAACGTCGCGCGCCCTCGGTCCCATCAGGCTCAATACCCCGTTGGACGAGGTCATGTCGATCAGCCGCGCATCGAGGCCCTCCGGGATGTGGCTGCGGATCCAGTGAAAATCGTGGATCGCGAAGCCTGTTCCGGTCACGATGTAGTAGCAATCGTCATCGAGCCGCGAGACAGTGAGGTCGCATTCGATGCCGCCACGCTCGTTCAGCATCTGGGTATAGACGAGGCGCCCTGGCCTCACCGCCACATCATTTGCGCAGATCCAGGAGAGCGCCGCCTCCGCGTCCTTGCCGACCATCAGGAATTTGGCGAAAGACGTCTGGTCGATCACCACCGCGTTTTCGCGACAAGCATTGTGCTCTGCGCCCACATGGGGGAACCAGTTCTGCCGGCTGTAGGTGTAGACGTCTTTCGGCTCCACTCCTCTCGGCGCGAACCAGTTCGGCCGTTCCCATCCCAGCTTCCACCCGAACACTGCGCCCTGTTCCTTCAGGCGACGGTAGAGTGGCGAGGTGCGGACCGGTCGCGCGCTTTCCAGCTCCTCATGTGGCCATGCCATGGAATAATGGTGCGCATAGGCTTCGAGCGTGCGGGTGCTCACCCAAGTGCGGTCGCGATGCACCTGGCCGAAGCGGCGGATGTCGACCGGCCACAGATCCATCGGCGCCTCGCCTTCCGCCACCCACTCGGCGAGCGCGCGGCCGGCGCCTCCGCCTGACGCGATGCCGAAGGCGTTGAACCCGGCGCCGACATAGAAGTTCTCCAGCTCCGGTGCCTCGCCCAGGATGAAATTGCCATCGGGCGTGAAGCTCTCCGGGCCGTTGATCATCTGCTTGATACCGGCCGTGCTGAGCGCCGGCACACGTGCGAGCGCCTGTTCCATCAGCGGCTCGAAATGGTCTGTGTCGGTGTCGAGCAGCTGGAATGCGAAATCCTCCGGCAATGGATGGGCTTGCCAGGGCTTCGGGTTGTGCTCATAGCCACCCATGACGAGCCCACCGACCTCCTCCTTGAAATAGATCAGGCGGTCGGGATCGCGTAGAGTCGGCAGATTCTTCGGCACGCCGGCGATCGGCTCCGTCACGAGATACTGGTGCTGCACCGAAGTGAGCGGCACGCTGACACCGGCGAGCTCGCCAATGCGCCGCGCCCACTGGCCGGCACAGTTCACAATCACCTCGGCCTTGATCGTGCCTTGGCTGGTCTCGACACCAACGGCACGGCCTTTCTCGATCAAGATGCCGGTGACCGCAACATCTTCGATGATCTTGACGCCGCCCTGCCGCGCCCCTTTCGCGAGCGACTGCGTCAGATCGGCGGGATTGACCTGTCCATCGGTCGGCAAGAAGGCCGCACCAACCACGTCAGAAATGTCCATGACCGGCCAAAGCTTCTGCGCCTCCTGCGGCGAGAGCAGATGCATCTCCAGCCCAAAGGAGTGCGCGGTGGTCGCCTGGCGCTTGATCTCTGTCATGCGCTCCGCATTGCAGGCGAGCCGCAGGCCGCCATTGCGCTTCCACCCCGTCGCGAGGCCGGTCTCCTGCTCCAGCGTGTCGTAGAGCTCGACCGAGTATTTCAACAGTTGGGTGATGTTGGCCGAGGTGCGCAGCTGTCCCACCAACCCCGCCGCATGCCACGTGCTGCCGGAAGTCAGCTTGTTCCGCTCGATCAGCACGACATCCTTCCAGCCCAGCTTGGCCAGATGATAGGCCGTCGAGCAGCCGATAATGCCGCCGCCAATGATGATAGCGCGGGCTTGGGTGGGAAGTGTGGTCATGCGTGGAGCCTGTTGTTCGAAAGGGGCATGGAGCCCCCGCTCGCTTCCACCGCCCCGACCCTCCCCCATGCTGGGGGTAGAGGAAGGTAGCTGAGTTCAGAGCTGCGATCCCCTCCCCCGACACCGGGAGAGGCTAGGGAGGGAGAACCCGCCGTACAGTCGTCAGCCATTGCGCACCGCCTGCAGATGCTTGCCGAACTCGGCGCTGCCCATGAGCGTCTTGCAGCGTTCGAAGCGGTTGACGGCGTAGGCCCAGAAATCGTCGGCAGGATTCTGATTCACATGCTGGATGATGCCCCAGAGCGTCCAGAGCAAGTCGCACATCGCCTTGTAGAGCACCATGCGGCCACGATCAGCGGCGGGCGGCTTGCCGCCGAAATAGGCTTCCAACAGCGCCTCGTCCTGCTCCGGTCCGAACGCCGCTTCGACCGAAACATCACCAAGATCCCACATCGGATCGTTGTTGCCGGCATATTCCCAGTCGATGACATAGGCGCGGGCACCGGTATCCAGAAAATTCTCCGCCAGCGGATCGCAATGGCACGGCCTGATCGGCAACGGGCGCGTACCCAGAGCCGCGCGCACGGCTTCGGCCTCGCGCTTCACATCGTGATAGCCGTCGGGCAGCGGCGCGTTCTTCTTGGCGAGGATGTCCAGATACTCGTCCACCATCTGGAACAGCTCGAACCGATTCAGGAACGGCGCTGCTTGCTCATGCACGCGCTTCAACGCCAACGCGGAGCGCTGGACGGAGCCGAGGTCCTTGAAGCGGTCGGCATTCAGGGTGACGCCGCCATCGATATAGCGGCACAGCATGACGCCTGTGACTTCGTCGAAATGCACGACCTCGGCATTGACACCGACCGCCGCCGCCGATTTGGCGGCGTGCGCCTCGTTCCTGCGGTTGATGTATTCGCTGGTGCCGGCACCGGGGATGCGCAAGACATGACGGCCGAGCGGCGAATCGATGCGGAAGTTCCGGTTCGTCAAGCCGCCCAGCCGCTCCAGTTTGATCGCGTTCTCCGGCACGTCCTTGAACAGGTCGATGCCGCGCATCGCGGTCAGCACATCCTTGCGATCGATGTCCGCGCTCATGTGGCCCGCCTCACGCTTTCAGCCGCAGATTCTCGGGATCGTAGGCGGCCTTTGTGGCGATTCTCGCTTTGCTCACTTTGCCGAAGGCTTCGATCTCAACGTCGCCGCGCGCGATCAGATCGACCGGCAGGTAGCCGTAACCGATCGCCTTTCCCACCGTGTAGCCGAAATTCCCGCCGGTGGTGACGCCGACGACCTTGCCATCCAGCATCACCGCTTCGCTGCCATAGAGCGGTAGATACTCATCGAGCAGGAAAGTGACGAGGCGCTGCTTCACGCCTTCCTCCTGCTGTTTCAGCAGCGCAGCGCGGCCGATGAACTCGCCCTTGTTGAAATTGACGCGGAAGCCGAGGCCGGCCTCCAGCGGCGTGTAGTCCGGGGTGATATCGCTGGACCAGTAGAGATAGCTTTTTTCCGTACGCAGGGAATCGATTGCGCGATAGCCGACATCGGCGATGCCGTGCGTTTCTCCCGCTTCGCGCAGCAGATCATAGACATGGGCCGCATATTCCGTCGGCACATGCAGCTCCCAGCCGAGCTCGCCGACATAGCCGATGCGGATTGCACACACCGGCGCCGCGCCGACCGTGATTTCGCGCATGGTCGCGAACGGGAAAGCCGCGTTCGAGACATCCTCTTCCGCCACCTGCGCCAGCACGTCGCGCGCCTTGGGACCGCAGAGATTGATCACCGCCCGCGCCGAAGTCACGTCGACCAGCTGCACCGAGCCATCCTTACGCAGCTGGCCTTCGATCCAGTGCGCATCATGCTTGCCGAAGGCCGCGCCAGTCACGAAGTAGTAGCGATTCTCCCCTACCCGCGTGAAGGTCAGATCGCATTCGATCCCGCCGCGCTCGTTGCAGAGCTGCGAATAGATGACGCTGCCGATCGGCCGGTCCATGTTGGAGACGGCGATGCGCTGCAGAAACGGCACCACGCCCGGCCCGATCAGCTCGAACTTTGAGAACGAGGTCTGGTCGATCAGCGCCACGCGCTCGCGCACGACTTTGTGCTCCTCGCCCACGTGCTGGAACCAGTTGGTCTTGGCCCGATCGAAATCCGGCTTGTCCTTCGGCTCGATGCCTTTAGGCGCGAACCAGTTCGCGCGCTCCCAGCCGCCACGCGAGCCGAACACGGCGCCACGCGCCTTCAGTGTTTCGTAAAGCGGCGAGCGGCGGATGCCGCGCTGCGTCCCGTGCTCTTTGGCCGGAAACGCGAACATGTAGTGGCCGCCATAGAGCTCCACGGCGCGCGCGTACATGAAGTGCCTGGTCGCGTGGTGAAAGGAGAAGCGCCGGATGTCGAGCGGCCACAGATTGAGGCTCGGACGGCCTTCCAGAATCCATTCCGCCATCATGCGACCGGCGCCGCCACCCGCCGCGATGCCGTAGAGGAATCCGGCGCAAACGAAATAGTTGACGAGCTCCGGCGCCTTGCCCATCACGAAATCGCCGTCGGCCGAATAGGGAATCGGCCCGTTCAGCAATTGCCGCACACCGACTTCGTTGATGATCGGCGTGCGCTTGGCGGCAAGCTTTGCCAGCTGCTCGAAGCGATCGAAGTTGCCGGCCAGCAGCTCTTGCGCGAACTCGCGCGGAATTCCGTTCGGCGCGAACGGCAGCGTATTCGGCTCATAGCCGCCGACCACCAACCCGCGCACCTCCGGCTTGTAATAGACGAGATGATCGGGATCGCGCATGGTCGGCATGCGCTTGGGTGCATCGGGGATCGGATCGGTGATGAGATATTGGTGCTCCACCGCGAAGGACGGCACGCGTACGCCGGCAAGCCTGCCCACCTCGTGCCCCCACATGCCGCAGGCATTTACCAGCAAGTCGCAAGTCCATTCGCCCTTGTCGGTCTCGACGCGGGTCACGCGATCATTCTCGACCTTGAAGCCGATGGCGCGCTCGCCGATCACGATTTTCGCGCCCTTGTCCTTCGCGCCTTTCGCCAGCGCCTGGGCGACGCTGGCGGGATCGATATAGCCATCGCTCGGGATATAGATCGCGGAGCGCACATCTTCCATGCTCATCAACGGAAAGAGCTCCCGCGATTGCCGGGGCGAGAGCCACTGCATCTCGAGGTCGAAGCTCTTCGCCATGGTCATCAGGCGGCGATTCTCCATCTCGCGCTGATCGGAGCAGGCAAGCCTCAGCGATCCGTATTTCTTCCAATCGATCGCCTGGCCGGTTTCCGCTTCCAGCCGGTCATAGAGCTCGACCGAGAATTTCAGCATGCGCGTGGTGTTACGCGAGGAGCGAAGCTGACCTACGAGGCCAGCCGCGTGCCAAGTCGCGCCATGCGTCAGCCCGCTTTTTTCGAGGATCACCACATCGCGTTTCCCGGCGCGCGTCAGGTGATAGGCGATAGAGCAACCGAGAATGCCGCCGCCCAGGATCAGGATTTCGGCATGGCGGACAGTATTCGCGAGTTCGGACAAGTTGGTGGGCTCCCGGGGTCGCAATTCGTCAGCACGAAACCACACGACTCGCAAAATTTCCAGCACCAAAGCCAACTAAAACCGCATGCACCCCACAGAATTTTAACATTTCCCTTGCGAACGCCTTGAAATCCATGTTGGATTTCGGGGCGAGCGAGCAATCAGCAAATAGGGGTGAAGCTCGGCCCAACGACAAAGTTGAGAGTTGGAGGAGGCATAGATGCGCAAAGCGTTTCTGGGAGGCGAGAAGCTGGCATGCTTGGCGGCGCTGACCCTGATTGCGACGGCAGCGCCCGCCGTCGCCGAAAGCCCGGAAAGCCCGGATCCGATCAAGATCGCCAACTTCGATTGGACCAGCGGCGTTCTGAACACCAAGATCATGGAAGTCATCCTCAAGCAGTATGGCTACAACGTCGAGATCGTGAACGCCGACTATCTCGCGAGTGTCACGACCGGCATCCCGACCGGCGACCTGACGCTGGGCCTGGAATACTGGGACACCACCGCGGGTGAAGCGATGGCGGAAGCGGACAAGACCGGAAAGGTGGAGCGCCTTGGTCCTCTTGGTCCATCTGCCAAGGAGGAATGGTGGTATCCGGCTTATATGAAAGAGAAGTGCCCTGGCCTGCCCGACTGGAAGGCGCTGAACGACTGCGCCGAAGCTTTTTCGACGCCGGAAACGGCGCCCAAGGGGCGCTACCTCGGCGGGCCCGTGACTTGGGGCGGCTACGATGACGAGCGTGTCGAGGCATTGGGGCTGAACTACGAAGTCGTCCACGCCGGTACGGATATGAACATGTTCGCGGAGCTGGAATCGGCCTATCAGCGCAAGGCGCCGATCCTGCTCTGGATCTATTCGCCGCATTGGGCGGTCGCGAAGTACGAAGGCGAGTGGGTAGAGTTTCCGGAATACACCAGCGAGTGCTACAACGATCCGAAATGGGGCATGAATCCAGACTTGGCCTATGATTGCGGCAAGCCGTTCGGCGAGATCTGGAAATATGCCTGGGCGGGCATGAAGGACAAATGGCCGACGGCCTACCGGATCGCCAAGAACTATCAGTTCGAAGCGGCGGAGATGAATGCTTTGATCTCCCAGGTCGACCTGGACGGAAAGAGCCTGGAGGAGGTTGCGACCGCCTGGGTCGCCGCGAACCAGGACAAGATCAAGAAGTGGGCGAGCCAATAGCACCCAGCTGGTGACGGCACACCACGGGGCCGGCAAGTGTGGCACTTGCCGGCCCGTTTCGTCGCAGACAAACTGACCCTGGGAGGAACGCGGTGGGGGCAGCGGACATGCCGGTGGTGGAACAACAGAGATCGAGCGCCGAAACCGGTCATCCGGTGAAGCTCTCCTGCCGCCATGTCTGGAAATTGTTCGGTCCCGAAGCCGAGACCTTTCTGGCCGGCCACAGCATGTCGCCGGACGCCGAGGCATTGGCCGCTGCGGGGCTGGTCGGGGCGGTGCGCGATGTCAGCATCGACGTCGCGGAGGGCGAGATCTTCATCGTCATGGGCCTCTCGGGCTCGGGCAAATCCACGCTGCTGCGCTGCCTCTCGCGCTTGATCGAGCCGACGGCCGGTGAGGTGCTGTTCGAGGGGCGCGACCTGCTGAAGGCCGGCGAGCGCGAGATGATCGAGATCCGGCGGCACAAGATGGGCATGGTGTTCCAGAACTTCGCGCTGCTGCCGCACCTCAGCGTGCTCGACAACGTCGCCTTCCCGCTCGCGATCCAGGGCGTCCCCAAATCCAAACGCATCGCCCGCGCGCGTGAGGTGATCGAGCTGGTCGGCCTCAAAGGCCGCGAGCTCTCCTATCCGCGCGAACTGTCCGGCGGGCAGCAGCAGCGCGTCGGCATCGCGCGCTCGCTCGCCGTAGGGCCAGATCTGTGGTTCCTGGACGAGCCCTTCTCGGCGCTCGATCCGCTGATCCGGCGCGAGATGCAGGACGAGCTGCAGCGCCTGCAGGCCGTGCTCAAGAAGACCATCATCTTCATCACCCACGACTTCGACGAGGCCATCCGCCTGGCCGACCGCATCGCCATCATGAAGGACGGCGCGGTAATCCAGGTCGGAACGCCGGAAGAGCTGGTGCTGCACCCCGCCACCGATTATGTCGCGGAGTTCACCCGCGACGTGCAGCGCAGCAAGGTGATGTCGGTGAAAAGCCTGATGCAGCCGCTCAACAGCGCCCACACCCTCATCGGCCAGGTGCGTGACACCGACAAGATCGGCGCCGTCGCCGGGCGCATCATCGAGACCGGCAAGCCGTTCGCGGTGGTCGATGCCGAAGGGCGCCTGGTGGGCGAGATCGCGCCACGGCCCGTACTTGATATGCTGCTCGGCCGCGGCAACGGAAGTGCTCCATGACCGACATCGCGCTCGGCAGCGCGCCGCGGCGCACCATCGGGCCGACGATGATCTGGGCCGTGCTGCTGCTCGGCACGCTGGCGGTCGGCATGCAGCACCAGCTGGTACCGTGGGCTGCCGACTTTCCCAAGGCATGGGTTCTGCCCCTGGCGCGCGAGATCACCGCCCTCTCGAAAGCCATCATCGACTCCGTCATGCCGGTGACGCGCGCGATCTCCGCCGTGCTGCAGGCGCCGCTCGACGTCGCAGTCGGGCTCTTCGCAAAGGGGTTCACCTTCGGCACCGGCGCGACCGCGACCGCCATCCCGCGCCTGTCGTGGATCGGTGTGCTGGCCGCGGTCACGCTGATGGGGCACGCGTTCGGCGGCAGGCGAACCGCCCTGGTCGCGTTCTTCTGCTTCTTCTATCTGGCACTGTTCGGGCAATGGGACCGGGCCATGCTTACGCTGGCGCTGGTTGTGGTGTGTGTTCCGGTCGGCGTGCTGCTGGGGCTCGTCATCGGTGTGGCCGCCTACCGCCATCCGCGGTTCGATATCTATTTCGTGCGGCCTCTGCTGGATCTGATGCAGACGGTCCCGGCCTTCGCCTACATCATCCCGACGCTGTTCCTGTTCGGCTTCACGCCGGTCACGCCGCTGATCGCCACGGTCGCCTTTGCGATGCCGCCGATGGTGCGCGCGACGACCCTGGCCCTGCATCGCGTGCCGACGGATATCCAGGAACTGGGCCGGATGACGGGTTGCACGCGGCGACAGATGCTGTGGCGCATCCTGCTGCCCAGCGCCCAGCCGACACTGATGATCGGCGTCAACCAGGTCATCATGCTGACCCTCAACATGGTGATCATCGCTTCCATGGTTGGGGCGGATGGCCTTGGCTACGATGTGCTGTTCGCGCTGCGGGGCCAGAAGATCGGCGCCGGGCTGGAAGCGGGCCTTGCCATCACCGCCCTCGCCATCGCGCTGGACCGGCTGAGCCACGCCGCGGCCGAATCGAAGGTCGATCACTATCGCCCGGGCACGCCGTTCCATCGCCGGCACCCCTATTTCCTGGCCGGCATCGCGGTGCTCATCGTGACGACCCTGCTCGGCCGCGTCGTTCCGCTGTTCGCTGCAGTTCCCGATGCGATGACCGTGACCACGGCGCCGATGTGGGACGCGCTGGTCAAATGGATCAACATCAACTTCTTCGACTATTTCGACGCCATCCGCACGATACTGCTCCTGCACGTGCTGAACCCGCTCAAGCAGACCCTGCTTGCCCTGCCGTGGGCGGGGGCTGTGCTGATCGTGGCTTTTGCCGGCTGGCGGCTGCGGGACCGCAACCTCGCGCTCTTGTGCGGCGCCTTGATCGCCTTCATCGCCGCGGTCGGCATGTGGGAAAAGGCGATGACGACGGTCTATCTCTGCGCGATCTCGGCCGCGATCTCGGCCGCCATCGGCATTCCGCTGGGCGTGGTCGCGACCCGCAGCGACTGGTTCGACCGGGTGCAACGCGTCGTCGTCGACACCCTGCAGACCCTGCCATCGTTCGTCTATCTCATTCCAGTGGTGATGCTGTTCCGCGTGGGTGACGTCACCGCGCTAATCGCTATCGTCGCCTTCGCGGTCACGCCGGCGATCCGCTACACGATTCACGGCATCCGGCAGGTGCCGCCGCATCTGATCGAGGCGGCAGTCGCGACCGGCTGCACGCGGCGGCAGATCCTGTGGCGTGTGCAACTGCCGCTGGCGCTACCGGAAATCATGCTCGGCATCAACCAGACCATCCTGTTCGCGCTCGCCATGCTGGTGATCACCGCCTTGGTCGGCACGCGCGATCTGGGGCAGGAGGTCTATATCGCCTTGACCAAGGTCGACATGGGGCGCGGCATCATCGCGGGGCTGTGCGTGGCGTTCCTGGGGATCGTGGCCGACCGCCTGCTGCGCGCCGGCGCCGATCGCTTCCGCCGGCGGCTCGGCATCGCGCCGGGTGCGGATATCAGCTAGAGGGCATTCAGCTAGAGGGCACCTACATGGCATCGGAAGAAGGCTGGACATCGCTCCGCCTCAATCCTCGTCAGGAGGATCTGGTAGAGCGCTTGCGCCGGGATCGCGTGATGAGCGTCAGCGCGCTCGCCGACGCGCTGCAGGTCTCGACCGAGACCATCCGGCGCGATGTCCGTACCCTCGCCGCCAAAGGCATCCTGGTCAAGCAGCATGGCAACGTGCTGTGGCCGGAGAGCCGCGATGACGAGCCGCTGCAGCGGCGCATGGCGGCCAACATGGGCGCCAAGAAGCGCATCGCCCAGGCGATCGCGCGCGAGATCAAGGACGGCGAATCCCTGCTGATCGACAGCGGCAGCACCACGCTCTACGTCGCCGAGGCGCTGCGCGGCCACCGCAACCTCACCATGGTCACGATCTCCGCCCCCGTCGCGCAGATGCTGGCGTCGGGCGAAGGCAACCGGGTCTATCTCGCGGGTGGCGAAGTGCGCGCCGACGATTGTGCTGCCTACGGTCCCGCTTGTCTCTCTTATCTCGCGCAATTCAGCGTGGAGACAGCGATCATCTCCGCCGCCGCCATCAGCCGCGAGTTCGGCGTGATGGACCACCATATGTGCGAGGTGGAGGTGTGCCGCATGCTCGTCGACCGCGCCGAGCGCGTGATCCTAGCCGCCGACGAGAGCAAGTTCACCGCCAAGGGCCTGATCGCCGCCTGCCCCCTGGCGGACATCGACCTCATCGTCGCCGATGGCCCGCCACCCGCAGAGCTGGCGGAAGCCCTGGAGGCGGCGGATGTCGAGTTGATGGTGGCTTAGACGGTGTAGTTGAAGGTGAAGTTCTCCAGATTGCTGCTCGTCAGGTTGACGTTCAGCAAGGATGCGAGGAGGACGGCATTGTCTCCGCCGCCATCGGCATCGAACATGACGTTCGTCGTCGTACCGTTGTAACTGAAGCTCAGATAGCCGTCGCCAAACACGTCGTTGCCGGCATAGGCGACGCTGTCGAGCAGGTCCGAGATGTCGAGCACGTCACCTCCGGCGCCTTTAGTGAAATCGGTGATCGTGTCGCCGGCTTCGCTTAGCGCGTCGAAGTCGAAGGTGTCGCGCCCGGCCCCGCCGGTCAGCCTGTCGATTCCGGCGCCGCCATGCAGGGTATCATTGCCGGTAGCGCCGATGAGGGTGTCGTTGCCGCCGCCGCCCACCAGCGTGTCATTGCCGGCACCGCCGTCCAGGATGTTGGCGCCACCGTTTCCGGTGACCGCGTTGTTGAGCGCATTACCGGTGCCGTTGATGTTCCCCCCGCCGCTCAAGGTCAGATGCTCGATGTTGGTGCGCGTCGCCAGGCTGAAGGTGACGGAACTGATGACCGTATCCACGCCGCCGCCAGCGCTGTTCAGCACGGTCTCGTTCACCACGTCCCCGACTGAGTTGACGATGTAGGTGTCATTCCCCTTCCCACCAGTCATCGTGTCGTTGCCGGCCCCGCCATCGAGGACGTTGTTACCGTCGTTTCCAATCAAGGTGTTGTTGAGATTGTTGCCGGTACCGTTGATGTTGGCCGTCCCGGTCAGAGTCAGTTTCTCGACATTGGCACCCAGCGTGTAGCCGATGGAGCTGAGCACCAAGTCGATTCCGCCGGCTGCTCCGCCCGTCGTCTCTTCGACCATGTCGTCGATGTTGTCGACGACGTAGGTGTCAGCGCCATTGCCTCCGATCATGGTATCGGCGCCCGCGCCACCGTCCAGCTTGTTGGCGCCACTGTTGCCGGTCAAAACGTTATCGGACGCATTGCCCGTCGCATTAATAGCGCCGGTTCCGAGCAGGATCGCATGTTCGATCGCGCCGCCGCCCAGCACCGCCAGATTGACGGTTACAGTGGAATGGACGACGTCGTTGCTGTCGTTGTTACCCTCTTCATCAATGGTGTCGCCCGGAGCATTGACGATGTAGGTGTCGTTGCCCGCGCCACCCCTCATCTGGTCATTGCCGACACCCCCATCGAGCCGATCGTTGCCATTGCCACCGATCAGCAGGTCATTCCCGCCGTTGCCGAGCAGCGTGTCGTTGCCGTCGGCGCCATTCAGAGTATCGTTATAAGCGCCGCCGCTTACCTTGTTGTCCAACTCGTTGGCCGTGAAGCTCCAGACTTTGGTGCCGATATAGGTGTAGTTCTCGACACCCGTGAAGCCGGCGGCGATCGAAGCCCGCGTTCTGACCTCATCGGCGCTGTCCGTGTTGCCCTCCTCGTCGACGAGATCGCCGAGGTGGTCGATCAGATAGATGTCATTGCCAGCGCCGCCCCTGAGCATGTCCACGCCGCCGCCGCCATCCAGCACGTTGTTGCCGGCGTTGCCGAGGATCAGATTGGCCAGCGCGTTGCCGGTGCCGTTGATGTTGGCGGAACCGGTAAGAGTCAGGTTCTCGATATTGGTCCGAGTTGCCAGGGTGAAGGTGATGGAGCTTTCGACCGTGTCGGTTCCACCGCCGGCGTTGTTCAGCACGGTCTCCTGCACCACGTCGCCGATCGAGTTGACGACGTATGTGTCATTCCCTCTACCGCCGATCATCGTGTCGTTGCCGGCCCCGCCGTCCAGCCGGTTGTTGCCGTCATTGCCGGTGATGAGGTTGTTCAGGTTGTTGCCCAAGCCGTTGATGTTGGCGCTGCCGATCAAGGTTAGCTTCTCGAGATTCGCGCCCAGCGTGTAATCGATGGAACTCAGGACCAGATCGATGCCGCCGGCCGTGCCGCCCAGCTCTTCGAAAACAACATCGCCGATGTTGTCCACCACATAGGTATCCGCGCCCCGCCCGCCGATCATGGTATCGGCGCCCGCGCCGCCATCCAGCTTGTTAGCCCCGTTGTTTCCCGTGAGAGCGTTGTTCGAAGCGTTGCCGGTCACATTGATGGCACCGGTGCCAAGCAGGATCGCATGCTCGATCGCGCCGCCCCCCAGCACCGCCAAGTTCACCGTGATGGTGGAGCGGACGATATCGTCGCTGTCGCCGCTGCCCTCCTCATCGATCACATCGCCCGCGGCGTTGACGATGTAAGCGTCGTTTCCGGCGCCGCCACTCATCTTGTCGTTGCCGATCCCGCCATCAAGCAAGTCGTTACCGTCATTGCCGATCAGCAGATCATTGCCGCCATTGCCGAGCAGCGTATCGTTGCCATCGCCGCCGCTCACCGTGTCGTTGGCGCTGCTGCCGGCAACGTTGTTGTCCAGTTCGTTGGCTGTGAAGTTCCAAGCCTTGGCACCGGCGTATGTATAGTTCTCGACCCCCGCGAAGGCAGCGAGGATCAAGGCACTCGACCTCACGCTGTCATTGCCGTCGGTGTTACCCTCCTCATCGACAATGTCGTTGGAATTGTCGAGGATGTAGGTGTCATTGCCGGCACCGCCCTTGAGCACGTCGGCCCCGAGCCCGCCGTTCAGCATGTTGTCGCTCGAGTTACCGATGATCGTGTTGGCGAGGGCATTCCCGGTGCCGTTGATCTTGCCCGTGCCAGCCAGTGTCAGATTCTCCACATTCGCGCCCAGGGTGTAGCTGATGGTGGAGATGACCGTATCGATGCCTTCGCCTGCGGCCTCGATCACCCTGTCCAGGGTATTGTCGACATAATGAACGTCGTTGCCTTTTCCGCCGGACGTCGAGTCCGCACCGGTGCCGCCATTCAGTGTGTCGTCGCCGGCTCCGCCGAAGAGCATGTCATTGCCGGCGCCGCCTTCCAGCAGGTTGGCGACGCTGTTGCCCGTGATTTTATCATGCCCCTTGCCGCCAATTGCGTCCTCGATCGTGACGTTGAAGGCGATCGCTACATTGCCGACCGCCGTCTGGCCGTTTCGCTTGACGCCAATAGAGCTGAAAGTGCCGGCGTTCAGGTCGATAACCTGGTTGCGGGTCTGGTTGGAGAGGTCGATGGTGTCATGCCCACCGGCATCCCAGATGCACTCCAGGTATTCTTTGTTCGTCTGGAAGGTGTAGACGGTATCGTCGGCGCGGGTCGTCATATTGGCGCCGTAGAGGTACTGGATCGCCAAGATGTCGTACAACATCGGGCCGTACGCTTCGATCGTGGCGCCGCTGTACAGGCTGTATGCCATGATCGTGTAGCGCTGGTTGTTCTGCGCCGCCGGCAATACCGGTTTCTGGGGATCAAAGGGGTCGTAGAATGGGTGGTTGAGCCCTAGAGCATGACCGATCTCGTGCACCAGCGTTGAGAATCCATACTGGCCAGGATTGAGCTGGAAGTTTGGCGGGTAGTAGGTATCGACCCAGACATCACCCGCGAGAGGTGCGGCCGGCCAAGGGTAGTAGGCCCATGCAGCGGAACCTTGGTCTCCGACAAAACCGCTATTCGCGAAGCGCAGATCACCAACTTCAGAGGCTGACTCAAGGGCCACCTCGGAGAAGGTAATGTTGGCGACTTCCGCCCAGGTCGCAAGCGCTGCGCGCGTTGCCGCCTTCTGTGCCTCCGTCATCGGGCTGAATTGTGACAATTCCCACTGCTGGTTCCCGTACCCGACATTGGGATCGGTCGAGAACAGCGCCGGATTCGTCGGAAAACTGTAGGTCAGCGTAACGCTCGATCCAACTCCGCCGCCCCACTTATAGAACCCCAACAACGAATCCAGAGAACGATTACCAGTAAACGGAATATTGGAGACGGCGCTACTTGTATTCGGCGTCGGCATCCTTGGCCCTCAGTAGAAGTTGCAACAAATATGGCAAGATCCACTGACGGTCCGGCCACTTCGCGGAATAAGTGCCCCGCGATTGTCGGCAACCTACCACTTAAATGCAGTTAACGGCAACTATGCCTTGCGGCAATTCTGCCAATGACAACTCAAAGATCGGGTCGTGTCTTGGCGCTGCCATACCACCCGCCGGCCGCCGTCTCGTAGGCCATGCCGGCCTGGAACACGTCGGCGTCGCAATAGGTGCGGCCGACGATCTGGATGCCGGTCGGCACGCCGTTCGCGGCGCGGCCCGACGGCACCGACAGGACCGGGCAGCGGCTCATGGTGTTGAACGGCGTCGTCATGCACCAGGCAATGACCGGCCAGACCTCCACTTTCTTGCCGTTGATCTTCACGTCATGCAGCGTCGGGTCGAAATCCGCCCGCACGGCGGGCAAGGCGGTGGTCGGGCAGACCAGCACATTGTATTTCTCGAGGATCGGACCCAGTGTTGCATACATCTTCGTCGCGACTTCCATCGCGCGCAGGAAATCGGCGGCCTTGGATTTCGCACCCTGCCTGGCGAAGTCGACAGCATAGGGCGTCATCAGCTTGCGATGCTTCTTCGCATAGCCCGCCATCAGTCCACCGAACAGATGATTGAGGTGATCGACGCCCGCCTTCAGCGCGTCGATGGTCCAGCCGAGGTCGACCTCTTCCACCGTCGCGCCGAGCGAACGGAAGACATCGAGCGCCGCCTTCGTATTCGCGACGACATCCTTGTCCACGTTGTAGAAGCCGAGATCCATGGAGTAGGCGATCCGCCAGCCCTTGATCGGCTTGTACTGCATCGGCAGGCGCAGCTTGGGCCGGAGGCTCGCGATGTCCATCGGGCTCGGCCCGCACATCACGTTCTGCAGCAGGATCGTATCGGCGACCGTCCGTGCCAGCGGCCCGGTATGGCAGTAGGGATCGAGATTGAACGGTGGATCATCGGGGTTGCGGCCGTATGGCGGCTTGTAGCCGACGACGCCCGCGCACGACGCGGGAATGCGGATCGAGCCGCCGATATCGGAGCCGGTCGCGATCGCCGACGTGCCCGAGGCGAGGCTCGCCGCCGAGCCGCCGGACGAGCCGCCCGGGGTGAATTTCGGGTTCCAGGGATTGCGCGTCATGCCCCAGAGCCGCGTTTGGGTGACCGACGAGCAGGAGAATTCCGGGGTCGCGGTGCGCGCATGCACGATGCCGCCGGCCTTCAAAATGCGCTCGTTGTTGGGCGAGGTGACGTCAGGCACGAAGTCCTTGTAGATGAGCGAGCCGTAGGAGGTCGGCTTGCCCTTGATCCAGCTCTCGTCCTTGATGGCCACCGGCAGGCCTTCGAGCGCGCCGAGACGCGCGCCGTTCTTGGCATACTTGGCCTCCGCCTTGCGCGCGGCTTCCAGCGCCTCGTCGAAGTGGGTGAAGGTGAAGGCGTTCACCTTCTTGTTCACCTTTTCGGCACGAGCGATCACGGCCCGCATCAGCTCGACCGGCGATAGCTTGCGCGACCGGAACCGCGCCAGCGCTTCGGTCGCGGGCAGATAGCAGAGATCGAGATCGCTCATGACGGAGTGTCTCCAGGGAGATGAGGAAGGCACAAGAAAAGCCCCGGCAGAGGACCCGCCGGGGCTTCGAGATAAGAGCTACTTCTGCAGCTCGGTCCAGATCCTGGTGTAGAGGTCGTTGACCTCTGGCGGGCAGACCTGGGAGAAGCTCCCCGCATTCTCGAACTCCGCCGGGATGTCGATTTCCGGCGCGTTCTTCATGTCTTCGGGCATGAAGGCCTCCGACCCCTTGATGCCGTTCGCGTAGCGGGCGAAGGCGGAGATCATGGCCGCATTCTCCGGATCCATGATGAAGTTCTGGAACAGCTTGGCATTCTCCACGTTCTTGGCGTCCTTCAGCACCGCCACGTTGTCCATCCACAGGGGATAGCCCTCCTTCGGATAGCCGTAGACGATGGTCGGGTTCTTCAGGCGCGCGCGCAGCGTGGAGCCGTTCCAGTTGACGCCGACGATGATGTCGTCCTTCTCGTACTTCTCCTGGTTGCCGTAATCCATCGACATCCAGTGCTGCTTGGCCTCCATCAGGATGTCGCGGGTCTTCTTCAGAATCTCCTTGTCGCCGGTGCAATAGTCGCCGCCGGCATAGTTGATCGCCAGGGACATGACGTCGGACATTTCCGGAACGACGTTGATCTTGCCCTTCAGCTCATCCGGCGGATCCAGGAAGATCGCGGAAGTGTTCGGATCGGCCTTCGAATATTTTGTGTTCAGCAGGATGCCGGTGGAGCCCCACTGCCAAGGCACGGTGTAGTGACGACCCGGGTCGAACGGCACGTCGACCCACTTCGGATCGACGTTCTTGAAGTTCTCCATCTGATCCGGTCGCGTCTCGAGCAGCAGCCCCTCCTCGATCCAGATCGGCAGGACGATGTGGGTCGGAACCACGATGTCGAAGCCGTGGCCGCCAGCGCGAACCTTCGCCAACGCCGTGTCGTTCGAATCGTAGTCGGTGACGGTGACCTTGACGTTGTACTTCTCTTCGAATTTCTTGATCAGATCGGGGCTCGTGTAGTCGCCCCAATTGAAGATCTGTAACTCTCCCGCCGCGAGGGCGGCGCTTGCCGACGCGGCCAGGCCAAGGCCGGCTGCGGCGCTCAACAGTCTCAACTTCATGACCTCTCTCCCTTGTTAAACCCTCAAATCACTTCTTCCGATTGAGGAAGAAGAAGAATGTGACCAGCAGAACCGACAATCCGAAGAAGATCGCGGACACCGCGTTGACTTCCGGCGACATGGAGCGGCGGAGTTGCCCCAGCATGAAGGTGGGCAATGTCTCCATTCCGGCCGATTTGATGTGTTCGGTGATGACTACGTCATCCAGCGAGATCACGAAGGCGAGCATGTAGCCCGCCATGATGCCGGGCCACAGCAGCGGCAGCGTGACGCGGCGGAAGGCCTGGAACGGCGAGGCATAGAGATCGGCCGCCGCCACCTCCAGGGTCGCGTCCATGGATTCCAGCCTGGCCCGGATCGGCAGATAGGCGAACGGGATGCAGAAGGCGGCGTGCGCGGCCACCAGATAAGCGCCGCCGGTATAGCCGGTCGACACCTTGATCCAGGCGAAGAAGATCAGCAGCGCGACGGCCGTCACGATCTCCGGCACCATCAGCGGCATGTTGATCATGGCATAGACGGTGGTCAGCCCGCGGAAAGGCCCAGTACGCGTGGTCGCGATCGCCGCCAGCGTCGCCACCATCGTCGCGATGGTGGCAGCGGATGCGGCGAGCCACAAGGAACGGAACGCCGCATCCTTGATGGCGCGATTGTTCCAAGCGGCCTCGTACCACCGGAACGAGAAGCCGCCCCACACGGCGAGCGACTCGCGCTCATTGAATGAGAACACCACGAGCAGGAAGATCGGCGCATAGAGCATGAAGAACATGGCGATCGCCATGGTGCCGAAGCCCGGCATGCGGTTGATGACGAAGGGCTTGCTCCTGGTCGTCATGATCTTCCTAGTGAGTCCGGGACGAGGCGCGCGAGGCGTTGCGGACATAGATTAGCAGGGCCGCCATCACGATCGCCATCAGAGTGATGGAAAGGGCAGCACCCAACGGCCAGTTTCGCCCTTGCCCGAACTGCAGGGAGATGAGGTTGCTGACCATCATCTTCTTGCCGCCGCCGAGCAGCGCCGGCGTCACGAAGGCGCCGATCGAGGGGATGAAGACGAGAATCGAGCCGGCGATGAGGCCGGGCTTCACCAGCGGGATGATGATCCGCCGCAGCACGGCAAGCCGGCCGGCATAGAGGTCGTAGCCGGCCTCCACCATGCGGAAGTCCAGCTTCTCCATGCTGGCATAGACCGGCAGCACCATCAGCGGCAGGTACACATAGACCATGCCCAAGGCGATGGCAAAGTCGGTGTTCAGCATCTGGATCGGCTGGTCGATGATGCCTGCCCACGTCAGGATGTTGTTGATCACGCCGTCGCGCCGGATGAGCTCCTGGATCGCGAAGGTGCGGATCAAGAGGTTCGTCCAGAACGGGATCGTCACCAGGAACAGCCAGATGTCGCGCTGGCGCTCCGGCCGCGTGGTGATGAAGTACGCGATCGGGAACCCGAAGATCAGGGTGAGGATGGTCGTGATCCCGGCGAGCCGCACGCTGCGCCAGAAGACGATCATGTGCGCGTCAGCAAAGCTCAGCGCATCATCGAAGATGTCACGCTCCAGGAACACGCTGACCCAAGCGTCGGTGGAGAAATCCCAGATCACGCCGCCGTAGCTGCCCTTCGCCAGGAAGGAATAGACCGCCATGATGAAGAGCGGACCGATCGCTGCCACGATCAGGATCACCAGGGACGGTGTCATGAGGTACCAGCGGTTCCGGATGTCCCGGCGCTCGGCGGCCTCTGCGACTTCGCGTGCGGTCAGCCGATGCCGGCCCTCACGGCCTTCAATGGTATCGGCGACTTCGTACGCGGTCGGCATGGTCAATCCCTCAGGACCTGGGCGGAGTTATCGCCGATCACGATACCCGCCTGGTCACCCTGTACGAAGGTATGTGGGTTCGCCCGGCTGTTCTGCTGGCGGACGATGAATTCGTTGCCGTCCTGGAGCCGGACATGGAAGTGCGTGTCGGTCCCGAAATAGACCACGTTCTCCAACGTGCCCCTGAGCGTCGCCCGGGCGCCGTTGCCGACGATCTGCGCATGCTCGGGCCGCACCACCACGGTCACCTCCTCCTTGGGCGTGAAGCCCTCCGGTAACGTTGCCGTGATCGCGGCGCCGCCGCAGCTGAGGCGCACATTGGCGCTGCCACCGGAGGTTCCGGCCAGTTCGCCCTGCAGGAAGTTGGTCTCGCCGATGAAATTGGCGACGAAACGCTCGGCCGGGTGATCGTAGATGTCGCGCGGCGAGCCGACCTGCAGGATGTGCCCCTTCGACATGACCGCGATGCGGTCCGACATGGTCAGGGCCTCTTCCTGATCATGTGTCACGAAGATGAAGGTGATGCCGGTCTCGTTCTGCAGGCGCTTCAGCTCGATCTGCATGTCCTTGCGCAGCTTGTAGTCGAGTGCGGACAGGGGCTCGTCGAGCAGCAGGACCTTCGGCTGCGGCGCCAGGGCGCGGGCCAGCGCCACACGCTGCTGCTGGCCGCCGGAGATCTGGCCGGTCTTGCGGTTGCGCAGCTCCTCCATCCGCACCAGGCGCAGCATCTCGGTGACGCGCGCGTCGACCTGGGCCCTGGGTTTGCGGAGCATCTCCAGCCCGAAGCCGATGTTCTGGCCGACGGTCATGTGGGGGAACAGCGAGTAGTTCTGGAACACCGTGTTGACCGGTCGCCTGAAGGGCGGCAGCGGCGCGATGTCCTCCCCGTAGAGCAGTATCTCGCCTTCGGTCGGAAAATCGAAGCCGGCGATAAGACGGAGTAAGGTCGTCTTGCCGCAGCCAGAGGGGCCGAGCAGTGTGAAGAATTCGTTCTCGCGGATCGTGACGGAAACGCCATCCAGCGCCCGTACACCCTCTTGGCCCACGCCAAACACTTTGGTGACGTTCTTTGCTTCTACGGCCGCGGCCGAGGCCATCATGTCCCCCGCAAGAATATAGTCTCTGGGTTTTGTTTTTGTCGTTTTAACGCAAAGCCTCGGCACTACTGTGCCGGGCCGGTTCCACGACTGTCAATGCCGGGCGCGTCAAGAAGATACGGCTGACCCAAATGGTTCAGCGGACCCGTTGTGCCAGATCGCTTTCCCGCGCCGGACATATGCCCGAAATCTCCATCACCATCTTCTCGCGCAGGGCACGGGCGAAGTCCGCGCGACTGCTGGCGGCGATCGCAAACGCGCCGAACCCGCCGATAATGGTTCGCTCGTAGGCCTCGACCAGCCAGGGGCGCCCCTCGGGGCCCAGCCTGCCATCCTGCAGGATGGCGAGCGCGTTGATGGTCACACCCTGCGCAACTGCCGCATCGCGCGCCAAGGGCGCAGGAAGATGACTGCGGTTGTCCGGATTGTCTCCGGAGACATCGATCACCCGGCGCGTCGGCCGGCACGGGCAGGTCTCGAACAGCTTGACCGAGAGGTCGATCGCATCGCCGATCGCGTTGTAGCTCTGGATCGAGCGCGGCGCTTCGAGAACGGCATTGCCGAAATCCGAGGCACTTGCCTCGTCGTTGACCACCATCCAGTCGACCACCAGCTGCGCGCCGCCGGGTGAGCCCCATTCGACATAGGCGATGGCGATCCGGCCGTTGCGGCCGGACTTGATGGTCGACAGCACTTCGGGAGCGGCCACCGCGCTGGCGATGCCCTCCTTCTGCAGCTGGAACTCCTCGGTATCGATGCTGCCGGAGGCGTCGACCGTCAGCACGAGGGCGACATCGACCCGCGGCACGTCCGCGCTTTGCGCCAGACAGTCAGCACTCCACAGACAACAGGCCAGCGCCAGAGCAAGACGGATTCCGTGCATTGCGCCCCATCCCTTGCAGATGCGGAATGACCTAGCCGGTTAGTCTGGCCGGAAACCCCGGCGCACGCAAATCGGTTCCGAGCGCATCCTCCAACAGCTTCACGATCTGTGTCGATTGTGCGTCACCGCCATAGGCGGCGCGGCCCTGCTGGAAGATCTCCGCCGTGCGGCGCGCCAGCTCCAGCGGGACGCCGAACTCATCGCTCATGCCCATCGCGAAGCCAAGGTCCTTGCAGGCAAGGTCCATGGTGAAGCCGACATCGTAGCTGCCGTTCAGGATCAGCTGGCTTTCCGTCTCATGCACGAAGCTGTTGCCGGAACTGGCCCGGATCGCATGGAACGCCTGAGCGAGGTCGAGCCCACCTTTCTTCGCCAGCATCAGCGCCTCCCCGGCCGCCACCAGATGGATGAAGGCGAGCATGTTCGTGATCACCTTGATCACCGCCGCCGATCCCAGTGGACCCATGTGGAAGATCGCGCCGCCCATCGCTTCGAGCGCCGGCTTGTGCAGGGTGAACAGCTCCTCGTCGCCGCCGATCAGGATGGTGATATCACCTGCTGCCGCGCGATGCACGCCGCCGGTAACCGGACATTCGAGCACGGCAACACCGCGCGCCTCAGCGAGGTTCGCGAGGCGCAGGATCTCATCGCGACCCAATGTGCTCATTTCGATCCAGGTGCTGCCTCTCTTGAGCCCAGCCAGAATTCCGTCCACACCGGCAAGCACGGCTTCGCTCGCCGCCGGTGACGGCAGGCAGGTAATGACGGCGTCGCATTGTTCAGCGAGCGCTCTTGGATTCGGCGCATAGATAGCGCCTTTCCCGACGAGCGCGTCGGCAGCAGTGCGGCTGCGGTCGTGCACCGTCAGCGCAAAACCATGCCGCAGCAAGCTCGCCGCGAGATGCCCGCCGAGGTGACCCAGACCGATGAAGCCGTACCGCATGCTCACGACACCGGATGATTGGTCATCTCGAGATGCAGCCGGTCGCCCGTGTAGGGGTGCGCGAGTGCGACGTCTTCATTGAGCTCGATGCCAAGACCAGGCTCGCTCGACGGAATAATGTAGCCCTCTTCCCACCGGATCGGCTTCTTCAATAGCTGCGCATGGAAGCCGCCCCAGGTCTGGATGCTCTCGAGGATCAGAAAATTCGGCAGCGAGGCCGCGAACTGGATGTTCGCGGCACCTTCCACCGGGCCGCAATAGAGATGCGGCGCGATCTGCGCGTAGTGCGTCTCGGCCATGGCGGCGATCTTCTTGGCTTCCCAGATACCGCCGACCCGGCCCAGCGCCATCTGCAGGATGGAGGCCGCGCGCAACTCGAGCACGCGGGAGAACTCATACTTGGTGCAGAGCCGCTCGCCGGTCGCGACCGGGATGGAGGTGCCGCGCGCGACCAGCGCCATCTCCTCGGGCATTTCCGGCGGGGTCGGCTCCTCGAACCAAAGCGGATCGTAGGGCTCGATGCGCTTGGCAAGGCGGATGGCGCCGGACGCGGTGAACTGTCCGTGGGTGCCAAACAGCAGATCGGCCTTGCTGCCCACGGTTTCGCGCAGCAGCCGGCAGAACTTCTCCGCGCGGTCCAGCGCTTCCAGCGACGGCTGGCGCGGATCGAACGCGGTGTAGGGCGTGACCGGATCGAACTTCACCGCGGTGAAACCCTGCTTCACGTACTCCGCCGCGCGCTTCGCCGACAGCTCCGCATTGTGATAGAGGCTCTCATCCTCATCGCCCTGCGGATAGATATAGGTATAGCTGCGCAGGCGTTCATGCACGCGGCCACCCAGCAACTCGTAGACAGGCTTATCCGTCGCCTTGCCCAGGATGTCCCACAGCGCGATCTCGATGCCAGACAGCACGCCGATCAGGGATGGATCGGGGCGCTGCGTGTAGCCGCTGCTATAGACCTGGCGCCACAAGCTTTCGATGTGGAACGGGTCCATGCCCGCGACGTAACGGCCAAACACGTCTTCGGTCATCGCCTTGATCACTTGCGGCCCGAACGTCGCACAATAGATCTCGCCGATGCCGGTGATGCCGTCATCCGTCGTCAGCTTCACGAACACGAAATAGCGTCCGCCGAAGCCGGGCGGCGGATTGCCCACGATGAAAACCTGGATGTCCTTGACTTTCATGGCCTGCCAGACGCCCCTCTGAACCGCGCTGTCAGCGACCCTAGGACAAGCCCGACCCTGGTGCAAACCGGCCTTCGGAAACGACGCTAACGGGTCGTGGACAGTCGGTCTCAGGCGAAAAATCCGCCGGAATCGTGCGACGGAGGACCGGTTTCGACCCTTGGGCTGCTGGCAAAGCCGGCACTCGCCCCCTATATGACAGGACCTCGGCCGCGCCGGCTCCCAAGGGCTGGCGCGGCTGCCTTGATATTTAAGGGATGGAGACACACGGAAATGATGGCAGAGCTTTTGACGGGCGAGGCCTTGGCCGCGTTCCTTACGCTGGCCGCGCTCGAGATCGTGCTCGGCATCGACAACCTGATGTTCGTGCAGATCGTCGCCTCGCGCTGCAGGCCGGAGCTGCAGGATTCCGCACGACGCTGGGGGCTGGTGTTCGCGCTGCTGACCCGGCTGGCGCTCTTGTTCTCGATCGCCTGGGTCGCCGGCCTGGTCAGACCGATCGCCGATCTGTGGGGCTATGAGCTTTCCTGGCGCGACATCATCCTGGGCGGCGGTGGCATCTTCCTGCTGGTCAAAGCGACCATGGAGATCCATCACTCGGTCGAAAGCGGCGAGCACGGGGGGGCCGCGCGGCCCCATCTGTCGTTCCTTGCCGCCATCATCCAGATCGCGCTGCTCGACATCGTGTTCTCACTGGACTCGGTCATCACCGCCGTCGGCATGGCCGATCACATCGCCATCATGGTGGCGGCCGTCGTGGCCGCTATGATCGTGATGCTGGTGGCCGCGGCGCCGGTCGGCCGCTTCGTGCACAATCACCCGACGGTCAAGATGCTGTGCCTCTCCTTCCTGCTGTTGATCGGCACGGCACTGATCGCCGAAGCGCTGCACTTCCATATCCCGAAGGGCTACATCTATTTCGCCATCGCCTTCTCGGCTGGCGTCGAAGCGCTCAATATGATGGTGCGCCGCAAACAAGCGCGGAAAGCCGACACTGGAGAGCGGGTGGTCTAGAGGGGTATTTCTGACGCGTCAGTGCACGATCGCAGGCACGCGGTCGGCGGGCGGCGTGTTGCGCGAGCGCTGGCAGCGCACCACTCCGTCGATCACCACCATGCCGATTCCGGGCAGATCGCCCTTGCGCACGGAATCCAGCAGATCCCGGCCGGAGCTGTGCTGCGCCTTGTCCATGAACACGAAATCCGCAGTGCGGCCCGGCTCCAGCAGCCCACAATCGAGATTGCGGATGCGCGCCGTGTTGCCGGTGGCAAAGCAGAACACCTGTTCGGCGGGCAGGTCGCCAAAGCTCGACAGCATGGCGATCACGCGCAGGATGCCGAGCGGCTGAACGCCGGAACCCGCGGGTGAATCCGTGCCGAGGATGACACGGTCGAGCTGGCCCAGCTGCTTTGCGATCTTCACGGCGTGCAGGCCGGCCATCTCGTTGCCGTTGTGCACGATCTCGATGGCACGGCTGCATTGCTCGCACAGGCACTCGATCTGTTTGAGGTCGAGGGCCGTGTGGCCGCCGTTGATGTGGCCGATCACGTCTGCGTCGGCCTCCAGCACTACGTCCTTGTCGATGTAGCCAGAACCCGGAACAGACGGGCCACCGGTATGGATAGTCGACTGGATGCCGTGCTTGCGCGCCCAGGCGACCATGCGCTTGGCTTCGTCGCCCGCCTTCACCGAGCCGAGGCCCACTTCGCCCAGCAACTTGACACCGGCCTTTGCCATTTCGGCAAAGTCGTGCTCCTCCATGCCCTTCTCGATCACCGGCGCACCGGCATGCACCTTCACGCCGCCGGGGCGGAACGCATCGAAGCTGCGCTGCGCGGTGATCGCGAGCGCTTTCAGGCCCACGATGTCTTTGGGCCGGCCGGGCAGATGCACTTCGCCGGCCGAGATCATGGTGGTGACGCCGCCGTTCAGGAACGAGTCGATCCAGCCAAGCTGGCTCTGCCGCGGTGTCCAATCGCCGAACACCGGATGCACGTGGCTGTCGATCAGGCCGGGCGACAAAGCGCAGCCCTTGGCGTCGATCGTGACTTGCGCGCCGGAGGTGTCGAGATCGTGCTCCTTACCCACCGCGACGATGCGGCCCTTGTCCGCGATGATCGCGTCGGCATCGAGGATCGGGCGTTTCAGATCGCCGGACAGCATCAATCCGACATTACGGATCACCATCTTCCCTGCCGATCCGCCGGCTGCCGTCGGTTCCGCCATGATCGCCTCCCTTAGCGCAGTCCGTCTTCGCCCTTGATCTCGTGCTTCTGCAAGCCGCCGACGCGCGGGAACGGCCGGCCGGAATCCGTCACCACGATCGCGACCAGGATCTCGTTGGCGCGCGGTGCATCGGCGATGCGCACCTCCATGCCGTCGAAATGGCTGCGCACGAAGGCGGCGTCCTTGTGACCCAACGGCACGTCGACCGGCGTGCCGATGCCGCCCATCTTCTTGGCGGAGGGGATAAGCGCCGCGCCCTTGCTCAGCACCTCGCGCACCGGCTTGCCGAGCTTCGGATGCAGGATAGCCGCGGCATGCTCGAGTTCCCCACCCTCACCCACGATTGCGGCCTTGCCGTAGCTTTCCGCCTTGCCGCCTTCGATGCCGAGCGCCTCGACCGCCTTCTTGGTGAGATAGCCGCCCAATTCCTCGCCGATATCCATGAGCGGCGTCAGATCGCCGACAAACTTGCCGGCGAATGGATTGGCAATGACGGCGATGGCAGCTGCTTTGCGCGTGACTGGGTTGACGGTCTTGCCGCTCTCGCGATGGGTTTCTTCGACCGTGACAACGATCTTCCTGATGTCGCTTTTCATGATCAGCCTCATCCCATCTTTTGCAGGATTGCCCGTAGGCTTTCGCGCTGAGCGCTTTCGATCGGCTCAAGAGTCTGGTCCGTCACGCGCCCGATGCGCTGCATCGCCTCGGCCAGCAAGCTCTCCCCACCTGGCGTCAGCGCGATGATGCGCGAGCGTTTGTCCAGCGGGTCGGGCTTATAGAGCACAAGATCGCGCTTTTTCAGCCGCGCGACCACGCCGGAGATGGTGGCACGATCCATGCCGGTCAGGCGCCCCAATTCGGTCTGCGAGACCGCCTTCAACTCGTGCAATTTGACCAGCGCCGCGAATTGCATGGAGGTGAGGTCGAGATCGCTCATCACGCCGGCGAAGATCGCCATGTGGCGCTGATAGGCACGGCGCAGCCAATAGCCGACCTGGTCCTCCAGCCGATAGGAATCGGCGGGATCGCTGACTTGAAGCGTGCGCTGCTCCGGCTTCATCTAGCGCTGCCCGTCTTCACCCTTGATCTCGTTGGCTTTGAGGCCGCCGGCGCGGTCATGCACGCGCGCGCCGGTTCCCATCGCCAGGATGTAGATGATCTCGTCCGGTTTCGGCGCGTCGTTGATGCCGACCTCGATCGCATCAAAATGGCTGCGTACATAGGCGGCATTGATGTGATGCAGCGGCACGTCGATGCGCGCACCGGCCGCGCCGACCTTCTTGGTCGATGGGACGATCGCCTTGGTGCCGCCCAGAACCTCGCGCATGGAATAGCCGCCCGGCGCGTGCCACAGAGCGCCATGCTCCAGCTCGCCCGCCAATCCCACGAGCGCCGCCTTGCCGTAGCTCTGCACCGCCTTCGGCCCACCCAACGCCTCGGCCAGCTCGCGGGCCATGCCAATCCCGAGCTGCTCCAGCGGCTTCATGAAGGGCTGGATGTCCTCGACATAGCGGCCGGCGAACGGGTTCTTGATCACCGTCAGGATCGCGCCGCGCAGGCGCGGCTCCTTCAAGGCCGGCCCGCCATCGTGCCAGATCTTGTCAATGATGAGTTGCGACTTGCGGATGCTGATCTCGCCCATACCGATTCCTTTCATGCAGCGCGTGACGGCACCGGCTGGTGCACGGCGCCGACCACACGCACCTGGTCCTGCAGCTGCAGATAAGCCGCGGCGATAAGTCCGCGCGCCTGCAGCTCGGCCGCGCGCCGGGCACCGTTCTCCAGCGCCTGCGCGACCTTCTGCGACGACAGCAGTCCCACCGCGACAGTGACCGGCAGGTCGCCGAGATCGCTATTGTCGCGTACCTCGCGCGCCGGTAGTCGCCCGATCACTGGGTCGTCGACGACCACGTCATTGGCGATCATGGTCGCGGCGGCGTCGGCCATCGCCGTGTTCTGAGCCAGGACGGTAACCGAATCCGCAATGCCCAGCGATTGCGAACGGCCGCGCCAGCCGGAGGTGGCAATGCCGCGCACCGGATCGGTGCTCGCGATCTCGATCGTCGCATCCATCCTGGGCAGCGACAGATCGCCGATCACGCCGGCGCGCACGGATTGCCCATCGGCCAAGTGGATCGCGATGTCACCGCCATTATTGACGATGACGCGCCGCAACGGCGCCGCTTCCACCATCATGTCCAAGACATGGTCCGCCACCGCGCCGGCAACCGCCGCCATCGGCGTGACGAACACGTTGCGATAGGGCCAGACGGCGTCCACCATGCGCCGCGCGATCGGATACATGATCATCGGCTTCACGTCATCGATGGGCGCGCGCAGGATCGCGAGCTTCGCCACGAGTTCCGGCAAGATATTCGGAAACATCGCCGCGGCGACCTGATAGGCGCGACGCACGTCGTGCGCATCGCTATCGGCCGAGATGACGAGGTCGATCGGCCCGTGGTTTAGATGCAGCCGGTTGCCGGGCAGAAGCGAGGCTTGTGCGCTCATTCCGCACCTCTAGGCGGTTTCATCGGCCAGGGATTCTCCGCATGCGGCGCAACCGCCTTCTTGCGCTGCTCCGCCAGCACCTGGTCCACCGGCACGATGTTGGTCACATGCCCGCCCATCAGGCGGTAATCCTCCAGCCGCATGGTGAACTCGATGGGGAAAACGAGCGCCGGTGTCGGCACGTAGCCGGTGGACCTGTCGGGCATGCGCGCCACGTCCACCATCACCGTGATGCCGCCGCCCGGCCATACGTAGGCCGGTGCGCCGCCACAGGTGACGCGGGTCAACTTGTCCTTCACCGACATGGTGAGGCGCACGGGATTCTCCGTGACGCCGGCGCGCAAGCTGCCACCGGCACCGCCCATGAACAGCACCGTGCTGAGCGCCGGCTCGCAATTCTCCGCAATGCGGGCGACCAGCTTGTCGATCTCCGACGGCGGATCAGCGGGGCGCGGCTTCAATTCCTCGTCTAACACGTACCAGGCATAATGCTCGCCGGTGGTCGAGACCATGAACAGGCGCAGGCCCGGCCATGCAGTTTTGGGATCGAATCTTTCGACGATTTCCAGCGGATCCTTAAGATCGGTGCCGCCCCAGCCCAGACCCGGCTTCGCGACCTGGAAATAGCGGCCAGGCGTCGACTTGCGGCCGCGAATCTTGATGCCACTCGGCTTCGCATCGAGCATGCGGCCGGCCTGGTGCTCGGTGAAGATGCCGGTAATGTGCTCATCCACCACCACGACTTCATCGGCCAGGCCAAACCATTGCTTGGCGAAGATGCCGGTGACAGCCGAGCCGCAGCCAACGCGCATGCGCTCTTCGGCGTGGCCGTCGACGATCGGCGGCTGGTTTGCCTGCACCACGATGGTGGAGCCGCCGTCGATCGCCATCTCCACCGCTTCCTTGTTGCACAGCCGCATCAAGGCATCGCAGGTGACATTGCCTTCGGCTTTCGAGCCGCCGGTCAAGTGCCGCACGCCGCCGAGCGACAGCATCTGCGAGCCGTATTCGTGCGTGGTCACGTGGCCGATCTGCTCGCCCTTGACGCGGACCGGCGCCTGCTCCGGACCGACATAGCGGTCCGTGTCGATCTTCACCTTGACGCCGCAATAGCTGAAGATCCCTTCCGTCACGACGGTGACGCAATCGACGCCGTCCACCTGGCTGGAGACGATAAAGGGCGCTGGCTTGTAGTCGGGATAGGTGGTGGTGGCGCCGATGCCGGTCACGAATGCCTCCGGCTGCCGCAGCAACTCGCCGCTCCAGTCGCGTGCGCCTTCGAGGAACCGCACCGCGCCGCGCCCGGATTCGACCGAGCGGTCCAGCAGGACCAACGGGTCGGTGCGCACCAGCTTGCCATCGACATTGCCGTAGCGGTCGCAGGCGCCGAGCTTGCCCGGCCGGATGCGGCACAGGACCGGGCACGCATCACACCGTACGATGCCGTCAGCTTCAGCAGTCGGTGCGACCTCGTTCATCGCGTCCCTTCCTTGGCGCGGATCGCGGCGCGCAGCCGGTGCGGCAGTACCGGAATTTTCGTGACCCGCACGCCGGTGGCACGATAGATGCCACCGAAGATTGCCGGCGCGGTGGAAATCAAGGCCGGCTCGCCGACGCCTTTCGCGCCATACGGTCCATGCTGCGTCGGCGCCTCGATGATCCTGCAGATCATCTCCGGCATGTCGCCAAAGGTCGGGATCAGATAATCGTGCAAATTCTCGGTACGGCCGGGGATGTATTCTTCCATCAGCGCGAGGCCGATGCCCTGTGCCGTGCCGCCATGGATCTGGCCTTCGACCTGCTGCGGATTGACCGCCTTGCCCACATCGTGCGCGGCGGCGATCTTCAGGACCTTGGTCGTGCCGAAATCGAGATCGACCTGCACCAGCGCCACCTGGGTCGCGAAGCCGTAGCAGGCGTACGGCACGCCCTGCCCCTTCTCGTCGAGCATGGTGGTCGGCGGATCGAAGCGGCCATGGCCGGTCAACACGTCGCCATGATTGTCGACCGGCATATTGCGGAGTGCCGCACGGTCCTTCACCTGCGCGAGCTTGGCCTTGAGATCCAGGGCCGCCAGCTCGCACGCCTTGCCGGTGACGAACGTCTGGCGCGAAGCGGAGGTCTTGCCGGCATCGAGGGTCAGCGCCGTGTCGCCCATCACCAGCTTGATGTCGGACGCCGCGATGCCAAGCGTGTCCGCCGCGATCTGGGTCAGGACCGTGTTCGAGCCTTGACCGATATCGACCGCGCCGCAGTAGAGCGTGATGCGGCCATCGGGCGCGATGCCGATCTTCATTTCCGACGGATTGCTGAGCGAGGTATTGCCGATGCCGTACCAGGAGCAGGCAATGCCGACGCCTTGCTGCACGCGCGGCGAGCCTGCGTTGAACACGGCCGCAGCGTTGTTCCACGTGCGCCAATAGGGTTCGACCGCATCGATCGTCTCGACGATACCGACCGAATCGTCGAGCACTTGGCCGGTGATCGTCTTGTCGCCGGCCTTGAGCGCATTCCGACGCCGGAAGTCCAGCCAATCCGTCCCGAGCGCGTCGGCCAGCGTGTCCATCGCCGCCTCGCTGGCGATCGCGCTTTGCGGGACGCCGAACCCGCGGAACGCGCCCGAGGGCGGACAATTGGTGAAGTAGGCCGTGCCGCGCGTCTTGGCATGCGGCACGATATACGGTCCCGGCGCATGGACGGGCACGCGATTGGCGACAGTCGGACCCCAGCTTGCATAGGCGCCAGTATCCAGCTCCGCATGCGACCAGAAGGCGCTGAGCTTGCCGGACGCGTCGCACGCGGCCTTGGCCTTGACGCGCGCCGGGTGGCGCTTGGTCGACGCCGCCATGCTTTCGGGGCGCGTATAGATATAGCCGACCGGCTTGTCGCAGAGCCACGCGGCCAGGGCGACCAGCGGATGGACGTTGAGATCGAGTTTGCCACCGAACCCGCCGCCGACGGCGCTGCTGATCAGGCGGACGGCCTGCTTCGGTAGATTGAGGATCTGCGCCAGATCATCGCGATGCTGGAACGGATTCTGGGTCGAGACATGGACTTCCAGCGTGTCGCCCTTGCGCTCCGCCCAGCCGGCTTCCGGCTCGATATAGGCGTGCTCGACGAAGCTGGTCTCGTATTCGACTTCAGCGACATGCGCGGCACTGCCGAAGACGATCTCGATGTTGCCGCACGTCACACCGCCATCAGCCAGGACGTTCTGATCCCTGCCGGCATGGAGCGGCGATGCAGCCTTGGCCGCATCAACCCCGACGATTGCCGGCAAGGGCTCATAGGTGATCGGCACCTCCTCGTCGCGAATGGCTTCGATCGCTTCGCGCGTGCCGACGAAGGCAACCAGCGGATCGCCGCGATAGCGCGCTAGCCCATCTGCCAGAACCGGCTGATCCTTGATGTTGGGATAGATGCCGTAGGCGTTGAACGGCACGTCGCGCGCCGTCAGCGCCCGCACGAGTCCCGGCCGCGCGGCGACAAACGCCTCCAGATTGCCCGGCGCGAATTTGGCACAAGGATGCGGCGAGCGGATCGCACGGACATAGAGCGCATCAGCCGGAATGCCATCGGCGCCGTAGCGTTCCGTCCCCATGAGTTTCGCCGGCCCATCGACCTTCGCCGCGCGTGCTCCGACATTGCCATCGCGCACAATGTGCGCCGGCCGCGCTACGTCGAGCACTGCCTCCACGATCTTCTGATAACCGGTGCAGCGGCACAGCACGCCCCCCAGCGCATCCTCCACTTCGGAGCGCGAAGGGCTGCTGCTGCGCGTCAGCAGATCGCTCGCGGCCATCAACATGCCGGGCGTGCAGATGCCGCATTGGGCCGCGCCGTGGGCCAGGAAGGAACGCTGCAGGTCGCTGAGCCTCGAGGCTCCGCCCAGTCCTTCGACCGAGGTGATGGCAGCGCCATCGCATTGGCCGACTGGCACCAGGCAGGCGCAGATCTGCGCGCCATCCATCAGGACCGTGCAAGCGCCGCAATCGCCCGCGTTGCAGCCGATCTTGGTGCCCTTGAGCCCGAAATCGTCGCGCAGCACGTCAGCCAGCCGCCGCAAGCCATCGCCCCGATAGGCGCGCGCCGTGCCATTGACGGTCAGCGATACCGTGTCCGGCGAGAACTGAACGGCGCTGACCTCGTTCATGCCGACAGCTCCTCGAGCAGGCGCCTTACCACCGTGAGCGCAGCCTCTTCACGGTATTCCGCGCTGGCCCGCACATCGTCGATCGGCTTGAGCGGTGCGAGATGCTCCGGCTTCACAAGACGCGAGAGGCTCGAGATGGCGACCTCGCCTTTCAGCGCGGCCTCCAGGGCCGGCAGGCGCTGCGCCACCGGAGAACAGGCGCCGACCGCGATGCGCGCCTCGGCGATACGGCTGCCGACCACGTCGAGATAGCCGGCTGCCATGACGATGGAAATGACGAGATACTTGCGCGCGCCGAGCTTGACGAAGCTGCTATGCGCCGCGCCCTTGGGCTTCGGGATGACGACGGCGGAGGCGATCTCGTCCGCGCGCAACGCGATCTGGCGCGGACCACGGATGAACTCCGACAGGGGAAGCACGCGCTTCCCGGCGCGGCTCAGCAACTCGATCTCCGCGCCCAGCGCCAGCAGAGCCGGCACGCCGTCCGCCGCCGGCGAGGCGTTGCACAGGTTGCCGCCGATGGTGCCGCGGTTCTGGATCTGCCGACCGCCGACCTCGCGCGCGACTGCCTGCAGGCAATAGAACTGCGCCGGCAAAGGGGCCTCGGCGATCTCGGTCCAGCTGGTCAGGGCGCCGATTCGATGGCAGCCCGCTTCGTCCTGGATTCCCCGCAACTCTGCCAGAGCCGTCAGGTCCAAGACGCACGGGACATCACGATCATAAAGCGGCCGACCGACCCGGGCGGGATAGAAGTCCGTGCCGCCAGCGATGATCTGCGCACCGCCGTGGCGGAGAGCCAATGCCTCGTCCAGCAGCCTCGGCCGCGCATAGCGCGGCGGCAATATTTCCGGCCCAGATGGCGTGCGGGATCCCAGCATCCCCGGCTCCCGATCGGTGATCGTTCGTATACGAACGATCTGGCCATTCTGCACCCGTGGCGGCCAGAGTCAACGCTGCAGTGAGGCGGAACGGATCAGCCGATGTGGCTGGAATCGGTCACCGTGATGCCAGCCTTGATCATCTCGCCCCGGGCGGCAGTCAGGCTGCCATTGAGGTCGATCGCCCGGCAGGCATCCTCGAGGACGACCACCGGGAAACCTTCCCGTCTGCCGTCGAGGGCCGACCATGCGACGCAGAAATCCGTGGCTAACCCGCACATGAAGAGGCGTTTCAGGCCACGGTCCCGGAGATATCCACAGAGGCCGGTCTTTGTCGTGCGGTCGTTCTCGTAGAACGCCGAATAGGAGTCGATCTCCTTCCGAAAACCCTTGCGTAGAACCAACTCGCTCGGCCGGATCGCGAGATCGCGGTGGAACTCCGCCCCCTTTGTCCCCTGCACGCAGTGATCCGGCCACAGGGTCTGCTCGCCATAGGACAGTTTAACGTTGGTGAAAGGCTTGCCCTTGTGAGTGGAGGCGAACGAGGAATGGCTGCGCGGGTGCCAGTCCTGGGTCAGGATCACATGGTCGAACCGGTCGATCAGTCGATTGACCAGCGGCACGATCTCGTCGCCTTTGGGGACGGCGAGCGCGCCGCCCGGGCAGAAATCGTTCTGCACATCGATGACGATCAGCGCATCTTCCACCGTCGGCGTGACTTTCCCGGCCATGGCCGTCCTCTCCCACTTTTGTGGGAACTATAGGAGGGCACCGGGAGGGGCGCAACGCGCCCCCGGAGTCAGCTTGCGTGCAGCCGCTCGGCGTGCCAACGGACGTGTTCGGCCATGAAGGTCGAGATGAAGTAGTAGGAGTGATCGTACCCCGCCTGCATGCGCAGGGTCAGCGGGACGCGCCGTGCCTTGCAGGCCTCGGCGAACAGTTCCGGACGCAGCTGCTGGGCCAAGAACTCGTCGGCATCACCCTGGTCGATCAGGATGTCGCGCGACCAGCCGCGGCTCGCCATCAGGGCGCAGGAATCATAGTCCGCCCAAGTCTTCTGATCCGGTCCCAGATAGGCCTGGAAAGCCTTCTGGCCCCAGGGCACCTGGCTCGGCGCAACGATCGGCGAGAAAGCGGAGACCGACTTGAACCGATCCGGGTTTTTCATCGCAATGGTAAGCGCGCCGTGCCCGCCCATGGAATGGCCGGTGATGCCGAAGCGCGCGAAGTTGACCGGAAAGGCCCGCGCGACCAGTTCCGTCAACTCCTGCACGACGTAATCGTACATCTTGAAATGCTTGGACCAGGGCGCCTGCGTCGCATTGAGATAGAATCCCGCGCCTTTGCCGAGATCATAGCCCGAATCGTCCGCAACATCGTCGCCGCGTGGGCTGGTGTCCGGCGCGACGATCACCATGCCGTGCTCCGCCGCGGCGTGCTGGAAGCCGGCCTTGGTCGTGACGTTCTCCCACGTGCAGGTGAGGCCGGACAGATAGAACAGCACCGGCCAGGGCTGTTTCGCGGCCTGCGGCGGCACATAGACCGCGAATTCCATGCGCGTGCCGGTCGCCTTGCTGTCATGCGCGAACACGAGCTGGTCCCCGCCGAAACTCTTCCAGCGCTTGATCGGCGACAAGCCAGCTTGCACCCAGGGTTCCGTGGCCATCCAATCCTCCGCCATTTCGAAAATACCATGCATCCGCAGAAACAAGAGCGGCGGAGCCTTGCTAGCTCCGCCGCCAGGGGCAGACAGGCTGAGGTTAATAAACGACGACGCTGCGGATCGACTTGCCCTGATGCATCAGGTCGAAGCCCTGGTTGATGTCCTTCAGCGCCAGTTTATGGGTGATCAGATCGTCGATATTGATCTTCTTCTCCATATACCAGTCGACGATCTTCGGCACGTCGGTGCGGCCACGCGCGCCGCCGAACGCCGTGCCCTTCCAGACGCGGCCGGTCACCAGCTGGAAGGGACGGGTGGAGATTTCCTGGCCCGCGCCCGCAACGCCGATGATGACCGAAACGCCCCAGCCCTTGTGGCAGCACTCGAGGGCCTGCCGCATGACCTTGACGTTGCCGATGCACTCGAAGCTGTAATCGGCACCACCCTTGGTCAGGTTCACCAGGTACGGGACGATGTCGCCTTCGACCTCTTTCGGATTGACGAAATGGGTCATGCCGAACTTGGTCGCCAATTCCTTGCGCGCCGGGTTGACGTCAACACCGACGATCATGTTGGCGCCGGCCAGGCGCGCGCCCTGGATCACGTTGAGGCCGATCCCGCCAAGGCCGAACACCACGACGTTCGCGCCGGGCTCCACCTTGGCGGTGTTGATCACGGCGCCGATGCCGGTGGTCACGCCGCAGCCGATGTAGCAGACCTTATCGAACGGTGCGTCTTCGCGGATCTTCGCGAGCGCGATCTCCGGCAGCACGGTGTAGTTCGAGAACGTCGAGCAGCCCATGTAGTGGTAGAGCTTCTTGCCGCCCATGGAGAAGCGGCTGGTACCGTCCGGCATCAGGCCCTGGCCCTGGGTGGCGCGGATCGCTTGGCAGAGATTGGTCTTCTGGCTCAGGCAGTATTCGCATTGCCGGCATTCCGGCGTGTAGAGCGGGATGACGTGGTCGCCCTTTTTCAGGCTGGTGACGCTCGGTCCCACATCGACAACGATGCCGGCGCCTTCGTGGCCCAGGATGGTCGGGAACAGGCCTTCCGGGTCCGCGCCCGACAGCGTGAATTCATCGGTGTGACAGATGCCGGTCGCCTTGACTTCGACCAGCACTTCGCCGGCCTTCGGGCCTTCCAGATCGACTTCTTCGATCTCCAGCGGCTTTCCGGCGGCAACGGCTACGGCAGCGCGGGCTTTCATGGTTCCAACTCCTCCTCGATCTCAATTCGTACGTAGCCGAGAGGCAGGCTGTCACCTGCCCCTCGACTGCAACCCCAGTCGCCGGTTAATAGGGCTAGGCCGCCAGCTTGCCGGACTGCTTCGCAACGTGCGTCGCAATCGCGTCCATCAGCGCCGGTGACAAGCAGTCATACGGCTCCAGCCCCAGCTCACGGAGCCGCGCCCGGACCGCACCCATCTCGCTCGGCTTCGCGCCCGATTCGATGATCGAGGACACGAACGCGGCGAATTGCGGCTCCTGCCAACCTTCGTCCTTCGACAGCTCGGTATGGACGAAATCGAGCCCATAGAACGGATGGTTCTTGTTCTCGATCCGGCCGAACATATGGACGCCGCAGCCGGTGCAGGCATACCGCTGGATCGTGGCGCTCGGATCGACGATCTTCAGCTTGTGCTCATTCTTCGTGACCGCCACCTTGTCGCGCGGCACGACCGCGACGACCGAGAACAGAGCGCCCTCGGGCTTCCAGCACTTCGTGCAACCACAGGCGTGGTTGTGTGCGGTCTGCGAACTCAAGCGAACCTCGACCGGGTCGCTCGCGCACCTGCAGGTCAAGGATCCGCCGGCAAAGTCGGCTTTCCCCTTCTTGATTCCGCTATCCACTGATGGATGAATTTTGACTGCCATTTCATCGTCCTCCCGTTTTGCCTGGAACGAGCCTCGTGAAGCGAGGCGATCTTAAAAGTACTCAGATCCCTAAGGCGTGTTGTGCCGGCGCAGCTTGGTCACCCCTGCAACCCTCGGAAAGGTTTCGCAGCCCGTCATCACTTCTTAACGACTAAGAGTGCGCCAAACCGCGGTAGCCTGGATATTGTCCTTAGGTAGCATTGGAGGGTCGAAACCGGCTGAGGTTTTTTCGAGGAGAAGATTAGAACAGTTTGAACAGTTCACGCCAGGACCATTTCAGTCCGCCGCGAACCAAGCCGCTACCTTTTGCCCTGGCCAACGCAGATCAGCAAGGCAGTCGCATCGTCGCGACACTTGAGCCGTGGATAAGCGGCGCTTAACGGGTCGCCCGCCTCAATGGCGCGCAATTGTTCGAGCAGCGCGTCCGCTCCCCGCGCGCGGGTATGGCGAACCAATTCGGCGTCGGTCATCGCACCGTAATGATCGACTAAGCGATAGTAGCCATCGCTGGCCAGCAGCACGCTGCGCAGCGCCTGCAAGGGTATGCGATTCACATGCACCATCGCGATGCAGTCTTGTTCCGCTGCCAGGACGCCATACCCATCATTGCGATTGCGACGCCGGCGCTGCGCGCGCAGCATGGGCGTCATCCTTTCAAAGAGCCGTCGCCGATCGGTCATGCCGGCCGCGCGCAAGTCTAAAATTGCGCGCCTGGTTTCTGCCTCGATCTGATCCAGCACCGGATGGTCCATGACGCTGACGGCACCGTCCGCTCCTTCGAGCAGCACCAGGCAGTCGCCAAGGCGCGCGATCTCAATGTCTGCGCCGAGAAGGCGCACCAGAGCGAAGCTCGCCGCCGGCGTTTCCCAACCGTCCGCGCCGCGTGGGTCTATCCACGATTCGGCTTGGCGCCGCTCCATCTCGTGAACCAAGGCGCCAACCAGCTCGCCAATCGGCATGTCCGGCGATTGCGACAGCAAAGTCGGCAGCGCCTTCTGGACCTGCGCAACGAACCAGGCCGCATCGCTCGGACCGGGCAGCAGGGCGCGGTCGTTGATGCCCGTCACGCCATCCAGAACCCACGCCGCCCGCGGCGCCTCGGGCGGCCACAGGCCATAGCCGTCTTCATTGGTTTTCGAACCGGCTTCGGTGGCGGCGGTCAGCAGCGTGAAGGCGGAAATCATGCGGAAATTCGCGTTGCTATTACTAAGGAAGTCGGGTCAATGATCGGACATGCACGCTCGATCGACATAAGGGCTTTTTCATGACCGGACTGATCTCGGAAATCTGCATTGATTCGGTGGATGGCGCCATCGCGGCGGCTGAGGCCGGCGCCGATCGCGTCGAACTCTGCGCCAATCTGCTGGAAGGCGGCACGACGCCCAGCCTCGGCCTGCTGGAAACCGCGATCGCGCACACCAAGCTGCCGGTGCAGGTGATGATCCGGCCGCGCGGCGGTGACTTCCTCTATTCGGACATCGAGATCGGGATCATGTTGCGCGACATCGCCGCAGCCAAGGCGGCCCGGGCTGGTGGGGTGGTATTCGGCTGCCTGACGGCGGACGGGCGCGTGGATGCCAAGCTGAGCGAAAGACTGATCGCGGCGGCGCGGCCGCTTTCCGTCACCTTTCATCGTGCTTTCGACGCGGCGCGGGATCCGATCGAGGCGCTGCAGACGCTGATCGGCCTGGGTGTCGATCGCCTGCTCACCTCCGGCCAGGAACCGAGCGCGCTGGAAGGCGCTCCGCTGATCCGGCGTTTGATCGAGCTGGCGGCGGGGCGCCTGATCGTCATGCCGGGCGGCGGCATCACCGCACGCAACGTCGCGCGCATCGTGCACGAAACCGGCGCCAGCGAGATTCACTTCGCGGCCTTGAGCGAAGCACCGAGCGGCATGCATCACCGCAACCCGCACGTCTTCATGGGCGGCGAATTGCGGCCGGCCGAATATGCGCGGCTGGTCACTACCAAGGACGGCATACGGTCCGTCCTCGACGCCGCGCATTAGGCGTCGAGGCGCACGCCAGCGCGCCAGATCGCCTTGGCCTTCAGATCGTCGTCGATGTGGACAAGGTCGGCGCGCGCGCCCGCGGCGATGCCTCCGAGCTCCGGCCGCTTCAGGAACTCCGCCGGATAGGTTGACGCCATGCGCAAAGCTTCGCCCAGTTCGACCCCTACCTGCTTCACCAGGTAGCGCACGCCCGACATCATATCGAGGTCCGAGCCGGCCAGGGTTCCGTCTTCCAGTTCCAGCGCGCCGTTCCGGCGCCAGACGGTGCGGCCGTTGAGCGTGATGGTCTGCTGACCTGAACCGACTGTGGACATGGCGTCCGTCACCAGGAAGATGCGGCCCGGCTGCCGCTTGGCGCGGAGCGCGATCCCGATGGCCGCCGGATGCACGTGGTGTCCGTCCGCGATCAGCCCGCACCACAATTCACCGGAATCGAGTGCGCCGCCCACCACACCTGGGGCGCGATGGGTCATCGGCGACATGGCATTGAAAATATGCGTGACGCCGCGCGCGCCCGCATCGACCGCCGTCAGGATCTGGTCATAAGTGGCATTGGAGTGGCCGAGGCTGACAATCGCGCCACCATCGACGAGGCGGCGGATGATCGCCGGCGCGATCCGCTCCGGCGAGACGGTGATGAGCAGCGTCTCGATGCCGAGGGACAGGATCTCATCGACATCGGCATCAGTCATGGTGCGAATGAGGCTCGCGTCATGCGCGCCGCGCCGCTCCGGTGAGAGGAACGGCCCTTCCAGGTGCAAGCCGAGGCAACCGAGCGTTCCATTCGCGATGGCCTGCTTGACGGAAGCAACCGCCTTCGCCGTGATTGCTGGCGAATCGGTGATCAAGGTCGGCAGCAGCGCCGTCGTGCCGAACCGTCCGTGCGCATCGCAGATCGTGCGCACACCATCCGCCGTCGGTGCGTCGTTCAGCAGGACTCCGCCGCCGCCGTTCGCCTGGGCATCGATGAAGCCGGGCGCCAGCACACCGCCCGGCAAGCGCTGGACCGGCAGATCGCCTGGTAGGACGGATTCCTGCACGACATCGAGAATGCGCGCGCCGTCGACGACTACCGCATGAAGCGGCCGACGCTTGGTGCCATCGAAAATTTCCGCGCCTGCGATCGCGAACCGGGTCATAGGGTTTCCGTGACTTTCTTGAGGAGAGGCGGCGTGTCGGGATCGAAACCGCGCGCCCGCGCGATGCGATCGACCGTCGCGTAGCACGAGACCATTGCGGAAATGAGCTCGGTCGCTGGATGGTTGGAGGATGCGACAGGCAAATGTGTGAAGTCCTTCGCGCTGCCGTTGGCGGCGCCGGCCACGAAAACCTGTGCACCTGCATTGGCGAGCCGGGCGGCACAGTGATCGAGCGAATCGCCTGCCGCGTCGCGCTGGCGGAACAGTAGCACTGGGAATCCCTTCTGCACGATCTGGATCGGCCCATGCAGCACTTCTGCCGCGCTGTACGGCTCGGCGTGCAAGGACGCCGTCTCCTTCAATTTCAGCGCGGCTTCCATCGCGATCGGATAGCCGACGCCGCGTCCGATGATCAGGGCAGAGCGCGTAGCCACGAGCGGCGCCACCATCTCCGACCAATCGGCAGCGACGGCAGCGCGCAGCGCACCCGGCAATTCGGCAAGCGCACTGTTGAGCACGCCATCCCGCGACCAATCCGCCAGCAGCGCCAGGCCGGCTGCCATCGACGCGATGCAGGACTTGGTTGCCGCGACGCTCTTCTCAGGGCCGGCCTGCAGCGGAATCGTGAGATCGGCTACCTCCGCCGCCGGTGACGCAGCGTCGTTCACGAAGGCAATGATCTTCGCGCCGCCTTGTTGTGCCGCCTTGGCCATCGCCAGCAGATCCGGACTGCGGCCCGATTGCGAGATCAACAGCATGGCCGTGCCACTCAGGCGCAGCGGTGTCTGATAGACCGAAGCGATCGATGGCCCGATCGGCACGACCGGCAGTCCAATCTGTGTCTCTGTCGCGTATTTGAAAAACGCCGCGGCGTGGTTCGAGGAGCCACGGGCACAAATCGCAACCAGCCGCGGATCGAGATCGCGCAAGAGCTTGCCTGCGGCGCGGATCGCATTGCCCGACTGGTCGAGCAGCCGCGCGACAGCGTCGCCGGACTCCGCCGTCTCGCGCGCCATCCAGCTCGCGGAATTCGCGGCGTTCACGACTGGCCCCCGCTGTTCATCTGTTCGGTCGTCAGCTCGACCACGAAATCATAAGTGTCGCCGCGGTAGTGCGATTTGGTGAATTCCACCGGCCGGCCATCCTTCAGGTAAGAGATACGTTCGATATAGAGCGCCGGCGCACCCGGCTCGACGCCGAGCACCTGCGCATCCTCCGCGCTCAGGCTCTCGGCCGACAGGCGTTGCAGAGCGCGGACGGGCCGGATGCCTGCGGCCTCCAGCGCGACGTAGAGCGAGCTGCCGATCGCTTCCGGGTTCGGCAATAGCCGCGCCGCCACCACCGCCTGCTCGAGCGCCATCGGTTGATCGTCCGCCAGGCGCAGGCGGCGCAGGCGCACCACGCGCTCGCCGGTCGAAAGGCCCAGCACCATTGCCTCTTCCGGCGTCGGCGGTGCAACGGCCTTCAGCAGCCAGCGCACACTCGGCGTCAGGCCGCGCGCCAGCATGTCCTCCGTGAACGAGGTGAGGCGCGACAGCCTCTGTTCCACGCGCGTTGCGCCGCTGGTGACGAAGGTGCCGGAGCCGCGCCGCTGGGTGAGCACGCCTGCCTCCACCAGATCGGTCAGCGCCTTGCGCACGGTGACGCGCGAGATGTCCAGCATGCTCGCGATCTCGCGCTCCGACGGCAGCGCATCGTTGGCCCGCAGCCTGCCATCGTGGATCGCGCCCTGGATCAGCGCCTTGAGACGCAGATAGAGCGGCCCCGCGGCGGCATCGCCGAAGCCGCCCGGCGTGAAGACGGCATGCGTATCGGTCATGACCGCACCTCCGCGCTTGGGGCGCAGCGGCCGCCGGCGAGCAGGATCGCGCCGTCCAGGGGATCATGGCGTGGCGCGGTCAAGTAAGACTCGAACCGCGCGGGGAGATAGGGCCGATAGGCATTGCCGATGCTGCCGAGAAGGCAGATGCGTACGATACCGAGCTTCACGATGTGGTCCAGCGCCAGCGTGACTCCGGTCTGGCCGCGCTCGATGATGAAGCGCGCGATCGGGTCCGCCTGCTCCGCATGCTGGAAGAGTAGGGGCGCCAAGGCACCGTAATCGCGAGGCTTCGCGTCCTCGACAAAGTGCTGCAGCTTTTCGACCGAATGATCGAAGCGCGCCCATACCGCGTCGGTGAAGGGCGTCGATTCGATCAGGCCGTCGCGCGCATAGAGCGAGCGGCGAAGCGCCTCGCGCCCGAGATCGGCGCCGCTGCCCTGGTCCGACAGCATGAAGCCCCAACCGCCGAAGGTCTGCAGCTTGCCGCCGATGGAAACGACGTAAACCGCGCCGGTCCCAATCGAGGCGATCGCGCCGTCCTCTCCGGCATGGGCGCCGACGCAGGCGATGATTCCGTCGTGCTCGATGCGCAGCATCTGGAACGGCCAGGTGTGGGCCAGCACGCGCTCGGTTGCGCCCGCCATGTTGGCGCCGGCGAGGCCAAAGCAGGCGGAGCATTGCGAGAGACGCGCGGCGGGCAGCCCGCCTTTCACGAACGCAGCTTCCGAGACCTTGGCGATCGTGGCCATCGCTTCGATCGGGTCGGTGGCAATATTGGATGGGCCGCCCGTCGCCTCCCCGATCAGGCGACCGTCGGCGTCGCGCACCCGCGCGCGGCAATTGGTGCCGCCACCATCGATCCCGAGGAAATACGCCGCTGTCACAGCCCAGCTCGCCGACCTTCGTAGAAGAGGAGTAATGCCAATTAGCTACCAATATATGACCGTGCGCACGGGAACGCCAGTGAATAATCCATGGTCAATTTTGGACGCGAGAGCAGACACGACTTTGTCACAGCATGTTGGATTTGTTCTGGAATTTACAAGGAACGATGTCGTCCTGGGATTTTCGAATAAGGCAGTCGAGGCGACGGGAGAAAGGATGCAGATTCCGTCTCGACAACGGTGGTATTATTTCGGTATTATGACTTCCAAGGAAGTTTCTGAGGCGGGCTGATGCAGGGTCGGCAGACCGAACAGATGAGCGCCGAGTATGTGGGCCTCGATACCTGGCCCGACGAGCGCGCTTTGGCCGCGATGCTGGACGCGCAGGCCCGCGGCGTCGCATCGGTGCACAAGGCCTTTGCCGATATTTCGAAAGCCGCGACCCTGGTCGCCGACAAGATCCGCCGCGGCGGCCGGCTGATTTATGCCGGCGCCGGCTCCTCCGGACTGATCGCGAAACTCGACGCGCACGAGCTCCCCGCCACCTTCGGCATTCCGCACCAGCAGGCGCTGGCCCTGATCGCGGGCGGCTCCGGCAGCTTCGACAAGATCGACAACAAGATGGAAGACAGCGCGCCGCAGGCCGTCGCCGATCTGGCTTCGGTCGATGCCGGCCCCGATGACGTCGTCATCGGCATCGCGGCCAGCGGCAGTACCATCTACACCTGCGCCGCCTTGGCCGAAGCGCGCCGCCGCGGCGCCGCGACCGTCGGCATCGCTTGCAATGAGAGCGCGCCGATCTTCGAAGGCGTCGACGTCGCCATCCGCCTGCTCAGCGGGCCGGAAGTGGTGGCCGGCTCCACGCGCATGGCGGCGGGGACGGCGCAGAAGGCGGCGCTCAACCTGCTCTCCACGCTGGCGGCCATCAAGCTCGGCCATGTCTATGATGGCCTGATGGTGAACATGCGCGCCGAAAACGAAAAGCTGCGCGAGCGCGCCGCCCATATCGTGGCGCGCGCCGCCAAGGTCGATCTCGACACCGCACGCGCCAGACTGGTCGACGCCAAATTCGAACCAAAGATCGCAATTCTGCTTGCGGCCGGCGCCAGGGATGGCGTTCATGCCGCCCAGCTCCTGCAACAAGAACAGGGCAATTTGCGCCGGGCCTTGGCCTGTCTCGGCGCAGCGCCGGGCAAGGCGTAGTCACTTCAGGCAAGGCATGGCAACAGGGACCAGGGAGGTTACCCGATCATGGAACGCAAGACATTTCGCGCGGCCGCGCTGGGCGCCACCGCGCTGGTGGCCGGCATGGCGATGTGGTCGCTTTCGGCGGCGGCCGATGTGACGCTCACCATCGAGAGCTGGCGCAACGACGACTTGCCGATCTGGCAGGACAAGATCATCCCCGCCTTCGAAGCCAAGAATCCGGGCATCAAGGTCGTGTTCTCGCCGACCGCGCCGACGGAATACAACGCCGCGCTCAATGCCAAGCTCGATGCCGGCACCGCCGGCGACCTCATCACCTGCCGGCCGTTCGATGCTTCGCTCGAGTTGTTCAAGAAGGGCCATCTGGCGCCGGTGAACGATGTCAAGGGCATGGAGAATTTCGGCTCGGTCGCGCGCTCCGGCTGGACCACGGACGACGGCAAGACGACCTTCTGCGTGCCGATGGCTTCTGTCATCCACGGCTTCATCTACAATCAGGAAGCCTTCGACAAGCTCGGCATCAGCGAGCCGAAGACCGAGGACGAGTTCTTCGCCGCGCTCGAGAAGATCAAGGCCGACGGCACCTACATTCCGCTCGCCCTCGGCACCGCTGATCAGTGGGAAGCGGCCACCATGGGCTATCAGAACATCGGCCCGAACTACTGGAAGGGCGAGGAAGGCCGCCTGGCGCTGATCGCGGGCAAGCAGAAGCTGACTGATCCGCAGTGGGTCGAGCCGTTCCAGGTGCTGGCGCGCTGGTCCGCCTATATGGGTGACGGTTACAAGGCGCAGACCTATCCCGACAGCCAGAACCTGTTCGCCCTCGGCCGCGCGGCGATCTATCCGGCCGGCTCGTGGGACATCGCCCTCTTCAACCAGCAGGCCGAGTTCAAGATGGGTGCGTTCTACCCGCCGGTGAAGAAGGCGGGCGACCCCTGCTACATTTCGGATCATGTCGACATCGCGCTCGGCATGAATGCCAAGGGCGCGCATCCGGAGGAGACCAAGACGTTCCTGGAATGGGTGGCGTCGCCGGAATTCGCGACGATCTATGCCAACGCGCTGCCGGGCTTCTTCAGCTTGTCCGGTCAGCCGGTGACGCTGGAGGATCCGCTGGCGACCGAGTTCGTGGGCTGGCGCAAGGACTGCAAGACCACCATCCGGTCGACCTATCAGGTGCTGTCGCGCGGCACGCCCAATCTCGAGAACGAGACCTGGGGCGCCTCCGCCAACGTGCTCAACGGCACGGAAACCCCGGAACAGGCCGCCGCGCGCCTGCAAAAGGGTCTTGATAGCTGGTACAAACCCGCGCAGTAAGCGCCGGCGTTCCTCCCTGCTGCGCTCCGATCGGCCGCCTGGCGGCCGATCGGGCGGCGGGATTTCGAATACAGAAACTGGTCTCCAGGCTCGATCCGGCCATGACTCAGAGCGTGACGCTGCAGGACAGCCATAGCGCGACCGATCACGCGCCCATCCGCCGGCCCTGGCGCTGGCACATCGCCGTGTTCCTGGCGCCGGCGCTGCTGGTCTATTCGGCACTGATGATCATTCCGCTCGCGGAAACATTGCGGCTGTCGCTGTTTTCCTCCAAGGACCAGGTGATCAGCTTCGTCGGCCTTCAGAACTTCATCACCTTATTCGGCGATCCGCGCTGGTCGGAGAGTTTCTGGCGAGCGCTCTGGAACAACACTTACTTCTTTCTGATCCACATGCTGGTGCAGAACCCGATCGGCATCGCGCTGGCGGCGCTGCTCAGCCTGCCGAGGCTGCGCTGGCGCAGTTTCTATCGCACCGCTTTCTTCATGCCGACGATGCTATCTTTCGTGATCGTCGGCTTCGTCTGGAAGCTGATCCTGAGCCCGCTCTGGGGCGTCGCCCCCAGCATTCTGGCCGCGATCGGCCTCAAGTCGCTATTCGGGCCGTGGCTCGGCCAGGAGGCAACCGCCCTCACCGCGCTCTCGCTGATCTCCGTCTGGCAATATATCGGGATACCGATGATGCTGATCTATGCGGCGCTGCTCTCCATCCCGGACGAGGTGATCGAGGCAGCGGAGTGCGACGGCGTCACCGGCTTGGCGCAGTTCTGGAAGATCAAGCTGCCGCTGGTGCTGCCGGCCATCGGCCTGGTTTCGATCCTGACCTTCGTGGGCAACTTCAACGCCTTCGATCTCATCTATGTCTCGCAAGGCGCACTGGCGGGCCCCCAGTTCTCGACCGACATTCTCGGCACGTTCCTTTATCGCACCTTCTTCGGCTACCAGCTGCAGCTGGGCGATCCGCACATGGGTGCCACCATCGCAACCGTCATGTTCTTCATCATTCTGGCAGTCGTCAGCTTCTACCTGCTCGTGGTCCAGCGGCGGATACGCCGCTATCAGTTCTGAGGCGGCGATGAAGCAGGCACCGATCCTTCGCATGCGGCGTGTCGCGGTCCACACCGTGCTGGGCGCCTATACGCTCGTCGCGATCCTGCCGGTCCTGCTCATCATCATGAATTCCTTCAAGGACCGGAAATCGATCTTCGCCCAGCCGCTGATGCCGCCCGACGCAAGTTCGTTCAGCTTGATCGGCTACGAGACGGTGATGAGGCAAGGCGACTTCCTCGGCTATTTTCAGAACAGCCTGATTGTCACCGTCGGCTCTATCTTTTTCATCTTGCTGTTCGGCGCAATGGCCGCCTTCGCCCTCACCGAATACCGGTTTCGCGGCAACATCTTTCTGTTTCTGTTCCTCGCGCTTGGTGTCATGGTGCCGATCCGCCTCGGCACCGTCGGGATCCTCGAGATGATGGCGAAGTCAGGCCTCGTGAACACGCTCACGGCGCTCATCCTGGTCTATACGGCGCAGGGCTTGCCGCTCGCGGTGTTCGTGCTGTCGGAATTCATGCGCACGGTCAGCGACGATCTCAAGAATGCCGGGCGCATCGATGGGCTGTCGGAGTATGTCGTGTTCTTCCGCCTAGTGCTGCCGGTGGTGCGGCCGGCGATGGCGACGGTCGCGATCTTCTCGATGATCCCGATCTGGAACGACCTGTGGTTCCCGCTGATTCTGGCCCCTTCGGAAAGCACGAAGACCATCACCCTCGGCGCGCAGGTCTTCATCGGGCAGTTTGTCACAAACTGGAACGCCGTGCTGGCGGCGCTCACGCTGTCGATCACGCCCGTCCTCATCCTCTATGTGCTGTTCTCGCGGCAATTGATCCGCGGCATCACGGCAGGAGCCGTCAAATGAGTGCAGCGAAAATCCGCGTCCTGGTCGTCGGCCTCGGCAACATGGGCCTCAGCCACGCCCAGTCCTATCACAGCAATCCGGGCTTCGAGGTCGTCGGCCTCGCCAATCGGTCGGAGGTGAAGCTCCCACCGGCGCTGCAATCCTATCCGCGCTTCGGCAGTTTCGAGGACGGGCTCGCCAGGACCAAGCCGGACCTTGTCTCGATCAACACGCTGACGGATTCGCACGCGGAATACGCGATCCGCTCCATGGAAGCCGGCGCACACGTCTTCATCGAGAAGCCGCTGGCCGCAACTGTCGAGGAGGCCGAGCGCGTGGTCACCACGGCCAAGCGCCTCAAGCGCAAGCTGGTGATCGGCTACATCCTGCGCCATCACCCGTCCTGGATGGAGTTCATCCGCATCGCGCGCGAGATGGGCGGGCCCTATGTCATGCGAATGAACCTCAACCAGCAGTCTCACGCCGTGCAATGGGCGACGCACAAGCGCCTGATGCAATCCACCTCGCCGGTCGTCGATTGCGGCGTGCACTACGTCGATGTCATGTGCCAGATCTGCGATGCCAAGCCGAAACAGGTCCGCGGCATGGGCGTGCGCCTCTCCGACGAGGTCGCGCCCGGGATGTACAACTACGGCCATCTGCAGGTCCTGTTCGAGGACGGATCTGTCGGCTGGTACGAAGCCGCGTGGGGCCCGATGATTTCCGAGACGGCCTTCTTCGTGAAGGACGTCATGACGCCGCGCGGCTGCGTCTCCATCGTCATGAAAGAAGGCGCCAAGTCTGCCGACATGGAGACCCATACCAAGACCTCGACCATCCGCACCCACTGGGCCGAGCTCGATGCGACGGGCCATTACGTCCGCCCGGATCGTGACATCTCCATGGCCGACGAGCCGGGTCACCAAGCCCTGTGCGACCGCGAGCAGGCGTATGTGCTGAAGGCCATCCGCGAGGACATCGACCTGACCCAGCACATGGCGGACGGCATCAATTCGCTCAAGATCGTGCTGGCGGCCGACCAGAGCGTGCGCGAAGGGCGGGCAATAGATTTGTGATGCGAGGAATCTGACGTGGGGTCGTTGAGTCTACAAGGCGTGCGCAAGTCGTTCGGGGATTTCGAGGCCATCAAGGGCGTCGATCTGGACATTCCCGACGGCGAGTTCGTGGTGTTCGTCGGCCCCTCCGGCTGTGGCAAATCGACCCTGCTCCGGATCATCGCTGGGCTTGAGGAACACACCACCGGTCACGTGCTGATCGATGATCGCGTGGTTGACGTCGTGCCGCCGGCCAAGCGCGGCATTGCCATGGTGTTCCAGACCTATGCGCTCTATCCGCACCTGACCGCGCGCGGCAACATGGAGCTCGGCCTGAAGCAGGAAGGCACGCCGCGCGCCGAGATCAGCGCCCGGGTGGCGGAGGCGGCGCGCATGCTGGCGCTGGAGCCGCTGCTCGACCGGCGGCCCTCCGAGCTTTCCGGCGGTCAGCGTCAGCGCGTCGCGATCGGCCGTGCCGTCGTGCGCAAGCCGCGCCTGTTCCTGTTCGACGAGCCGCTCTCCAATCTCGATGCCGGACTGCGCGTCAACACGCGGCTCGAGATCGCGCGCCTGCGGCGGCTGCTGAAGGCGACGATCATCTATGTGACCCATGATCAGGTCGAGGCGATGACCCTGGCCGACCGCATCGTGGTGCTGAACCACGGCAGGATCGAGCAGGTCGGATCGCCGCTCGAGCTCTATCGCCGGCCGGCCAACCTGTTCGTCGCGGGCTTCATCGGCTCACCCAAAATGAACTTCGTGCAGGGGACGGAAGCGGAGACGCTGGATGCGCACACCATCGGCATCCGGCCGGAGCACATCGAGACCAATCTAGAAATTGGTCACTGGCAAGGTGAGATCGCGCACATCGAGCATCTCGGCACGGATACATATTTGTATGTCGATGTGCCGAAGATCGGCACCATGACCGTCAGGCTCGATGGCGAGGCGGATTATTCGCTGGGATCCTCGATCTTTCTGACGCCGCGCCGCACGCACTTGCATCGCTTCGACGCCAGCGGTCAGCGCATCGCCGCTTAGCGACATCGAATTCGCGCCAACTTCACGAATCCTTGAGCGAACAAAGCTTGACCCGCGTGGCATCGCGGCAGTCAGATTGTGTGCCTTGCTTATTGTCAGCAAATTGACCGTCGCCACTCCCCTGTGTGCTTGAGGAGGCATTCCATGGACCAGAAGATCATTGACCTCTACGACACATATACGCACGGCGGCATGAGCCGGCGCACCTTCTTCGACAAGCTCGTCATGCTGACGGGCGGCATTGCGGCGGCGACCGCTCTGCTGCCGATCCTGGAAAACAACTATGCCAAGGCCGACATGGTCCCCGAGACTGATTCACGCATCAAGACCGAACTGGTGACCTTCAAGGCCGGCGCACAGGACGTGAAAGGCTATCTCGTGAGGCCGGCCGCCGATGGCAAGTACCCATCCGTGGTCGTGGTGCACGAGAATCGCGGCCTCAATCCGCATACCAAGGATGTCGCACGGCGTCTTGCGGTCGCGGGCTATCTCTCGATAGCGGTCGACTTCCTGTCGCCGATCGGCGGCACGCCGTCCGACCAGGACAAGGCGCGCGACATGATCGGCACGCTCAACGCATCGGACGTGACGAACTGGGCCCAAGGGGCCGTCGCCTATCTGCGCGGCAATGCATCCAGCAACGGCAAGGTCGGTGCGGTCGGCTTCTGCTGGGGCGGCGGCGTGATCGGGCGCTTGGCAGTGGCAGAGCCATCACTCGATGCCGCTGTCGTCTATTACGGACAGCAGCCGCCCGCCGAGGAGGTCGCCAAGATCCAGGCGCCGTTGCTGCTGAACTATGCGGGCCTGGATGAGCGCATCAATGCCGGCATTCCCGCCTTCGAGGACGCATTGAAAAAGAGCGGCAAGGAATACACGCTCCATATATACGAAGGCGCGCAGCACGCCTTCCTCAACGACACCAACGAGGCCCGCTACAGCAAGGAAGCTGCCGATCTGGCCTGGAGCCGGACGCTGGACTTCTTCAAACAGCATCTGGCCGGCTGAGCGGCCTAGGACCATGTCCGGCCCGCTGATCACGATTTCGTGATCGGCGGGCCTGCCGGGTTCGGGCGGGGACCGCGTTCAAGCCTTGGAAAGCCCGCAATTTCGCGGGCTTGTCGCTTGAACGAAACTCGCGGGTTTTATAATGTGCCGCCAATGAAACTCGAGAGTTCAATTTTCGATGACTCTGCCGCTTCCCGCAACCAACCGCAATGACCGCCGCCAGCGCATCGTGCTGGCCGCCTCGCAGATGTTCGCGGAGCGCGCTTATGTCGAGGTCCAGATGGACGAGTTGGCCCGGGCCGCGGCCGTGGCGAAACCGACCATCTACCGCTACTTCAGTTCCAAGGAGGACCTGTTCCTCGAAGCGCTCGATGGCACGATGAGCGAGCTGGTGGCGGAGGTCTGTCGGGTTGCCGACGAGAAGGTGCCGGCGCCCATGGTCCTCCAGCAGATGATCGGTGCCGCGCTGAGATCCTTCGCACGATGCACGGCCGCGATCCGCGCCCTTGACGGCAGCGATGCGGCGCTCGGCGAGCGTGGCCGCGCCATGCTCCGCCGCCGCGGCCGGCAGATCCGCGAAGAGTTCGAGCGCGTCCTGCAGCGCGGCGTCGCGGCGCGCGAGTTCCGCGGCCTCGATCCCGATCTTGCCTCGCGCGCCATTCTGGGCGCGGTGCGCCTGACGGCGACCGCCGAGGATGCGCCGAACGATGAGCAAGCTGCGCTGTCGTTGACCGATCTGCTCCTCAACGGCATTTCGCCGCAAGGAAGCCAAGGCTGAAGCGATGCGGATGCGCTCTGTCCTTCTGATCTGCGTCGCGCTGGCCGCTATCGGCGGCGTGTTTGTGTGGGGCAAGTATCTCCGCACCGATCCCGTGCGCGCGGAGGCCGCGATGCAGCAGGGTCCCCAATCCGCCCCGGCGCAAAACCCAGGACAGGCCCCGGAGCAGGCACGGGACAGCGGCAAGCCCGCCATCGCGGTAAAAGTCGTGCAAGTCACGCAGGACTCGATGCCAATCCGCCGCCGGACCATCGGCTGGGTCGAGCCTATCGCGACCGTGGCGGTGAAATCGCGCATCAACAGCGTGATCATGGAACAGCACGCGCAGGACGGCCAGTTCGTGGAAAAGGGAGACTTGCTGTTCTCGCTGGACGATCGCGAAGTGAGGGCAGCCATCGCGCGCGACGAAGCGGCGATGGCCCAGCACCAGGCGGAGCTGGAGCGCGCCCGCGCCGATCTCGAGCGCACCAAGACCCTGGTCTCCAAGCAGACCGCGTCGAAGCAGACCCTTGATCAGGCGATGGCCGACGCCCGCGTCGCTGAAGCGGCGGTTGCTGCCGACAGGGCGGTGCTGCAGGCCGATCGGCTGACCCTGTCCTACACCACCATCACCGCGCCGATCTCGGGACGGCTCGGTTCCATCGGCGTCACGCCAGGCAACCTGGTCCAGGAGAACGGCGAAATCGCGTTCGTTACGATCACGCAGATGCAGCCGATCCGCGTTACCTTCACCCTGCCCGACCGCGACCTCGACGCGCTGCGCACGGCGCTGGCGCAATATCCGCCGGCACCGGTTCAGGTCTTCACCAAAGGCGACAAGATTCCGCGGGCGAAGGGCAGCCTCACTTTCATCGACAGTGCGGTCGATGCCGCCTCCGGCACCATCACGGCCAAAGCCAAATTCGCCAACGATAATCTGGCGCTCTGGCCCGGGCAGTATTTCGATGTCGAGGTGGAGCTCGGCGTGCAGGCCGAGACCGCGATCATTCCGACCGTCGCCTTGCAGGTGGGCCAGGAAGGAATGTTCGTCTACGTGATCACGCCGGAGAACACCGCCGAGATGCGCAAGGTCGCGGTCTCCGTCAGCGACGGGGACAGGAGCGCGATTTCGTCCGGTCTGCAGCCGGGCGAGCGCGTAGTGGTGGATGGGCAGCACCGCCTCTCTCCCGGTGCCCGGGTGATGGTGGTGAAGTGAGGCTGATCGCAGCGGCGTGCGTCAAACGCCGCCACAGCTAGGACATTGGATGAACATCTCCGAGTTCTGCATCAGACGCCCGATCGCGACCCTGTTGATGTCGGTCGCTCTAATCGTCGGCGGATTGTTCGCGTTCGGTCTGCTGCCGGTCGCCGCGCTGCCGCGCACCGACTATCCCGTCATCAACGTCTCGGCCGACCTGCCCGGCGCCTCGCCCGATACCATGGCGAAATCGGTCGCGACGCCGCTCATCAAGCAGTTCACGACGATCGAAGGCATCACGAGCATCAGCGCCACCAGCACGCAGGGCGACACCGACATCGTCATCGAGTTCGACCTGGATCGCGACATCGACGACGCCGCGGCGGACGTGCAATCGGCGATCTCTCGCACCACGCGGCGATTGCCAGAGGACATGGAGGAGCCGCCGAGCTACCGCAAGCTTAATCCCGCTGATCAGGCGATCCTCCTGCTGGCCTTGCGCAGTAACGTAATGGCGCTGTCGCAACTGGATGACTTCGCCCAGCAGGTGATGTCGCCGCGCCTATCGACGCTGACCGGCGTGGCTCAGGTGCTGGTGTACGGCAGCCAGAAATACGCCGTCCGCATCCAGGTGGATCCGAATGCGCTCGCCTCGCGCGATATCGGGATCGACGAGCTGCAGGATGCCGTTCGTGTCGCCAACACCATCACGCCAGTCGGGGTCATCAAGAACCAGGATCAGTCCCTAACCATCCAGGCGGAGACCAACCTCAATAACGCAGCGCAGTTCGCCGATCTCATCATCGCGACGCGCGATGGAAAGCCGGTCCGGCTGCGCGACGTCGCCAAAGTGATCGATTCGGTCGAGAACAATGAAAGCGCAAGCTGGTTCGAGGGCACCCGTTCGATTGTGCTCGCGATCCAGCGCCAGCCTGACGCCAATACCGTCGAGGTGGTGGATCGGGTCAAGGAGATGCTGCCTCAGTTCCGCGAGGAGCTGCCGCCGACCGTCTCCATCGACCTGCTGAACGACCGATCCAGATCCGTCCGCGAGGCGGTCCATGACGTCGAGTTGACGCTGATGCTCACCATCGCGCTGGTGATTCTCGTCATTTTCCTGTTCCTGCGCCGGTTGAATGCGACTTTCATCGCGAGCGCGGCCGTTCCGATCTCCCTGATCGCAACGGTCGGCGGCATGTATCTCCTCAATTTCTCGATCGACAACATCTCGCTGTTGGCGCTGACGCTGGCTGTGGGTCTGGTGGTGGATGACGCCATCGTGATGCTGGAGAACATCGTCCGACACATCGAAGAAGGCATGCCGCCATTCGAAGCGGCTTTGAAGGGTAGCCGCGAAATCGCCTTCACGATCATCTCCATCACCGTTTCGCTGGTCGCAGTCTTCATTCCCGTGCTGCTGATGGGCGGCGTAGTGGGCCTTATCTTCCACGAGTTCGCGGTCGTGGTGACGATGGCGATCGCAGCCTCGGCGTTTGTCTCCCTGACACTGACCCCGATGCTGTGCGCGCGGATGCTGAAGCCCCTGCGGCATGGCCCAGTGCGGGCCGGGCTGTTCGACCGGGCACTCGAGGGCGGCTTCAACGCCATGCTGGCGGTCTATGATTCGATCCTGAAGTTCTGCCTGCGTTTCCGGCCGTTGATGCTCATGGTATTCCTGGCGACCGTAGTGGGGACAGCCTGGTTCTACGTCACCATTCCCAAGGGCTTCTTCCCGCAGGAGGACATCGGCCAAATCTATGTCTCGACCGAGGCGCGCGAGGACATCGCCTTTCCTGCAATGGTGGCGCTGCAGCAGCAAGTGGAAAGCGTGTTCCGCCGGTCGCCCCATGTGACGCAGGTCGCCAGCATCGTCGGCAGCGGCGGCGGGTCGCCCAACAGCGGCCGCCTGTTCGTGGAACTGAAGCCGAAGGGCGAGCGTCCCGAGCTCGACACCGTCCTCAACGAGCTGCGCCGCGAGCTCTCGCAGATCGCGGGTATTTCCGCCTACATGTCGCCAGTCCAGAACCTGCGGCTCGGCGGACGAACCTCGCGCAGCCAATACCAGTTCGTATTGCAGGCCGTGGACCAGGATGCCTTGTTCTCGTGGTCCGAAACGATGGCGGAGGCTATGACCCGCGACCCGCATTTCGCGGACGTCAGCAGCGACCTGGAAGCGAGCGCGCAGCAGGCGACCTTGATTGTCGATCAGGACAAGGCCAATGCCCTCGGCATCTCGTCGGACCAGCTGCGTTCGACGCTCTATTCCGGCTTCGGAACGCGGCAGATCTCTACGATCTACGCCACCGGCGACAATTATTCAGTTGTGGTCGAGTTTGATCCGAGCATTTCCTGGAGCCCGGACTTGCTCAACACGGTGTATGTGCGCTCCGCATCCGCAAAGCTCGTTCCCATCGGCGCTTTCGCCGAAGTGCGACGCACTGTTGGCGCGCTCAGTATCAACCAGTTGGGCCAGCTGCCAGCCGTCACCATCTCGTTCAATCTGCCGCCGGGAGTCTCTCTGGGCGACGCCGTCGAAAGAACGGAGCAGCTGCGCACTGAGATTGGGCTGCCCAGCACCATCACCTCCACCTTCTCAGGTAGTGCCCAGGTGTTCCAGGACGCGCTGGACAACCAGGGACTGCTGATCCTGGCAGCCGTGCTGACGATCTATATCGTCCTCGGCATGCTGTACGAGAGCTTTGTCCACCCGTTCACGATTCTAACCGGCCTGCCCTCCGCCGCCATCGGCGCCTTCATCGCCCTGCGCATGGTGGATATGGACCTCAGCGTGGTGGCGGTCATCGGCATCCTGATGCTGATCGGCATCGTCAAGAAGAACGCGATCATGATGATCGACGTCGCCTTGACCCTGCAGCGCGAGGGCATGGATTCGAAGGAGGCGATCTATCGCGCCTGTATCTTGCGTTTCCGCCCAATCATGATGACGACCTTTGCCGCCATCATGGGCGCCCTGCCGATCGCCCTCGGCGCCGGCGCGAGCGCCGAGCTGCGCCAGCCGCTCGGCATCGCGGTCGTGGGCGGCTTGGTTCTATCGCAGATCCTGACGCTATTCATCACACCCGTCCTCTACCTCTACATGGAGAGGGTCTCCGAACTGCTGCGTGGTCTGCGGAAGACGGGACTGGACCGCCGGACGGCCTAAGCCGATTGACAGAGGCAACAGCTCGCGTCGCGTAACCGAATCTTATGCATTCCACCTCGATTCTGGGTGCACTCGGCGCGCGGCAACAGTTTGGCGAATCAATATAGATGACGGTCATTTCCCAGGCATCGGACATTATCCCGGCCGCTGCGGATTCATCGGCGGATCCCCGTGGTCCGGCTCCTGTGCCAGCGGTGGCGCAGCACGACCCCAGCGTCATCTTCAACGCTTTCGATGCCTTGCAGTCGCAAACGGCGGTGCTCGGCCACGACGGCAAGATCCTCTACGTCAACGAAGCCTGGCGGCAGTTCGGCCTGCAGAACGGCTATGCTGGGGATGATCTCGGCGTTGGTCGCAGCTATCTTGACCATGCCGATGTCTCGATCGTCGATGAGACCGGCAACGAGTTCAATGTACGCACAGCGCTGGAAAAGGTGCTGAACGGCGTCTCCTCCGGATTCTACGGAGAATACGTCTCCGACTCTCCGCGCGAGCGGCGGTATTTCTCGGTCTATGCCGGACCGTATGTCGCTGGCGATGAGATCGGCGCGGTCGTGGTCCATACGAACATCACGTCCCGCCGCTCCGCGATGGCCGAGCTCGAGGCAGAGCGCGAGATCCTGCAATCCATCGCCGCCGGCGGGCCGCTCGATGAAATCCTGCACGACCTTACCAAGACGTTTGAGAACCTCCTGTTTGGCAGCCAGTGCGCCATCGCGGCAGTCTTGCCGGAAATCGCGTCGTTCCAATCGGTCACCGGCACGCCGCGGGCGGCGCGGGTGTTCGACAGCATCTCTCGCCTCACGCTCGCCAGGCGCATCCACTTGACGGGCGATCTGTGCGCGCAGTCGGATGTTCTCGACCTTGCCAGTCTCGGCGAAGTGTGCGGCGAGGCGGGGAGCAAGGTGGCCAATGAGCTTGCTGCCACCTCCGGCATGCTGCTGACCATCCGCGGCATGGACAAGCGCCCGATCGGCCTGGTTGCCATGCTCGGCCGCACGATCTTCACCATGTCGGTCACGGAGAGCGCCCTGATCCAGCGCCTTTGCGCGGTCGCCGGTATCGCCATTCTGTCCGCAAGGAGCCGCACTGCGCTGAAGCAGAGCGAGGAGCGCTATGCCCTCGCCTTCGAAGGCGCCAACGATGGGCTATGGGACTGGGACATGCGCAACAACGAGGTGTTCCGCTCTGCCCGCTGCTACGAGATCCTCGGCTACAAGTCCGATTCCGAAAACGCTAGCCGGATGGACAATGTCGGCTGGTGGATAGCTCAGATTCATCCCGACGACCTGGCGGCCACATCCGCCATCGTCGAAAAGTGCCTGGAGGATGGCGAGAGCGCCTTCGCGATGGAATATCGCATGCGTCGGGCGGACAACAGCTATTGCTGGATCTCCGATCGCGGCGCGGTGATCCGCGATGCCGAGGGCCGGGCCTGTCGTGCCGCCGGCTCCATTACCGACATTTCTCCCCGCAAGCTCGCGGAGCAGCAGCGCCGCGCGCTCGAGGAGCAGCTGCGGCAGACGCAAAAATCGGAGGCGCTGGGCACGTTGGCCGGCGGCATCGCGCACGACATCAACAATACGTTGGTGCCGATCCTCGGGACCGTCGACTTGATGCTCTACGATGCCTCCGACGAGCAGATGACGGAGTCTCTCAAGGACATTCAGAACGCGGCAACCAAGATCAGGGATCTGGTAAGGCAGATCCTGGCCTTCAGCCGCAATGGCGGTTCAGAGCGGTCGGAGATCGACCTGGTCGCCGAGGTCGGCGTCGCGCTGCGTATGCTGCGCTCCATGGTGCCGACGACCATTTCCCTCGACTTCGACCCCAGGATCGAGCGTTTCGACGCCGCGGTGAATCAGACCCAGCTTCATCAGGTGATTATGAACCTGGTGAGCAACGCGGCGAGCGCGATCGGTTCGAACAAGGGCGCCGTCCGGATCTCGGTCGACGAGATCGAGGTGAATGATGCGCGCAAGACCGCCGAGCAGCACGTATCCGCCGGCAAATTCTGCCGCATCTCGATCGTGGACAGCGGGTCAGGCATCGCACCTGACGTCATGGCGCGGCTGTTCGATCCGTTCTTTACCACGAAAGGAGTAGGTAAAGGCACTGGCCTTGGCCTGTCCGTCGTCCAAGGAATCGTGCGCGAGCATCACGGCTTTATCGAAGTCAGCAACGAGCCGGGAGCAGGTGCAAAATTCGATGTTCACTTTCCGAGCTGCTAGCCATGCAGCACTGGCCTGGAGAAACTGACATGCATGTTCTGCTGATCGACGACGAACAGATGGTGCGCAAGATCGTGCGCAAGATGCTAGAGCGGAGTGGCCATCAGGTGACCGAAGCCGAGAACGGGAAGCTCGGCCTGGAGCAGCTGAAGACTGGCGGCTTCGATCTGGTCATCACCGACATCATCATGCCGGAGATGGAGGGAGTCGAGACGCTGGTGACCGTGCGCGAGCAATACCCGGACGTAAAGGTCATCGCCATGTCCGGCGGCGGGCGAACCGGCAACATCGACTTCCTGGGCGCCGCGGAGAAGCTGGGTGCCTCCGCCATCCTGCACAAGCCGTTCACGCTGGGTTCGCTGACCACCGCGATCGAGACCACCTTCGGCGCGCAGAAGGCGTCCTGATCTCCGGCTACTTGTCCTGGCTCTGCTGCAAGCGCTGAGCCTGTCGCTGCAGATAGAACCCTTCGGTCGACAGCGGATAGACTCCGAGCGGCACCGGCGTGCCTTCGCCGATGGCGGTCCCGGACAGATGCCCCAGGCCCGCGCAGACGGCGGCGATGACCATACTACTGCTGTTCAAGCCGCTGATGGAGGAGCGCAGCAATGCCTTGGCGGCGCCGTCGGCAAAGGTGTTGAGCGCACTGAGGGTCTGGCGTTCGGGCCAGTCGTGATCGGCCAGATCGCCCGCGACCGTGTTTGCGCCGGTGGCGGCCACCTGCTGAAAGTCCTTCTGGTCGAGGCTAAGCCGGATCGCGACATTGCGGCACACGCGATGGATCAGCGCGATGCGCGGCGCCAAGGTCGGCCATGAGCCGAAATAGGCGTCTCCAATTTCCAACACGACAAGCTGGCGCTCCTGTTCGCTGAGCAGGCTGAGCTGGTCCAGGACCAGACGCAGTCCGCTCTCGTCGTCAATGAAACGCCGATTGATCGGCGCAACGATAATCGCCCGCTTCTTCTCCCCCCGCATCTGCTGGATCTGGCCGACCAACCTGCGGAGGATCACTGAATTCAGCGTCGCTTGCAGCTTCGGATCGTCATAGGTTACGCAGAATTCGCTGAGCCCGAGCAGTTCGCCCGCGACCTTCAACGTGACCTTCATTCGATAGGCGGTTACCGCCTGTCGCCGCACGTCCCAGATCGGCTTGTAGAGCAGCTGCAGATCCTCGATCTCGACCGGCGTGGCTTGCGCGCCCTGATCGCTCGCAGCCGTGCTCGCAGCGTAGCCGCTATCCGCAGAACCAGCAGCCTGGTCGCCTAGCGGCCGAGTGATCGGGACGGCCTTGAATTGCGCGGGCTTGCCGGCCAGTGAATCCAGCCGCGCTGCAAGCGCCGGCACAATGACGCCGCCACCGCCAATCGGCGCCGGCGATTTCACATCGGACGCGCTTTGCGCCTCATGGGCCGAAGAGAAGTCCGCCATTCTTCCATGCGGCCGCGGGGCACCTTCTACCAGGTAGCTTCCGTATCGCTTCGCCATCTTGATCGGGACGACCGGATAGCCGTCAATCTGCAAGGCAGACTCATTCTGCACCTGCACTTTGGCAGAGGGCGATTGCGGCGTTCCGCCAGTGGCATGGTGAAGATGGGCTTCCTTCACAGCGGAAAAATCGGGCAGGCGACGGTTCGGACGCGCAGGATTCTGGACCAGACCCACGCCTGTCTTGTCTGCGCCCGTGGTCAGCGCGACCGGGTAGCCCAGAGGCGGCAACGGTTTCCCCAGCGCACGCCCTACCTCGCGCGCCGCATCGCCAGCGGTTTCAGTGGTCGTCGCCTGCGCCCTGTCGGCAAGACCCGAGAGATCCAAGGTCGGCCCGCCCGCCCGCTGGGCGTCGGCGACCATCCGACCTCGAGTCATGCGGCCGCCCTCGACGGGAAGAATCTTGTACTTGTCTGTCCAGGGCGTGAATGGCGAGCTCAACGGTTGCTCGTCCGACGTCTCGGCAGCGCCGGCCTGCGCCGGCTTGCCGAGCAGGGTCGCCTCGTGGATCGCGGTCACGGCGTCGGGCGGCGTGTCCAAGGTATCGCGACCGACGCGGGTCACGGTGGCGTTCAGGCGGATCTCCGCGAACGCCGCATCGTAGCCGAAGAGCTTCTGTCGGATTTGCGCCGCCGCCACGTACATCAGAGCGGAGGCCTTCTGTTCCGTCAGGTTCGGAAAGATCACCAGATATTCGTAGTCGCTAATCTGCGTGAAGATGTCCGACTCGGTCAGCATCCGGCGCAGCGTCGCCTCGACCAGCATGTGGACCTGGTGCTCGACCTTGGACCATCGATCGCCAAGATCAGCGCGCACGCTCTCGATGTTCAGCAGCTGGAGCTGACCCGCGGAGAACTGATCCAGCGATTGACCTTTCGGCAGCATGCTGAGGACCGCATTGGCGGCCGCAGGCGACAAGGCCGGCCCGGCCGTGCCGGTTTCATCGGCAGTGTCGCCTGTCCCTTGCTCCGCTTGCTGCGGCTGATCGTCCCGCCGTTCGTCCTTCGGACTCTTCTCGTCAGCGATCAGCGAGGAAAGCTTGTCCCACAGCTTCATTGTCTAAAATGCCCAGCATGCCCCAACGCAACGACCAGCGCCAATTCTCGACGCAGCGCTGGGTTGCCAATAACTGTAGCGCCTAAGAGGAACCCTATCTCAATAATACTGAAGAATGGCCTAATACATTCCTATGCCGAATGGCCTACTCGGCTCCATGCGTGGCGAGTCGCCGAAGCGCGTTAGAGTTCGCTGCGCCTCGGCATGTCCGCGCCGCGGCGGGAGCAAGTGATCGACGCGGCGCGCGCGGCAAAGGTCAGGAGCGCATTCAGGTCGTCCGCCGACAGCGTCGCGAGGCCGTCCGGCGACAGGCTGCCATGCTCGGCAAGCCATGTCAGCAACGCCGCCTGGAAAGTGTCGCCGGCGCCGACCGTGTCGATTACCTTGACTGCGCGCGCGCTGACGCGTGCCGCGACACCCTGCTTGGTGGCTGCCATGGCGCCGACCTCGCCCATGGTCGCGATCGCGATGCCGGCGCCGCGCGCCAGCCAATCGGCCAGCACGCTTTCCACAGACGCCCCTGGATAGAGGAACTCGATGTCCTCCACACTGGCCTTCACGAGATGCGCTTGCGTAGTCAGGGCTGCGACCCGCCGGCGCCACAGCTCCGGGTCGGGAACGATCGAGGGGCGGATGTTGGGATCGTAGGAGATGAAGCGTCGCGCTCGCTCGCGGCTCACCAATGCTTCGAGGCTGGAGGCGGTTGGCTCCAGGGCCGTCGTGTAGGAGCCGATATGAACGACACGAACGGCATCGGGCAGCCGTGCCGGCAACTCCGGTCCCTCAAGCGAGCGGTCTGCGGTCCCGCTGGTATAGAAGGAATAGGTCGGCACGCCCTTGTCATCCAGCGCCACGATCGCCAGCGTAGTCGGGGCGTTGGTCCGCACGATCAAGTCGACGTCGATCCGCTCGCTCTCGAGGTAGGCGATCAGCCGACGGCCGAACGGATCGGTCGAAACCTTGGAGAAGAAGGCGGTGGACTGGCCGAGGCGGCTCAGGGCCACCGCAACGTTGAGCGGCGATCCGCCGACCCGCGCGTCGAGCGCGATGCTCGAACTGGAGCTGCTGGGGTTGGCAAAGACGTCGAACAGTGCATCGCCGCAAGTCAGGATCATTCGGCAGCCTGCGGCTTAGAGCTTCGCGTAGTCGGGCACGATCAACCGGTACGGCGGCTCATCCTCCTCGACATCCGGGAAACGCGACACCATGTCAAGGAAGTAGTTGTCGGTCTCGTCGTCATTGACGGTCGAGACCTCGCCGACCAGGCAGTCGCCCCCCGCCGCCCAGAACGAATGGACATGGCCTGGCTCCAGCGTGATCGAGCTGCCGGGATGAATCTGTACCACGCCACCCGCCGGCACTTCGTGGTCGATGCCGTCCATGCGCACCTTCACCGGCGCGTTGTCGTCGATGCCCTTTCCCGGCTCGCCATTATAGAGCCGCACTTCGAGCGGCGCGCCGCCGCGCACGATGATATCCTCGGTCTTCACCTTGTGGGTATGGAATGGCGTCACCTGGTTCTCGCGCGAAATCATGATCTTCTCGGCATAGACCATGCCCTTGCCGGTCTTCAGATTATCGGCACTGCCGTTGCGCACCGTGAAGAGCAGCAAGCCCAGGTTCTCGAAATCGCCGCGGCCGAAATCGGTGATATCCCAGCCAAGGCGCGCGCGAATGACCTCAGCGGCGCGATGCCTGTTGCGCTTCCAATCATCCGGCGACCAGGTAGCAAACTCCGGCAGCTTGAAGCCGAAGGAGGCAATGAATTTCTCGCCTTCGCGGATGATCTCATTCAATTCGGAGCGTTTCATGCGGCATCTCCAAATCATGCAGCCGGTCGGCCGGCAGTTCATGCGGCATCATATAGACGAGCCCAGGCCGTGGCGCCACCCTCAGGCGATCCGCAGCTCGCTCTCGGGGTCGAAAAACACCGCCTTGTCCATGTTGAAGGCGAAGGGCACCGTGCTGTGCGGCGCCACATGCATATCCGAGCGCATGCGGCCGATCACTTCGCGCCCGCCGAGGCGGGTCACCACATAGGTATCAGCGCCGGCAGGCTCCACCACTTCGACATGGCATTCAGCGTTGACCACGCGCGGCGAGGTGCGATCCGCCCCGCTCAGATCCGTGATCGCTTCGGGCCTCAGGCCGAAAATGACGTCGCGGCCGGCGTGGGCGCTGAGCTTGCCGTCAGCCACCTTGAGCTGCAACGGCTCGGATCCATCCCGCGTCATCACCACCGCGACTCCGCCGCCATTGGCCTCGATGCGTGCCGGGATCAAGTTCATGGCGGGCGAGCCCATGAAGTCGGCGACGAAGATGTTGGCGGGATTGTTGTAGATCTCGTGCGGCGTGCCGAACTGCTGCAGCACGCCGTCCCTGAGCACGGCAATTTGCGTAGCCAGGGTCATCGCCTCGATCTGGTCGTGCGTCACATAGACGATGGTGGTCTTCATCGCCTGATGCAGCCGCTTGATCTCGGTGCGCATGTCGACGCGCAGCTTGGCGTCGAGGTTGGAGAGCGGCTCGTCGAACAGGAAGACTTGCGGGTTGCGCACCAGGGCGCGGCCCATCGCGACACGCTGGCGCTGGCCGCCTGACAATTGGCTGGGCTTGCGGTCCAATAGATGGCTGATCTGCAGGGTCTTGGCGACCTCCGCCACCGCCTTCTCGCGCTCGGCCCTCGGGACGCCGCGCATCTCCATGCCGAAGGCGATGTTCTGCGCCACCGTCATGTTGGGATAGAGCGCGTAGGATTGGAACACCATGGCGATGTCGCGCTGCGACGGATGCAGGTTGTTGACCGCGCGGTCGTTGATCCGGATCTCGCCCGACGTGATGCTCTCCAGCCCGGCGATGGTGTTGAGCAGAGTCGATTTGCCACAGCCGGATGGCCCGACCAGCACCAGGAAACCGCCCTCTTCCACCGCGAGGTTGATACCCTTCAGAGCATCGACCGCGCCGAAGCGCTTGTAAAGATCGCTGATCTCGAGGAATGCCATGGCTCTACTCCATCAACCCTTCACGGCACCGGCCATCAGACCGCGCACGAAGTAGCGGCCGGAAACGATATAGACGATCAACGTCGGCAATGCCGCCAGGACCGCGCCCGCAAAATGCACGTTGTATTCCTTCACGCCTGTCGAGGACGACACGAGATTGTTGAGCGCAACCGTGACCGGCTGTGAATCCACGTCGGAGAACGACACGCCGAACAGGAAGTCGTTCCAGATGTTGGTGAACTGCCAGATCACCGTCACCACGATAATAGGACCCGAACTCGGCAGCAGGATGCGCCAGAAAATGCGGAAGAAGCCCGCCCCGTCGATCTGTGCCGCCCGGATCAGTTCGGTCGGAAAGGCGTCGTAGTAGTTCCGGAAGAACAAGGTCGTGAAACCGAGGCCATAGACCACATGCACCAGGACGAGGCCGGACACCGAGCCGGCGAGGCCAACCAGCCCTAGGAGGCGTGCCATCGGGATCAGCACGATCTGGAACGGAATGAAGCAGGCGAACAGCAGCAGGCCGAACACGATGCCGTCGCCGCGGAACCGCCACTTGGTCAGCACATAGCCGTTGAGCGCGCCAAGCAGGGTAGAGATCGCGACCGCCGGCACCACCATCACGATCGAGTTGATGAAATAGGGCTTGAGGCCAGTCGGCTGCACGCCGATCTGCGCCGTCGACCAGGCGCTGTACCACGGATCGAGGGTGAAGAGCGCCGGCAGGGACATCATGTCGCCCTGCCGGATCTCGTCCAGCGGCTTCACCGAATTGACCAGCATCACATAGAGCGGTACCAAGTAATAGCCCGCGAAGAAGAGGAGGCCGGTATAGATAAGCGCACGCACCACCACATTGGTGCGCACCGCCGTTTCCTGGGTCGCGTGAGCCATCAGCGCTTCCCTCTCCTCAATTCGCTGTAGAGATAGGGGACGATCACGCTCGCGATCATCATCAGCATGATGACGGCCGATGAGGCGCCGATGCCCATCTCGTTGCGCGTGAAAGTATAGGAGTACATGAAGGTCGCCGGCAGCTCGGTCGCGCGGCCCGGGCCGCCGCCGGTCAACGCGATCACCAAGTCGTAGGATTTGATGGCAAGATGCGCCAGCACCACGAAAACCGACAGGAACGCCGGCCGCAGTATCGGGATGATGATCCGCCGATAGAGATTGAAATTAGAGGCGCCGTCGATCTGCGCCGCCTTGACGATCTCGTTGTCGATGCCGCGTAAGCCAGCCAGGAACATCGCCATCACGAAGCCCGAGGACTGCCAGATGGCGGCGATGACGATGCAGTAGATCGCCATCTTGCCATCTTTGATCCAGTTGAAGGCGAAGCTCTCCCAGCCCCACTGATGCATGGTGTTCGCGAGGCCAATGCCGGGGTCGAGGAACCACTTCCACGCGGTTCCGGTCACGATGAAGGACAAGGCCATGGGATAGAGATAGATCGGCCGCAGGAGCCCTTCGATGCGGATCTTCTGGTCGATCAGGATGGCGAGGAACAAGCCGATCGCCGAGCACAGCAGGATATAAAGCGAGCCGAAGATCGCGAGATTCTGCAGCGCGGTGATCCAGTTCCTGAATCCCCACAGCTTCACATAGTTCTGCCAGCCCACCCAGTTGAAGGAGGGCAGGATCTTGGAATCGGTGAACGAAAGAACGCCCGTGAACAGGATGAAGCCGTAGACCACGATCAGGATGATGACGAAGCTGGGCGCCAGCACGACCTTCGGCAAAGCGCGCTGCAGCCATTCAACCGTTCCCGCTGAAGCGCCGGCCGCAGCTTTCGCCGCCGCGACCGGAATCTCCTGGGACACACTCATCCCGTCCTCCAAACCTCGCCTGAAACGCCGGTTGTGCTCGTCGGAGCGGCAGAGCTGGACTTGATCCAGCTCTGCCGCTCTCATCGAGTGTCGGTTCTTGTTACTGCGCGCCCGCGACGGCGTTCGCGAGTTCTTCAGCGGCGGTCTTGGAATCCATTTCGCCGTTGAAATGCGCGGTGATCACGTCATAGGTCGCGACCTTGACGGCCGCAGGCGCAGCATGGCCATGAGCCATCGAGCCGAACAACGTGCCGTTCTGGCTCGCTTCCGCCAGTTCCTTCATGCCCTTTTGGCCGCAGGCATCGAGACCCGATCCTTCAGCGTCAGTGCGGGCCGGAACCGAGCCCTTGATCTTGTTGAAGGCCACCTGGAAAGACGGGTTCATGATCGCGCTCGCCAGCTTCTCCTGCGCTGCCTTGCGATCCTCACCGACCTTGAACATCACGAACTGGTCGGAATTGAAGGTGACGGTGCCCTGCGTTCCCGGGAAACGGAAGCACAGGAAATCCTTTTCCGGCACCTTGCCGGCATTCAGGAACTCGCCCTTTGCCCAGTCGCCCATGAACTGCACGCCGGCCTTGCCTTCGATCACCATGGCCGAAGCCAGGTTCCAGTCGCGACCGGAGAAATTATCGTCGACATAGGTGCGCAGCTTTGCCATGCGATCGAACGCCTGCACCATCGTGTCGGAGTTGAGCGCGGACTGATCCAGATCGATGAAGGCCTTCTTGTAGAATTCCGGACCGCCGGTTGCCACCACGACAGCGTCGAAGATGGTGGCTTCCTGCCAAGGCTGGCCGCCATGGGCAACTGCCGTGTAGCCGGCGCCCTTGATCTTGTCGAGCGCGGCGATCAGCTCGTCCCAGCTCGTGGGCTGCTTCAGGCCGAGCTCATCGAAGATCTTCTTGTTGGCCCACACCCAGTTGGTCGAGTGCACATTAACCGGCGCGGCGACCCACTTGCCTTCGTATTTCGAGAACGCCTGCAGGGCCGGAGGCACCACCTTCTCCCAGCTTTCTTTGGCGGCAAGATCGTTGAGATCAGCCACCACACCCTGCTTTGCCCAATCAGTGATGTCGAAGCCCAGCATCTGCACGGCAGTCGGCGGATTGCCCGCGGTGACGCGCGCACGGAGCGCCGTCATCGCCTGCTCGCCGCCGCCACCCGCGACCGGCATGTCCTGCCAGTTGACGCCTTGCTTTTCGAGGTCTTCCTTGAGCACGTTCAGCGCCGCGGCCTCGCCGCCTGACGTCCACCAATGCAGCACTTCCACCGACTCCGCCGCGGCCGCCGTCGCCGAAAAGAGTGCGACACCGGCCACCAGGGCCGACGTCGACAGCAGTTTTGAAACCTTCATTCTGTCCTCCCACAGTCAGTTAAAATGGATGGTCATGTATCCGGTTGCCCTTGAGCACGCTCACGCGGAGCCACCAAGCTGACCTCGGCCCGGTGTCCATGGTTAGGGGCTCTGGCTTGTCATTTGTTCCTGCCCGCCTCGCAGCTGGGCTGTCTTCCAAGACCTGTATTGACGGTATCCACCGCCCAGCAACACTGCAACGGGCAACACGGCAACACGCCGGCTCGTGTCATGCCCGCTTCTCCAAACGTTCGGAGATTGGGCCGCCACAGCTTTCCCGCACTGCGAGATGAACCGCGCCGATATGGTCTTCGGCGCTATTGCGGCCAGTCTCGATCATCCTGAGGACGCTCTGGGCGGCTCGTTCGCCCAGGCCCATGACATCAACGGCGATAGTGGTGAGCGGCGGATCGGCATGCATCGCGTCCTGCACATCATCGAAGCCGATGACGGCAAAGCCGCGTCCAGGCTGGATGCCGCGGCGCCGCAACGCCAAGCACACGCCGAACGCCACTATATCGTTGAAGCACACAGCCGCGGTTGGCGGATTGCGCTGCGCCAAGGCCATCTCCAGCGCCTGAGCTCCCCCTTCCCGCGTGGCGGTGGTCGGGGCATGGATCGCGCCGGCAGGGTCGAGCCCCGCATCTACCAAGGCAGCGAGGAAACCTTCGAGCCTTTCGGCCCGGACCACGGAATCGGCGTAGCCGCCGAGAAAGGCGATCCGCCGATGTCCCAGCTCAAGCAGGCGCTCCACGGCCAGTCGCGCGCCACGGCGATTGTCGGGCCCGACGACCGGGATGCGGCGGCCTTTGAGACGGCGCATGGCAAGCACGACGGGAACGCCCACCGCGACCAAGCCATCCAGCGCATCGTCCGGTGTGCCGCGGGCTGCCGAGACGATGAGGCCGGCCACCCCTTGCTCGCGCATCAGCTTGATCACCTCCGCCTGCCGAACGGGGCTCTCGGCGGTATTGGCAATGAAAGGCACGTAGCCCGCAGCCTGAAAGCTGCGTTCAATTCCGACCGCCAGCTCGGCGCAGAATGGATTGATCAGGTCATGAATGATCATGCCGACCATATTGGAATGTGCCCGGCGCAGGTTGGCGGCACCGCGATTGTAGACGTAGCCGAGGTCGCGGATGGCGGCGTTGACCCGGTCACGCGTGGTGGGACGGACGCTTTCGCTGCCTTTGAGAACGAGCGAGACGGTGGACTTGGAGACACCTGCCGCAGCGGCGATCTCGACAATGGTCACCCGATCTTTCGGGGAACCTGCTGTCATTCTGTCCTCCCTGGACGCCGTCGTTTGCGGCTGCCGCTGATTTTTGGAACGTTCTATGTATGCCCGAGAGATGTGTCAACCGCCAATCGCCGCGGGCGCTGCCTTTCCTCACAGTAATGTATTGTGAGAAATGATAAATATGGGCAAAGGGCAGATCCAGTCTCGAGAGCGCTTCCTCTGACATTAAGTCATACATAATTTCTGGAACGATCCAGTTTTGGGCATTTGCGCGGGCAGCACTGCGTTTGCTCAGAACCACTGAACAATAAAGTCTGACAAATTGTGTCGAAATGCGTGTGCAGTGACAGACTATTAACCCTCGCCACCCACAATGCCGGCCTTGTTTCTGTGTGCGGGGGAAACGTTACCATGAGGATTCGGTTGAGCATTGGCAGGGCCGTCAACCTGTTCGGCCTGGTCGTGACCTTGGGCTGCGTCGCAATTCTTTGGACCGGCGTCAGCGCCCTCAATCAGCTGAAAGTCAATGGCCCGGTCTATCGCCAGATCGTGCTCGGCAAAGACCTCATCGCCGACATTCTGCCGCCGCCGGAATATGTGATCGAATCCTATCTTGAGACGACCCTTCTGCTGAACGATCCGCCGAGCCTGAAGCAGCGCCGTGAACGGCTGACACAGCTTCACAAGGAGTACGACATCCGCCACACCTTCTGGAAGGAGCTGGAGGATTTCGACCCCGTCAACAAGCAGTGGATCGTCGAGGAATCGTATTCCCACGTGTCGCGCTTCTGGAAGGCGATCGAGAGCGTTTTCCTGCCCGCGATCGAAAAGGGCGACATGGATGCGGCGCACAAGGCGTACTCAGAGATCGCCAACGCCTATGCCGATCATCGCACTGTTGTCGACAAGATGGTGGCGCGCGCCACGGAACTGAATGCGGCCACGGAAGTGGCGGCCACCGAAAGCGAGACGTCCTACACCATCATCGTCTGGTCCGTGGCGGGCGTGGTGCTCGCCACGGTCATTGGTGGCGTACTGGCAATCGGGTTCGGCGTGATGCGGCCGCTCACCCGCATGACGGGGGTCATGAAGCAGCTGGCAGCCGGCCAGATGGACATCGAGATTCCGTCCGCCGGTCGACGTGACGAAGTTGGATCGATGGCAGAGGCGGTGGATGTCTTCCGCCGTCAGGCGATCGAGGCCGAGCAGTTGCGCCAGCAGCGGGAAGCCCAACGCCGGGCATCGGAGGCGGAAAAGCAAGCCGCGCTCGTCGCGATGGCCGACACCGTGGAGCGCGAAACACACAAGGCCGTCGAAGCCGTCTCCAATCTCACCCAGCGGATGTCGGGCGACGCCAGCCACATGGCGACCTCGGCCCGCGCCGTGAGCGAGAATAGTCAGACCGTTGCCGCCGCTTCGACTCAGGCTTTGGCGAATGCGCAGACGGTTGCCTCCGCTTCGGAGCAGCTCACCGCCTCGATCCGCGAGATTTCTTCGCAGGTTACCTCGGCTCGCAAAGTGACGCTCGATGCCGTCAAGTCTTCGAGCGAAGCCGAAGGCACGATTGCCGCCTTGTCGGATGCCGTGCGCAAGATCAACGCGGTCACCCAACTGATCAACGAGATCGCGAACCAGACCAACCTGCTGGCGCTCAACGCCACGATCGAAGCGGCGCGCGCCGGTGATGCGGGCAAGGGCTTCGCGGTGGTGGCTAACGAAGTGAAGTCGCTGGCCAACCAGACCGCACGCGCAACCGAGGACATCACCCAGCAGATCGCCGAGATCCAGAGCGCCACCGACAAGGCCGTGACGGCGGTTCGCACCATTACCAACTCGATCCGTGAGGTTGAAGGTGTCTCTTCCGCGATTGCCTCGGCGATCGAAGAGCAGAGCGCCACCACGGCGGAAATCGCCCGCAACGTCACGCAAACCTCGCAGGCGGCCCAGGAGGTTGCCACACGCATCGCGCGTGTCTCCGATGAGGCGGTGCAAACCGGCGACCGGGCCAGCGAGGTGCGCAAGCTGTCAGGTGACGTGGCAACCGGCGTCGACCAGTTGCGAGACGTCCTCATTCGGACGGTGCGCGGCGCGGCCGCATAAGGGCCTTGCGCCCGCCTTATAGTAAAAATCAGCGTCCCTTATCAGGGTGTGATGAAAGGCAGCGCTTTATACTAGAAATCCACGGTCCCTCGTGGGAACATTGTCGTCGTTGGTCGGTTATTCCCTTCGAGGTGCAGAATAATGTCGGCAACGGGTGGCAACATCCTGATCATAGACGATGACGCGGCCGTCAGCCGAACCCTCTCCCTCATCCTCACGCGCGCAGGTTACCAGGTCAGCACCGCCACCAGCGGGCGCAAGGGGTTGGAACTGTTGGCGGACGAGAATTTTGACCTGGTTCTGACCGATATCATCATGCCAGAGCTGGACGGCATCGAGGCAATCCGCAAGATCCGCGCGGACCATCCCGGACTGCGCATCATCGCGATGTCGGGCGGCGGTCAGATCGACAAGGCGGACTTCCTGCATATGGCGGACGCGCTGGGCGCGGATCGCGTGCTCGAGAAGCCGGTCCGCAGCGAGCAGCTGCTAGAGCTGGTGAGCAGCGCCATGGCCAGCCCGCCGCGCACGCTGCCGGAGCGCGGCCAGGGCAGCTAGCGCAACGCCCGGTCCTAGGCGTCCTTGCTGACCTTGAGCTCGATCACATTGCTGGCGGCCGGCCCGGTCGAATTGGCGGACTGCAGCAACGTCGGCAGACGGTGCCGCTCCAACTTGGCATCTTCCTGGCGCAAGCGAAGAACCGTACGCACAGCGATGTCGGCGATTGCCGCGATCGGCTGCGCGACCGTGGTCAGGCGCGGCGTCACCAGCTTCGCCAGGCTGATCGCGTCGAACCCCATGATCGACACATCATCCGGCACTTTCAGATCCAGATCGGCCGCCGCGCGCAGCGCGCCGATGGCCTGCTGGTCGGAACTGGCGAAGATCGCGCTCGGCCGATCGGGCCGCGCCAGCAGCTTGAGCGCTGCCTCGTAGCCGCAATCATAGTCGAACCGCGTGACGATGGTGTCGCCTGCAAAGTCGAACCCGTTCTCGCGATAGATCGGCGCGGTGACCGACCGATAGCCCTCATAACGTTCGCGCGCCACACTCAAGTGTCGCGGGCCCGCAATGCATCCGATCCGGCGGTGGCCCAGCGAGACGAGATGCTGCACGGCGGCAACGGCCCCGGCACGATGATCGCTTGCCACCAGCGGATAGCCACGCATCGGCCGATCGACCACGACAATGGGAACCTTGGTCTCTCGCGGCAATTGCCGGGTCTGCTCGGACGGAACGATCAACAGCCCATCGACCTGACGCCCGACCAGAACCTTGATGTATTCCGCTTCAGCCTTCGGATCGTCGTTCGAATTGGCCAGCATCACGGTGTAGCCCATGCCGGCCGCGACCTGCTCCACATGCTTGGCGAGCTCGCCGAAGAACGGGTTTGTTACGTCCGGCACGATGAGGCCCAGGGAATGCGTGCGGCTGCTGCGCAGCGCCCGGGCCAACACGTTCGGCCGATAGTCCAGTTCCGCTGCGGCGGCCAGCACGCGCTCGCGCAATTGTGGTGAGACCGCTGGATTCCCGTTGATGGCACGGGAGGCCGTTCCCAGCGAAACCCCCGCCCGCTTCGCCACATCACCGATCGACGCCATGACCGTCATCCCCGCAGCAGACCCGCCAAAGAGCTAACCCCAATCCAGCATCCTTGTCACGGAGATTGGCCTTTCGCCCGCGATCTGTAGAATTCTTCTACACTTGCGGCGGGAGCCCTCCATGAATCACATCACCCTCTTTGGCGCCTCATACAGCGTCTATGTCCGCATCGTTCGGCTGGTGCTGGAGGAGCTTGGCATCCGGTACGATCTGGCCGAAATCGACATTTTCTCCAAGAATGGCGTGCCGCCGGAATACCTTAAGCGCCATCCGTTCGGGCGCATCCCTGCCTTCGAGCATGATGGTTTCCACCTGTTTGAGACCGACGCCATTGTCTTCTATATCGTCGAGCGCTTCGGTGGCGAAGCCCTTCTGCCAGCCGACGTGGCGGAGCGGGCGCGCATGCGCCAGATCATGCGTATCATCGACAATTACGGCTACAGGGCGCTGGTCTGGGGCATCTATGTCGAAGAGACGGAGCGCGATCGTGCCGGCCGTCTTGAGCAGGATGAGCTGGAACGCGCTTCGATGTGCCTTGGTGTTCTGGAAGACCTGACGGGGCCCTTGTTCCTGGTGGGCGCGCATCTGTCGCTTGCGGACTTATGGGTTCTGCCGATGCTCAGCTATCTCAAGCTGGCGCCCAGCGGCGCGGCCATGCTGCGCAACCAGCCGAAGCTGAGCGGATGGCTGGATCGGATGCACGATCGGCCATCGGTGCACGCGACCCGCTTCCTTGCCGAGCGCGCGGCAAGCTAGTCGCGGTCATGATACCCTCCGGCCGAGACGGCAGATGTATGGGAGCATTCTGGCATGGCGAAATGGGCGTATGAGTTCCAGGCTGCTCCGCGGGAGCCAATCGAACGCGGCGAACTGGACGCCGGGAGCGAAGAGGAGGCCCGCCGCAAGTTGCGCGTCCTGCTCGCCACGCCGCGCCTGCCGCCCGGCACCAAGCTGGTCAACCTGGGGGCCGAAAAGGCGGCGGCCGCCAGCCAGCGCTCGGCCAAGCTGCGCACGCTGTTGCGCGTGATCGCGGCGCATCACGCCTGGCTCAAAGGCAAGCCGGAGGGCGGGCGTGCCAATCTCAGCCGTCTGAGCTTTGCCGGCCTCAACCTGCATGACGCCGATCTCAGCAATGCCGAGATGAGAGAGGTCGATCTGTCCGGCTGCGATCTGCAGCGCGCGAACCTGCGGCGCGCCAACCTTGCCGGCGCCAACCTGCAGGACGCGAATCTCGCCAAGGCGGACCTGAGCGAAGCGGATCTGAGCGACGCCGACCTGCGCAATGCGGACTTGCGCGGCACCGATCTCAATGGCGCCGATCTCTGGCGCGCCAATCTGATCGGCGCATGCATCTCTCCCGAGGCGCTGCACAAGGCCCTGCAATGCCGCAAGAAATAGCCATTCGCGGCAGGGACCCTAGGTCGACGGCAGCTCGATCGCGATAGCGAGGATACCGGCCGCACCGAGCAAAGCCGCCACCGCCAGCATCGACCATCCGTATTCGACGCTGCCGATCGCTGCCGCTATGCGGGCGCATCATAGGGGCGGCACGCCCTGCGGCGATAGTGACGCGGCCTTCTGCGTGCCGCCGAATTCGACGGCGGCGGCCGCCAGCACCAGGATTGTTCCAATGGTTTCCCGCGCGCCAAACGGCTGACCCGCCCACAAGGCAGCCGAACCTACACCCACGCACACCTCGGCCATGAAGATCAGCGTCGCGCGCGCCGGCGAGACGCTGCGAGCAGCCCACAAAGATAGGAGCCAGAGCGGCAGCACGAATCCCAGACCTGCGACCAGGATCCAAGGTCCTGCAGCAATGATCGCGTCTGCGCTGGGCGGCGGCGCACGCTCCAGCAGCAGCACCATCGTGACCGCGCCGATCAGGGCGCCGACCGCGAGCGCAGCCGACTGCGTTGCGAGTGTTGGCCCGGTGCGGCGAAAGACGAACAGCAATCCGACCGACCAAAGCATGCCGGACATGAGCGCCAGAACGTCGCCGAGGTTCATGACGAACCGCAGATCGAGCCCGATGCCGAGAATGGCAATGAGCCCCGCCGAACCCAGACCGAGCGCGGTAGCCCGCCGCAGCGTCAAGGGCTGGCGCAGGACAAACACCTCGAGCAAAGTGCCCCACACCGGCGCGATATAAAACAGCAGGATGGCGCGCGCGACCTCGGTTGTCGTCAGGCTCGCGGTATAGAAGGCCCAGGCAACGCCGATCAGCGCGGCGATCCAGAAGAGGCCGACCAGATCGCGCCGGGTCAGATCACGGAATCCGGCGAGGCCCGGCGCCAGCGGCACGCACGCGACGGCGACCACCGCCAAGGCAACCCACAGCCCGGCGATCCCGTTGCGCTCGATCGCGTGGAGCGGCAGCCAAGTAAGACCTGAGATAACGGCAGCCAGCAGCAAGCCGGCCGTGGGCAGGAGCGCATGCGATCGCAAAAACAAGGACATCCCCGAAGAGTGAACGAGTTCGGCTGGCATCGTCGCGGCCGCGCCTCCATGCGTCAAGGGCCACTCGATCTTGTTATATCCACTGTTGGAGAATTCATGGATCCCGACCAAGGAGCCGATTGCCGGCGGTGTTTTGCCGCGCAACAATTGATCCATGTCATTGCACGGCGGCATCGGGAGCCGGGCACGAGGGATCGGACATGAGTCAGCGGACACAGGTGGCGATCATCGGGTCGGGCCCGGCCGGCTTGCTGCTCGGTCAGCTGCTGCACAAGGCCGGCATCGACACCATCATCCTGGAGCGTCACACCCGCGATCACGTGCTGGGCCGCATCCGCGCCGGCGTGCTTGAGCAAGGAACCGTCAGCCTCATCGACGAAGCCGGCTGCGGCGACCGCATGCATCGCCAGGGACTGATCCATCACGGCATCGAGCTCAGCATCCGCGGCGTCCGCCACCGTATCGATTTCAAAGGCCTGACGGGCAAGAGCGTCATGGTCTATGGGCAGACTGAGATGACGCGCGATTTGATGGATGCGCGCAGCATGGCCGGCGCACCAACGGTGTACGAAGCGTTGAACGTCATGCCGATCGGCTATGACGGCACGCGGCCAATCGTGCGTTACGTCGAAGACGGCGAACCGAAGGATATCGCCTGCGACTTCATTGCCGGCTGCGACGGTTTCCACGGGATAAGCCGGCAAAGCGTGCCGGATAATGCGATCTCGATCTTTGAGCGCGTCTATCCCTTCGGCTGGCTCGGCCTATTGGCGGATGTGCCGCCGGTCTCTCCGGAGCTCATCTACGTCAACCACGAGCGCGGCTTTGCGCTCTGCTCCATGCGCTCGCATACGCGCAGCCGCTATTACATCCAGTGCGATGCGTCAGAGCATGTCGACAATTGGCCGGACGATAGGTTCTGGAACGAATTGCGGCGGCGGCTGGATAAGCAGGCCGTCGCGCGCTTGGTGAGCGGCCCCTCGATCGAGAAGAGCATCGCGCCCCTGCGCAGCTTTGTCGCGGAGCCGATGCGTTTCGGCCGGCTGTTCCTGGCGGGCGATGCCGCGCACATCGTTCCGCCGACTGGCGCCAAGGGGCTCAACCTGGCGGCAAGCGACGTGCACTATCTCGCGGAAGCCTTCATCGATCACTACCGCGGGGGATCGGACAAGGGCCTGGACCACTACTCGCCCCGTGCGCTGGCACGGGTATGGAAGGCCGAGCGTTTTTCCTGGTGGATGACATCGCTGCTGCACCGCTTTCCGGATACTGGCCCGTTCGGGCAGCGCATCCAGCTCGCTGAGCTCGACTACCTGGCCGGCTCGCGCGCGGCACAGACTACCCTCGCGGAGAACTATGTCGGACTGCCCTATTAGTTTTGCGGTATAATTGACTAGTTATGTCTGACCGCGCATTGTTCATTATACATAACCAGTTCACCTAGTATCCTATAACCAGGATGGACTGAGCCGACAGATGCTCAGCCAGAAAAGAGCCTGCTCGCGCCGCTGGCTACGAGCAGCATGGCGGGAGGAAGAACCAATGCGTTTATCCAGACGAGCCTTGATCGGGATAAGTGCGGCGGCCGTGGCTGCCCCGACGCTGCTGCGCATGCGATCGGCGAAGGCGGCGGAGATCACGCTGCGTCTGCATCACTTCCTGCCGCCCAAGTCCAACGCGCATGCGCGGCTGCTCGATCCGTGGGCCAAGAAGGTCGCCGAGCTGTCGAGTGGCAAGGTCGAGATTCAGATCTTCCCGGCCATGCAGCTCGGCGGCAAGCCGCCCGAACTGTACGACCAAGCGAAGGACGGCGTCGTCGATATCGTCTGGACGCTACCGGGTTACACGCCTGGCCGCTTCCCGCGCACCGAGGTGTTCGAGCTCCCGTTCATTGCCTCGCCCCGCAGCATCGTGAATGCCAAGGCCTCGCAAGAGTACGCGGAAGCGCATCTTGGCGAAGAAACCAAAGACGTGAAGGTCCTGGCCTTCTGGTCGCACGATCACGGCGTGATCCATTGCCGAAGCAAGATCGAGACCTTGGCCGATCTGCAAGGCAAGAAGCTGCGCTTTCCGACGAGGCTTGCCGGCGAGGCGCTGAAGGCGGTCGGCGTCGCCGCCATCGGCATGCCGGTGCCGCAAGTGCCGGAAAGCCTGGCGCAAGGCGTGCTCGACGGCGCCGTGGTGCCGTGGGAGGTCGTGCCGGCCATCAAGCTGCACGAGCTGGTCAAGTTCCATGCAGAGATTCCGGGCACGCCGACCTTCTATACCGCGTCATTCTTCGTCGTCATGAACAAGGCGAAATACGAAGGCCTGCCGGAGGATGCGCGCAAGGTGATCGACGAGACCACCAGCATGACGCTGGCGACAGAGGCTGGCAAGATGTGGGACCAGGCCGGTGCCGACGTCCGGAAGATGGTCGAAGGCCAGGGCAACACCATCCTGACTCTCAGCGAGGCCGACAAGGCCGCCTGGATGAACGCTTCGGAGACCGTGACGGAAGCTTGGGTCGCGGAGATGAAAGGCAAGGGCATCGACGCGCCCATGCTCATGGAATCGGCCAAGAGCCTGCTTGCCAAATACGAGAGCGCCTGACAACGTTCTCCCTCTCGAGCCGGCGGGACCAAACCCGCCGGTTTCTCACTTGAGCTGACGCGCCACCGGCATGGATGACACCGTCATGCCCCAGACTCCGGAGCCGCCGCGGGTGCCGCGCTTCATCGCGCAGATCGCCAAAGCGTTGGCTGTGTTCGGCGGCGCGGTCGCACTTTCCGTTGCGGCAGTCGTCGTCCTCAGCATCCTGAGGCGCTGGCTGTTTTCGCAGCCTATTCCAGGCGATTTCGAGCTGGCGCAGATCGGCACAGCGGTCGCGGTCTTCGCCTTTCTGCCGTACTGCCAGGTCGTGCGTGGCAATATTGTGGTCGACGCATTCACCAGCGGCTTGCCGGCAGGATTGCGCGGCCGCATCGACGCGCTGTGGGACGTCGTCTATGCCGTAGCCATGGCGTTCGTTGCGGTCTGCCTCGCTCGCGGAACAGTGGACACCTTCGCATCGCACGAGGTGTCGATGGTGCTGCGCATTCCGGTATGGCCGGGCGTCGCGTTCGGCGCGCTGTCCTGCGCGTTCCTCGCCATCGTGTCGCTGGCGACGGCGCAGGGCCTGCTGCGGAGCAAGCCATGAGTGGCGCATGGATCGCCCTTATCGGCTTCGGCGGCATGTTGGCGCTGATCGCGCTGCGGCTCCATGTCGGCATCGCGATGTTCGTGACCGGCTGTCTCGGCTACATTTACCTATCGAGCGGATCGGCGCTGTTCGCATTCCTCAAGACCAACGCCTACAATCTTTTCGCGAGCTACACGCTCTCCGTCATCCCGCTGTTCATCCTGATGGGCGCGTTGGCTGAGCAATCCGGTCTCTCCACTGCACTTTTCCGCGCTGCAGCCGCCCTCATGGGCCAGGTGCGCGGCGGGCTCGCCATGGCGGTGGTCGCGGCCTGCACGGCCTTCGGTGCGATCTGCGGATCGTCCGTCGCCACCACCGCCACGTTCGGCCGCGCAGCATTGCCGGAGCTGCTGCGGCACAAATACGATGGCGGCCTCGCAACCGGCACGATCGCGGTCGGCGGAACGCTCGGCATTTTGGTTCCGCCCTCGATAATCCTGGTCATCTACGCGATCACCGTGGAGCAGAACATCAGCCTATTGTTCATGGCGGCTCTGGTGCCGGGTTTGTTGGCGACTCTGTTCTATCTCGTCACGATCTCCTTCGTGACGCGGCGAACGCCCGATCTGGCGCCATCCCACGATCCGCATGCGAGCGGCAGGCGTTGGCGGCATTTCAAGGCGGTCTGGCCGGTGCTGCTGGTTGCGGTGCTGGTGGTCGGTGGCATCTATGGCGGTGTTTTCAGTCCCACAGAAGGTGCCGCAGTCGGCACCATCGCACTCCTGGTCATCGGCCTCGCCCAGCGAACACTGGGCTGGGCCGCCTTGCGGACCAGCATCCTGAACACCGCTTCCACCACCGCGATGATCTTTGTGATCCTCATGGGATCGGAGATCTTCAACGCCTTCCTCGCCCTGTCCCAGATGCCGATGCAGGCCGCCGCGTTCATCACGTCGCTGGGATTGCCGCCATACGGCGTGCTCGCCGGTATCCTGGCGCTCTACATCCTGCTAGGCGCGGTCATGGACGAGCTGGCGATGATCCTTCTGACGCTGCCAGTGTTCTTTCCGATCGTTTCGGCACTGGATTTCGGCATGCAGCCGGACGACCTTGCGATCTGGTTCGGCATCCTGCTGCTCATCGTGGTCGGGATCGGCCTGACCGCGCCACCGATCGGGCTCAATGTCTTCGTCATCAGCGCCATCGCCAGGAACGTCTCGATCGTGCAGACCTATCGCGGCGTTCTGCCTTTCATCGCGGCGGATGTCGTGCGGCTTGTTCTGGTCTTGCTGTTTCCCGGCCTTGCGCTCGGCCTCGTGCATCTGTTGTCCTGACCGGCACGCGGTCCAACGCTTGGTCGCTCTTGCCAGCCGCTTCGCGGATGGTCTGCATCAGCATGACCGACGGCAGGCTTGGCGGGCTGTCGGCGCGGGTGGTCAGGCCGACCGGCCCGGTGGTCCCCTCCGTTTCCACCGGCAGCTCGGCCAGCATCCTGTCCGCCAGATCGTCGAGCACAACGCCGCGAGAAATGATCCAGACCGCATCGGTCATGCGCGTATAGCGGCGGCCGAACGCCATGGACACGGTCTCGATCTGGTCTGGAATGGTGGCAATTCCATGCGTAATGAGGAACCGGTCGACCATCGGCCGGATGATCGACCCTTCGGTCGGCATCAGCACCGTGTAGCGCGCTATCTTCGCGAGGTCGAACGGCGTCTCGCCCAGCAGCGGATGGCCCGGCCGCACGATGAAAGAGACGCGCTCGGAATAAAGATGCTCGAAGCTGAGGCCGGTCATCAGCTCCGGATCGGCGAGCCTTCCGACCACCAGATCGAGATCGCCGGTGCGCAGTTGCGACAGCAGCACGGCGTTGTCGCCCGTCACCACGCGCACCACCGTGCCCATGTTCTCTTGCTTGAACAGGCTGACGGCGAGCGGCATGACCCGCGTTGAAACCGTGGGCAGGGCGCCGACCTTGATTGCCATGCCGCCTTTGGTGCGCGCCTGGGTGATGGAATCGATCCCCTGGCGCAGTGCCGTCACGCTCGCGCCAGCATAGCGCAGGAACACGTCGCCGAAGCGGGTCAGCACCACGCCGCGCCCGCGCCGCTCGAACAAGGCAACGCCAAGCAGTTCTTCCAGTTCGCGGATGGTCTTGGAAACGGCCGGCTGGGTGACGGACAGGGCGGCCGCCGCCTTGACCACGCTGCGTTGGCGCGCGATTTCCAGGAAGCACTGCAGATGGCGATACTTCACCCGCTGATCGAGCGCCATTCACCCCTCGAGCCATATCCAAATGATTATGCTTCGAGCATAAATCGTTACTATACATAACTGATCGGCGCGGCCAAGATCGCGGGAGGTGCGGCGGAACGGGAATCAGAGCCCACATGGCCTTCGGCCGGTTCAACCACCAAATGCTTCATTTCCGGGACGAAAACCCGCGGCAAGAGCGGACCTTTGTATTCGTGAACTCGCTCGGGACCGACTTGCGGATTTGGGACGACGTGGTTGCATATTTCGGCGCCGACTTCCGCACGCTGCGCTACGACCTGCGCGGCCACGGCCTGTCGGATGCGCCTCCTGCGCCTTACTCGATCGAGGACCACGTGGCCGATCTTGCCGCATTGCTCGATGCGCACCAAATCAAGAACGCTGTCGTGATTGGGCTCTCCGTCGGCGGCATGGTCGCGCAAGCCCTGGCTTCGCAGAGGGTCGACTTGGTGCGCATGCTTGTACTCTGCGACACCGCCCACAAGGTGGGGACAGCGGAGATGTGGAATGCGCGCATCGACGCTGTGCGCAAGGATGGGCTCGCCTCCATCGCTGATGCCGTCCTCGAGCGCTGGTTCTCAAGCGCGTTCCGGCAGACGCGTCCTGCGGATCTGGCGGGTTATCGGAACATGCTCACCCGTGCACCAGCGGAGGGCTATGTCGGCACCTGCGCGACCTTGCGTGATACTGACCTGACTGCGGCGAGCGCCCAGATCACACAGCCAGCCTTGTGCCTGGTCGGAGAAGAAGACACCGCTACGCCGTCAGACCTGGTCCGGTCTTTGAGCGAGCTCATGCCCAACGCAGCGTTCGAGACGATTGCAGGTGCCGGGCATCTGCCGTGCGTCGAACAGCCGAAACCACTGGCCTTGCGGATCGAGTCCTTTGTCAGGAGAAACTGGAGTGCCTAGCCGATCGAAGCAGGGCCTCTTCGAGCAGGGCATGGAGACGCGCCGCGCGGTCCTGGGCGACGCCCATGTCGATGGCGCGGAGGCGAGCCAGACCGACTTCGATGCGCCGTTCCAGGCCCTGATCACCGAGGGTGCTTGGGGCTCCGTCTGGTCGCGGCCGCACTGGACTAAGCGCGAGCGCTCGATGGTAACGATCGCGCTACTGGCTGCCCTCGGACACGATGAAGAATTGGCCATGCATGTGCGCGCGACGTGCAATACCGGCGCGACCCAGAAGGATCTGCGCGAGGCGATGATGCATGTCGCAATCTATGCCGGCGTGCCGGCCGCCAATCATGCGATCAAGGTCATCAAGCAGACCTATGCCGACATGGCGAATGAGCCGGCAAAGCGAAAGAAGCGCAGATGAGCGAGCTTACCGAATTCCGGCCGCGCGATCGCAACTGGCACCCCGCCGCCGATACGCCAGCCTATCGATCGACCACCTATCGCGCGCCGCGTCGGTCGCTTCTGGCGGTGCCACAATCGATCGGTGAGCTGAGCGGACCCGTGTTCGGCGACACGCCCTTGGATCCGCTGGGCAACGATCTGATCCGCAACTACGCCACCACCGGCGACGCGATCGGTGAACGCATCATCGTGCATGGCCGCGTGCTGGACGAGAACGAGCGGCCGATTCCCGGCACACTGATCGAGATCTGGCAGGCCAATGCCGGCGGCAAATACCGTCATGTGAACGACACATACGTGGCGGCACTCGATCCCAATTTCGGCGGCTGTGGCCGCGTGATCAGCGATGCGGACGGGCGCTACTCGTTCCGCACGATCCGGCCCGGCCCCTATCCGTTTCCGAATGAAGGCTGCGACTGGCGACCTGCCCACATTCACTTGTCGATCTTCGGCCACGCGTTCGTGCAGCGTCTCGTGACGCAGCTCTATTTCGAGGGCGATCCGCTGATTCCGCGCTGTGTGATCGTCAACACCATCAAGGACCCGAAAGCGATCGACAGCCTGATCGCGAAGCTCGACATGGATGCCATGCATGCCTTCGATTGCCTGGCCTATCGCTTCGACATCGTGCTACGCGGGCACCAGGCCACCTACTTCGAGGACCGGGGCTCCTGACATGGCGCTGAAGGAGACACCGTCCCAGACCGCCGGGCCATTCGTCCATATCGGGACGCTGCCGGAAATCGCAGGTCTCAAGGCAAAGGCGTCCGAGCGGCGGAACATCCTCGCGCGCGACGGCACGTTGGGCGAACGCATCCGCATCGAAGGCGTCATCTACGATGGTGCCTGCGCGCTGGTGAAGGATGCGGTGCTGGAGATCTGGCAGGCCAATGCGAACGGGCAGTATGGCTCCAACGACTTCGTCGGCTGGGGCCGCGCCGCCACGGATTTCAAGACAGGCCTCTATGTTTTCGAGACCATCAAGCCCGGCGCCACGCCTTATCGCGACGGGCGAGGGCAGGCGCCGCACATCTCGCTCTCGATCTTCGCCCGCGGCATCAACACCCACCTGCAGACACGCCTCTATTTCTCCGACGAGGCGACGGCCAACGCCGCCGATCCTGTGCTTCAGCTGGTCGGTCAACCCGATCTTATCGCCACCCTGATCGCGCAGCGGGACGCGAGCCGGCCGGTCTACCGGTTCGATATCCGCCTGCAGGGTGAGCGGGAAACGGTCTTCTTCGATTTCTAGCGCAATGCGGTGAAAGCGGTCTAAAGTACCAGCATGAGCGTTTCTGTCTTCGATCATCCCTGGCTCTCCGCCCTGCTCAGCGACGCGGAGGTCGCGCGGCACTTCACGGCCGAGGCCGAGCTGCGGGCGATGCTCGAATTCGAGGTCGCCCTCGCCATGGCCGAGGCCGAGGCCGGCATCATCCCGATGGAGGCGGCGCAGGCCATCGCCGGGGTGGCCCTCACCTTCCAGGCCGACGTGCCGGCGCTGGCGGCCGGAACGGCGCGCGACGGCATGGTGGTGCCGGAATGGGTCAGCCAGCTGCGCCGCGCCGTTGGCTCACCGCATGGCGATCATGTCCATTTCGGCTCGACCAGCCAGGATGTACTGGACACCAGCCTGATCCTGCGTTTGCGGCCCTCTATCGAGATTCTGGCGGCGCGCCTCAAAGCGTTCGATAGCCGGCTGGCCGCCCTAGCGGCGGATCATGGCGCCATCGCAACGATGGCGCGGACCCGCATGCAGCGCGCCGTGCCGATCACCTGGGCGGACCGAATCGCCGCCTGGCGCGCGCCGCTGGCGCGGCACCAGAAGCGGCTGGAGGAACTGACGCCACGCCTGCTGGTGGTTCAGTTCGGCGGTCCGGTCGGCACTTTGGAGAAGTTCGGTGACAAGGCGCCCTCTGTCGCCGCCGCCCTCGCCAGGCGTCTCGACCTCGCGGTGCCTGCGACCGCCTGGCACAGCGCCCGCGACATGGTGGTGAACTTTGCGAATTGGCTGTCGGCGGTGACCGGCTCGCTTGGCAAGATCGGCCAGGACATCGCGCTGCTGGCACAGAACGAGATCGCCGATGTGACGGTGACTGCCGCCGGCCAGTCCTCCGCAATGCACCACAAGCGGAACCCGGTGCTGGCGGAGATCCTGGTGACGCTCGCCCGGTTCAACGCCACGCAGATTTCGGCGATGCACCATGCCTTGGTGCATGAGCAGGAGCGCTCCGGCACCGCCTGGACGCTCGAATGGATGGTGCTGCCCCAGATGGTCGTGGCGACCGGCGCGGCGCTGGCGCGCGGACAGACGTTACTGGATTCCCTGCAGATCCACGACAAGCACTGACCTAGGCCGACCGCAATCCGCCGAACGGCACGACCTTGTTCGCGGCATCGTGGCCGATGTCGGCCCGGCCGAGATAGGGAATGCCCGACTGGACACACCAATGCCGTACGACCTCGAGTTCCGTCTGGCCGAAATCGGGGTCGTTGTCGGGAATGGCGGTGCAGCGGCCGAGCCGGATGCCCGCCACGCGCCGGACGCCCGGACTGCTGGTGATGTGAAACAGCGACCGGTCGATGCGATACATGTATTCCGACACTTCCTCGAGCATCAGCACGTGGCCGGTGAGGTCCGGCTGGAGCGGCGTGCCGATCAGCTGGCTGAAGGTCATGATGTTGAACGCGGCGACCTTGCCGGCGGAAGTGACCGATGGCTCCAACGTGTCCGCCGCATTGGTAGACAGGTAGGACAGCGCCCGTACGACCGCCGCCTCTCCGCCATCACGTGAGACATCGGCCGGCATCGGCCCGTGCACGACAGCCGGGAACCCTTTGGAATAGAGCCCGGCCAGCAGAACACCGGCGTCGCTGTAGCCGAGATAAGTCTTGGCGCGCGCCGTCTCGGTCAGCTTCCCCAAAGCCGCCTCGGCGATCCGGCAAGAGCCGTAGCCGCCCCGCCCGAACCACACCACTTCGAATGCGGGATCGTTCGCGACTTCGACAAAGGCGGCGGCGCGCTCGGCGTCAGTCCCGGCAAAGTGCCCTGCCGAGCGGAAGCACTGGGGATGGAACACCAGCTCGACCGACGGGTAGCTTTCGGCAGCCAGCGCTTTCACCCGCGCCGCCATGGCGGGCTCCAGCCGTGACGATGGCGCGACGATGCCCACTCTGATTCTGCGCGTATTCATGAGCGAACCATTTACCCCTACCCCGGTTTATGCGATCAAAACGCATGATCTCAGGGCCGAATCAGGGGCGACCTTATTTCTTCTGCGGCATCGGCGGTAGCGGAATGTTGCCGCTGGCGTTGATCCTGCGCGCCAAGGGCTGCCAGGTGGAAGGGTCCGACCGGTCGCTGGACCAGGGCCGGCTGGCGCAGAAGTTCCAGTTCCTGCGCGACCACGGCATCGCCCTGCACCCGCAGGATGGCAGCGGCCTCACGCGCCCCGACCAGATCCTGGTAACTTCCGCCGCGGTCGAGGAGACGGTGCCGGACGTGCAGGCCGCACGGCGGCTGACATTGCCGGTGATGCGCCGGGCGGAGCTGCTGGCCCAGCTGTTCAATGCTGCGCCCCAGAGCATCGCCGTGGGCGGCACCAGCGGCAAGTCGACCACCACCGGCATGATCGGCTGGATCCTGCATCACGCCGGCCGCGACCCGACGATCATGAACGGCGCGATCATGAAGAACTTCATCACCCCGCAGATTCCCTTTGCCGGGGCGGTGGTGGGTGGCGGCGACGTCTTCATCAGCGAGGTGGACGAGAGCGATGGTTCGATCGCCTTGTTCAATCCGAAAATCGCGGTGCTCAACAACATCTCCCTCGATCACAAGACGATGGATGAGCTGCGGTCGCTGTTCCGCGATTTCGTGAGCAAGGCGCAGGTTGCGGTGCTCAATCTCGACAATGTGGAGTCTCTGGCGCTCGCGGCTGCGCTCTCGCCGCGCTCCGTCTCGACTTACAGTCTGGTCGACCCGAATGCGCATTTGTTCGCGCACGATCTCCGGCCGTCCCTCGAGGGCATCGACTTCGTAGTCACGGAGCGGGAAACCGGCGACGAAGCAAATGTGTACCTGCAGATGCCGGGCGTGCACAATGTCTCGAACGCGCTCGCGGCGCTATGCGCGGCGCGGGGTTGCGGAGTGTCCCTGCGCGAGGCGGCGGAAGCGCTCAGCGGATTTACCGGCATCAAGCGCCGGTTCGAGCGGGTCGGCAGCGCCAAGGGCGTGACGATCATCGACGATTTCGCGCACAATCCGGACAAGATCGCCGCGACCCTCGCGACTTTGCACGCCTTTCCAGGCCGGTTGCTGGTCCTGTTCCAGCCGCACGGCTTTCGGCCGCTGACCCACATGCGGAAAGAACTCGTCACCTGCTTCGCCGAGAACCTGAGCGAGGGCGACGTTCTGGTGATGCCGGAGCCGGTCTATTATGGCGGCACGACGGAACGGCTGACGACCAGCGCCGACATTGTGCGCGAGGTCAAGGCAGGAGGCCGCGACGCTTTCGCTTTTGCCGATCGCCCGGCCTGCGGCGACAAACTCGTCTCGCTCGCGCAGCCGGGCGACCGCATTGTCATCATGGGCGCGCGCGACGACACCCTGCCCGAATTCGCCGCCGATCTTCTGAAGCGGCTCGGTTAGCGCCCTACCAGCAGGTGAAGCCGCCGTCGGCCAGCACCGTCGCGCCGGTCATCAGGCTCGCGGCGTCGCTGGCCAGGAAATGCACCACCGAGGCGATCTCGTGCGGCTGCCCCAGCCGGCCCATCGGCGTGTCGCGCAGCCACTCCTTCATCATGGCTTGGACGCCGGGCACGCTGTGGACCATGGGCGTTTCGATGTAGGTGGGCGCGACGGCGTTCACGCGCACGCCGCGATCCGCCCATTCCGCCGCCAGCGATGCGGTCAGATGATGCACCGCCGCCTTGGAGGCGTTGTAGTAGGCCTGCTTCTGCGGGCGGTTCACGATGTAGCCGGACATCGAGCCGATATTGACGATCGCACCCTTGCGCGCCTTCAGCATGTGCTTGCCGAAGGCGCGGCAGCACCAGAATACGCCGTTGTAGTTGACGTCATTGACGTTGAGCCAGAGCTCGTCGCTCACTTCTTCCCCCGCCGTGCCGCTGCGCGCGATACCGGCATTATTGACTAGGATGTCGACGCGGCCATGCTTGGCCACCAGATCGTCGGCGACTTCGGTCACCTGCTTGGAATTGATGACGTCCATCTGCACCGTCTCGGCATCGAGGCCAAGCTTGCGTAACTCCGCCTGCCCGCTAGCCGCCACCGCCGGATCGACGTCCGCGATCAGCACTTTGGCGCCTGCTTCGGCAAGCGCGGTGGTGCAGGCAAGGCCGATCGCACGGCCGCCGCCGGTCACCACCGCGACCCTGCCATCCAGTTTCAGTTTTTCCAGATACATGAAAATTCACTCCCCTCTGCTTAGCTTGGCATCTCGATCTGGACCTTGACCGAGCCGGTTGGCGGCTTGGTGGCGAATTCGAAGGCGCGGATGCTGTCCTCGAACCCGAAGGTTCTGGTGATGAGCGGCGTCACGTCGATGTCGCCCGACGCCAGCATGGCGACGCAGCGCGGAAACACATGCGCATAGCGGAAGATGTGCTCCACCCGCGCCTCCTTGATCGCCGCGTGCGTGACGTCATAGGAGATCGGCGCCACCGGCATGCCGATGAAGACGACGCGCCCGCCCGGGCAGATCGCGTCGAACAGGGTCGGCGCGACCTTCTGGTTGCCCGAGCACTCGAACGCCACGTCCACGCCCCAGCCGTCGGTCTCGCGCTTCACGACATCAACCAGGTTTTGCACGCGGGCATCGACCGTGACCGCCGCGCCTAGCTGCTTGGCGAGTTCGAGCTTCGCCTCGTCCACGTCGCTGACGATCACGCGCGCGCAACCGGCGGCGCGGGCGGCGAGCAGCGTCACCAGGCCGATCGGACCGGCGCCGGTCACCACGGCGATATCGCCCGGCTTGATCCCAGCCTTGGTTGCGCCATGCACGCCTGTCGCCAGCGGCTCCACCATCGCCGCGGCCTTGAGCGAGACATTGTCCGGCAGCTTGAACGTGAAATCCGCTGGATGCACTACGGTCGGCCGCAGCACGCCATGCACGGGCGGCGTCGCCCAGAACCGCACGGCGGGATCGAGGTTGTAGATCCCGAGGCGGCTGGCCTTGCTGGTCGGGTCCGGAACTCCCGGTTCCATGCAAACGCGGTCGCCTTCCTTGAGGTCCGTCACGTCAGTGCCGACCTCCACGATGACACCGGAGGCCTCATGCCCCAGGATCATCGGCGCGCGCACCTCGAATGGCCCGATCTTGCCGTGCGTGTAGTAGTGCACGTCGCTGCCGCAGATGCCGACATTGCGCAAAGCAATGCGCACGTCGCGCCGGCCTAGCTTCTCCTCCACCGGAATATCGCGCAGGGACAGCTTGTCCTTTTGCTCGAGAACAACTGCTTTGACCATGATTCTCTCCTTCATCCACGCGCGACGATGACAGCCCCGATCAAGAGGGACAGCAAAGTCGCGACATATAACGGAATATGAGCCTCCAGAAACCGCATCCACAACAGATGCAGCGCCACAAATATCACCGTGCCGATGAACACCCGGTCGAACGCATTGGTATGGATCGGCAGGAACCCGGTTCGGCCCTTGTTGGCCTTGTCATTTCCGTTTTCGGTTTCTGCCATTGCCCTACTCCTTCACCGCGCCGAAGGTGAGGCCGGCGACGATATGGCGCTGCACGAGGCCCAGGAACAAGAGCGCCGGCAGCAGAGTCAAGGTGGCGGTCGCCGCCATCTGGCCCCAGTTGGTGCCGGTCACGGTCACGAACTCCGCCAGGCCCGTCGTGATGGTGCGGGCGTGCACGCTGGTGAGCGTCGCCGCGAACAGATACTCGTTCCACGCAAACACCCAGGTGAGGATGGCGGTGACGGCGAGACCCGGCCGCGCGAGGGGCAGGATGACCTTGGTCAGGATCTGCCAAGTATTCGCCCCGTCGATCATGGCGGCCTCATCCAGCTCCTTCGGGATGCCGTCGATCACGCTGCGTAGAGTCCAGATCGCGAATGGCAGGTTGAACACGCAGTAGAGCAGGATGAGTCCGGTACGCGTGTCATAGAGCTTCCAGTCGCCGATGGTGAAGGCCTGGGTGAACAGCAGGAACAGCGGCAGCAGGAATACCGCCGGCGGCGCCATTCGGTTCGTGATGGTCCAGAAAAAGATGTTCTCCTTTCCCACCAGCTTGTAGCGCGACAGGGCATAAGTCGCGAACAAGGCCAAGGTGGTCACCAGCAGCGCGTTGCAGCTCGCGACGATGATCGAGTTGATCAGGTATCTCTGGAAGCTCGGGTCGGCGAGCGTGTTGGTGTAGTTCTCAGTGAAAAAGCTGCGGATGATGAAGTTCGGCCGGCCGAACAGCTCCACGCGGCTCTTGGCCGAGACCACGAACATCCAATAGATCGGAAACAGCGTGACGAAGCTCGCCACGGTCCAGAAGACCAGGGACAGCCACGTGCCGCGTCGTTGCTTCTTCTTCGTCATCATTCCGCCTTCGGCAGCTCGCGGCGCGTCACCAAGGCCGCGTAGAGCAGCCAGCACATGACGATGGTGAGATATAGCGTGAGCAAGGACATCGCCGCGCCATATCCGTAATCCGTCTTCGGGAACACCACGCGCCAGATATGCAGGCCGACATAGCGCGTCGCGGCGCCGGGGCCGCCGCCGGTCAGCATCCATACCTCGTCTACGGTGCGCAGCGCATCCATCAGGCGGATGAAGACCGTAGCCAGGATGGTCGGCTTCAGCATCGGCAGGGTGATGTGCCAAAAGATCTGAAGCTTGTTGGCGCCGTCGATCTGCGCCTGCTCGAACGGCTCCTTGGGCATGGTGGCAAGACCGGCAAGCAGCGTCAGCGTCACCAAAGGCGTCCAATGCCAGACGTCCATGATGATGGTGGTGACGAACGCCTGGTCGGCATAGGTGCCGAGGCGGAATTCAATTCCGAACCAGCGTTCGAGGTAATAAGGCAGCGGCCCGAGGCCCGGCACGGTCAGCAACCGCCAAGTGGCGCCGACGGCGATTGGCGCCACCATCAGCGGCAAGGTGTGGATGGTGCGGAAGAAACCCTTGAACGGCACGTCCTTCATCAAGAGCTGAGCCAGGAAGTAGCCGAGCACCACTTCGCTCGCCACCGCGAAGAAACCGAACCCAAGTGTCTTCCACAGCGCGCTCAGGAATTGATCGTCGAATACCAGCCGGCGGTAGTTCTCGACGCCGGTGAAATGAGGGGTCGGATCGGCAGCGAAGGCGTTCCAATCGGCGAAGCCGACCACCAGCACATAGACGAACGGCACGACGCCGAACACCGTCAAGATCAGCAGCGTCGGCGCCAGCAGCAGCCAGCCGATGGTGTTGGACCGCATTCACCCACTCAGACGCGCAAAATGAACCGGGGCGGCAAGGCGCCGCCCCGGCAGGGACAGGACTACTTGCGATAACCCAGCTTCTTGAGTTCGGCCTCGGCCGCCGCCGCCATCTTATCGAGGGCTTCGGACGGGCTGAGCTCTCCGGTGATCGCCTCATAGAAGAACGGCGCCGTCGCCTCGCGCACCTGGGCGTGGAACGGATACGGCGGCGCGCCTGCAAACAGCTTGCCGTCGTTCTTCATCAGCGAGAAATAGCCGTCGGTCTTGGCATCCATATCCTTGACCTTTGGATCGTCGTAGGTCGCCTGGTGCGTGATGCGCGAACCTGCCACCGCCCAATCCGCCTGTACCGACGGCTGGCCGATATACTGCAGGAACAGCAGAGCCGCCTGCTGATTCTTGGACGAATACGGGATGCCAAAGGCGCCGCCGTCGTAATAGCCGATATAGCCCTTGCCGGACTCGGCCTCCTGCAGGACGCCCTCCTCCAGCGGTGGTAGCGCCACGCCCACCTTTCCGACCACGTTCGACTTGTCGGCATTGGTCGCGATCCAGGCGGCGTTCTCGCCATAGACCAGGCCCTGGGCGGCGCGGCCGGCGGCGAAGCTCGCCGCCACCTCGTCCCAGGTGCTGGAGGTGGATTCGGGCGGCGCAAACTTCAGAAGGCCGAGCCAGTATTCCAGCGCCGCCTTGGCCTTCGGGCCGTTCATGGAGCCGCCATTGGCGACGGTGGCACCCCAGCCATCCTGGTTGATGCCCCAGTTATAGACGCCGAAAGTCGGCCCCCAGCTCTCGAAGAACTCGTACCAGGAGGCTGGATGGCCAGTGTGGGCCTGGACCGTGGAGCCCCAGAGTTCCTGGTCATTGTCCTTGCCCCACTGGGTGAAGAACTCCGCGATGTCGCGGTACTGGGCGTGGGTCTTGGCTGGCGCCAGGTCGTAGCCGTATTTGGCCTTGAATGCCTGCTGGTTGGCGGGATCCTCGAACAGATCCTTGCGATAGAGGTAGACCTTGACGAAGGCTTCCATCGGAACGCCGAACACGTCGCCATCGGCGTTCTTGAAGTAGTTGATGAAGGTCGTGAAGTTGTCGACCTTGAAGTCGGGCGCGGCCAGCTTCGGATCGTCCTTCAACGCCTTGCTGATGTTCACCAGGAAGTCGCGGGCCAGGTACGAATAGATGATGTCCTGCTCGATATAGACGAAGTCATAGATGCCGGTCTTGGCCTCCATGTCCTTGATCGCCTTGTCGTACATCTGGTCCCAGGACGTTGCCTCGAACTCGACGTTGATGCCGGTCGCCTTGGTGAAGGCGGGGCCAAGCACCTCCTTGACGTAGTTCGAGGGCGGCGTGCTTTCGGAGACGCCACGGATCGTGACGCCTTTGTAGGGCGCGGCCGCGTCCGACCAGAAATCGGCATGGGCAGTGGAGATCGCCGCCAGCATCGAAGCTGCGGCGATCGCGGCTCTTGTTCCAGCTCTCGAGCGCATCGGATTCTCCCAGATTTGATTGTAGTTTTGATTGTTCGAAGGCGCCGGAACCGGTGGATCTCGAGATGATTCTTGTGCTGGCCGGCAACGGCGCGCTTCTCGTGCGGAATTATCTGCCGACTTCCCGTGTGTGCTACACGCTTTTGGCAGCCCGACTGTGCATTTTTTTCGCTGTTTAAGATTTTGCGGTGCAGCAACTCCGGTCAAGTTGATTGACACAATCCGCCGACTTCCTGAGCATGCTGAAACAAATGGGAGGATGGCTGGATGAAGCGATCGAGGATCGTGCCGGATTTCGAAGTCATCGTCGGCGGACCGCAGGAGTCCTTCCGCTGGAACGTGCACGGCTACCCCCACGACCTTGCCAAGTGGCACTACCACCCGGAATACGAGCTGCATCTGATCCAGCACACGTGCGGCAAGATGTTCATCGGCGATTATGTCGGAAGTTTCGCGCCCGGCTCGCTGGTGCTGACCGGCCCCAATCTGCCCCACAATTGGGTGAGTGACATCTTGCCCGGCGACTATGTGCGCAACCGCGACATGCTGGTTCAGTTCAAGGACAGCTTTGTGCGCGAAGCCATCGAGATGTGGCCGGAGTTCAAGGAGGTCGAGCCGCTGCTGAATGATGCGCGCTACGGCATTGAGTTCCACGGCGATGCGGCGATGGTCGGCGCCAACGTGTTACGCCAGATCGGCCAAGTCACGGCGATGCGCCGCCTGTTGCTGCTGTTCGAGTTGCTTTATGAACTGGCGATCTCCACGGAGCGCAGAGTCCTGTCCAGCCGCGACTACGCGGACGCGCCGGACAGCGCCGCTGCCGACACCATCAAGCAGGTGATCGACTTCCTGATGAAGAACATCGCGCGGGATGTGCATCTGTCGGACGCTGCGCGCTACTTCGGCATGTCGGAGCCGGTCTTTTCCCGTTTCTTCAAGCGCAACACCGGCCACGGCTTTGTGCACTACCTGAACCGGATGCGCGTCAACCGTGCTTGCGACCTGCTGACCGGCACGGATAAGCCGGTGACCGATGTGTGCTTCGAGACCGGCTTCAACAACCTGTCCAATTTCAACCGGCAATTCCGGAAATTGTGTGGTCTGCCGCCATCGGAGTATCGTCGGCAGGTCAAGCGCAATCTGCGCAAGTCGACAGACCTCTATCGGTTCGAAGAAGAACCGGTGAATGCGCCCTTGGCTCGCACGCAGACGATCCACGAGCTTCTGGGCGCAAGTGTGCGGAGCTAGGTTGTAGCGAAGAGCGTGATGCTCGGCCGCGCGATCATCAGCCACAGGATTCCGGCGACCGACGCGAAGGCGGGCAATCCGAAGGCGAACCAGGTCCAGAACAGCTTATGATAGGCGGGTGGCAGCGGTTTATTGTGCGCCGCCGCTGTCTCCGCGAGCGCGCGCATGCGCATCTGCATCCACACGACGGGTAGCCAGAAGGCACCAGTCACGAGATAGAGGATGATCGAAAGCACGATCCATCCTTCGGCCAGCGAATAACCGACGTTCCAGACCAAGGCCATGCCCGTTATAGGCTGCAGCACCACCGCCGTGGCGGTGAACAGGAGATCGGCAATCACGACGATGCGCGCGACACCGGCAATGACCGCGGCTTTGCCCGTGAAATGCGCCATCAGCATAAAGAACGCGATCCCGGCCCCAGTGCCGAACAGGATTGCCGCGCCGATCACATGGACGTACTTCAGCAGCAGGTAGAGCATCACCGGTCCCTGAGAATGGCGAGCGCTGTCAGGTTCAACATCAGGATGGGCCAGATCTTGGCCAGCGGCCCAAGCGGCTCCAGCCAAAGGCGCGGCAGCAGGATCGTGCCCGCGACGACGTAAAACAGTGAAATGGCCAGCGCGGCGTAGAGCGCCGGCCGTGCGAAACGACGGATCGCGATGCCCACGCCGATCAAGAAGTCGGCAAGCCCGCCCGCGACCACGGACGGCCCGCTCAACGGCCCTGCTCCGCCCTCCAGCATCAGCGCCACGCCGAGTTCGTAGCTGGGACCCACCGACAGGATTCCGGTGACGATCCAGAAGCCGGCAAAGATCACGAAGATGAGCGGCTTCAGGAGGTACATGGGTGCGAACCAGCGTTCCTGTACCGAGACCGGCTCCGCACTTAGTGCCGCGGAGAGGGTACATGGGACGATGCCGGTCATGTGCGACCACGGCTCCGGATCGCCCACGGCGCCCCGCGTGATCTCGCGGCGCGCCGTCGAACGCACCGGCGGGCGCCAACCAAGAAAGCCCGAGAGATCGCCGAAGAAATAGATCAGCCGTGCGATCCACTCCGGCAGATGGAGGATTCGCGGCGGCGCATCGCCGCGCCATCGGCGATAGCGCAGCACGACATCCGCGAAGGACAGCCGCTCCGGACCCGCGACATCCAGCGCGATGCGGCTCGGCGCATCCGGCTTGAGGAAGAACAGAACCGTCTCAACCACCTGTTCCAACTGCACCACTTGCAATGGCCCGGTGTTTGGCATGACAGGCAAGACCGGCAGGGCAGCGAGGGCGCGCATCAAGGCGCTGGCACCATAAGCGGCGCGGCCAAGCACGACAGATGGGCGCAGGATGACCCAGTCGAGATTGCGCACCATCAGGGCACGATCGCCCTCAAGCTTGGTGCGAGAGAATTCCGTCGGCGTTTCGCGATCCACGCCGATGGCGGAAAAGTGCACAATGCGGCGGACGCCAAGCATCTCGCAAGCCGCAAACAGAGCCGCAATGCCGACGGTATGCACGCCTTTGAGATTGTCCGACGGGCTGTCCTGCAGCGCGCCGGCGCAGTTCACCACGACTTCGACGTCGTGCAGATGCGGAATCCAGTGTTCCGGCGTGACTTGGCGGCCGATATCGAGCGCCAGCCATTTCGCCTCAGGCTGACGCCGTTTGGCCGCGCCAACGCTGCGCGATACGCCGACCACCTCGTGCCCAGCCTCTATGAGGCGAGCCACCACCGCAGATCCGATCAGGCCGGTTGCACCGGTGACGAGGACGCGCAATCAGGCCTCCGCCGGTTTGAGGCTTCTGAAGGTGATGGAATAACGCAAGCTGTCTGCCGAAGGAATACTGTGTTCCCACTCTTCCCGCACCAGACCGCGCAGCAGATAAGCCGAGCGTGGCTCGAGCAGAAGAGCCTCGCGCTGCCAGCCTTCCCCCTTTCTGCGCCGCAACCGAAACCGACATGACGACAGCAGTGAGATGCCGATCACATCCTGGAAGACCGGCCGGTCCCTATGCCACCCGATCCCGGCGCCCGGCTGATATTCCGTGACCAGCACATGCTTCAGCGCCGAGGCATCTAGCCGCGCGAACTCGGCCGCCTGCTGGCGCAGCGGTAGCAAGAACGGAGGAATCTCCGGCGCTGCGTGCACCGCGCTGTCAGTGAAGTCATAGCGAAAGCCGAACGAGACAACCCGGCGATTACCCAGGTAGCCGCGGAACTCGAAATTCTTAAAATCCAGCTCGGAGAAGCGCGCGACCAGCGCGCCCTCCTGTTCCCGCGATATGAGGTCCGGCTGATACTCGAATCCCTCGATGGCCCGCGGCTCGAACAGGCTGAGCTGTGTCGGGCGGAGATTGCCTATTGCGAAGCTGAGCGCTTCGCCTTCTTGGCGGTCTCTTCTAGGCATTCCGCATCGGTCGACGCGTTTTCCTCGGCGCAAGGATGCGCCTTCACTTCGATCCATCCCGGCGGATCGCTCGCCGGGAACGAATCGATGGAGGCGACCTCGACATGATCGTAACCCTCTACGACGACCTTGGGCTTGCGCCGTTGCATGGGAACTTGCGGCATCGTTCATGCCCTCATGGTGGTAGCATGTAAACTCTTGAGAGGTTGGGCAGGTTCCGCCCACCTACGAAACCGTCAGCGCCGCTGATATTTCAGGTCCAGCTCCCGGATCGCCTTCTCGCCGGCCTGCGGATTGAGCTGGCGCAGGATGGCGTCGATTTTGGCCTCCTTGCGGTCATCGCTTTCCTTGGATTGGGGGGACCCGACATAGAGAAACATCGCCAAGCCGCCGACCTGCCACAGCAGCTGCAGGAATTCGGACTGCCAGTTCTCGAACGTGTCCCTCCCCATCAGAATGAGATAGTCCGAGACCATGATGGGCACCTGATGCTGCTCTTGCTCGCTTACGTAAGAGAACCAGCCCAACAGCCAATGCCCGATCATCGAAAACGCCATGAACCCCAGAGTGATCCAGGCATACCCATGAGCTTTCCATCGCATGCCGACCTCCTCCGTTCTACGTGTGAAATGACAAATCGTGCGGGACGCAACAAAGTTCCCAGTCCGACTGACCGGCTCGCCAGGGACATTTTCTGACTGACGGCGATTTTACGAGGCGAGGCAGCGTTTGCCCGTCATCGATGTTTGTGGTGGGCAAATTCTTACCATGCCTTGGGAGTCTCACCGTGTCTTTCAATCCACTCGAAGAAAGCGGCCTGCCGCTAGAAAAGCAGTTTCGCAACTGGCGCGACCTCAACGTGACGCCCTACGACAAAGAGGCCGTCCATCCGTTCGGCCGATGCCGCGGCATCGTGGCCAATGGGATCGAAATCGAATCGATCATGTTTTCCCACATGTTGGCGCGCAATACCCTGGACCCGGAGGTGAAGCGGCAGCTCGCTCTCGTGCGCCGCATCGAGGCCCAGCAGCAGAAGGCCGTGAACTGGCTCATCCCGGGCGATGAGACCACGCTGGAGGTGACGCTGGGCTATGAGCAGGTGGCCGTCGACCTGACCGCCTGGGTCGCGCAGCACGAGCCCGATGCCTATCTGCGCCAGGTCTACGAATTCGGCTTGCTTGAGGACTTCGACCACCTGTACCGCTACGCCAATCTCTACGACCTGCTCGACAGTAAGAAAGCGGAGAAGATCGTCGGCGCGCTGACCGAGATTACGCCTGGTCGGCCGACCATCTTCGAGCATCGCGATCCGCGCGACGAGATTCGGCGACCCATGACGGCGCCGGCGGCGGATCCCCAATCCATACTCAACGCACTGACGGTCATGTCGGCCGAGCAGCAGACCATGAATTTCTACAACACGATTGGAAATCGCTTCGTCGAGCCGCTCGCCCGCGGTCTCTACCTGGAGATCGCTCAGATCGAGGAGCAGCATGTCAGTCACTATGAATCCATCCTCGACCCAGGCTGCACCATGCTCGAGAACCTGGTAATGCACGAATACAATGAGTGCTGGATCTACTATTCTTTCATGCAGGAAGAGACCGACGCGAAGGTCAAGGCGCTCTACGAGCAGCACTTGGCCATGGAGATCGAGCATCTGCGCATCGCGTGCGAGCTGATCAAGAAGATCGAACGGCGGGATCCGGCGGAGTTCCTGCCCAAATCGATCGAGCGACCGCTGCAGTTCAGGGAGAACAAGGCCTTTGTCCGCGAGGTTCTCGCGAAGCAGGCCGACCTGACGGCGAAGGAAACAGAGTTCGTTCCGGTCGCCAGCCTGCAGGAGGACGATCGCTACTTCGCGTACAACGGCACTGTGAATGCCGCCTGGGTGCCGACCGAGGACGTCATCGCGAAGACCATCGAGAATCGCGGCGACGAATATCGGCTTGAGACCGAAGGACCTCATCCGGTTCCGGGCCTCCGGCGGGCAGATCAGCGAAAGGCTGCCAGCACGGACTACGCCAAGCGGATCGCCGCAGAATGACGGAGGCGAAGATGGCGATGACGATCCAAGACGTAGCAACCATGAGCTTCAGTGCCCAGGACCCGGCGACTTTGAGAGAACTGTTGACTGCGGGCAAGAAGCTTCCGCCGGATTCCACCGCGCTGCTGATGCAGGACCACGCGGAAGTCAAGGCGATGTTCCGCCAGTTCGAGTCTGAGAAGCAGATGAAGCCGATCCTAGCCCGCAAGATCTGCATTGCTCTCACCGTGCATGCTGAGATCGAGGAGGAGATTTTTTACCCCCAAGCCGGCACAGCACTCGAGGACGACGAGCTCATCACCGAGGCGATCGAGGAACATGCCGAGATGAAAGAACTGATCGCCAAGATCATCGAGGATGTGGCAGCCGAGAAGGCGATCAACAGAAACATAAAGGCTCTGAAGGGCAGCGTCGAGCATCACGTCGCGGAAGAGGAATCCGAAATGTTCCCCGACATGAGGCAGACCGACACGGACTTCTACGAGATCGGCAAGGCGCTCGCTGCGCGAAGGGTGGAGATTTTGCTGGCCTTGAAGCGCCAGGAGAAAGGAATCGAAGCGCCGTCATAGCCGGCACGAGATGCAGCTTGACGTCCGAGGTGCTCCTCCGCCGCTGTTCTTCTTCTAGAGCAGTAGCGCCTTCTCTCGCTCGATCTTGGACGCAAGCTCTCTCGAGCTGGCATCGTCCAAGGCGGCACGCAGCTTCGGAAAGTCCACCTTTTCTTCCTGGCGGACGTGGCGTTCGATGAGCGTGCGCAGCTCAGTGGCATGAAGGTGCCATTGCTCGTCAGTTTTGGGCGTCTGCTCGAGCTTGTAGAGCAATACCTTCATCTCCGCATGTTCCTCATAGAGCTGGGTTGCATCCTCGGCGGTCTTCAAGTTATCGCGCAAGGCAGGATAGACGATATCCTCCTCAGCCATGGCGTGCGCGGCCAGGCGCCGCTTCAGGCGCAATAGGTGTTGCGCCCGGCTGAAGGCCTGAGCGTCGGCGGACTCAACCATGGCATCGAGGTGAGACATGATCGCGCGATGATCCGCGAGCAAGCTCGCAACCGGATCGCCGCCGGCCCTGGTTCTTGCCATGCCGCGCGCTTGGGCGACGACCGGCGGCAACAAGCGCGCCCCGATCAGCGCAATGAGAGCACCGCCTGCGAAAGAGGCGGCGGCCCGGATGGGGGATATACGGAAGGCTCTTGGCATGGCGGGACCTATGGCTGGCGTGGTGCCATTGAAAACAAGCCGATCCTCAGTCTGTTGCGTCGACTTCACCGTCGGAGCGTGCGCCTGCAGGCCGGCTAGGCGACGATGCGGCCGCCGTTCAACAGCGAGAAGGCCTTCGAAGCGAAGCGGGTCAGCACGAGGCCGAGTCCGATGCCGATCGTGACCGTGACGATGACGCTCGCGACGTAATGAGCGAGCATCCATGGCTGCGTCTCAGCCGGCAGGACATCCCAAAGGATCAACTTGACTCCGGCGATCAGCGGATAATGTGCCGCATGCAGGAAGAAAGCCAGGCCGCCGAAGCGCGCGACCAGGCCGCCCATGGGCGTGAGTGCCATACGCTGGAACAGGCCCCAGCAGGCCAGCACGCCCACTAGGCGCATGCCGCGGGTCACCACCTGCAGTTCGAAGGGATTGCCGTCACCCACCACGTAGGGCGCCAGCGTCCGCGCCGCGCACAGTGCAATATAGGCCAAGAGGAAGATCGTCGTTGCCCGCACGCCGATCTCGACCGGCACGCCGCGCAGCCTGATCCAGCCGCCGAGATAGAAGAAGAACACGACGTCGGCGCGGAAGAAGATCCACAGATCGTGCCCGATCAGCCAGGACGCCCCCAAAAACACGGCGCCAAACAGTGGCGCACGCGTCAGCAGAATCCACAGGAGCGGGCTGACCAGTACCGTCACGAAGAGATCGCGGACGAACCAGAACTGGAACCCGATCGGGTGAGCGCTGATCCCCAATACCGCGTTCACGTAGTCCATGGCGCCGGCTCGGTTGAAGTCGATGTTCATCTCCGACAGCAGCGGGTGGCCGGGCGCGGCAACAAAGAGGACCAGCAGGATTGCCAGGAACAGCGTGTTCCAGAATACGAGCGGCAGATAGAGCGAGGCGAAGCGGCGCCGCATGCGGCTGATCAGGGCAGATGCGGGATCGGAAGTGAACGAAAGGAACAGCCACCCCGAGATCATGCTGAGCAATGGCACGACACTGAAGAAGAAGAACAGCACGAAGCTCTGCACGAATGTTGCGACGTGATTCTGGGTCGGATCGAAGCCGCGGAAGGGTGAGATGCGCGCGTTTGGAAACCACTCATAGTGTATGAACACCAGCCCGACGATCAGAGTGATGCGCGCGAAACTGATCGTCCGGGACAACTCTTCCTTGGTCAACGCTGCGCGATCGCCGCGGACCATGGCATGGAGTGCGCGCCCGGTGCTGATCAGTGCTGCGACCATTACTCTCCCGTTCACGCCCGCTCTAGCAGAGGCCATTGCAACGTTTCACGCCGTCACGGCTATGTTTCAGCGATGTTTTGGAAGTGCTGGCAGGAAACAATGTTAAGCCGGTGCCGACAGTTCCCCAACCTTCTACTTTGAGAGTCATGCCACGATCATGCCTTTTTTTATTGCCAACGTCTTGGAACCGCCGCGATCATCCCGCGTTTTGAACGCGGCCTCAACCTCAGGCGCTCAAAAAGTGAGGGCCTAAATCCTTTCGTGTGGCAGCCGAGGGCTATCGTGCGACTGGTGCGGTTCATCGGGGTAGGGCAACAGGTTGCAAGTACTCGTGGCGCATCAAAAGCAGTTCGTGGTCGGCCCGCTGGCAGTGCGGGTCGGGCCTGAATGGGAAATCCTGCAACTCGCGAACGGCCTTGTACTGTCCTTCTGCCCCAAACTGCGCGTGAGCAGGTTGCGGTCCCGAGATGGATTGGAGTACGTTCTGCTCGGCTTGGCGGTCCTGGCAGACATGCCCCATTCCACCGTCGAGCAGACCTTTGCATCGCGGCATTCATCGGAAATCGAAGAGTGGACGGGCTTCTGGGCCGGCAAATGGGCCCTGATCTCCGCCGAGCGATGCTGGCAGGACGCAGCCGGCCTGCTCGGTTTGTACTACCGTCGGACTGCCGATGCGGTCTGGATCTCCAGCAGCCCTGCGATCGTCGGCGACTATTTGCCGAATGTGGCACCGGCGCCACGGCTGCCATGGAAAATCGCTCACGAGAAGGGCATGGACTGGATTCCAGCACCGCTCACCACCCGGGAGAATGTTTTCAAGCTCCTCGCCTTGCGGACGATCGCGCCACGCTCCGGCGAAATTCGACCCGTTCGGTTTTCGGCGACCCGCAACAAGATTAGGGACGTCCGCGTCCTCCCGTCGACACTCCAGACTCTGATGGGCAATTGGGGCAGCATGGGGTTCCGCCAGTGCGCAGTGGGGCTGACAGCCGGATTCGACACGCGCACCGTCCTCGCCGCCGCCAAGGCCGCCGACGTAAGGTTCGAGGCCTTCACCGATGTTTATCCACGCCTCGCGCGTGCAGATCGGGAACTGCCGCCGCGTTTGGCCGGCAGCGTTGGAGTTGTCCACAGATTCCACGACGAGCCCGAGTTGTGCGCCGACGAAGCGCGGGCGCGGCAGGCGACGATCATGGCCCACATGGATCGCGCCGTCTTTCACCCGACGGCCACGATGTGCGCCAGCGGCAGGGCCGACCATATGCACGACGCCGGTCTGACGATCGCGTCCGGGCATGGTTTCGAGATCGGCCGGTGTGCGCACTGGGCCAGATTCTTCCGATCGGGCTTGAGCGAGCGGATGCCGACACCGGGTCACCTGCTGCGCTCGTTCTTTCATGCGCGGCCGAACCCGCCATCCCTGTGGATAGAGGCCATGACAGCGTGGCAGCACTCGTTGTCGGATCCCATTCCACTGGATCTCGATTGGCGGGACCGGTTCTATCTCGAGCAGCGCTTCGGCGCGTGGGCGTCGACGGTGCAGCGGACGTTGGACGTGCTGGACGGCAACTTCTTCTATCCCGCGAACTGCCTGTGGATCGGCCACCTCCTGCTGCAGTACAGCCCGCGCGAGCGGCGGCACGGATTCGCCCAGCGTTCGGCGATTCAGGTATTGGCTCCACCTCTCACAGGCCTGCCATTCAATCCGGAGCCCGTGAGGACGCGCCTCAGGAAGAGGCTGCGGATGGCCTACGTCGTCACCAAGCACACGCTGCTGATGATGCCGAACCAGAACCCGTTCAAACCCCCCTCCGGCAACGAAACCGCGTCGACTGAGCTGACTGCAACTTTCCTTCAGCGGCCGAAGGCATAACCTTGCATGAATCGAGGATTGGCCGCTGCCTTCAGCAAAGGGCCTTGTTTTGCCGCCGCAGTGACGCGTCCGAGCATCCAGTTATCGACAACTTCGACATCGTGGCCGCGCCGACGCAGGGAGTCGACAGTCTCAGCCGGAGCGCGCCCCTCGATCACCATCTGGCCGGGGCGCGCTTCTCGCGGGTAGAACGAGCTTGGGAAATGGGTGGTGTGGAACTCCGGCGAATCGATCGCTGCCTGCAGATTCAGCCCGAAATGGATGTGGCGCAGGAACACGTTGAGCGACCATTGATCCTGCTGGTCTCCACCTGGCGTCCCGAACACCATGTAGGGCCGACCTTCGCGCAGCGCCAACGATGGTGTCAGCGTGGTGCGCGGGCGCTTGCGCGGCGCGAGGCTGGCGGGCATCCCATCCTGCAGCCAGAACATCTGCGCGCGGGTCGACAGCGCAAATCCCAGCTCCGGGATCGCAGGCGAGCTTTGCAGCCAGCCGCCACTCGGCGTCGCGGATACCATGTTGCCCCATCGATCGATCACGTCCAGGTGGCAGGTGTCGCCGCGCGCCGCCCCTTGGCGGTCCGTCGGTAGGTCGCGCAGATGCAGCGTAGGCTCGCCCTGGCCGTGCGCTCCCGCATGTGCGATGTCTGCATCCGGGCCGCCAGCGACCCGCACGATCGGCGCGGCGCCATAGCCGTCAACATGACCCGGCCGCAGCTCGCGCGAGGCCTGTTCGCCGACCAGCCGCCTGCGCGCTTCATTGTAGTCCTCTGACAACAGCCGATCGATCGGCACGCGGACGAAATTAGGATCGCCATAAAACGCCTCGCGGTCGGCAAAGGCCAACTTGGCGCACTCAACGACGAGGTGAATGAAATCGGGATCCTGAGGAGACAAGGGCTCAAGACCGAAGCCCTTCAGCAAAGCGAGCTGCTGCAGCGCCACCGGCCCCTGCCCCCATGGTCCGGTCTTGCACAGGGTGTAGCCATGATAGTCATAAGTGCATGGGGACTCGGTTGTCGCCGACCAGCGGGCCATATCGTCGGCGGTCAGCAAGCCGCGATGCCGCATGCCGCTGGTATCCATGGCGTCGGTCTCGCGGCAGAACCGGTCGATTGCCTCGGCGACGAAGCCGCGATACCAGGCGTTGCGTGCCGCCTCGATGCGCGCCTCGCGATTGCGCGCGCCTTGCGCTTCCCGCAGCAGCCGCTTGTAGGTCTCGGCAAGGATCGGACTGCGGAACAGGCTGCCGGCCTCCGGCACCCCGCCTTTGAGCCACAAAGCGGCCGAGCTTGGCCATTCAGATTCGAACAGCTGCCGCACTTCGCCGAGGGCAATGCAGATATTGGGCACGAGGGCAAATCCACCCTCGGCATAGCCGATCGCCGGCGCCAGCACATCCGCCAGTTCCATCGTGCCGTGATCGCGCAGCATCAGCATCCAGGCATCGAATGCACCCGGCACCACGGCTGCCAGCAAACCTGTGCCGGGAACGAGATCAAGGCCGAGGGACCGGTAGGCGTCGATCGTGGCGGCGTCAGGCGCAACGCCCTGGCCACAGATCACGTCGACGCGGCCGGTCTTCGCGTTGTGAAGGATGATCGGCACCTCGCCTGCCGGGCCGTTGAGGTGCGGCTCCACGACTTGCAAGGCGAAGCCGGTGGCGACCGCCGCGTCGAAGGCATTGCCGCCCCTTTCCAGGATGCTCATCCCTGCGGCGGTGGCCAGCCAATGCGTCGAAGCGACGACGCCGAACGTACCAAGGATCTCGGGGCGCGTGGTGAAATTGGACATGGGAAATCCGTGATGTTGCCAAATTGAGTTGGTCAGGCCGATTCCTTGGTCTCGCGCACGTCGAGGAAGTCGCGCAGTGCGTCGCCGATGAAGTTGATGGACAGCACGGTCAGCATGATCGCGATACCCGGGAAGATGCCGAGTCCCCAAGCGCGCGTGATGAAGCTGCGCGCTTCGGCGAGGATGAGACCCCAGGTCGGTGTCGTCGCCTCGACCCCGAGGCCGAGAAACGACAGGCTTGCTTCGGCCAGGATGGCATACGACACGCTGACCGTCGCCTGCACGATGATGGGCGCCATTGCGTTCGGCAGTATGTGGCGCCACATGATCCGGAGATGTGAGACGCCGACGGTCCGCGCCGCCGCGATATACTGCTCCTCCTTAATCGACAGCACCATGCCGCGGGCAATCCTGGCGAAATCGTCAAAGAAAGCGAGCGAGATGGCGATGATAAGGTTGAGGAGCCCGGTTCCGAACACCGCGACCAGATAGACTGCGATAATGATGTTCGGGAACGCCCATTGCAGGTCGATGTAGCGCATGATGATGTGGTCGAGCCAGCCGCCGAAATAGCCCGCCAGCACGCCGAGCGTGACGCCGACGACCAGCGCGATGGCCACCGTGGCGACCCCCACGAACATCGACACCTGGGTGCCGACGATGATGCGGCTCAGCAAATCGCGGCCCAGGTCATCTGTGCCCAGCGGATGCGACCAGCTTGGCGACAGCATCATGTCGAAGGACATGGCGTTGGGATCATAGGGCGCGATCCAAGGGCCGAAGATCGCCGCGATCGTGAACAGGCTGAGGATCACCAGGCCGAATAGCGCCTTTCGGTCGCTCAATAGAACGCCGCGCAGCTTTGCCCAACCGCGCTGCCGCCGCGGCGGGGCCTCGAACGTGTCGATGAGCGCCTGCTCGGTCATTTGTCGTACCGAATCCGCGGGTCGATCATCGTGTAGAGGACATCGACCACCAAATTGCTGAGCACAAAGATCGCGGAGACCACCAGCACCGCGCCCTGGACCGTGGGATAATCCCTGTTCAGGATGCTGTTGATCAGCAGCCTGCCGAGCCCCTTGATCGAGAACACGTTCTCCACGACCACCGCATTTGCCATCAGCAAAGCGAATGCGATGCCCGCCACCGTGATCACCGGGATCAGCGCGTTGGGGAAGGCGTGCCGCAGGATCACTGCGGACGTCGTCAGTCCCTTGGCTCGGGCTACACGGATATAGTCCGTCTTCAGCACCTCCAGCATGCCCGAGCGGATGTTACGCGCGATGATCGCGGAGAACGTCGTGCCGACCGCGATCGCGGGAAGGATGAGGTGAGATACCCACGGCCAGAAACCGTCCGACAGCGGCACATAGCCGATCGCCGGCAGCCACTTGAGGCCGGCCGCAAAGACAATGATGAGCAGAATGCCGAACCAGAATTCCGGCATGCTGAGACCCAGAAAAGCCCAGAACGAGACGACGTTGTCGAGCATGGTGTTGCGGCGCGTGGCGGCAATAAGTCCGGCCGGCACCGCGATCACCAAGGCGATGATGAAGCCGAGGCCTGCCAGCGACAGCGTGCGCGGCAAGGCTTCGATGATCGCCTTCGATACCGGCATGTTGCTGCCGTAGATGGAATTGCCGAGGTCGCCCTGGAACACCAGCCAGAACCACTTCACGTACTGCACGTAGATCGGGGCGTCGAGACCCAGCTTGTGCCGCAGGGCTTCGACGGCTGCGGCATCACCGGCATCGAACAACATCGCGCCGATCGGATCGCCCGGTACGATGCGCAGCATGAAGAAGACCAAGGTCGCCACTGCCCACATCACGATGACGGCGCCGATGGCCCTGCGAATAAGATAACGGGTCATGCGCTCCTCTCGGATCGCCGCGGATGGCGGCGGGCAACGGTGCCCGCCGCGGCCTTCGTCCTCAAGCCAAGGTCACGCGGTCGAGATCGACGAGACCTGGAATTCGGCTCTCCTTCGGGAACGCCACGGTCTTGTGGTGCACCAGGATGTCCGGCTGGTGGAACAAGAAGGCGCTTGCGACCTTGTCCGAGGTGATCTTGTTGGCCTTCGTCACCATCTGGCGCCGCTTGTCGATGTCGGCGGTCGCGCTCTGATCTGAAATAAGCTGATCGACCTCCTTGTCTGAGAAGAAGCCGAACGCGTACTTTGCCTTGTCGCGCCTCCGCCCGTTGAATTTGGAGTTCGTCTGCATCCAGTCGACCAGGGCATCGTCCGGATCGTAGTCGCCGCCGCTGCCGAGGCGCACGAGATCCCAGTTCATGGTATCGAAATCCTCGATCAGAACCGGGAAGTCCTTGGTCTCGATCTCGACGTTGATGTTGAGATGCTGCTTGAGCTGATTGCCGACCACCTGGGTCTCGCGACGGTTGGACGGCGTCGTCAGCAGGCGCAGCTTCGGGAAGCCCTGGCCGTCCGGATAGCCCGCATCGGCCATCAGTTGCTTGGCTTTCGCAAGATCGAAGGTCTGCGTACTGGCCTTGGCGAGATCCGGATCGAAGTAACGTCCCATTGCCGGATTGACGGTGCCGAACGCGGGCATTCCGCGGCCGAACTGCCCCTGCTTGATGTAAGCTTCGCGATCCAGTGCCTTGGCGATCGCCAGGCGCACCATGAATCCCTTCTCCTTCATCAGCTCTTCGACCGGCTTGTTGAAGTCGGTGACCTTCATGTGCTCGTGCCACGGGTTGATCCACACGGCCTGGAAGGTGGGACCAGGCGTTTCGTCCACCACCAGATCGGGATTTGCGACGAAGCGGTCGACGAGCTCAGGCGCAATCGGGTTGCCTCCGATGAGCTGGATGTCGCCGGCCTCGATCGCGGCGGCCAGCGGCTCGGCATCAATAATCGGCTGGATGATGACCTTGTCGAGCTTCGGACGGTCCTTGTCATAATAGTCAGGATTGCGCTCCAGCACCACGGTCTGGCCGAGCTGGTGCTCGGTCACCTTGAATGGCCCGGTTCCCACAGGCTTCAGTCCGTATTCCGATTCTCCCATTTTCTCGAGCGCGCCACGACTCACGATGGTCATGGCGCGGCCGCTCGCTCGCTCCAGCACCTTCGGCAGGAACGAAGCCTGCGGCGCCTTCAGCTTGAAGTGCACTGTGTGGTCCTCGACCTTCTCGACGCTCGCGACATTGGCGAGAACCGCGGAATGGATCGACTTCGCCGGATCGCTCGACCGCTGGTATGTGAAAAGCACATCATCGGCAGTAAAGGGATCGCCGTTATGGAAGACGACGCCCTCCCGCAGCTTGAAAGTATATTCGGTGCCGTCGTCGGAAACCTCCCAGCTTTCCGCCAGATCCCCTTCCGCAACCAGTTCGGCATTGATGTGTGTAAGGCCAGACAGCACGTTGGAGGCAATCTGGAACTGCAGGACCTGATTGATCTGCGCCGGATCCAGCGTGGCGATTTCGCCCACGGCCGCCCAGCCGCACTTGAGTGTGCCGCCGGCCTTGCCTTGCGCCACCGCAGGACGCGGCACGCCGATCAGGTGGCCGGCCGTCAGCAATCCGCTCGCAGCCAGCAAGCGTAGTACGGTGCGTCGCTCCAGCCGGGAGCCGGATAGTGCCTGCCGGTTCAATCCGAACAGCGGATCGCGCGGGTCGAAGTCATATGCGTCGGCAAGCTCCGAACGGATGCGGGCCTGCTCTGCTTCGCTCAGCATCACCTGCTTCGTCGTCATTTGGACCTCCCTTAGCTTCTCCCTGGACCTCCCGGCACGGCATCGGCCTTCGCCTTGTCGGTGAGCCATGCCGGGCTTATGTCGGCTGGCCCGACCTTCGGGCAGGCGACATCATGCTCTTCACCGGCTTTGCGCAATTCAGGCACGGATCGGCGGCAGCTTTCATCGGCGAGCGGGCAGCGCGGATGGAATACGCAGCCGCTCGGCGGATTCATCGGGCTCGGAATTTCGCCACGGATCATCTGGTGCGCTCGGCGATGCTCGATCTCGGGATCCGGAACCGGTACCGACGCGAGCAGTGCCTGCGTGTAGGGATGGCAGCCCTCGTCGAACAGGATATCGCTGTCCGCGATCTCGGCGATGCGACCGAGATACATGACGGCGACGCGCCGGCAGATGTGGCGCACCACGCTGAGATCGTGGCCGATAAAGAGATAGGTGAGGCCGAATTCGCTCCGCAGCTCCTGCAGCAGCCGGACGATCTGCGCCTGGATCGAGACGTCGAGGGCGGATACGGCCTCGTCGCACACGATGAAGTCGGGCCGCAGCGCAAGTGCGCGCGCAATGCCGACCCGCTGGCGCTGCCCGCCGCTCATCTCGTGCGGATAGCTGTCCACCGACCGTGCCGGCAGGCCGCAAACGGACAGCAATTGCCGGACGCGCTGCAATCTTCCGGCACGGCTCGCCTCTATGCTGTGCACAAGCAGCGGCTCGCCCACGATCTCCTCCACGGTCATGCGTGGATTGAGCGAGCTGTACGGGTCCTGGAACACCGCCTGGACACGCCGGCGGAAAGCAAGCGTTTCGGCCGCATCGAAGCCGGCGATGTCGCGGCCCGCGAACCGGATTTGTCCCGATGTCGGTTCGTCGAGCTTCAGCAGCAGGCGGCCGATGGTGGATTTCCCGCAGCCCGATTCGCCGACCAGCCCGAAGGTCTCACCACGGCGGATCGAAAAGCTCACGCCGTCAACCGCCCTCACCTGCCCGATGACGCGATCGAACACGATCCCGCGCTTGACCGGAAAGTATTTGCGCACATCGCGCAGTTCGACCAGGACGTCTTCCGCGCTCATGCCGGCACCATTGCCTGCAGCCGGTGCAACTCGAAGCAGGCGCTTTCGTGCGCGGTGGCGACCGACCGCAATGGCGGCGCGGCTTCAGCGCAGTGCGACATGGCAAGCTTGCAGCGTGGCCGGAAAGCGCAGCCTGAAGGCAGGGCCAGCGGATCGGGCGGGCTTCCCGGGATGGGCTCCATCGGAATATCGCGCGGTCGGTCCAGCCGCGGCACCGAGTTGAGCAGGCCTATCGTGTAGGGATGGCTCGGAGCGCGATAAAGATCGCTCGCCGATCCACGTTCGACGATGCGCCCCGCATACATCACGTTGACGCGGTCCGCGTAGCGCGCCACCACGCCCAGATTGTGGGTGATGATGATGAGCGCCACGTCGAGACGTCGACAGAGATCCTGCATCAGGTGCAGGATCTGCGCCTGGATCGTAACGTCCAGAGCGGTGGTCGGTTCGTCGGCGATGATGAGCTCGGGCTTGCAGCTGAGCGCCATCGCGATCATGGCACGCTGCCGCATCCCGCCGCTGAGATGGTGAGGATATTGCTTCAGACGGCGTTCCGGTTCGGCGATTCCGACGAGTTGAAGCAGTTCGACGGCGCGTGCGTGAGCGGCGCCCGGCGACAGCCCCAGATGAGTCTGCATTGCTTCGGTCAATTGGCGGCCGATCGACAAGACCGGATTGAGCGATGTCATCGGCTCCTGGAACACCATGCCGATCCGATGACCGCGGACGCGACGCATCGCTTCATGATCCAGCCGCAATAGATCCTGCCCATCGAGGCGAACTGCTCCGGCAATGATGCGGCCGAGCGGCTCCGAAACCAGGCGCAGGATCGCGAGTGCCGTGACGGACTTTCCGCTTCCCGATTCACCGACGATCGCCACGACCTCGCCGCGCTCCACATGGAAAGAGACATCGTTGACCGCGCGGATGACCCCGTCAGGCATCCTGAACTCGACTGAAAGACCGTCGACTTCAAGCAGCGGCGGCACGTCGGTCGCGCTCTGCCAACGCAGGACGCCTCGATGTCTTCGATGAGACATTCAGAGCAGCCATGTGCTTGACCTTCTGGGCAGCCTCTCGCACCGGCTGCGCCCATTGCTTCAGAAGCAAATTATCATTATCAATATCGTTAGTGTGTCGGTAAACCTGCCGACTGTCAACACGGGGTCAGCAGCGCACATATGACGTATCTCGCCAAGATCCTCAGTGCGGAGAACTCGCTGCCGCCGAAGCAGCGCAAGAGCAACGCGGTCTATCACTCGCTGAAACGCGCCATCCTTCTGCGCCGCATCGAGCCAGGCCAGGCGCTCTTGGAACAACAGATCGCGGGCGCCATGAGCTGCAGCCAAGGAACGGTGCGCGAAGCGCTCCTGCGCCTGGAGCAGGACGGGCTGGTGACGCGCCGCGGCTATCACGGGACGGTCGTTTCCACCACGTCGCTGGAAGAAGCTGCGCAGATGGCGCGCATCCGCATCTCACTCGAGACGGAGAGCGCGCGCCGGGCCGCGCAATCCTGCACGGAGGCCGACTTCGCGCATTTCGACACCATCATCGAGCGCATTGGAGAGGCCGAAGCAAGGCACGACGGCTACAGCCTCAGCGAGCTCGATCGCGAATTCCATCTGAGCATATTTCAGCGGGCGCGACTGACGACTCTCGAGCCGATCCTGACCCGCTGCGCGCTGCATGTGCATCGCTACACCTTCGGCAACGGACCGGTCGGCGTCACACCCGACCACCGCATCGGCTTACCCTCAAGCATGGAGCAGCACCAGACCGTGCGCGATGCCCTGGTGACCCGCGACCCGGAGGTCGCTGCCCGAGCTATGCGCGATCACATCGAAACGATCATCGGCTACTGGTCTGCAGACCTGCTCGCTGCCGTGCGGGCCGAGCCGACCTCGCGATAGCCCGCTGAGCGGACCACGGGGGCTGCGTCTCCACCGCTGGCTGTTCGCCTCGCTGCCCGTCAAAGAAGCGCGGCACGGCGATGCCGCCGGATCAACGATTCCGAATTAGATCTAGGAATCGCCAACAGTTTGCGTGTGATCTCAACTGCAGTACTGGCATCTATCGCACTTTAAGGCGAAAGACTTGCCGGCAGGCTGCCAGTCCTTTATGGCCGCACTGAACACGTTCGCGCTTGGCTGGCGGTTGAGTGCGCTGCGTGCTTTGCGGCGGATCGGGGGCAGATGGAATGGGGAGCCAGGAGTTGCGAGACGTTCGCTCGACGAAGAGTCGGAGCTCGAAGCATCTTCCGCCGAATCGAGGGATGTTGAGGGCATGAGACACATAATTAAGAACCTAATCCGGCCGATCCCCGTCGTTTATATCACGCGCTTCAACATCGCCGTTCGCTTCGGACAGCAGCCGCAAAGGTCGGTACATCTTGATCCCGTGTGGCTGGAGGAGCGCATAGCGTTGTTTGAGCGCTACTGCTTGCCGAAAATGGCCGCGCAGTCAGACCCCCGCTTCAGGTGGCTGATCCTTGTAAGCCCTGAAACCGACAACACCATCGTGGAGCGTCTCTTGCGCGCGCCGAACTCAGAGGTAATTCCAGTTGCTCCCAATACCGCGCTTGGACCGTTGGTAGCTTCCCGCGTGGCGAAGATGGGAGACTCCATCATCACCAGCCGAATCGACAGTGACGATCAGCTTTCGGCTACGTTCACGCAAGCTCTGCGCGAGATCAGATGGAATGGCCGGCGCCGTTTTGCCACCTATTTCACAAGAGGCCTGTACCTCGACGCACATTCCGGTATCTATCGCGCGTTTAGATTCCCGCTTAACCAATACCCAGCAGTTTTTGAGCATAGTCCGGCCCGGGAATTCGTCACCGTCCACGCCCACAGTCACAATCGGTTGCACAAGCTGATGGACGCCGATCTGCTGAAGACCAAGCGCCCGATGTGGTGCACAGTCGTTCATGGCGGCAATGTCCTGAACCAAATGCGGGGCCGACCAACGAAAGCGCCGCCAGAAGACTGGTAAGCCGCGCTTTACCAGGCATCGCAACATTCATTCAGCTTCAGTGTTTCGACCACTGCAGATCGCCGCACGGGGCGGCCGTTTGGCCATACCGGCGTGCCTGACCTGATTTCGCTTTTCAAAACCTCAACGCGATTCATTCTGCTGGTTCACTTTGGCGCGTGGTTCTACGCCGATATCGCGGCGGCGAAACGAACGCTGAAGCAAATCGGCCGCGAAAACGATGTGAAGGTCATCGTTGGCTACGACGGCTTGACGCTCGATCTGGAGATGCTGAAAGAATCGCGAGGCTAGGTAGGAGTAAGGGACACAGCGCCTTCCGGTGCGTTTAGGAGGCCAATAGAGCTTTTGCCCCTGAGATCTCCGCGAGGGTCGCAGCCGACGCCCCAATCCTCGCGGTGCCTGTCTTTGTCCAGACGACCGCGTCTTAACGCATCGAAACAACTATTTTGAAAAATGGTGGGCGCACCAGGACTCGAACCTGGGACCCGCTGATTAAGAGTCAGCTGCTCTACCAACTGAGCTATGCGCCCGCCCCATGCGAGGCGCGCGGTATAGCAAAAGCGCCACAGCTTTGTCGATAGCCAAATTGGCCCATATTTTCCGAGGGCTGCCAATGGCTTAGGGGAATCAATCCTCGCCGGAGGTGCGCCGGCCGACCCGATAGTCGCGATGGACATAGACCGACATCAGGAGACCGAATCCCACCATGACCGTCATCAAGGCGGTGCCGCCGTAGGAGATCAGCGGCAGCGGGATGCCGACGACCGGGATCAGGCCCATCACCATCGCGGTGTTGATGAAAAAATACAGAAATATGTTCATGGTCACGCCGAACGCCAGAAGGCGCCCGAAGTGGCTGCGCGTCCTGAGTGCGATGGCGAGCCCATAGACTACCAGCAGCGAATAGAGTGCCAACACCAGCAGCCCACCCACCATGCCCAGTTCTTCGCCCAGCATGGTGAAGATGAAGTCCGTGTGGCGTTCGGGCAGGAAGTTCAGCTGCGCCTGCGACCCCTGCATCAATCCCTTGCCCCAGACGCCGCCCGAACCCAGCGCGATCTTGGATTGCGTGATGTGATAGCCGGTGCCCAGCGCGTCCCGCGACGGGTCTAGGAAGGTCAGAAGCCGTGCCTTCTGATAATCATGCAGGAAGCCGGAATTCCATGCCCCGACCGCCCCGACGATGCCGAGGGCGAACACGATCGCGAACTTCCACCAGCGGACGCCCGCCACGAAAAAGATGGCACCGCCCGCCATCAGCAGCATACCGGCCGTGCCGAGGTCCGGTTGCTTCAGCACCAGGCCTGCCGGCAGCACCACCAGCAAAGTGGGCATGATCAGCACCCATGGCCGGCCGATCTCTTCATAGCTGAGGCTGTGGAAATAGCGCGCCAGGACCAGGCACAGGGAGATCTTCATCAGCTCCGAGGGCTGCAGCTGGAAGAACTTGAGATCGATCCAACGTTGCGCCCCCATGCCGACCTCGCCGGCGAACTCGACATACACCAGCAGGATGAAGGCGACGCCATAGAGCGGATAGGCGATCTTCGCGAGCCGCTGCAGATCGACCATGCCGATGGTGATCATGACGCAGATGCCGACTGCGAAGCGGATGACCTGCTTGTTCATCCAGCGGTCCGCGTCTCCGCCGGCGGCGGAATAGAGCATCGCGAAGCCGATCGACGCCACCATGGTGATGAGAATGATCAGGCTCCACGGAACCTGCCGGATGCGCTGCGTCAGCCGGAGGCCCGGCGGCGATCCCACGCTATGGAGTTCGACGCTCATTCCAGTCCTTCCTCACGGCATCTCGCGCCGGCCGCCTTCGGCATTGGGATTGCGCCGTGACGGGTCGCGCCGCTGGCATTCAATCAGGATGTCGCGCGCGATTGGCGCAGCGACCGCCGAACCGCCGCCGCCATGCTCCACCACCACGGCGCAGGCGTAGCGCGGCGCATGGACCGGCGCGAACGCGACGAACAACGCATGGTCGCGCTGGTTCCAGGGCAGTTGGTCGTTCTTGAGCACGCCACGCGCGCGCTCCGCCATGGTGATGCGCCGCACCTGCGCAGTCCCGGTCTTACCCGCCAGCTCCATTCCCGGAATATCGATGCGCGAGCGGAAAGCGGTGCCGCGTTCGGTGTTGCTCACCATGTCCATGCCGACGCGCAGCACATTCAGGTAGTTCTGCGGCAACTCGAGGCTCGGGAATGTCGGGTTTCCTTCGTCGTTCGGCGATTCCTCGGAGATCCGTCGCACCAGACGCGGCCTGACCGCATAGCCGCCATTGGCGATGCGCGCCGTCATGACGCAAAGCTGCAGCGGCGTCGTGGTAATGAAACCTTGTCCGATACCGGCCACCAGCGTTTCGCCCGGATGCCAGATGTCGCTGAAAGTGGCTTTCTTCCATTGCGAGTCGGGGATCAGGCCCGGCTTCTCCCCCGGCAGATCGAGACCCTGCATGGCGCCCAGGCCGAACATCCGCGCGGTCTCCGCGAGCCTATCGATGCCAGCCCGCCGGGCGATCTCATAGAAATAGACGTCGCACGAATGCTTGAGCGCGTTGGTCATGTCCATCGAGCCATGACCTTCGCGCTTCCAGCAATGGAAGCGCGCAGAGCCAAGGGTGGTGACGCCGCTGCAATAGACGCGATCGTTGGGGCTGACGCCGGCCCTCAAGCCGGCCAGCGCTGTCATCATCTTGAAGGTCGAACCGGGCGCGTACTGGCCGGCAACCGCCTTGTTGGTGAGCGGGCCGTAGATATCGTTGCTCAGCTCCTGCCATTCATCGGTGGTCAGGCCGCGATAGAACGCCGTCGGATCGAAGGATGGCGTCGAGACCAAGGCGAGCAGGTCGCCGGTATAGACGTCCATGACCGCGGCCGCGCCGGCCATTTCGCTCGACAGGCGTTGATGCGCGAACTGATGCAATCCGATGTCGAGCGTGGTCACGAGATCGCTGCCGGCATCGCCCTCGCGCCGGGCGAGCTCCCGGATCACGCGGCCGTAGGAATTGACTTCGAGCTGGCTCTCGCCGGCGCCACCACGCAATGGCCCGTCATATTGCCGCTCCAGCCCGTTCTTGCCGATGCGGAAACCGGGCTGCTTCAGCAGTGGATCGGGGTCGTTCTCGACATCCCGTTCACTCGGCACCTGGACATAACCCAGGATGTGCGAGGTGATGCCGCCGAACGGATAAACCCGCTTCTGGTCGATCTCGATGGAGATACCCGGCAAGTCGGGCAGGTTGAGCTCGACTGCATTCACCTCTTCCCAGGTGAGATCGTCCTTCACCGTGATCGGCTTGAAGGCCTGGGTACGCTGCTTCTCGCGCATGGTGCGCGCGATGTCCCGTTCGCTCAACGGCACGATCCGGGAAAAGGCTTCGAGCGTCGCCTGCAGGTTCGGCGTCTGCTCTGCCACCAGGATGGCGCGGTAGCTTGGCGAATTGGTGGCCAGCGGGATGCCGAAGCGGTCGAGGATGAGGCCGCGCGGCGGGAACAGAATGCGGTGACTGATGCGGTTCTCGTCCGACAGCAGCTTGTATTTCTCGCCCTCTACTACCTGCAGGTAATAGAGCCGGCTGGCCAGGGCGCTGACCATGCCAAGCTGCAGCCCGCCCAACAGCGCCACGCGGCGCGTGAACACCTTCTGCTGGCTTTGTTGTTGCTGCTGCTTGATCCGGCCCATACTAGCGGCCCTCACTGATCGAACAGCGCGCGCTGCAATCGTCCGAACAGGAGGGTCAGGACCGGATAGAGCGCGACATTCACGATGCTTTGCAGCGCAATCGGCCAAGGATCTGGCCATCGCTCCAGGATCAGCGCCGCCAACGCCCAGGAGAAGAAGAACACGGCAACCGAGGTCGCCGCGAAGGCCAGCCACACCAGGAAGAAGGAGGCATCGGCCAAATGTTGCCGCCAGAACTGCGCGCTGCCGCACACGATAAGCGCCACGAGCATGCTGAGGCCGAAGGGCGAGAGGCCGAGCAGATCGCTTGCCAGACCGACCAGGGCCGCCACCCAGGGCGTCATCGCCTCCGGCTGGTAGATGGTCCAGTAGAAGATCGAAGCCGCGACCAAGGATCCTCCCAGGGGCGCGTCGAACGGTCGCCAAGGCGCAATGCTGATCAACAACAGCAGCAAGGAAACCAGCGCCGGCGTCGCGAGACGCAGCCACTCCGTGATCTGATGCCGGATGCTGAGTCCGATCACCGGTTGGATCCTTCTGCCGGTTTCAGCTTCGGTTGCGTGGCTGCGGGCTTAGCAGGCTTCGGCAGCTGCACCGGTGCGGCCCTCGGCTTGGCGAATTGCTGACTCAACGAGTCGATGCCGAGATCTTCGCGCAACACGCCCGGGAGCCCATAATCCACCATGCGGATGAATTCCAAGCGGCCCAGATCCGCAAAAGGCTGAACGTAGGTCTTGCCGTCCACGATCTCGGCCACTTCGCCGACCGGCAAGCCGGGCGGGAAAGCGCCGCCGATGCCTGATGTTACCACATGATCGCCCACTTTGACGTCGGCATCGCGCGGCAGGTAGTTGATGTCCGGCTGATCCGAGTTGTTGCCGGCGAGGACCGCCTGGTCGCGCGTACGTTCGATCAGGATGGGCAGGCGGCTGTTGATGTCCGTCAGGAGCATGATGCGCGAGACGCGATCGCCGACATCCTGGACCCGCCCGACCATGCCGTTGCCGACCATGGCGGCCTGCCCCTTCACCACGCCATGCTGGCGTCCCGCGAGCGCAATGACGCCGCGCACGAAACCGGAGGACGCATCGGCAATGACCGGCGCGCTGATGAAGCTGACACGGGGGCTCGGCGCCATCTTCAGCAGCGCGCGCAGCGATTCGTTCTCCGCCTGCAGATTGCGCGCCTGCTGCTCCCAGTCCTTGAGGGCCTGGTTCTCGCGCAGCAGCACTTCGACCTGCTGCTTCAACGAGAAGTAGGATTGCACGTCGCTGGCGGTCTCGCGGGCGGTCTCGACCGGCGCCGAGACGACGTGGATCACCGGGCCGATGCTGTCGGCAACCCAGATGCGCAGCCGCGACAGCATGACGGTATCCGCCTTGCCGATCAGCAGCACCCCGAAAGCGGCGATCGTCAGCAGGACAAAAGAAAACCGCTGGAACCAGACCTTCAGGGAGGAAGTCGCGCCGATGGCGCTAGAACGCTGTCTCACGTCCCGCCCTCCGGGAATTCTTGCCGGCGCTCAAAGCCTTGGAATCCCGTCCCTTATCTAATTTTTCCACAGGCGAACCACGGCCGCAAAGGAAAACTGCGGCTATGCTACCGCAAACATGGTTAATACATGCTGATCAAGACGTGGCGATGCGCCTTGATATCTTCGAGGCAACGGCCGGTTCCGAGGGCCACGCAGGACAGGGCGTCGTCGGCCACCGAGACCGGCAGCCCGGTCGCGTGGCGGAGCACATAATCGAGATTGGCCAGCAGGGCGCCGCCGCCCGTCAGGACGATGCCTTTGTCGACGATATCCCCCGCCAGCTCGGGGGCGGTATGTTCCAGCGCGACCTTCACGGCCTCGATGATGGCGCCGACCGGCTCGGCCAAAGCCTCGGCCACCTGCCGCTCGGTAATCACCAGCTCCTTAGGCACGCCGTTCATCAGGTCGCGGCCCTTGATTTCCATGACCTTGCCTTCGCCGTCTTCCGGCGGGCAGGCGGAGCCGATCTCCTTCTTGATGCGCTCGGCGGACCCTTCGCCGACCAGGAGATTATGATTGCGGCGGATGTAGCCGATGATGGCTTCGTCCATCTTGTCGCCGCCGACGCGGACCGATCGCGAATAGACGATGCCGCCGAGCGAGAGGACGGCCACCTCGGTCGTGCCGCCGCCGATATCGACCACCATGGAGCCAGTCGGCTCCGTCACCGGCAGGCCCGCGCCGATCGCGGCGGCCATTGGCTCTTCGATCAGCCACACCTTGCTGGCGCCGGCGGATTCCGCGGATTCCTGGATGGCGCGGCGTTCCACCGCGGTCGAGCCGGACGGGACGCAGACGATGATCTGCGGCCGAGCGAACGACCTGCGGTTGTTATGAACCTTGCGGATGAAATGCTTGATCATCTCCTCCGCCACCTCGAAATCGGCGATGACGCCGTCGCGTAAGGGGCGGATTGCCTGGATATTTCCCGGAGTTCGGCCCAGCATCAGCTTGGCCTCGTCGCCGACAGCTAAAACGTGCTTTTTACCACGGGTATCGGCGATGGCGACGACGGATGGTTCGTTGAGGACAATTCCTCGGCCTTTCACATACACAAGGGTATTCGCGGTCCCCAGGTCAATCGCCATATCGGACGAGAACATGCCCACCAGCTTAGAAAACATCCAATTTCACCCGTCTCACTCGGACCCTAGGGCTCAACCTACCCGCGACTTTCCTGATAAGAGGTTACCGGACGACGCTGGGCAACCGAGCCCTTCTGCAAAGCCGCGCTGCTTTCGGGGGCGGCAGGCTGATGCGCCACGGCACAGGAGACCGCGTCAGATATGCCGAAGAGGCCCGCCTGTTCGCGACTCAGCAGGTCGTTCCCCGGCTGGCCGGGTATGCTTTTACCCCTCGCTTGCAAGTCAAGACAAGAGCCAAATTGGCACACGAATCCAAGCGAGGACCAACGGAGTCATTGGCCCTCGCACATGCATCGAATGATATAGACGGCGATCAGTTCTTGCTCTTGTCGACCAGACGATTGCTGGAGATCCACGGCATCATCGCGCGCAGCTTGCCGCCGACTTCCTCGATCGGATGCTCCGCCGCGCGGCGCCGCATCGCCTTGAAGCTCGGCTGGCCGGCATTGCATTCCTGCACCCAGTCGCGCGCGAAACGGCCCGACTGGATATCGTCCAGGATGCGTTTCATTTCGCGCTTGGTCTCTTCGGTCACGATGCGCGGGCCGCGGGTGTAGTCGCCGTACTCCGCGGTGTTGGAGATCGAGTAGCGCATGTTCGCGATGCCGCCCTCATAGATCAGGTCGACGATCAGCTTCACTTCGTGCAGGCACTCGAAATACGCCATCTCCGGCGCGTAGCCCGCCTCGACCAGGGTCTCGTAGCCGGCCTGGATGAGGGCGGTCAGGCCGCCGCACAGCACGACCTGCTCGCCGAACAGGTCGGTCTCGCATTCCTCGCGGAAGTTGGTCTCGATGATACCCGAGCGGCCGCCGCCGATCGCGCTGGCATAGGAGAGCGCGAGCTCCAACGCGTTGCCCGACGCGTTCTGCGCGACCGCGACCAGGCACGGTACGCCGCCGCCCTTCAGATACTCGCCGCGCACGGTATGGCCCGGGCCCTTCGGCGCCACCATCAGCACGTCGAGATCGGCGCGCGGCTCGATCAGCTTGAAATGGATGTTGAGGCCGTGTGCGAAAGCGAGCGCAGCACCCTGCTTCATGTTGGGTGCAAGGTCGTCGGCATAGAGCTTCGCCTGCAGCTCATCGGGCGTCAGGATCATGACGAGGTCGGCCCACTTCGCGGCCTCGGCCGGTGTCATGACCTTGAGGCCGGCATTCTCCGCCTTCTTGGCCGAGGCGGAACCGGGGCGCAGCGCGACCCGCACTTCCTTTACCCCGCTGTCCTTCAGGTTCAGCGCGTGGGCGTGGCCCTGGCTGCCATAGCCGACAACGGCGACGTTCTTTCCCTTGATCAGGTTCACGTCGGCATCGCGATCGTAATAGACTCTCATCTCCGTCTCCTTGACTCCAAGCTCACCGCGACAGCGCCAGCTTCACGCCGAGCGCCGTCAGAAACCCGCCGAACAGCGCGTCCAAGCCGCGCTTCGCGTTGCTGTAGATCCGCCGCGCCCGCGGTGCGGACAGCACCAGGGCGACCAGCGCGTACCAGCCGAACTCGTTCATCGCCAAGATCGCCAGCGCCGCGCCCTTCAGCCACAGCGGTGCATCGACCGGCAGAAGGGTCACGAAGATCGAGCCGAAGAACACGGCCGCCTTCGGATTGGAGAGCTGCACCGCAAGGCAGCGCAGGAAGGTCGCACGCCTGGCTACCGCGAGCTGAACGGATTCGGCCGACATGTCGCCGCCGCGCCACGCCTCGCGCAGCATGCCGACGCCCAGATAGATGAGATAGGCCGCGCCGCCCAGGCGCATGGCATCGTAGAGCCACGGCGCTTGCGCGAACAGCAGGTGCAGCCCGAAGAAGGTCGCCACCGCCCAGATCAGGGCACCGGTTGCCATCGCCGCGGCTGCGATCACGCCCGCCGAACGCGAGTTGCTGATCGCTGTGCGGGAAACCGCGAGGAAAGCCGGCCCCGGGCTCGCCGCGACCAGCAGATGGACTGCAGCGAAGGCAGTCAGCACCGAAACACCCTGCGACAGGCTGAAGTCCGTCATCGCGCTTCCCTCAGATCGCTTCCGGACCGCGCGAGATCGCGACCACGCCGGTGCGCGACACTTCAATAAGCCCCAGCGGCTGCATCAGGTTGATGAAGGCGTTCAGTTTCTCGGTCGAGCCCGTCATCTCGAAGACGAAGGATTCGATCGTCGAATCCACGACGCGGGCGCGGAAGATGTCGGCGATGCGCAGGGATTCGACGCGCTTCTCACCCGCCCCCTTCACCTTCACGAGCACGAGTTCGCGCTCGAGCGACGGCGCTTCGATCGTGAGATCGGTGACGCGATGGACCGGCACCAGGCGGCGCAGCTGGTTCTTGATCTGCTCGATGATCATCGGCGTGCCGCTGGTGACGATGGTGATGCGCGAGAAGTGGCGCTGCGCATCGACTTCGGCGACGGTCAGGCTTTCGATGTTGTAGCCGCGGCCGGAGAACAGGCCGATGACGCGCGCCAGGACGCCGGCCTCGTTGTCCACCATCACCGAGATCGTGTGACGCTCAATCTGTTGCTGCTGCACTCCTTCAGCCCCCTTCTTGGCTGGATCGCGACGACGCAAAGGAACGGCGGTCGTCACACCAGCACCATTCCTTCTTCGGAGACCGGGCTCGCCTTCTGATCCTCCGGTCCCAGCAGCATCTCGTTGTGGGCCGATCCCGACGGAATCATCGGGAAGCAATTCTCCTTCTCATCGACCGCGACGTCGACGATCACCGGGCCCGGGGTCTCGATCATCTTTTTGATGATATCGTCCATCTCCACCGGCTTGGTCGCGCGCAATCCGGTCCAGCCGAAAGCCTCCGCCAGCTTCACGAAATCCGGCAGCGCGTCGCTGTAGCTCTCCGAATAGCGGCCGCCATGCAGCAGCTCCTGCCACTGGCGCACCATGCCCATCCAGCGGTTGTTCAGGATGAACACCTTCACCGGCGTGCGGTACTGCGCCGCGGTCGACATCTCCTGGATGTTCATCATGATCGAGGCTTCGCCGGCCACGTCGATCACCAGTGCCTCGGGATGCGCGACCTGCACGCCGATCGCGGCCGGCAGGCCGTAGCCCATGGTGCCGAGACCGCCAGACGTCAGCCAGTGGTACGGCTTCTCGAACTTGATGAACTGCGCGGCCCACATCTGATGCTGGCCGACCTCGGTCGTGATGTAGAAGTCGCGATTCTTCACCGCGTCATAGAGCCGTTGCAGCGCATATTGCGGCTTGATCACCTCCTTGGAGGGGCGATAGCGCAGACAATCGCGCGCGCGCCAGGTGTTGATCTGGTCCCACCAGGCCGCCAGCGCCTTGCCGTTGGGCTTCACTTGCCGCGCCTTCCACACCCGCAGCATGTCCTCGACCACGTGGCCGACGTCGCCGACAATGGCGAGGTCGACATGAATGTTCTTGTTGATCGACGATGGATCGATATCGACGTGGATCTTCTTGGAGCCCGGCGAGAAGGCCGCGAGCTTACCCGTCACGCGATCATCAAACCGCGAGCCGATCGCGATCATCAAGTCGCAATCATGCATCGCATGATTGGATTCGTACATGCCGTGCATGCCGACCATGCCGAGCGAGAGCGGGTCCGACGCCGGGAACGCGCCGAGGCCCATCAGGGTCTGCGTGCAGGGGAAGCCCGTCAGGCGCACGAACTCGGTCAGCAGCTGCGAGGCTGCTACCCCGGAATTCACCACGCCGCCGCCGATATAGAACAGCGGCCGTTCGGCATTCGCCATCAACTCGACGGCGCGCTCTATCAGCGCGCGGTCAGGCTTCATCTGCGGATTGTAGGAGCGGTGCCGCTGGTTGGCGTGATTGACGTATTCGTATTTCGCCTGCTGGATGTCCTTGGGCAGGTCGACCACCACCGGTCCCGGACGGCCGCTGCGCGCGACATGGAACGCCTCGTGGATCACGCGTGACAGGTCGTTGATCGACTTGACCAGGTAGTTGTGCTTGGTGACGGGGCGGGTGATGCCGGTCGTGTCCGCTTCCTGGAACGCGTCATTGCCGATCAGGTGCGTCGGCACCTGGCCCGTCAGGCACACGACCGGGACGGAGTCCATGAGCGCGTCGGTCAGGCCGGTTACTGCGTTGGTCGCGCCGGGGCCTGACGTCACCAGCACCACGCCGACCTTGCCGGTCGAGCGCGCATAGCCCTCGGCGGCATGAACCGCCGCCTGCTCGTGCCGCACCAGGATGTGGCGGATCTGGTTCTGCTTGAAGAGGGCGTCATAAAGCGGAAGGACGGCCCCGCCGGGATATCCGAAAATGACCTCAACACCCTGATCCACCAGGGCTTTGATGACGATATCCGCGCCAGTGATCGGTTCCGTCGCCATGGCAAGCGCTCCTTCCCCGCCCGCTCTACGATGCAAAAATAGCTGCCGCGGGGCTGTTTCCGCCACTGGGCCGGCGGAACCTAGTGTCTGATCACCCCTCGGTCAACAGGAAACCGCGAATTTTCTGGCTGATTCCTGCATAGTTACTTTCTGAAAATTGCATATCGGGCGGCTCTGGAGTTATAAAATTCTCATTCGGGATTTGGTTGCGGAACCAGGTCCCCTGCCGCTTGGCATAATTCCGGGTCTGCTGTTGTGCCACCGCAATCGTCTCCGCCGAAACCTCCGATCCGTCCCGGGCGTGCCGGGCCAAGCCCCAGAAGCCGAGTGCCTTGGCCCCGCCCTCAGGCGGCGCCCGCTCGGGCTGGTAAAGGTCCGGATGGAGTTCGAGCACCCGCCGCACCTCCGCCATCGCACCACGTTCCAGCATCATGAGAAAGCGCTGATCGCAGGCCCGATAAAGCGCATCGCGTTCGGGCAGTAGCACAAAGGTGAGAAACTTGAGATCGACCGAAAACGCCGGCGGCAGCTTCTGCCATTCGGAGAGTGGCTTGCCGGTCGCCTGGAGCACTTCCCAAGCACGCACGATGCGTTGCCGGTCATTCGCATGCAGCCGCGCTGCGCTTGCTGGATCGCCGATTGCCAACCGCTCGCGCAGCGCCGCCGATCCGATCTCTTCCAGCAGGTTGCGCGCCGCTTGGCGAACATCGGCCGGCACATCCGGGATGGGCGAGAACCCCTGCATCAGCGCGCGTAGGTAGAGTCCGGTTCCGCCGCACAGGATCGGCAGCTTGCCGGATGCATGCGCCGCATCCACTTCCGTGCGCGCGAGCGTGGCCCAGCGTTCGGCCGAGCACACGTCATTGAGCGCAAGAAAACCGTAGAGCCGATGCGGCACTTCCGCCTGCTCGGCAGTGCTTGGCTGCGCGGTCAGGATCGGCAGATCGCGATAGACCTGCATGGAATCGGCATTGATGACGATGCCATCGAATGCCTGCGCCAGGCGCGCCGCCAGCGCCGATTTGCCGCTGGCGGTCGGACCGGCAATGACCAGGACCGGCTTGTGCCCCTGCCGCACCTCGCTTATACCCGCGCTCGCCATGTCCTTTGTGCTGTCGCTCATTTGCGCTCCCGACGCGGCGGAGCTTACACCGGCCCTGACCGAGCGGGTCAATCACGGCTTACAGGCTGCCGATGCGCGTGCCGGGCCGATCACCTGGCTCGATCCCGAGCGCGCGGCCGAAGTCCCCTTTGAAGGCGACGACGCGGCGGTGCTCGCGGAACTGCGCCGCCGCTTGATCGACGTGCCGGTCGACGTTAACGTGCTGCGCGCGGCCGGTCGCCGCAAGAAGCTGCTGCTGTCCGACATGGACGCGACCGCCATCATCGGCGAGACACTGGATGAGCTTTCCACCTTCACGCTGCACAAGGCGGAGATCGACAATCTTACGCGCCAGTCGGTCAATGGCTTGATGGGCTTCACGGAAACCCTGGTCGCGCGCATGGAGCTGATGCGCGGACTGCCGATCGACGCGCTCGCACAGACCTGGCGCAAGGTCGAGCCGACGCCCGGCATGAAAGTCGCCATTGCCACCATGCGCGCTCACGGCGCCTATACAGCCCTGGTCTCCGGCGGTTTCACCTATTTCACCACCCGCGTGCGCGACCTCATCGGCTTCGACTGCGATATTGCCAACGACCTCGAACTGGTGGATGGCCGCCTCACCGGCCGCATTCCGCTGCCTATCATCGACCCCGCCGGGAAGGTCGCAGCGCTGCGGCGCCTCACGCTCGAACGCGGCTTGGCGCAGCCCGAGACGCTGGCGATCGGCGACGGCTCCAACGACATCCCGATGCTGCAGGAAGCCGGCCTCGGCATCGCCTTCTGCGGCAAGCCGAAGGTCAAGCAGGCGATCCCGATCTGGCTGGACTATGCCGGCGCGACCGGGCTGCTCTATCTGCAGGGCTATCGGCGCGTGGAGTTTGTCGGGGAAGTTTGACCCGTCCAATCGGCCGAAACATGCCTCGGCAGCGTACTTGAGCCTGGCGCTCAGGCCAGCTAGCGCGAGCTCTTCGCCTTGTCGGACTTCAGCCTGAGCCAACCCTTCAGGCGGCGCTTGATCTTCCGCAGACTCGTATCGGGACGCGGCGCCCGCATGTTTGACAGAATCAGCCTCGCGCCGGCGTTGCTCGCCGCCAACGCAAAGGCATCTTCCTCGCCAAGATGCTTGATCAGCAGCTTTGCAACGTATCTCGGCGAGAGAGTCGCGCGCAGCACCTCGGCCATGTCGCACAAGCATCGGACGAACTCGTCGTTGGATGCGGCGACGATGTCCTGCGACGGCCTGCCAAGAGCGATTCTGCTGCCCAGCAGCTTGTTGCGCGAGAACCCGTTGCCGTCATGCAGCCTGTAGCAGCCCAGGCTCCGCTCGATCCGAACGGTACCGCCGAGCATATGGGCGCCAACGACGAGATAGCGGTCCGCGCAGATGCGCAGGCGTTCCGGGCGAGCCGGCCGGAGGACTTCGAGGACGGTACGCCTGAACACTATTCCGGAGGTCGCGGACCAGATCCATCTGGAGGAAGTTCCGGGAGCAACGAAAAGGCGCGCTTCGGTGTCAAGCACCTCCTCCGTGACTTCAGCCTGGCCCTGCGGCTGCCGCGGATCGGTGCCGATGAAGTTAGGCTTCCCGCCAGAGAGCTGAGTTCCCGTCGCGTCGATCACAGCGAGGTTCGAGCACGACACGGCGGCTATTCCCCGCGTGGACATATGGGCCAGGATGTGTCTCTCCAGGAACGCAGGGTGCCACAGGTCATCGCCGTCGAGAAAAGCAACGAAGGGACCAGACGTGGCATCCAGCCCTTCCAACATCGTTATCATTTGCCCGCCATTCTCGCGACGCGGAATGGCCCGGAAGCGAGCATCGCCAAGCGATTGAATTACTTCCTGGATACGGTCGACACTGCCGTCAGCGGAGGCGTCGTCGAGCACGACGCACTCGAAGTGCTCGTAGCTCTGAGCTGCAACCGAACGGATCGCCGCCTCGATGTAGGCTGCCTGATTGTGGCAGCCGATCACGACTGCAGCTCGCGGCAGCTGGACGCCGGCGAACTCCGTCGCCACGTCGGAACCGGCTCTCCCAGCTTCAGCGACGGCTCCTGGCACTCGCGCATCCATCTCAGTGTCATCCCTCGTCGCAGGGCACCCTAAACCGACGCAGCGAGCGTGGAGAAAGCCGCGATCTACCTGCCGTTGCATTTCTCACATAACATAACTAAGGCTTACCGGCAATTCCAGTAACCTTGCGAGCCGCGACACAGTCATTCTGTGCCGAAGCCGGAGGGATTTTGGCAGCGAACTCTCCAGCTCAGGCGTGCCACTGTAAGCGTTTTGGTAGTGGTGAATGCTCCGAGTCTGAGATCACCTCGATGGACACCATCCAAGGACGGTCCGCTTGCGCCTCAAGAATCTGATATCTCGCGCCATTAAAAGACGCGTGAAACGTATGCTCGGGCACGCCGCTCCGCCGAAGCAGCCGCGAGGCCGCAAGCCCGCGACAATAGATTGGCCAACCGATGTCGGGCCAGTACGGCTGCTGTCGGTGGCGCCGCCGATATTCCTCTCAGGGATTCCCTACAAGCAGTATCTGGGGATCGCCGAGCCGTTCGCTCGGCGCCATGGAAAGGCGAGAGCCGGGTTCATCATCTTTCCAACCTGGTCCATAGAGCGCCGGGGCGTTCCGGAGGCCATCAAGCGCAACTTCGCCCAGCACTCCGAACGCTATCCGAATCACCGGCTTCGCTTCATCTGCAACACATCCGAGGAGACGAAGTTGCTGGTGGATCTCGGCTTACCCGCCGTGTTCCTCAACAAGAACTTCATGGTTTCCGACCGGATGTTCCGACCTCTCCCTGAGATCAAGGTGGAGTTCGATGCCATCTACAATGCCCGCTTCATACCGGAGAAGCGTCATGAGCTCGCCGCGGCAATTCCGCGAGTTGGTTACATCGCCTATATCGACGTAGAAGATCGGCGGCGGGAACAGTTCCGGCGCCTGCACCAACTGCTGCTGGCGCACAACCCCGATCACGTGCTTCTGAACGCACTGGCGGACGATCTGCCGGCCACCATGTCGCATGACCAAGTGAACGCCGCGCTCGGCCGTGGCGCCGTCGGGCTCATCCTCTCCGAGGTGGAAGGGTCCAGCTACGCCTCAATGGAATACTTGCTCGCCGGATTGCCGGTGGTCAGCACGCCCTCCAAGGGTGGGCGCGACGTCTTCTTCGATCCCGAATATTGCATCGTCTGCGAGCCCGATCCCGCCGCGGTACGCGATGCGGTCGCTGAGCTTCGGGCGCGAAATATTCCCCGTGAGGTCGTCCGGGCGCGAACGCTCGCCAAGATTCAGCCGGAGCGCGAGCGCTTTCTGGTCATGGTCGACGATCTAATCGAAGAGCTAGGCGGCGAACGCCGGTTCAGCGGCGCCACCTGGCCCTTTGGCGATGTGAGTGGCGTCCCATGGCGCTTGCTCGAGACGCATCTCGCCGAGTTCGCAGAGCGGCTTCGCGCTAGCGATGGAGCGTAAGCGGACTAGGTCATGGAACCCGCCATCCCGCTGAAGCTGGAGGACGCGCTGTCTAAGTCCGCTCGTTCCAGCTACTGCGTGATCTTCAGCGCGATCCACTGGAATTCGCCGCCGCGGTTGACCAGCAGCGTGACGACCCGATAGCCGTTGTCCTGCGCAGCCTTGACACGCTGGGCGACGTCTTCCGGCGAGGTCACCGCCTTCTGATCCACTTCGGCGATCACGTCGCCGGGGCGCATGTCCTTCTCTGCCGCCGGCCCGGTCTGCGCCACTTCCACCACCACGACCCCTTCGGCATCGCCTGGGATCTGGTGCTTCTTGCGCAGCTCGTCGGTGATGGCGGATAGCTTGAGGCCCAGCAGGTCGACGGTGGCCGCGGCACTCGGCGGCGTCTCGATGCTGGCCAGAGTCTTCTGTTCCGCTTCTTCGGTCAGCTCGCCGACCGTGACCCTCAGGGTCACTTCTGAACCTTTCCGCCAGATCACCACGTCAGTGGTCTTGCCGGTCTCGGTCTCCGCCACGATGCGGGGCAGGCCGCGCATCTGCGTGATCTCCTTCCCGTCGAACTTCAGCACCACGTCGCCCTGCTTGATGCCGGCCTTGTCCGCCGGACCGTCCTTGGTGACGCTGGCAACCAGCGCGCCCTTCGGCTCCTTGAGGCGCAGTCCTTCCGCCAGCTCCGGGCTGACGGTCTGAATCCGCACACCCAGCCAGCCGCGCTTCGGCTTACCGAACTCCTTAATCTGCGAGATGATCGGCCTGGCGAGGTTCGCTGGAATCGCGAAGCCGATGCCGACAGATCCGCCCGAGGGCGAGAAGATCGCGGTGTTGATGCCCACCACTTCGCCATCCATGTTGAACATCGGGCCGCCGGAATTGCCGCGATTGATGGATGCGTCGGTCTGGATGTAATCGTCGTAGGGGCCGGAATTGATATCGCGCTGGCGTGCCGACACGATGCCCGCCGTCACCGAACCACCGAGGCCGAACGGGTTGCCGATCGCCATAACCCAGTCGCCGATCCGTAGCGCTTCGGAATCGCCCCATTTCAGTGCCGGCAGCGGCTTCTTGGCATCAACCTTCAGCAGCGCAAGGTCGGTCTTCTCGTCGCGTCCGACAATGGTGGCCTTCAGCTCTTCATTGTCGTGCGTGAGCACCATGATCTCTTCGGCGTCTTCGATCACATGGTTGTTGGTGACGATGTAGCCCGCGGGATCGATGATGAAGCCCGAGCCGAGCGAACTTCCACCGCGCGGCGGCCGCTGCGGGGGCTGACCTTCGCGCCGATCCAGGAAGTCGCGGAACATCTCGTCCAGGTCCTGCATCTGCTGGCTCTGCGGCACCTTCTGGGTGCTAGAGACATTCACCACGGCAGGAATCACCCGATCGACCAGGTCCGCGAAGCTCTCGGGCGCCGATCGCGCAAAGGCCTGCTGCGCCCAGACCAGTGCCAGAACTGACAGCGCCACCGCCATGGCAGCCCGCAGCCAGGTTCCCGTACTCGCCGCCGCATCCGCCGCTGCCGCTACTGCGCACGCGCGGCCTTTGCTGCGAACGTATGTCATGTTCTGCACGTCCAAAACCTCCTCTGCGAACACCGGCAGCCTGCAGCGCGGGAAGCCACGCGTTCCGCGCCACTACTGGATCATAGACTCAAACCACGGCGGACCGACAGTCTTGGATCACAAACCCGTCATCGGTCTCATTGTTGTTTATCGGTTCTGAGCGCCGGGAGTTGCCCCTGGGCGCCTCTGTTCTGCTCGAAAAAGCGGAAGAAATCGCCCTTCGGCTCGCCCACGAAGGTGGTAGTGTTGCCGTTGAGGCCGGTTCGCATCGCCTGCAGCGACCGATAAAAGTCGAAGAACTCGGGATCCCGGCCGAATGCCTCGTTGTAGATGCGGGTCGCTTCCGCGTCGCCCTCGCCGCGCAGAATCTCCGACTGCCGCCGGGCATCCGCCAGGACCTCGATGCGCTGCTTGTCCGCGTCGGCGCGCTTGGCGCGCGCTTCGGCCTCGCCTTCGGCCCGGAATTGCGCCGCTTCCTGGGCACGCTGCGTGCGCATGCGGTTGTAGATCGCCTCGCTGTTCGCCGTCGGCAGGTCGACACGCTTGAATCGGACGTCGAACACGTCGACGCCGAATTGCTTACCGGTCGGCACCAGCCGCTGGGTCACCGTGGTCATCAAGGCGGCGCGCTTCTCGGTCAGCACATCCTGCATGGGCACGGAGCCAAACACGTCGCGCATCACCTGATTCAAGACGGCGACCAATCGCCGCTCGGCGTTCTGCTCGATGCGCGCGACACGATAGAACGTCTCCGGGTCGACGATCCTGTATCGGAGGTAGGCGGAAATCACCACGCGCTTCTGGTCCTGCGTGGTCAGCTCGACGGACGGCGCATCGATGTTGATGATACGGCGGTCGATATAGGTCACGTTGTCGATGAAGGGGACGCGCCAGTGCAGGCCCGGATCGCTCTCCACCGTTTCGATCAGCTGGCCGAAGCGCACGACAACCGCATTTTGCGATTGCTGCACGAAGAAGGTCGCCGAATACAACACGATGACGGCGACAACCGCACTGATGAGGAGAGCAAGTACAGCGTTGCGTCGCATCAGTTTCCTCCGCTCGTGACGGTCGTGGGCGACGGCGCCTGCGCGCTCGGTTCAAGCTCTCCGCCCGTGGCCGGCGGCGGAGCCTTGCGATTCTTCAGAAGCTGGTCCAGCGGCAGATAAGGAACGGCGCCGCTGCCTTGTCCGCCGGTATCGATGAGGATCTTGTCCATGTTGCCCATGATCGATTCCAGGGTCTCGAGATAGAGCCGCCTGGACGTGACATCGGGATTCTGCCGGTACTGCTCATAGACGGAGAGGAAGCGCTGCGCGTCGCCGGTCGAGATGGCGATCTTCTCGGTGCGATAAGCCTCCGCTTCCCTCACCATCTGGATCGCCCGGCCGGCAGCGTCCTGGGTGACCCTGTTGAAGTAGGCCTGCGCCTCGTTCACGGAGCTTTCCTTGTCCGCGCGCGCCTTCTGCACATCGCGGAAGGCCTCGATCGCCTCCTGGGGAGCGTCGACCCGTTGCAGCGACAGATTGTCGATGGAGATGCCGGAATTGTAGCTGTCGAGAATCCGCTGCGCCAAGCTCTGCGCGCGGGAACCGATTGTCTCGCGGCCCTGGGTGTAGACAAAGCTAAAGTCGTTCTGCCCGATGATCTCGCGGATCGCGGCCTCCACCGCGTTCTTGACTGTGTCGTTCTTGACCGCGTCGGGCGACAGCGATTCGATCGGGTCGCGAATTTCAAACAGGTACTTCTCGACGTCGGCGATGTGCCATTGCACGACCGTCTCGACCTGCACGATGTTTTCATCGCCGGTGAGGATCAGGCCCTCTTCCTCGATCGCGCTGCCGCCGGCCGAGGTGGTCGAACCGGTCGAACCCCCGCGAAAGCCGATCTCGACCGTGTTGCGCTGGTTGACGTTGGGCGTGAGTACGCTGCCGATCGGCGATGGCCAGTTCCAATGCAGGCCGTCCGGCGTAGTCTCGCCTCTATATTTGCCGAAGACCAGGGGAACGCCGACCTCGCCGGGCTGCACCTGGTACAGGCCGCTCGCCAGCCACAGCAGCACCGCGATGCCGGCGATCAAGGCGCCCACCTTGCCGGGGCCCATGCCGCCGGGGACCAGGTTCTTCATGCGGTCCTGGCCGCGCCGGAGCATTTCCTCGAAGTCGGGCGGCTGACCGCCGCCACCCGGGCCACGCGACCACGGGCTTCCCCCGCCCCCCTGACCACCACCGCCGCCCCACGGGCCGCCCTGATTGTTCCAAGCCATGATAACTCCAGCTAATTCCTGGAAAATTTATGTTCATTGCGGCGGAAACCTGAGTACCCGCCAGGAGCCTCCGGACCGGCCGCAATCTATGAATTGCATCGCCGACCCGGGGCCTTATATGACAGGGGCGCGCCGGTCGCGCAATGTGGGTAAGCCGCGCTGGTTGCCCTCCCTGGCGGCCGGATAGAACGGATATCGTCCGCCACCAAAGGTGTTTCAAGCATGGCCGTCACCGAAACCCAGGTTATTGAGGCCCTTCGGGCCATTCGAATGCCGCAAGGTGGCGATATCGTGGCAGCCGGGATGGTGAGCGGCCTGGCGCTGAGGGACGGCCATATCAGCTTCGCCATCGAGGTGAACCCCGCCCAGGCGCCGGTGATGGAGCCGGTCCGCAAGGCCGCCGAGAAGGCGGTCACGGATCTGCCCGGGGTGCTGAGCGCCACAGTGGTGCTGACCGCCCATCGCGCCGCGCCGCAGACGGCGCAGCGGGCAAGCGGCCCGCAACGCCCGCACGGGCACGGTCATGCCCAGCCGGGGGGCAATCGCCTCAATCTGCCCGGTATCAAGCACATCATTGCGGTGGCGAGCGGCAAGGGCGGCGTCGGCAAGTCGACCACCGCCGCCAATCTCGCGCTCGCGCTGCATGTCAACGGCCTCAAGGTCGGGCTGCTGGATGCGGACGTCTATGGCCCGTCGCAGCCGCGCATGATGGGTGTCAAAGGCCGGCCGACCAGCAAGGACGGCAAGGTGATGGAGCCGATGGAGAACCACGGCATCAAGGTCATGTCGATGGGCTTCCTGATCGACGAAGAGACGCCGATGATCTGGCGCGGCCCGATGGTGATGAGCGCGATCACGCAGTTGCTGCGCGACGTCGCCTGGGGCGATCTCGACATTCTCGTCTGCGATCTGCCGCCGGGCACCGGCGATACGCAGCTCACCATGTCGCAGAACGTGCCGCTCTCCGGTGCCGTCATCGTCTCGACGCCGCAGGACATCGCGCTGCTCGACGCGAAGAAGGGGCTCAACATGTTCCGCAAGGTCGATGTGCCGGTGCTCGGCATCATCGAGAACATGAGCTACTTCGCCTGCCCGAACTGCGGCCACCGCAGCGACATCTTCGCCCACGGCGGCGCCAGGCGCGAAGCGGAGCGCTTCGGTGTCGATTTCCTGGGCGAGATCCCGCTCGACATTACGATCCGCGAAACCTCCGACGGCGGCCATCCGATCGTGGTCAGTGACCCGAAATCGCCGCACGCCGCCGCCTATCGCGAGATCGCGCAGCGGATCTGGGCCAAGCTCGCCGGCGCCCAAGCGCGCCAGGGCCCGCGCATCGTCATCCAGTAGGCCAACATCAGTCGAAGCTGGACGGCGTGCCGGTCTGCGCCTTGCGAATGACGGCGATGTCGTCGCACAGCGCAAGAAACCGCAGCAGAAGGGCGTAACCGACTGCTGTCGCGATTAACAGGATTGCTAATCCGAACAACTCTCCTAGCACTAGAGCTATGCCCAGGCGCTCCAGGGAGCCGAGGATCGCGATGAGGCTGAGCAGGGCCCCGCCGAGCACGACCAGCACCAGCAGAAACGCCAGCAGCGAAATATTCCGCACTACCCAATCCATCGATTGTTCCCCCAGCGAGATCCGGACGCTGAACTAAGCACGCGATCACGACTGGATCAACGCCGCCAGGCAGGCAAGCCGACATCTTTGAGCGCGCCGACTTCGCGCGCGGCGAGCCAGCGGAACAGGCGATCGCCGGTCAATCGGCCGAGGAACAGGGCCGAATAGCACAGCTTCACTGTGTGCTCGTCTTCTTCCGCCACCGCGCTGCCAAGCAGGTCGAGCCAGGCTGGCGTCTCGGCCGCACGCCGGGCTTCGACAATGTCGGTTTCCGGAATCGCGGGCCGGCCGATGGCAATATACGCGGCGGCCAATCCTTGCCACAGCCACGGCAGCATCACCTTTGGCTCCTGCACATAGGGCAGCAGCACTGCAACGGCTTGCGTGCCGGTGACCGTGTGCAGCGCGGTGAAGTCGCCGGTGGCCGCGTAAAGAACGCCGGCAGCACGCGCGACGTCCGCGATGCTGGCGGCTGGATCGAGCCAGTGAATCGCCTCGTCGAACCCGCTCAACCCGCCGACCGTGAGCAAGGCGTCGTCAATCAAATCCGGCGCCTGTTTCGGATCAAAGGCAAAGCGCGCATCGTCATGCAGCCGCTCGAGCAAAGCCAGTGGATCAGCAGATCGCTCGCTCTCTGCGGGCGCATCGAGCACGACGCCGAGGCGCTGCCAGTGCGCCGCCCAATAGGCCAAGCCCGCCGCAATCTCGCCGTCATGCTTTGCGACGACACCCATCGCTGTGCGGATCAGCGCATGGAATGCGGCTGCTGATAGACCGGGCGCCAGCTCGGGCAAAGAAGCGCGCAGCACGGGTTCCCAGCCCTCGCGCGCGATGCGCTGCCGGAAATCGGCCCGCAGATCACGAAAGGCAGCGCGATCGGCTTTGCGGAACGGCCACGCCCCAATGCCGACCCGCTCGCCGTCCGGCAGCTTCTCCAGCCAGGACACGTGGGTGCGACGATAATCGTCGAGGCGCGCAGGGGTTGCCCCCATCTGCTCCAGAGCCACCAGTGCCATCGGCAGGTGGTTGCACAGCCCGCCGCCATATTCCGGGTCATAGACCTCCGCCTCGGTCAGCAGCTTCGCTAGGATAGGCATTGGCGAATGCTACCAGCGTCCATGCCACTTGTTCCAGGCGAACCGTCGTCGGCGAAGCGATCGCAGCACCAACGCGGGACTGGCCGATGCCGGACGTCCTTAAATTCAGGTCGGCGCTTGATAACGCGGGCTCACGGCAGCGGTTGCTTGGGACATCTCGCGATCATCGACGCCGCATCGCCGCTTTGTTATGAAAGCGATCGGAACTTTTGATCCGCTCTCCCGTTCGAATTTTTTGCTTGCCCTTGCAGCTCTGACAATCCTGGCACAATGGCCAAGGAACCGGCAGCCATGCGCGCCTGGCCCTATCGGTTATTTCTCGCCGGCCCCGTGCTGGCAGTCCTTCTGGGGTCGATCCCTGCTCGGGCTGCGGAGAACCCATCCGAATTCGTTGCCGCATTCCTTGACGAAGCCTTCGGCCTGTTTCGCGCGGAAGCGATCACGGTGGAAGAGCGCCGCGCGGCTCTCCTTGATCTGTTCGCAACGAAAATGGATATTCAGGGCATGGCACGCTTCATGACGATGGACCAGCTAACCAAGGCCAACCCCGAACGCCAGCAGCGCTTCGAAGGCCTGCTTGCTGGATACCTCGTCGATGCCTTCTATACGAAGATCGCGGAGGGTGCATCCGCTTCGGTTGACATCGCCATGTCCAGCTGGTCCTCGATCCCGGACAAACCGGCTGTCGACAGCATCATCAGAAAGATGGACTCGCGTCCTGAGCCAATCACTTGGCGTCTCCGTCCGGTGGACGGCAGCTACAAGGTCGTCGACGTCATGAGCGAGGGCATCAGCCTTGCCACCACGTACCGGGCCGCGTTCGGCGCCGTCATGCTTTCCGGTGGGCTCGAGCGTCTGGAGGAATTGCTGGCAGCCAGGCAATAGCGACAGAGACAGTTCAAGGATTGTCGCTGGGAATGCGCGAAGATTGACGCCGCGGAATCCTACCAGCGCCCGTGCCCCTTGTTCCAGGCGAACAGGCGGTCGGCGAAGCGATTGTAGCCCCAGCGCGCGAGCTGGCGGATTCCCGGCAGGCCGACGAGTTGTCCCAGCCAACGCCGTCCTGGTGTCATCTGCCACACGGCGATCGCCACATCCGCGCCAACCAGCAGGCGACCGTTCTCATCGACGAGGTGCAAGCTGTGACGGATCTGATCGACGCTGCGGTCGATCTCCTTGGCGGCTTCAGGCGTCGCCGCGATGTCGCACCAAGCGATGCTGTCGCTGCCCTCCGGCAGGGTGGCGTCCATCTTCGCACGCTGCTGCTCGATCCCCGTGCGGCAGACCGGGCAGGCGGAGTTGTAGTAGAGCTTCGGCTTTGCCGGCAAACCTACTCCTTGAGGAGCGCCTGCAGCTCGTTCCATTCGCGCTTGCCGAGGCCGCTCGCTTCCTGGGTGACGCTTTCGCCCTTCAGCATACGCTTGATCGTGGCCCAAGCGGACTTGGACAAAGTGACGCCATGCAGCCGGTGCTCGACGAACGCCTCGGCCGTCAGCGGCACCCAGCGCTTGAGCAGGTCGACCATCACGTCGGCATAGACGCGGATCTCGTACTGTGCATGGGCGTCGGCGCGCAAGCTGAGGAAATGCATGAGGTTATGCAGATCCACCTTCCAGTACCACTGGGTATAGAAGTTGAGCCCGAGACTCATGCGCGCGAGCTCGCGCGCCAAGCCCTGGCGGGCTTCGTCGATTTTCTGCCCGTCCTCGCTCTCGTTGAGCATGGTGAGATAATGGTCGTAGACCTGGGTCGCATCGCTGCGCAGCAGGTCCAGGACCTGCGCCGCCTCCGATCCCGTCAGCACGTCGCCCCGGCCCTGCCGGTTGGCCACCGACTGCGCGGCTAGGTTCTCCTCCGAAGGCACGTAGAATTCGCGGTCGAGAATTGAGTAGCGCGCGGAATATTCATTCACATTGGCCGTGCGGTGGCGGATCCACTGTCGCGCCACGAAGATCGGCAGTTTCACGTGGAACTTGATCTCGCACATCTCGAACGGCGTCGAGTGGCGGTGGCGCATCAAATAGTGGATGAGCCCGCGATCCTCGCTCACCTTCTTGGTGCCGCGGCCATAGGAGACACGTGCCGACTGCACCACCGCCGCATCGTCGCCCATGTAATCGATGACCCGGATGAAGCCGTGATCCAGCACCGGGAAGGCCTGGTAGAGCACCTCCTCAAGCCCCGGGCAGACGGCACGGCGGGTGGCGGCGGTTTCCGCACGCTGGCGGTCGATTTCGGCTTGCTGGTCTTTGGTTAAGGACATGAGATTCGGTGCTTGATTCGACGGTTGCGACAGGCTCGCCTTATGCCCCCTTTCGGCCGGCCACACAACGCATAGCCGCGACGCATACCCACAATGCATACCCCCTCTGTTAACCCTTTTGATTCCCCTACAAAGTCCCTATATTTAGACCTGTCGGGAAACCGACTATGGCGATAAACGCCTTATGGAATAAGCGTTGCGGACCCGGGGGCGGTACCCGGCGCCTCCACCAAATTCCGAACCGGCTTCCAGCCGGCGCGGCTTATGGGGGCGAAATAGGATCGACGCGCGTGGTAAAGGTAAGGTTTTCGCCCGGCATGGTATCCGCCGTTATCGGGCCAACCTAGAAGTGCCAACGACAATAGCCGTTTGGCTCTCGCTGCCTAATAGGTAAGCGCGGTCCGGGGGGCGCCGGGCAACAGAATGCCCCCCACTGATTTTAGTATTGGAGCGAAGAGTTCAGGGTTTGCTGGCGTGCCCACGGGTGAGAATGGGCTGGGGAGAATGCCGGGCGTATGAGCAAGGACTGGTTACGCTATGACCGGATGGTCGAGGATGCCCTGCGCGGCGTCGTCCGTCGTGCGTTGAGCGACGTATCGGCGACCGGGCTGCCCGGCGACCATCATTTCTACCTCACGTTCCGGACCGGCGAGCCTGGCGTGCAGATGGCGCCGGCCCTGAAGTCGCAATACCCCAAGGAAATGACCATCGTGCTCCAACATCAGTTCTGGGGCCTGGAGGTCGGCGACGACGGCTTCGCCGTCACCCTGAGCTTTGGTGGCAAGCATGAGCGTCTGGTCGTTCCATATCGTTCCATTGTCAGCTTCGCTGACCCTTCGGTGAAGTTCGGCCTTCAGTTCGAATCTACGGCGCACGGCGAAGGCGAGGTCGCGGAGCCCGACATCGCGACCGGCAAGACCGTCATGCCCAAGGACCTCAACGACCTGCCACGCCTCATCGAGGACAAGGCAGGCGACGCCAAGTCTGGCGCGCAGGTCGTCGCCCTCGACGCCTTCCGCAAGAAGTAGCAATCCAACGTTCAAATGTGCCAACGCGTGCCCACGCCGGGTACGATGAGTCACGAGGAGCATTTTCATGACCGAGCAAACGAATCGGGAGCCGGCACGCGATCCGCAGGATCTGGAGCGCCTGTTGATTGACAGGCAGCATGCAGGCGATGTCGAAGGCATGGTTGCGTTGTTCGAACCGCAAGCTGTGGTCGATTGCGGCGAGGGCCGGATGCTGCGCGGTCACCAGGAGATTCACCAGTATTTCGCGGAAGTCGTGGCGAGCGGACGCAAGTTTGCCCGCGGAGAGCAGCAAGCGCCGTTGGTCTGCGGTGACCTGGCGCTCACCTCGACCCGTTTGCCGGATGGCAGCGTGACGGCCGAAGTCGCGCGCCGGCAACGCGACGGCACGTGGCTGTGGGCGATCGATCGCTACACCATCGCAACAGAACAGCCGCGATGAGTAAGCAGACGCTCTTCCGATCTGCGCTCGTTCAGCCCAATTGTACTGCTTCAATGCCTGTGAGGTGAGCGCGTTCACTGATGCATCCTCGCCACAGACGCACGCATTTACTATGCATCGCATCCTTCGTAATTGACCCGTCGCGTATCCATCAGCTACAAAGAACACACTTCTCAAGTGAGGAGGGTGCGCATGATGTATCAAACCATCGTAGGGCTTAGCGCCTGCTAGCTGTCATCGACGCTGGTCGATTCCGGCTCCGCACCTTCTGCGTTTCCAGAATAACTGATTTGAACTGACGGCCGCCCAGGCGGCGTCGCTATATCGAGTCACCGCATTTTGCGGCCTTCGTGGACACCTCGGCTTCCGTCTTTTCCGGAGAGCCGCAGGCGTCGGTTCTCTTCAGGGTGTGGCTCCGTTCATCGCCGGCCTCTCGGCAGCGCGGTTTGATCACGCGCGCATGTCACGCAACCCCAAGCAGATGGAGCATACCATGCCGATCCATTCGACTCTCCTGTCCTGGCTGTTCGGTCATCCGCAGGTCGCCGACCACGACATCCGTTTGACCACCGCCGACAGACAGTTCGGGCGCGATCCCGACTACAAGTCGCTGCGGTGGCTGAACGGACAGTCGCCACCCGACCTGCCGGACGGACTGAACCGCAAGCTGTTGCAGGATATCGGTCTGGACCGCAGCCGGACATAATGCCGGCTGGATGAGCGATGGGCTCTCACGCGTGAGCCCATCGTTTTCACGCCAAGTCTGAAGTGTGAAGGCCGTGTGCTCTGAAGAGCGCGCGGGGTGTTGGCGCGCGCCATACTGTTTCGGGGATTGAACGAGTGAATCGAAAAGACCGCGAAGTACGCTTCCTTAGGCGAGCGCGTGAGCTCGCAGGTAGCGGAAAATATACAAGTTGGTCCGAGATAGATGCCGAGATGCGATTCCAGTTGGGCGAATCGCTGACATCGGGCAGTTTGGCCACTCTGCAGGTGAGAGCACAGCTTGAGGTGGCCTGCATGGCGGCCAGTGAGCTTCGCGGAGACATTCTGGTCAGCCAGCGGGTAAGGGCCGACCTTCACCGGATCTGCATAGAAACCAGAAATCTGTTGAAGGCTCGACCGACGCCCCGCTTCAGGAAGGCATCCACCACCACGAGCGTGCAGAACGGCCCAAGACGTCGCCGGTTCAATCGCGATCAAAAGCAGGCCTTGAGGGCCGCAGACATGGCACTCTTCGTTAGACGATACGCCAGGAAGTGGACAAGATCGTGGCCGAACGACCGCTGCTACGATGCGGAGTTCCAGTACGCTCTCAGACGAATGAAGCCGGAAATGGTCGATATCTTACTGCGCCACGATGAGGTCTAGGTCCTAGTGGAAAACAGCGGGCAGTCCATGCCGGCCTGGCGCCTCACTCTGCTGCTCTGTCTCGCTGAAGCGCTGAACATGGCAGGCTACAGTGCGGTCGCGGCGCTGTTGCCGGAGCTGCGCTTTGCCTGGTCGCTGGGCAACGCGGAGATCGGCATCGTCGAAGGCGCGTTCAATGTCGGCTATGTCGTGGCCGTGCCGATCCTCGTCACCGGGACTGACCGGCGTGATCCGCGCACCATCTATCTGTTTGCCACAGCGCTCGGTATCGGGGCCAGCCTCGGCCTCGCCTTCCTCGCGCGCGACCTGTGGTCCGCTGCCTTGTTCCGCGGCTTGGCGGGCATCGCGCTGGCCGGCACCTATATGCCCGGGCTCAAGATCCTCACTGACTCCATCGAGGGCCCGAAGCAGAGCCGCTGCCTCGCTTTCTACACAGCGAGCTTCAGCCTGGGTGCGAGCGCCTCGACAGCGGCCACAGGCGCGATCGGCCATGCGATCGAGCCGGCAGCGGCTTTCGTGCTTTCTGCACTCGGCAACGGACTGGCCTTGCTGCTGGTCGCCGCCCTCATTCGATCGCGGCCGGGAGAAAAACACCCGCCGATGCCAGCCTGGGGGGCGCTCTGGCAGGCGGCGCACAACCGCAACGCCCTCGCCTACTCGCTCGCCTACGCCGCGCATATGTGGGAGCTGTATGGCTTCCGCGCCTGGCTGGTCGCCTATCTGTTGTTCGCCGCGACCGGCAGCCTGGCGCCGACTGGCGATACGTCGTATGCGCTGTGGGGCGCGGTCCTGCTGCTGCTCGGCATGCCGTCCAGCATCATCGGCAACGAATTTGCGCTGAAGATCGGCCGGCAGCGCCAGCTCGTGCTGGCGATGTTCATCTCCGTCGCCCTTGCGCTCGCGTTCGGCGCTGGCTCCTTCCTGCCCTTCCCTCTTCTGCTCGTCCTTGGTGGGATCTACTCGCTGTTCGTGACCGCCGATTCCGCATCGCTCACCGCGGGCGCCGTCGCCCAGGCAAAGCCGGGCCAGAGCGGTGCCACCATGGCGCTGCATTCGCTGCTAGGTTTCGGGGCAGCCAGCCTCGGCCCGCTCGCTTTCGGGCTGGCGCTGGATATCGGCGGCGATCATGCTGCCGGATCCTGGTTCGCGGGTTTTGCTATCCTGGGCGCCGGCGTGGCCTGCGGGCCCTTGATCCTGAAGCTCATGCTGAGGACCGGCAGTGACGACAAAGGCGCACGTGATCATCGCAAGGCTTGAAGCCAGCCTGACTCCGCTCGGCGCGTTCCGGTCGCGCGCAATGTTCGGTGGGCACGGGCTCTATCTGAACGACCTGTTCTTCGGCCTCATCGCCTATGACACGCTCTACTTGAAGACCGATGAGACGAATCGCAGTGACTACGTGAAGGCGCATTCGAAGCCATTCTCGTTCGAAAGCAACCGCAAGGGTCTCGTCACCACGTCCTATTGGCAATGTCCGGCAGAGACATTCAAGGATATGCGCAAGCTGCGGCGCTGGGTCGGCAAAGCGCTCGATGCAGCACGACGCGCCAAATCAGCAAAACCGAAGCGCGCGCCGCGCAAGAAGGATTTTCCGTTCTAGCTATTTCCGCGCGCTGATCGAGAACAGCAGCGGCAGCTTGCCTGGATGGTGATTCACCACGAAACGGCCAGGCTCGCTTTCCACCAGGAAGTTCCAACACTTGTGCACGCAGTACGGAAACTCCTTGAGGCTGGTCAGCATGAGGCCGGCGTCGAGCAGCGCTTGCACGATCTCGGCAAGGCTGTGCGGCCACTCGTAGCATTCGATCGGCGCATGTTCGCCGCCGGCATAGCTGGTCGTCGATTCGAAGCGCAGCGCCTCGCCGCTGTTGAAATAGCCGGACGTGATCTGCTTCGCGTCCTCGTCGAGCGCGGAGATGATGGGATGGAACTCCACGATATGAAAGCGTCCGCCCGGCTTCAGATGGCGCGCGATCACCCCTGCCCAGGCATCGAGATCGGGCAGCCAGTTCAAGGAGCCGTACGACGTGAACACGATGTCGAACTGTGCATCGCCCAGCGCCGTGGGATCCAGCACGTCGGCACAGACGAAACGCGCATCGATGCCGAGTTCCTGTGCCAGGGCCTGCGCCCGCGCGATCGCCTCCGGCGACAGGTCCACACCGGTGACCTGCGCGCCGCGGCGTGCCCACGACAAGGTGTCCTGCCCGAAATGGCACTGCAGGTGCAGCAGGCTCTTGCCCGCGACATCGCCCACTTCCTCCAGCTCGATGTGTTTCAGTGAGGTCTGGCCGGCCCGGAAACCCGCCATGTCATAGAATGCGGACTCCTGGTTGATCCGCGCCCATTCGTTCCACAGGCGGCGATTGGCGGTGATGCGGCTGTCCATGATCCCCTCGGCTTGCGGCGCGCACCCTAAGTCCTTGCATCCCGCTGGGTCAATGCGCCGCTTCAAAAATCAGGCGTTTCCGGCTAGAACCCTCGCCATTCCATTCGCCAACGGGGACCTCCATGGCCAAGCAGAAGAACACGCGCACCGAGAGCGACTCCTTCGGCCCGATCGACGTGCCGGCTGACAAACTGTGGGGCGCGCAGACCCAGCGTTCGTTCCAGAACTTCAAGATCGGCGGCGAGCGTATGCCGACGCCTTTGATCCGCGCCTTCGGCCTGCTCAAGCAGGCGGCGGCGGAGGCCAACATGGCGGCGGGCAAGCTCGACAAGAAGATCGGCAAGGCGATCGCCGCGGCCGCGGCGGAAGTGGCGAACGGACAGCTCGACGATCACTTCCCGCTGGTAGTGTGGCAGACCGGATCCGGCACGCAGACCAACATGAACCTCAACGAGGTCATCGCCAACCGCGCCAACGAGATGCTGGGTGGCAAGCGCGGCGACAAGAAGCCGGTGCACCCGAATGACCAAGTGAACTACGGTCAGTCCTCCAATGACTCCTTCCCGACCGCCATGCATATCGCCGCCGTGCAGCAGGTCCACGATCTGGTGCTGCCGGCGCTCGATCACCTCGCCAGGGCGCTGGAGACCAAGAGCAAGGAATTCGCCAAGGTCATCAAGATCGGCCGCACCCATCTGCAGGATGCGACACCGGTTACGCTCGGCCAGGAGTTCTCCGGCTATGCGATGCAGCTGCGCCTCGGCATCGATCGCGTGAAGGCCTGCCTGCCGCGGCTCTATGCGCTGGCGCAAGGCGGCACCGCGGTCGGCACCGGCCTCAACAGCGCCAAAGGATTCGACAAGGCGTTTGCGGATGAGCTGAAGAAGCTGACCGGCCTGCCGTTCGTGCCGGCGAAGAACAAGTTCGAGGCGCTCGCGGCCCACGATGCGATGGTGGAGATCTCCGGCGCCTACAACGTGCTGGCGGCCTCTCTCATGAAGATCGCGAACGACCTGCGCCTCTTGGGCTCCGGCCCGCGCTCCGGCATTGCGGAGATCAACCTGCCGGAGAACGAGCCCGGCTCCTCCATCATGCCGGGCAAGGTCAATCCGACCCAGGCCGAGGCCATGACCATGGTCTGCGCGCAGGTGATGGGCAACCACGTGACCGTGACGATCGCCGGCTCCAACGGCCATCTCGAACTCAACGTGTTCAAGCCGGTCATCATCTACAACGTATTGCAGTCCGGCCGCTTGATCGCGGATGCTTGCCGCAGCTTCACCGATAATTGCGTCGCCGGCATCACGGTCAATTTGCCACGCATCAAGCAGCTGCTCGAGCAGTCGCTGATGCTGGTGACCGCGCTCAACACCCGCATCGGCTACGACAACGCCGCCAAGGTCGCGAAGAAGGCGCACAAGGAAGGCAAGAGCCTGAAGCAGGCCGCGCTGGAGCTCGACCTGCTGACCTCCGAGCAGTTCGACAAATGGGTGCGGCCCCAGGACATGCTGGGACCGAAGTGACGCGGTAGTCGTGGTGTTGACGCACGGCAGAACCACTTCGCAGACCGTCACCCCGGCCTTGAGCCGGGGCCCATTCCTCAGCCGCTCCAGCGTCCGAACAATGGACCCCGGATCACGCCACTTCGTGGCTGTCCGGGATGACGGAGGGAGCAAGCGTCGGCGATGAGTGCTTCCGACCATCGCCTGGAGAAGCATTCCGTCGCGATTGCCGGCCATCGCACCAGCGTCACGCTCGAGGCTATCTTCTGGCGCGCGCTCAAGAGCATCGCGAAGGAACGCCGCCGCTCGCTCTCTGAATTGATCGCTGAAATCGACAGCAGGCGCGGCGAAATGGATCCGCCCCCCAACCTTTCAAGCGCGCTCAGAGTCTATGTACTATCGCAGTCACGCGCAGGCAGGGCATGACTCAGGAACCAACGCTCGGCACCTACGACTACATCATTGTCGGCGGCGGCACCGCCGGGTGCCTGCTGGCCAATCGCCTGTCCGCCGATCCGGGCGTGTCCGTCCTGCTGCTCGAGGCTGGCGGCAAGGACGACTACCTCTGGATCCACATCCCGGTCGGCTATCTCTATTGCATGGGGAACCCGCGCACCGACTGGTGCTTCAAGACGGAAGCGGAGCCGGGGCTCGGCGGGCGCGCCATCAACTATCCGCGCGGCAAGGTGCTGGGCGGCTGCTCCTCCATCAACGGCATGATCTACATGCGCGGGCAGGCGCGCGATTACGACCACTGGCGGCAGCTCGGAAACCAGGGCTGGGGCTGGGATGACGTGCTTCCGCATTTCAGGCGGCACGAGGATTACCTGCACGGCGCCGACGACGCGCACGGCGCCGGCGGCGAATGGCGCATCGATCGCCAGCGCCTGCACTGGCCGATCCTGGATACGATCCGTGAGGCGGCGGTCGCGACCGGCATCCCCAGCGTCACCGACTTCAACCGTGGCGACAATCACGGCGTCGCCTATTTCCACGTGACGCAGCGCGGCGGCCTCCGTGTCAACACCGCCAGGGCGTTCCTGAAGCCGGTGCGCAACAGGCCCAATCTGCGCATCGTCTCGCAGGCGCAGGCGAAGCGCGTGCTGATCGAGAATCGGCGCGCGGTCGGCGTGCAGGCAAGCGTCGCCGGCGCGGACCAGGTCGCACGAGCGCGCGGTGAAGTGATCCTGAGTGCCGGCGCCATCGGCTCGCCGCATCTGCTCGAGCTCTCCGGCGTCGGAGAGGCCGCGCGGCTGTACGATCTCGGCATCGAGATCGTGCATGCGCTGCCCGGCGTCGGCGAGAACCTTCAGGACCATCTGCAGCTGCGTCTGATCTACAAGGTCCAAAACGCGCTGACGCTCAACACATTATCGGCGAGCCTGTGGGGCAAGGCGCGCATCGGCTTCGAATACCTGCTGCGGCAGAGCGGGCCAATGTCCATGGCGCCGAGCCAGCTGGGCGCCTTCGCCAAGTCGGATCCGAGCCTCGAGACGCCCGACCTCGAATATCACATCCAGCCGCTGTCGCTGGATCGGTTCGGCGAGCCCTTGCATCCCTTCCCCGCCGTGACCATGAGCGTGTGCAATCTGCGCCCGGAGAGCCGCGGCAGTGTCCATTCCGTGAGCGCGCATTTCGGTGAGTCGCCGGCGATCCGTCCCAACTACCTCTCCACGCAGCGCGACCGATTGGTCGCGGCTTCCGCGATCCGCCTCACCCGCCGCATCATGCAGGCGGCACCGATGCAGCCGCACGCGCCGGAGGAGTTCAAGCCCGGCCTTGCCTTCCAGAGCGACGAGGAGCTGGCCGAGGCGGCCGGGCAGATCGGCACCACCATCTTTCACCCGGTGGGCACGGCGAAGATGGGCCGCGACGACAGGGCCGTGGTCGACGAGCGGCTGCGGGTGCGCGGCATCGAGCGCCTGCGCGTGATCGACGCCTCGATCATGCCGACCATCACCTCTGGCAACACCAACGCGCCGACCCTGATGATCGCCGAGAAGGGTGCTGCCATGCTGCGCGAGGACCGCCGAGCCTGACCCGCAGATTGCGCTTGTCATCCGGAGCGCGCGATCTCACCATGGCTGCATGCTCAAATACCTCATCCTCGGAATCGTCATCCTGGCGGTGATCTTCCTGGTCATGCGGGCGTTCGGTCGTCGGCCGAAGGACGTGGGCGGAGGCGACAAGCCGAAGATGATCGCTCCGGACGGCGGCGCAGTCGCGGCGGAGATCGAAGGCCAGGAGCTGGATATCGACCCCAAGGTCCTCGACGAGGTACGCCGGCTGTCCGCGGGCGGCCAGAAGATCGAAGCAATCAAGCTGTTGCGCGAAGCCACCGGCCTTGGCTTGGCGGACGCGAAGGGCATCGTCGACTCGCTCGACCGCATTCGCCCCAAGTAAGCCTCATTTCAGCGGCAGATATATGTCCGAGATCAGCTCCGTCGGCGGTGTGTCGCGCGGGGTGTTGAGATACTCCTCCACGCACGGCGCGTCGGCGGGCTCGCGGGCGGATTGCGGCAGCCATGTGCCGTAGAGCCATTCATAGGCGCCACGCATGTCCGCATACGGACCCTTGTGGCGCAGCACTGCATACTCGCCGGCGGCGATGATGACGGGCTCGAGCGGCGGCTCGATCGACAGCGCTGCGGGCGCAATGATGGCGGCGCGCGACCGCAGCTCTGCCTGCGGCACAGAGGCAGGATCATCATAGTAGATGCCGAACATGCGCAGCCCCGGACCGAGCAGGTTGCGCGCACCCAAGACGCCGAACAGTTTCTCGAACGCGCGGCCGATCTCCATGTAGGAGCCGCGGTGCGGAATCGTTACCGCCTGCATCTGCGGCAGAGTACGGATCTCGACGTGCTGCATGGTTGAGCTCCCGTGTTTCGTGGCTGGATCGAAGCGGCGATGGCTGCCTTCCCGGCGGTATTTCGCCGGCGGCATGCCATAAGCCGCTTTGAAGGCGCGCGTGAAGGATTCGACACCGCCGAAGCCGGACTTCTCCGCGATCTCCTCGATTGGACGATCGGTGTGGGTGAGCCAACCGGTGGCGCGGTGCAAGCGCAGGCGCCGCACCGTCGTCGCGATCGTCTCGCCGCGCATGGCATGATAGATGCGATGCCAGTGATAGGGCGAGAGGCAGGCGACCTCCGCCAGCTTGTTCAGATCGAGTTCGTCATCCAGGTGATCGAACACATAGGCCGTCACGCGATCCATGCGCTCGCCATACTCGATCCAGTGATTGTTGCCCGCTCGCGTCATGGGCGGCAGCTAAGCACGGATCGATTTGACAAATCTTGCGGAATGCATCGCCTCGCATGAAACGGGCGGCGTAGTGGCCGCCCGATCCATATGTGATCTCGAAGACTGGCTAGTCGCCGAAGCCTGGCAGCTTCAGGCCAGGGATAATGATGTCCGGCTGCTTTTGCTCCTGCTGCGGCTGCTGTTCGCCGGGCGGAACAGCGCCGGGCTCGGTCGCGCCAGGTTCGGCTGGTTGTTCTGCCGGTGCCTGCTGCTCCGGCTCCGGTGCCTGTTCGGCTGGCGCTTCCTCAGCGGGCGCTTGTTCGGCAGGGGCCTCTTCCGCTGGCGCTGTGCCTGGCACCGCAGCGCCCGGTTCGCTCGGCTGCTGTTGCTGCTGTTGCGCCGGCTGCTGTTGCTGCTGCTGTTTCTTCTTGGTCGTGCCGCCGAACAGGTCGCCGACACCCGGCAGAACGGCGCCGGGCTGTTGCTGCTGTTGCTGTTGTGGTTGTTGTTGTTGCTTCCCCCCGCCCAGCAGATCGCCCACGCCTGGCAGCTTCACCCCCGGCACAGTGCCGACGCCGGGAATCTGAGCACCCGGCTGACCTTCCGTGCTGGTCGCCGGCGCGGTCTGCTGGCCGCCCAGCAGGTTGCCGATGCCCGGCAGCTTCTTGAGTCCGGGAATCTCGTCCACCAGGCCGCCCGGATTGAACGCGCCCTGCTGCGTCAGCCCCATGAGGCCAGTCGCACCGGCGGCGCCGTTGGTGGCGAATCTCGGCGTTGGCGTCATCGGCCCATCCAGCGCGATGCTCATGAACGCCTCCTGCGCGTCCTTGCCGAACAGGTCGACGATCATGTCCATCGCCCAACCGCCGATGTCGAAATCGCCCTTGGCCGTGCCGCGCGCCCGCGGGTTCACGAAGGCGAAGTCCTGGGTGTTGAGCACGCCCTGCTTGATGTTGAACGTGCCGTCCAGCTTGTTGTCGACGCCGGTGTAGGATGAGAGGATGCCGTTCACCGCACTGGTGATGCCCTGCACCTGCTTCACCTTCGCACCGAGAACACCGATCAGGGCGGAGCCGACCTGCTGCTCCATCTTGCCGATGATCTGCACGGTGCCGTCGATGTTGCCGCTACCGGCGAGCGAGCGCATCAACGCAGCCTGGCTTTCACCCGCGCCGGTGGCGTTGAGGTTGAGCGAGAGCGGGCCCTTGATCTGGTTGCCGGCGATGCCGCCGCCAGCCAACTGACCGACCTGGATCTTGTCCACGGCCACCTTGGCGTCGAGCTTGGTGGTCGGCGTGCTGGCATCTACGGTGGTGCCGCCGAGGTTGAAGCCGCCGCCATAGATCTTGCCCTGTAGCGTCTGCATGGTGGCCACGCCGTTGCGCACCGTGATCTTTGCGACCAGGTCGTCGATCTGCTGGTCCGGCATGATCAGGGACTTCGCGGTGAAGTCGATGTCCGCGTCCTGGTTCCGGAGCGCCGACAGATCGAGCGGTTCCTTGGACCAGGGCGAACCGCCCTTGCCGCCACCGCCGGAACCCGCACCGGCGGCCGACTTGCCGCTATCGCCCCCCATGAAGGGTGTCAGATTGACGACACCGCCTTTGAGATTGGCGACGACCATCGGCTTGGCGCCGGTCGCGTCATAGCTGGCGTTGCCGGCGATCGAGCTGTTGCCCCAGGCGGCGTTCAGGTCGGAGACCTTGGCATTCTTGGTGTTGCCTTGCGCTTTCAGCGATGCCTTCAGCGGCCCGGCCTTGACGCCGGAACTCTGGATGTCCGCCATCTGCAGCAGCTGCGTGAACTCCGGATGGTCCGCCGACAAGGCGATGTTGAAGCCGACCGGAGGTGGATTGTTGGGATCCTTGCCCTTCGGCATCTGCACGGTGCCGGCGACCTTCGCCTTGCCACCGATGCCGTTGAGATTGAGATCCAGCGCCATGTCCTCCGCGCTGCCCTTGAGCGTGCCGGCGATGCCCAGCGCGCCGACCGATTTCGCTTTCGGCCCGGCAAGGCCCGCCAGCTGCAGCAGAGGCGCCGGCTTGTCCGCGGTGAGGTTGAGCGCGGTGTCGATTTGCGGCGTACCCGAGATGCCGGCGACCTTGCCCTTCAGCGTGCCTTTGCCTCCGATGCCGGCCATCGCCAGCGCGACGTCGTAGGTCAGATCGTCGGCGCCGCTTTGCGCCTGTCCGGTGAAGCTGACGGCGCCCATGTTCTTGGCCGCATCGGCCGGCGCGCCGGTCAATTCGGCGATCGGGCCCAGGTCCTTGGCCTTGATGTCGAAAGTGGAGTTGATCTTCGGAATCCCCTGGCCGATGCCGTTGGCCGTGCCCTTGGCCGCGCCCTGGAAGCCGATGCCGGCCATCGCCGCATTCACGTCATAGGTAACATCGGTCGGGGTTCCGGCCGCGGTGCCTTTCAGCGTGAGCGCGCCGAACTTGCCCTGCGGCTGCGGGCCCATGCCGGCCATCTGCAGCACACGCCCGGCATCCTTCGCGGTCACGTCAAACTTGGAATCGAACTTCGGATCGCCTTTGAGGTCCGTGATCTTCGCAGCAACGTTCGCCTTGCCGCCCTGGAAGTCGGCGACGCTCAGCTCCTTCACGTCGAGCGCGCCGTTCGCAACCTGTGCCACCAGCCGCAAGCCGCTGATCTGCTGCTCGTTCATGGTGAGCGAGCCGGCCTTGAAGTCGACATTGGCGTTGTAGTCGGCGAGCGGCGCCAGCGCCTTCAGCGGATTGCCGCCCTGGTCCGGCTTCTTGTCGGTCGTCGCGGGCTGCGCTTCCTCTTTCGCGGACTTGACCGGCATGTAGCCGTCTACATTCAGCTTGTCGATCGCGAGGCCGACGCCAAGGCCCATCTGCTTGCGCTGCGCGCCATCCGGCAACGCCAGCGCCACGCCGCCGGTGATGTTCGATTGGTCGAGCGTGGCCTTGAGATTAGCGAGCTCCGCCTGGGAAGGATTGTATTTGACACCGGTATTGAGCGCGAACCTGCGCAGGCGATCGTCCGGCACATCCTTGACCGCCCCCGGCACAAACGCGTCGATCAGGGCGCGCAGATTGCTCGAATCGGCCTTCAGCGTTCCGTCGAAGTTCGGCTGGCCGTTCTGCGCGCTGAGCGCGCCGTTGAGTGCCACGGTGCTACTGCCCGGCAGCTTGGCGGACGCGGTCTTGATGGTGAGCACGCCTTTCGCCAGCTGTACGGCAACGTTCGTGTTTTCGATCGCCTGACCCTTGTAGACAATCTGCTCGACCGTCATGCCGAGGTCGGCCGTCACGTCGGCCGGCAGGCTGAAGGGCTCGGCCGGCTTGGCCGGCCCCGCTGGCGATTGCGCCGGCGCTTCCGCGCTCTCCTGCTTCGCCTCGCCGGCCGGCATCAACTTGTCCAGGTCGACGCGGCCGACGGCGACGTTCGCTTTCACGGTCGGTGCCGCCTCGTAATTGGCGGCGACGTTCGCCTTGGCGTTCAGATCGCCCAGCGTGGCGGTGAAATTGTCCGTCCCGGCATTGGTTTTGCCGGCCTTGATGTCGGCATCGACCGCGAACGCCTGCGCCATGATCGGCGGCAGCCCGTCGGCCGACTGGTTCGGCATGCTCGCGATCAGCTGCGCCAGGTTCTCGCCCTTGCTGGAGAGCTTGCCGGTGACGATGGGCTTGCTGGCATCCTCCACCGCGGACACATCGACCTGGCCGACGAAGCCGATGGTGGCTTTCGCCTCGGTCAGGTTGAAGGTGACCTCCACCGGCATCGGCGCCTGCTGATTGAGCGCACCGGTCTTGATGCGGAAGCCGAGCGGGATGTTGACGACGGTGGCGCCGCCTTCGGCCTGGAAAGGCCCGGTGAGGCTGTCCAGCGACAGATCTATGTTGAGATTCTCCACCTTCTGCTCGGTGCCGGCGGCGAGGTCGCGATAGATGAGCGTGCCGCCTTCGATCGAGGCACTCTTGATCACCACCGCCATGTCGCCGCCGCCGGATGGGGGCGCCGTGCTTGGCTCCGGAACCACACCGGCTTCCGGCGCCTCGACTTCGGGCGCGATCTGCCAGTTGCCGCTGCCATCCTTCAGCTTCTCGAAGACGAAGGTCGGCTTTTCGAGGACCACCTCTTCTACCTCGACCTTGCCGGAGATCAGCGGCATCAACGCCACGTTCACTTTCGCCGACTCGAGGGTCGCCATGTCGGGTTGGCTGCCTCCCGGCGCGTTGCCGAAGCGGACGCCGGAGACCGTCACGCCGGGTGTGGGCAGGATCGTGAGCGAGATGTCTCCGTCGATCGCGAGGTCACGCCCAGTCGCCTTCTTCGCCTGCGCCGCGATCTCCGCCTTATAATCGTTGAGATCGATAAAAAACGGCGCCGCCAACGCCACCACAACGAGGAGGCCAACGAGGCCGCCGACGATCCACAGCACTTTCTTCATGTCGTTCCTGCCCTTTTGTGGCTAGCCGGGTCGGCTCACCCCTCGGGTTCCGGGGCCGAATTCAGAATCGGAACCGCTTGCGGTCATTATCGCTGCGGGACAAAATGCCTCGCAAGCACAACTCGCCCGACCCAGGTGAAATTTTCGCGAGCCCGAAGGCCCTTGATATGGCTGAGATTGTCAATCTGAACCACGTCCGCAAGGCCAAGCAGCGCGAGGAAGACAAGCGCCGAGCCCGCGAGCGCCGCGTCAAATGGGGCCGGATCAAAGCCGACCGCGAGCGCGAGCGCCTGCTGGAAGCCAAGGCCGAGAAGATCCACGAGGGCCACCGGCGGGAAAAGCCGAAGGATGAGCGTGAGGACTAAACGCTCACCCGCGCCACCACTCCTATGTCACCCCGGCCTCCGAGCCGGGGTCCATTGCGCCGCTTGGCGCCAAGCCCATCCATGGACCCCGGATCACGCCGCTTCGCGGCTGTCCGGGGTGACAGATTGAGGAATGTGACTATGATGGGCGCCAACGGCGATTTAGTTCCATGCCCGTGTTGTGGAAGCCCCGCTTTCGGTGAAGTTGGGCAGCTACGAGATCTGCGGAGTTTGCAACTGGGAAGATGACCCTGTGCAATCCGCTGATCTTAATTACCGTGGCGGCGCAAACAAGATGAGCCTGAACGAGGCGAGACAGCACTGGTGCGCGACTAGTACCCCAACGCGCTAGCTCGACCCTCACACCCTGAAAATCTTCCCCGGATTCATCCGGTTCTCCGGGTCCAGCGTCTGTTTGATAAGGCGCATCAGGCCGACCGCTTCGCCATGCTCGCGCTCGAGGAACGCGATCTTGCCGAAGCCGATGCCGTGCTCGCCGGTGCAGGTGCCGCCCATCGCCAGCGCACGATCGACCAAGCGGTCGTTGAAGGCCTCGGCGCGCCTCAGCTCCGCCGGATCGTCGGGATTGATGACGATCGTCACGTGGAAATTGCCATCGCCGACATGGCCCAGGATCATGGCGACAAGTCCGCTCGCCTCGATGTCCTTGCGCGTCTCCACGATGCACTCGGCGAGGCGCGAGATCGGCACGCACACGTCGGTTGGCCAGCCTTTCGAGCCCGGCCGCATCGAGAGGCCGGCATAATAGGCATCATGCCGCGCCTGCCAGAGCTTGGTGCGCTCCTCCGGCTTCACGCTCCAGCGGAAATCGCCGCCGCCATACTCGGCAGCGATGGCCCTTACCAGCTCGACCTGCTCCGCGACGCCCTTTTCGCTGCCGTGGAACTCGATGAACAAGGTCGGCTGCTCGGCATAGTCCAGCTTCGAGTACTGGTTGCTGGCCTTCATCTGGAAATCGTCCAGCAGCTCGATGCGCGCGACCGGAATACCGGCCTGGATGACGTTGATCACCGTGTTAACCGCATCGGCGACGGTCGGGAATGGCGTGACCGCCGCCGCCATCGTCTCGGGAATACCGTAGAGGCGCAGGCGCACTTCCGCGATGACGCCGAGCGTGCCTTCCGATCCGACGAACAGCCGCGTCAAATCGTAACCCGCCGCCGATTTGCGCGCGCGGCCGCCAGTCTTCATGATGCGCCCATCGGCAGTCACGATGGTGAGGCCCAGCACGTTCTCCCGCATCGTGCCGTAGCGCACCGCGTTTGTGCCGCTGGCGCGGGTCGAGGTCATGCCGCCGATCGTAGCATCCGCGCCGGGATCGATCGGGAAGAACAGGCCCTGGTCGCGCAGGTAGGTGTTGAGCTGCTTGCGCGTGACGCCGGCCTCGACCAGCACGTCGAGATCCTCCGCATTCACCTCGACAACTCGGTTCATGCGGCTCATGTCGATCGAGACGCCGCCCTCGAGCGCCGCAACATGCCCCTCGAGTGACGTGCCGACGCCGAACGGAATCACCGGCGCGCTATGCTTGCGCGCGAGGCGCATGATCGCGGCGACTTCCTCCGTGCTCTCCGGAAACACCACGACGTCCGGCTTGTGGGTCTCGTGATAGCTCTCGTCGTGCCCGTGGCGATCGAGAATGCCGGGATTGACGCTGCAGCGCTCGCCCAGCATGGCATGCAGCGCTTCGATCAGCGGAGCAGGTTCCGGAACGCGTCGGGACGTATTGGCAATGGCCATGGCGCTACTCCGCTGCCTTGGGAACGGCAGGCTTGCCGAAGCCGCCGCCGCCCGGGGTCTCTATGATAAAGCAATCGCCGGGCTGCATGTCGATCTTGTCGGTCCCTTTGAGCTCGACCACCGAGCCGTCCGCCCGCTCCACGGAATTGCGACCCAGAGAGCCCGGCGCGCCGCCTTCCAGACCATAGGGTGGGATACGGCGATGGCCGCTCAGGATCGCGGCGGTCATCGCCTCGCGGAAGCGGATGCGGCGCACCACGCCGTCACCGCCACGGTGCAGCCCGGCGCCGCCGCTGCCACGCCGGATGCGGAACTCTTCCACCAGGACGGGGAAGCGGAATTCCAGCACCTCCGGGTCCGTCAGGCGCGAGTTTGTCATGTGGGTCTGCACGGCGTCGGTCCCGTCGAAGCCCGGCCCGGCGCCGGAGCCGCCCGCCACTGTCTCGTAATACTGGTGCCGCGCATTGCCGAATGTGAAGTTGTTCATCGTGCCCTGCGCCTCCGCCATCACCTTCATCGCGCCATAGAGCGCATCGGTGATGCATTGCGAGGTCTCGACATTGCCCGCGACCACGGCCGCCGGATAGGTCGGGCGGAGCATGCAGCCCTCGGGGATCACGACATCCAGCGGCTCCAAACAGCCGGCATTCATCGGGATCTCGTCATCGATCATGGTGCGGAAAACGTAAAGGACGGCAGCCTTGGCAACGGAGGACGGCGCGTTGAAGTTATTCGGCCGCTGCGGCGAAGTGCCGGTGAAGTCGATCTTCGCCCGCCGCGCCTTCTTGTCCACCCTCACGGTCACTGCGATCTTTGCGCCGTCATCCATCTCGTAGACGAACGACCCGTCACTCAGCCGATCGATGACGCGCCGCACTTGCTCGGCGGCGTTGTCCTTCACGTGGCCCATGTAGGCGTGCACGACATCAAGGCCGAACTGTTCCACCATACGCCGCAATTCCTGCACGCCGCGCTCGTTGGCGGCGACCTGTGCCTTGAGGTCAGCCACATTCTGGTCGACGTTGCGGGCGGGGTACTTGCTGCTCGCCAAAAGGGTGCGCAGCTCGGCCTCCAGAAAGCGGCCTTCATCCACCAGCTTGAAATTGTCGATCAGCACGCCTTCTTCCGCCACGTCGCGGCTGTCCGGCGGCATGGAGCCCGGCGTGATGCCGCCGATGTCGGCGTGGTGCCCGCGGCTCGCCACGTAGAACAGGATGACCTTGCTGCCTTCATCGAGCCCGTTCTCGCTAAACACCGGCGTGATCACGGTGACGTCCGGCAGGTGCGTGCCGCCATTGTACGGCGCATTCAGCACATAGACATCGCCGGGCATGATGGTGGATTTGCCGGTTGCATCGCGATTGGCGCGGATGATGGTCTCGACCGATTCACCCATCGAGCCGAGATGCACCGGCATGTGCGGCGCGTTGGCGATGAGCTTGCCTTGCTGGTCGAACAGGGCGCAGGAGAAGTCCAGCCGCTCCTTGATGTTCACCGAATAGCTGGTCTTCTCCAAGGTCGATCCCATCTGCTCGGCGATCGACATGAAGAGGTTGTTGAAGATCTCCAGCATCACCGGATCGACGCTGGTGCCGATGGCGGCCTGCCGTGCCAGCGCCTTGCGCCGCTCCAGCACCAGATGCCCGCGCGGCGTCGCCACCGCTGTCCAGCCCAGCTCCACGATGGTGGTGCTGGTCGGCTCCAGGATGATGGCGGGGCCGTCCACCTCCTGGCCGGGGCGCATTTCGCTGCGCTCCAGCACGGGTGCTTGGTGACTGGCCCCCTCCGCCCAGAACGGCATTGAGGCCTTGGGCTTGGCATCAGCACGATCGGTAGAAGCCAGCACGGGATCGGCGACCGCTTCCGTGCGCCCGATTGCCTCGATGCTGACGGAATCGACGATGAGCGTCTTGTCCGGCACGATGAAGCCGTATTGCCGACGATGTGCGACTTCGAAGCTCTCCTTGATGGCGGCAACGTCACCGAAGTTTGCCAGCAGCGGCGCATCGGTGCCTGCATATTTGATGTGGACGTGCCGCTCCACCTCGATCGCGGACTTGTCGATCCCCTGTGCCAGCAGTTCTGCCTCACCCTCGCGCGCCATTTCGTCCAGCGCGCGCGACAAGGCCGGCATTGCCCCTGCATTCAGCTCCGCCTCAATCGTGCGATGGCGGAGCGCGCGCACGTCCGCGAGGCCCATGCCATAAGCGGAGAGCACGCCGGCGAAGGGATGCAGGAAGATGCGCTTCATGCCGAGCTCGTCCGCCACGCGGCAGGCATGCTGCCCGCCTGCGCCGCCAAAGCAGGCCAGTGTGTATTTGCTGACGTCGTAGCCGCGCTGGATCGAGATTTCCTTGATCGCGTTGGCCATGTTGGCGACCGCGATCGTCATGAAGCCTTCGGCGGTCTCCTCCGCGGAGACGGTCTTTCCGCTGGCCGCTGAAATCTCCTGGGCCAGCGCCGCGAACTTCTCCGCCACGACCTCGCGGTCCAGTGTCTGGTCAGCGCTCGGCCCGAAGATGCGTGGAAAGAACTGGGGGTTGAGCCGACCCAGCATCACGTTGCAATCCGTGACGGTCAGCGGCCCGCCGCGGCGATAGCTCGCCGGGCCCGGATTGGCGCCGGCGGAATCCGGCCCGACGCGGAAGCGCGCGCCGTCGAAATGCAGGATCGATCCTCCCCCCGCCGCAACCGTGTGGATCTGCATCATCGGCGCACGCACGCGCACGCCGGCGACCTGCGCGTCAAAGGTGCGCTCATAGGCGCCGCTCCAATGCGAGACGTCGGTCGAGGTCCCGCCCATGTCGAAGCCGATGATGCGGCTGAACCCCGCCAGGCGTGCCGTCTCCACCACGCCGACGATGCCGCCCGCCGGCCCCGACAAAATGCTGTCCTTGCCCTGGAACTTGGCGGCGTCGGTCAGCCCGCCGTTGGATTGCATGAACATGAGGCGCGTGCGGTCGTTGCCCACCTCCCGCGCCACTTGATCGACATAGCGCCGCAGAATCGGCGAGAGATAGGCATCGACCACGGTCGTGTCGCCGCGGCTGACCAGCTTCATCAGCGGGGACACTCGATGGCTGACCGAGATCTGCCTGAAGCCGAGCTCCTTTGCCAAATCCGCCAGCGCCTTCTCATGCTGCGTATGACGGAAGCCATGCATCAGCAGGATAGCGATACTTTCGAACCCTGCTACGCGTGCAGCGGCAAGGTCGCGCCGCGCCGCCGCGATATCGAGCGGCTTCAGCACCTGGCCCTCCGCCGTGATCCGCTCGTCCACCTCGATCGCCTCGGCATAGAGCAGCTCCGGCAGTTTGATCTGGCGCGCGAAGATCTTGGGCCGGTTCTGGTAGGCGATGCGCAAGGCATCGCGGAATCCCTTGGTGATCACCAGCAACGTCCGCTCGCCCTTGCGCTCCAGCAATGCGTTGGTCGCAACGGTGGTGCCCATTTTTATCGCGGCCACCTCGCGCGGGATCGGCCCGTTGGCCGCGAGGCCGAGGATGTCACGGATGCCCTGGATCGCGGCGTCGCGATAGCGCTCTGGATTCTCCGACAGCAGCTTATGCGTCACCAGCGAGCCGTCCGGCCGCTTCGCCACCACGTCGGTGAAGGTGCCGCCGCGATCGATCCAGAACTGCCAGTCGCCGTTGCCCAGACTCATGCGAAAATCCTTGAAACTGCCGCGTTTCCCTGCGATGAAGCGTCCCGACTATAACGCCTGCCCGGGATCGTTCCAGCCTTGGCGCAGGCGGCTCCGACCGTTATGGTCAGAGTCGGCGGGAGAGGCCACAATCACCACATGAGTATTTGGGGCAAGATCATCGGCGGAGTTGCCGGGTTCGCTTTGGGCGGCCCGCTGGGTGCGTTGCTGGGCGCGATCGCCGGGCACGCCGCCGATATGCGGATCGATCAGGCCGAGCCAGCGGCACCCGACGACCACCAGTTGGACGACCGATCGGCAACGCGGCAGATCGCCTTCACCATCGCCGTCATCGTGCTCGGCGCCAAGATGGCGAAGGCGGACGGCGTGGTCAGCCGCGCGGAGGTCGCCGCTTTCAAGGAAGTGTTCCAGGTGCCGTCGCATGAGATGAAGAACGTCGCGCGTCTGTTCGATCGGGCGAAGCAGGATCCCGCGGGCTTTGAGCCTTACGCCAAGCAGGTCGCGCGCATGTTCCGCAAAGACCATCCGGTGCTGGAGGAGCTGCTCGACGGATTATTCCACATTGCCAAGGCCGATGGCGGCGTGCATGAGGCGGAGGTCGCCTATCTCAAGAGCGTCGCCAACATTTTCGGCCTCGACGAGAACGACTTTGCCCGCATCCGCGAAGGCCACCTGGGTGCGGACAAGGCCGACCCCTACACCATCCTCGGCATCCGCCGTACCGCGAGCAACGAGGAGATCAAGGCGGCTTGGCGCAAGCTGGTGCGTGACACCCACCCCGACACCCTGATGGCGCAGGGCCTGCCGCGGGAATTCATCGACATGGCCAACGAGAAACTGGCCACCATCAACGCCGCTTACGACAAGGTCGCCAAAGAGCGCGGCATCAATTAGAAGAGCGTCCCGATGCCACCCGCTTTGCCGCAACTTGCGTTACGCAACGCCGCGATCACGTTCGGTGGCAGGCCGCTGTTTTCCGGCATCGACGTGACGCTCGGTCGCGGCGAGCGGGTCTGTCTCGTCGGTGCGAATGGGTCCGGCAAGTCCACGATTTTGAAGGCGTTGGCGGGAGAGGTCGAGCTGGACCGGGGCGAGCGGTTCCTGCAGCCTGGCGTGACGGTCGGTTACCTGCCGCAGAATGCGGATTTGAGCGTATCGGGATCGGTCGCGGAGTACGTGGCGGCCGGTGCGCCCGACGCGCACGCGGACGATTACCGCGTCGCCTGGGTGCTCGACCATGTGAGGTTGGATGGCAGCCGCGCCATCGCGACACTTTCTGGCGGCGAAGGACGGCGCGCGGCGCTCGCCCGCACCCTGGTCGCCAAACCCGATCTGCTGTTGCTGGACGAGCCGACCAACCACCTCGATCTGCCGACGATCGAGTGGCTGGAAGAAGAACTTGCGGCGTTCCCCGGCGGCATCCTGATGATCAGCCACGACCGCGCTTTCCTGCGCAAGCTGACCAGCCGACTTCTGTGGCTGGACCGCGGGCGGACGTTCGAGCGTGACGGCGGCTTCGATGGCTTCGAGCAGTGGTCGCAGGAGATCGTGGAGCAGGAAGCCGGCGAGTTCCGCCGCCTCGAGAAGCGCATCGAGACCGAGGAATACTGGCTGCAGCGCGGCGTGACGGCGCGCCGCTCGCGCAACGAGGGCCGACGTCGGCGGCTGTTCGATCTGCGCAGGCAGAAGGCGGAGAGCCTGAAGGGCCGCGGCCGTGCCAGGCTTGCGCTATCCGACGCCGAACTGGGCGGCAAGCTGGCCATCGAAGCGATCGACATCGCCAAGCGTTACACGCGGCCGGACGGCACCGAGCTCAAGATCGTCAATGGCTTCTCGACCCGCATCATGCGTGGCGACCGCATCGGTATTCTCGGACCCAACGGCGCCGGCAAGACCACGCTCATCAAGCTGCTGACGGGCGAGATCGCTCCGGACAACGGCACGGTCCGCCTCGGTATCGGCATCATGTCCATCTATCTCGACCAACGGCGGCAGAGCTTTGACCTCGATCGCACCTTGTGGGAGACGCTGGCGCCGACCGGTGGCGATTCCATCATCGTCAATGGCCGGCCGCGCCATGTGGTCGCCTATTTACGCGACTTCCTGTTCGACGAGCGGCAGGCCACCATGCCGGTGCGCCTGCTCTCCGGCGGCGAGCGCGCGCGCCTGATGCTTGCGAAATTGTTCGCGGAGCCCGGCAACCTGGTCGTGCTGGACGAGCCGACGAACGATCTCGATATGGATACGCTCGATCTGTTGCAGGACGTGCTCTCCGACTTCGAAGGCACGCTGCTGCTGGTCAGCCACGATCGCGATTTCCTGGACCGGTTGGTGACCAGCACCATCGCGGTCGAAGGCGACGGCGAAGTCGTGGAATATGCCGGCGGCTACAGCGACTACGTCATCCAGCGCGGCGAGCGTGCGGAGAAGGCCCAGCCGCGCAAAGCCGAGCCGAAGCGCAGCGAACCACCGAAGCCGAGCGCGCCCGCGCCGGCGCGGTTCTCCATGAAGGAGCAGCGCGAGCTCGACGAAATCAACGCCAAGCTCGACCGGCTGCATGCGGAGATTTCGACGCTCGAATCCGCCTTGGCCGACCCCACGCTCTATCAGCGCGATGCCGTCAAGGCCGCGCAAGCTGGCGCCCTCCTCGCCCGCAAGCGCGACGAGCTGCACGCCACCGAAGAACGCTGGCTGGAGCTGGAAGAGAAGCGCGCGCAGCTTACAGGTACGCGCTAGCCCTTATTGTTGCCGCGACGCAGCGCCCGGGCATAGAGCTCGCCCACGATGCCGCGGCGGAACAGCAGCACGCAGATCATGAAGATGATTCCGGTGGCGATGGTGACCGGGAACTCCGAGGTGGCGAGCGTGTTCTGCAGCGCGACCACGAGGCCGGCGCCGACGATCGGGCCAACCATGGTGCCGATCCCGCCAAGCAGGGTCATCAGGATGACCTCCCCTGACATTTGCCAGGCAACGTCCGTGAGCGTGGCGAACTGGAAGACGATGGCCTTGGTCGCGCCGGCGAGGCCCGCCAGCGCCGCCGACATGACGAAGGCCGCCAGCTTGTAGTTGCCGACCGAATAGCCGAGTGAAATGGCGCGCCGTTCGTTCTCGCGGATCGACCGCAGGATCATGCCGAACGGCGAATGGACGATACGCCAGATCGCGAACACGCCGATCAGGAAGATCGCCAGCACGGTGTAGTAGATGTTGAGCGGAACGTGCAGATCGATAATGCCAAAGAGAACGCCGCGTGGCACGCCCTGGATGCCATCCTCGCCGCCGGTGAATTCGGCTTGCAGGCAGAAGAAGAAGAACATCTGCGACAGCGCCAGGGTGATCATGGCGAAATAGATGCCCTGGCGCCGGATGGCGAAGAAACCCATCACCGCGCCGAGCACAGCAGCGCCGAGGACACCGAGCAGGATCGCGGCCTCCGGCGGCCAGCCCCACACCTTCGCTGCATAGGCTGAGAAATAGGCAGCACCGCCGAAGAAGGCGGCATGGCCGAACGACAGCAGACCGGTATAGCCGAGCAGCAGGTTGAACGCGCAGGCGAACAGCGCGAAGCACAGCATCTTCATCAGGAAGATGGGATAGACGAAGAAGGGCGCTGCGATCAGCGCGACGATACCCAGCACGATCAGTATCCGCTCGACCCTGCCGGTCGTCTGCGCACGCGCCTCCTGCAGCGTCAGCTCGGCCATCTCATGCTTCCTTTCCGAATAGGCCGGCCGGCCGGATCAACAGCACGATCGCCATGATGACGAAGACCACGATGTTGGAGGCTTCCGGATAGAACACCTTGGTCAGGCCCTCGGCCACCCCGAGCAGATAGCCGGTGACGATGGCGCCGAGAATAGATCCCATGCCGCCGACCACCACCACCGCGAATACCACGATGATGAGATTAGAGCCCATGAGCGGGCTGACCTGGTAGACTGGTGCTGCGAGAATGCCGGCAAGGCCCGCCAGCGCCGAACCCAGCCCATAGGTCAAGGTCAGCAGCAGCGGCACGTTGACCCCGAAGGCCTGCACTAGGCTGCGGTTCTCCGTCGCTGCGCGCAGATAGGAGCCAAGCTTGGTCTTCTCTATCACGAGCCAGGTGCCGAGACAGAAGATCAGCGAGGCAATAACGACCCAGCCGCGGTAGTTGGGAAGGAACATGAAACCAAGGTTGGTGCCGCCGGCCAGCAGCGGCGGTACCGGATAGGGATTGCCGGAGACGCCGAAGTAATAGCGGAATATGCCTTCGAGTACCAGCGCGAGCCCGAAGGTGAACAGCAGCCCATAGAGCGGATCGACATCATACAGCCTGGCAAGCGCAAGGCGCTCCACGACGATCCCGCTGATGCCGACGATGATCGGCGCCAGGAGCAGGGCCGGCCAATAGCCGACTCCTAGCTGCACGAGCAGCAGGTAACCGACGAAGGCGCCCAGCATGTATTGGGCGCCGTGCGCGAAGTTGATCACCCGCAGCAGGCCGAAGATCACCGCCAAGCCCAGGCTCAGCATCGCATAGAACGAGCCGTTGATGAGGCCGACCAGCAGCTGACCGAGGAATGCCTGGATCGGTATGCCAAGGATCGTGATCATCGCGTCACACGCCCAGCACGTCGTGCAGCTGCGCCATGCGGCTCTCCAGCTCGCCGACCGGGAAATCGGCGATCACCCGGCCATGCTCCATCAGGTAGAAGCGGTCGGCGATCCGGCTCGCGAAGCGGAAATTCTGCTCCACCAGCAGGATCGTCATGCCACGGCTCTTGAGCGTTCCCAGCAACTCTCCGATGCGCTGCACGATCACGGGTGCCAAGCCCTCGGTGGGCTCGTCGAGCAGCAGGGTTCTGGCGCCGGTGCGCAGCATGCGCGCGATCGCCAGCATCTGTTGCTCGCCGCCCGAGAGCTTGCCGCCCGGGCTCTTTCGCCGTTCCTTGAGGTTGGGGAACAAGCCGAAAATCTCCTCGACGCTCATGCCGCCCGAGGCGACGACCGGCGGGAGCGCCAAATTCTCGTCTACCGTCAAGCTTGCGAAGATGCCGCGCTCTTCCGGGACGAATCCGATTCCGGCATGGGCAGTGCGATGCAGCGGCAGGCGCATCAGGTCCTTGCCCTCGAAGGCGATCCGCCCGGTCCGTTTGCGGATGAGGCCCATGATGGCGCGCAGCGTCGTGGTCTTGCCGACGCCGTTGCGACCCAGCAAAGTGACGGTCTCGCCGGCATGGACCTCGAGCGTCACGCCGTGCAGCGCGTGGCTCTCGCCGTACCAGGCGTGAACGTCGCGCAATTCCAGCAATGGCGCCGCGTCAGACATGCTGCGTCCCCATATAGGCGGTGCGCACGCGCTCATCCTGGCTGACGGTCCGGTAGTCGCCGGCAGCCAGGACTTCGCCGCGCTGAAGCACCGTGATCCAATCACAGAGATCGGCGACCACGTCGAGATTGTGCTCCACCATCAGCACGGCACGGTCCTTCGCCACCGAGCGGATGATCTCGGTGACCGTCCCGACATCCTCGTGCCCCATGCCGGCTGTCGGTTCGTCGAGCAGCAGCACCTTGGGATCGAGCGCCAGGGTGGTGGCGATCTCGAGCACGCGCTTGCGGCCATAGGAGAGATCGCCGGCAAGCTGGCTGCGCGCATCCTCCAGTCCCACGGAGCGCAACAGCTCTTCCGCGCGCGGCGTCAACGCATTCAGGACCTGCAGCGAGCGCCAGAATTGGACGTGCAAGCCGCGCCGCCGCTGGAGGGCAACACGCACATTGTCCAGCACCGTCAGATGCGGGAAGATCGCCGAGATCTGGAACGAACGCGCCAGCCCCATGCGCGCCACCTTGGCCGGCGGCGTGTGCGTGATGTCCTGACCTAACAGCTCTATCCGCCCGGCGCTCGGCGGCAGAAACCTGGTGAGCAGGTTGAAGACCGTCGTCTTGCCGGCGCCGTTCGGCCCGATCAGTGCATGGATCCCGCCGTGATGGACATCGAGATCCACGTTATTGACCGCGACGAAGCCCTGGAAATCACGCCTGAGGCCGCGGGCGGAGAGGACCACCCGCGGCACATCATTGACCGCTGACATCCCGGCCGCCGTCAGTCGACCAGTGGGCAACCGCTCTCCTCGGGCTTGATGTAGGCCTCGTCGCCGGGGATGGTGGCGAGAACCTTGTAGTAGTCCCACGGCTGCTTGCTCTCGGAAGGCTTCTTCACCTCCATCAGATACATGTCGTGGATCATGCGGCCGTTCGGCCCGACCTTGCCGCCATGTGCGAAGATGTCATCGACCGGCATCGCGTGCAGCTCTTCGGAGACCGCTTCGGTCTCGTCGGTTCCTGATTTGTCAATCGCCTTCAGGTATTGCGTCACCGCGGAATAGGTGCCCGCCTGAACCATGTTGGGCATGCGGCCGGTGCGCTCCATGTAGCGCTTGGACCACTCGCGTGACTCATCGTTGCGGTCCCAGTAGAAGCCCTCGGTCAGCGTCAATCCCTGTGCCGCCTCAAGACCGAGTCCGTGCACCTCGGCCAGCGTGAAGAGCAGCGCCGCCAGGCGCTGGCCGCCCGCGACGATGCCGAACTCCGCGGCCTGCTTGATGGAATTGGCAGTATCGAGGCCGGCATTGGCAAGCCCGATGACCTTGGCGCCGGAGGCCTGCGCCTGCAGCAGGAACGAGGAATAATCGGTGGTCGCGAGCGGATGGCGCACCGAGCCCAGCACCTTGCCACCCTGCGCTTTGACGAAATTCGAGGTCTGCTCCTCAAGCGAATAGCCGAAAGCATAATCCGCCGTGAGGAAGTACCACGTATCGCCGCCCTGCTTCACCAAGGCGCCGCCCGTGCCGACGGCGAGAGAATGGGTGTCATAGGCCCAGTGGAATCCATAGGGCGAGCAGGCCTTGCCGGTCAGGTCCGTGGTGGCGGCGCCCGTGACGATGTCGATCTTCTTCTTCTCCGCGGAAATACCCTGGACGGCGAGCGCCACCGAGGAGGTCGTCAGCTCCATGATCGCATCGACCTGTTCGGTGTCGTACCACTGGCGGGCAATGTTGGCGGCGATGTCCGGCTTGTTCTGGTGGTCGGCGCTGATGACTTCGATGGTCGCGCCTTGCACCTTGCCACCGAAATCCTCCACGGCCATCTTAGCGGCCTCGACCGACCATTTGCCGCCGAAGTCGGCGTAGACACCGGACTGGTCGTTCAGGATACCGATCTTGACCTTGCCGTCGGAAATCTCGGCAGCGAAGGCAGGGGCTGCGGCGGCAGCCAACAGGGCAGCCGACATGAGATATGTCAGTTTCACGAGCCAATTCCTCCCTTGTGGCCAACCATCGAGAGAATATCGACAGAGGCCTGCGACGGCCTTTTTGGCCGACTGGATATAAGTCTTCAAAAAGACGAAGCGTTCCCCTGGAAATGCGCCCCGCCATGCAGCATCGCGCCCGCAGCTGGGCCCGGGCGTGACCGTTGAATGCTATCGTGTGGCGCGAACGCGCTTCAATGTCGACCTAGGTCGGAAGCCACCTACATAGGCGGTTGCCCCCGAAAGACCATCCCGTGCGCGCGGATTTGATCAGCCGGGCACAAGGGAGTGCGCTGGTGTGCTGCGCGCGCGTTTCGTCGCTACCTTCTTGGCGCTTTACTCTTGCGACCTCAGCGCCTATGGCTCTGTCCGCAGTCGGGCTGACTGCGTCGTCTTCCCCGCTCTATCAGTCGCCAGGTCCATCTCCGAATGCTCCCGCGCCATCTCGCCCTTATGCTGCTGGTGCAGCTGCTCTGGGGCGTCAACTTCGCGGTCGCCAAGTTCGGCCTCGATCACTTTGCGCCGATCTTTTTCGTGGCACTCAGGTTCAGCCTCGTCGCGGTGCTCCTGGTATTCGTCGTCGGCCTGCCCAAGCGCGCCATGATGAAGCAGCTGTTGCCGCTCTCCGCCACCATGGGCGTCATGCATTTCACCCTGATCTTCCTCGGCATGCGGGATTTGGATGCGGCCACCAGCTCCATCGCCGTGCAGCTGCAAACGCCGTTCGCCGCGATCATGGCGGCGTTCTTTTTCGGCGAGAAGCTCGGCTGGCGGCGCGTCCTCGGCATGATTGTCGCCTTCGCGGGCGTGACCCTGATCGCCGGAGAGCCGCGGTTTTCGGATAATCCCTGGCCGTTGATGGCGGTGATCGCGGCCGCTTTGGTGTGGGCCGCCGGCAATATCCAGGTGAAGGCGCTGGGTGATTCGATCGATGCCGTCACGCTCAACGGCTGGATCGCGATCCTGGCGGCGCCGCAGCTCCTGATCGCGTCCTGGCTGATCGAGGGGCCGCAGTGGGTGCACATCCCGGAGGTGACCTGGGTCGGCTGGGGCGCTCTCCTGTTCCAGGCGGTGGTGATCGCCATCTTCACCTACTGGATTTGGTACAACATGATGCGCCGGTATCCTGTGAACCAGGTCATGCCCTTCACCCTGCTGCTGCCGATGATCGGGGTCGCCGCCGGCGCCCTGATGCGCGGCGAAGAGATCACCTGGCAAATGCTCGTAGGCGGCTTGGCGACAATCGCCGGCGTCGGCATTATCGTGCTGCGCCGGCCGACCGTGGCGGCGCCCGCCACCAAGACCGGAATCTAACCAGAGACATCATGACCGACAGTTTGGCGATCGAAGAGCTGCCATCCCCCAATTGCGACGAAAGGCCGGCCGGGCAGAAAGTCGACATCCTGCTGCTGCACTATACCGGCATGCCGGATGCGAGCCAGGCCTTGCGGCGCCTACGCGATCCCCAGGCGAAGGTGAGCGCGCATTACGTGATCGACGAAGCTGGCAAGATCTATCGCATGGTGCCGGAAGAGAAGCGTGCCTGGCATGCGGGTATCAGCGCCTGGAAGGGCGAGCGTGACATCAATGCGCGCTCCATCGGGATCGAGATCGTCAACACCGGACACGAGTTCGGCTATCGCCAGTTCCAGCTGGAGCAGATGGATGCGCTGGTGGCACTGGCCAAGGACATCAAGACGCGTCACGACATCCCGCTGGAGCGCGTGCTGGGCCACTCCGACGTGGCGCCGCTGCGCAAGCAGGATCCGGGCGAGCTCTTCGACTGGTACCGTTTGGCGGTCGAGGGGATCGCGATCTGGCCGATACCCAAGCTAGTGGACTGGACGGACGAGCAGTTCTTTCAGGCGCTGGCGGCATTCGGCTACGATCTGAGTGGGCCGCCGAAGGCGAATGTCGACCCGCAGGTCGCGCGCCGCGCCGCGTGCGTCGCCTTTTGCCGGCACTTCCGGCCCGCCGTCCTGCGACCGACGCCGGACCCCGAGATGAAGATCATTCTCGCCGGTTTGGTTGACAAGCCGGCCGCGCAATCCTAGCTAACAGCTGTGCCAGACGGCCGGATGGCCGCTGCTCCTGCGGCTTGTACGCAGGGGTGGAGGAAAGTCCGGGCTCCACGGAAGGACGGTGCCGGGTAACGCCCGGCGGGAGCGATCCTAGGGACAGTGCCACAGAGAACAGACCGCCGCGGCTGCTTTCGAGCGCTGCGGTAAGGGTGAAACGGTGCGGTAAGAGCGCACCGCGGTTCCGGTAACGGCGCCGGCACGGCAAACCCCACCGGGAGCAAGACCAGATAGGAGAATGGGGCCGGGCAACCGGCCCAGGTGCCTTTCCGCACCAGATTCTCGGGTAGGTCGCGCGAGGCGTCCGGCGACGGGCGTCCCAGAGGAATGGCCATCCAGGGGCGGCAACGCCCTGGACAGAACCCGGCTTACAGGCCGTCTGGCACCCGTTAACATATTGATCTGATTTGCTTGACGGCCGAGCGGCAAGACGCCATGACCGCGCAGCTTGAAACCGCCTGTTCCCGTCTTGTTCATGGGCAAAACTTGCCTCAAATCCCGACCTCTGCGGGACCAGCTTGAGTCCCGGTGTGAGCGCCCGTGTGTAAACACTTGTTAACATTGTCTTCTCACGTCGTGTTGATCTTCACGAATTCTCAAAAATCCAAGATTTTCCAGAGAGTTACGGTCCAATCCCATTGACGCCCATGCTATCCCATGATATCCCACTATCCACAGACTTACTCCCATGTCTGACCGGGCGTGATTTGGGGCGCGCCCATGGCGGGGATGGGCCGACCGGCGCGTCGGGTGGAAAGACCTCCTCGGGTGGCATTGGGACGCCCGGGCAGGGTCAAGGGGCGAGCTCGAGACGTCATGGCAGTGTTCATCGACACATTCGTGAACAAGATCGACCGGAAGGGCCGGGTGTCCGTCCCGGCGACCTTTCGTGCTGCCCTCGCCGAGCAGCCGTTCCAGGGCATCGTCGCCTTCCCCTCCTTCCAGCTGAACGCGCTGCACTGCGCCGGCATGGATTGGATGCAGTCGCTCATTGACAGCACGCAGAACGTCGATCTGTTCTCGCAAGAGCATGATGAACTGACGGCAGCGTTGTTTGCCGATGCGAAGCAACTGCCATTCGATGGCGAGGGGCGCATCATGCTGCCCGAAGCTCTGTGCGCGCATGCGAAGCTGACCGAGTCGGCCGCGTTCGCAGGCCGCGGCAAATACTTCGAGATCTGGGAACCGCAGGCGCTCGAGGCCTACAAGGCGGAGGCCCGCAAGCGCGCGGCGGAGAAGCAGCGCACCTTACGCCAGCACGTCTCCGATCAGGGGAGCGGCAAATGACCGCGGCGGCGATGGACAGCACGCCGCATCGCCCCGTTCTGCTGACGGAAGTGATCGAGGCGCTCTCACCCCGCGACGGCGCCATCTACGTCGACGGCACGTTCGGCGCGGGCGGCTACAGCCGCGCGCTGCTGGACGCGGCGCAGTGCACCGTGTGGGCGATCGACCGTGATCCCGACGCGGTGAAAGGTGCAGCCCCCCTGCTCGACCGCTATGCCGGGCGCCTGCACATCGTGCAGGGCCGTTTCGGCGACATGTTCGACCTGTTGAGCGCGCGCGGTGTCGCCGCCGTGCAGGGCGTCGCGCTCGATCTTGGCGTCTCTTCGATGCAGTTCGACCAGGCGGAGCGCGGTTTCTCCTTCCGCTTCGAAGGTCCGCTCGACATGCGCATGGAGCGCGCCGGCAAGAGCGCAGCGGATCTGGTGAACGAACTGGCGGAGCGGCCGCTCGCCGACCTTATCTTCACCTTCGGCGAAGAGAAGAAGGCGCGCCGCATCGCCAAGGCGATCGTCGGCGCCCGCGCCCTGGCGCCGATCAGCACCACACAGCACCTGGCGGAGATCGTGCGGCGCGCCATCGGCGCGAGCCATGAGCGCATCGATCCCGCAACGCGCACCTTCCAGGCACTGCGCATTGCGGTGAATGATGAAATGGGCGAGATCGATCGCGGGCTCGCCGCAGCGGAACGCCTCCTGGCGCTCGGCGGGCGGATGGCCGTGGTCTCGTTCCATTCGCTGGAAGACCGGCGCGTAAAGCAGTTCCTGCGCGATCGCGCCGGACGCAACCCGAAAGCCTCGCGCCACCTGCCGATGCAGCGCAGCGAAGCCAAGCCGACCTTACGCCTGATCGCGCCCGGCGGCATCGAGCCCGGCGCAGACGAAGTCAGGACGAATCCTCGCGCCCGCTCCGCGCGGCTGCGCGTGGCCGAGCGCACCGATGCACCGTTGGAGGCTGCGGCATGATCCGGATCAGCGCCATCGTCTGGGTGGTCGTTCTGGCTCTGCTCGGCATCGGCCTGTTCCAGGTCAAATACAACGTGCAGAGTCAAGAGCGCGAGCTGCGCGAGGTGCGCCGCCAGATCGAGGCGAACTATGCCGCCATCCACGTGCTCGAGGCGGAGTGGAGCTATCTCAACGATCCGTTGCGCCTCGCCGATCTCGCACGCCGCCACACCGAGCTGGTGCCGACCACGCCCGGTCAGATCAGCGATTTCGCCAGCCTGCCGCTGCGCATCGAGGACGTGCCGGCATCACCCGACCAACCGGCCGAGCCGCAGCCGCCGTTGATCTCCAGCGCGCCGCAAGCACCCGTGCCGATGCTGCAGGTGAAAGCCACCGACAAGCCGGCCCAAGAGCAGCCGGCCGCAAAGCCGACACAGCAGGCGAAACAGGAACCGCAGCCGCTGAAGCCGAAGGATGAGCAAGCCGAGGCCGATGCCATGATCGACGCCATCCTGGCCGACATGGAGAAAGCGCAGAGCGAGCAGTCGGGAGGCGCGCAATGACGCGCCGCCCCGCACCTGATCTGGTCGCGCAACGACCGCAGCCGGTCATCAATCCGATGACGCTGGAGATGGAACCCGACGGGCCGCGCAAGCGCGCGCTCGAGGTGAGCCACAGCCGCGTGCTGCTGGGCGCCAGCTTGTTTGCGGTGGTATTCCTGGTCATCGCTGCGCGCCTGGTTGCCATCACCGTGCTGCCCGATGGAGCCGACAGTGCTGCGGTGGCGCCGGTCAAGACCAAGACCGCCGACCGCGCCGACATCGTGGACCGCAACGGCGTGGTGCTGGCGACCAGCCTTACCACCGCTTCCCTCTATGCCAACCCCAGGCAGGTGCAGAACCCCGACGAAGCGGCGCAGCTGCTGAATTCGGTCCTGCCGGACCTCAACATCGCCTCGACTGCCGCCAAGCTGGACACCGACCGCGGCTTCATCTGGCTGAAGCGAGACCTCACGCCGCGCCAGCAGCTGGCGGTTAATCGCTTGGGCCTGCCCGGTATCTACTTCCAGGCCGAGAGCAAGCGGGTCTATCCTCAAGGCAACCTCACTGCGCATCTGGTCGGCTTCACGGATGTGGACAGCCGCGGCCTCGCCGGCGTCGAGCGGTCGTTCGACGATCTGCTGCAGAGCGGCGATCGGCCGCTGCAGCTTTCCATCGATGTCCGTGTGCAGCACATCCTGCATGAGGAGCTGAACCGCGCTATCGTCGACTTCAACGGCATCGGCGGCGCGGGCATCATCATCGATTTGAAGAGCGGCGAAGTATTGGCGATGATCTCGCTGCCCGATTTCGATCCGGCGCGGCCGGGCGAAGCCATCGAGGATGCGCGCTTTGATCGCGCGACGCTCGGGCTCTACGAAATGGGCTCGGTCTTCAAGATCTTCAACACGGCGATCGCGCTCGACAGCGGAACGGTCACCCTGGCCGACGGCTTCGATGCCACCAAGCCGATCCGCATCGGCGGCCACAGCATCAACGACTACAAGGGCAAGCACCGGTTCCTGACGATCCCGGAGATCTTCACCTATTCCTCCAACATCGGCTCGGCGAAGATGGCCGACCTTTTCGGAGCTGAGGTCCAGCAAGCCTACCTGAAGCGCTTCGGCCTGATGGACAAGTCGCCGATTGAGCTGTCGGAGGTCGGGGAGCCGTTCTATCCCTCGCCGAAGAACTGGAAGCGCATCAACACCATGACCGTCTCCTACGGTCACGGCATTTCGATCAATGCGATGCAGCTCATCACTGCGGTCGGCGCCGTCGTCAATGACGGCATCCTGCGCGAGCCGACCCTGCTCAAGCGGAACCTTGGAGAATTACCGGAAGGCACGCGGGTGGTGAGCCGGCAGACCTCGGAACAACTGCGCCAACTGATGCGTTTGGTGGTGCAGATCGGCACCGGAAAAAAGGCGAATGCGCCGGGCTACCTGGTGGGCGGCAAGACCGGCACCGCCGACAAGCAGAAGGGTCGCGGCTACGCCGCCAATACGCGCCTGGCTTCCTTCGTCGCCGCCTTCCCGATGAACGATCCCCGCTTCGCGATCCTGGCCATGGTCGACGAACCGAAGCCCAACGCCAGCAGTCACGGCTATGCCACCGCCGGCTGGGTGACCGCGCCGGTCGTCGGCGCCGTCGTGCAGCGCATCGCCCCGCTCTATGGCCTGAAGCCGCTTCCGGATGACGCGCTGGAAGCGCAGAATCCGCTGGTCGGCATGGTGGCCGACTACGATTCGCCATCCGCAAAAAAGGCGCAATCGGCGCTCAAACAAGCGGTTGCACCGGCACCGATTCCGTTCGGCGCCGCTGCCGCACCGACCCCATTGAACGTGTCGGCGCAACCGATTTCCATTCCGGAGGCGCCGCTTGAGGCTGAATGATTTGATTCTCGGCATCGACGATGTGCGCCTGCAAGCTGGCGACGCAACGGTCGATGTGCGGGACCTGGCACTCGATTCGCGCCGGGTGAGGGCCGGCGCGCTGTTCGCCGCGCTGCCGGGCACCAAGCTCGACGGGCGTGCGTTCGTCGCCGACGCAGCCAAGGCCGGTGCCTCTGTCATCCTTGCGCCGGCGGGCAGCATCTTCGCCGATCTGCCGAAGGATGTTGCTGTCCTGACCGCACAGGAGCCGCGGCGCGCGCTGGCCTTGCTTGCTGCCCGCTTCTTCAGCAACCAGCCGCATTGCATCGCCGCCGTTACCGGCACCGGCGGCAAGACCTCGACCGTCGCCTTCGCACGCCAGCTCTGGACCTTGGAAGGTCGGGAGGCGGCGAGCATCGGCACCCTCGGCATCATCTCGCGCACCCTGAATGATCCCGGCTCCTTGACCACGCCCGATCCGATCGCCTTGCACCGTCTGCTGGCCCAGCTTGCCGACGGCGGCATCACCCATCTGGCGATGGAAGCATCGAGCCACGGGCTCGATCAGTACCGGCTGGACGGCGTGAAAGTGGCCGCCGCCGCCTTCACCAACCTGTCGCAGGATCACCTCGACTATCATGCGGACATGGCCAGCTACTTTGAGGCCAAGCTGCGCCTGTTCTCCGGTCTGCTGCCGGAGGGCGGCACGGCGGTTGTGAACCTGAAGCTCGAACAGGCCCAGAGCGTGATCGATGTCGCGCGCAAGCGCCGGCAGCGGCTGATCACCTTCGGCGGTGGCGATGCCGACATCCGCCTGTTGAAGCAGACGCCGACTCCGCAGGGCCAGTTGCTGGAGCTCAGCCTGTTCGGCGCCCATCACGTGGCGGAGTTCCCGGTGGCGGGCGCCTTCCAGGCGGAGAACCTGCTGGCCGCCCTCGGCCTCATCATCGGCAGCGGATCGGATGTCAACAAGATCGCCGGCCTGATCGGCAGCCTCACCGGCGTGCCGGGCCGCATCGAACACGTCGCGGATACGCCGGCCGGCGGCGCTGTCTATGTCGATTACGCGCACAAGCCCGGCGCGCTCGAGGCCGTCCTCACCACGCTGCGCCCGCACGCGGTGCGCCAGCTGGCCGTGGTGTTCGGCTGCGGCGGCGATCGCGATCGCGGCAAGCGGCCGATGATGGGCGAGATCGCCACGCGCCTTGCCGACCGCGTCATCATCACCGACGACAATCCGCGCAGCGAAGCGCCCGCCGCGATCCGCGCCGAGATCCTGGCCAAGGCGCCGGGCGCGATCGAGGTTGGCGACCGCGCCGAGGCGATCCGCGTCGCCATGAGCGAACTCAAGCGCGGCGACCTCCTGGTGATCGCCGGCAAGGGGCATGAGACGTATCAGATCGTCGGCGATAAGACCTATCCGTTCGACGATGCCGAAGTGGCGCGCCAGATCGCGGCCGAGCTGGGCGGCGCGCCGGTGAGGTTGGTGCGATGAGCGCGCTCTGGACATCCGCCGAAATTGCCGCCTCTGTTGCCGGCCAGGCTTCCAGCGACTTCGCCGCGACGGGTGTGTCGATCGATTCCCGCAGCCTGGAGAGCGGCGATTTGTTCATCGCGCTGCAGGGCCCGACCTTTGACGGGCACGATTTCGCGGCCGCCGCCTTGCAGCACGGCGCGTCCGGCGCGCTCATTCATCGGCGTCCTGCCAACCTGCCTGCCAACGCGCCGGTGATCGAAGTCATTGACACCATGAAGGCGCTGGAGGATCTGGGCCGTGCCGCGCGCGCCAGGACCGAAGCCAAGGTGGCCGCCGTCACCGGCAGCGTCGGCAAGACCAGCACCAAGGAAGCGCTGCGCTCCGTGCTGTCGCTGTTCGCGCCGACCTTCGCCAGCGCCGGCAACCTCAACAACCAGTGGGGCGCGCCGCTCAGCCTCTCTCGCATGCCGCGCGACACGCGCTATGGCGTGTTCGAGCTCGGCATGAACCATGCCGGCGAGATCTCGCCCCTGTCGCAGATGGTGCGGCCGCATGTCGCCATCATCACCGCGGTCGAGCCGGTCCATATCGAGTTCTTCGCCTCGGTCGAAGAAATCGCCGATGCTAAGGCCGAGATCTTCGATGGCCTGATGCCCGGCGGCGCGGCTGTATTGCCGTTCGATAACCCGCATTTCGATCGGCTCGAGGCCAAGGCCCGCCGCATGGGCGCACGCATTCTGACCTTCGGCGCCAAGGAAGGCGCCTGGGCAAGGCTGATCGATTGCCAGATCTTGCCCGACGGCAACGAGGTGACGGCGGAGGTCGGCGGCAAGCGCCTGCGCTATCGCATGGCGGCACCGGGCAAGCATCTCGCGCTCAATTCCGTCGCTGTGCTGGCGGCCGCCTTCGCCTTCGAACTCGACCTTGACCAGGCGCTGCCAGGCCTCACCGCGGTGCGGGCCCTGAAGGGCCGCGGCAAGCGCGAGCATCTCCGCATTCCAGGCGGCGACATCGAGTTGATCGACGAAGGCTACAATGCCAGCCCCGCCTCGGTGCGCGCCGCGCTTAATCTGCTCGGCACTTTGCCGACGGCGTTCGGCGGCCGGCGCATCGCCGTCCTGGGCGACATGCGCGAGCTGGGCGCTGCGGCTCCGCAACTTCATCGCGACCTGGCGCCAGACCTGACGGCGGCCAAGGTCGACCTTGCCTTCCTGGTCGGTCCGCACATGCGGGGGCTCTACGACTTGCTGCCCGACACGATGAAGGGGGCCCATCGTGCGGCCTCGGACGAAATGGTGCAGCCGCTCATCGGTGCGCTGAAAGCGGGCGATACGGTTCTGATCAAGGGATCGCTCGGCACGCGCATGGCGCCCCTGGTGGAGGCGGTGCGCAGCCTTGGTTCCGGCGCAGGCGAGAGGACCGGCAACGGTCAGTAAGGGGGAAATCAGGGGATGCTGTTCAATCTGCTGGCACCTTTGTCCGACGAGCTCAATCCGCTCAACCTCTTCCGCTACCAGACGTTCCGCAGCGGCAGCGCCATCATATTCGCCTTCTTCCTGACCCTGCTGATCGGTCCGCGCATCATCAATTGGCTCAAGTTCAAGCAGCGCGAAGGCCAGCCGATCCGCGAAGATGGGCCGGAATCCCACCTGCTGACCAAGAAGGGCACGCCCACCATGGGCGGCCTGATGTTTCTGATCTCCGCCTGCCTCACCACCATCCTGTGGGCCGACGTCAGCAATCCCTATGTGTGGGTGGTGCTTCTCGTCACGATCGGCTACGGCGCGATCGGCTTCGGCGACGATTTCCTGAAGCTCACCAAGCGCAACACCAAGGGGCTTCCCGGCCGCTTCAAGCTGCTGGCGCAATTCGCGATCGGCGCGGTGGCGAGCGCGATCGTGATCTGGGTTGCGCCCGAACCGCTTTCCACCGGCCTGGCCGTGCCTTTCTTCAAGGAAGTGCTGATTCCGCTGGGCTGGTTCTTCCTGCCGTTCGCGACCCTGGTGATGATGGGCTCCTCGAACGCGGTCAATCTGACCGATGGGCTCGACGGTCTCGCCATCGTGCCGGTCATGATGGCGGCGGCGAGCCTCGGTTTCATTGCCTATTTCGCCGGCAACGCCAATTTCGCGGACTACCTGCAGCTGCACCACGTGGTGGGCGCGGGCGAACTCGCCGTGTTCTGCGGTGCCTTGTGCGGCGCCGGCCTCGGCTTCCTGTGGTTCAACGCGCCGCCGGCCATGGTGTTCATGGGCGACACCGGCTCGCTCAGCATGGGCGGCGCGCTCGGCGCCATCGCGGTGATCGCCAAGCACGAGCTGGTGCTCGCCATCATCGGCGGCGTGTTCGTGCTGGAGACGGTGTCGGTCATCGTGCAGGTGATCTCGTTCAAGACCACCGGCCGGCGCGTGTTCCGCATGGCGCCGCTGCATCACCACTTCGAGAAAAAGGGTTGGGCCGAGCCCACCATCGTCATCCGATTCTGGATCATCGCCGCCGTGCTGGCGCTGATCGGTCTGTCCACCTTGAAACTGCGATAGGAACGCGCGCGCTCGTGCCACAGCCCATCCGCATCCCCGACGTCGCAGGCAAGGTCGTTGCCCTGCTCGGCCTCGGCCGGACGGGCAGCGCAACCGCGGCCGCGCTCGAAGCGAGCGGCGCGATTGTGTGGGCGTGGGACGACAACGAGCAGGCGCGTGCCGCGCTACCAACCGACATGATCGTCGACCTCGCTAAGGCCAATTGGTCGCGGCCCGAGATGCTGGTAATGAGCCCCGGCATTCCGCACACGCATCCCGCGCCCCATCCGGTCGCGGCGCTGGCGAAGGAAGCGGGCAAGCCACTTCTTGGTGACATCGAGTTGCTCTATCGCGCGACGCCGCGGCAGCGTTATGTCGGCGTCACCGGCACCAACGGCAAGTCCACCACGACGACCCTGATCGCGCACATCCTGCGCCAGGGCGGCAAACATGTGGCGGTCGGTGGCAATCTCGGTGCTGCAGCTTTGTCACTGGAACCGCTGCCGGGCGACGGCATTTACGTGCTCGAGCTCAGCTCATACCAGCTCGAGCTCACACCGACGCCGATTTGTGACGTCGCGATCCTTTTGAACGTTACGCCGGACCACCTGTCCCGTCACGGCGGGATGGATGGCTACATCGACGCCAAGGCTCTGATCCTGCGTCCGAAAGGTCGTGGAAGTATCGGTGTCCTTGGCGTCGATGACCAACCCTGCCGCGACCTCTTCGCGAGGTTGCAGGACGGCGGCCGCAAGCTCATCCCCATCTCGGTCGAGCGCGAAGCTGCTGGCGGCGTCGATGCGGTGAACGGTGTGCTGATCGACCGCACCGGCAAGCAGCCGGAGCACGTGCTCGATCTCAAGTCCATCGCGACGCTACCGGGCAGCCACAATTGGCAGAATGCAGCGGCGGCCTACGTCGCTGCGAAGGCGATGGGCCTCGATCGCGCCGCGATCGTCGCGGGTCTTCAGAGCTATCCCGGCCTCGCGCACCGGCAGGAACTGATCGCGACCGTCGCCGGCGTGCGCTATGTCAACGACAGCAAGGCGACCAATGCCGACGCGGCGGCGAAGGCGCTCGCCTGCTACGAGAACATCCACTGGATCATCGGCGGCCGCGCCAAGGAAGGTGGCCTCGCGGGGCTCGATCCTCTCTATCGGCGCGTGCGTCACGCCTACATCATCGGCGAGTGCGCCAACGATTTCGCGAAGCAGCTGCGCGGCAAGCTGCCTTTCACCCAGTGCGGGACGTTGGACAAGGCCGTCGCCGCTGCGCATGGCGATGCCAAGACAGGCGCCGTGGTGCTGCTCTCGCCCGCCTGCGCCTCGTGGGACCAGTATCCGAACTTCGAAGCGCGCGGCGATCATTTCCGCCAGCTGGTTCTGGCCCTCGGCGGAAGGGGGGCGGCATGACGAACTTCACGCGCGCCGATCGCTCCGTTGTCGGTTTGTGGTGGTGGACCGTCGATCGCTGGACGCTCGCGACCGTCGGCGCGCTGATGTTCATGGGCGCGATCCTGGTGCTGGCCGCCAGTCCCGCGGTCGCCACGCGCATCGGCCTCGACAGCTTCCACATGGTGCGCCAGCACTATGTGATGCTGCCGGTCGCGTTCGCGGTGGTGGTTGGCGTCTCCATGCTGTCGCCGAAGCAGGTGCGACGCCTCGGTGTGCTGCTGTTCCTGCTGTTCCTCGGGCTCACCTCTCTCACGCTCGTCTACGGCACCGAGATCAAGGGTGCGACGCGCTGGATCTCGGTCGGGCCGTTCTCACTGCAGCCGTCCGAGTTCCTGAAGCCGACCTTCGCCATCTTCGCCGCCTGGATGTTCTCGCTGAAGATGAGCGAGCAGCGCGTGCCGGGCAACCTGATCGCCATTTTGGCTTTCGCGCTGGTGGTCTCGGTGCTGCTACGTCAGCCGGATCTCGGCATGACGGCCGTCATCACGGCCACCTGGTTCGCGCAATTCTTCGTCGCCGGTCTGCCCTTCATCTGGGTGATCCTGTTCGCCGGCCTTGGCGTCGCGGGCCTCGTTGGCTCCTACTTCATGTTCTATCACGTGCGCGAGCGCGTCGATCAGTTCCTGAAGGGCACCGGCGATTCCTATCAGATCGACCGCGCGCTGGAGGCGTTCCAGAACGGTGGCCTATACGGCCGCGGTCCGGGCGAAGGCTCGGTCAAGATGGTGCTGCCCGACGCGCATTCCGACTTCATCTTCGCGGTCGCGGGCGAGGAGTTCGGCCTGATCGTCTGCCTGCTCCTGGTCGCCTGCTTCGCCTTCATCGTGCTGCGCGCGCTCTCGCGCATGGTCTCCGAGCACAACATGTTCGTGCTGCTGGGCGTCACGGGACTTGCCACCGGTTTCGGGCTGCAGGCCGTCATCAACATGGCATCCAGCCTGCACCTGATGCCGACCAAGGGCATGACCCTGCCCTTCATCTCCTATGGCGGTTCTTCGATCATCGCCATCGCACTCGGCGTCGGCATGCTGCTCGCGCTGACCCGCAAGCGCTTCCCGGGGAGCCTCGATACATGACGGCGCCCCGCATCCTGCTCGCGGCTGGCGGCACCGGCGGCCACATGTTCCCGGCGGAAGCGCTGGCGCGCGCATTGCTGGGGCGCGGTCTTGCCGTCGACCTCGCGACCGACGAGCGTGGCGGGGGCTTCGGCGATCGGCTACCCGAGGTGAAGGTTCATCGCATCGCGTCCGGCGGCGTTGCCGGTAAGGGAACGCTGACGCGGCTGCGCAACTTCGTCCGCCTTGGCTTGGGATTCATGCAGGCACGCAGCCTGCTGCGTCAGCTGCGACCGGCCGTGGTGGTCGGCTTCGGCGGCTATCCGTCCATTCCGCCGCTTTCCGCCGCCCACCGCGGCAAGATCCCGACGCTCCTTCATGAGCAGAATGCCGTGATGGGGCGCGCCAACCGTTTCCTCGCCAAGCGCGCCGCGCGCCTGGCCCTGAGCTTCGAGCAGGTGCAGTTCGCGGACTCGGTGCCGGCCGCGCGCCGTACCGTCACTGGAAACCCGGTGCGGCCGAAGATCTCCGCCATCGGCGATACGCCGTACGTCGCGCCGCGCGCGGGCGAGAAGGTCCGCCTGTTCGTGATGGGCGGCTCGCTCGGCGCACGGGTGTTCGGCCGAGCGGTGCCGGAGGCCGTCGCATTGCTGCCTCAGGAGCTGCGCAACCGCCTCTCCATCACGCAGCAGGCGCGCGCCGAAGATCTGGCGCAGGCTGAGGCGGATTATCGTGCGCTGGGCCTGACCGTGGAGCTAAAGCCGTTCTTCGACGACGTGCCGCAGCGCCTGCGTGACGCGCACCTGCTGGTCACGCGCGCCGGCGCATCCACGTTCGCGGAGCTCACCGCCGCCGGGCGTCCCGCAATCCTGGTGCCATTGCCCAATTCCATCGACGATCATCAGATGGCGAACGCCCGTGCGTTGGAATCGGCAGGCGGCGGATGGCTGCTGCCGGAGAGCACGCTCTCGGCGTCGTCGCTGGCGAAGATCCTGCAAGAGGTGCTGGCCGATCCCGCCCGCCTGGAGAAGGCGGCGGCGGCGGCCAAGAGCCTCGGCAAGCGCGATGCCGCCGACCGGCTTGCCGGCCTCGTCATCGATCTGCTGCCGCAGGATGCGCGCGCTCAGTTGAGGGAGGGATCGCACTGATGCGCAGCCTTCCTCTCGACATCGGCGTCATCCATTTCGTCGGCATCGGCGGCATCGGCATGAGCGGCATCGCCGAGATTCTGCACAATCTCGGCTACAAGGTACGCGGCAGCGACCTCAACGAGTCCTACGTCACCAAGCGCCTGCGCGATCTCAAGCTCCCGGTGGAGATTGGCCACCGGCCCGAGAACCTGGCGGATGCCGAGGTCGTGGTCATTTCCTCCGCGGTCAAGCCGGACAATCCGGAAGTGATTGCCGCGCGCGCCAAGCTGTTGCCGGTGGTGCGGCGGGCCGAGATGCTGGCCGAGCTGATGCGCCTCAAATGGTCTGTGGCGGTCGGCGGCACCCACGGCAAGACCACCACCACCTCCATGGTCGCGGCGCTGATTGATGCGGCGGGGCTCGACCCCACGGTCATCAACGGCGGCATCATCAACAACTATGGCACCAACGCGCGGCTCGGCGCCGGCGACTGGATGGTGGTCGAAGCGGACGAATCCGACGGTACCTTCGTGAAGCTGCCGGCCGTCATCACCATCGTCACCAACATGGATCCCGAGCACCTCGACCATTACGGCTCGGTCGAGGCGATGAACCGCGCCTACGAGGATTTCGTCCACAACATCCCGTTCTACGGCTTTGCGGTGCTGTGCATTGACCATCCGGTCGTGCAGGCGATGATCCCGCGCCTCTCGGACCGGCGCGTCATCACCTACGGTTTCTCGCCCCAGGCCGACGTGCGCGCCGTTGATCTGCGCCTCGATCCGTCGGGTAGCACCTACAATGTCGTGATCAACGACCGATTCCGCGAGGTCACCAGCCGGATCGATGACGTGCACCTGCCGATGGTCGGGCAGCACAATGTGCAGAACAGCCTGGCCGCCGTCGCCGTCGCCTACGAGATGCGCGTCGGCGAAGACGTGATCCGCAAGGGCTTCACCGGTTTCGGCGGCGTCAAGCGCCGCTTCAGTCGCACGGGCGAGGCGAACGGCGTCACGGTAATCGACGATTACGGGCACCACCCCGTGGAGATCGCCGCCGTGCTGAAGGCCGCGCGTCAGGCGATGCAGGGCAAGGTCATCGCCGTGGTGCAGCCGCATCGCTACTCGCGCCTCAGCAATCTGTTCGAGGATTTCTGCACCTGCTTCAACGACGCCGACATGGTGCTGGTGGCCGACGTCTATCCCGCCGGCGAGCAACCGATCGAAGGCGTCAGCGGCGAGGCGTTGGCCGAGGGCCTGCGGGCGCGCGGCCATCGCCATGTCGAGCATCTCAAGGATCCGAAGGAGCTGGCGAAGATCGTGGCACCGATTGCGGCGCCGGGTGACCTCGTCGTCTGCCTCGGCGCTGGCAGCATCACCTACTGGGCGCAGGCCCTGCCCGCCGAGCTGCAGGCGATTTATGGGGCGAAAGCATGAGAGCGGCCATGGCAGTTGCTGACACACCGCTGATCGATCGCCTGCCTCAAGTGCGGGGCCGTCTGAGCGCGGGCTCGGCCCTGTCTGCCGTGACGTGGTTCCGCGTCGGCGGCCCCGCCGACGTCTTGTTCAGGCCGGCCGATGTCGAAGATCTCGCGCACTTCCTGAAGCACAAGCCCAACGACGTGCCGGTGATGGTGATCGGCGTCGGCTCCAACCTGTTGGTACGCGACGGCGGCATCGAGGGCGTGGTGATCCGGCTCGGCCGCGGCTTCACCGACATCCGCGCCAACGGCACCACGATCGAGGCCGGCGCCGGCGCGCTCGACCTCAACGCAGCACTCTCCGCGCGCGATGCCGGGATCGGCGGGCTCGAGTTCCTGTCGGGTATTCCAGGCACCATCGGAGGTGCCTTGCGCATGAATGCCGGCGCCTACGAATGCGATGTCTCGCAGATCTTCCAGCATGCCGATGCGCTCGACGCAAAAGGCACGCTGCATCGCCTGGGCAAAGCGGAGATGGGCTTCACCTACCGCCACTGCGCAGTGCCGGAGGACTGGATTTTCGTCGCCGGCGCGTTCACCGGTCACGCGGATGATCCGAAGGCCATCCACGCGCGCATCCAGGAGATCCAGACGAAGCGCGAAGAGACGCAGCCAATCCGTTCCCGCACCGGCGGCAGCACCTTCGTCAATCCCACAGGCCACAAGGCCTGGAAGCTTATCGACGAGGCCGGCTGCCGTGGCCTGCGCAAGGGCGGCGCCATTGTGTCGGAGAAGCACTGCAATTTCCTCATCAACACCGGCGATGCAAATGCCGCCGACATCGAATCGCTCGGCGAGGAAGTGCGTCGCCGCGTGCGCGACAGGAGCGGCGTGGAGTTGGCCTGGGAAATCAAGCGCATCGGGCGCCCGGCGGCGCGGGCGCGCATCGCGAATGGAGAGGAAGAATGAAGCGCGTTTCGGTCCTGATGGGCGGCCCGTCGGCGGAGCGCGAGGTCTCGCTGAACAGCGGCGCCAATTGCGCGGCGGCCCTCAAGGAGGCCGGCTACAAGGTCGCTACCATCGACGTGACGCGCGATGTCCCGGCGCTGATCAAGGCGATCAAGGCGCAGAAGCCGGACGTCATCTTCAACGCGCTGCACGGCCGCTGGGGCGAAGACGGCAACATCCAGGGCATCCTCAATTTCATCGGTATTCCCTACACGCATTCCGGGTTGATGGCCTCGGCGATCGCGATGGACAAGCCGATGGCCAAGCGGCTGTTCGCCGATGTCGGCCTGCGCTGCCCCAAGGGCGTGCTGCTGCACAAGTCGCAGGTCTTGAAGGGCGATCCGCTGCCGCGTCCGTACGTCGTGAAGCCGGCCAACGAAGGCTCCAGCGTCGGCGTGCAGATCATCAAGCAGAGCGACAATGCGCGGCCGTTTGACGGCATCGAGTGGCCGTACGGCGAATATGTGCTGGCGGAGGAGTTCATCCAGGGCCGCGAGTTCACGGTTGGGGTGATGGGCGACCGCGCCATGACCGTCACCGAGCTCAAGCCCGACACAGGCTTCTACGACTACGCTCACAAATACACGAGTGGGCTCACGGTGCATCTGTGCCCGGCGCCGCTGCGCGAAGATATCGCTGCGGAAGCGATGCGCACGGCTCTGGTGGCGCATCAGACCTTGGGCTGCCGCGGCGTGACACGGTGCGACTTCCGTTACGACGACAGCAACGGCGACGACATCAACAAGCTGTATCTGCTGGAGATCAACACCCAGCCCGGCATGACCGCTTTGTCGCTGGTGCCGGAGCAGGCCAAGCACCTTGGCATCTCCTATCCCGAGCTCGTGTCCTGGATGGTGGAGCACGCCGCATGCGACGCCTAGAAGCCCCGGCGGTCAGAATCGCGCGCGGCCGCGGCAATCCAGCGGCGGCACGCAACGTCGTGCCGCCACGCAAGCGGCCGCAGCCTGCGTGGCTGCGCTGGGTCATCCGCTTCGGCATCGGCTTCGGCACCTGCGCCGCGCTGGGCGGCGGCCTGCTGTGGGGCGTCGAGTCCGGCTGGCTGCAGCGCCAATGGACCGCGGTGGCCGATGTCGCGCTGGAAGCGACGGCGGATGCCGGGCTCAACCTGCAGATCGTAGAAGTCCACGGCCGCGGCGAGACCAAGCAAGCGGACATCGTCGCCGCCCTGGGCGCCCCGCGCGGCGCGCCGCTGCTGGGGCTCGACATCGATGCCATGCGCGAACGCCTGATCGCCCTGCCCTGGATCGTGTCGGCGGAGATTGAACGACGCTATCCCGACCGCCTGCTGGTCACGGTGGAGGAAGCGGAGCCGATGGCGCTGTGGCAGCGCAGCCAGAAGCTGTTCCTGGTCAGCCGCGCCGGCAAGGTGATCGAGACTGCCGACCTCGCGAAATATTCCAAGCTGCTGGTGATCGTGGGCGACAACGCCCCCACCCATGCCGAAGCCCTGTTCGACCTGCTGGCACGCGAGCCGCAGCTCAGGGAGCGGGTCACCGCCGCCGTGTTCGTCGGCAAGCGGCGCTGGAACCTGCGTTTCGACAACGGCACCGACGTGAAGCTGCCGGAGGACAATCCGGCGTCGGCTTGGTCGCGCTTCGCAGCGCTGCAGAAGCAACACGGCCTCCTGGAAAAGGACGTGCGCATCATCGACCTGCGCCTGCCCGATCAGGTGGTGGTGCGGCGCGCGCACCCAGACCTGCCTGACGATTCCAAAGCCCCTGGGGGCGACAAGCCAAAGGACAAGGCAACATGATCAAAAAGACGCGCGTCGCACCGCGCAATGGCTTGATCGCCGCACTCGACATCGGCACCAGCAAGATCTGCTGCTTCATCGCGCGCATCGCGGAGGACGGCCGGCCGAGCATCGCCGGGATCGGGCACCAGATCTCCCGCGGGGTGCGTAACGGCGCCATCATCGACATGGAGCAGGCCGAGCTCGCGCTGCGCACCACCGTCCATGCGGCCGAGCAGATGGCGGGCGACACCATCCAGGATGTCGTGATCAACCTCTCCGGCGGCTATCCGGCCTCCCAGACGATCGGAGTCGAGGTGCCGATCTCCGGCCGCGAGGTGGCGGACCACGACCTGCACCGTGTGCTGATGCAGGGCGCCCAGGTCCAAGGGGCTGTCGACCGGCGGCTCATCCACTCGATCCCGGTCAGCTATTCGATCGACGGGTCCAAGGGGATTCGCGACCCGCGCGGCATGTTCGCCGAAAAGCTTGGCGTCGACATGCATGTGGTGACGGCGGCGGCCGGCGCGGTGAAGAACCTCACCACCTGCGTCGCGCGCTGCCATTTGGAGCCGCGCGCGATCGTGGTGTCGCCTTATGCCGCCGGCCTCGCCTCTCTGGTCGATGACGAAATGGACCTTGGCGTCACGGTCATCGACATGGGTGCCGGTACTACTTCCCTCGCCGTCTTCTTCGACGGTCACGTGGTCTACACCGACTCCGTTCCCATCGGCGGCGGTCACGTCACCAACGACATCGCGCGCGGGCTCTCGACCCCACTGGCGCATGCCGAGCGCATCAAGACGCTCTACGGCAACTGCATCGCGACGCCGGCGGATGAGCGCGAGATCATCCACGTGCCGCAGGTCGGCGAAGAGGAAACCGGCATCGCCAATCAAATTCCCCGATCAATTCTGATCGGCATCGTCCAACCGCGACTTGAAGAGACGTTCGAGCTCGTTCGCTCTCGACTCGAATCGAGCGGCTTTGACAAGATCGCAGGACGGCGCGTCGTCTTGACGGGGGGCGCCAGTCAGCTGAGTGGTGTGAGAGAGCTCGCTGCCCTGGTGCTCGACAAGCAAGTGCGCATGGGTCGGCCGATCCGGGTCCATGGATTGGCCGACGCGACCGGCGGTCCAGCGTTCGCGACGGGAGCCGGTCTCCTCACATTTGCGCTTGAAGGCGAATCCCAACAGCCAAGATCGGCGCGCGGCAGCGAAGCCCATGCATCGGGTTTCCTGGGGCGAATCGGTTTGTGGCTGAAGGAGAACTTCTGACCACCAACCTTGAAAAAATGGAGGCACCTCATGACTCTTAACCTCTCGTTACCCCAGGATCCGTTCGACATCCGGCCGAAGATCACGGTCGTCGGTGTCGGCGGCGCCGGCGGCAACGCAGTCAACAATATGATTCGCTCCAAGCTGGAGGGAGTCGACTTCCTGGTCGCCAATACCGACGCCCAGGCTTTGCAGCAGAGCCAGTGCGAGCGGCGCATCCAGCTCGGCTCCACCGTGACAAAGGGATTGGGCGCGGGCGCGCGGCCCGATGTCGGCCGCATGGCTGCCGAGGAGGCGGTGCGCGACATCGCCGAGCAGCTCGCCGGCTCCAACATGGTGTTCATCACGGCGGGCATGGGCGGCGGCACCGGCACGGGCGCAGGCCCCGTCGTCGCTCAGATCGCCCGGGAGCAGGGCATCCTGACCGTCGGCGTGGTGACCAAGCCCTTCCATTTCGAAGGCTCCCACCGCATGCGCATGGCGGAGTCCGGGATCACGGAGCTGCAGAGCTATGTCGACACGCTGATCATCATCCCGAACCAGAATCTGTTCCGCATCGCCAACGAGAAGACCACCTTCGCCGACGCCTTCAAGATGGCGGACGAGGTGCTCTATTCCGGCGTGCGGGGCGTCACCGACCTGATGGTGATGCCGGGCCTCATCAATCTCGATTTCGCCGACATCCGGGCGGTGATGAGCGAGATGGGCAAGGCCATGATGGGCACCGGCGAGGCCTCCGGCGACAACCGCGCGATCGCGGCCGCCGAGGCGGCGATCTCCAACCCGCTGCTGGACGAGATCAGCATGAAGGGCGCGCGCGGCGTCCTCATCAACATCACCGGTGGCATGGACATGACCCTGTTCGAGGTTGACGAGGCGGCCAACCGCATCCGCGACGAGGTCGACCCGGACGCCAACATCATCTTCGGCTCGACCTTCGACCAGACGCTCGAGGGCCGGATTCGCATCTCGGTGGTAGCGACTGGCATCGATGCCCAGGCCGTCACGCAGCCGCGTCCGGGCGCGAACCTCAGCTTGGTGCCACGTACCGTGCCGGTGATGACGCAGCCCGGCGGTGATGTTGGCGATCGCGCGGTCGCGCGCACCGAAACCGGCTTCACCCCTGCGGCGGCTTCGCCAATGGCAGCTCACGCCGTCGCACCTCAGGCACGCCCCGCCGCCGGCTTCGGCATGGTCACCACGCCCAAGGTCGCGCAGCCGACCATGAGCACTGGCCAGCAGCAACCGATGACGCATCCGACGATGGGTGCCACCGCGTTGCAGGCGCAGCCCGCGCGTCAACCCATCCTGAAGGATGAGATGGCGGCGCTGGATCGCCTGATCGCACGTCCGGTGGCGCGAGTCGAGCGCCCGATCGACGATAAGCCCTTCATGGCGCCGCCGGCGAGCGAACCGGCGACGCGCATGCAGCCGCAGGTCGCCGAGCCGGTGGTTCCGCAAGCCCGGGCACCGCAGCCGGAGTCCGCGCCGGCCCCACAAGCTGCAGCGCCGGCGCAAGCGTCATCGATGCAGATGCCGTCACCGCAGGCACCGGCCGTGCAGCCGCCGAACCTAACGGTCGATCCGCCGCATGCCGAGCAGCGGCGGCGCGCGCCGAGCCTGTTCGAGAAGGTGACCAGCCGTCTGACCGGTCAGCCAACGCCTAAGGCGCCACCCGCACCGCAGGCCCCACGGCCACAGGCGGAACGCCAGAGCGACCGGAGGGCCGAGCCGGTCCTGAGCCAGCCGCAGCTGCAGCTGGACCCGGCCGACCGCATGTCGCTCAGCCGGCAGGAGGAGGACATGCTGGACATCCCGGCCTTCCTCCGGCGGCAGGCCAATTGACGGCGTGACGTGACGTGTCCGGGCTGGTGACCGCCGCATCCTCCGCAGCGTTCACCGGCCCCTCTGAGGTAGCCTCGACTTGGCCCGAAATCCGGTTCGCCCGGGTTTCGGGCTCTTTGTTTTTCAAGGACTTGAGAAGCTTGAGCGGACCTTGCCCGACCTCTATAGTCAGCCCCGCATTTGGGGAAGGAAGCAGCAGAATTATGGGTTTTCGGATGCCTGGTCTCTTGAGGAGTGTCGCTCTGTGCGCCGGGCTGGCGATCGCGCTGGCCGCCTGCGCTAGCGAGGAGCCTGAGATTCCCGAGCAGCCGGCGGAGGTGCTCTACACCAACGCCCTCAACGCGCTGGAGGAGGGCCGCGCGCCCCAGGCCGCGCGCATGTTCGAGGAGGTGGAGCGCCAGCATCCCTATTCCTCCTGGGCAACCCAGGCGCTGATCATGGCCGCCTACTCCTATTATCTGATGGACGACTACGACAGCGCGATCCCGGCGCTTGAGAACTTCATCCAGCTGCACCCCGGCAACCGCAACGCCGCGTACGCCTTTTATCTGCGCGCCCTCTGCTACTACGAGCAGATCGCCGACGTGACACGCGACCAGGGCAATACCGAGGAGGCGCAGCGCGCGCTGAGCGACGTGGTGGCGCGCTTCCCCAACACGCCTTACGCCCGCGACGCCAGCCTGAAGCTCGACCTGGTGCGCGATCACCTCGCCGGCAAGGAGATGGAAATCGGACGCTATTATCTGCAGCGCGACATGTTCCTGGCCGCGATCAACCGCTTCCGCACAGTGGTGGAGCGCTACCAGACCACGACCCATGTGCCCGAGGCCCTGCACCGCCTGGTGGAGGCTTATCTTTCTCTTGGCATCACCGACGAGGCGCAGGCGGCAGGTGCGGTACTCGGTTATAATTATCCGGGCAGTGCGTGGTACCTGGATTCCTATGCATTGCTGGCATCACGCAACCTCCAGCCGGAGGAACCCGACGAGGGCTCCTGGCTGCAAGGCGCCTTCTAACCGCAGGTTCGCTCCCTCATGCTGACAGGACTCGCCATTCGCAACGTCGTCCTGATCGAGCAGCTGATCCTGACGTTCGAATCGGGTCTCACGGTGCTGACCGGGGAAACCGGCGCCGGCAAGTCCATCCTGCTGGATGCGCTGGGGCTCGCGCTCGGCGCGCGCTCCGAATCCGGCCTGGTGCGCAGCGGCGCCAGCCTGGCGGTGGTGACCGCGGAATTCTCGCTGCCGGAGGACCATCCGGCGCTGGCCTTGCTGGCCGAGCAAGGCTTGCAGACCGGTCAGAACCTCATCCTGCGCCGCCAGGTCGGCAGCGACGGCCGCTCGCGCGCCTTCGTCAACGACCAGCCGATCAGCATCGGCCTGCTGCGGCAACTGGGTGACCTGCTGGTGGAGATCGAGGGCCAGTTCGAAGCGCATGGACTGCTGGACGTCGCGACTCACCGCGGCCATCTGGATCGCTTCGCGGCGCTGGAGAACCATGTCGCGCGAACACGGGGCGCCTTCGCCGCCTGGCGCAAGGCCAAGCAAGAACATGCCGAGGCCGCGGCCCTGACCGACAAGGCGCGTAGCGAAGAGGAGTACCTGCGCCACGCGGTCGCCGAGCTCGATCTCGCCGCGCCCAAGCCCGGCGAAGAGGCCGAGCTGGCGGCGGAGCGCGCGCGGCTCTCCAATCGCGAGCAGGCGCTTGAAGCGCTGAACGGCGCCATCTCCGATCTCTCGGGCGATCGCGGGACCGAGCGCAGCCTTGCCTCCGCTCTGCGGCGGCTGCAGCGCATTCAGGACAAGCTCGGTTCCGAAGGCGAGTCCGCCGTTGCCGCCCTCGACCGCGCGTCCATCGAGCTCACGGAAGGCGTCGCCTCGCTCCAGCGCCTGATCGCGTCCATCGACGCGGATCCGCAGCGGCTGGAGAAGCTGGAAGAGCGGATCTATCTGCTGCGCGACCTGGCACGCAAGCACCGCACCACGCCCGACGGGCTGTCCGAACTCCATGAAGAGCTGAAGAAGCAGCTCGCCTCCCTCGAGAACCAGGGCGGCGACATCGCGAAGCTGCGCGAGGCGGAGCAGAAGGCGCGTGAGGCTTATGTGGCCGCGGCGGAGTCGCTGTGCAAGGGCCGCAGTCGCGCCATCAAGTTCCTGGAGGCCGCCGTCCGGGACGAGCTGCCGCCACTCAAGCTCGAGCGCGCGCGCTTCACGGTGCAACTCGAGAAACTGGACGAACCGCGCTGGGGCGAGGAAGGCTGGGACCAGATCAGCTTCGTCGTCTCGACGAATCCCGGCGCGCCGCCGGCGCCGATCGAGCAGGTAGCGTCAGGCGGCGAGCTTGCACGCTTCATGCTGGCGCTGACAGTGGTGCTGGCGGGAGGCCAGGCGGCGGAGACCTTGATCTTCGACGAGGTCGATACCGGCATCAGCGGCGCCACGGCGACCGCTGTGGGCGAGCGGCTGAAGCGCCTGTCGGAGCATTTCCAGATGCTGGTCATCACCCACTCCCCGCAAGTCGCGGCCCTCGCCGACCAACATTGGTCGGTCGCCAAGGAGACCTTCCGTAACAACGCGATTACCACGGTCACCGCCCTGGACAAGAGGCAGCGCCGGGAAGAGATCGCGCGCCTGCTGGCGGGCACCACCATCACCGACGAAGCCCGTGCCGCCGCCGACAAGCTGCTGGCGGATGCGAAATAGCACTGACATTCGCCGGCAGGCACAGAAAGCAGAGTAGGTGCCTCACAGCACGCGAGTGAGTAAGGCATGAACAAAGAAGCCATGAAGGCCCCGGAAGAGCTGACGACCGCCGAGGCCAAGGCCGAGCTGAAGCGGCTGGCCAAGGAAATCGCCCACCACGACAAGCTCTATTACCAGAAGGATGCGCCGGAGATCAGCGACGCTGAATACGACGCGCTGGTCCGCCGCAACAGGGCGATCGAGGGGCTGTTCCCCAGCCTGATACGGAGCGATTCACCCACCACGCGCGTCGGCGCCGAGCCCGCCGCCGGCTTCGGCAAGGTCAAGCACCTGCATCCGATGCTCTCGCTCGACAATGCGTTTGACCGCGAGGACGTGGCGGATTTCATCGGCCGCATCCGCCGCTTCCTGGGCCGCAAGGACGATGGCGAGATCGAGCTCAACGTCGAGCCGAAGATCGACGGCCTCTCCGCCAATCTGCGCTACGAGGATGGCACGCTCACCATCGGCGCGACCCGCGGCGACGGCGCGGTGGGCGAGGACATCACCGCGAACCTCAAGCATGTGGCCGGCATCCCGCACAAGCTGAAGGATCCGCATCCGCCCAAGCTGATCGAGATTCGCGGCGAGGTCTATTTCCCGCACGATGCGTTCTTCACGCTGAACAAGGAGCGCGAGAAGGCGGGCGAGCCGGTCTTCGCCAATCCGCGCAACGCGGCCGCCGGCTCGGTGCGGCAACTCGATCCCAACATCACCAGGTCGCGGCCGCTGAAGTTCTTCGCCTATGCCATGGGCGCGACGGAGGGCTGGCGCAACGAGCCGAAGCTGCATTCCGAGGCCATTGAGCAGCTCCGCACATGGGGCTTCGCGGTCAACCCCGAGATATGCGTCGCAAAGACGCTGGATGACGCGCTCGAATTCTACGACGAGATGACGAAGAAGCGCGCCGACCTCAACTACGACATCGACGGCGTCGTCTACAAGGTCAATAACATTGCCATGCAGAACCGCCTGGGCTTCGTCGGGCGCGCGCCGCGCTGGGCGATCGCGCACAAGTTTCCGGCCGAGCAGGCAGTCACCACGCTCAATGCTATCGCGATCCAGGTCGGCCGCACCGGCGCCCTGACGCCCGTCGCCAAGCTGGAGCCGATCACGGTGGGCGGGGTCGTGGTCTCGAACGCGACCTTGCACAACGAGGATGAGATCGAGCGCAAGGACGTCCGCATCGGCGACAAGGTGATCGTGCAGCGTGCCGGCGACGTGATCCCGCAGATCGTCGGCGTGGTCGATGCCGATCGCAAGAATCGCGGGCCCAAATACAAGTTCCCGGATCGTTGCCCAGTCTGCGGCTCCCATGCCGTGCGCGAGGAAGGCGAAGCGGTGCGCCGCTGCACTGGCGGCCTCATCTGCCCCGCCCAGGCGATGGAGACGCTGCGCCATTTCGTCTCGCGCGGCGCCTTCGACATCGAAGGGCTGGGGTCCAAGCACATTGAATCCTTCTACACCGACGGCCTGATCAAGACGCCGGTCGACATCTTCAAGCTTCACCACCGGCGCGGGGAACTGGAGGAGCGCGAAGGCTGGGGTAAATCTTCTGTGAGCAATTTGCTGAACGCGATCGAGGCGCGGCGGACGGTGCCGCTCGACCGCTTCATCTATGCGCTTGGCATTCGGCAGGTCGGCGAAGTGACCGCCAAGCTGCTGGCGCGGCACTATCACACGCTGAAGGACTGGCGGCACGCCATGCTGGCCGCCACCAAGGACCGCGAAACCCCGGAATACCAGGACCTCGTCAACATTGACCAGATCGGCGAATCGGTCGCTAACGATATCCTCGACTTCTTCGATGAGAAGCCCAACGTCGAGGTGCTCGATGCCCTCGCCAAGGAAGTGACGGTCGACGAGGTCCAGGCGCCGCGCGCCGCCGATTCGCCCGTCGCCGGCAAGACCGTGGTCTTCACCGGCGCGCTCTCGAAGATGACCCGCGACGAAGCCAAGGCCCGCGCGGAATTGCTCGGCGCGAAAGTCGCGAGCTCCGTCTCCAAGAAGACCGACTACGTCATCGTCGGCGAAGACGCCGGCTCCAAAGCCGCCAAGGCGCAGGAGCTAGGCGTCAAGATGCTGAGCGAGGATGCGTGGCTGGAGTTGATTGGGGGGTAGATGAAACCCTTGAGCAAGGCTGCCCGATTCGCTCTCGTGCGACTCCTGGCTGTTGCGGGCTGCAGCCTTGCGGCGGGTCCACTTGTATTTCTCTTGGAGTTCTTCGTCGACGCGATTGAGGGTGCGTCCGTGACCTATGCGGCCGCCCGCCTTCGGCACTCGCCGGATTCCCTTCTCTTCAAATTTGCTGCGATCTCGATCATGGTGTTGCCGGCGACGACGCTGATCGCTTCCGGCATTCACGTGCTTGGCAGAATGCGAAAGGACTCTTTTTTCTTCGCAACGCTGTCGGGGAGTATGCTCGGTTCCATTGCTCTCTACGTCACCGCGCTTTCCTTAATTGGACAATGGCCCGGCCTCAGGTTCCTCAATATCAGAGGTGCCACGGCAATCATTGGGCTCAGCATCTTGCTGAGCGCCCTCTACTGGGTTGTGGCAATTCGCGGTCATCGCCGCATGCGCGCGCTAGTGGAACAGGATGCGTGGGCTATTCGCGCGATGGAATGAGCGCCATGGCGCAGCCGCGCGCCAGCCAAGTCTATCGAAATTCTGCCGTGATGGCGCCCCAATCGCCGCTGAAGATGCGACCGACCAAAGCCTGAGGGAGCCGTTGCATGGACGCTGCGTCCGCCATAGCGCGGCATGATCGGCGCCACCCGATGGCGCCGCGGACGGTCCGCTTGGCGCTACTCGCGGCGTTCGTGACGGCGGTTCTTGCTGGGTCCGTGACGTGGACCTTGTTCATGGCCGGGCTCGTGCTCCAGGGAGCCTTTCCCTTCTTCATCTCGGGCATGGACCTGCAGGACCTGGCGGAGATGTTCCTTTACAGCACGCTTGCTGGCCTGGTCGGCTCGGTACCCGCCGCCGCGATCAACGCGATCCTCCTCGCGTGGCTCGCGCGGCGCGGGAGGGACGCGGGCTGGCTGGCCATCGCGTCGGGCGGAAGCCTCGGGTTCGTCATCGGCGGCGCGCTCGCTACCTTAGTCCTCGCAATGAACGATGGCACTCTGTTCTGGGAGTCCAACAGGATACTCGGCGTGGCTTTGTCCTTTAGCCTGCCTTTCACGACCGCAGGCGCGCTGATGGGCGCGCTGCATTGGCGCATCGCGATCCGGCCGCGCCGCGCCTGGCGGCTCTTTCAGGAGCGCGAACGCGCGACCCTGCGCGCGATGGAATAGATCTCAGCCCTCCGGGGGCGGCGCTGCTTTGAGCAGGGCTGGTGCCAGCGGCACCTAGATCGCCCGCGCCGCACCCTCCAGCCACTTCGCCGTCGCGGGATCGACCAGCGGTTTGATCGTCTGGCGGACGCGCTCATGGTACGCGTTCAGCCATGCCACTTCGTCGGCCGTCAGCAGGCTGCGGTCGATGGCGTTGAGGTCGATCGGCGCCAGGGTCAGCGTCTCGAAGCACAGCATGCCGGGATGCTGCTTGTCCTCGATCACCGTCACCAGGTTCTCGATGCGGATGCCGTACTCTCCGTCCTTGTAGTAGCCGGGCTCGTTGGAAATGATCATGCCGACGTCGAGCGTCACGCGGTTCGGCATCTTGGAGATGCGTTGCGGGCCTTCATGCACCGAGAGGTACGAGCCGACGCCGTGGCCGGTGCCGTGGTCATAGTCGAGGCCGACTTCCCACAGCGGGCGGCGCGCGATGGAATCGAGCGCGCTGCCGGTGGTGCCGCGCGGGAAGCGCGTGGTGGCAAGCGCGATGTGGCCCTTCAGCACGCGGGTGAAGCGGTCCTTCATCTCTTGGGTCACCTGCCCGACCGCGATGGTGCGCGTGATGTCGGTGGTGCCGTCGAGATATTGCCCGCCGGAATCCACCAGGTAGAGCCAGTTGACCGGGATCGGCCGGTTGCTCTTCTCCGTCACCTTGTAGTGGCAGATGGCGCCGTTCGGCCCCGCGGCCGAGATGGTGTCGAACGAGAAATCGCGGAACAGGTCGTTGCGCCGGCGGAACTCCGCCAGCCTCTCTGCCGCCGCGATCTCGTCGAGCCCGCCCTTCGGCGCCTCGATCGAGAGCCAGTGCAGGAACTGCGAGACCGCGGCGCCGTCGCGCCGGTGTGCCGCCCGCGCGCCCTCGATCTCCACGGGGTTCTTGCACGCTTTGGGCAGCGCGCACGGATCCTCGCCCACGGCGGGCTTGGCACCCGCCGCTTTCAGCCGGTCGAAGATCGCAACGCCCGCCGTCATCGCATCGACCGCGACCACCGCGCCCTGCTTGCCAAGCGAATCCAAGGCCGGCACGAAGCCGCTCTTCGGCTGCACCGCGATTTCGTTGCCGAGATGGGCGCGCGCTTCCTGCGTGAGCTTGCGCGGATCCACGAACAGATCGACCTTGCCCTCCTTGTCGACGATCGCGTAGCCGAGGGCGAAGGGCGTGCGCGGCACGTCGCCGCCGCGGATGTTGAGCAGCCAGGCAAGCGAGTCCGGTGCCGAGATCACCGCCGCGTCCTGGCCCTTTTCCTTCAGCTTGCTGGCGATCAGCTGCCGCTTCTCACCCGCGCTCATGCCGGCATGGCGCGTGTCTTGTGGCCAGATCGGCGCGATCGGCTCCGGCGGCTGGTCCGCCCAGGCTGCGTCCAGCGGGTTGCGGTCGACGGCTTTCAGCTCCGCGCCAGCCTTGCGCGCGGCCTCGCGGTAGCGCTGCGCCGCATCCGGTGTAATGAGCCAGGGATCGAAGCCCAGTATCTCGCCTTTCTTCAGGGTCCCGGCGATCCAGGCCTCGGGCGGCTCATTGATCAGGTGGCGGATCTCGAACAGCTGGGCATCGACCTGCTCGCGCACCTGGATGGTGTAGCGGCCGTCGACGAAGATCGCCGCCTTGTCCTTGAGCACGACGGCGAGGCCCGCCGAGCCGGTGAAATTGCTGATCCAGGCCAGCCGCTCGGCCCGCTTGGGGACATACTCGCCCTGGTGCTCGTCGGCCCGGGGAACCAGGAAACCGTCCAGCTGCTGGCTGGCGAGTTCTTTTCGCAGTGCAGCAAGACGGGCTGAGACGGGTTGTCGCGCCTGCGCCTTGGCGGCTTCTGCCCAGCTTGCATAGGCGGTGACCAGCCGGCGCCTGGTGTCCGCATCGGCACCCGGCGCAACCAGCGCGATCCACTCCTCCGAGCGCTCCCCCTCGGGGGCTGCGATGGCTCCGTCCAGCAGCTGTTCGAACTCGGTTAAGCTCATGTTCAGCTTGATATTTTCGATCGCGGAGGCGACCGCTTGGGAACGCGTTGCGTGTTCGTTCATGCCCTTGCCTTCTTTCCACCCGAAAGGCGCCTTGAAGCACCGTGCGCGGGGTCACAATTCCGCCATAAGCCATGCAAAGTTAACGACAATTAGCGATTTCGTATGCGCTTCCCGCATTACTGCAATGCAGCAAGACCCCTGCCTGATCGATCGGTTAATCCCTACATTCTCACTCGTGATTACGGGGCAACAGAGCCCTACACCAAACATCGGATGACTGAGATCATGTATCGGACGACTGCAAATGAGAAGGTAGTGCTTGGCCGCGCGGATATGCCGGAAGCGACTACCCGTAAGACCGGCTTTGGCGCCCTCGCGGTGTTCGCCAAGCACGTTATCACCTCCGTGCGCCGCACGCTGGAGCTCAACGCCATTGCGCGGGAGTTGGCCGCGCTGAACGATCGCGAGTTGGCTGACATCGGCCTTACCCGCGGTGACATTCCGGCTGTGGCCGCGCAGAGCGTGACCATCCCGGCCGGCAAGAGCCTGGGCACGGCTTTCGTGGAGATGCTCCACGACCTGGTGATCGCTCCGGTCGTGCTGTGGAACAAGCGCCGCTATGCCTTCAATGCGCTGAGCGCGCTGGATGACCGGATGCTCGCCGACATCGGCGTGGCCCGGTGGGAGATTGCGAACGTTGTGAAGGGCGTGCACAAGTCGGTGTCCTATCCGGCGGTGGCGCTGGACCTGGTTGCGCCGATCGCCGCCTGGAACCGCGCCCGTCAGACCGCCAGCCAGCTCTACAAGCTTGAGGACCGCATGCTGCTCGACATCGGCGTGGTCCGCGGCGACATCGACTGGCTGGCGAGCGAAGTCGCCCACAAGGCGGTCCAGGCCGCCAACCGGAATCAGCCGACCGGCCACACGCCGCGCGTGGCCTAAAGCGAGATCTGCTCGAGCGTCCCCTCTGCGATTGCGGGACGTCCCATATCACCGGCGGTTCGCCCAGGGTTCACCAGGGGCGACCGCCTGTTTTCTTTGCCGAGGCTTTGGCACGGGGCGCACCGAAACGCCCGCCTGGCCATCCGTCTGTACCAGAAGTCAGCGGCTACTCGGTGGCGTCCTAGCCGTCGCCGGCTTTCTCTTCAGCTCCGCCATGCGCGCGAATTCCGCCTTCAGCCGCGGCACGGCGAAATCCACGAAGGCGCGCACCTTCGGCACGGAGAGGCGGCCTTCGGGCGTCACGATATGCACCGGCAAGGCCGGTGATTCAGCATCCGGCAGCACGATGTCCAGCTTCCCGGCGCGCACTTCATCGGCCACTTGGTACGAGAAGGCACGCGTGAGGCCATAGCCTTCGACCGCCGAGCCGACTGCCGCTTCCACCGTGTTGACGATGAGTCGCGGCGCGATCGGCACGTGGCGGGTATCGGGATCGCCCTCCGTCGGCGCAAAGCTCCACGCGTCCTCGCCGAACACCGTCATCGCCACGATCCGATGAGCACCGACATCATTCGGATCCTTGATCGCTGGATGTCGTGCAAGATAGGACGGCGCAGCACAGATCACTTGCCGCACTTCGCCGACGCGGATCGCGATCAGGCTCGAGTCAGGGAGATGGCCGATGCGCAGCGCGACGTCGATCCCCTCCTCCACCAGATTGAGCTTGCGGTCGAGCAAAAGCAGCCGCGCTTTCACCGCCGGCTGCGTGTCGAGATAGGCATCGAGGATGGGCCGCAGGATGCGCGCGCCGCTCACGATCGGCCCGCTAAGGCTGAGCAGCCCGCGCGGCGCGGCACTCTCGCCCGCCGCCAGCATGTCCGCTTCTTCGAGGTCGGTGAGCACGCGCCGGCACGCCGCTGCATAGCGCTCGCCCGCTTCGCTCAATCGCATGGTGCGGGTCGTGCGATGCAGGAGCGGTGTGCCGACATAGTTCTCCAGGAACGCGATCGCGCGCGACACCGCCGCGGGCGAGCGGCCGAGGCGCCGGCCGGCCCCGGCCAGGCTGCCCGCGTCCAGCGCCGCCACAAACACCCGCATGGCCTCGATCCTGTCCATTGTTCCTTTGTGCGCAATAGTGACTTCCGATCGTCAGGCATTCTGCCGAAACTGGCAAGAGATTAGCTTTGCCTTCAAGCGCAACTCTTGAAGGACAGGCAGTCATGAGCACGGAAGGCAAAGTCGCCATCATCACTGGCGCGTCGCAGGGCATCGGAGCCGGTCTGGTCGACGGCTTTCTGGGCAAAGGCTATCGCGTGGTCGCTAACTCCCGCTCGATCAAGCCGAGCGGCAAGGCAGACCTGGTCGCCGTCAACGGCGACATCACCGACCCGCAGGTCGCCAAGCGCGTGGTCGCTACCGCCATCGAGCGCTTCGGCCGCGTCGACACGCTGATCAACAACGCCGGCATTTTCGTCTCCAAGCCGTTCATCGAATACACGGCGGAGGATTTCGCCAACGTCATGTCGGTCAATGTAGCCGGCTTCTTCCACGTCTCACAGCAGGCCGCAGCACGCATGCTGTCGCAGCGCTCGGGCCATATCGTCAACATCACAACTACGCTGGTCGATCAGCCGATGACGGGCGTGCCGGCTGCGATGGCATCGCTGACCAAGGGCGGGCTCGATGCGGTCACGCGTTCCCTCGCCATCGAGTATGCTGACAGGGGCATCCGCGTGAACGCCGTCTCCCCTGGCATCATCAAGACTCCGATGCACAAGCCGGAGACGCACGAGTTCCTGGCCAAGCTGCACCCGATGCAGCGGTTGGGCGAGGTCAAGGAGATCGTCGACGCGGTGCTGTATCTGGACAACGCCGGCTTCGTAACCGGCGAAGTGCTGCGGGTCGATGGCGGCCAGCACGCCGGCCGCTGGTGAACTGAAACTGGAAAGGAAAGCGACATGCCATACGTCAACATCAAGGTCACGCGCGAAGGCACCTCACCGGACCGTCCCAGCGTCACACCGGAGCAGAAGGCTGAACTCATCAAGGGCGTCAGCGAGCTACTGCTGAAGGTGCTCAACAAGCCGCTGGATTGGACCTTCGTCGTCATCAACGAGGTCGAGAAGGAGGACTGGGGCGTCGGCGGCCTGCCGGTGGACGAGTGGCGGCGGCAGAAAGCCGCGGCAAAATAGATCGCGTCTACGGCAAGGCAGCGGTACGCAGTCTGGGCGCCGTCGAGAAACGCTCGGCAAGACGCTCGAGGAGGCCGACCGTTGCCTTGCTGTTGGCCTCGGCCAGCACTTCGGCACCGTCTCCGCACGTAACGACGTCGTGCTCCACGGTTCGCGTGTCCGATTCCTCGGCCTGCAGCAACCGGCCGGCCGGTCCATCGACTATCAGCGATGCGCCGATCGTAACCGTCGCATCAGCCGTGGCCGAGAACAGGCCGGGATTGAAATCCAGTTGGGCATCATAGGCGGTGGTCTCGAGGACGATCTGGCCGCGATGCTTGCCGGCCTGAAGTTGCTCGGGCGTCAGTGCCTGCTCCGCGGTTTCCAGCGCCTCGACCAGCTGTATCATCGTATCGCGCGCCGACTGCTTGAACGAGGCGCGCGCATCGATCGGGTATTCGGGCCCGCCGCAGGTAAAGGAGCTGGGATCGACGGTCTTGATCAGCTTGTCGGACTGCACGACCAGGACATAGCTGCCGGGAAGCTTCGCACCATCCGCCGGCCGGACACTCGTTGCCGGCGACGCGATGGTCTTGACCTCGTGCGAGCAGGCGCACAGCGCCACAGCGGCAACCACAGCCGCAACAATCGACCTGAACATGAGTCCCCCAAGAATCTGAATTGGGCCGCGCAACTATTAGTACAGTCATCAGCGGAATTGTCTACTGTCTCTTAACTGACTCCCTTCTGGCAGGCCTGCGCAGCACCAGCACCGACCAGTCGCCGAGGCGCAAACGGAAATCAAGCGTGAGGCCGGCGGCTTCGTGCGCTGCCAGCACGTCCTTCTCCTGCTCGCGGAGCAGACCCGACAGCACCGCGCGGCCATCCTTCGCCAGGACGCGCGCGAGACCGGGCGCCAGCTGGATCAGCGGATTGGCGAGAATGTTGGCGGTCACGAGGTCATAGGGCGCGCCGTGGCGGATCGCCTTGGCGCGATAGCCGTCCGAGCGCAGGATGCGCACCTGGTTCGTCAGCTTGTTGACCTTCGCATTCTCGCGCGCGACGCGCACGGCATGCGCGTCATTATCGGCCGCGAGCACATTGACATTGCATAGCCGCGCGATCCCGAAGGCGAGGATGCCGGTGCCGGTGCCGACATCGAGCGGCTTCTTGAACTTGCGCGTCTTGGCGAGGCGCGCGATCGCCAGCAGGCAGCCGCGCGTCGTCTCGTGCCGGCCGGTGCCGAAAGCGATGCCCGCGTCGATCTCGAGGCCGATCAAATTCCTCGGCGCCTTGCCCTTGAAATGCGAGCCGTAGAAGAAGAACGGTCCGGCGCGAAATTCCGGCAGTCCTTTGCGACTTTCCGCCAGCCAGTCCTTGTCCGGTACGCGCACGACTTCGGGCTTGTAGCGACCGAGTGGCCTCAGCGCGGCCGCGACATCTCCAGGCGCCGGCTTCGTTTCGCTGAACACCTCGATCAGCCAGCCTTTGCCGTTATCGGTCTCGAAGCTCGACATCGCAGCGCCGAACGGCTCCAGCGCATTTTCCAGCGCAAGGCGCGTGTGTTCCACCGGCTTTGCGTCGAGCTCTAGTCGGACGGACCATAGCGGCACGGTGTATGGCACTTGTTCCTCCTAACGCGCCGACCAGTCAGTCATCCACGTGCTTGGCACGAGGGCCCGCGAGTTTTCCGGAACCGAGCGGCCTTGCCTCGTGGATGGTCGTGCCACGCACGGCCATGACGAATGAGAGTACGAACCGAGCGTAGCTGGCTCACCCCGCCTGCTCCGCCGGCATGACGAAACTGGCCATGACCTTCTTCACACCCGCCTTCTCGAACGCGATTTCCAGCTTGTCGCCTTCGGAATGCAGCACTTTGCCGTAGCCGAACTTTTGGTGAAAGATGCGGGCACCACTGGGATAGCGGCCAGTGCCGGTCTGCACCACCGCTTCGGCGCTGAGGTCGATCAGGTCGCCACCGCGCCGGCCAAAGCGTTCGCGCAACGGCGCGCGGCCCCAGCCGGATTGCGGACCCATGTAGCGCTCCGACGGTCGCCATAGCTGATCGTCCTCGCGCTCGATATGCGCCTTCGGCAATTCGGCGATGAAGCGGGACGGCAATGCGTTCTGCCACATATTGTGGACGCGCCGGTTGGCGGCATAGGAGATGAGAGCACGCTTGCGCGCGCGCGTGATGCCGACATAGGCGAGGCGCCGCTCTTCCTCCAGCCCCTTGAGGCCGTTCTCGTCGAGCGAGCGCTGCGAGGGAAAGAGGCCTTCCTCCCAGCCGGGGAGGAACACGAAGTCGAACTCCAGACCCTTGGCGCCGTGCAGGGTCATGATTGTGATCATCTCGCCATCCGAGTCCGCAGCGTTCTCCATGACCAGGGAGACGTGCTCGAGGAATCCGCCGAGGCTGTCGAACTCCTCCATCGCGTGGATGAGCTCCTTGAGGTTCTCCAGCCGGCCCGGCGCCTCGATCGACTTGTCGTTCTGCCACATGGTGGTGTAACCGGATTCGTCCAGCACGATCTGCGCCAGCTCCGCGTGCGGCGTGGTCTCCGCCAGATTGCGCCAAGTCTCCAGGTCGCGCATGAGCTGCCCCAAGGAGCGCCGCGGCGCCGGCTTCAGCTCATCGGTCTCGACGATGCGCCGCGCCGCCTCGGGCAAGGAGACATTGAGGGCGCGCGACAGGTCGTTGACCTGCTTCAGCGTCGCATCGCCCAGGCCGCGTCTCGGCACATTGACGATGCGCTCGAAGGCCAGGCCATCGTCCGGCTGGTTGATGAGCCGCAGATAGGCCAGCGCATCACGAATCTCCTGACGTTCGTAGAAGCGCGGTCCGCCGATCACGCGATAGCGCAGGCCCAACGTGATGAAGCGCTCTTCGAACTCGCGGGTCTGGAAGCCGGCGCGCACCAGGATGGCGATGTCGTTCAAGGACACGCCCTTGCGCTGAAGGCTCTCGATCTCCTCGCCGATCTTGCGCGCTTCCTCTTCGCCATCCCAGGCGGCGGTCAGCTTCAGCTTTTCGCCCTCGGCGACGTCCGTCCACAAGGTCTTGCCGAGGCGTCCCTCGTTCTGGGCGATCAATCCGGACGCCGCGGCGAGGATGTGCGGCGTGGAGCGGTAGTTCTGCTCCAGCCGTATGATCTTGGCGCCGGGAAAGTCATGCTCGAAGCGCAGGATGTTTTCGACTTCCGCGCCGCGCCAGCCATAGATCGACTGGTCGTCGTCACCCACCACGCAGATGTTGCGATGCGCCTGCGCGAGCAGCCGCAGCCAGAGGTACTGCACGACATTGCTGTCCTGATATTCGTCGACCAGGATGTAGCGGAACTGCTTCTGGTAGCGCGCCAGGATCTCCGGCTCCTGGTTGAACAAGGTCACGTTGTGCAGCAGCAGGTCGCCGAAGTCGCACGCGTTCAAGGTCGCGAGCCGCTGCTGATATTCGCGGTAGATACCGAGAATACGCCCGCCGCCCACCTCCGCCTGCTCGGCCGCGCTCACCTTGTCGGGCGTCAGGCCGCGATCCTTCCAGCGCTCGATGATGCCGAGCACCACGCGTGACGGCCATTTCTGGCTGTCGAGTCCTTCCGCCTGAATGATCTGCTTGATAAGGCGCAGTTGGTCGTCCGTGTCGATGATGGTGAAGTTGGGCTTGAGGCCCGCTGCTTCCGCATGCTGGCGCAAGATGCGCGCCGCCAGCGCGTGGAAGGTGCCGAGCCACCAGCCCTCGACGGGTCGGCCGATCAGCTGGCCCACGCGCGCCTTCATCTCGCCCGCGGCTTTGTTGGTGAACGTCACAGCCATGATCTCGAACGGCCGCGCCTTGCCGGTCATCAGCAAATGTGCGAGCCGCGTGGTCAAAGCGCGCGTCTTGCCCGTGCCGGCGCCGGCCAGCACCAGCACAGGCCCGTCCTGCGCCAGGACAGCGTCACGCTGCCGGTCATTGAGGCCGGCGAAGTAGGGATACTTGAGGTCGAGTTCGAGGGCAGAGTCGGTCATGGCGGACCTTATACACGTGGGCGGCGCGCCTTGACAGGGCAAGGCGCGAGAGCCGAAAACCCCTTCTAATCCATGATTTAGCCGAGAGGGAGGTGCGCATGCCGAGCGCCGCGGAAACCATCACCCTGCCAGGCGCCATGCCGGGCACCCAGCGCCAGCTGCGCGTCTTTTCCTTCGGCGATCCGGGCGCGCGCCCCAAGGCCTATTTCCAAGCCGGGCTGCACGCGGACGAGCCGACCGGCATGATGATCCTGCGCGAGCTCTGCAAGCTGCTGGCGGAGGCCGAAGACAAAGGCGAAATCAAGGGCGAGATCGTCGTGGTGCCGCTGGCCAATCCCATCGGCGTGGATCAGGCCCTCAACAGTGCCGTCATGGGCCGGTTCGAACTGCGCACCGGCGCCAATTTCAACCGCGCCTGGCCCGATCTGGTGAGGGGTCTCGCCGATTCCGTGCGCAAGCGCCTGGGCAAGGACATCGAGGAGAATGTCGATCTGGTGCGGCGAGAGATTCGGCGCCGCATCACCGCCCTGCAGCCCGAAAATCCGACCGTGGCCCAGCGTATCGCCCTCACGCGCCGCGCCTATGACGCGGACCTGATCGTCGACCTGCATTGCGACGACGAGGCGCTGAGCTACATGATCGCGCCGGACGAACTGTGGGGCGAGGCCAAGCGTTTCGCCGCCGATGTCGGCGTGCATTCGTTGCAGCCGAACGGCGAGACCAATGGCGCCCGTTGCTTCGATGAATGCTTTTTCGGACCATGGCAAGCCCTGCACAAGGAATTCGGCGAGCGCGTGCCCCTCGCCTGCCAAGCCTTCACCTTCGAGATGGGCGGCGTGCTGGACGTCGATCCGAAGCAGGCAGGCCGTTATGCCCAGGGTTTCTTCCGCTATCTGCGGCGCATCGGCTGTGTCGATGGCGCGGCGCCGAAGCAGCGCTCCAACGGCCTCAACGAGTTCCGCAGCTTGGAGATGCTGGATAGCCCGGCCGGCGGCCTGCTGCTTTATCGCCAGCAGCTCGGCGAGTGGGTTTCACCCGGCGACGTGCTGGCGGAAATCGTCGATCCGACCGCACCCGACCTCGACACCGCGCCGGCGGTGATCAAGGCCAGCATGAAAGGCTGCGTGGTTTCGCGCCGCCTGTCGCGCCAGGTCGCATTCGGCGATTTCGTGGTGATGCTCGCCGGCCACGAGAGACCGGCGAGCGGCAAGTCGAAGTCGCTGCTTGATTGAAGCAAATCAACGGAGGCGGCGCCGTATCACGCCGCCGATTCGCTCCAGGCCGGCGTCGTGCAACAGGTGATCCGACAATCTCTCCGTCGACAGTGTTGGCCGACGACGCGCGGTGACGAACCTCCGGAGCTTCGTCAGCCATTTCGTTCCACCGAACCCGATCCGGGAGGATCGGGTTCGGACTGCATACTGAGTCACAATCTCTCTCCCTCCGCCCGCCATTCGGCGGGCGGCACCAGTGATGTCCCCACATTTGAAAATCGATGGCCCTTATCGCGGAGCCTTGATGCCGAGCGCCGGGTGATCCTCCGCCTCGGACTCCTTCCAGCGGCGCCAGGGCACCGGGATCAGCATCGAGACCTGCTGGCGGTAGCGCCGGTACTGGTCGCCGAACAGGTTGATGAGATCGCGCTCCTCAAAGAAGATCCCGATGAGGATGTAGCCGGTGGTCGCAATCGAGAACAGCAGATGACCCATGCTCATCGTCGGCGCCGCCCAGAAGGCGATGATGAAGCCGAGATAGAGCGGATGCCGGACGCGCTTGTAGAAAAGCGGCGCGCGGAACTGCGGTACCGGTGTCTTCCAGCCCATGAGGCGTGCGAAGACTTGCCGTAAGCCGAACAGCTCGAAATGGTTCAGCAGGAAGGTGGACAGCAGCAGGATGCCCCAGCCCAGCCAGAACGCGCCTTGGATCGCGGTGACTGCGATCGGGTTCTCTACCGACCATACGACCTCCGGCATCGGCCGCCACTGCCACAGCAGCAGGGCCAAGGCTGCGGTTGCGAACAGCACAAAGGTGCTGCGCTCGACTGGTTCCGGCACGATGCGGGTCCAGACGCGCTTGAAGCCCTGCCGCGCCATCACGCTGTGCTGGACCGCAAAGATGCCGAGCAGGACGACGTTGATGACCAGGGCCTCGACCAGCGGACCGGGTGTCCCGGAATCGATGGTCTTCGGAACGATGAGGTTGCCGACAAAGGCGATGGCGTAGACAAATGTAACTAGAAAAAACACATACGCGGCTGCGCCATATAGAACAGCAAGTATGCCACCCATGACGAATCTCCTTCATTGTGGGGAGCGGAACGTCTAGTCCTAGGGCGTCAGCAGATGCGCAATCGGCTGTCAAAGAACCGTCAAAAGTGCGACAGTTTATGTGGGAAGCTCCACAACTCTGACGGATTTGCCCGAATTGTGATCAGGCTCGTTGTGGGCTGGCCACCTCTCGGGTGACCGTTGCGCGGCAGGAGGTTGCCAGGGCCATGGCAGGGATTCGTGTGCAGGTGCTGGGCGGGTTCAGCGCACTCCGCCAGGACGGGAGCACCATTGCCCTGTCGACCCGCAAGGCGGAGGCGCTGCTGGCTGTGCTGGTTTGCCGCCCCGGCGAGGCCCAGCCTCGGGAACGCGTGGCCAATCTGCTATGGGGTGATCGCGGCGACCGCCAGGCACGCCACAGTCTCAGCCAGACATTGACCTCGATCCGGTGCGCGCTGGGTGACGCGCCCGACCCCCTCGTCGCCGAGCGCGAAACGCTCTGCATCGATCCCGATGTGGTGCGTGCCGATGTCGTGGAGTTGGCGGCGCTTGCCGAGCGCGACGATCTCGACAGCTTGCGGAAAGCGGTTAAGCTGTGCCGTGGGCCGTTGCTGGACGGATTCCGGCTGCACGAGGCAGCGTTCGACGAATGGCTCTCGCAGGAGCGCTCGCGCTTCCACCATATCGGTCTCGCCGTGCTGACGCGATTGGCGGAACGGGAGGCCGCGGAAGGCAATGTCGCCGCAGCCATATCGACGCTGGAACGGGCATTGGCCCTCGATCCGCTGTCGGAGGAGTGTCACCGGCGGTTGATGCGGATTCATTTGGATCGCGGGAACTACAACGCCGTCATCCGCCACTACCGGCAATGCACGGAGCTGCTGAAGCGCGAGCTCGGCACGATTCCCGAGCCGGCAACGACGGCGCTGTATGCCGAGGCGCGCACCAGGCTCAAGGAAGCGCCGCAATCGGTGACCGAAGCCTCGCCCGCGCCGCCGCCGGCCGAAGAGAGGCAGGACATCCGGTTCTGCGTCACAACCGACGGTGTCCGCATCGCGTTTGCCACCGCCGGCGAGGGGCCGCCGCTGGTCAAGACCGCGAACTGGCTGAACCATCTAGAGTTCGATTGGCAAAGTCCTGTCTGGCGCCATCTGCTGCACGGGCTCACCGGCGACTTCCGCTTGATCCGTTATGACGAGCGCGGCAACGGCCTCTCCGATTGGAAGGTGGATGACTTCTCGATCGAAGCGTTGGTGTGCGATCTCGAGACCGTGGTCGATGCCGCCGGCCTCGATCGGTTTCCGCTGCTTGGGATTTCACAGGGCTGCGCGGTCGCCATCAGCTATGCGGTCCGGCATCCGGAGCGCGTGACACGCATGGTGTTGCATGGCGGCTATGCCAAGGGCTGGCGGGCACGCGGCAACCCGTCCGAAATCGCGCGGCGCGAGGCGATGCTGACGCTGGTGCGGGAGGGCTGGGGTCAGGACAATCCCGCCTTCCGGCAGATCTTCGCGTCCTGGTACATCCCCGAGGGCAGCCTCGAGCAATGGCGCTGGTGGAACGACCTGCAGCGGATTTCGACGTCGCCCGAGAATGCGGCACGGCTCATGACTGATCTCGGCAACATCGACGTGACGCATCTGCTACCACAGGTGACCATGCCAACGCTGGTGCTGCATAGCCGGAACGATGCAGCCGTTCCGTTCGAGGCGGGGCGAGTACTGGCGACATCGATTCCCGGTGCGCGATTCCTGCCGCTCGAGAGCCGGAATCACGTGATCCTGGAGCAAGAGCCCGCCTGGCCGCGATTCATTGACGAAGTGCACAGCTTTCTGCGTGCGGACAAAGTGTGAACCGCGCCGTCGCTCGGCGCGATGAGCCCAGCTTGACTCTTTGCAGCGGGCCAAGGCGTAATTCGCCCGACTTTGTCGTTCAAAAGAGTTTCCATGAGCAAGTTCATTCAGCGCATCGAGCTGGATTCGATGAGTCCGGGCACCGAGCGCTTCGTCAAAGCCCATCGCTATGGCAAAGCCGGTGCGCGGCCCAAGGCCTATCTGCAGGCCTCGCTGCACGCCGACGAGATTCCGGGCATGCTGGCCGCGCACCACCTCATCAGGCTGCTGGACGACGCGGATGCGCGCGGCGAGATCAAGGGCGAGATCATCGTGGTGCCGGTCGCCAATCCGGTGGGCGCCGGCCAGGTCATCAACACGACCTTCGCCGGCCGCTACGACCTCCGCAGCGGCATCAATTTCAACCGCCGCTGGCCCGACCTCTCCCAAGGCCTTGCCGCCAAGGTCAAAGGCAAGCTGGGCAAGGATCCGGACGCCAATGTCGCGATCGTGCGCCAGGCGATGGGCGAGATCGTCGACCAGATCTATGCCGTGGGAGAGAATGCGAAGTTGCGGCGCGAGCTGATGCGCCTCGCCTACGATTCGGACATCGTGCTCGACCTCCATTGCGACGACATCGCGCTGATGCACATCTACACCACCCATGTGTTCTGGCCGCAGGCGCGGGACCTGGCCGCCGAGGTCGGCGCACGCGCCGTATTGCTGTGCGATGATTCCGGCGCGGCCTCGTTCGACGAGAGCCTCTTCCTGCCATGGTATCGGCTGCAGAAAGAAGTCGGGCCGGACTATCCCGTGCCGGCGCCGGTCCTGACCTCGACGGTCGAGTTCCGCGGCCGGGCCGACGTCTATGATGAGATCGCTAGCCAGGATGCGCGTGCCTTGTTCCGCTTCCTGCAGCGCCGCGGCCTGATCGCCGGAGATCCGGGACCGCTGCCGGAGCTGAAGGGCAAGGTCACCCATCTCGATGCCTGCGAGATCTTGCGGACGCCCAGGGCCGGCATCATCGCCTATCGCAAGCGCGAAGGCGACGTGGTGAAGGCCGGCGAGGTGATTGCCGAGATCGTAGATCCGCTGGCCGACGATCCGAAGAAGGCGCGCATCGAATTGCGCTGCCAGGCCGACGGACCGATTCTGTCGATCCGTGCCATGAAAGCGGTGGGCGCGGGCGATTTGGTCGCCATGATCGTCGGCGACAAGCTGCTGCCGAATCCGACCGGATTGATGCTGAGCGACTAGGATTTCGTCATGCTCAAGATATTCGGGGCGGTCGGCTCGGGCTCGATTCCGGTCGAGGCGACGCTGACCCTGCTCAACATTCCGTACGAAATCATCGAAGCGGTCACCTGGCAGGACGAAGCCGCGCGCAAGCGCGTCGAAGCCGTGAATCCGTTGCGCCAGGTTCCGGCCTTGGTCTTCCCGTCGGGCGAGATCATGACCGAGAGCGCGGCGATCCTGATCGATCTCGCCGACCAGCATCCGGAGGCGCGGCTGGCGCCGCCGATCGGCGATCCCAAGCGCGCGCAATACCTGCGCTGGATGGCCTATGTCTCTTCTTCGATCTATTCCCTGTTCTGGATCAAGGGCGATCCGATGCGCATCGCCGCCAGCAAGGAGGACACGCCGCGTGTCATCGGCCGCGTGCACGACCGCATCGCGGACTGCTGGGCCAACATGGACCGGCAGATCAATCCCGGCCGCTACATCCTCGGCGACGAGCTTTCGGTGCTCGATCTCTACGTGACGGTGATCTCGCGCTTCGGCCCGTGGCGCACACGCTTCTACAGGACCGCGCCCAAGATGACCGAGATCGTGCGCCGCGTCGACGCCGACCCGCGGCTCAAGGATTTCTGGGCGCGCCGCTATCCGTTCGAGGACGGGTGGGAGCGTTGATGAAGCCCTCTGTCCACCTCATCCGATACTCGCACGACTGTCACCCGCTCAAGGCCGGGGCGACAACTGAGTAGTTGGCACGAGAGGCGTTGCTAAGTCCGCCGCTTGTTGCGGATCGCGATTCCATGCCCCGCTTCGGGCGGGCGGGGCAGCTTGTCGTGCTCCTGCTTGATCTCCGCCAGCCGGTCGAAGAACTCGTCCGGCATGGAGGCGACCCGGCGTTCGTGGAAGTTCACGAACAGCAGCAGCCATTCGCAGGTCGCGGCGATGCTGCTGTCCGCCTTGCGCATGGTGTTGAACCAGCGGATGCGCTTGCGGTCGAAATCTAGCAGCATGGTCTCGACCGAGAAGCTATCCCCCAGGAAAAGCTCGCCCTGGTAGGTGATGTGGTTCTCCGCCGCGAAGGTGGTGAAGCCCCGCGCCTGCACCTCCGCGAAATCCATGCCCCAGGCGCGGTAGACGCCATAGAACGCATCGTCGAAGGCCTTGAGGTAAAAGGCCACGTTCATGTGGTTGTTCTCGTCCACCCACTCCGGCAGCACCTTGAGATCGCTCCAGACGAAGGGGGCGGGAATGGACATGAGGCTCCTCGGGCGGCAGTGAAACGATATAAAGTGCGCCGCAACATGCCGGGGCGCTTATCGACCGGTCAAGCGCAGCGCCGACACAGCCCAAGGAAGCTGCAGCCAAAGCCATGAAAAGGTAATCGCGACCTGCGGAACGACGGCCCTCCCGGCAGACTGACCTGCCGCACTGCACCTGGGCCATCACGGTGTCGCGATAGTGGCAAGATTATGACCTAGCCGTTGACTCCGCTTGTGCAACGGTCCTAGGTTTCGCCCAAGGCAGCCGGGAAATGCAAACAAGATCAAGGCTGTCCGACCTTCTAATGGGAGACTGAAACAATGAAACGTCGACTTTTGGGGGCCGTTGCAGCGGCCGCGCTCGCGTTTGGCTTCGCGAACGCCGCGTCTGCCAAGACCCTGGTCTATTGCTCCGAAGGTAGCCCGGAGAATTTCAATCCGCAGATCAACACGACCGGCACCAGCTTTGATACAGCTTATCCGGTTTTCAACAAGCTGGTGGAGTTCATTCCCGGCACCACCAAATTGCAGCCGGGCCTCGCCGAATCCTGGGACGTGTCTGACGACGGACTTACCTACACGTTCAATCTGCGGAAGGGCGTGAAATTCCATGCGCGCGGCGGCTTCTCGCCGACCCGTGACTTCAATGCCGATGACGTGGTCGCCACATTCAATCGCATGTGGAAGAAGGACGACCCGTATCATCCGGTCTCCGGCGGCGAGTATGACTACTTCAACGACATGGGCATGCCTGACCTGCTGACTGCGGTCGAGAAGGTCGACGATTACACCGTCAGGATGAAGCTGGCGCAGCCGGAATCGCCCTTCGTCGCCAACCTGGCGATGGACTTCGCCGCCATCCATTCGAAGGAATACATGGATGCGATGATGAAGGCGGGCACGCCGGAGAAGGTCGATCAGGAGCCGATCGGCACCGGCCCCTTCATCTGGGCGAACTACCGCAAGGACGACCGCATCATCTACAACGCGAACGTCAACTACTTCCGCGGCAAGCAGCCGATCGACCGTCTGGTCTTCTCCATCACGCCGGACCAGGCGACGCGCGAGGCGCGTCTTGAGGCGGGTGAATGCGACGTCATCCCCTATCCGAACCCGGCGAACATCGCGAAGCTCAAGTCGAACCCGAATCTCCAGGTGCTGGAGCAGGAGGGCCTGAACGTCGGCTATCTCGCGATGAACGTGAAGAAGCCGCCGTTCGACAACAAGCTCGTGCGCCAGGCCTTCAACATGGCGCTCGACAAGGAAGCGATTCTGGCGGCGGTCTACAAGGGCGCCGGCAAGGCCGCGAAGAACCCGATCCCGCCGACGATCTGGTCGTACGATGATTCGGTCCAGCCTTATCCGTACGATCCGGAGAAGGCCAAGGAGCTTCTGGCGCAAGCCGGCGCCAGCAACCTCAAGACCGACCTCTGGTACATGCCGGTGCAGCGCCCGTACAATCCGGACGCCAAGAAGATGGCCGAGCTGATGCAGGCGGACCTCGCGAAGATCGGCGTCACCGCCGAGCTCAAGACCTTCGAATGGGGCGAGTACCGCAAGCGCGTACAGGGTGGCGAGCACATGACCGGCATGCTCGGCTGGACCGGCGACAACGGCGATCCGGACAACTTCCTGGGCGTGCTGCTGTCCTGCACCTCCGCCCGCGAAGGCGGTTCCAACATCGCCAAGTGGTGCAACGAGGAGTTCAGCGCCCTCATCGACCAGGCGAAACAGATCTCGGACGTGGAGAAGCGTACTGAGCTCTACGAAAAAGCCCAGGCGATCTTCCACGAGGAAGCACCGTGGGTGCCGATCGCGCATTCGGTCGTGCACATGCCGATGAGCAAGAAGGTGAAGGGCTATAAGGTCCACCCGCTCGGCACGCACATCTTCGAAGGCGTCGACATCGAAGAGTAGTCGCAAGGGTTGTCCTCTGGGGCGGGGAAAGCGCGCTTTCCCCGCCCTCCTCTTTGGCGCATGCTGCAGCAATGCTTCGATTTGTCCTGACCCGCGTCGGCCTGGTGATCCCGACCTTCCTCGGCATCATCCTGCTGACCTTCATCCTCATCCGCCTGGTGCCCGGCGATCCGGTCCAGGTGCGGGTGGGCGAGCGCGGCATCACGGAAGAGCGGCGCCTCGCCTTGCTGCATGAGATGGGCCTCGACCGGCCGCTCCATGTGCAGTTCTTCGATTACGTAGGCGGCGTTCTGCAGGGCGATCTCGGCATTTCCATCATCACCAAAAAACCGGTGATGGTGGAGTTCCTGACCTTGTTCCCCGCGACGCTCGAGCTTGCCTTCTTTGCCATTCTGTTCGCCGCGAGCATTGGATTGCCCCTTGGCGTGATCGCCGCAGTCAGGCGTGGTTCCGCCTTCGACCATACCGTCATGGGACTCAGCCTCACCGGCTATTCCATGCCCATCTTCTGGTGGGGCCTGCTGCTGATCCTGCTGTTCTCCGTCGATCTCGGCTGGACCCCGGTCGCCAAGCGGCTGTCCGACGACTATTTTGTCGACCAGGTCACCGGTTTCATGCTGATCGACACGTTGCTGTCGGACGATCCAATGAATGAGGGCTCGTTCCTCGACGCCCTCCACCATCTGATTCTGCCGACAGTTGTGCTTGGTACAGTGCCGCTGGCCGTGATCGCGCGCATGACGCGCTCCGCCATGCTCGAGGTGCTGGGCGAGGACTACATCCGCACCGCGCGCGCCAAAGGGCTTGGCTCCATCCGCGTGGTTGCGGTCCATGCCTTGCGCAATGCGCTGGTTCCGGTGGTGACCGTGATCGGCCTGCAGGTCGGCACGCTGATGGGCGGCGCCATCCTGACCGAAACAGTGTTCTCCTGGCCCGGCATCGGCAAGTGGCTGGTGGAATCGATCGGTCGCCGCGACTACCCTGCCCTGCAGGGCGGCGTCCTGGTGATTGCGGCCCTGGTGATGACTGTCAATCTGGCGGTGGACCTGCTCTATGGGCTGCTCAATCCGCGCATCCGGCACCGGCGATAGGAGCGCTCCATGACCGATATTACGCTCCCAGCCGCAGAGCCCGTCAGCCGCCCGATTTCGCCCAGCCGCGAGGTCTGGCTGTCGCTCAAGGCGAACAAGGGCGCAATGGCCGGCCTCATCGTCATTGTCCTGCTGGTGATTGCGGCTGTTTTTGCCGACATCATCGCGCCCTATCACTACGCCCAAGTGTTCAAGGAATGCGTCGTCGAGGTCTGCCCGCCGGCATGGCGGGAGGGCAGCGATCCACGTTTCATTCTCGGCACCGATGCGGTCGGACGCGATCTGTGGTCGCGCCTGATCCATGGATCGCGCTATTCGCTGTTCATCGGCAGCATCGTCGTGACGATTTCGCTGGCGGCGGGGATCCTGTTCGGCCTGCTGTCCGGCTTTTTCCGGGGCACAATCGACATCCTGATCATGCGGGCGATGGATATCATTCTGTCGGTCCCGAGCCTGCTGCTCGCCCTGGCGATCGTCGCGATTCTGGGCTCCGGCCTCTTGAACGCCATGATCGCGGTCGCCATTACGTACATACCGCACTATGCGCGCCTGGCCCGCGCTGCGGTGCTGACCGAACTGCCAAAGGATTATGTGACCGCCTCGCGCGTGGCCGGGGCGGGAACACTGCGCTTGATGCTGAACACCGTGCTGCCGAACTGCCTGGCGCCGCTGATCGTCCAGGCAACCTTGAGCTTCTCCACCGCCATTCTGGACGCCGCCGCGCTCGGCTTTCTCGGCTACGGTGCGCAGGCGCCGACGCCGGAATGGGGCACCATGCTGGCTGATGCACGGAGCCTGATCCGCTCCATGCCTTGGGTCGTGACGCTCCCGGGCCTGGCGATCCTCATCACCGTGCTGGCCTTCAATCTCCTGGGCGACGGGTTGCGCGATGCGCTCGACCCCAAGCTGAAGCGCTGACCGATATGCCCCTGCTCGAGATCCGCAACCTCGCGGTCGAATTCCAGACTCATCGGGGCCCGTTCCGTGCAGTGGACGGGGTCGACCTGACTCTCGAACCGGGCGAACTGCTGGGCGTGGTCGGCGAATCCGGATCCGGCAAGAGCGTCACCATGCTGGCGGTCATGGGCCTCATCGCCTGGCCGGGCAAGGTGACGGCCGACGTCATGCGCTTCGACGGCATCGATCTGATGTCGCTGTCTGATAGTGATCGGCGCAAGATCGTCGGCAAGGATATCGCCATGATCTTCCAGGAGCCGATGACCAGCCTCAATCCGTCCTTCTCAGTCGGCTATCAGATCATGGAGACGCTCGCAGTCCATGAGGGCGGCTCGCGCCGTGAACGCAGGCGGCGCACCATTGAACTGCTGGAGCAGGTCGGCATCCCCGCCGCTGCGTCGCGGCTCGATAGTTTCCCGCATCAGCTGTCCGGGGGCATGTGCCAGCGCGTGATGATCGCGATGGCGATCGCCTGCAATCCAAAGCTGCTGATCGCCGACGAGCCGACCACCGCCCTCGATGTCACCATCCAGGCGCAGATCCTGGATCTCCTGGTCTCGCTGAGCCGGGAGCGCAACATGGCCATGGTCCTGATCACGCACGACATGGGCGTGGTGGCAGAGACGGCGCAGCGTGTGATGGTGATGTATGCCAGCCAGCAGGTGGAGGAGCAGCCGGCCGAACGATTGTTCGAGCAGCCGCGCCATCCCTACACCGCAGCCCTGCTCGAGGCGCTACCCGAGCGCGCCCTTGAGAAGCGGCTCAACACCATTCCCGGCGTAGTGCCCGGCATCGCCGACCGGCCCAGCGGCTGCGTCTTCAACCCGCGCTGCAACTTCGCGCAAGAACGCTGCCGGATCGAGCAGCCGCTGCTGGAGCCCAAGCTCGGCGCGCGCGTGCGTTGTCATTTCCCGATCCGCGGAGATGTGTCATGAGCGCGGTTGCCGCCGCAACCCTAGCGCCTGACACCGCGACCAAGCCGGTTCTGGAAGCGCGGGACTTGCAGCGCCACTACCGGATCGGACGCGGCTGGTTGAGGCAGGCTGCGACGCTGAAAGCGGTGGCCGGCGCGAGCTTTTCGCTGACCGCCGGCCGCACGTTGGCGGTGGTGGGAGAATCCGGCTGCGGCAAGTCCACCCTAGCCCGCATGATCACCATGATCGAACGGCCGACTGCCGGGCATCTCATGATCGACGGCACTGACATCGTGGACGCGGACAAGCAGCAGCTGCATGTTCTGCGCCCGAAGGTGCAGATGGTGTTCCAGGATCCCTATGGCTCGCTCAACCCGCGCAAGCAGGTCGGCCAGATCCTGAGCGAGCCGCTGGAGATCAATACCGACAAGTCCGGCAAGGAGCGGATGGAAATTGCGCGCGCGATGATGGCGCGCGTGGGCCTGCGGCCGGAATTCTACACCCGCTACCCACACATGTTCTCCGGTGGTCAGCGCCAGCGCATCGCGATCGCGCGCGCGCTCATCCTCAATCCCAAGATCGTGGTGGCGGACGAGCCGGTCTCCGCGCTCGACGTCTCGATCCGCGCGCAGGTCCTGAATCTGTTGATGGATCTGCAGGCGGAGTTCAACCTCGCCTACCTTTTCATCTCGCATGATCTAAGCGTCGTGCGGCACATCGCGGATGAGCTGATGGTGATGTATCTCGGCCGCCCGGTGGAACAGGGCCCGAAGCAGGTGATCTTTGCCGAGCCGCGCCACCCCTACACCCAGGCTCTGCTCGCCGCGACGCCGTCGGTCGACCCCAAGGCACGCTCCAAGCGGCTGACGGTGAAAGGCGAGCTGCCCTCGCCGATCGACCCGCCGCCCGGCTGCGCCTTCCACCGGCGCTGCCCGTTCGCAACCGAGGTCTGCGGCATCGAGCGCCCGGAGCTGCGATCCTTCGCCGGCCGGATGGTGGCCTGCCATCACGCGGAAAAGACTCTCTGACGCTCGATTCGGTCGCCGCGCAGCCGGCGCCATCCTTCACGTGCCTGTGAGCGGACGGCGGACCGACCGTCCCTACAGCTGTGGCGCGAGGCGGATCACGCGCCGGCGGTGAGAATCGTCGGATTCCGCCGTTTCAAAGTCGGTATCAAAACATGGTTGATGGAACGCTGCGCTATTTTTGCCACAGGTAGCTCTCCGGCTCTCGCAACCGCTGCTGGCGGACTATGGCTTAATGCCGACGCCTATGCTAACTCATCGCCGGGGCGCGATAATCCAGCCATGGCGGAGCTTTTTGCCGGCGTTGAGTTACGAACAGTTAACTTGCGCTGTGTGACGATCCGGCCACGTGTGCGATTGCCAGCGTCTCGAATGATGGGGTTTCGGCGGCAGGGATGCCGCCGGATCGGGGGCGGTGGAAAGGCTCGAGAAGGGCCCGGCCAACACAAGGGCCGACTGCCGACAGAAGGTTGATCGAATGATGCTGCACAAGAACTCGAAATTTCGCGTAACGCTGATCGCGGCGACGCTTGGCCTCTCCGTGCTCGCGACCGGTTGCGCGACCAAGCCAGACCCCGCCGACGAGGCCGCGGTCCAAGCCTACCAGGAGGCGAACGATCCCCTCGAGCCGATGAACCGCTATTTCTTCGAGGTCAACCAGTTCCTCGACGAGATCCTGTTGAAGCCGTTCGCCGGCTGGTACCACACCGCCCTGCCAGACCCGGCCGAGGATGGCGTGCGCAACTTCCTGCGCAACCTGAAGTCGCCGGTCATCTTGGCGAATGATCTATTCCAGGGCGAATGGAGCCGCGCGGGCACGACGGTTGCGCGCTTCTTCATCAACTCGACCATCGGCGTCGGCGGCATCGTCGACGTGGCGAGCATGATGGACATGAATTATCACGAGGAAGATTTCGGCCAGACCCTGGCCGTGTACGGCGCCGGTGAAGGGCCCTATCTGCATCTGCCGGTTATCGGCCCCGGCAACCCGCGCGACTATTCGGGTCGCATCGTCGATTACGCGCTCGATCCTTTGACCTGGGTAGGCTACGCTTACAATGTGACGGAAATCAATACGGCGCGCGCCGGGCTCGAGGCGGTCGACACGCGTGCGCGCAATCTGGAAGCGATCGATGAGCTCAAGAAGGGCTCGGTCGACTTCTATGCGACAGTCCGCAGCCTCTATCGCCAGCAACGGAATGACTTGATCCGTAATGGCGAGAGCGAGCAGCAGGCCTCGCAGATCAAGATGATTACCGACGAGATGATTCCGGAAGACGGCGACGCGCCGGTGGATTTCAAGGCCGCGCAGTCGGACGAACAAGTCACCGTAGCGGAGTAGTCATGCTTACATTGACGTCGAGCCGCCGGCTGCTCATTGCCGCCGGACTGGCGCTGTCTGGATGGAGCCTCGCGCCCGCCGCGCAGGCTTCCGCCGATCCAACTTCCTTCATCGAGGAAGTCAGCAGCAAGGCCATTACCGAGATGGCGCCTGCTGCCCAGGAGACCGACAAGCAACGCGCGGCCAAGCTGAAGCCGCTGCTGGAGCAATATTTCGACATGCCTTCCATCGCCCGCTACATGCTGGGCGCCTATTGGCGAAAGGCGACGCCGGAGGAGCAGAGCGAGTTCACGGCGGTCCTGACGGACTTTCTGGCACTGGCCTATGGCAAACGCTTCGCGACCTATACCGGCCATCAGATGGATATCGGCCGGGTGCGCGACGAAGGCGACGGCCGGTCGGTCGTGTTCTCGACCGTCAAGCTGCCGAGCGGCGACCCTGCGCGGGTCGACTGGACCGTCGAGCAGGCCGACGGTAGCTACAAGATCGCCGACGTCAAGGTTGAGGGCCTCAGCCTCGCCGACACCCACCGCCAGGAATTCGCCTCCGTCATCAGCAAGCACGGCGGCAGCGTCAGCGCCCTGATCGACGTGCTGAAGCAGAAGGTGCGGTAGCGTTGCTTGCAGCCGCTGAGCTGAAAAAGGCCGCGGATTGCTCCGCGGCCTTCTTGCTTTCATGGGGCCTCTCTGGTCCGATCGAGATCAGGCTGTGCGCACTTTCTGGAGAAAGCCGGCGACCTCGCTGCGCAGCTGCGTCACCTGGGCCGAGACCTTTTCTGCCGCCGACCCGACGTCCGAGGCCGCCGCACCGGTGCGGCTCGCGGCGCCGGTGACGCCCTCCACATTCTGCGCCGCATCCTGGGTGCTGACCGCCGCCTGCTGCACGTTGCGGGATATTTCCTGCGTGGCTGCGCCCTGCTCTTCTATTGCGGCCGCGATGGCGCTCGAGGCTTCGTCGATCCGGCGGATCACTTCGATGATGGCGCGGATCGACTGTACGGATCTCTCAGTCGCGGATTGGATCTCCCCGATCTGCCCACTGATCTCCTCGGTCGCGCGTGCCGTCTGGTTGGCAAGGGACTTGACCTCGGAGGCGACGACCGCGAACCCTTTCCCCGCCTCGCCGGCGCGGGCCGCTTCGATCGTTGCGTTGAGCGCCAGCAGATTGGTCTGTCCCGCGATATCGCTGATGAGCCGCACGACGTCGCCGATCTTCTCCACTGCCTGAACGAGGCTCTGCACCTGGCCATCGGTCTGCTCGGCCGTGACCGCGGCTTCGTTCGTGACCGCGTTCGACTGGCTGACTTGCCGGCTGATCTCCGCGATCGAGGCGCTCAGCTCATCGCCCGCCGCAGCGACGGTCTGCACATTGCCCGAGGCGTCGCGCGAAGCGTTGGCGACCATCTGGATGCGCTTTGACGTGTCTTCCGCGATCGCACTCATGTTGCTGGCCGTGGCGCGCATGTCTCCCACCGATTGAGTGAGCGTCGCAAGCACACTCTCGATCTTCGCGTCGAACTGCCGGACCAGGCCATCCATCGTCTTCGACCGCGCCTCGCGCTCCGCACTGATGCGGCTCTGTTCGCTCTGCAGTCTGTCGGTCTCGATGAGATTGGCCTTGAACATCTCCACGGCGCGCGACATCTCGCCGATCTCGTCTTCGCGCTCGCGATCGGGGATCTCGATCGAAAGCTCCTGGCGCGTGAGCGCCGCCATTGCCTGCCGCTGCCGATCCAGCGGGCGCAGCACGCGGGCAAAGATGATGAAGGCGGTTGCAGCAACCACCGCGATCAGCAGCGCCAGCGCTGCCTGGAAGCCGAGCCTATAATGATCGGCGATTGCTTCTTCCTGCGCAATCGTGCCGGCAGTGCGTTCGTCCAGGAGCACGAAGAACTGGTCGATCGGCTTCATAATCTCGGCCTTGAAGGTATGGTATTGCGCCGAATGCAGGAGGTTCCGCGCCAGCTCGAAATCGGGCTCTCGTTTGATGGAGTAGTTGCCCTGGGCATCCGCGAACAAGCCTTTGACCGCGTTCATCGCCTGGACTTCGAGGTTGATGAGCCCGTCCGACCTCTTCTTCGCCTCGTCCAGCTTCGCGAGTTCCTGGTCGGTGAACCCGGCTTGGCGCATCAGGTCAAGCAGTGCCACCGCAGAGCCGCTCGGGCGCGGCGCTTTCTGACCGGCCGCCACGAAGTCCCAGTAGATGCGGCTATACTGCATCGGTCGTGGCTTGTCGCCGCCGCGAATGGCGACGACATCGAGATATTGCTCTTCGTAGCCAGGGTCGCCCGTTACCACGTAAGTACGCGCGAGGCGCGTTAGATCGTCGGAGCTTTGACGCAACTCGTCGGCCAGCAGATAGGATTCGTATCTGCTCCGCTGCGCCTCCGCGACCTTCTGCTGTTGCTCCGAGTAAAGTGTCCAAGAAACGGCCAGAGAAGCCGCGGCAACGACGTTCAATGCGACGATGCCGACGCAGAGCCGCCGAATGGAAATGTGCATGATGAGTGCTCCCACAAGGATTTTTTTGACGTGATGCCGCGCAGCTTCGCCATGGCGCTCGAAGTTGCTCAGGTCGCGCACAGGGTAAGATATTTCGATGTGCTGCTTAATGCCGTGTTAAAACCGCACGGTTCGTCACCATGCAAAAGCATGGCTATTCGGGAGTATGGGTTCGAGTACGAACCGGCGGCGAGCGGAATGGAATGTCACCCTACATTTCGCTGAATGCAGAAGCCACGGATCTGCCGCCTTCGGCCTCTTGTGCCGGGTCTCTCGATCAAGCGGTTCGAAGTGCGCAGTTCGCCGGTGAACGGCGGACTATGGCGACAGCCAGCCGGCATAGACGGCGGCCTGGTAAGAGAAGTAGCCCGCGGCGGCGATCAGCAGCCCGCCGGCGATGCTTTCCGCCCAGACAACAAACCCATCGAGCAGGCCGACGGCAGCTACAAGATCGCCGACGTGAAAGTCGATGGCCTCAGCCTCACCGACGCGCACGGCCAGGAATTTGCCTCCGTCATCAGCAAGAACAGCGGCAGCGTGAGCGCCCTGATCTAGGTAGTACTAAAGCGGAAGGTCAGGTAACTCGCCTTTTCCTCGCATCGATCGAATCGCAAGGGGCCGCGGAATGATCTGCGGGGCCCTTGCCGTTCCGCATCGTGCCGTCTGATTTCATCTGCGTTTGAACAGGCCGCGCATCCGCGCCAACAGTGAGCGATTGCGGTCTGGTGGAGGCGCCGCAGTGAAAGAGTCGGCGTGGATGTCTCGCATCTCAACACCGCGCGACGTTGCAACAGCGGTCACTGCATCGACCATGGGCGGCGGCCCCGCAACGTAGAGCTTTGTGCCATCGAAGTGGGAAAAGTCTTCGGCGATCGCCTCATGCACGAGGCCGCTCCGTCTTCCGCCGGTGCGGCGCGCCTCGGAGAGCACAATTTCGAGCCGGAAGTTCGGATGCGCGGCGGCAAGGGCGCGAAGCTCTGGCTCGCAGTAGACGTCCCGCTCGTCGCGCACACCGAAGTAGCAGTGGATCATCCGATCTGATCCGCGAGCCAGCGCCGTACGTATAATTGACCGGATGGGAGCAAGGCCGGATCCGCCCGCCGCAACGATCATCGGGCCGGTATGCGTTTGCCGGAGGGTGGCGGTGCCGAACGGTCCTTCAAGGCCGATGGCGTCGCCAAGCCGCAACTGCTCGGCGATGTACCGGCTGGCCAGGCCTTCCGGCCTGCGACGAACATGGAACTCCAGCACCGGCTCGTCGGGCCGATTCGCCATGCTGTAGCTGCGGCCCGGCAGATCTCCAAAGTGCAGCAGGCAGTACTGCCCGGCTTCAAACGTCAAAGGACCATCGCTCACTTCAAGAAACAGCCGCCGTATGTCGTGGGTCGAATCTTCCAGTCCGACGACCACGGCGCTCGCGCGGCGGACAGGCACAAGTGCGGGGACCTCCACGTCGGCGAGCCAAGCTATGGTCACATCGCTCTTCGGCCAGCTCCGACACGGCAGTATGACGCGCTCGGCCCGCTCGGACGGCGTCAGGATCGCGGGATCTGCCGGTGGCTCCGAACGCACTTCGCCGGCTATCAGACGCGACTTGCAGGCGCCGCATTCACCGACGCGGCAGCTGTGCGGAAAGGGCACGCCCGCAGCCAAGGCGGCATCGAGGATGGTCCCCCTGCGCGCGGGAAGTTGAGTTCCGACCTGTTCGATGGTGATGGTGTGCATCGACATCTACTCCAGCTCCAGCGTGAGCGGATGAAGATGCTGTGTGTGCCGCGTCTGTGCATGATCAAACGCCACGACCCACAGATAGGTTTCACTCGTGATCGCCTTGTCGAACTTCGATCCGGTATCGAGGCGGCGGACCACCTCGAGATGCCACCAGCCATCCCGCCATGTCCCGATACCGCGCACATCGCCACGATCGCCCTCGAATGGCTTCTCGGTGACCACCGACGGCAACACGGTACCGACCGGATAAGTATCGGCCTCCTGCGAATAGGGCACCGTGTCGGACAGGTTCATGAACCATCGGCCGAGATCGCTGACGCCCGGTTCGAGATCGCCTTTCTGAAGATCGGCGATCTGCGCCGGTTCCTTCGGCAAGTGCAGCGGCTGGACGAGCCCGTTCCCGAGCTTTTCCCAGTTCTGGATGAAGCCACCGGCGGTCTTTGGATCCTGGGTGTACCCGCCGGTATAGCGCTTGCCCTCCTCCGGCTCCATTGCTGGGCCGAAATAGTTATCATCCAGCTGCCCGAGCGGGCCGGTGCGCACGCTCTTCCAGTGCCAAACGTCGACGATGGAACTGTCCGACGTGAAGTGCAGGCCGCGTTCATGCGCCGGGCCAGGCTTGCCGGCGAGCGGCTGTTTGCCAAGGTGCGAACTGCCACCGCCGGCGATCTCCGGCGAGCCGGATAGCATGACGCCGAACTTGTCCTCATAGTAGTCGTTCTCGTCCTGAATGCCGTAGCGGCGTTCCAGGACCTTCCAACCCTCGGCCGTCTTTACCAGAGGCAGGTGCTTCTGGCTGCGGGTGGTATCAGGCCATTCGAACAGAAAGTAGGCATAGAGCCCATCGTGGACCGCGCGCACACGCACATCGGCCTCGCCGTTGGGGAAGTTGATGCCCCGGACCGTATGCACTTCAACAGCTTCGAGAGCCTTCCAGGCATCGTCCGCTACCTGGCCATCGATCGTAGGCGCCGTTTCGACCCGCACGAGCTTCAATGTCTGAGGAGTGCTCCTGTCCAGGGCGACGAGCGCGGCTGCACCGCCGGCTCCCGTCGCCAAGGCGATTCCTCCCGCTGCCACATAGGTCAGCCGCGGCGTCAGGATCTTCAGCAGTTGGCGAACTCCTCCCATCACCAGCTGCAAAGCAATGTGGGCGACCGCATAGAGCACGATGCCCCACGCGGCAGCGCGGTGAATGGTGGTGACCAGGTCATGCGCAAGCAACGCGGAGTCGAGATACAGCAGGGTGCCCGTGGTCGCGGCGACACCAATCAGAACGAAGGCCATCCAGTAGAGGACGACGTTAACAGCCTGCCATCGCGCACGCCGGTCGGCGTTGGCAATTGCTTTCAGCCGCGCCGCGTCGACTGCAATGCGCGCCTGCAAGCGCGCCCGGATGAGAAACATCACATACGCCACCGCTATCAGCGACAATGCATATGCTGCCCATACGTGCCAGTGGCTCACCGATCCCTGGAGCCAGAGAGCATCCAGGGCACGCGCCCACGTGGAATCGATCGCGTCCGACGCAATTTGGAAGCCGGTGAGCAGGCTGATGACCAGGCTGATGATGAGCGCACCGTGCAACAGGGCAGTAGGTGCATCCGATCTCGCACGTAGGGTGCTCGTGTGACGATGAAGAGAGTTCTTTGTGGCGACGCCATCGACCATTACTCGAAGTCCAGTTGTGTTGCGGCCGAGGCAAATCAAGGACGCTCCATCGGTCGACGAACCGACAGATGTCTTGCGTGACACGCCTGATGTGGGACGCGAGCCCCGGCCTGTGTTGCGTGGTTTCTTGGTTTGGGCCGGAGACTGACAGCTGGCGTGTGATTTGTACGAAACAAAGAAGTGAGGATGCCGTGAACAGCGATGATATTTTGAATCTCGCTCGAGACTATGTATGAAACGCGCCGCGCATATGCCGAAAGACTTAAATCGCAGGTATCAATTTCGCGGCCGTTTCATCGCGGCGATCGTCCCCTGCACGATGATCGGACGTTCGAGATGCGACAATCCGCCTCGCCTGCATATGTGCGGTCGCGGTCAGCTTCGCTGCGCCGCTTTCAACCGGCCGTCGCCCGAAACGAAAAAGAGGCCGCGAAACCCCCGCGGCCCCTTCGATCTCTTCGAACGCAGCGAGCGTCAGGCCGCCTTGGCCGAAGCCTCCAGCACCTGCCCGATGGTCTTCTCGAGAATGTCGAAGCCTTCCTCGATGATGGCGTCCGGCGCCGTGAGCGGCATCAGGAAACGCAGCACATTGGCATTGACGCCGCAGGAGAGCAGCACCAGGCCGTTCTCGCCGGCCTTGTTCACAACCTGCTTGGTCAGGTCCGCGTCCGGGGTGCCATCCTTGGTGACGAGCTCGCACGCCACCATGGCGCCGAGGCCGCGGATATCACCGATGCGGTTGCCGAAGGAGTTGCGCCTCTTCATTTCTGTCAGGCGCTCGATCATGCGCTTGCCGATGACGTTAGCGCGCTCGACCAGCTTCTCCTCTTCCATCACGTCGAGCACGGCGTTGGCCGCGGCGCAGCCGACCGGCGAGCCGCCATAGGTGCCGCCGAGACCGCCGGCCGCCGGCGCGTCCATGATCTCAGCCTTGCCGGTGACGGCCGAGAGCGGGAAGCCGCCGGCCAGACTCTTCGCCATGGTGATGAGGTCGGGCGCGATGCCGGAATGCTCGATCGCAAACATCTTCCCTGTGCGCGCGAAGCCGGTCTGGATCTCGTCGGCGATCAGGACAATGCCGTGCTTGTTGCAGATCTCGCGCAGCGCCCGCAGCAGCTCGAACGGAACGATGTTGAAGCCGCCCTCGCCCTGCACCGGCTCGATAATGATGGCGGCCACGTTCTCCGGCCCGACATCGGCCTTGAACAGGGTCTCCAGCGCCTTCAGCGATTTCTGCCAGCCGTCCTTCTCGCCGGTCTCGGGGAACGGCACATGATAGACATCGGTCGGGAACGGACCGAAGCCCACCTTGTAGGGTTGGTACTTGCCGGTCAGCGCCATGCCCATCAGCGTGCGCCCGTGGAACGCGCCGGAGAAGGCGATGACCGCCGCGCGCTTGGTATAGGCGCGCGCGATCTTGACCGCGTTCTCGACCGCTTCCGCGCCGGTCGTGAGGAAGATTGTCTTCTTCGGGAAGTTTCCCGGCACCAGATCGTTCAGCCGCTCGGCCAGACGGATATACTGCTCGTACGGGTTCACCTGGAAGCAGGTGTGCGTGAACTTGTCGAGCTGGTCCTTCACCGCCGCCACCACCTTCGGATGGCAATGGCCGGTGTTGAGCACCGCGATGCCGCCGGCGAAGTCGATCAGACGTCGGCCTTCGACGTCCACGATCTCGGCGTTCGACGCGCGCTCGGCATAGATCGCGTAGGCGTTGCCCACGCCGCGGGGCACCGCGGCCATGCGGCGCTGGTGCAGACTGGCATTGCTGGTCATGCTCGACCCCTTCATGTCCCTGACGACGAAAGGCCGGGAAGAGCACCCGGCCGAAACCGGCGCCACTATATCAGGTGAAGTCGCGCTGAACAGCAGAAGGCGTGGGGCCAGCCGCGACTTGCGCCGCAGCCGGTTTCCCACGCCGATTCAAGAGTTTAGTAACAGGTTTGCGGACCGCCGATGACTGCTATGCGGCCGCCACCAGACGCGCTGCGACGCCTTCGCCGTCGAGCACAGCGGCAACCGCGTGCACCACGGCGGCAATGCGCACCGCGGCCTGGATCTGCTCCGCACCCAGGCCCGCCTTGCGCAGCTCATGATCATGAGACTCGATGCACATGCCGCAGCCATTCACCGCCGACACGGCAAGCGACCACAGCTCGAAATCGGCCTTCTCCACGCCGGGATTGGCCATCACGTTCATGCGCAGGCGTGCCGGCATCTTCTTGTAGTCACCGCCCGCCAGATGGGTGAAGCGGTAGTAGATGTTGTTCATGCCCATGATCGCGGCCGCAGCCTTCGCGGCGTTGAGCGCCGCAGGCTCCAGCTTGCCGGCGAACTCATCGTTGATCGCCGCGATCACCTGCGGCTGGCGCGAGGCCAGCGCCGACACGATGAAGGTGCCGGCCAGCTGCTGCTGGGTGAGCGTGGTCTCGCCGGCGAGGCTCGACAGGTTCAGCTTCAGGTCCTTGGCGTACTCCGGCAGCAAGGACTTCAGGGATTCGAGTGACATGGAAATCACCTTTCAAAAAGGGCCGCTGCGGCCCCGGGAATCAAAATGAGCCGCGGCGGGATTGATGAACCGCGCTTAGGCGGCCTTCAGGACATCCTGGCCCTTCTGCCAGTTGCAGGGGCACAACTCATCCGTCTGCAGGGCGTCGAGCACGCGCAGGACTTCCTGTGTATTGCGGCCGACGTTGAGGTCGGTCACCGACGCGAAGCGGATGATGCCGTCCGGATCGACGATGTAGGTCGCGCGCATCGCGACACCCTCGTTCTTGTCGAGGATGCCAAGCGCCGCGCTCAGTTCGCGCTTGATGTCGGCCAGCATCGGGAACGGCAGGTCCTTCAGGTCCGCGTGGTTCTGGCGCCAGGCCAAGTGCACGAACTCGCTGTCGATCGAGACGCCATAGACCACGGCGTCGCGGTCGTTGAAGTCGCCGTTCAGCTTGCCGAACGACGCGATCTCGGTCGGGCACACGAAGGTGAAGTCCTTCGGCCAGAAGAACACGATCTTCCACTTGCCCTTGTTGCTCTGATCGGTGATGCGCTCGAAGGCCTTGGCCGGGTCGATATCGACCACCGCGTTCAGATCGAAGGATGGAAACTTGTCTCCAACAGTCAACATAATGCTCTCTCTCCAATAAACGTCGTTGCGGATTGGCCTTGAACGGCTCTCCCACGACGGAAAATGGGGGATTTCGCATTTGCAGTAAAATGAATTAATCCTATTATATTAATCGATGAGTTCGATCGTGCATTTGCCCAGCTTGAAGCAGCTCCGCTACCTGGTGGCGCTGGAGGAGCACCGCCATTTCGGCCGGGCCGCCGCGTCCTGCTTCGTCTCGCAATCGACCCTGAGCGCCGGTCTGAAGGAGCTGGAAACGACCCTGGATGCCGAGCTGGTGGAGCGCAACAACCGCACTGTGGTGTTCACGGCGCTTGGCCTTGAGGTGGCGCAGCGCGCCAGGCGCGTGCTGCGCGAAGCGGAGGAGCTGGCCGAGCTAGCGGCCAAAGGCAAGGAGCCACTGAGCGGGCGCCTGCGCCTCGGCGTCATTCCGACCATCGCGCCCTATCTGCTGCCCAAGACCCTGCCTCATTTGCGCAAGGCCTACCCGAAGCTGCAGCTCTATTTGACGGAGGATCAGACCGCGCGCCTGCTGGCACTACTGGAGGACGGCACGCTCGATCTGGTGCTGATGGCCCTGCCCTACCACGCGGCCGACCTCGAGACCCTCGCCTTGTTCAAGGACGGGTTCCATCTGGTCACCCGCAAGGACGATCCGCTGGCCCAGAAAAAGACCGTGACGACGTCCGATCTGAAAGAGTCCAACCTGCTGCTGCTCGCCGAGGGCCATTGCCTGCGCGAGCATGCCTTGGCGGCGTGCCGTCTGCCGCAGGCCGACAGCGGCGGCTTTGCCGGCGCCAGCCTCAACACGCTGGTGGAGATGGTGGCGGGCGGTCTCGGCGTGACGCTGCTGCCGGATATGGCAATGCCGACGCACGTGCCGAAATCGGGCGAGCTGGTGGCGCGGCCCTTCGACCGTTCGGGCGCGGGCCGTCAGATCGGCCTGGCGTGGCGCACGACATCGAGTCGCGGGGCCGAATTCAAGGAATTCGGCGCCGCCCTGACCAAGGCCGCACGTTCGGCGGGAATCACCACCACCTAGAGCACATGCGCCGTCGCCGATGACGCTACTGCTGGAATATCGACACGACGCGCTAGCGCCGCCGTGGTCTTCGACGACGACGGCAAGACCGCCTACGCTTATCTGAAGCTCGGCGAAACGATCGTAGCGGACGTGTGGCTCTATAACGTCGTCGATATCCCGCGGACTCCGGAGTGGCAAGAGGTCGGCGCGCGGGAGAAGATGCCCTTTGCAAATCCGGCGGGCTTTGCTCGTGTGGAGCCGTTTGAGCCCATCAATGATCCGGATGACATCGACTTGGATTGGCAGGCCCCACAGGTCTCCGGCGGGTCACGATCTTCTTGAGAGGTGAACGGCACGCCGTGCTGCGCCCTGGCGCAAAGCCCGGCTGGTGTCGACTCGCAGCAGCAGTGGGTCCGTTGGCGAGACCGCTCGAGGACGAGGATGCAGAATAGTCGTTCCGCTCAGCTCGACCTTGATGGAGCCGCACAGTCGATGGGGCTTGCGACGGGCTATTTCGCCCGTTTGGCGCGCTTGGCGCGTTCGGCGGCGAGATCAATCACCACGTTGTCGGCATAGGTCGGCTTGCCCTTGGCGGATTTTCCCTTCGCGGCCTGGCGGGCGAAGCCTGCCCCCTCGCCGTAGCGGTTGAAGGGCCGCTCGCCGGACTTGAGGCGAACGTAAGCGAGGACCGTGTCTTCCTGGTCGACGTGATATTCGCTCATGGTGGGCCTCGCTCAAGCTGTGGGCGTTGCAGTCGCCCGTCAGTCTGATTAGACCACCAAAACTGCAAACAAATGGTTATCGGCCGGCAGCCCGCAGCGGGTTAGGCCGGCCGATCTAAGTTCACTGACGGACCAAGGGCTTGTACTTGATGCGGTGCGGCTGATCGGCCTCCGCGCCCAGGCGGCGTTTCCGATCCGCCTCGTAGTCCTGGTAGTTGCCTTCGAACCATTCGACGTGGCTCTCGCCCTCGAAAGAGAGGATGTGGGTCGCGATGCGGTCCAGGAACCAGCGGTCATGGCTGATGATGACGGCGCAGCCGGCGAAGTTCTCCAGCGCCTCTTCGAGCGCGCGCAGCGTGTCGACATCGAGGTCGTTGGTCGGCTCGTCGAGCAGCAGCACGTTGGCGCCGGACTTCAGCATCTTCGCAAGATGCACGCGGTTGCGCTCGCCGCCGGAGAGCTGCCCGACCTTCTTCTGCTGGTCGGCGCCCTTGAAGTTGAACGCGGCGACATAGGCGCGGCTCGGCATCTTGGTCCTGCCGAGCTCGACCTCGTCGAGCCCGTCGGAGATCTCCTGCCACACGGTCTTGTCGGCAGAGAGGCTATCGCGCGACTGGTCGATATAGCCGAGCTTCACCGTCTCCCCCACGCGGAAGGAGCCGGCATCGGCCTTCTCCTGGCCGATGATCATGCGGAACAAGGTCGTCTTGCCTGCGCCGTTGGGGCCGATCACGCCGACGATCCCGCCGGGCGGCAACAGGAAGGACATATCGTCCATCAGCAGCCGCTCGCCGAAGCCCTTGCTCACGTGCTGCGCCTCGATCACGAGGTTGCCGAGACGCGGGCCGGCGGGAATCGTGATGGCGGCGGTTTCCGTCGCCTTCTCGTTGGATTTCGCCAGCAGTGATTCGTAGGCCGTGACGCGCGCCTTGGACTTGGCTTGCCGCGCCTTCGGGCTTTGCCGGATCCATTCCAGCTCGCGATCCAGCGTGCGCTGGCGCGCGGTCTCCTGCTTCTCCTCCTGCTCCAGGCGTTGGCGCTTCTGCTCCAGCCAGCCGGAGTAATTGCCCTCGTAGGGAATGCCCTTGCCGCGGTCGAGCTCCAGGATCCAGCCGGCGACGTTATCGAGGAAGTAGCGATCGTGGGTGACCGCGACCACCGTGCCCTTGTATTCGTGCAGGAAGCGTTCCAGCCACGCGACGGATTCCGCATCGAGATGGTTGGTCGGCTCGTCCAGCAGCAGCATGTCGGGATTGGAGAGCAGCAGCCGGCACAGAGCGACGCGGCGCCGCTCGCCGCCGGAGAGCTTGGTCACGTCCGCATCGCCCGGCGGGCAGCGCAGCGCATCCATCGCGATCTCGACCTTGCGCTGGATGTCCCAAGCGTCGGCATGATCGATCTTTTCCTGCAGCTCCGCCTGGCGCGCCAGCAGCGCGTCGAAATCGGCATCGGGATCGGCCATGGCGTTCGAGACCTCCTCGAACTCCTTCAGCAAGGCGGCGGTCGCGCCGACGCCTTCCATGATGTTGCCCAGCACGTCCTTGGATGGATCGAGGTGCGGCTCCTGCTGGAGGAACCCGACCGACGCGCCCTCGGCCGCCCAGGCTTCGCCGGAAACGTCCTTGTCCAGGCCGGCCATGATCTTCAACAGGGTCGACTTGCCAGCGCCGTTGTGGCCAAGCACGCCGATCTTCGCGCCGGGCAGGAACGACAGCCAGATGTTCTCCAGGACCTTCCGGCCGCCCGGATAGATCTTGGTCAAACCCTTCATGACATAGATGTATTGGTAGGCAGCCATGCCCGCTCCGCTTTTGCAATTTCGGTGAATGGGGGCGTCTCCCGCCCGCAATCGGATGCGGGGTTTTAGCCCAGCGGCCCGGCCGCTTCAATCGCCGTGATTCAGGCTATTGCAGGGGCGTTTCGCCGAAGCGAGCCCAGAGCTTGGGATAGCGTTTCGCCAGATACGCTTGGTCCTCCTGGAACGATTCGCCAGAGGGCTCCGCCGCCGCCAGCGCGCCGGTATAGGGGAACCGACCTTGCGGGTCTGTCAGGGGCTCGATGCCGGTCTTTTCCGCCCAAACCTGTCCCGCGACGTAGGCAAATTCTTCGAATTCGCACACACCGCCTGGATCCGGTGCCAGGATAGCGGCCAGGGAATCGGGGTCGGCAACGACCTTTTCGAAAGTCGCGCGGCCCTTCGAGATCAGCCAGCGCTGAAAATATTCGAACCCGTCATCGCTCGCGCCGCCATGCAGCACGTAGGCCGCTCCCCAAAGGTCCCAGTTGTACGCACGTGCTTGCTCCCGGTGGAAGGCGCGTTCGAACGCTTCGATCTCCGCCGGCGTCAGCGCCCCGAGCACCTGCCGCAACGCCGACAGCTGCCGTTCTGGATCGGCTTCGAACGCAATCGTTCGATCGATGAGCGACCAGAAGCGATCTTCCGTCATCGTGTCCTCGTCTACTGTTTGCGCATTCGCTGGTGTGGTCCCCGACCAGCTCATGAGCAGCAGCATCGCTGCAACCATCAACCTCTGCACGATCCCCTGCCCTGCATCGAGTGTGGCATAGCTCGAACACAAATGAAAACTGGCGCCGCGGTGGTTCCGTGACGCCGGGAGTTTGCCCTAGTCGGTACCGGTGGGCCATCGCCGCCGTGATCTTCGGCGTTTTGAACCCGCCGGTCAGGCCTGCGACGCTTGGCACCCTAGCCGACCGGGTCGCCTAGCAGGTTATTGACCAGTGGCACCTGCTCCAGCGCCCATTTCAGGCGGACGCGTTCGGAGTAGCTGAGCGTTCTTGGATCGACGCGGTTGGAGAGTGGAACGCCCTGCTCGATGTCCGCAAGCTGCTGCAGCAGGATCTGGCGCAGCAGGATCTGATGGGCTTCGAGCAAGCCGTCGACGCAGTCTTCGGTAACATTCGGCCTGCCCCGCAGCGCATCCAGCCTGCTCGCCGTTGCACGATGCGGCAGTCCGTGGCGGAGCGCCAGCACGCGCGCCGCCGAGAATATCGGCATGATGCCATGCCGCTTCAGGTCCATGCGACCATCGTCGTCCACCTTGAATCGGCCGAGCCAACTGATCGGCATTTGCGCCTGCGCGGCGTTCAGAGACATGAGATGCAGAAAGGCGGTTGATCCGGAGGCGGCTTCGATCGCGTCGGCGCGAAGGTCGACGGCGAGCCCCTGTTCACCGTAGACCGGCATCGCATCGAAGAAGATGTCGGCATTCAGGATGTTTTGCGGCCCGGACCTGGTGAGCCAATGCGATACCTGTTGGCGCCACTGGCCCGCGGACTTGCACCAGGCGGCGTTGCCGGCCATCACGCCTCCCTTGCAGAAGGGAACGCCGATCTCGTCAAGCACGGCATTCATACGCTGGCCGAATTTCAGGAGCCACGCCTCCGCGACCAGCTGATCGGCCGCTTCGAAGACGATGGCGTTGTCCTGGTCAAGGGCGAGCAGACTCTCACCGCGACCTCCCGAGCCCAGGACCATGACTGCGAAGCGCAGCGCCGGGGGACTTGGCGATGCAGTCGAGACCTCCCGTTCGGCGATTGCCGCAGCGCGGGCCGTCAACCCGCGAACTTCGCCCGAGATGATCCCGGCAATGTCGCGAGCGTCGACCTCCTCCTGGACTAGCGTGCGCACGGCACCCGCCAGCTTGCGCCACACCAGTGCAAGTTCCTCGATGCTCGCCGCATCTCCCAACGCATCCGCGAAGGCGAGCGCCTCGTCGGCCTGCATGCGAAGAAGGTCACGTTGGGTGATCGCGCCGACCAGGTCGCCTTCAGGCCCCACGACTCCCAGGTGGCGGTACCTTTTGCGGCGCATTCGGCCGAAGGCAACATAGAGAAAGTCGGTCTCGGATACGCATTCGAGGGGAAACGTGGCGATGCCACGCACCGGCTTCACGAAGGCCTCCGCGCCATCGCGATCGATGGCGCGCAGGATATCGCGTTCGGTCACGATGCCGTGGGAAGTCCCGGGATGGTCGCGCGCGATGAAGAGAGAACTCACCTTGCGGCTCGTGAGCAATGCCAGGGCCTCGCGAATGCTCATCGACGGCATGGCAAATTGCGGTGGCGTGGACATCACGTCCTTCGCCCGATTCCGATACGGGTAGCTGTCCGTGCGAACAGCGACAGCCGTGGGCGACGCAGCGTCCTGCCACTGCGCCGCGCCGCCGTTGGGACGTGATGCCGCGAGTTTCCGGCATGCGCCCGCGGCTTCCGCCATGGAGCGGATGGACCGGTCCCGCAAATGCGGCAGAAGCGCGAGAAAGACTTCCGCCGCGAGCCTTGCGTCCGGCAGGGCACGATGCCGATCGACGACGGCAATGCCGAGCCAACTTGCGACTGTTTCCAGAGAATCATTTGGCAGGTCCGGCTGCAGCAATCGCACCAGGTCACGTACGTCGAGGAAGTGCGGCGGGCTCCATGTAAGGCCGGCGCGCTCATGCTCGCGATGCAGCATGGCGAAATCGAAGCTCAAGGCATATCCAAGGATGACGTGCGCGCCGGCAAAATCGCGATAGCGCCGGTAGACATCCGCGAAGCTGTCTGCCGCTTTCACTGCCTCGTCGGTTATTCCGTGAATCGCGGTCGACTCGGGTGGAATCGCTTCGTGGGGATTGATCAGGGACGAGAATTGAAATTCGGGGACGAGCTTGCCGTTCGCAACGCCGACCGCGCCGATTTCAAGAATGCGGCCGCGGCGGACGTCGAGCGAGGTGGTTTCGGTATCGAGAGCGACAGCGGTCAAAGACCGCAGTGGCGTGCCCGCTGTTGCGACCGGATATCTCTGCCTCATGTGCCGCCACATGGGTGATGTTCGGCGGCCCGAAAGACCAGTGCCGGACAGCCGAACCTGCGGCTCGAACCTAACAAGAATCCGGCAGAAGACAAAGCAGCACCGGCACAGGACGACGATAAGTCTGACTCTAGGGCGCCGGTGTGAAGACTTTGTAGATGAATGCGGCCACCTCGCTCTCCAGAGGAAAGGAGAGCATGCCCATGACCGAATAACCGAGCAGCCACGGCATCAGGTAGAATCGCACCATGAAGAAGAACCATGCGACGAAGGCGGGCACCAGCTGCGGAATCAGGAAACCCGGCGTGATCCACCGGAACATGCGGATGATTGGATCGGTCGACCTGACGAAGAAACGCATGAAAAAGAAGCTGGACGTTTCCGGCAGGAAAATGCCCATGGCGGTCCGGCCGATCAGAGTCCACATGACAATCCCAAGGACATAGTCGATCAGGATGACCCACCACGGGAAAATCGCCAGCGCGTCAGCCATGAAATGAGGCCCTCTTCAAGAAGAACAGGGGCGGAAAGCTCCGCCCCTGTTTGTCATTGGAACAGGGATGGATTTCTCCACCCCTGAACGCAACCCGTTTCTTGGTTCAATGCCCGGCGGCCAGGATCGGCTTGCCGGAGGGCACGCGGACCTCGTCCACCATGTCCTGGATCTCTTTCGAGGGTTCCTTGGTGGCAAGGCTGACCACGACCATGGCAACTAGGCTGACCGCCATGCCGACGATGCCGAACCGGATATCGTCGATCCCGAGCCATGGGGTCATGATCTTGTTGTAAACGAGGTAGAGGTACACCGAACCCGCGCCGAAGCCTCCCAGCATCCCGGCGATGGCGCCGGCAGTGTTGGCACGTTTCCACCACACGCCGAGAACCAATGGGAAGAAGAGGCCGGAGGCGGCGAAGTCGAACGCCCAGGCCACCGCGCCCAGGATGCCCGTCAGCTTCAGCGATGCGACGGCCGCACCGCCCGCGCCGATGAACACCAAAATGACGCGGGCAACGATCAGGCGCCTGCGCGTGCTGGCCGACGGATCGACGATCTTGTAGTAGAGATCGTGCGACAACGCGTTTGCGATGGCCAGCAGCAGCCCGTCCGCGGTCGACATGGCCGCCGCGAGACCGCCCGCCGCCACGAGGCCGGAGATGACGAACGGCAAACCGGCGATTTCCGGTGTGGCTAGCACGACGATATCCGGGCGCATGAAGAATTCGTTCAATTGCAGGATACCGTCGCTGTTCTGGTCTGCGACGGCGAGCATGCCGACCGACGACCAGTGCTTGATCCACTCCAGATTGGCAACATCCGCAAACGGCTTGCCGATGATGGAAGTCGCCAGATTCGGGTCGAGCAGTTGCAGCTTCGTCAGCGTCGCGAGAGCGGGCGCCGAGAAGTACAGCAGGAAGATGAAGAACAGCGACCAGCCGACCGAGCGGCGGGCCGAGCGGACCGAGGGGGTCGTGAAGTAGCGCATCAAGATGTGCGGAAGCGATGCGGTGCCCGCCATCATGCAGATCGCCAGAGATACCATGCTCCATGAGCTCATCGCGTCGCCCGGCGCATTCTGCGGCGTCGTAAGAACCGACAAGCCCGCTATGGGCTCGGCGGGGGGATTCAGCCCATACTGCGCCTGCAGTTCGGCGATGCGGAAAACGCCATCGCCGTAGGAGAAGTGGGGAATGATGCCGAAGCCCTGCTTGTTGGACATCCAGATAATCGGCACCAGGTAGGCGATGATCAGCACGATGTACTGCGCGACCTGCGTCCAGGTCACACCTCGCATGCCGCCCAGCATCGAACAGATGAAAATGCCCAGCAATCCAAACCAGACGCCGATCTCGAAGCTGATGCCGAGAGTCTGGGCTGCGATCGTTCCGGTGGCGTTGATTTGCGCGGTCACATACGTGAACGACGCCACCACCAGGACGATGACGGCAATGAAACGAGCGGCGCTGCCGCCGTAGCGCGTGCCGACGAAATCCGGGACCGTGTAGCAGCCGAATTTCCTGAGATAGGGCGCCATCAGCGAGTTGACGAGCACATAGCCGCCAGTCCAGCCGATGATGTATCCGAGATAGGGGTAGCCGCCGAAATAGACGCCGCCCGCCAAGGCCACGAATGAGGCCCCGGACATCCAGTCGGCAGCGGTGGCCATGCCATTGTAGAGGGCGGGCACTTCACGCCCGGCGACGTAGTAGGCATCGACTTCGGCCGTGCGCGAAAGCCAGCCGATGATCGCGTAGATGCCGATCGTGAAAAGCAGGAATCCAATGCCGATCAATTGCGCGCTGGCGCCCAGGCTCTCGAGGATTGCCATCAAGAGGAAAAACGCCAGGAAGCCCAGCGTATACAGGAAGTAGACCTTGCCCAGGTTGTCGATAAACCTGGAACGACGGCCGGACGTTGTGTCAGAAGCCATGTGTTTCCCCCTTACTCGTCGTGGCCGAATTCTTCGTCGATCGCGTCCTGGCGCCAGTTCTGGACCCAGATCAGCACAACGAAAGCGATCAGCGATCCCTGGACACAGAAATAGTATCCCAAGGGAAAACCCAGGAAGGTCATGGAGTTAAGGGCTCCGGCGAACCAAGGGATGATGATCCCAAAGAGCGCCCATAGAGCCAGGATGATGTACGTCAAGTTCCGCGTTTTCGACCAGTGCAACCCGTTCGCTGCTCTTGTGTCTTCCGCCATGTTTATGTTTCCTCCCAAGAATGGGCTCGCGAATAGCCCAACATCCCCTTCTTCTCGTACTTCACATCTTCCCTGATTCGGGTGCAAGGCAAATGGTGCCCAAAAACAGGGCGTCCGTATTAGACTTTGGTAGTGCCCCCCGCCATGATGGTTGGTCAGATGTTCCGTGTTTTTGCCAGCGCCCGAAGGTTATTCAGTCAGGTCGGCATCCTCAGCGATCGGCATGTGGGCAGGATTTGCACGGTCCCTGACTTGTGTGAATTTGCGGCGACTCGAGCCGCCTTTGTCTCGCAGAAGACACTCTACGGTTACGTCCAGACCCGCATGGGAATGGAGTATTCTAAGGGGTTTCAGGAAGAAGCGTTCGCGAAATCGCTGAACATTGCGAAGATGCACGTGTTTGCGGCCTGCCTGTCGGACCTCGTGATCTACACGGTGGCCGAGGCGCTGGCTGGCGCCCGATTCGACGACGAGACCCGCGGCGCCGTCGCGCGGCACTGCTTTCGATCCACGATCGACGAGAACGTGGAATTCGCTCCCACCCCGCATTGGGCCTCGGATGCCATAGAGGAGTTCGACGCACGGTTGGCGGATACGATTTGGAACGCCGGCGCGCTGATGCCGGAGAACTTCACGCGCAGCCCGCTTGCTCTTGTCCGATGGGCGCCGATCGCTCCGGAGCTCAAGCGCCACGACACTGAAATTGTCGAGAACTCCATCAAGTTCACCTGGCTCGGCGTGCGCGAGGACTTCCGGCGACGGCTTGATCGGGATGCAATCGCTGGTAACGTCACTCGGTGACCGTCCCGATTGCTCCCGGCGAAACGTGCGCGAACCAACCCTGCGTGCGTGATCCGGAGCGCAATGCAGTGGAGCTGCATCGGCGCACCTCACCTCAGTGGCGCTCAACGAGTGTTGGCGAACTCTTGGAACAAGCTCGGGGCACTCTTGCTTGATCTGGCTGATTGGTCCGATGCTTATGACCACTCCGGCGGCGCTCGCGACGCTGGGTTAGTCGCGCGTGGAGGCCTCCGGTGCAGGAACTCGAAGCGCTTGCCGTCCTTTCCATCCGCCGCGCCTGCGGCTTCGGCGCCCTCGCGATCGCCACCTTGATGCTCGGCCTTTCATACGCGCCCGGGGTCGCCTTCGGGACCGGCGCGGTCTGCTGCCTCCTGATGGCGCTGATCCTGTACTGGAAAGGCGATCACGCGCTGCGGCAGGACCACCGCAAGACTGAGCTGTGGTTGATGCTCGCCGAAGGCCACCGGCCACCCCCCGATGTGGCGGCGGTCATCGTTCCCCGAATCCTGCGCCGCACCTACCTTGAGCATTGCCGCCTGGCGCTCACCGCTTCCGGCGGGCTCGCTATACCCGCCTTGGGCCTCCATCTTGTGGGTTGAGAGGCGCGAGCGTCCGCCCACTTTGTGACAGCGCACACTGGCCCCAGCCTTGCTTCCGCCCTGCCAAAGGTGCGATTCTTCTGCAATGTCGCCGGCGAGGGGAGGCTGGCGCGTTCCCCGCTGCGGGGAATCGGGAGGGGCCTGTTTCGTGTTGGATCGATTGCACGGCTTAGTTTCCTATGAGACGTCCAGGCGGGCGGCTCGCTGTAGCGGGCCCTTGCACCGCGCCGCGCTGGCGAGTTGATCCGGCATGGCCGAACTGAATCCCATAGAGGTCCCGGTTAACGACGGGCTGGCCGATCCCCTGGAGTTTGCGGCCGCCCTCAGCCGCTCCTTCGCCCAGACCCAGGATATCGACAACACCGTCCGCGAAGCCCTCGCGCAGATCGTGAAGCTGTCGCGGGTGGAGGCCGGCGCCATCTTCCTGCTGGATGATGCGCGCGCGAACCTGATCTGCCGCGCCTCGGTCGGACCGGTCGACGTCACGGGCCTCTCGGTCCCGAACGGCAGCGGCATCGTCGGTCGCGCCGTCACCGAGGATCAGATCCAGATCGTGGAGCAGGCCTATCAGGACCAGGCCTTCTTCGCCGAGGCGGACCGCAAGACCGGCTTCGTCACCCGCTCGATCCTCGCCGCGCCGATGAGCGTCGGGCAGACCGTGATCGGCGCCGTCGAGGTGCTCAACAAGCAGAACGGCAAGCCCTTCAATGCCGAGGATCAGAACCTTCTGCGCGTCATGGCGGCCTCCTCCGCGCTCGCCATCTCGAACGCGCGCATGGCCGACCGCCTGGTGGCGCAGGAGCGCCTGCAGCGCGAGGTGGAGCTGGCGGCGGAGATCCAACGCCATCTCCTGCCGGCCGAGGAGGATGAAGCCTCGCCGATCTGCGGACTGGTGCGGCCGATCCAGGAGGTGTCCGGCGACTTCTACGATCACTTCGAGCTGCCGGACGGCACAATCGCGTTCGCCATCGGCGACGTTTCGGGCAAGGGACTCAATGCTTCGCTGCTGATGTCGCAGACGGCGAGCCTGTTCCGCTGCCTCGGCAAGACGGTGCGCGATCCGGCGCGCCTGATGTCGATCCTCAATCGCGAAATCTGCGACACCGTCAGCCGCGGCATGTTCGTGACCATGGTCGCCGGGCTCTACGAGCCGGCGACCGGGCACCTGCGCTTCGCCAATGCCGGCCACATCCCGCCGCTGCTGCGCCGGCCCAACCAGCGGTCGGTCGAGCTGCCGGCTGATTCGCCGCCGCTCGGCATCTTGCCGGGCTCGAAATACGAGACCGAGGAAGTGGACCTCAACGGCGCGCAATTCATCCTGTGCACCGACGGGGTCACCGAGTTCCGCTTCGGCGACGAGGAGCTCGGGACCGAAGGCCTGGACATGCTGATTGATACGGCCCGGGGCAAGCCGATCGGGCAGCGTCTCAACGCGGTGGTCGAGGAGCTGCAGCGGGCCGGCTGGCGCTCGCGGGACGATCTGACCCTGCTCGCCATCGACGATGGGATGGCGGCGCGCTCCATCGAGCAGCGCGCCGAGGCCGAGCGCGCCAATCCGGATTCCAGCGACTTCCTGTTCGGCCTCAGCTTTCCTGCCGACCCCAAGCGGCTGAGGCTGGTCCGGCCCGCCATCCGAGCTGCTGCCGAAGCCTGTGGCTTTGACGAAAACGAAACGGAAGACGTGCTATTGGCCGCCGGCGAAGCGATCGAGAACATCATCATCCATGCCTATGGCAACCGGCGGGGCGAGATCGCGCTGGCGATCCATCGTATGCCGGATGGCCTAATGCTGCGGATTCGGGATTTTGCGCCGACGGTCGATCCGGCTAAGATACAGCCGCGGAAACTCGAGGATGTCCGTCCGGGGGGACTTGGGACGCATTTCATTCGCGCTGTCATGGACGATGCCAGCTTCATCCCCCTGCCGGATGGAGAGGGCAACCTCTTGGAATTGATCAAACGCAAGAGGTAGAGCATGGCTGTCGCAAGCATCACCGAGCAATCCGGCCGCACCGTCGTCGCCCTCTCCGGCGAAATCGACATGGAAGAGGCGCCCAAGGTCCGCCGTGCGCTGCTCGACAGCATGAAGCAGAAGCGCGACATCCTGGTGGATTTGAGCCAGGTGACCTATATCGACTCTTCCGGCATCGCCAGCCTGATTGAAGGGCTGCAGGCGGCGCGCAAACAGAAGAACGACCTAGCCCTCGTCTCGGTCAGCCAGCGCGCGCGCCGCGTGCTAGAGTTGGCGCGCCTCGACAAGGTCTTCACCATTCATGCCGACCTGGCGACGGCCCTCGCCACAGCCAAGAGCTAGAGTTCGATCATGGCCGCCGTCCTGAAAGTGTTCGAAGCGATCGGCCGGCGCACGGCCAAGGGCTTTGACGAATGGGGATTCGGCGCGGCGCTGCTGGCGGAATCGGTCATGTGGGTGTTCGTCGGCCGGTACTATCGCCAGCCGGTACGCTTCAGCCATACCTTTGCGGAGATGATGCGCTTCGGCATCGCCGCCTTGCCGATTGCGATTCTCCTGTCTGCCACCATCGGCCTGATGCTGGCGATCCAGAGCCTTTATTCTCTCGGTCTGTTCGGCGCGCAGAACTTCGCGTATATCGGCATCGCGCTCTCCGTGACGCGCGAGTTCTCGCCGCTCATCATGGGCATCCTGATCGCGGGCCGGTCCGGCTCCGCCATCGCCGCGCGGCTCGCCACCATGACCATCAATCAGGAGGTCGATGCGCTGCAGGTGATGGGCATCAACCCCGTGCGCTTCCTGGTAGCGCCGATGCTGATCGCCCTGGTTATCATGCTGCCGTGCCTGGCCATGCTGGCCAACCTCGTGTCGATCGGCGCGGCGGCCCTCTACGTTTCAGCCAGCCTGGACACCTCGCTCGGCTCCTACATCTACAACACGCTGCAGATCCTGAAGACGGACGATGTCTGGCACGGCATTATCAAGTCGTCGTTCTTCGGCCTGCTCATCGGCCTCATCGGCGTCATGAATGGCGCCGGCGTCAGCGGCGGCGCGGAAGGCGTCGGGCGCGTCACCACCCGCTCGGTCGTGCAGGCGATCACGGCGATCGTGGTGTCCGACATGGTCATCGGCTATCTGAGTACGCACTGATGGCCGTCGCAGCCGCCGAGCCGGAGACCATCTGGAAGCCCACGGTCGAGGAGCTGGCAAGCCGCCCCATCGTGATCGAGGTGGATCACCTCGACTGGTCGTTCGGTGCGCGCCAGGTGCTGTTCAATGTCTCCATGAAGGTCCATGAGGGCGAGATCATGGTCATCATGGGCGGCAGCGGCTCCGGCAAGACCACGCTGTTGCGCCACCTGGTGGGCCTGATGCCGCCGGTGGCGAACAAGGTCAAGCTGCTGGGCCAGGACATCGGCAGCCTCAAGGCGCTGGAGAAATTGGAGCTGCGGCGCAAGATCGGCGTCGCTTTCCAGTTCGGCGCCTTGTTCAGCTCCATGAACGTGGCCGAGAACGTGAAGCTGCCGCTGCGCGAGTTGGCTCATCTCGACGAAAAGACCATGGACATCATGGCGCGCCTGAAGCTCGAGGTCGTGAACATGTCGGGCTTCGGACATCTGATGCCTGCTGAGCTCTCCGGCGGCATGGTGAAGCGCGCCTCGATCGCGCGCGCAATCGTCATGGATCCGAAGCTCCTGTTCCTCGACGAGCCCTCGTCTGGACTCGATCCGGTGGTTTCATCGGCGCTCGACGATCTCATCCTGCGTTTACGCGAAGCGATGGGGATTTCCGTGGTGGTGGTCACCCATGATGTCGAGAGCGCCTTCAAGATCGGCGATCGCATCACCGTGCTGGATCGCGGCCACATCCTGGCCTGCGAGCCACCGGATCAGATTCGCGTCAATTCGAACGAGCGCGTGCAGAACCTGATCAATCGCAGGTCGGAGCATGTGGAAGTTGATCCTGAGGAATATCTGCGCCGGTTGGCTGGAGATTAGGCCGGGATCAGGGGCTGAGGGGAAAGTCGCTTATGCGAAGTCATTTCATTAATTATACGACCGTCGGCGTGTTCGTCGCGGCCATGATCGTCGCGCTGCTGTGGGCGCTGACGCAGATTTCCGGGCGCACCGGTCCCAGTGACACCTACGGGATCGTCATGGATAGCGTGACCGACATCGACTACGGGACGCTCGTCCGCTACGAGGGCTACAAGATCGGCCAGGTCGAACGTATCGAGCCGGAATGGGTCGATGGCAAATACCGCTTCCGGGTCATCGTATCCGTGCAGAAGGATTGGAAGTTCCCTTCCGATTCGGTGGCGCGCATCTCCGCCTCCAGTTTCCTCGCCGCCAAGACGGTGGAAGTGTTCGGCGGCAAGTCGACGCAGCTGGTCGCAGTCGGGGGCGAGATCATGAGCGGCCCGCCGGCCGACGCCTTCTCCCTCATGGCTCAGGTGGCGGGACAGGTCGGCGATCTGTCCGAGACATCGCTGAAGCCGCTGATCGCCAACGTGAACGACATCATCAGCCGCATCGGCAACAACACCGATGCCAATCTCAACGAGCTGTTCGCCAGCCTGCAGGCCATCGCCGCCGACGTGCAGAACAAGGCGCCCAAGATCACCAACGACCTCTCGACCTTCACCACCCAGATGAACGCGACCTTGCTGCAGGCGGACAAGTTCCTGGACGATCAGAACCTGCAATCGGTGCGCAGCATCCTGGCGAACACGGAGAAGGCGACGAAGGATGCCAGCGTCGCCGCGGCCGAGGTGAAGGCGCTGGGCCAGAAGCTCCAGCAGCTCGCCGATCAGGTGAATGGGATGATCAGCGGCAACCGCAAGAACGTCGACAAATCCCTTGCCAACCTGGAATACATCCTGCGTTCTGTTGCGCAGAACATCGATTCGATCACGCGCAACATCGACGGGACGGCCCGCAACATGAGCGAGTTCAGCCGATTGATCCGACAGAACCCGGGCCTGCTGCTCAACGGCGGCTCGCCGGAGGCCGATCGCGGCCTGACTCCGGCATCGGGGCAGTGATCATGCGTCAGGTCCGACCGCTCATCCTGCTGCCGATCCTCGCTGTCCTTTCCGGCTGCTTCGGCTCCGCGCCGCCGGTGCCGAAAGAACAGTATTTCCGCCTGGTCGCCGAAGCGCCCGCCCAGCCGGCATCCAAAAAGATTCCCGGCGGCATCGAAATCATTCCGTTCGCCGGCGAAGGCGTGATGTCCGAGCGCCCGCTGCTCTTCACCGCCGATGGCGGCCGCAAGCTGGAGCAGCGCAACTACGCCTATTGGACCTCGGCTCCACCGCAGATGCTGCGCGATCAGCTGGTCGCCTATCTGCGTCAGGCCGATGTGTCCGATCGCATCGTGCCGAGCGAGCTCCGCGTCGAAAGCGCCTATGCCGTGCGCGGCACCATCAAGCGGCTGGAGCAGCTGGTCGGCAGCAGCACGGGAGCCGTCATCTCGCTTGAGCTCGCGGTGCTCGAGAACAGCAGCGACCGGCTGGTCCTGAGCAAGGTCTACACCGCCCAGAAGCCCACCCCAGGGCAGAACATAGACGATGCGGTGGCGGCGCTGAACGACGGCATGGACGAGATCTTCGCCGCCTTCGCCGGCGATCTTGCCTCGGCGAAGTTCTGATGTTTCTAGATTAGGCGAGCGCGCGGGTCCGGGTCGCGTCGAACGGATGATCGATCATCTGCTCCGCGCATTTCACAAAGCGCAGCGTGTTCGGCAAGTCGGCATGCACGTCGAAGGCCGCTTCGTCGACCCAACGCGCGTGGATCCAGAACAGCCGCGGAAACCGGGCAAAGAAGAGCGTCATGGCGGCCCAGAAGGCTCACGTTGGCGCTACTCGCGGACAAACAGTGTCCGCAGTAGCTACGGCGTCCCCAGTTCCTCGGTGATGAAGGCGATGAACGCCTCGCAACCCGGCGTCAGGTGTTCTTCCCGCACGTGGAGGGCGATCTCCGATTGAGGCAGGCTGGGCAAGCCATCCTGTTCGCCGAGTTGCCGCATGGATCGCTCCAGGCACGTGCTCTCGATCGCGGCGATCCCCAGTCCGCTCTGAACGGCGGCAAGCATCCCGGCTGTTGACGTGCTCTCGTAAACGATCTCCCAGCCGATGCCGGCGCGATCCAGCGCGGTCAGAGAGGCGCGACGGATACTGCAGAAGGACGGCAAGGTGGCGACCGGCAGCGCCCGATCCAGCCGCAGCGCGAAATCCGGCGCAGCCACCCATATCATCTGGTCGCGATAGAGCAGTTCGCCGCCATCGAAGATCTGGCCACGTGCGACGATCGCCACGTCCAACTCGCCGCGATCGAAGGCCGGCCGCAGATCGGCGCTGAGCCCGGTACGCAGTTCCATCTTCACGCCGGGTTGCAAGCGGGCGAACCGCCCGAGGGCATTGGGCATCAGGCGCGGAATGGCGTAGTCGGCAATGCCAAGCCGCAGGCGCCCCTCGGCCGAGGTGCCCCGGATACGTCCGACCGCCTCGTCGTTGAGATCGATCATGCGCCTTGCATAGCCGAGGAAGAGTTCGCCTGCCTCGGTCAGGGTGACGGAGCGGCTGGTGCGGTCGAGGAGTCGCCGGCCGAGCCTCTCCTCCAGATTGCGGATCCGCACGCTGATGCCGGACTGGGTGAGGCCGATCAGCGTCCCGGCGGCCGTGAAGCCGCGCGTCTCGGCCACCGCCACAAAGCACCGGAGCAGGTCGGAATCGAGGTCTATGCGAGCCATCGAGCCATGATGATCAATCATGGATCACATATCAATAATTCGTTTCTGTAATCTATGGGCACAACCGATCTTGTCTCCTGAGAGCCATTGGAGACTGTCCATGGAACAGGAACATTCCCTCGTGCGACACGGAGCTAGGCTAAGCACCGATCAACTCGATGCCTATATTGCGTGGGCCAAGGCCGAGCGTGCGCGCGCCATCGCCGCGTTTTTTGCGAGCCTTGGCACATGGCTCGCACGCGGCTTGCGCCGGCGTAGGGGTCCTGCGCAGGTCCACAGCGACGCAAATCGCCACGCGGCTGCACGCTAAGTCCGTCAGGTCTTCCGAAGCTCGTTGCGATCTTGATTTGCAGGACGGGGATCGCTGGCTGGGGCGCCAGGATTCGAACCTGGGATGGCGGGACCAAAACCCGCTGCCTTACCGCTTGGCTACGCCCCAGCAGGCCCTGAAAAAGACACGGCTGGCTGCGCCGCCGCCGGGCGGCGCAAACATAGGGAAGCGACCCCTCCTTTGCAACTAAGCTTTCCGCTCAAGAAGCGGCACGGTCGCCCTGGCCGGAGCGGCGGGCGGCCACGAATCGCCACGCCAGGAAGCCCGCCATCAGCGCGAACCCGACGGCGTCGGCCATCAGGTTGGGGAAGATGAGGGACGCGGCCGCCGCCGCGGCCAGAACGCGCTCCACCGTGGCAACGCGGCCATTGGCGTAGCCGAAGGCGGCGACACCCCACAAGCCCACCGCCAACGTCGCTTTCGCCGTCACATAGCCCGCATCGAGCCAATAGGCGGGACCCTCGAGCCCCGGCACCGGCTGCAGCAGCAGGACCGGATCAGCCACCGCCAGATAGGGCACGATGAAGGCCGGCAGCGCGATGCGCAGCGCCTGAATGCCGATCTTCAGCCCCGATTCCTTGGCCATCGGCGCGGCGGCAAAGGCGGCCAGCGCGACCGGCGGCGTCAGGTCCGCCATGATGCCGAAATAGAACACGAACATGTGGGAGACGATGAGCGGCACGCCGAGATGCAGCAGGATCGGCGCCGCCAGCGACGAAGTGATGATGTAGTTGGGAATGGTGGGGATGCCCATGCCAAGAATCAGGCTGAAGATCATCACCAGCACCAGGGCGATCGGCAGGTTCTCCCGCCCGATCGATACCACTGCATTGCCGACCAGCGTGCCAAGCCCGGTCAGCGTCATGGTGCCGATGATGATCCCGACCAGCGCGCAGGCGAGGCCGACCGGCAGCGCCTGCCGTGCGCCATCAGCCAGCGCCCAGCGGCAGCCGATCAGGGCTTCGCGCCCCCGCCCGCTTAGCGCCGCGGGAACTATGAGTGCGATGGTCACCAGCGCCACGATCGCAACGCTCAGCGCGACGGAGATCGCGCAGATGAGGCCGAGCGCGATCCAGAACAGCACGCGCAACTGCGCTGTCGGCAGGCCAATTGCGATGGCGAGCCCGAGGATCAGGACGATGGTGAGCGCGAGGGCAACCGCGCCGGAGAACAAAGGCGTGAAGCCAGAGAACAACAGATAGATCAGCGCCAGCAGCGGCAGGATCAGATACCAGTTCGCCTTCACCTCGGCGACGAAGCTAGGCAGTTGCTCCCGCGGCAGCCCTTCGAGGCTGTTCTTGCCCGCCTCAAGATGCACCGACCAGAAGCTGGCGAAGAAATAGAGCGCGGCGGGAATGATCGCGGCGCGCGCGATCTCGACATATTGCACGTCGATGGTCTCCGCCATGATGAAAGCAACGGCGCCCATCACCGGCGGCATGATCTGCCCGCCCATCGACGACGTGGCTTCGACCCCGCCGGCAAAGGCAGGGGTGAAGCCGAAGCGCTTCATCAGCGGAATGGTGAACTGCCCGGAGGCGACCACGTTGGCGACGCCGGATCCGGAGACCGTCCCCATCAGCGCGCTCGAGGCCACGCACACCTTGCCCGGCCCGCCGCGCGCCCGGCCGAACGCCGCCATCGAAATCTCGTTGAAGAAGCGGATGACTCCCGCTCGCTCCATGAAAGAGCCGAACAGGATGAAGAGGAAAATGTAGGTCGCGGAGACCAAGGTCGGCGTGCCGTAGATCCCCTCGGTGCCGATCACCATGTGCTCGATCACCTGCTCGAGGTCATAGCCGCGGTGATCGAGAGGCGCCGGCAGGTAATTGCCGAACAGACAATAGGCCAGGAAGATGCCCGCCATGATCGGTAGCGCCGGCCCCAGCACGCGCCACACCAGCACGAACAAGGTCGCGAGCGCCACAACGCCGACGACCAGATCCTGCGTCAGCAGATCGCCGGAGCGCTGCACCAGGTCATGGTAGGCGTGCCACTGATAGAGCCCGGCGAGGAATCCCACGGCACCCATCAGCCACAGGAACCAGCGGTCCAGGCGCCATCCACCTTTTGCGGTGAGGCTCGCCGACAAGGCGAGCGCGGCGACCAGGCACAGGAAGCCGACATGCATCGTGCGCAATACCTGGCTCGGCAATCCGCCCGCATAGCGCACGAGAATGGCGTAGGTCGCCGCCAATGTGATGAGGGCCAGCAGGCCCTCCAGGATGGCACGCCCCTTCACCGCATCCCATCCCACCTTGATCGCACCCAGCACGAGCGCTGCTCCCGCCAGGCGCGCGAGGTTAATGCCCGGCAGGAAATCGAAATCCCTGTCCAGCGGAATGCCGAAGCCGGTCACCAGCTGGAACGCGGAGAAGGAAACCGCGATCCAGAACAGCAGGCGCCCGCCGATTCCGACCTTGAACAGATCGTCCGTCAGCCCCGCCTCGCCGAAGGACAGGTGGGGCACCGAACCCGACGTTGCCTTGTTGTCCGTGTCCATCGCCATGAGAAGAACGCGGGAGCGTGACGCTCCCGCTACGGCTTACATCACGTTCTTCTCGGTGAAGTATTTCTTCGCACCGGGATGCAGCGGCGCGGGCGACCCCTTCGCCGCCTTCTCCAGCTTGATGCCCTTGGCCGCGGCGTGGGCGGCTTGCAGGTCGGGCAGATTCTCGTAGATCGCCTGAGTGATCTTGTAGACCAGATCCTCCGACAGATCGGCGCGCGTCACCAAGAAGTTGGGCACCGCGACCGTGGCCACGTCTTCGCTCTGGCCTTCATAGGTGTTGGCCGGAATGGTGGCGGCGAAGAACGGCTGGCCCAGCTTTTCGGTGATTTCCGTCGGCACGGCGACCACGACGATGGGCACAGAGGTAGCAAGGTCGCGGATCGATGCGACGCCGAGGCCCGCCGATTGCAACGTGGCGTCGAGCTGCCGGTTCTTCACCAGCTCCACCGATTGTGCGAAGTCGAGATATTCGACCTTGCCCAAATCGTCATAGCTCATGCCGGCTGCGCTGAGGATCGCGCGCGCATTGAGCTCCGTTCCGGATTTCGGCGCGCCGACCGACAGGCGCTTGCCCTTGAGGTCAGCGAGGGTCTTGATGCCGCTTTCCTTGGAGGCAACGATCTGCACGTAGTTGGGATAGATCGCGCCAACCGTTTGTACATTGTCGAGGGGCGCCTTGAATCCCGCATCCGCCGAGCCCGCGACGGCGGCGGCGAGCGAATCGCCGAGCGTGAAAGCGACCTCGCCCTTGCCGGCTTGGATCGAATTGAGATTCTCCACCGAGCCCTTGGTTGCCTGCACCGAAGGCCGCGTGCCCGGCACCTTGTCGGTCAGCACCTTGGAGATTGCGACGCCGAGCGGATAATAGACACCCGAGGTGCCGCCGGTCAGGATGTTCACGAAATCATCAGCGCTGGCAGCGATGGGGGAGAGGACGAGGCCAACGGCGAGAGCGCCGGACATCAGCCGGCGCCGCGACAGATCGAACATTGCTTCCTCCAACTGTCTTCGGTGGGGCGGTTTGACACCGCACAAACGTTTCTACGCGGTCACCATGGCCATATAGGCAGTACCGGTCAACCAGTCAGATTTCCGCAATTGGTCGAATAAAGAGTGTGGTCTTGCAGCCTTCGGCAGACTGCCAGTATTTATGGGTCATGAACACGGATCCACTCGACGCCGACTTGCATGAGCCGCCGCGCTCTCCGGCGGATTCGCAGAATAATGCCCAACCGGGCTGGATGGGCCTGATCGGCGGCACAATCGTTCTCGGCCTCGCCATCGCGATCGCAGTCGGAATCTGGCATCTCGCAGGTAACCGCGGCTCTCGGTTGACGGTCGTGGAACTGAGCGAAGCGGAAACCCTGTTGGATCAGCTCGGCTTTCCGCCCGGCCCGATCGATGGCGTGATTGACGAAGAGAGCCGCAACGCCATCCGCGATTTTCAGATCACCGCTGGCATCGCGGTCGATGGCGAGCTTGATCTGGCGCTGCTGGGCGAGCTGCGCGCTGCCAAGGCGGAATTGAGCGGCAACTAGCCTGCCCAGCTTTAATTCGCCTCCTCCACGCGCGCTGCAGGACTCTTAGCCACTCCAGCCGGTCGTGCTAAAATGTTGGCTATGTCGGTTGAAGCCAACAAGGCCCTCGTTCGTCGCTTCTACGCTGAAGTGATCAGCGCCGGCAACCTCGCTCGCGTCGAGGAATTCATCGGCCCCGACTACATTGATCACAATGCCGAGGGGTCTGGTTGTGGGCCTGATGTCGTACGTGCCCATGTCGAAGCTTTACGCCGAACCTTTCCTGATTTTGGTCTACGGATCGACGAAATCCTGGGTGAGGGTGACAAGATTGTGACCCGCGTCAGTGGCCGGGGAACGCATAGCGGTGCATGGATTGGAATTCGCCCGACCGGTGCCGTCGTCCAGGTCAAAGGCATAAACATCGATCGTGTCGCCGACCAGAGGATCCTGGAACACTGGGGCGAAGCGGATACGATTGGAATGCTGCGGCAGATGGGCGTGGATCCGTTCGCCGATTGAGGTCTTGGCGAACTCAGCGGCTGCTGGTTGCCATCGGCGCAGCGGTGGCCCACCAGGCGGGATGGTCCACGCGAAGCTTTGCTTCTGCGGCTCGTGCACCGGCTTCATTGCCGAACAAGCCGAAGCAAGTCGCGCCGCTGCCCGACAGGCGCGCCAGCACGCAGCCCGGGAGAGCGGCGAGCGCGACCAGCACGTCACGGATGGCCGGCGTCACGCTGATCGCCGCTTCGGTCAGGTCGTTCCGGCAGCCCTGCAGCCGCCCCACAAACTCAGCGAAATCGCGCGGCGGCTCGCTGCAGCGTGCTGGCTTAGAGAACGGCCCACGCCGTGCCTTGAAGACAGCAGGTGTCGGTGTCGCGGCGCCGGGATTGGCCAGCAGCAGCCACGCCGGCGGCAGACCTCGCGCGGGCGCAAGCTCCTCGCCGATGCCGCCGACGAAACTCGGCACACCATCCAGGCAGACCGGTACGTCCGCGCCGAGCTTGGCTGCGATCTGCAGCAGTGCGGCGCGGCCCGGCGCCACGTTCCACAATCCGCACAAGCCATCGAGCGTCGTGGCCGCGTCGGCGGAACCGCCGCCGATGCCCGACGCGACCGGCAAGTTCTTGGTGAGGCGAATGGCGGCGCCGGCGCGCGTGCCGGTCACGTCCTGCAGCGCATGAGCGGCTCGCAGCACCAGATTCTCAGGCCCCGCCTCGAGGTCTGCGCCGAACGGCCCATCGATCGTCAGCGACAGGCGATCGGCGGGCGCCAAGGCGATCTCGTCGCCCGTCTCGGCGAAGACGATCAGGCTGTCGAGCAGATGATAGCCATCGGCGCGGCGGCCGGTGACGTGCAGATAGAGATTGACCTTGGCGCGCGCGAGCATGAGCGGGGATCAGCCGGATCTGACGACGTGATGTAGTGCGGACTTTAGCCACCGGATTCGGTATTGCCGGCCTGCGATTTGACCTTTTGTGTCTCTGGCGGGAGCTCGCCGCTGGCAGTCAGGCCCTGCTCCAGCTTCTGCTGCAGCTTGGGGGCGAGATCCGGCTCCGGATCGAAGCTCAGCGCCCGCGTCCACTGGAACCGTGCCTCCTGCTTCCGTCCCACCATCCAATATGCATCGCCGAGATGGTCGTTGAGGACAGGATCGGTGGGCGCGAGGCTGACCGCACGCTCCAGCTCCGTGACCGCGTCCGGATAGCGCCCCAGCATGTAGTGCGCCCAGCCGAGAGAGTCGATGATAAAACCTTCCTCCGGCCGCTGGCTCACCGCCTTCTCCAGCATCTCGAAGGCCTGCTTGAGGTTTTCGCGGCGCTCGACCCAGGTGTAGGCAAGATAGTTGAGCACGTAAGGCTCATCCGGCGAGAGCTCCAGCGCCTTCTCGAAGTCCTTCTCCGCCGTCGGCCACTGCTTGGCGCGCTCATAGGAGATGCCGCGGTAGTAGAACAGCTGCCAATCCTCCGGCTCGAGCTTGCCCAGCCGATCAATGGCAACACCGTAGACTTTCGCCGCCTCCTCGAACTTCTTGTTGGAGCGCAGCAGCTGCCCGAGCTGCTGAGCGGCCGAGATGTCGGTCTCATTCTCATTCATCAGCTTACGCAGCAGGCTTTCCGCGTCGCTGAACTTTTCCTGCCGGCGATAGCATTCGGCAACCGACAGCTGCGCGGGGCGACGAAAGATCGAGGTCTCGGGAACCTGGCCATAGGCCACGATGGCCTGATCCAGGTGACCGACTTGACGCTGCAAGTCGCCCAGCGCGAGCGCTGCGATATCGAGCTTGGGATCGAGGTCGAGGGCGAGCCGCGTCAGCCACAGCGCGTCCCCGTTATAGTCATCCGCCATCAACTCCATGGCGATTTGGCTGTAGGCGATGGCGAGCCCGCGCTTGATATCGGCGACCAGCGGACCCTTCGGCTTGGGCTGGCCGAGCTGTCGATCCATCGCGGTGGCGACGTCCTCGCCGCGCCCCTCGGCCTGCTCTTGATAGCGTTCGACCATGGCGCGCGCCGCCTTCTCGTCGCCCTCGCGCAGCTTGAGCGTGACGTAGAATTCCGCGAGCTGGGCGGGAATAGTGACGCTGGCATCGATTGCCGCGAGCAGATTCGCGTCTGCCTTCTTGTTGTCGCCGACGTAATCGGAGATCAGCGCCGACTGCATCTGCCACAGCATGGTGGCGCCTTCGATCTCCTGCAGCGGCTTCAGCTCTGCAAGGGCCGCCTCCTCTTTCTCCGCGGCGCCCAACGCCAGCCAGGCACGCAGCATCGGTGCCGTGACCTGCATCAGCCGGTCGCCCGGCAGGTCGCGCGAGACCGTGAGCGCATCCTCATAATCGCCCGTGCGCGCCTCGGCCTGCATCAGCACCAGTGTGACAAGAGTGGACTTGATCCCTGCATCCTTCATCTGACCCGCGAGTTCGATGGCGTCATCGATCCGCCCATCGCTCATCAGGGCGACCAGAGTCTTTTGCGACAGGACTGCGTTGCCGAAATCCTTGCCAAGGGCGCGGGTCAACAGGTCCGCCGCGACCTTCATGTCGCGCTGCTGGAAAGCGGTCATGCCTGCGAGATACGCGCCCGTAGTGGTCCAGCTCTCGCCCGGCGACGAAGAGCTTTGGCCGCCGATAGTGCCCTGGGCGTCAGCAACTTGGCCGCCGGCTGGCTGGTCCGGTTCGCAAGCCGTCACGGCGAGAGTTACCAGGATGGCGGCGAAACCGGGCAGCACCCATTTCTGGCAAGCGCGGGGCTGCCGGCGCATCAGGTCGATGTTCTGCACGTCTAATCCGATCTCATGGCGGGGACGTTCCATAGTCCTCTATATAGAACGCCGGGAGTTAACAGTCCCTGCCTTATTTCACTCACATATTGGGATAGTTGGGGCCGCCGCCCCCTTCCGGCACCACCCAATTAATATTCTGCAGAGGGTCCTTGATGTCGCAGGTTTTGCAATGGACGCAATTCTGGGCGTTGATTTGCAACCGCGGATTGGCCCCGTCCGCATCCCGGACGATTTCGTAAACACTGGCCGGGCAGTAGCGTTGCTCCGGTGCGTCATAGAGCGCCAGGTTGGTCGAGATCGGGATATCCTGGTTCTTCAGCGTCAAATGCGACGGCTGGTTTTCCTCGTGATTGGTGGCGGAGAGGAAGACCGAGGATAGCCGGTCGAAGCTTACCACCCCGTCTGGCTTGGGATAGGCGATCTTCGGCATGTCCGATGCCTTCCGCAGCTGGGCATGGTCCGGATGGTTGTGCAGCGTCCAGGGCGCCCGGCCGCGGAAGAGATAAGTATCAATGGCAGAATAGACGAGGCCCGCCCACATGCCGGCGTGGAAGGATGGCCGGACGTTCCGCACGCAGTAGAGCTCATCCCACAGCCAGGTCTTCTTTAGCGCTTCCGGATATTCGGCGATCTCCGCCCCCGCCGCGTGACCTGCCTTGAGGCGCGGGAAGATCGCTTCCGCCGCCGTCATGCCCGACTTCATCGCGGTATGCGTGCCCTTGATCTTCGGCACGTTGAGGAAGCCGGCTGTGTCACCGATCAGGCAGCCGCCGGGGAAGGTCAGCTTCGGGATAGACTGGAAGCCGCCTTCATTGAGCGCCCGCGCGCCATAGGCGATGCGCCGGCCACCTTCGAAGATCGGGCGGATCGCGGGGTGCTGCTTGAAGCGCTGGAACTCCTCGAATGGGTTGAGGTGCGGGTTCTGGTAGTCCAGGCCGATCACAAAGCCGACCGCGATCTGGTTGTTCTCCAGATGATAGAGAAATGACCCGCCATAGGTGCTGCCATCCATCGGCCAACCGATGGTGTGCGTGATCTTGCCTTGCTGGTGCTTGGCTGGGTCGACCTCCCACAGCTCCTTGATGCCGATGCCGAAGGTCTGCGGATCGCAATTTTCCCGCAGCTTGAAACGCTCAAACAAGACCTTCGTAAGCGAGCCCCGACAGCCCTCCGCAAACAAGGTCTGCTTGCCGTGGAGCTCGACGCCGCGCGTGTAGTTCGCGGTCGGCTGGCCGTCCTTGCCGATGCCCATGTCGCCGGTCGCAACGCCTTTGACCGCGCCGTTCTCGTCATAGAGCACTTCGGCAGCGGCAAAGCCGGGATAGATTTCCACGCCCAGCGCCTCCGCCTGCTGCGCCAGCCAGCGACAGAAATTGCCGAGGGAAATGATGTAGTTCCCGTCGTTGTGCATCTGCGGTGGCGTCGGCAGACGGATCGCCCGCGACGCAGTGAGGAACAGAAAGTGGTCGTCCTTCGCCGGCGTATTGAGCGGTGCGCCCTTGGCCTTCCAATCGGGGATGAGCTCGTTCAGCGAGCGCGGCTCCAGCACGGCGCCGGAGAGAATGTGAGCGCCGACTTCGGCACCCTTTTCGATCACGCAGACCGAGATGTCGTGGCCGGCTTCTGCCGCCAGTTGCTTCAGGCGAATCGAAGCGCTGAGGCCGGATGGCCCACCGCCCACGATCACCACATCATATTCCATAACCTCGCGGTCCATGCGGCTCCTCCCAATTCGCGGCCCGGACTTGGTGTCCAGAATTGGCCGCGCTCGCATCCAGTGATACGGTCGGTGTCATGTCACAGGACGCCCGCACCGATCAACAGCTCGACCCCCAGCAAGCGCTGGTAATGCTGAAGCTCTATATCGAGTGGGGCGCCGACGAAGCTATTGAGCCCACGCCGCAAAGCCGCCTTGGGGCGACCCTGGCTCCGCCCCCTGTACCGGTCAGACAACCACCGCCGCCTGCTCCGGTTACGCCCCAACTCTCCGAACAGCCAGTGGCGCCGTTCCGCACCGCTCCGGCGCCGGCCAGGGCCCTTGGTCCGATGGATCAGGCCGCGGTCCTCTCGGCGCGCGAGGCAGCGCGGGCGGCCCCTGACTTGGCCGCGCTGAAGGAGGCGCTGGCGCGGTTCGACGGCGTGTCGCTCAGCCGGACCGCCACCAATCTGGTGTTCGCCGACGGCAACCCCGCGGCCAAGGTGATGCTGGTGGGGGAAGCGCCGGGGGCGGACGAGGACCGGCTGGGCCTACCGTTCGTCGGAGTGTCGGGGCAGCTCCTCGACCGGATGATGGCGGCAGTCGGCCTTGATAGGACTACTTTCTATATCACCAATGTTTGCTTCTGGCGCCCACCGGGCAATCGCAAGCCGACAGACCTCGAGCTCGCGGCCCAGAAGCCGTTCGTCGAGCGCCATATCGAGTTGGTGGCGCCGAGGGTTCTGGTCCTGGTCGGGGCGGCGGCGGCCCAGGGGCTGCTCGGAACCACCGAAGGGATCACCCGCCTCCGCGGCCGATGGTTCCAGTATCGGCTGGGGGAGGATGGGCCGACCATCCCTGCCCTGCCCATTTTCCATCCCGCCTACCTGCTTCGCCAGCCGGCCCAAAAGCGGGAAACCTGGCGCGATCTGCTAAAACTGAAAGAATTCGGATTATAGTGTGAGTCCGTATATTGTTATGGTTAATGGTGCAAAATAAGGTAAATGCCAGCAAAGAAAAGTGAGCTAGTACAGTCGAATAGATCGAATGGTATTAACCTTCTGGGCGTAATTGTGAATATCTGTAGTAGGTTGCAACCTTCCGCAGCCCATACGGGTTGTTGGTGCGGCAGATTTTTAGTGGACACCCCCTCCCTTATCGTCTAGCCATGACTCCGGGAGACAATAAGAAACGATCAACTACTCGCTTCGGTCGGGACGGAGCGACCGCACAAGGGGACGGAAACCTTGGCTTTACGCTGGCAATCTTGGGGCTGCCGCATAGTCGCGACAGCCACACTCGCCGGGTTTGTCTTTACCGCTGGCCTTTCGGCGGAGACCCTGGCTCAAGACAGATCGGGCGCCACTGCGGCGCTACCGGGTGATGACGTTCAGATCAAAGGCGCGGACCTGCCCAAGCCGCTGGACGCCGTCAATGCCGACCGTTATCGCGATATCTTCCGGCTGCAAGCTGCGGGGGATTTCCGCGGCGCGGACCGAGTTATTGCAGAGCTGACGGACCAATCGCTGCTGGGCCAAGTCCTGGCCGACCGGTATCTGTCCGCGACCTACATCTCCAAGCCAAAGGAACTGGCCGACTGGCTGCGCCACTATGACACGCTGGCGGATGCGCGCGCCATCTATCAGCTCGCCCAGGTCAAGGGCGCGAGCAACCTGACCGAGCCCAAGGTCAACGTCGTCCGGATCGGTTCGCCCGACGAGAGCTACAACGACCGGGACGCCACCTGGCTGGCAGGCGTGGAAGCCTGGCGCCGGGGCGATTTCGCCAAGGCCGCCGAAGCCTTCGTGAAGGATACCGAGGACGCGGACAACGAGATCTGGGACAAGGCCAAGTCCTCATTCTGGGCTGCGCGCGCCTATCTGCGCGCCAAGCAGCCGGAGAAGGTCAGCACCTATCTGCGCAAGGCCGCGAAGCACCCCCTGACTTTCTATGGTCAACTGGCCACGCGCGCGCTCGGCATCCGGCCGCAGATCGATTGGACGGCGCCGAAATTCACCAAGGCTCATGGACAGCTGCTCCTCAGCACGCGCTCGGGCAAGCGTGCGCTTGCGCTGATCCAAGTCGGTCAGCTCGGTGCCGCGGAAAAGGAGCTGCTGCTGCTCGAATCCAAGGCCAAGGACAACGTCGATGAGGCGCTGCTAGCCGTCGCCGACATCGCCCGCATGCCCTCGCTCGCCCTCAAGCTGGGTGCGATGGAGCGGCTCTATGGCGATGCGGTGATCCCGGCCGCGCTCTTTCCGGTGCCGCGCTGGGAACCGAAGGATGGGTTCACCATCGATCGCGCGCTGCTCTATGCCATCATTCGCCAGGAATCGGGCTTCAACCCGCTGGCCGTCAGCGGCCATGGTGCGCTCGGCCTGATGCAGATCATGCCGGAGACGGGGAAGAAGCTTGGTTACGACGCGGCGCAGCTCAAGAACCCGCGCCTGTCGATGGCCGCGGGTCAGAAATACATCGCCAAGCTGCTGAGCAACGGCCTGATCAAGAATGACATCATCCTGATGGCCGTCGCCTACAATGGCGGCGCGGGCAATCTCCAGAAGTGGAAGAACGCGCCGAAGGCGATGGACGACCCTCTGCTGTTCCTGGAGACCTTGCCGTCCAAGGAAACGCGCCAATTCACCAAGCGGATCCTCGCCGCCTACTGGATCTATCAGGAGCGGCTTGGCCAAGAGACGCCAACTCTCAAGGCGCTGGCGACCGGCGGGTGGGCGCAATATATCGGCCAGGACAGCACCGCCACCGCGTCCAAATAGCCTCTCGACCGCTTCCATCGCTGGTCTATGCTGTAGCCGAAAGGCTGACAGCATATGCCCAAGATTGATGAGACGCGGCCCTTCCTGGCCGTGCAGATCGGCGTGATGACGGTATCGGATACCCGCACCCTCGCCAACGATACATCCGGCCAGACCCTGGTCGATCTGATCACCCGCGACGGTCACAAGATCGCCGACCGCGTCATCATCAAGGATGACGCGGCCGCCATCGTCGCGCAGCTGCAGGCATGGATCTCGCGCCCGGACATCGACGTGGTGATCTCGACTGGCGGCACCGGCGTCACCGGTCGCGATGTGACGACCGAGGCATTCGAATCCGTCTATGAGAAGAAGATCGACGGCTTCGGCGAGCTGTTCCGCTGGATCTCGTTCCAGAAGGTCGGCACCTCGACCATCCAGAGTCGCGCCACTGGCGGCGTCGCGCGCGGCACCTACCTGTTTGCACTCCCCGGCTCGCCAGGCGCCTGCCGCGACGGCTGGGAGGAGATCCTGAAGCACCAGCTCGACAATCGGCACCGCCCCTGCAACCTGGTCGAGCTGATGCCGCGGCTGGAAGAGCACCGGAAGTGACCATTTAGGATTAATGGACGAGCAGAAACTCCAATCCCTCGCCGCCTGGATCACCGAAGCAGGCCTCGCCGGCGGATCGGAGACCGAGATGCTGGCGGGCTTTTGCGAGCGCGCGAGTGCGGTGGGCTTGCCGCTAGTCAGCGGGTTGGTGGTGCTCGACATCTTGCATCCGACGCATGAGGGCCACGCAATCCGCTGGTATCGTGACAAGCCGAAAGGCAAGTTCCTCGAATACGAACGTACCAACCAGGGTGAGGCCGCGGAGAACTGGCGGCGGAGCGTCTTCTTCTATTTGCTGGAGAGCGGCGAGCCGATGTTGCATGAGCGCCTGACGCCGGAGACCGTCGCGCGGTTCACGCATCTGGTGCCGGATCGCCAGGCCGGCATGACCGACTTCGTCGGTATCCTGACGCGTTTCGCACCGGAAGGTAGCATCGGCGAGATGGATTGCATTTATTCCGCCTGGTACACCGATCGCGAGCAAGGTTTCGAAGCGCGTGAGATCGCGGCGATCCGCAGGCTGGAGCCCTTCCTCGCCCTTGCCATCAAGAGCGTCTCGCTCGGGCGCGTCGCGCGCACACTTGCCGAAACCTACCTTGGCCGGGACGCCGCTGAACTGGTGCTGAGCGGGCGCATAGAGCGCGGCGTCGCCGACCGTATCGAAGCGGTCGTGTGGTTCAGCGACCTCAGCGGCTATACAAAGATCACGGATAGCGCGCCACCGGAGCAGATTATTCCGCTGCTCAACGACTATGCGGAAGTCATCGTCTCCGCCATCCGGGATCAGGGCGGCGATGTGCTGAAGCTGATCGGCGACGGCGTCCTGGCGATCTTCACTGCTCCGGACAACGGCACGGCTTGCGCCGCGGCGATTGCGGCCGCGCTCGTGGCCGAGCAGAACATCGCGGCGCTCAATGAGCGGCGCGCGGCCGACAACCTGCCCACCACGCACATGTATCTCGGCCTTCATGTTGGCGAGATGTTCTTTGGCAACATCGGCAGCAAGGACCGGCTCGACTTCACCATCGTCGGCCCGGCGGTTAACGAGATCAGCCGGATCGCTGCGATGTGCCGCTCCGCCGACCAGAGCATACTTGCTTCCGCGCCCTTCGCTGCCGCGCTGCGCGATGCCGGCCCGCGCCTCGTCTCCTGCGGCCGCTACGCCTTGCGCGGCGTGACGCGGCCGCAGGAGCTGTTCACCTTGGACCGCAGTCCGCTTACCAGCGATACGTGAGCGTTCCGAGCACCGTCCGCCGCTCGCCATAGAAGCACGACGTCTCGCCGAAGCAGGACGGCACGTAGACCTTGTCGAACACGTTGCTGGCGTTCAGCGCGAACTTGAAATTGCCCCATTCGTAATGGATCGCCGCGTCGGCCAGCGTGTAGCCCGGCAATCTCAGATCCTCCAGGTTATCGCCGAAGCTTGGGCCGATGTAGCGCACGCCCGCACCGAAGCCGAGCCCGGCAAAGTCACCTTCCGGAATCGTGTAATCGGCCCAGAGTGAGGCGCTATGCTTGGGAACGCGAGCTGCCCGATTGCCTTCCTCCCCAACGACGTTGCTCTTGGTGATCTCCGCATCGATGAACGTGTAGGCGGCCGTCACGTCGAGTCCAAAGTCGGAGCTTGCGACGCCTTCGAGCTCGATGCCGCGATGGCGGACCTCGCCGGTCTGCACGTTGTTGTTGGCGGGATCCTCTGGGTCGGGCGTCAGCACATTCTGCTTTACGATATCGAAGAGCGACAACATCACGAAACTGTTCCAGCCTGGCGGCTGATACTTGAGGCCGACTTCGTATTGCCGGCCTTCCTCGGGCTTGAAGGGATTGCCGTCGGCATCAGTTTCCAGCAGAGGCAGGAAGGATTCCGAATAGCTGAAGTAGGGCGCGATGCCATTGTCGAACAAATAGACCAGTCCCGCACGGCCGGTGAAGGCCTCGTCATTGACCGTCTGTTCGGTGTCTTCGATTTCGTTCGTGAACTCCGTCTTCGCAAAGTCGTATCGGCCGCCTAGCAGGATCACCAGTTTGTCGAACAGCTTGGCTTGTTCCTGTACATAAAGGCCAATTTGACGCTGCTCGGTATTACCGTCTTGACTGACCACTAGATCGGGAATATCGGCACCATACTCCGGATCATAGATGTCGATTGGATCGATGAGTGCCCCCGCGCCTCGATCGCTGAAGTCATAGTGCTGAAAGTCCACGCCGAACAAGCCGGTATGCGCGATCGGCCCGGTTTCAAAGTTCGCCTGCACTTGGTTATCGACCGCGACGGTGCTTAATTCCGAGTGCCCCGTATCGGCAAAGCGATTCAGAGTGCGGTCATCGGCCAGGCCAATCCCGTACACGATGTTCTGGTCGTTCTCGAGCTCAGCGTAGTGCGCGTTCTGGCGAACGGTGAACACGTCGTCGACGTGATGCTCCACCTGATACCCGACCGAGAACTGGTCGAGGATGTATTTGTCGAAGTCCGGTTCGCCGGTGAAGGTGTGGCGTGGTATCCTGCCATTCGGATTGTCGAGCACCGTGCCCGATGCGGGCAGGAACTGGATGCCCCAGCCCTGATCATCGTGCTGATAGTTGGCGAGGAGGGTCACCGTCGTGTCTTCCCCTTGCCAGGTGAGCGTTGGCGCGATGAACAAACGGTCGTCATTCACGAAATCCGTTTGCGTGTCACTGTCGCGACCAAGGCCGGTCACGCGATAGGACAAAGCGCCGTCTTCCGTGAGGTGACCGCTGAAGTCGAACTTACCTTGATAGCGATCGAACGTGCCGAAGCCTGCTTGGATCTCGTATTGCGGCTCCGCTGTCGCTTTCTTCGAAACATAGTTCAGGATGCCGCCGGGGCTCGCCTGGCCATAGAGCACGGAGGCGGGGCCGCGCAAGATCTCGAGCCGCTCGGCCCCGTACACGTCCAACGGCAGGAAGCTTACGAAAAACGTGCCTTTGAACTGCAGCCCATCGCGATAGTAGTTGTTGTCGACTTCGAAGCCGCGGATCCGAAGTCCATAGCCGCGTTGATCCAACCCGTACAGCTCCCCCGTGACACCGGCGGAGTAGCGCAAGGCGTCGCCCAAGCTGCTCGCCGCCTGCTCTTCCAAGCGTTCGGCGCTGATGACGGAGATCGATTGCGGGGTTTCGATGATCGGCGTGTCGGTCTTGCTGCCGGTCCTGCTCTGCGTCGCAACATAGCCATCGACTGGCCCGGTCGCGCTCTCGCCCTCGCCTTCCACCTGCACTGGTGCCAGCGTGACCGTTCCGGTATCCTGCGCAATCTGCGGCGTGACGAGATCGAGTTTGGCCGGTGCGCCGGCTTCGAGCGCGTCCAGCCGCTCTTCCCAATCTTCCGCCTGCGCCTGGCTCCATCCCGCAGCCGTCGCCACCGCCAAAATCGTCCCTATCCGCGCGCCATTGCTGGCGACGCTCCGTGCAAACCGCATCCCTTCCGTCCCCCAAAAAGGCTGAACATCAGCGCGATGCACTGCGTTCGCGCGCCTTTTGGGAAGCTAACTGCGAATGCGTCGCATTCTCCTGATAACCGAAAAGGACAAGAACTGCAAATGCATATCGGCGCCGGACGATTGCTCGTGGCACGCGCCGCGGAGCTCTCAATGACGCTGAGATAGCTGCGCGGTCTTTCTACTGCTGCTCGGTCTCGTCCAACACCTGCCGCACCTTGTGCGCGAGTTCGACCTTGCGGAACGGCTTGGTGAGCAGATGGACGCCCTTGTCCAGCACCCCGTGATGGATGATCGCGTTGGCGGTGTAGCCGGACATGTAGAGGACCTTCAGCCCCGGCCGGCGCCGCTTGGCTTCCGCCGCAAGGGCGGTGCCGTTCATGCCCCTCGGCAGCACGACATCGGTGAACAGCAGATCGATCCGGCCGCCTTGCTCGAGGATCACGATCGCTGCCGGCCCGTCGTAGGCTTCGACCGTCCGGTAACCAAGGCGCGTCAGGAGCTGGACGGCCAGGCGCAGGACCATCGTATCGTCCTCGACCACCAGGACGACTTCGCCGTCCTTTGCCGTCGGAAGCTCGCTCCGGTCCGGCGACAGGCGGTTATCCTCCTGTCCGGTTGCAGCGGGCAGATAGAGCTTGACCGTCGTGCCGTGGCCCTCTTCGCTGTAGATCTTGATATGCCCCTTGGATTGCTTGACGAAGCCATAGACCATGCTGAGTCCAAGACCGGTGCCTTGGCCAACCGGCTTCGTCGTGAAGAACGGGTCGAGCGCCCGCCCCGCGACTTCCTTGCTCATGCCGATGCCGGTGTCGGTGACGGCAAGCATCACATAACGGCCTGGCATCACCTCCAGATGCTCCTCGGCATAGCTTGCATCCAGAATGGCATTCCGCGCCTCGATCACCAGCTTGCCGCCGTTCGGCATGGCGTCGCGCGCATTGACCGCCATGTTAAGCAACGCGCTCTCCAGCTGGTTTGGGTCGATCAGCGACTTCCATAGATCGCCCGGCACATGGGTCTCGACCGCGACCGTCTCGCCGAGCGTGCGCTGCAAGAGCTGCGTCATGTCGACAATGAGCTTGCTGACGTCAAGCACGCGCGGATCGAGCGGCTGCAGCCTGGAATAGGCCAGCAGCTGGTGCGTGAGGCTGGCGCCGCGTCCCGCTGCTTTCATTGTGTTCTGCACGATCTGCTGCAGATCCGGCCTGTCGGCCAGCGCCTCGTCCAGCAGGTCCAGGTTGCCGTAGATGACCGCAAGAATATTGTTGAAATCGTGCGCCACGCCGCCGGCCAGCTGCCCGACGATTTCCATCTTCTGCGCCTGGCGCAACCTTTCCTCGCTGGTGCGCAGGGCATTTTCCATGCGGCAGCGCTCCAGCACCATCTGGATGGTGGCGTGCAGCTCGCGCTCGGAGAATGGTTTCAGCAGATAGCCGTAAGGCTTCGTGGCGCGCGCCCGTTCCAGCGTGGCTTCCTCGGAATAGGCGGTCAGATAGACGACTGGAATATGATAGCTGGGTGGAATGCGCGCCGCCGTCTCGATCCCGTCGATCTCTCCTTCGATGTTGATGTCCATCAATATCAGGTCGGGCCGCTTCTCCTCGATCTTCTGGAGCGCCTGGTCCCCACGGGCCACATTGGCAATGACTTCGTAGCCGAACGTTGATAGCTGCTGCTGCAGGTGGAGCGCCACGATGCGCTCATCCTCCACCAGCATGATTTGGGCACTGGGCATGCGGCCTCCGGCTCAGGGCTCGATCGGGAAGTTTAGGACGAACTCCGTCGGATCCGATCGTCGCACGGAGATCTCGCCGCTGAGCTGATCCGCCAGCAGCGTGATGAGCTGCAACCCGAGCGTGCCGGTCTTCGACAGGTCGATATTCTCGGGCAGGCCGATTCCGTTATCCGTGACGGACAGCACCGCCCGGCCGGTCTGGTCCGCCGACAGCCTGACCGCGATCTCGCCCCTGCGCTCGCCCGGGAATGCGTACTTCAGGGCGTTGGAGATGAGTTCGTTCACCACCAGCCCGCAAGAAATGGCCGCATTGATCGGGAGCAGGACCTGCTCCGCCTCGACCGACAGGCTGGTCCGATCCGGATTGGCGCCATATGATCCAACCAAGGTCGGCACCAGCGTGTCGAGGAAGTGGCGGAAATCCACCCTCGCGAAGTCCTTCGACTGATAGAGCGTCTGGTGGATCAAGCCCATGGAGCGGATCCGGTTCTGGCTGTCCCGCAGCATATCGAGCGCGGCGCGGTCCGTGATGCGCGACGATTGCAGGTCAAGCAGGCTGTGAATAATCTGCAGGTTGTTCTTGACGCGATGGTGCACCTCGCCCAGCAGCACGTCCTTTTCCCTGAGCGCGATTTGGATGCGCTCTCCTTCTGCTTGCGGTCGGAGATGTCGACGATCGCGGAGAAAACCATCGGCCCCTCATCCGTCTCGATCGGATTGAGCCCGATCTCCACCGGAAACTCGCTGCAGTCCTTGCGCCACGCGAAGAGATCGCGCCCCGCGCCCATCGGCCGCGCCTTGGCGTCGGCGAAGAACGAACCGCGCAGACCGGGATGGCGGCCGCAGAGCTGTTCCGGCACCAGCATCTCTACCGGCTGGCCCAGCATTTCCTGGCGGCTGTAGCCAAAAACCTGCTCGGCCTGGGCGTTCACCATTTCGATCCGCCCGGCGGCGCTGATCATCACCATGGCGCTCGGCGCCGCTTCGAGCATCACGTTCGCCCAGAAGCGGCTGCCATCCTTGCGCACGCGCCAGCCTTCGGTCTCATGGCGTCCCTGCTCGCGCGCCATTTTCAGCGCCAAGGCCGGCAAGCCACTGGCGCGATCCTCCTCTGTATAGAACCGCGCATGGTCCTGGCCGATGACTTCGTCGACGCTGTAGCCCTTGATGCGCGCGGCGCCGCCGTTCCATGTGACGATGCGACCATTCAAGTCGAGCATGAAGATCGCGTAGTCGACCACGTTTTCGACCAACAGGCGGAATTGCTGCTCGCTTTCATGCAGGGCGCGCTCAATATCTTGGCGTCGCTCCTGGCCTGACGCGTCAAGAATGTTTGTCACGAACCCTCGCCCAAGTTGGGTCAGCTCCAGCCAAGCGATCCGCCGGCTGATTGCTGCCCCGCACCTTCAGCACTGATTACTATAAGCCGAAAAACGATATGCACGCCACCGTCGAAAATGTAGTGCAGGCTCACGGGCGGGAACCCGATCTTCCTTGGCGCGTTTACGGGGTGGCAGCCGCACTCCCGGCGGCGGTCGATCCATGGCTGCGATCCGCAGTGTGTTCTCAACGACGATCGAGGGGCTCGATGCATCGTCCCAGTGCAGGACTTCCCGCATTCGCAGCGCTGATCCTGGCGATGCTCGCCCTGGGTGCGTGCACGACGGTGCGGGAATCGAGCCCGCAGCGAACTGCGACCGAGCAACTCCTGATCTCCACCGCGGTCGATCGCGCGGTGGAGCGCATGAAGTTCGAGATCCCGACGGGCACCAAGGTCTTCGTCGATGCCGAACAGCTGGAAGGCAGCGACGGCAAATACACCGCCGGTGCGATCAAGGACCGGTTGCTGCGCGGCGGCACCAATCTGGTCGCCGATCGCGGCAAGGCCGACGCGGTCGTCGAGGTTCGCGCCGGCGCGCTGTCGATTGACGACAAGAGCACGCTGGTCGGCATCGGCAGTTTCGATGCGCCGATCCCGTTCGCGGGCCAAGCCTTCAAGATTCCCGAGATTGCGCTCTATCGGCAGAAGGAGAGGCTGGGAGTGGCAAAGATCGCCGCCACCGGCTACGGCACTGCCGACGGCAAACTGATCGATTCCACGGGGCCGCGCTTCGGCTACTCGCACGAGAACGAGTCGGTATTTCTGTTCTTCTTCTCCTGGCGCTCGACCGACCTGCCGCAGGAAGAGCATACCGGCCTGCTCGATTTCAATTGAGGGAAAAGCCCTCACGCGGTCTCAGGCCGACTGTCACACCTTCGATCTTTCCAAGATCGCGACCAGCCCGTTATAGATGCGTGCAAAGCATGATCTAGGTCGGAGGAATTGGACATGAAGAGGGTGATCTTTACCGGCGGAAGCGGCAAGGCCGGCAAATATGTGTTGGACGTGCTGCTCGACTACGGCTATCAGGTCCTGAACCTGGACATGAAGCCATTGGACAATCCCAGGGTCCGCACGCTGATCACCGATCTCACCGATTCGGGCCAGGTCTTCAATGCGCTCACCAGCTATACGGGCCTGCACGAGTTCGACCCGGATTTGCGCGCTCAGCCGATCGATGCCGTGATCCACTTCGCCGCCATCCCGCGCATCATGATTGCGCCGGATAACGAGCTCTATCGCATCAACGTGATGAGCACGTACAACGTTCTCGAAGCAGCGGTGAAGCTCGGCATCAAGAAGATCGTTATCGCCTCCAGCGAGACGACCTATGGCGTCGTGTTCGCCGACACGCCGCGCGAACCCGATTATTTCCCGCTCGACGAGGAGTACGACGTCAATCCGATGGACAGCTACGCGCTCTCCAAGGTCGTCAACGAGAAGACCGCGCGCGGTTTCGCGCTGCGCACCAAGGCGGATATCTATGCCCTGCGCATCGGCAACGTGATCGAGCCGCACGAATACGCCTTGTTTCCGAAATGGTTCCAGGATCCCGGCTTCCGCAAGAAGATCGCCTGGAGCTATATCGACGCGCGCGACCTGGGCGAACTGTGCCACCGCTGCATCGAGACCAATGGCCTCGGCTTCCAGATCTTCAATGCCTCCAGCGGCGACACATCCTCCGACCTGCCGACCAAGGAACTCCTGAAGCGCTTCTACCCGAACGTGCCGGTGAAGGCCGAGCTCGGCGAGTTCGAGACGTTGCTCTCCAACAGGAAGGCGCGCGAGAAGCTGGGTTTCGAGCAGAAGCACTTCTGGCGCAAGTACGTGAAGGCGTGAGGTAACGCGGAGCAGCTGGCCTAGCCGTCATGGTCGTGCCAAGCACGACCTTGACGGAGTGAGACGTCACGCGTCATCGAGGAATCGCTGCGCCGCAGGCGAGCGCGGGATCGCGACGAGCATTGGCCCAGTTGTGCGCCGTGACGAGCTGAGCGCAGTTGAGGAACTGCGCATCCAGCAGGACCGCGCCGTCGAGATCGGCCTCCTCCAGCACCGCCTTGAAGAGGTTCGCCGCGTCGAGCCGCGCCCGCGTCAGCCGCGCATCGCGGAGCATTGTGCCGCGCAGATCGGCGCCGCGCAGGTCGGCGGCGCCGAGATCCGCCGATGACAGATCGAGGCCGCGCAATTGCGCGCCGGCGAGGTCCGGCTTCGCCTCCGGGTGTTGCCGCCGCCATTCGTTCCACGCCGCCGCGCCGCTGCGCAGCAGCTGAACGTGCTCAGCATTGGCCATCTCGGCCTCCATCGCAATCAGCCGGCAACCGGGTGCGATCATCCCGCAGCGCGGCATCGATCTCGGTGACCAGAATGCCGACGGCTCCCGAAAGATCGGCGCCCGACAGATCGGCCCCGTCCAGTTTCGCCACCCTCAGATAGGCCTCGCGCAAATCCGCATTGCGCAGCGATGCGCCGATCAGGACCGCGCCGCCCAGTCGGGCAGCGCGCAGATCGGCGCGATCCAGGCGCGCACCGCGCAGTGCGGCGCCGCGTAGATTGGCGCGCCGAAGATCCGCCCCGGTCAGGTCGGCGCCTTCAAGATTGGCTCCGCTGAGATCAGCCCCACAGAGCGAGGCGCCGGCGAGACCGGCTTCGACCAGCAGCGCGAATTCCATCTCCGCGTTGTCTAGCCTTGCCCCTGCCAAGTTCGCCTGATTCAGCTGTGCGCCACTGAGGCGCGCCATCGAGAGATCGGCGTCCCGCAAACAGGCGCGGCGCATGCTGGCGCCACTCAAATTGGCACGCTGAAGATTGGCGCGGCTCCAGTCCGAGCCATCAAGCATGGCACGCGCCAGGCGCGCGCGCCTGACATCCGCGCCGATGAAGGCGAGGCCGGAGAGGTCATGTCCCCTGAGGTCGGCACGCTGGCCTTCGCGCCGCTCCGTCTCCAAATAGAGCCGATGCGCGGCCAGGATGTGCGTCAGCACGGTTCGCTGGTCACGAGGCTGATCCGGCGCTTCCCGTTGTTCCGACGGCATCCCGCCCTTAAGCTCTTTGCGTTCGACCATGGCGATATCTTAACGCGACCGCGACCCTGGCATTTCGCCGACATTCTGGCGGAACCATTGCACCTTGCACGGTGTCATTTCAGGTATCACATTTCAATTAGGCGCGGCTTGGCATCCGACAAGGGACCGCCGATGCGGCTTATCGCCAGCGCACGAACAAGAAGGCGGCTCGGCTGGCTGGTTGCCGGCACCGGCTTCGTATTGGCTGCGCTGAATGGCGCGCCGCCTGTGGCCCTGGCTCAGGAGGCATCCCCCGAAACATCCCAGCCCCGCCAGGCCCTCGTCATCGACATCGACGGCGCGATCGGTCCGGTCATTGCCGACTACATCGCGGAGCAGCTGGCGGAGGTCGATCCGGCCAGGACCGGCCTGGTGATCCTGCGCGTGGACACTCCAGGCGGGCTCGACACGGCGATGCGCAAGATCATTCGCGCCGAGCTCGCGTCTACAGTGCCGGTCGCCGTCTACGTCGCGCCGGGTGGTGCGCGTGCCGCCAGTGCCGGAACCTACATTCTCTATGCCGCTTCCGTCGCGGCGATGGCGCCGGGCACCAATCTTGGCGCTGCGACGCCCATCACCATCGGCGGCACGCCGGAGTTTCCCGAGGGCGAGCGCGACAAGCAGGAGCCCGACAAGGCAAAGCAGGAAGAAGAGAAAAAGCAGGAAGAAGAGAAGAAGAAAGACGAGTCCAAACCGGCAGAGTCCGACGAACCGCTCGACACCTCCACGCCGGAACGGCGCAAACTGGTCAACGATGCCGCCGCCTACATCCGCAGCCTGGCGCAGATGCATGGCCGCAATGCCGACTGGGCGGAATCTGCTGTGCGGGGCGCCGCCAGCCTGTCGGCCGATGAGGCGCTGAAGCTCAATGTGATCGACGTGGTCGCGGCGACCCTCCCAGAGCTCTTGCGCAAGATCGACGGGCGCGAGGTGCTGGTGAATGGCGAGAAGGAGAGATTGGCGACCGCCGATCTGGAAGTGGTAGAGAGCGAGCTCGACTGGCGCACACGGCTGCTGATGGTGATCACCGATCCGACCGTCGCCTATCTTCTGATGCTGGTCGGCATCTATGGGCTGATCTTCGAGTTCACCAATCCCGGCACCTACGTGCCAGGCGTCATCGGCGGCATCAGCATGCTGCTAGCGCTGTTCGCCTTCAGCGTGCTGCCGGTCGACTATGCGGGGCTCGGCCTGATCCTGCTCGGCATCGCGCTGATGGTGGCCGAGGCCTTCGCTCCATCCTTCGGCATCCTGGGACTGGGCGGTGTCATCGCCTTTGCCATCGGCTCGGTCATCATGTTCAGGGCCGACGCCCCTGGCTTCGGCCTCCCCATTCCCATAGTGGTTGCCGGCAGCGTCGTGACTGGCGGCCTGATGGTGCTGGTCCTGGCGATGCTGTTGCGCTCGCGCCGCTTTGCCGTCGTCACCGGCAAGGAGGCGCTGATCGGCACCCCCGGCGAAGTGGTCGAATGGACCGGCCGCAGCGGGCGGGTCCGGGTTCTGGGCGAGCTCTGGCTCGCGCAAGGCAACGAGGTGCTGAAGCCCGGCGATGCCATCGAGGTTCAGGGCCGTGAAGGCCTGCAGCTGACGGTCGCGCGCAAGGTCGGCCCTTTGCACTAAGGTCGGCCCATTGCACTAAGAGTCCAGACAGGCGAACCAAGGAGGCACGACATGCCCGTCACATTGGTAACCATCGCCACCGTTGTCATCCTGATCGCAGCAATCATCATCTCCGCGATCCGCATCTTTCGCGAGTACGAGCGCGGCGTCGTCTTCACGCTCGGCCGCTACACCGGCACCAAGGGGCCTGGCCTGGTGCTGATCATCCCTGTCGTCCAGCAGGCCGTGCGTGTCGATCTCAGGACCATCGTCAATGACGTGCCGCCGCAGGATGTGATCTCGCGCGACAACGTGTCGGTCAAGGTCAATGCGGTCATCTATTTCCGCGTGGTGGACGCGGAGAGGGCCATCATCCAGGTCGAGGACTTCATGGCGGCGACCAGCCAGCTGGCACAGACCACGTTGCGCTCGGTCCTCGGCAAGCACGAGCTCGATACCATGCTGTCCGAGCGCGACAAGCTGAACGCTGACATCCAGGACGTGCTCGACAGGCAGACCGACGCCTGGGGCGTCAAGGTTTCCAATGTCGAGATCAAGCGGGTCGACATCGACGAGAGCATGATCCGCGCCATTGCCAAGCAGGCGGAGGCAGAGCGCATCCGCCGCGCCAAGATCATCAATGCCGAAGGCGAGCAGCAGGCGGCACAGAAGCTGGTCGATGCCGGCCGCATGCTCGCACCCGTGCCACAGGCAATGCAGCTGCGCTATCTCAGCGCCTTGCACGACATCGCCGGCGAGCGCAGCTCCACCATCGTCTTCCCGTTCCCAATCGACCTCGCCGAAACGCTCAACGCCTTCGTTAGGCCGCGTGCGGAGTAAGAAGTCAGGTTCACAATATCAGCCGGTTCCAGCCGCCATATTGTTCCTGGCTGCGAGTGCCGCGCGGCAGGCTGAGCGCCACAAGGGCAAGGCCGAGCACGACATCAGCAACAGTGCCGACCATGGTGCCGCCCTCCAGCAGGAACGGCGAGACGGCGACCCAGAGACCCAGCGGCACGTTCAGCAGCCGGACCAGGCGCATGAGTTCCGCCAAAGCCGTCACCGCGATGGTGACCACCAGGCAGCCGACGACGTGATCGCTGAAATAGAGTGGCGGCGCGGTGCCGTGGGTCAGCGGAGTGGTCAGCAGGTAGGCCCCGATCGCCACGCTCACGACCAGCGTCCAGGGATAGGTGACGCCACCCGAGATGAACTCGCGCGCCATCTTGCTATAGGGCAACACAACGCGCTGCAGCTCGTCCTTGCGTTCGGAGAATCCCGCATCGCCCCTGAATAGGGTACGCCAGAACGGCCGCCCCACCCGCGTGCTGCGGATCAGGAACTGGATGGTCGCCAGCACCTCATCAACCGAATAGGGAATCAGAATCACGGTGACCACCGCCTGCAGCAGGCAGAGCGTGCAGAGGGCTCCGATCAGTGTCGGCTGGATGATGATGAACCCGACGCTCACCGCGCCCAAGGGCACGATCATCAGCCCGAACAGCAGCACCAGCCACGGCATGGTGCGCCAGCGCCGCTGGTCCCCGATGATGCCGGTCAGGATGTCGAGCATGTAGGCGAGCGCGCCGAGCCCGGCATCCGGAATGGGAAAGCCGCGCGACACGTCCGACGTGATCACCGCCTCCGTGCCATTGCGCTCCGGCGTGGTGCCGGGAAAGAACGGATCCCACATCGACGGAACATGGCCGAGCTGATAGGCGGCCAGATAGCGCGAAATGAAGAAGCCGATGAAAGCCAGCGAGACGATCGGCACGCGCTGCACATAGGAAGACGGCGAATAGGACCAGCCCAGAGGCAGGTCGCCGTCGGACCCGATCGCGACCCGATCCATGCCCGGTGTGGTCGCGACGATCACGGCGAAGGCGAACACCATCGCGCCGACCAGGCTGTCGAGCGAATAAGCGGCCGCATTCGTGGTCCAGAACACGAGTGGAGCCGTCATGATCCAGAGTCCGGTCGCCGCGACCGCCCACTGCGTCCAAGATGGCGTGCGTGCAAAGGCCTTGGCCGAGAGAATGCAGACGAGCAGGCCGCTCGCGATCTCGCTCCAGCCGAGGAAGTAGTCGCGCAGACTCGGATCCGGCAATGGCGTTCCCGCGGCCGGCGGCGCCGGCACGTTGGGATCGCCCGCGAACAGCCCCGTCGCAAACGGCGTCGCAATTAGCCAGGCCCCGAGCGCCACAGTGATGAGGTGAGCCCAGCGGGTCGCGGCGTGGCGCTGCTTGAGCGCCGCCTCGCCGCGTGCAACCAGTTCCGGCTCCTGTGCCTCGATGTGCTCCTCCGCGCGCTCGATCATGACATCCGCCGCCGCCACTGTGGAGGCATCCAGTTTGTTCGCCTTGTACCAACTTGGGGGATGGTCCTTGAGACGCGCGATCATCGTGGGCAGGGTTGCCATCAGGTCGTGCTTCGGCTCCCAGCCGAGGTATTTGCGCGCGCGGCCGACATCGAGCTCGTAGTGATCCTCCGCGATTTCCATCATCCAAGGCTTGACGAACGGATCCTCCTGCATCACCTCGTCCTGCACCCAGGCGCCGGCCTGCGCCACCGGCCGCGGCAGCGAGAACGTGGGCCATGGCCGACCATGCACCAGGCGTCCCACTTCGCGCTGCAACTCCTCGTACGTCGGCCCGCGCTGCTCGCCGATCAGCAGCGTGATCTCCGCGGGCAGGCGATTGCGCCGGTCCACCACGCGCTCCAGCGCATCCACGAGATCCTCCAGATGCAGATAAGGCTGCCCGCTATCCGGCTCGCCCGCGAACAAGTAACTGGTGGGCCGCTGCTCGTAGATGCGCGCGATCTGCTGCGCCAGGAACGCGGCGCGGCAATCCTCCTGATAGACGCCGGCGAGACGCAGGATGACGGCGGAGATCTGCCCACGCTCCTGCCGCACGAGCTGCTCGGTCTTCGCCTTTGATTCGGGATAGGGCCATTTCGGCTCCAGCGGCCAATCCTCATTCATCGGTTTGCCGCGCTCGACCGGCGCATGGACCAGCAAGGTGCTCGAGAACACGAACTGCTCGACCGTGAAACTGCGACGCAGTTCGCGCAGCAGCCGGCGCGTGCCCTCGACCGTCACCTGCTCGTATTTCGGACTCGGTTCGCCGCTGAGATCGTAATAGGCGGCGAGATGGATGACCGAAGCGATCCGCTTGCCGTATTTGCCGGCGATGTCGGTCATCGCTTTGCGGACGGCTTCATCCTTCGTCAGGTCGAGCCGGATGGTCTCGAACCCTGAACCCTCCGGCGCAGGGAACAGGTCGAGGCCGACTACCTGGTAACGCGACTTGAGCCGCGCCGCGAGCGCGCGCCCGATGAAGCCGCTACTCCCGGTGATCAGCACGACGTCGGTAGGGGAGTTTGCTCGTTCGTCTGCCACGTCGCACCTCGCCCCGATTTGCCTTCCCCTGCCGGGGCGTCTGCATCGGACGAACAGGCCCACTCGCCCCCCGTTGCGAAGTGTCACGAGAAAACGCTGCGTAATGCGTAACGCATTACCGCAAAGATTTGTTCTTCATTTGTTCTCATGTTCGGAGCAGAATGAAGCCATGGCGAAATACGAACCAGAACCGGACCTAACCCTGGTCCCCGACCCGACTTTGCCGAACCAGCCCGTGAAGGGCCGCGGCGCCGTCAGCAACCGGCCCGGGCGCTACGAGTTGGGCGAACGGCCGCTGGAGGATGATGGCTGGAGTCTGCCTGCCGCGCGGGTGGGCGGCGATCCTGATGGCGAGCCGCCACCCCTCGCCACCAAGGTCGCGTTCGATTCCAGCCGCACCATCATGGCGCACAACCAGTCGCCGGACGTGCCGTTCGACCGCTCGGTGAACACCTATCGCGGCTGCGAGCACGGTTGCGTTTATTGCTACGCGCGGCCGACCCATGCCTATCTTGGGCTCTCGCCAGGCCTCGATTTTGAAAGCCGCCTGTTCGCCAAGGCCGACGCGGCGAAGTTGCTGATCAAGGAACTGAAGAAGCCGGGCTACAAGCCGGACGTGCTGGCGCTCGGCGCCGTCACCGACGTCTATCAGCCGATCGAACGGCAGTATCGCATCACGCGCGGCGTGCTGAAGGTGCTGAGCGACTTCAACCACCCGGTCGGCATCACCACCAAGAGCGCGCGCGTGCTGGACGATCTCGACATCATCGCCGACATGGCGAAGCGACAGCTGATCATGGTCTCGATATCGGTCACCACGCTGGATCGCGCGCTCGCGCGCAAGCTGGAGCCGCGCGCCTCCACGCCGCCCAGACGGCTCGGCGCGATCAGGCAGCTGAGCGCGGCAGGCGTGCCGGTGGCGATCTCGGTCGCGCCGATCATTCCGGCGATCACGGATCACGAGATCGAATCCATCATCGCCGCAGGCGCCGAGGCCGGCGCGCAATGGATAAACTGGACGCTGTTGCGCCTCCCGCTGGAGATCAAGGATCTGTTCGCCGAGTGGCTGGTCGCCCATGCGCCGGGCAAGGCCAAGCACGCCATGAGCCTGATCAGCCAGTGCCATGGCGGCATCGCCTATCGCAGCGAGTGGGGCAAGCGCATGAAGGGCGAAGGCTCTTATGCCGACATGATCCGCCTCAGGGTGGAAGCGGCGGCGAAGCGGCACGGGCTCGACAAGCGCGAATATGACCTCGATTGCTCGCGCTTTGCAGTCCCGAAGGAGCCGGACCGGCAGTTCGACCTGTTCTGCTAGCGGTCCGAAACATATAGGCGAGATGATCGCCGCAAGACATAATGAGCGGGCGATTGATGACAGATATTATTCGGGAGCCGGCCCCACCCTCCGGTTCCAATACGAGGTGGAATATGACCACCAAGGTCAAACGGCGCTTGACGTGCATTCTATGCGCGGATGTCAAGAGCTACACGCGTTTGATGGAGAGCGACGAGACCCGGACCATCGGGACGCTGCGCCAGTATCGTGCGGCGATGGATGCCCTGGTCGAACGGCACGATGGGCGCACCATCAATACCTGGGGCGACGCAGTGATCGCAGAATTCGCCAGCGTGGTGGAAGCCGTGCAATGCGCCATCGAGGTGCAGCGCGAGCTGGCGGCGCGCAACCGCGAGCTACCGGAAGCGGAGCAGATGTGGTTCCGCATCGGCATCAATCTGGGCGACGTGATGGTGGAGAACGACGATCTCTATGGCGAGGGCGTCAACATCGCCGCGCGCCTGCAGGAGCTGGCGGAGCCCGGCGGCATCCTGATCTCCGGCTCGGTCCATGATCTGGTGCGCAACAAGCTCTCCGTCGGGTTCGACTATCTGGGGCAACAGCCGGTCAAGAACGTGTCGGAGCCCGTCACCAGCTACCGCATCGTGCTGGATGGCGACGCGCCACGCCCGATACCGAAAACGGAAGGCGACACGCGACCGGAGACTCCATCGACCGCCACCCGGAGACCGAATGGAATCCCGGAAGGCACAGCGGCAAGGCTGTGGTCGCGCTTCCTCGACCTGCCGGGCCGGGTCAAAATCGCGATCCTCCTCATCCCATTCCTCTTCCTCATCGACATGTTGGACGGGGGCGAGAGCCTCTGGTTCTATTGGCCGATGGCCGGCCTGGGCTTTTACATCGTGCTGTGGATCAGCGTCCTCGGACACAAGAAGCGGCAGTAGCTTAGCCACTGTCTCGTACGGTCGTGCGAATACGCAGCGCCTTCACGCTTTTCTGCAGCTGCTCGAGGAAAGCAGCAAGCGCCGGATGGCGCCGCTCACCCTGCCGGAACGCGACGAAGATCTTGCGCCGGATCTCCGGCGCCAATCGCCTGATACAGAACCGCCCCGACCGTTCGCGCACCCTGAGGCCGGGAAGAATCGCGACCGAGCATCCCTGCTCGATCAAGGGCTGCACAACCTCGAACCCGCCGCATTTCCCGTTGACGAGTGGGTCGAAACCGGCCGCCTGGCATGCCCGGATGATGACGTCGGAGTAGGTATTGAACGCCGTGTCCATGGCCCAGCGCTCCCCGCGTAGATCGGCGATGGCGATCTTGCTGCGTTTTGCCAAGGGGTGACCGTTCGGCAGCACTGCATAGAGCTGATCCTCCAGGATCGGAATGCGTTCGATGTTCGGTTCAGGCACGCCGGCGGGCACCGTGAGGTCGTCGATCAACGCCACATCCGCTTGCCAGGCGCGCAAGGCGGCCAGCGAATCCACCGGCTCCATTTCCTCGAGCACGATCGTGAGCTGGCCATGCCGGTGCTCCAGCGCCTTCATCACCTGCGGAATGAGGGCGGCAGCGACCGAGGAAAAGGCCGCCACGCGCAATTCGCCCGTGACCGTCTGCTTCATTTCTGCGAGCTCGGTCTTGGCATCCTCGAGCGCGGCGATGATCCGGTCCGCATGAGCGACCAGCCGCTGACCGGCCTGCGTCAGGCGCACGCGCCGGCCGCGCCGCTCGATCAGCGGAAGGCCTGCCTCCGCTTCCAGCTGCGCAATCTGCTGCGAGACTGCCGAGGGGGAAACGCGCAAAGCCTCCGCCACCGCCGCCATGGTTTGGCGCATGGCGAGTTCCCGGAGAGTCCGCAAACGAGCGATGTCCATTTTAGGATTATGCAATTTCTCTAATGTATATAGCAATTTTTATTAAGTAGACGTGGCCGAAGCGCCTCCCGTAGCTTTTTTGCGCAGACAGACGCCGAGGGAGACACCGAAATGACCATGCTGCAGCATCGCCCCTGGGTGCCCGAGGCGTCGGAACGCTACATCCAATCCCTGGCCGAGGGCGTCGCCGGGCAGAGCACAGACGAGGTCGAGCGCGACCTGCTCGCCCTGGTCGCGGAGAACCGCGCGATCCATGAGCGCGGTTGCGTCAACCTCAATCCCGCCACCAACGTCATGAACCCCAAGGCGGAGGCGCTGCTGGCGGCCGGCCTCGGCTCGCGCCCCTCGCTCGGCTATCCCGGCGACAAATACGAGATGGGGCTGGAGGCGATCGAGAAGATCGAGGTTATGGCGGCCGAGCTGGCGGCGGAGATATTCGGCGCGCGCTTCGCGGAGATCCGCGTGGGGTCCGGCGCACTCGCCAATCTCTACGTCTTCATGATGGCGGCCAAGCCGGGCGACATCATTATCGCGCCGCCGCCGGCGATCGGCGGCCATGTCACCCATCACGAGGCCGGTGCCGCCGGGTTCTACGGAATCCATACACACCCCGCACCGATCGATCCATCGCGTTACACGGTGGATATCGATGCGCTGCGGATCATGGCGCGGCGCCTGCAACCAAAGCTCATCACCATCGGTGGGAGCCTCAACCTCTTTCCGCATCCGATCCGGGAGATTCGCGCCATCGCGGACGAAGTGGATACACTGGTGTTGTTCGACGCCGCCCACATGTCCGGCATGATCGCCGGCCGTGCTTGGCAGCAGCCGCTGGAGGAAGGCGCTCACGTCATGACCATGAGCACCTATAAAAGCCTGGGTGGCCCGCCTTCCGGCCTGATCGTCACCAACGATGCGTCGGTCGCGCAGCGCCTGGACGCGATCGCCTATCCAGGCCTCACCGCCAATTTCGATGCCGCGAAATCGGCCGCCCTCGCGATGACGCTGCTGGATTGGAAAATCCATGGCCCAGCCTATGCCGCTGAAATGGGCGCGACCGCCAAGGCGTTGGGCGAGGCGCTGGCCGCGCGTGGTCTTCCGGTTTTCGCGCGCGACCGCGGTATCACCACTTCGCACCAGCTCGCGATCGAGGCAGCCCCATATGGCGGCGGCCAAGCCGCGGCCAAGAAGCTGCGACAGGCGAATATTCTCACCTGCGGCATCGGCCTGCCGATCACACCGGTGGAAGGCGATGTGAACGGGCTCCGGATCGGCACGCCGGAGATCGTGCGATGGGGCATGCGCGCGGATGAAATGCGCGAACTGGCCGGCTACATCGCCGAGGCGCTCACTGGCACGCGGCCGCTTTCATCTGTCGCCAAGGATGTCACGAATTTCCGCCGCAGATTTTCAAAGCTGCACTTCGTCCGCTGAGCTTTGGGGCGAGCTGGAACTTCACCGGCGTCAACACAGCGCGAACTCGCCTTGTTCTACGTCGGTTGGCTGACAGCGCCCAAGCGACCTTCGGCCGAAATTTTTTTGATCATTTGCAACACATCCCCAGCGGCCCTGTTCACGGACGCGGGGTAACGAGTCCGCCGAGGGCGAACGGGCTCCGCACCTTTCTCAATTTGGGGCACCGCCATGACAGTCGATGAAACGTCACAGACGCGTGACGCGTACGCGTCCAATTCTGATGTCACCATCACCAAGACCGACCTCGATGTTGCAACCGTACAACTGACCGCAGCCAATGCGGTTCGGGTGGAGCTTCCTCAGGGCCAGAGGATCGTCGTCGTTCCCGTGACACCGGGCGAAACGATCGAGTTACCGACCGACAGCGAACAAGGCTTACTGGCGGAGCTTGGCCGAGAGGGCAACCTTGGGATCATCGTCGACGGCCGGACCATCATTCTCCAAGGCTATGCCGCGGCCAACGAGGAGTCACCGATCACCATCATCACCAGCGACGGCGAGCCCATCGACATCGCCGACGTCATCGCGGAGACAGATCCGTCACTTGACATTCAGACGGCCGCCGGCCCCGCTGCAGGCGGACAAGGTGCCGGTGCAAACGGCAGCGGCATTTTCGTACCTTTTCCGGTGGACGCTGCTCTAGGTGGTTTGAGTTCCGCGGGGATCCTGGACCCGACTGCGCTGAGCTACAAGCTGATCACCGACGAAACCAAGATCTTCAGTCTGGGAGATGACGAACCTGGCGAGCCTGGAATCGAGAATTCGTTCCCCGAGGCCAATCCGGATTCGGTGACCGTTACTCAGGCGGTTGCCACCGACTACCAGCTCATGCTGGTGATCGACGTATCGGCTTCAATGGGACAGGAAGTCGTGCGTTCCGACGGGACGGTGACGACCCGGATGGAATTGCAGAAGGCGGCAGCCGTCGCCATGCTCGAGTCCTACGCGACGGCCGCGGCTGGCTCCGTCAATGTAAAGCTGGTGCAATTCAGCAGCGGTGCCTCCTATTTCGGCGGCACCAGCGCCACCACGTTCATAGATATCACCAATCCAGCCAACCTCGCCGCCGTCACTGCGGCGATCAATGCGCTGAGCCCTGCCAATCTGACGGACTACGACACCGCGCTCGCGACCGCCCAGCAGGGCATCATGGATCCCTCCTGGGTCGCGACCACAGCGACGACCAAGGGTCTGGTCTATTTCTTCTCCGACGGCAGGCCAGTGGATGACGGCGACGCTGCAAGCTCGTATCCGGGCGGCAGCAAGGCGAACTCCCTCAACCAGACGGAAGAGAATCTGTGGGAGGGCCGCACGTCCGCTGGCGCATTTACGTCGGGGCTGGCGGATAAGGGCGTAGTGTCCATCGCCGTCGGTCTCGGTGCCGACGTACCCGTGCCACAGCTTGAGCGCGCCGCCTACTACAACGAAACCTTCCCAGACCAGCCGGTGATCGTGGTGCAGGACGAGAACCAGCTGGGTGTCGAACTCGCCCAGACTGTTCCCGGGACGGTCACCGGCAATGTCTTGACCAACGACGATTCCGGCGCCGATGGGTTCGGCACGCCGACCATCATCGCGGTCAGCGCAGTCATCGACGGCGACACCACGTCGCAAATCGTGACCGACACCGCGACCGGCTACACGATCGAAACCAACAACGGCGTTCTCGTCGTCGACAAGACGACCGGCGACTTCACCTACACTGCCACGCCGGGCAGCAGCGGCAAAACAGACACGTTCACCTATACAGTCCAGGACGCATCCCCCGGCGACACCGCGAGCTCGATTCTGACCGTTGCCATTACCGGACCCACGATCGTATCCGGCAGCGCGCCCTTTGAGGGGTCCGCCAATGCCGACTTCATCATCGGCGACGACGCCGACAACGTGATCGTCGCGGCCGCCGGTATCGATGCCGTCCAGGGCGGCTTTGGCAACGACAAGCTCGATGGCGGAACCGGCAATGATGCGCTCTTTGGCCAGGAGGGCAACGACGCTCTCTTCGGCGGTGACGATGACGATGCTCTCTTCGGCGGCACTTTTGGCGACACACTCAATGGCGGAGCCGGCTTCGATGCGCTCCGCGGCGGGAGCGGCAATGACCGGCTGGACGGCGGCGACGATGGTGACGCGGACATTCTGAGCGGCGATGTCGGCGAGGATGTCCTGGTCTGGCGTGGTGCCGACGACACCTATGACGGCGGCGCGGACCTGTTCAAGGCCGCAACCGGCGCTGCCGGCGATGTCCTCGACGCGAGCGGCGCAACCACCATCGACTTGACTGCACTCGATGACAGCAAGATCACGGATGTTGAGACCATTCGCATGAATGGTGGCGGCGGCACCTCATTGACGCTGGATGCCAACGACGTCATCAGCGATCTGGAGGGCGGCAGCTTCGATCCTGGCGGCAGCGGCAGTGGCGGCGCCTTCGGCAAGGCGCCGGCAGTGCGGGTCGATGGCGACGCAGGCGATACGCTGAACCTCTCGGGCGGCGCCTGGTCCGAGACCAAAGGATCAAGCGGGACGCCCGCCGGCTATACCCTTTATGTCCACGACGCCGGCGGCGGTGCGCCGGGTACCAATGAAGACGCCTACGTGCTGGTGCAGAATGGAGTCTCCGTGACCGGCGCCTAGAGCAGGCGTATGATGCCGATGTGCGCCCGCTAGGCTGGCTTGCGATCATCGTGCTGGGCTGCGTCCTCGGGCAAGAGGACGCAGCCGCGGGTGAGCTTGTCACCGACGTCAACATCGTCACTGCGATCGACGTTTCCGATTCGATCGACCCCGGCGCGACGGCGGTCGAGGTCGAAGGTATGGCGGCTGCCATCGTTGCGCCGGACGTCCTGCGCGCGATTCGTGCCGGCCGCCATGGCAGGGTCGGCTTCGCCGTGTTCGCCTGGCGCGATGGAGCGTTCCCGGAGCTTGTTTCTTGGACCGCCATCGCGACTGCGGAAGATGCGGCCGCCGCATCCGACGGGCTGCGATCGGCGTTCGGCGCGTTCAAGGCGTCCGACCTGCCGAGCCCTGCCTACGCCCCGCACCTGACCGACCTGTCCGGCGCAATCGATCATGCGGCCGTCCTGCTCCTGACTGCGCCGTATGCCGCGAAGCGGTCCGTGATCAACGTGATCGGCAACGGTTGGGACAATGTGGGCGAAGGTCCGCGCGCCGCGCGCGACCGCGTCATCGCCGAAAGTGCCACGATCAATGGCGTGGTCCTGGGCATTGATCCCGTCCTGATGGCCTATTATCGCAGCCATGTCATCGGCGGACCCGGCGCGTTCCTGCTATCCGTTCGCGAGCCGGCGGAGATGGCGGAGGTGCTGGCACGCAAGTTCATCTATGACATCGCCCTGCAGCCGGCGGCGGACACATTCGCACTGCCGGTCAATACGGCGTCACAGTGAACCCGCGCCGCGTGAGGATCGACTGCACGCTGTGCTCGCCGATCAGATGCCCCGCACCCACCGCGATGAAGCTGGTGCCGGAACCCTTCATCATGGCCGCGATCTTGTCGCTCCAATCCATGTTCCGCCGGACGAACATGGTCTCATAGAGTTCCGGCGCGTCGGACTTCATCTTGGTCAGCGTCATGGCTTCGAGCTCGCCCGTGTTGCCGGCAAGCCAAGCGTCAGCCATTCGATCCACGTATTCCTTGCCCTCCGCCACCTCTTCGACCATCTGCAGCAGGAATGCGATCTCCGATTGCTCTGGCAGCGAGGCGAAGACCAGCAACTGTTGCTCTGGCGTCTCGAACGTCTTGACGATTTTCTTCGATGTCCGTGCAGCCGCCTCGAGCTGCCTGTCGGCGCCCAGCTTGGGATCATAGCCTTCCCTGACCACCGGCACGACTGCGATGGTGAGCGCCGCCATCCATGGACGCATCCCATTGAGCATACCGGCAGGTAGGCCGGCATGCTTCGCCGCGGCGCGCACCTTGGCCCAGTCCTCCGAGCTAAGCTTGCTTGATAATGGATGGGCTGGATCCATTCCGTGCTTGAGGACCAAGGCCTGCACCGCAGTCACGTCGCCACCTTCGCTCGCCTCCAGCCACAGTTCTTCGCTGTCCTGAAAAGCGGCGTCGATCTTGTCTGACCGCCATTTCGTTTCCGGCCTTATAAGATGAAAGGTTCCGAATAGATAAAGCGTGGAATCCTCATCTTTCACGACCCACATGGCAGGGTCAGCTGAGGACGGCGCAGGCTGGTGCAGCATCAGGGCCGCAGCGGCTCCGATCGTCAGCAGCCCGCGACGCGCGGCGCGAAGTCCCAGCAAGAGCTTTGTTCGCATGGCCTCTTCCCCAGGTCATCGCGCTGAGCGACGACGGCGAGATTATCCTACCGCTCTTCTTAAGTGAGTCTTACGCTGGTTACTACTGCCCGGCTGCGGCCTCCGGCACGACGCGCCAGACCACGTTGCCGACGTCATCGGCAACCAGCAGCGCGCCCGTGCGGTCGATGGCGACGCCGACCGGCCGACCGAACGCGTCTCCATCCTCGCTCAGAAAGCCGGTCAGGACATCGACCGGCATGCCGGAGGGACGGCCGTCCTTGAACGGCACGAAGATCACCTTGTAGCCGGCGTGCGGATTGCGATTCCACGATCCGTGCTGCCCAATGAAGGCCCCTTCGCTCAAATTCTCCGGCAACAGCGTGCCTTCGGAGAAGGCGAGGCCGAGCGAGGCGGTGTGATTGCCGAGCGCATAGTCCGGCACGATCGCCTGCGCCACCAGGTCCGGGCGCTGCGGCTTCACGCGATCGTCCACGTGCTGGCCGAAATAAGAATACGGCCAGCCATAGAAGCCGCCTTCTTTCACCGCGGTCATGTAGTCCGGCACCAGATCGCTGCCGAGCTCGTCGCGCTCATTCACCGCCGTCCATAAGGCGCCGGTCTCCCTCTCCCACGCCATGCCCACCGGATTGCGCAGGCCGGACGCGAACACGCGCACCTTGCGCGTCGCGAGGTCGATTTCGAGGATCGCGGCGCGCTGATATTCGCGGTCCAGGCCGTTCTCGCCCACATTGGAATTGGACCCGACGGTGGCATAGAGCCGCTTGCCGTCAGGGCTGGCGATCAGGTTTTTGGTCCAATGATGGTTGAGTGGACCGGCGGGCAGATCCGCAATCTTCTCTCCCTCTGCAGTGATCTCGGTCGCGCCGTCTTCATAGGGGAAGCGCAGGATCGCATCCGTGTTGGCGACGTAGAAATCCTCGCCGATCAGTGCCATGCCGAAGGGCGAGTTGAGATCTTCGAGGAAGATGGTGCGCGTCTCGGCAACTCCATCCTTGTCCGAATCGCGCAGCAGGGTGATGCGATTGGCGCTGGGCACCGCTGCCCCGGCGCGGCCGAGCACGAGGCCGGTGATCCAGCCCTTGATGCCGCTATCGGATTCTTCCCGCGGCGGCGCATTGGTCTCCGCGACCAGCACGTCGCCGTTGGGCAGCACATGGAGCCAGCGCGGGTGATCGAGGCCGCTCGTCAGGGCGTTGACTGCGAGCCCCTCCGCTGGAACCGGCTTGCCGCCTTCCGGCCAGCCAATGGCTGGGGCGATCTTGAGCGTCGGGATCAACGTCTGGTTCGGCTCGGGCAGGGTGGGATTGGGCCCCATGCCGGCCTCGGGCGGCAGCTTGGCCGTCTCGCCGCACGCGGCGAGCAGGAGGGACAGGATCGTCGGCATGAGCACTCTCGAGCTCCGCATCACCTCCCTCGAACGCCTGGAAGCACGACGAAGTTCCGCCGCTCACAGGACCTTGACCATACGTGCCAGCGGCACTGGCATACCGCCGCGATCGTCGCTGAAGCGCTCGACCACCTGATAGCCACAGGCCCGATAGAGCGGCAGGCCAGCCATGGTGGACACCAACTCGGCGCGGGTGAAACCTTCGGCTCGCGCCGCCTCCTCGCACGTCGCCAGGATCAAGCGCCCGACGCCGCGCCGCACAAAGTCAGGATGCGTGTACATGGCACGCACTCGCGCGGCATCCTTGGCCGGGTCGAGCACCGCGGGATCGCGCCCCGGCGAAACGTCGCCGCCATACATGGTGGCGCGCCGGCTCCAGCCGCCGCAGCCGGCGAGCGCTCCATTCTGCTCCACCACGAAATAGGTGCCGTCCTCCACCAGCTGGGTATCGAGGCCCATGATGGTGCGGCTGGATGCGATCTCCGCCTCGCTCAGGAACGGCTTCAGCAATTCGTCGATCGCCAGGTCCATGAGCGCATGGAGCGCCGCCAATTCGTCCAAGCGCGCGGTGCGGATTTGAAGCTGGTGAGCCGTCATTGGCGCTTCCATTCCCGAAAAAGGGCTGGATGGCCGATTCCAAAGGCGAGCCTACATACATCTATGTAGCTGTCCCAGATGGGACCGGTCCATCCGCGTCGCATCTTAACGCGATCTTAAGCGCGTGGCTCAAGACTTCCTGAGACACTTCCACCTGGCTACATCGCTTCATCTGCACGACCCCGAGGAAGTATGGCCGCAACCATTTCCGACCGACTGCGCGAAGAACGAGACCGGTTCGTCGGCTTCGCGTTCGCCAATGCGGATCTCCTGCTCGAGCTGGATCGCGGCAGTCATGTCCTCTGGGTCGGCGGCGCGGTCAAGTCGATCCTGGACGTCGAGGCGGATGCCCTGGTTGGGAAGCCTTTTACGAAAATTCTAGCAGATCAGGATTCGGTGCTGTTGACCGCGTCGCTGCGCGGCCTAGGACCCGGCCAGCGCCGGCGCGGCCTGAAGCTCGCCCTGCATCAGAGCGCCGCCGAGCCCGATTTGCAGCGCACAGTCGAAGCCTGCATCTACCGTGCCTTCGACAAGTCAGATGAACGTTTCTTTTTGTCCATTGTGCGCGCCCAGATCACGGCCGCTGAGCCTGGCGCGGTGCGCCAGCGCGACCGGGTCACCGGCCTGCTGGAAGCGGTCGAGTTCACCCAGGCGGCGACCGACGCCGTGAAGCTCGCCCGCAAGTCGGGCAAGGCCGCCTGCCTCACCTTGATCGAAATCTGCGGCGAGGCGGAGCTGAAGAAGATGCTGGGCGCCGAGCGCTCCGAAGCGCTGCTGGGCGAGATCGGCGCGCAGCTGAAGCTGCATGCCATCGATCACGAGTCCGCCGGCCGGGTCGGCGATGGCAAGTTCAGCGTCACGCACCTGGAGAGCGAAAGCCCGGCCGCCATCGCCGATGCCATCGCCAAGGCCGGCCAGAGCTACAACCTCGATGAGAAGGCGCTGAATCTTCAGGAAACGACGGTCCGCTTCCACGGCAACTCGCTGAGCGAGGAGGATGTCGACGGTATCCTGACCTACATCGTCGGCAAGTTCACGACCGAAGGCACGGCCGGCATGGAATCCGGCTCGGCCGATGAATACCTGCGCAAGAAGACGGCGGAGATCCTGACCCGCGTCGTCTCCATGCGCGACCTCATCCACGAGCAGAAGATCACGCTGCACTACCAGCCGATCGTCAGCCTCGTGGACCGATATCAACATCACTACGAGGTGCTGCTGCGCCTGCCGAACGGCCGCTCGCCGTTCGAGGACGTGAAGTTCGCCGAAGAGATCAACATCGTCCATGAGCTCGACCTCGCGGTCACCAACGGCGCGATCCGCCGGATCATGGAAGCAAACGGTAAAAAGCATCACCTATGCCTGGCCGTGAACATGTCGGCCAAGTCGCTGCTGAATGACAGCTTTATGGCGATGTTCGAGCGCGTCACTGAGCGCCTGGGCGAGGATCGCAAGAAGCTGATGGTAGAAGTGACGGAATCGGCGAAGCTCGAGGATCTGGGCCGCGCCGCCAAGTCAGTGGATCGCCTGCGTGCTCGCGGCCACGCCGTCTGCCTCGACGATTTTGGCGCCGGTGCCTCGTCCCTGCCTTATCTGCAGCAACTGCATGTCGACCTGGTGAAGATCGACGGCGTCTACATTCGCAACATCCACGATTCCCTGCGCGAGCGCGCGATCGTGGAAGGCGTGCTCACCACCTGCAAATGCCTCGGCATCCGCACCGTCGCGGAAATGGTGGAGAAGGAGGATCAGCACCGTATCCTCCTCGATCTCGGCGTCGATCTGGGCCAAGGTTGGCTCTATGGCCGCCCGGCGGCCGAGATTCCGCCGCCAGCCCCCGCTCGGTTCGGCAAGCGCATGGGCGCCAAGGAAATGTGGGGCTGATCCAGCGCGCAAGGTCTGCGCGAGGCCCCTCGTCGCGCGCTCTTTCGCCACTAGACCTCTCGAACGCGGTGTGCTCAGAAGATCGCGGGTTCCTCGACCGGGCGACCGAACCCCGCGCGCAAGAAATCGAAGTCGCAGCCCTCGTTCGCTTGCTGGATGTGCTGGGCGAACATCCAGCCGTAGCCACGCTCGTAGCGGGCGGGCGGCGCTGACCAGGCCGCCTTGCGGCGCGCCAACTCCTCCGCCGTGATCTGGAGATCGATACGTCGCTGCGGAACGTCGACGGAGATGATGTCGCCCGTCCGCGCCAGAGCGAGCGGCCCGCCGACATAGGCTTCCGGCGCAACGTGCAGGATGCAGGCGCCATAGGAGGTGCCGCTCATCCGCGCGTCGGAGATGCGCACCATGTCGCGCACGCCCTGCTTCAACAGCTTCTTCGGGATCGGGAGCATGCCCCATTCCGGCATGCCGGGCCCACCCTGCGGACCCGCGTTCCGCAGAACCATCACATGGTCCGGCGTGACCTCGAGATCGTCGCGATCAACCGCCGCCTTCATCGACGGATAATCGTCAAACACGATCGCCGGTCCCGCATGTTGCCGCAGCCGCGGCTCGCACGCGCTGGGCTTCATGACGCAGCCGTCCGGCGCTAGGTTGCCTTTGAGCACAGCAAGCGCGCCTTCGGCATAGATCGGGTTGTCGAGCGAGCGGATGACGTCCTCGTTGTGGATCTCAGCACCGGCAATGGTCTCTCCCAGAGAGCGCCCTGTGACCGTGAGAGCAGCAAGATTGAGCCGGTCGCGCAGGCGGCTCATCAGCGCCCTGAGGCCGCCTGCATAGAAGAAATCCTCCATCAGATAGCGGTCGCCGCTCGGACGGACATTGGCGATCACCGGCACGGCCCGGCTGGCCGCTTCGAAATCTGCAAGGCCGATGTCACAGCCGGCGCGGCGTGCCATCGCGATGACATGGATGATGGCGTTGGTGGAGCAGCCCATCGCCATCGCGACCTTGATCGCATTCTCATAGGCGGTGCGCGTCTGGATGTGCACCGGAGTCAGATCCTCCCAGATCATGTCGACAATGCGCCGTCCGGCAGCGGCACACATGCGCGGGTGGTTGGCATCGGCGGCTGGAATCGAGGAGGCGCCGGGCAGCGTCATGCCGATCGCCTCCGCGATCGCGGTCATGGTGCTGGCCGTTCCCATGGTCATGCAATGACCATCGCTGCGCGCGATGCCGCCTTCGACACCGGTCCACTCCTCTGCCGTGATGGTGCCGGCGCGCCGCTCGTCCCAGTATTTCCAGACATCCGAGCCGGAGCCCAGCACCGCCCCTTTCCAATTGCCGCGCAGCATCGGCCCGGCCGGCACATAGATTGCCGGCAGGCCGGCGCTGGTGGCGCCCATCAGCAAAGCTGGCGTGGTTTTGTCGCAACCGCCCATCAGCACGGCGCCGTCGACCGGATGGCAGCGCAGCAGTTCCTCCACCTCCATCGCCAGCATGTTGCGATAGAGCATCGTGGTCGGCTTCACATAGGTTTCCGCCAGAGAAAGCGCCGGCAGCTCGATCGGCAGGCCGCCAGCCTGCAGGACGCCGCGCTTGATGTCCTCGACGCGGTTCTTGAAATGCGCGTGGCAGGGGTTGATGTCGGACCAGGTGTTGATGATTGCCACCACCGGCCGCCCGCGCCAATCTTCCGGTGCGTAGCCCATTTGCATGAAGCGCGATCGGTGGCTGAAGCCGCGCAAATCATCCGGCGCGAACCAGCGCGCGCTCCTGAGCTCGTTCGGTGACTTGCGTGACGGGGACATAGCGGGCTTCCTCCCAGAAACTGATCGCGAAACTCATTGCGCCCGAACCTTGCACGGCGCGCGACCGGATTCCAATTTTCATGCAGGCGCCGAACCAATCTGCGCCTGCTGTGTTTATGCCCGAGCCGATTGAGGGCGTTTGCGGACTCCGGAAAAAGACCTATCCTTAGAAGCCTAAGACCGGCGGCTGGAAGCTTGGACTTGACAGCGCTGTCATTACGTGCATCCATCTTGGAAAGACTTTCCAGATAGCTTCGCATCGGCGGGGAGTAGGGTGCAAGCCCCTAAAATCTAGGAAGGCGACCGGCCATTTCACCCGGCCGGCATACAGTACTGGGAGGCTATGAGTGGCCGTGGCACTCGATGCTGGCGAGGCTTGCCTCGCGGCGTTGCGCAATACATTTGGCGACACCGTCGTGCTGGCTGGGCCGGAAGTCCCAGCGCGCAATCTCTCGGACTGGAGCGGTCAGGGGCCGGTCCGGCCGCTTGCTGTCGTCCGCCCGGTCGATACAGCGGGCGTCGCCGCCGCGGTCAGGATCGCCAGCGCCCATCGCGTCCCCATCGTGCCGCAGGGTGGCCTGACCGGATTGTGCGGCGGCGCTCAGCCGGATTCGCAAGCCATCGCCCTGTCGCTGGAGCGCCTGACCGGCATCGAGGAGATCGACCCCTCTGCCGCCACCATGATCGTGCGCGCAGGCACGCCGCTGGAAACGGTGCAGCGCGCGGCTGAAGAAGCGGGATTCTTCTGCCCGCTCGATCTCGGCGCGCGAGGCTCCTGCGCGATCGGCGGCAATCTCTCGACCAATGCCGGCGGCAACCGCGTCATCCGCTACGGCATGGCGCGGGACATGGTCCTGGGGTTGGAAGTCGTGCTGCCCGACGGCACGGTGATGACCAGCCTCAATAAGATGATCAAGAACAATGCCGGCTATGACCTGAAACACCTGTTCATCGGATCTGAGGGGACCCTCGGCATCATCACCCGCATCGTCCTCAGGCTGTTTCCGAAGCCCGCCTGCACCATGGCCGCGATGTGCGGCCTCGCCGACTTCGACAAGGTCCTGGCCCTGTTGACGGCGGCGCGCGGCAGGCTTGGCCCCCTGCTCTCGGCGTTCGAGGTCATGTGGCCGGATTACTGGAACGTCGCGACCCAGAAGATCGCGGGCGTGCGCCATCCCTTGAGCGGTGCACACGGCTTCTACGTCCTGGCCGAGGCCCAGGGCAGCGACGAAAGCGATCGCGGACGCTTCCAGAGTTGGCTCGAGAGCCTGGTCGAGGACGAGATCATCGAGGACGGCGCTGTCGCGCAGTCCCTGGCGGATATCGCCGCCTTCTGGGGTGTGCGCGACGCATCGGGCGAAGTCGGCAAATATCTCGGCCCGCATCTTTCCTTCGACATTGGCTTGCCGGTGGGGGACATGGATCGGTACGCTCGCGCCTGCCGCAAGGCGCTTGAGGCGGCGCTGCCCGGATGCATCGCCCTGTTCTTCGGCCATATCGGCGATGGCAACATGCACATTGTCGCCAGCGTGCCGGGCCGCTCGCCGCAGCCGAAGGCCGACATCGAAGCAATCGTCTATGGACTCGTGCGCGAATTCGGCGGCACGGTGTCGGCGGAACACGGGATCGGGACGCTGAAGAAGCCGTGGCTCGCCTACGCGCGGTCCAAGGAGGAGATCCAGCTGATGCACATCCTGAAGCGTGCCATTGACCCGCTCAACCTGCTCAACCCAGGCAAAGTGCTGTGAGGAACCACCCAACAACAAGTACTTTACGCAAGGAGGAGACGCCATGACCAAGTTTACCCGTCGCGATTCCATCGCCCTCGGCCTGGGCGCGGCCGCCGTGCTGTCGCCGCTCGGTCGCTTCGCGAAAGCTGCCGTTCCCGTCGCCGACGTCCCGGCGCCGAAGTTCGAGATCGAGGATGGCGCGTCGCTGCGCGTCCTGCGCCCGGCTAAATTCGTGCCGGCGGATGAGGAATATTTCAACAAGAACACCAAGAAGTTCACGGACACGACCGGCATCGACGTCAGGGTCGACTACCAGGCCTGGGAAGACCTGCGGCCGCAGACTGCCGTGACCGCCAATACAGGCGCCGGTCCCGATGTCGTGCTCGGCTGGACCGACGACCCGCACCTCTATTCGGACAAGCTGGTCGATATCACCGACATCGCCGACTATCTCGGCAAGAAGTATGGCGGCTGGTACCCGCTGTCGGAGCTCTACGGCAAGAAGTTCGGCACCGACACGTGGGTTGCCATCCCCTTCGGTGGCACCGGCGGCCCCGCCGTCTACCGCAAGAGCTGGGTGAACGAAGCGGGCTTCGACGAGTTCCCAAAGGATCTCGATGGCTTCCTGAAGCTGTGTCAGGGCTTGAAGAAGATCGGGCATCCGGCCGGGTTCGCGCTGGGCCACGCCGTCGGCGACGGCAACTCGTTTGTGCACTGGCTGGTCTGGAGCCACGGCGGATTCATGATCGACGAGAACCAGAAAGTCACGATCAACTCGAACGAGACGATCGAGGCGCTGGAGTATGCCAAGGCGCTCTACGAGACCTTCGTGCCTGGCACCCAGTCCTGGCTCGACAGCAACAACAACAAGGCGATGCTGGCGGGCGAGATCGGCCTGACGCAGAACGGCGTCTCGCTGTACAACGCCTTCAAGAAGTCGGAGGATCCGAATATCGCCAAGCTGGCCGAGGACGTCTATCACGCGCCGATGCCCATCGGCCCGGTCGGCCGGCCGACCGCCACGGCGCTGGTGGTGAACGCCATGATCTTCAGCCACACGGAATATCCGAACGCCGCCAAGGCGTACCTTACCTTCATGATGGAGGCGGAGCAGTACGACACCTGGCTCACGGCCTCGAGCGGCTACTGGTCGCAGCCGTTGAAGGCTTATTCGGAAAGTGCGGTGTGGTCCTCTGACCCGAAGATCCTGGTCTATCGCGACACCATGAAGGATGCGCTCTGGCTGTCCTACAAGGGTCCGATCTCGGAAGCTTCCGCCGCCGTGGTGGCAGACTACGTGATGCTCGACATGGTGGCCTCGGCCGCGACCGGCTCGGCTACGCCGCAAGAGGCGGCCGCCGAAGCGGAGCGCCGCGCCAAGCGCTACTTCAAGAGCTGACCATTGGACCGGCGGAGGGCGATACCCTCCGCCGGTTTCTCCCCCTCGTGTTGTGAGGAGAGACGATGACTTCTGTTGCCGAGAGTCTGGGCAAGACGTCGGTTCAGCCGGGCCCGATTGCCCGCCTGTTCGACTGGAAGCCGTTCCTGATCGTGATCTGCCTGCTCCCCGCCGTCGGGCTGCTCACGGTCTTCCTCACCTATCCGCTGGGACTGGGGGTATGGCTCTCCTTCACCGATACAAAGATCGGACGCGACGGTTTCTTCGTCGGGCTGGAGAATTTCGCATCTCTGGCGCGCGACCCGATTTTCTGGCTGTCTGTTTTCAACACCATCGTCTACACGGCGCTCGCCACCGTTCTGAAGTTCGGGCTCGGGCTTTGGCTGGCGCTGCTGCTCAACGAATACATGCCGTTCAAGGCGCTGATCCGCGCCATCGTGCTGGTGCCCTGGATCGTGCCGACGGTGCTGTCCGCCATGGCGTTCTGGTGGATCTACGATCCGCAATTCTCGATCATCTCCTATTTCTTCAAAGACGTGGTCCCGATCCGCGAGCAGAACTTCGATTTCCTGGGCGAGCCCTGGCCGGCGCGCCTGTCGCTGATCGCCGCCAATGTCTGGCGCGGCATTCCCTTCGTCGCGATCAGCCTGCTGGCGGGGTTGCAGACGATCTCGCCCTCGCTCTACGAGGCCGCGATGCTCGATGGCGCCACAGGCTGGCAACGCTTCCGCTACGTGACCGTGCCGATGCTGATGCCGGTGCTGGCGGTCGTGCTGACCTTCTCCGTCATTTTCACCTTCACAGATTTCCAGCTGGTCTATGCGATCACGCGCGGCGGGCCCAACAACGCGACCCATCTGATGGCGACGCTGGCGTTCCAGCGCGGCATCCCGGGCGGACAACTCGGCGAAGGCGCGGCCATCGCCGTCGCGATGATCCCGTTCCTCGTCGCCGCAACCTTGATCAGCTATTTCGGTCTCGCCCGGCGCAAGTGGCAGCAGGGAGAAAGCAATGACTGACGCCGTCCAGCAAGTCGCCGCCAAGCCGGCTCGTACGGGTGTCATCTCCTGGCACTCGACGCCCCGTCGAGTGGCGACCATTTATCTGCCGCTCGCCTGCTTCGTGGTCGTGCTGCTGTTTCCGTTCTACTGGATGACGATCACGACGCTGAAGCCGAACCACGAACTCTACAATTACAAGGACTACAACCCTTTCTTCGTGCACTCGCCGACACTAGTCAACGTCAAGAAGCTGCTGTTCGACACTGAGTACCCACAGTGGCTCTTCACGACCATGTCGATCGCGATCGCCGCGACTGTGCTGTCGATCTTCGCCAGCGTGCTGGCGGCGTATGCCATCCAGCGCCTCAGGTTCCGCGGCTCCCAGTGGGTGGGCCTTGCGATCTATCTGGCCTACTTGGTGCCGCCGTCGATCCTGTTCATCCCGCTGGCGACCATGGTGTTCAAGCTGGGGCTATATGATTCGCCATTCGCGCTCATCCTCACCTATCCCACTTTCCTGATCCCGTTCTGCACCTGGCTGCTGATCGGCTATTTCAAGTCGATCCCGTACGAGCTCGAGGAATGCGCGATGATCGACGGCGCGACGCGGCTGCAGATCCTGCGCAAGATCACGCTGCCGTTGGCAGTGCCCGGCCTCATCTCGGCCGGCATCTTCGCGTTCACCCTGTCGTGGAACGAGTTCATCTACGCCCTCGCCTTCATCCAGTCCTCGGAGAAGAAGACCGTGCCCGTTGCGGTGTTGACCCAGCTCGTTCAGGGCGATGACTATCAGTGGGGTGCGCTGATGGCCGGAGCGTTGTTCGGGTCGATCCCAGTGGCGTTGTTCTATTCATTCTTCGTGGATTATTACGTGTCGAGCCTGACGGGCGCAGTGAAGGAATGATCAAGGAGACCGAGAAACATGGCATCGGTAGACATCATTGACGCCGCCAAGTCCTTCGGCGCAGTCCGCGTCATCAAGGGCGTGAACATTCCCATCGGGGACGGCGAGTTCGTCATCCTGGTCGGTCCGTCGGGCTGCGGGAAATCGACCCTGCTGCGCATGATCGCCGGGCTCGAGGAGATCTCAGAGGGTCAGATCCGGATCGGCAGCCGAGTCGTGAACGACGTGCCGCCCAAAGAGCGGGACATCGCCATGGTGTTCCAGAACTACGCGCTCTACCCCCACATGACCGTGGCGGACAACATGGCCTTCTCGCTGAAGCTGAAGCAGGCTCCGAAATCGGAGATCACGGCCAAGGTTGATCGGGCGGCCCAGATCCTCGGCCTCGGCCCGCTGCTACAGCGCTATCCTCGGCAGCTCTCCGGCGGGCAGCGCCAGCGCGTGGCGATGGGCCGCGCCATCGTGCGCGACCCGCAGGTCTTCCTGTTCGACGAGCCGCTCTCCAACCTTGACGCCAAGCTGCGCGTGCAGATGCGCACCGAGATCAAGGAGCTGCACCAGCGACTCAAGACCACTACGATCTACGTGACCCACGACCAGATCGAGGCCATGACCATGGCCGACAGGATCGTCGTGATGCACGACGGGATCGTGGAGCAGATGGGAGTACCGCTCGACCTCTATGACCGGCCGGCCAATCTGTTCGTCGCGGGCTTCATTGGCTCACCGGCCATGAACATGATCAAGGGCTCCATCCGCAACTCCAGCTTCGAGACCGAGAAGGGCAACCACCTGCCGCTTGGAAACGCGCCGGCAGCCAGCGAAGGCCGCCGCGCGATCTATGGGGTGAGACCCGAGCACATTCATCTTGCGGGCGATGGAATCCCAGCCGAGGTGGTCGTGGTCGAACCGACAGGCGCCGAAACACAAGTAATCGTTAAGGCCGGCGGTGACGAACTCACCTGCGTGTTCCGCGAGCGGATCACAGCCAAGCCTGGGGAGACTATCCGCATTGCGCCGGAGCTGAAGGTCGTCCACCTTTTCGATGCTGATGATGGACGCCGGCTGTCCGCGTAGGCTTGCCCGCTCGTCCCCGTACCGGGCTAGGTTCGACCGGAGGGCTTGACCCGTGTCGAATTCTTCCGCCTTGTCCGCCGATCGCGTGCTGGCCGTCCTCGAGATGCTGGTGCGGATGAGCGAGGGCGTTTCGCTAAGCCGCATCGCGCAAGAGCTGGATCTGCCGTTGAGCGCAACGCACCGCCTGCTCACCGTTCTGGTCAATCGCAACTATGCGCGCCAGAACCCGGCGACCGAGCAATACGAACCGACCCTCGCGATCGCGACCCTGGGAATCCGGCTGTTGGCCAACACGCGCCTGTCGGATGTCTATCAGCCGATCCTCGATGAGCTGGCAGAAGAGACCGGAGAACTGGTGCGCCTCGCGGTCCTGGACGGCGAAAAACTGACCTGGATCGCCCGGGCCCAGGGAGCGACCAGCTCCATCCGCTATGATCCCGTGAGCGGGCATGACGTGCCACTCCATGCCACGGCCATGGGCAAGGCCTGGCTCGCAACGCTGCCGGAACAAGAGGCGCTGCGCGTCGCAACCGCCGCCGGCTTCACCGGTGCTGCTGGTCCCAATGCCGTTGCGAGCGCGGCGGAGCTTGCAGCGCATCTGCGCGAGGCCCGCGAACGTGGCTACGGCCTGGTCAATGAGGAGGCGGAGCCCGGCATCTCCGCCATTGCCATGGTCGTGCGCGATGGCTCGACTGACGCACCAGTCGGCTGTATCTCCATCGGCGGCCCGTCCTTCCGGCTCAGCGAGGCGAAACTGGAGAGCTTCGTTCCGAAGCTGCGCGCAGCGGTGGATGAGCTCTCGGCCCTTTGGCCGGTGCGCACATACCAGGCGCGCAATCTCCAGGAACGATCTTTCCCCTCGTCTCCTCGATAACGTGCGCCGTCAAGAAGTCGTCATCGCGCTTCGTCGTCGCCGAGGCCGATCCAGCGCGCGATCATCCAGCAGCCGAGCGCCCAGGCCGCGCCGGCCGCCCATCCCGCCAACACGTCCGACGGCCAATGCACGCCGAGATAGACGCGCGACACGCCCACCAGCAACGTCAGGATCATCGCGACCCCAAGCGCGTAGCCCTTCAGCCGCTTGCGCTCGATGAGCCGAGTCACCAGGGCGGCCAGCGTCAGATAGACGACGGCCGACATCATGGAATGGCCGCTGGGAAAGCTTGCGGTGTAAACGATGTTGCCGTGCGGCACCAGGTCGGGCCTGGGCCGATCAATCAACTCCTTGAGCAGCCAGGAGAGGATGAGCCCGCCGCCGCTCGCCGCTAGAGTGAAGATCGCGGGCCTCCACGCGTTGGCCAGCATGAGGAACCCTGCGACCGCAAGCACCGCGATCACCAGGGTGGGCGAGCTGCCGAGTGCCGTTATGTCGCGCACCGCCTCCTCCAGCCACGCCGGACCGATCGGGTCCGCAGGATCGCCCGGCACCCGGAAGGCGCGGATGATCGCCTCGTCAACGGCGCGCGTGTCGCCCTCCAGCACGTCGTCCAGGAACTCGATGAACCCCCACGCGCTGAGCGCAGCCAGTGCAAGCGCGACCAGTGTCCACGGAGCCTGCCAGCTCTTCTTGATGTCCATCATGACGTCCTCGCTCCCTGGCTAGGGCTCGACGCTTTGCCTGTCAATCCCACACCGAGGTCACGGTGTAATCCGTCACACAGCACGGTTAGAGTGCCTTCCCCTCTCCACGCTCGAAAGGATCCTGGCCATGAGCTTCGTCAAAACTGAGGACGGCACGAACATCTTCTACAAGGATTGGGGATCGGGGCAGCCCGTGGTGTTCTCTCATGGCTGGCCGCTCTGCAGTGATGCCTGGGACGCGCAGATGCTGTTCCTCGGGACAAATGGCTATCGCGTGATCGCCCACGACCGGCGGGGGCACGGGCGTTCCGACCAGACCTGGGACGGCAACCATATGGATACCTATGCCGACGACCTCGCGGCCCTCCTGGATCATCTCAACATCAAGGACGCGGTGATGGTCGGCCATTCGACCGGCGGCGGCGAGGTCACGCGCTATATCGGCCGCCACGGCACGCGGCGGGTGGCGAAAGCCGTGCTCCTGGGCGCGGTGCCGCCGATCATGTTGAAGACCGACGACAACCCGGACGGGCTGCCGATGAACGTGTTCGACGGCATCCGCGACGGCGTAACCAAAGACCGCTCGCAGTTCTTCAAGGACCTCACGCTTCCGTTCTACGGCTACAACCGCCCGGGTGCGAAGATCTCCGAGGGCGTGCGCGAGGAGTTCTGGCGCCAGGGCATGATCGCGGGCGTCAAGCCGGTCTATGACTGCATCCAGCAATTCTCCGAGACCGACTTCACCGAGGATCTAAAGAAGTTCGGCGTGCCGACCTTGATCGCGCACGGCGACGACGATCAGATCGTGCCCATCGGCGCCTCGGCCATGAAATCGGCCAAGCTGGTGAAAGGCGCGACGCTCAAGGTCTACCCGGGGCTGTCGCACGGACTCGCGCAAATCAACGCGGAGGACTTCAACAAGGACCTGCTGGCCTTCATCAAAGGCTAGGTTGCATTCTATCGTCATGATCGGACTTGGTCCGACCATCCACGAGTTTATCAAGGCAAGGCCGAGCGTCAGCAGGCAAACTCATGGATGGTCGGACCAAGCACGACCATGACGAAACGAAGAATTTGCCTCGCGCCAAATCGCATCGCTGCTCTGTGGTTAAGACATGGAGATTCGCCAATTTGAAAACTCGGACTGGCCGCAGGTCTGGCCGATCGTGCGGGAGATCGTGCGCGCGGCGGAGACCTTCGCATACGATCCGGCGATGAGCGAAGAAGAGGCACGCGATATCTGGATCGAAAGGTCGCCGGGACAGACAGTCGTTGCGATCGATGGCCATCGTATCCTGGGCAGCGCCAAGATGGGACCGAACCGTCCCGGGCCTGGCGCACATATTGCGACCGCCAGCTTCATGGTCGCCGGCGATGCACGGGGGCGCGGCATCAGCGCTGCGCTCTGCCGCTTCGCACTTGATTGGGCGAAGGAGCACGGCTTTGCCGGCATGCAGTTCAACGCCGTGGCAGACTCCAACCGCGCCGCGATCGAGATCTACCAGCGCCTTGGTTTCCGCATTGTCGGCACAGTGCCCGGCGCCTTTGCACACCCGACGCTGGGGCGCGTCGGGTTGCACATCATGTATTGCGAGCTCTGAAGCGTGCTACTGCGTCATGATCTTGCGCCGTGAATCGCGGGGAGCGCTCGCGGTCTGATCCAGGAATGCTGCAATCGTTAGCGCGGCGGCAGCTCCGGCTGCACCACCCGCGTTTCATGGCCGGCATCCTGCCAGCCTTCGATGCCTTCCTCGTACCAGTGCACGTTGCTGTAGCCGTAGAGGATGGCGCGCTTGGCGGCATTCCAGCTGCCCCAGCAATCGGGATGGCAGAAGACGACCAGCGGCTTTGACGGATCGCCGCCCGTCAGCTGCTCGAGCCACGAGCGGTACCAGTCGTCGAGTTTCGGTGTGAGCTTGCCGTCGCCAGCTCCCGGCAGCCAAACGCTCCCCGGAATCGTGCGATGCGGCGGCGGCACCCATTCTTCCGCGGCAATAGTCTCCGGCTTGTGCGGCAGCGGCCCGACATCGACCAGCACCGGCTGCTTCTCTTCGATCAGCGCGGCGAGCCCCGCTGTCTCGATCACCCTGCCGCCGGCGATGGTCGCCGGCACCGGCCCGCCCATCGGTCCGGTCCAGAAGCCAGCCGGCTCGGGCACGGTCTCTTGCGCCTGGGCACGCGCGATGCACAGCGGGATCAGCAACAGCAGCGCAATTGTCGCGAAGGTGGCCAGAAAGCCCCCAAGCTGGGGGGCTGGGGTGGAGGGAGCGAGCGAAGATTGTCTGACAACGAGGCGCGGCTTCCCCCTCCGCACCCTCCCCCATGTCGGGGGAGAGGAAAAGAACCAGGCCTGCATGCTCAGCTGCCGCTCGCCGGCACGTCGAAGCTTTGCTCGAACACCGCGTCGTCGCTGTCGCGCACGACGACCTTGAGCTTGCCGGGCAGATCCTCTGCGCGCGGCACGAAGCGGAAGCCGATGGCGGGATCGGTCGCCAGCGAGATGTCGTTCTCCATGCTGAGCACGCGTTCGTCGTTGAGCGTGATCTCCACCTGCTGCACATAGCGCATCGGCGTATAGAGCCGCGTCAGCTGGTCCATCTGCATGCCGTTGAAATTGGGATGCCGGATCAGCACTTGCGCATCGACCGGCTGGCCGGCCGCCACCTCGCCGCTGAGTCGCAGCTTCATGCGCCCGATCTGCGCCAGGGATTCCGCTTCTCCCGCGCCGACCGGCGCCGAGCAACCGCCGGCCGCCTTCACGAACTGCGCAGTCTCATGCAGCGCCCCGTCCGACGTCTCCGCCACCGCATGCATGTAGGTGTACTGGTTGACCCGCACGCGCAGCGTCAGCAACGATGCATCGCCACGCGGTCCATAGCTGACTTTCGCCGCGACCGGTCCCGGATTGTCGTCGATCACGACGGTCAGGCCGGTGACATCGCTGCCTGGCTTTGTGGTGACGGTGATCGGCACGAGTGCCGCGTCGAGCGCGCGCTTCGGTGCCTCGAGCGCGATCAGGTCCGCAGCGGCGACCGCCGCGCGATCACCGAACACGGCTTCCCTCAGCTCCGCCCAATGCGCCTGGCGCTCCGCCTCCTCGTCCGCCAGCGCGGGAGTTCCAAACATCCCAAGCAGAGCAAGAGAAAGCGCCAGCTTTCGCATCTTGATCACTCCCATTCCAGTTCCTTGTAGGCCTGGGTGACGTTGCGGCCGTGATAGGCATCGAACAGGGTCCAGCGGCCGCGTTCTCCGGCGGCGACCTGTTCGACCGCCGCCTCGATCCCTATGTTATCCCGGACCGCTTGGCGCGTCTCTTCGACCAAAGTGCGAAGATAGCGCTCCAAGTCTGCCGCGCCGGCCGGCCAGTTTACCTGCTCCGGCCCGTGGCCCGGTACGGCCCGTGCAGCGCCAATGCGTTTCAACGCTTCGAGTTCCGCAAGCCAGCCGTTGAGGCTGCCGTCGAGCGCCGGCACACGGCCGACGAACAGCAGGTCCGACGGGAACAAGGTGCCGGTCTCCGCATCGAACACGCTGAGATCGTTGTCGGTATGGGCCGGCCCGTGGGCCTTGAGGCGCACCACCCGCTCGCCGAGATCGACCTCCGCCGCGTCCGCCACGTCGAGCGTCGGCATGACGACGGGCCCGGCAGCACCGGCGCCCAGGATCTCCTCCAGCCGCTGTTTGTAATAGTCGCCACGCGCCGCAAGCGCCGCCGGCAGGCGTGCATGGCCGATGAAGTCGGGCTTGTCCTCGAGGAACGCGCCCGCGCCGAAGATGTGATCGGGATGGACGTGGTTCAGCACGACCGTGCGGATCGGCAGCTGGGTCTTTTCGCGGATCATGGCCCGCAACGCGGCGCCGTCGCCGAGGCTGCCGCCCGGATCGAACACCAGCACGGACTCCTGGCCGACGATGAACCCGGCATTGGCGATCGCATCGGCGTTCCCGGGCGAAGCGTCCTCATCCACGCCGCGCCGCACATGGATGCCGGGCGCGACCTCCGTGAGGATGAACGAGGACGCGCGCGTCCGCGTGAGCGGCAGGCAGCACGCGCACAACCCGCCGAGGAGGAGATGGCGGCGATGGAGCATCAGGGATCAGGTATCAGGAATCAGAGGTCAGAAACAGTCCTACACGTCATCTGATACCTGATACCTGATTCCTGATCACTGATTTCTGAGCTACGCCGCTTCCGTCTCCGGCTTGCTGCCGTCCAGCGTTGCCACCGCCTCCAGCCGCTGGTTGCGCGAGGGGGGCAGCGTTACCGTCACCGTGGTGCCGACGCTGACGGCGCTCTCCATGGTGACCTGGCCACCGTGCAGCTCCACCAGCGACTTGACGATGGAGAGGCCAAGGCCGGTGCCTTCGTGATTGGCCTTCCAGGCGGACTCGCCGCGCGAGAAGGGCTGGAACAGGTGCTCCTGGTCCTTCCTGGAGATGCCAATGCCGGTGTCGGCGACGGAGATGGTGACACGGCGGTTTGGATCGCACCACACGTCGACCGAGACCGAGCCGCCGTGCCGGGTGAACTTGATGGCGTTAGACAGCAGGTTCAGCACCACCCGCTGCAAGGCGCGGGGATCGGCCTTCACCGCCGGCAGGTTATGCGCGATTCGCGCCTTCAGCGTGATGCCGACGGCCAGCGCCTGGTCTGCCATCAGATGGCGGCTTTTCTCCACTAGGTCTCCGATGTCAACCACCTCTTCCTGCAGCTTGAACTGGCCGGATTCGACCTTCGACAGGTCGAGCAGGTTGTTGATGATCTTCAGCAGCAACTCGCCGCTCATCTGAATGTCGCGCGCATAGGCGACGTAGCGCTCGTTCATCGACCCGAACAACTGGTGCTGCATCAGGTCTGAGAATCCGATGATGGCGTTGAGTGGCGTGCGCAGATCGTGACTGACATTGGCAAGCATGATCGACTTGGCGCGGTTGGCATCGTCCGCCTCGCGGCGCGCCTTCATCGCCTGCTTGTTGGCCTCATCCAGCTCGGCGATGCGCACCTTGAGTTGCGCCGAACGTCGGCGCGCCGTCTCGAACGCCACGATGACGAGGATCAGGAGCAGGAGCCCGGCAACTTCCACCACCGAGTCCTTCCACGCCTGCCAGCGCAAAGCGGCTTGATCGGTGACATAGATCAGGCGCCAGGGCGAGCCCTTCAAGGCGCGCGAGGCGAACAGCTGGCCCTTCCGGGCTACGAAGCCCTTGTGTTCGCCGAACACCAGGTAGCGCAGTCCGGCATCGTACTGACCCAGTACGTTGCCGAGGCGCGGCGCCGCCGCGACATCGCCGATCAGCAGGGATGGGTGGGCGAGCACCTGTTCCTGCGCATTCACGACGAGAAGCGTGCCCTCGCCTAGCTCCTCGCTCGCGACATACCTGGAGAGCGTTTCCATCGTGAGGTCAATGGCGACGGTGCCTCGGAAGTTGCCCTCCGGGCCGTAGACCGGCGCGCCGAGTGTCGCCATCAGTCCCTTCCCAGCTTCATCGACATAGGCGCTGGTCCAGAACTGGCTGCGGTGGGGGTTCACCTCCGGCCGGCCGAGGCTGAAGAACTCATGTGCGCGCAGGTCGTCGGAATAGAAGAAATCCGCACAGGAGACGTTCGGGTACATCGCAATAAAGCGATTCGCGGAGGTGTAATACGCCCAGGCCATGTTCGGGATGTTCTCAGCCGCCGCGGCGAATTGCGGCGCCAGCAGCAGAGACATCTCGACCTCCTGCCCCAGCGCGGAGCCCGGCGCCGGCACCGGTCCAGCGCCCGAGACGCTGCTCATCAGCCCATCATCGTCATGGCCATCCCGTCCCTTGCCCGAGCAATAACCATGATCGTGGGCGCTGACATGCAAGTGGCGGCCGAGCCCGGCCGCGCTGAAATGGCCACTGGCGAGGTCATCCAGTAGACTTTCCGCCGAGATGCGCAGCATGGTGACGTGGCCAGCGCTGTTCTCGATCAGGCTCTCGAACTGGGCGGCGGCGTCCTCGATACCGTCCTCGGCAATGAGAAGCCGGGTCTCGAGATGCTGGCGCCACATGTGGTGCAGTGCGAACGCCGCCACCACAAGGATGACGGCATAACCCGCGATGTAGGCTCGATTGCGCATGCCGCCCGTTGGCATTCTGGTTTTGCTCGCCCCAGGGTAAGTTTCTCCATCTAAACGCGGCCTTAAATTGCGGGCGGGACTCGTGGCCTAGCCATCGTTCTTTCGTATAGGCGCGGACGTGCGGGCGGATAGGGTGGCAGGTGCCGCCATATCCAATGGAACAGGCGTGCGGGATTGGCGCGACCTATGGATGTGCGATTGCGCCGCTTTTCAGGCTGAGAGGGTAGGCGGTGATGTCGGCCCGCTCGTCCGCTCCAGCGTCAGGCGAGGGCGCCGCGGCGCCGTCGGTACTGCTTTGCCGAGTCGGTCGATCCGAAGACCCGATCGCGGGCTCTGATGAGAGCAATAATTCCTGCGTGACCTACGCGCTCGACCCTGTCCGCATTAGGATCCGAGCGCATGATCAGGCATCAGGGATCAGTCATGAGGGCGCCGGAGCACCCCTGATCCCTGACCCCTGGTTTACCGATCCCTGGCTACTGCACGGTCGTGTCGCTTGACTCACCGGTCGTCGACTGCGCCGCGCTCGTGGAGACTTCGACGTCTGCAAGCTTCTCCGCACAGAGATCGGCAACGCCTGAAACCGGCTGGTCCATCTTGGGCAGCTTGGCCCAGCCGCCCTTCTCAACGAAGTCGTCACGTTGCCAGCTGCCGGTTTCCATGAGCGAGGCATGCTGTGCGCCGGCATCCGGTGCTGCGAGGAATCGCTGCACGCAGAACGTCGCCGCCAGATCCCTGCGGGCGTCCTGAGCCATCTCCTTCGCAGTGCCGCCGGTAACCCAGCCGCCCCAGTTGAAGCCGACAACGACCGTAAGAACTGCAACGGCCACCCACGACCAGAACAGGGTTGTCTTGGAAGCGCGATACTCCTGAAATCGTTGTCCCAGTGCCATTTTGTCTGCCCTTTCTGTGTCCTCACGCTTTCGATGTTGCGAATGATCCACATCGATCAAGTGCCTCATCCGCGCTGGAGCTCTTCGCGGACCGCCTGCAATGTCGATCGTCACACGTGCCATCACGCCTTCTCGCGCGGACCACCTTCTCGGTCGCCGAGAGTGGCTGCCGCTGTCGAGGCTCCTTCAGAGCGACACCTGTTTGTCGCTAGCGGTGCTTCGCTCCGGCGACAGCGGCAGGCCCAGGGGACATAGCGCGAGGAATGCCCTACGCCCCATCCGTTCCATATCGATAAGGAGCAATCGTTGGTGGGCCGGCGCTCTCCGCTGGCGGGCGCGCATGGTTCTTTCTTCGGTTTCGGCCCACCGTGACCCACGTCACCCGACGCCTCTTCAGAATCTGCTCTCCCTGCACATCATTTCGGCACGGTTCTGATTGTTCTGGTTTTCAGCCGTGTTTGTTATTGAAGCATGACAAGCGTGAATCGCAGCGACAAGCGAATTTTATTGGTCGTTTAGTGCAAGAATTTTGCTAGATTGCACCCATGGATATCCAGCTGGCCCAGACCTTCCTCGACATCGTGAATACCGGCAGCTTCGTCCGCGCTGCTAAGCGCCTGCACGTGAGCCAGACAACGGTGAGCGCCCGCATCCGGCTGCTCGAATCGCAGCTCGGGCGTCCCCTGTTCGTGCGCAACAAGGCCGGGGCCTCGCTGACCGCCGCGGGAGAGCAGTTCCTGCGCTATGCGCAGGTCCTGGTGCAGGTCTGGCGGCGCGCCTGCCAGCAGGTGGCGATCCCCACCGGCCGGCAGGCGCTGCTGACGATCGGCGGCGAGCTCAGCCTTTGGAATCCGTTGCTGTTGAACTGGCTGGTCCGGATGAAGCGCAGTGCGCCGGAGATCGCGCTCCGAACCGAAGTCAGCGTGCCGAACGAGTTGATGCGCCAGGTGGCGGCGGGCGTGCTCGACATCGCCGTGATGTATCAGCCGCAGCAGCTTCCGGGCCTGCGGATCGAGGAGATCCTGACCGAGACGCTGGTCTGCGTCACGACTTCCGGCAAGCGGAAGCTGGACGAGTCGGACTATGTCTACGTGGATTGGGGGCCTAGCTTCTCGACCCGTCACAATCTCAAGTTTCCCGAGCTTGCCAATCCCGGGCTGTTTGTCGATCTCGGCCCGCTGGGCCTGAACTACATATTGCGGTGCGGCGGATCGGGCTACTTCCGGTCAAGGACGGTGACGCCCTATCTAAGGTCGGGGCAGCTCCGCCTGGTGCCCGGCGCGCCCAAGTTCGCCTACCCCGTTCACGTCCTCTATTCGGCGAGCGGCGACAGCACGCTGCTCGAGCCCGCTCTGCGTGCGTTGCGCAAGGTCGCGGACAGCGAAAGCGACGAATGGCCGATCGACATGCCGGTGACAGGCGGAACGGCCATGGCAGCGATGACCGACAGGGCTGCGTCGCGACCAAGCGGCACGCGGAACCCAAAGGAGCCCGTACGGCGCAAGCGGCAAGCTGGCGGCTGATCGATTTCGCGTCCCGTTGTAGCGCCATGGCAGCAGTGCCATATAATCTCCACCCTTTCGTGGTCGCCTTTCCTTTGCGGCGGCGGAACGAGTGTCGTCGCAGTCGCATTGGGACCTGCGAGAAGACAGCAAGAAAGGAGGGTATATGTATCCCACCGATATGCCATCACAACCAGATTGCCGGCGGAGGATTGGTCCGTTCGCCAGGCGGTGGATGGGTCGGACGTTGCTGGCACTCCAATCCGCGGCGCTGGCGGCCGCCCTCGGAGCGACCACCGGCGCCGCGATGGCCGCGGAACAGCCCGGCGGGATTCCGCCCAACGCGCACCCGACGCCATTCGGAAGCGGCTGGGACTGCGACCGCGGATACCTGGAGGAAGGCGGATCGTGCGTCGCGATCAAGGTGCCGGAGAACGCCTACCTGGATGCTTCAGGTCGCAACTGGAACTGCAAGCGCGGCTTCCGCGAAGTCAGGAACACGTGCATCGAGATCAAGGTCCCGGCGCACGGCTATCTCTCCGATATCTCGCTGGACGGCTGGGAGTGCGAGCGCGGCTATCGCAAGACGCGCGATGACTGCGTCGCCATTGATGTTCCCAAGAACGCCCATGCGACCTACGCCACGTATGGGCCCGGCTGGGAGTGCAATCCCGGCTACCGGCAGTCGAACGGCGCGTGCTGGAAGATCGTCGTGCCGGACAATGCCTATCCACTCTATGGCGCATATGGACCGGGCTGGGAATGCAAGCGCGGGTATCTCGCGCGGGGCGACGCCTGCGTGAAGGTCAATGTTCCGCCGCACGGCTATCTGACGTGGTCGGGCGACGACTGGAAGTGCGAGCGCGGCTACAGGCGGGAGAAATCCTCCTGTGTGAAGGTCGAGGTGCCCGAGAACGCGCACATCGACTATTCGGGCCACGGCTGGGAGTGCAACCGCGGCTACGGCCAGGTTGGGGACCGGTGCACTCTGCTGAGCGAATCGTAATCAGGCATCAGGGATCAGGCATCAGTGATCAGAAGGCGCCGAAACCCTCTGATACCTGATTACTGATCCCTGATTACCGAGACAGCCCACGCCCGTGCAACGAAACTGACCGGACCGTCACCGCCGACTTGCCTCTTCAGCCGCTCTTTCAGCGCGGCGCGCTTGTCTGCGGGCAGGCTGACGCAATAGCCCGGCGCCGGACCGGCGCCCAAGGTGAAGGGCAGCCACAGATCCTCGAACGACGGAAAGCGCGTCTCGATCTCGATCGGCGCGACCGTGACCGACGGCAGACCCGACTCCGCGCAAAGCGCGGCCAAACCTTCCGGCGTGCAAAACGGGAAGCGCCCACCTTCGCCCAGCTCCGCCGCATTCGGATCGAGCGCGATCGCTGCCTTCCAGAACGCAGTCATGAAGCCCATGCCGCCGCCCGGATAATCCCAGACGTAGAAGGAGAGAAGCCCGCCCGGCCGCACCACGCGCTGGAGCTCGCGCAGCGCCGCGACGCGATCCGGCACGAAATTGAGCACAAGGGCGGAGGCCGCGACATCGACCGACGCATCGGCCAGCGTGAGCTTCTGCGCATCGCCCACCTCGAACCGCGCGCGGTCATCGGACGTGGTCGCCCGCGCATGCGCGACGAACCCCTCCGACGGATCGATGCCGATGATCGAGCGTGGGTTGCAGCGCGCGAGGATGGTCTGCGTCAACGCGCCCGTGCCGCACCCGAGATCCAGCCACGCCGTCCCGGACGGTGCCGCCAGCCAATCGAGAAACCGCGCCGCGACCAGGCGGCTCCACCGCCCCATGTAGCGCTCATACGCCTCGCCGGCGGCCCAGGCATCGTGACGGGCGGTGGTGGACATGGAGCAACTCCTCACGTGGTTGACGCGTCGCAGCAGGCGTGCCCTTAGTAGGCCGCTTTCAAAGGCGCGTCATTCTCTCATCAAATGCCGATGAAAGGGAGCGTGCGGGAGAGAGATCGCACGGGACAGACCGGTCTGATCGAGCCTACAACGCAACGGCAAGGCCATCGCATATGGCCGCTGAAGAACGAGCTGTAATTCCCTCCCCGAGGCGGGGGAGGGTTAGGGTGGGGGCGAGGCGGTTCAACTCGACGCGATTTTCGCTGGAGAGAACAACCCCCGCCCCAACCCTCCCCCAGCTTGGGGGAGGGAGAAGAGAGCCGTTCCACTCACCCGCATTGTGCACCAACGAACGTCAGCTGTTCTGGCGCCACGCGCTCCGCGCCGGTGATCACGCCGGTGAAGCCGTCGCGGACCAGGTTCACGTATTCCCAGGCGATCCGGTTGCCGGAGCCGCGCGCGATCTCGAACACGCGGCCTTGTTGCGCCTCGACCGCCAGCACGTTGCCGTTCGGCAGCTGCTGCTGCATGCCGCGGATGTCCGTGTAGAACGGCTCTTGGTCCGTGCCTTGATAGCTCCAGACGATCGCACGCGTTTGCGGGTCGATCTCCACGATCCGGCTGTAGCCGAGCCGCGGCTTGCCGCCGGTCCGCCGATTGTCGAACAGGAGGATGTGGCCGTTGGGCATGAAATCGGGATCGTGCTGATAGAGGAACGGCCCGGTCATCGTCCATTTGATGCGCCGGCTCTCGCCATCCACCACCAAGATCGTGTTGAGGTTGCGGAGCGACACCATGATGTCGCCGGCCCGGAACTGCGGGAAGGCAGGCGCCATCTCTTCCCGCAACATCTCGATGTCGTTGAAATGCGTGGGCTGTTCGGTGCGGATGCTCGCCTGCTCGCCGGAGAACAGCAGAGCCGCCCAGCCGCTGTCGTAAAGCAGATTCAGCAGCGAGATCTCCTCGGCCACCGACCCATCGGGCCGCAGGCGCACGATCAGGTTCTCCATGAAATAGCCTTGCGGGCCCGGCGCGAGCCGCGGGTAGCGCGGATCCTCGGCGAAGCGCTTGCGATCCACGGCGATCAGGGTCTCGCCGTTGGGCAGGTGATCGATGGAGTGGTGCGTCATGCGCGGCAGGCGCCAGACGATGCGGGAGCACCGGTCGAGCCGCACCGCGCCCACGCCTTCCATGTTGAGGATGACGTCGCCAGTGGGAAGCAGCGCGGTGCCGTGCAGCACGACATCGTAGTCCGGCGGTGTCACCTCCAGGTGCTGCTGCTTGGGGAACGCGTCGCTGAACGCGATGCGCCAGCGGTGAAGGACCCGCCCCTCCATGTCGATCAGCTGCGCGCCGAAGCCGCCTTGCCCGTAGAGCGTGAGGAAAGTGTGACCCTGCCAGGCGGCGGCGCGATCATAGCGCGTCACGCCGCCCTCGCGCCGCGTGGTGGCCGCAAGATATTTCGAGCGGATCTGCAGGTAGTGCCGCCAGTTGACGCGCCAGTCCTGCACCGCGGCGGTCGCGTCATCGATCACCGCGTGCGGGAAGAGCTGGTAGCGTTCGACCGCAACGCCCAACCCGAACGCGAGCGCAAGCACCCCGACGCCGAACAGCACGAGGTCCCACTTCGCGCGGATAAAGCCGAAGCGGCGCCTTGGATTGCGATCCGTTGACATGGCCTGGCACTCCCATGTTGCGATCGTCCTTGCCAGCCCACGCTGGCAGCCCCAAGCCGCAGATCGAAAGAATGAACCTTTCTAGCGCCGCAAGATCAACCGACCGCTGATCGGGGGTACGCGTCAGCAGCCCGCCGAGCATAAACTCCGCCTGCAGGAACGACACGCATTGCCCTGCAGGTTGACGGATTTACAACCCATTCAGTAATCCGACAAAAGAGAGTAGATAACCTCAGAGTGGAATACCGAACGCAATCCCTATTAGGCATTGTTTGGACCTTTTGCAGTGCAGATAAGATGAGAGCCAAGGCCATCGAGGGGTTCAGTTATTTCGTTGGGTTCATTGGATGCATTCCGGCTGCAAATTGGTTGATCAGCCATGTTGGAGCCATATGCTTGGATGTCGGTCCTTGCCTCCTAGATGACTACCTGGGACCTTCCAATACGGAAGAACGTTTGGCTATGTCACATGTTTTGAGTCGCTTGGCGAAGCGGATGCGCAATGCGACAGCTGCAGGATCGACCGCGCAATGGCGTGCACTGTTTGGTCTGGAGGATGAGTGACAGATCAAAATGAAGGATGAAATCGAGCGGATAAAGCGCGTTGCAGATACGCTGTGCACCGGTCATGCCGGGCTGCGCGATCGGTATGCTCGTCGGGCCTTGCTGTTAGATATTGCCATCCTTGCGTTGTCGGCATGGCTTACGGCCCTAGCATTTATTGATCCCCATCTGAACATCACACTGACTCCATTCGGGTTGGATCCACAACTCTGGACGGGCGTGGTCGCGTTTGTGACCTTTCTGCTGTCCATTGTGCAGCTCAAGACAGATTGGAAGGCCCGCTCAGACAGCCATAGGCGGAGTTTGGATGTTTACGCAGAAGTAAAGCGAGAGGCGGGGTATTTGCTTGCTTCCTGGAGTGATGATGAGGCGGCATGCCGTCGAGTGCTAGCGCGTTACGATATGGCCTCAGCAGTTGCAGTCGCGATTCCAGAAAGCGAATTTCTGCGCCAAAAGAGTCGCCATAAACTCAAGGTCGAAGTCAGCAAGTATATTGACGATCATCCTGGCGCTTCAATTTGGCTCACTCGCATAAAGCTATGGTTGCGGGACAATCGATGGGGGAGTTGAGGATTGCCTGATCTAGCTCGCGCGCTCACGGTATATTCAGCCGCCGCTGAGTATGTGGAACGCGCTGGACTCCACTCGGAAGTCCAGTGGCAGCGTGATGTCTCTGCTCGGAGTTTTACCGAGAGCCAGCTATTGGCAGAAACGGCGTGGGTTGTTCTTTGTTCTGGTTTCCGCGAGTCAACCGTTAGAAAGGTTTTCGGTTATCTTTCTCTTTGCTTCTGCGACTGGGACTCAGCTGCCGCGATTGTAGCTAGTTATCCGCATTGCAAAGTGACCGCGCTACGAGGCTTTCGAAACGAAAGAAAGGTTGACGCGATCGTCGCCGCAGCTCGGCACATCCATAGCCTTGGATTCATGACGGTCAAAAACGCCATCTTGGCAGATCCCATTTCAGAGTTGCAGAACTTCAGGTTCATCGGCCCGACTACCGCTTGGCACCTTGCCAAAAATCTAGGGCTGGACGTAGTCAAGCCCGATCGTCATCTTGTTCGCGCGGCGTCGAATCTTGGATACTCGACTGCCTTTGACCTTTGCCAAGCGATCGCCACAGCACGGTGCGAACAGCCCAAAGTGGTCGATCTGATACTGTGGCGATACCTTGCCGATGCCTCGGCTGACCAACGTCGACGCATTTTCGCCGCTGTTTGACGCTTTACCACCCTCCCCCGACTCCGCGCGCAGTGCTATACCGCCCCCATGCCTACCTTCCGTTACGAGATCTCGCTGGGTCGCAAGTCGGGGGCCGTGATTTGCGGCGTCGATGAGGCGGGGCGTGGGCCGTTGGCGGGGCCGGTCGTGGCCTGCGCGGCGATCCTGCCGCTGAGCGGAATCTCGACGCGGCTGCTCGGCGCGCTCGATGATTCGAAGCGCCTCAGCGCCGAGGTGCGCGAAGCGGTCGCCATCAAGCTGCGCGCGAAGGCGATCTATGCGCTGGGCGAGGCGAGCGTCGAGGAGATCGACCGCTTCAACATCCTGCGTGCCACCTTCATGGCAATGCGCCGCGCGTTCGAGAAGCTGCCCATCCAGCCCTGCCATGCGATCATCGACGGCAACATGAAGCCGGGCCTGCCCTGCGCGGAGACCACCGTCGTCGAGGGCGACCATCTTTCCTATTCCATTGCCGCCGCCTCTATTCTCGCGAAAGTCGAGCGCGACAAGATGATGCGGGAGCTGGCACCCGCCTACCCAATATATGGGTGGGAAACCAATGTCGGCTACGGCACGCCGGAGCATCGCGCGGCAATCGATGCCTATGGCCTGACCCCGCATCACCGCGTGTCATTTCGACCAGTTTATGAGCAACTATCTCTAATCGACTGACTCCAATCACTTTTCCCATTGACAGCGCGAGTCGCCGGACTCAGGATCGGCGGCGAAACGGGGTCATGGGGATGTGCAATGGGAAGGCAAGCGAGCGCCGCGAAGTCCAATGGAGGGCTGCGCGTTCTGCCCTTCGACACCATCATGCAGGGCGATTGCGTCGCGGCGATGGATCAGCTGCCGGCCGCCTCGGTCGACATGATCTTCGCCGACCCGCCCTACAATCTTCAACTCGAGGGCGAGCTGCACCGGCCGAACAACACCAAAGTCGACGCGGTCGACGACGCGTGGGACAAGTTCGCGGACTTCGCGACCTATGACCGCTTCACCGAGGCGTGGCTGAAATCCGCGCGGCGCATCCTCAAGGATGACGGCACGATCTGGGTCATCGGCTCCTACCACAACATCTTCCGCGTCGGGGCAAAGCTGCAGGACCTCGGCTACTGGATGCTGAACGACGTCATCTGGCGCAAGACCAACCCGATGCCGAACTTCCGCGGGCGGCGCTTCACCAACGCGCACGAGACCATGATCTGGTGCGCGAAGTCGAAGGACAGCCGCAACACCTTCAACTACGAGGCCATGAAGGCGCTCAACGACGACCTGCAGATGCGCAGCGACTGGCTGCTGCCGATCTGCTCGGGCGGCGAGCGCCTCAAGGACAAATCGGGGCGCAAGGGCCACCCGACGCAGAAGCCGGAAGCCCTGCTCCATCGCGTCATTCTTGCGGCGACCAAGCCAGGGGATGTGGTGCTGGACCCGTTCTTCGGCTCCGGCACGACAGGCGCGGTCGCCAAGCGTCTCGGCCGCCGCTGGATCGGGATCGAGCGTGATCCCGCCTATATCGATCTGGCGCGGAAACGGATCGCCGCCGTCCAAGCGGTGGCCGAGCGCGAACTCTTGATCACGCCGTCGAAGCGCGAGGAGCCGCGGATCCCCTTCGGCTGGCTGGTGGAGCGCGGGCTGCTGGAACCCGGCGCGGTTTTGACCTCCTTCAACGGACGCTGGAGCGCCAAGGTGAAGGCCGACGGCACCCTCATCTCCGCCGACCATCGCGGCTCCATCCACCAGGTCGGCGCCGCGGTGCAAGGCGCGCCCGCCTGCAACGGCTGGGCCTTCTGGTGCTACAAGATCGACGGCAAGCTGGTCTCGATCGACACACTCCGCCAGCAGATCCGCGCGGAGTTGAATTGAACTGAGGGTCCCACCTAGGCGCGGCGGGTCCCCGACCCCGTCGCGCCGCTTTTTCCAGGCTCACGCCGACCTCTCTGCCTCTCCTATCGTCACTTCGGCATCCGAGCCGGGGTCCAAGCGCTTGGCGCCAAACCCATCCATGGATCCCGGATCGCGCCACTGCGTGGCAACCTGACGGCTTGCTGACCGCGCCCTCACGCATTCGTGTCCTGCTGTGAGCGCCTTGTCCGTAGCGCATCTGCAACTTCAGGGGTTTCATAAGGCAGCGCGGATCACCAACCTGGGAGATAACCCATGAAAAAGCTGATCACAGCGATCGCCTTGACCGTCTTCATGGCGGGCAGCGCCTTCGCGAACTCATGCCCCATGCATGTGAAGGCGATCGACGAAGCGCTCGCCACCTCCACCGCCAGCGAAGACGTGAAGGCCCAGGCCCAGGCGCTGCGCGACGAAGGCCAGGCACTGCACGAAGCCGGCAACCACGCCGAAAGCATGGCCAAGCTCCAAGAAGCCGAGCAGCTGCTCGGCATCGGGATGTAAGGCGGCACGCAGCCCCTCACCACCTTCTCTTCCTGTCACGCAGTTCTGCCCCCCTCCCCCATGTGGGGGAGGGCCGGGGTGGCGGGAAGCCGCGCCTCGCTGCCAGACAATCTTCGCTCGCTTCCCCTCCCATGGTGGGGAGGAGATAGGTCACTACGCCGCGCCGGCGGCGCCCTTCACGCGCCTGGCGATCGCGGCGAGCGGATGCCGGCGGGCCCACTGACGCTCGGCGCGGGCGGTGAACTTTTCGCAGAAATAGAAACAGTGGCTGCGGTCGCAGGGCCTGGCCTTGCTCTTGAGGTGCAGCGTGCCGGCGAGCACGTTGCCCATGGTTGCGCCGCCGCCGCAGCGCACCACCTCGCCGGCGGGGTCGATCGCTACGAACTCCTTCCCAGCGCTGCACAGCCGGCCCCGATAATCCGGGTTCCGCTCCAGATGCGCGCGCCCCAGCGTCGGGTCGATGCTCGGCCGCTCACGCGTGCCGCCGAACAGGCGCGGATTGGCGCGCTCCGCCGCCAGCGAATGGCGGCGGAACAAGGCGCGCTCCTCCGCGGTGTAGCTGTCGGGGTAGCGCCGGCCCGCCTGCTCGCCTTGCATCAGCTTGGGGAAGGGCACGAGGCCGACCGGCTTGAGCGAGTCCACGATCGCATCGAAACGATGAAGGACCTCCGGCGTCGCCACCACCGTCACCATCAGCGGGAAGCCGCGCTCAAGCAGCGCCGCTGCGTGCCGCACAAACAGGTCGTGGCCGTTGCGCCGCGCGCGCTCGGCCGGATGCAGCCCGGCATTGATGAAGCTGACGCGCGCCGGATCGACGCGCTCCGCAAAGTCCAGGACAGTGGGCCCGGTCAGGTTGCTGTTGAGCGAGAGGACGTGGCGCTCGGCCAGCAGTGCCGTCAGCCGGGCGAAGTCGGGATAGTGGGTCGGCTCGCCGCCCGTGATGTGGAGAAGCCAGGTCAGGCCGGTGCGGTCGAACGCGGCGCGCCATTCGGCCGGGCTCGCGAGCACCTGCACCTTCTGGCCCAGGAACATCTCGTCCAGGAAGCAGTAGTCGCATCGGTAGTTGCAGGTGGTGAAGAGCAGCCAATCGGCTTCTATGTCATGCTTCATGGCGGCCGGTCTCCGGCAGGTGGCCCACCACCAACGATAGCAGGATCGCCGGCGGGAGGGCTACTGCGCCGCTTGCTCCTGCGCAGCGCTGGCGAGCGCCAGCTTCGCGACCTTGCACTGTCGGAGCTGGATGTTCAGCCGGCGTCGCGCCGCTCGAACTTGGCGCAGAGCAGGGCGTCGCGTCGCCGGGGATCCTCTTCCGCGTAGGGCCGGCCCTCGATGAGCGATCGATAGATGTCCTTGGTCTCTCGAACCTCCTGACCGAGAGGGGCGCGAATTCCTGCGCGAACCGGGCGACCACATCGAACGAAAAGGATTGCGGCTCGGTCGCGGCCGCTCATTTCGGCTGCGGCGCCCCTATTGAGCGGCGCGCTTGTTTTGCACCGCGCTTGCGAGGGCCAGCTTCGCGACCTTGCGCATGACGCTGGGGAGAGCGACCGCGCCGAGCTGGTCGATTGCGACCCACTCCGTATCTTTGAGCGGCCGGCCCGCTACCCAGGCGCACGCGACCTGCAGCTCCAACGCGAAATGCGTGAACACGTGGCGCACCATCCCGTCACACCAGCGCCACTCAGCGGAAAGGGGCGCTTTGCGTAAAGCCGCGGTTTTGCCGAGCGGCTGGTCGGCCCATGCGGTGCCAGGCGGCTCCAGCATGCCGCCGAGCAGGCCGCTCGGCGGGCGGCGCCTCAATGCGACCTCGCCTCTCTCGTTCACGATCCAGAAGGCGGCGCCATAGCGCCGCGGCCGCTCTGCCTTGGGCGCCTTGCGAGGATAGGTCTCCTGGTCGCCTGCGGCGAACGCCGCGCAGTCGCCTCGCCACGGACACAGCGAACAGGCCGGCTTCTGCGGCGTGCAGATCGTCGCGCCGAGATCCATGATCGCCTGGGCGTAATCGCCTGGCCGCTCCTTCGGCGTCAACTGCTCGGCCAGCGCCCACAGCTCCACCTTGGCCTTGGGCAGCGGCGTTTGCAGGCGATGGATGCGACTCACCACCCGCTCGACATTGCCGTCCAGAATGGTGGCGTGCCGGTCGAAGGCGATAGCAGCGATGGCGCCGGCGGTGTAGCGGCCGATGCCGGGCAATTCGCGTAATGCATCCTCGCCGTCGGGGAAGCGCCCGCCGTGCCGCTCCGTCACGATCACAGCGCATTTATGCAAATTGCGGGCACGCGCGTAATAACCGAGCCCCGCCCAGGCCGCCATCACGTCGTGGATGTCCGCCCTTGCCAGCTCTTCGACGGTCGGCCAGCGCTTCAGGAACGTCTCGTAATAGGGTTTGACCGCCGGCACCGTGGTCTGCTGCAGCATGATCTCGCTGAGCCAGACGTGGTACGGATCCGCTGTCACCCCCGGCCTGGCGCGCCACGGCAAGCTGCGCCGATGCCGGTCGTACCAGGCCAGCAGCTTTTGAGGCATTTGCGCGTCGTGCGTGGATTTCATGGCGCCGTCACCATAGACTCCAAACCCATGACCAAAAAGCCCAAGCCGACCGAGCCTGTGAAACCCGAACCGAAGCCGCGCCGCAACTATATGGTGGCATTGTCGGTGGAGGTGCCGGCGATCGCCAAGCAGGCGCTGGGCTCGCGCGGGTTTGCGGAGGCTGGCCTGTTCACCCATTGGGCGGAGATCGCCGGAGCGCAGCTGGCGGCTTCCAGCCTGCCCATCAAGGTCAGCTTTCCGCGCGGCAGGCGCGACGAAGGCACGCTGACGGTGCGTTGCGGCGGGGCGGCGGCGCTGGAATTGCAGCATCTCGCGCCCAGTATTCTCGAGCGCATCAACGGCCATTTCGGCTATCGCGCGGTGGCGCGCCTCAAGATCGAGCAGGGCGTGGTCTCGGCCCGCAAGGTCGCGATGCCACCGCCGCCCCTCACCCGCCTGGAACAGAACGAGGTCACGGAAGCGACGGCGCCGGTGGCCGACCCGGACATCCGCGAGTCCCTGCAGCGACTCGGGGCCGCCATCCGCCGCCGCAACAAGGCTGGGAACGAGGCTTGATTCTGCGCGACTCGGCGGATTCACAGAGCTGTCATACCATCGCGGTTGTCGCTGGTAGACGCGGGCTTGCGCGCCCCTGGGAATCCTGCCAAAACCCCGAGCCATCAGGGGCTTGGATCATGGCCTCCAGGAGTGATTGATGAACAAAGGCGTATTGGTCGGACTGATCGTACTGGTCCTGGTTGCGGTCGGGGTCGGCGGCTGGTTCTACTATTCGAGCAAGAGCATCGGCGCGGGCAGTGCCGTTCCCGGCGATGTCAGCGAGAAGGCGCCCGCGGTGCCGACCGTTACGCCGGAGGACAAATTCCTCGGCAATGCCGACGCGCCGGTCACCATTGTCGAGTACTTCTCGCTCGGCTGCCCGCACTGCAAGAATTTCCACGAGAACATCCTGCCCAAGCTGAAGGCCGATTACATCGACACCGGCAAGGTGCGGCTGGTGTTCCGCGACTTCCCGCTGGACGGCGTGTCGTATGGTGCGGCGCTGCTGACCCGCTGCGTCAACGACCTCGCCTATTTCCCGATGGTCGACACCCTGTTCCAGGAGCAGGACAAGTGGCACGTCCAGGGCGGGATCGAGCAGATCAGGACCATCGCCAAGTCCGCCGGCATTGACGATTCCACATTCCAGGCCTGCCTCGATGACCCGGCCCGCAAGGAGAAGATCAAGGCGACGCAGGACGACGCGGTGAATACGCTCAAGGTCGATTCGACGCCGACCTTCTTCATCGATGACCGCGTGCTGAAAGGCGTGGGGGACTACGCGCCGTTCAAGGCGGCCATCGAAAACGCCTTGGCCGCCAAGCAGTAAGACGTTTCATCTCGGGGGATCGAGACCACCTTGGTTCAGTTCACCAAACTCCGCCTCACCGGCTTCAAGTCGTTCGTCGACCCGACAGATTTGATGATCGAGCCCGGCATGACGGGCATCGTCGGTCCCAATGGCTGCGGCAAGTCGAACCTCGTCGAGGCGCTGCGCTGGGTAATGGGCGAAACCTCCGCCAAGCGCATGCGCGGCAGCGAGATGGACGACGTTATCTTCGCGGGCACCGGCACCCGCCCGGCGCGCAACGTCGCCGAGGTGCAGCTCTTCCTCGACAACGCCGACCGCAAGGTGCCGGCGCAGTTCAACGAGTACGACGAGCTCACGATCTCCCGCAAGATCGAGCGCGGCCAGGGTTCCGCCTATCGGATCAATGGCATGGAGACGCGCGCCAAGGACGTACAGCTGCTGTTCGCCGACGCCGCGACGGGTGCCCATTCCACCGCCTTGGTGAGCCAGGGCCGCATCGGTGCCATCATCGCCGCCAAGCCGACCGACCGCCGTGCTCTACTCGAAGAAGCGGCCGGCATCACCGGCCTGCATTCGCGCCGTCATGAGGCGGAGCTGCGATTGAAGGCGGCCGAAGCCAATCTCGCTCGGCTCGACGACGTCATCGTCACGCTGGAAAGCCAGCTCGCAGTCCTCAAGAAACAAGCGCGGCAGGCCTCGCGCTACCGCAACCTGCAGGACCACATCCGCCGGCAGGAAGCGATCCTGTTCCACCTGCTGTGGACGGATGCCGAGGCGCGGCTGAAATCCGCCGAGGAAGCCTTGATGGCGTCCGAGAGCCTGGTGGTGTCCCTCACCTCCTCCGCGGCCGTTGCAGCGACGCGCCAGGGAGAGGCGGCTGCCGTCCTGCCCGGCCTGCGCCAGGCGGAAGCGGAAGCGGCGGCCGAGCTGCAGCGCCTCACGATTGCACGCGCGCAGCTCGATCAGGAGGAAGCGCGGGTCGCACAGCAACGCGCCGATGCCGACCGCCAGCTGGCTGACATCGCCGCCGATACCGAACGCGAGACCGCGCTTGCCGCCGACGCAGCCGAAGCCCAGGCGACGCTGAAGACGGAATCCGAGGAACTCGCCGAAGTCGCCGCGCGCGAAGCCGCCATCGCCGAGGAGGCCGCGCGCGCGGTCGAGGTGGCCGCCGCCGAGGTCGAGGAGACCGAGACCGAGCTTGCCAACCTCACGCAGAACGTCGCCGCGGGCGAAGCGCGGCAGTCGGCTCTGTCGCGCCGGCGCGATGAATTGGCGGTTCGCCTCGAGCGCCTGCGCCAGCGCATTGCCGACGCCAATGCCGAACGCGACCGGTTGCAGGCCGAGATCGCTGCAGATGAATCGCTGAACGCCGCGCGTGCGGCAACCAACGACGCGGAGCACGCGCTGGAAGCGGCGCAAGGGGCCATGAGCATGGCCGAAGCGGCGCGCGAAAGCGCTGTCGACACCGAAGCCGCGGCGCGCGAGAAGCTGACCGCGGCGCAGTCTGCCCATACCTCTTTGAAAGCCGAGATCGACGCGCTGTCGGCGCTGTTCCAGGACAGCGATCAGCAGATCTGGCCGCCGTTGATCGACGCGCTCTCCGTCACGCCGGGCTACGAGGCAGCGCTGGGCGCGGCGCTCGGCGACGATTTGCAGGCTTCGGCCGATACCGGCGCACCGTTGCATTGGCGTGAGTTGGGCACTGATCCGTCGGCGCCGGCCCTGCCGTTCGGTGCGCGGCCTTTGTCGGATTTCGTGACCGGCAGCGCCGCCCTGCTCCGCCGCCTCTCCCAGGTTGGCGTTGTGGAGAACGAGGCGGGCTGTCGCGCGCTCGCGCTGCAACTGGCGCAGGGTCAGCGGCTGGTCGGACGTGACGGCTCGATGTGGCGCTGGGACGGTTTCACCATCCAGGCCGGCTCGCCGACCGCCGAAGTGCAGCGCATGCAACAGCGCAACCGACTCAAGGATGTGACCGCAGAGATGGAGGGCATCGCTGCCAACCTCTCGCGCGCCCATGCCGAATACGACCTTGCTAAGGCCGCCCTGTCGCAGGCTTCGGCCGATGAGCAGGCGAAGCGCCAGGAGCTGCAGGCCGCCTACCAGACGGCGCGCAACGCCCGCGAAGCGCTGACCCGTGCCGAGCAGGCGCTGAGCCAGGTGAATGCGAAGCTCACCGGCTTGCTGCAGTCGCTCGCCACGCTCGAGACCGATACCGCCGAAGCCGAGCAGCAGCTCGGTTCGACGGATGAAGAGATCGCCGGTTTGCCCGACCTGGGCGAAGCGCGCAACCGCATCGCCGAGCTGAAGCCGATCCTGACCGACCGGCGTGCGAAGCTGATCGAATGCCGCTCCACCGACGATCGCCTGCGCCGCGAGGCCCAGCAGCGCCAGCAGCGGCTGGAGCAGATCGAGCGCGAGCTTGGCTCCTGGGGCCAGCGCGCAGATGCGGCGGCGCGGCACCTCGAAGCGCTGGCGCAGCGCCGCGAGGCGATGGAAGCGGAGATCGCGCGCCTCGCCGCATTGCCCGAGCAGCTGGCACAGCAGCGCAACGAATTGCTGAGCCTGCTGTCCACTGCCGAGCAGGCGCGGCGCGATCGCGCCGACGAGCTGGCGGCGGCGGAGAACAGCCTCGCCGAAGCGGACCGTGCGCTGAAGAACGAAGAGCACCGCCTGGCCGAGATGCGCGAGAACAAGGTGCGCGCCGAATCCGCGGTCGAGCAGGCGCGCGAGGCCGAACAGTCGCTGACCGAGCGCATCCGTGAGCGCCTGGAATGCACGCCGGCGGACGTGCTGCCGCTGGCCGAGCTCGATCCCAGCGAGCCGCTGCCGGACAAGACCACGGTCGAGCAGAAGCTGCAGCGCCTGCTGCGCGAGCGGGAGAACATCGGCCCGGTCAACCTGCGCGCCGAGGTCGAATCCAACGAGCTGGACCAGCAGCTGGCCGGCATGCAGACCGAGCGGTCGGACCTGGTCAATGCGATCGCGCGCCTGCGCCAGGGCATCAACAGCCTCAACCGCGAAGGGCGCGAGCGTTTGCTGGCGGCCTTCGAGCTGGTCAACCGCCATTTCGAGACGCTGTTCACCCGCCTGTTCGGCGGCGGCCGCGCGCATCTGACGCTGACCGAGGCGGAGGACCCGCTGGAAGCCGGCCTCGAGATCCTCGCCAGCCCGCCAGGCAAGAAGCTGCAGGTCATGTCGCTGCTGTCGGGCGGCGAGCAGGCGCTGACCGCCACCGCCCTGCTGTTCGCCGTGTTCCTGGTAAATCCGGCGCCGATCTGCGTGCTGGACGAGGTCGACGCGCCGCTGGACGACGCCAACGTCGAGCGCTTCTGCAATCTGGTCGACGAGCTCGGCCGCGCCGGCGACACCCGCTTCCTGGTCATCACGCACCATCGCCTGACCATGGCCCGCATGGACCGCCTGTTTGGCGTCACGATGTCCGAGCGCGGCGTCTCGCAACTGGTGTCGGTCGACCTACAGGATGCGCACGAGTTGAAGGCGGCGCAGTAGGCGCTCTCCACGCCGGTTCTCACGCTCTTGGAGGCCACCATGAGCGCAGTCGCGGACCATGCTCTCTATCGCCTGCGGCGAACACGGCGCGACGGCGTCCCGCCCAAGCACTATCGCGGCACCTGGGTGCTGAGTGACGAAGCGACAAAGCAGGTGCTTGCGACCTGCGAGCTCTTGGGTGTGGTGACATTCCGCGAGCACGCGATCGTTGATAGCAGCGGGCAGGTTTGGCGCCTCAAGGCTAACCGTGCCATCATGCCGTCGCGCTGGTTGCTCAGCGATCCGACGCAGTGTTTGGTGCTGCAGTTCCACCAGCAGATTCTGCGCAAGTTCATCAATCCGTGGGGGCGGACCGGCCTTGTCCTGCTCGATCCGCATGGCAAGGAACTATTCCGTCTCCTCGATGGCAGCACCGGGCTGCTTGACCGGATATTCGGTCCACGCGTCCATGACTGGGTAATCATGGAGACGGGCCGGCCGGTTGCCAAAGTGGTCCGATTACCAAGGGAGCAAGAGGAAGCGAAACGACTGCTCGACTACGTGAACAAGCTGCTGGTGCGATCGGACCAGGGCTTCGCCAGCGAGGGTTCCGTGCACATCCTGCCACCCGCCGCGGCGCTCGCGCTGTTGATGCTGCTCAACGAGCTGACGGATTCATCTGCGGTGGCGTAGGACAACGTCCGATGGCGTCCTTGATCATTCGGCGCCTTCACACGTCAGCCGAGCAGTGCCATTGAATTCATAGAGCATGTAGGCCCGGCCACCGCCATGGGGCGCCAGGGACGGCGGGACGTATCGGCTCTCGAGCGCGATCGGCAGCGTCAGCGGGGCGCAGCCTCCGGCCGAGATCGCCACGCTTCTGGCGCGGCGCGCGTCCACGGGACGCAGCTTGCTGGTTTCATGGGTGCTATGCGCCCACCAATGGATGTTGTTGTCCCAGGACGGAGACTCGTCGAGAGCGATCTCGACGATAGCGCGGCCATCGGCATCCAGGAATGCGGCACGCCCGTCCGCCGTGATCTTTCTACCCCGCTGATTCTCCAGTGCTATGGTGATGGACGAAACGGAGACGAGCGGCAGCGCACAATAGCCGACAAGCACACAGAGCAGGAGGGCGGCGAAGACCTTCTTCAAGCTTTGTCAAACTCTCGAAACCGAATCCGTCAGCGCGACTATAGCCCATTCGTGTCATCCACGGTCTATCGATCACCGCTTGTCATTGCGCTGCCCCTTGCCTAGCGTCATCGCATCAGCCACGTCGGGGACGAGACGCTGAGATGGCCAGGAGCAACAAGAACAAGATCATGCGGCAGGGCACCGCGCCGGGGGCGAAGCCGAGCCAGCCGGCCGGCGGCACGCTCATCGCGCAGCAGACCTATTCCAACATCGCGACCTTCCTGCGCGTGCCCTATTCGCGCGACGTCGCGCACGCAGACAACGTGTTCCTGGGCGTGCCCTACGACACCGCCACCACCTTCCGCCCCGGCGCGCGGTTCGGACCGCAGGGCGTGCGGCTGGGATCGGCGCAGCTGTGCGAGCTCAAGAGTTTCCCGCAAGGATTTAATCCGCTGGAATACGTGAAGGCAGTGGATTACGGCGACGTCTACTTCGATCACGCCATGCCGCATACCATCCCGGACGCCATCGAGCGTACGGCCGCCGAGATCATCAAGCATGACGTCTTCCTGACCACCTTCGGCGGTGATCACTTCATCACCTACCCGCTGCTGAAGGCGCATGCCGCGAAGTACGGCCCGCTGGCGCTGGTGCATTTCGACGCGCATCCGGATACTTGGCCGGAGGTCGAAGGCAAAGAGGTCGAGCTCAATCACGGCACCATGTTCTATCGCGCGGTGAAGGAAGGGCTGATCGTGCCCGAGCGCTCGGTGCAGACCGGCATCCGCACATGGGTCGACGACAAGATGGGCCTCACCATCATCGGCGCGCCGGAGGTCCACGAGAAGGGCCCGGCCGCAGCCCTCGACAAGATCAGGAAGATCGTGGGTAGGCACCCGGCTTATTTGACCTTCGACATCGATTGCCTCGACCCGGCATTCGCGCCCGGCACCGGCACGCCGGTCGCTGGTGGGCTCTCCACCGCGCAGGCCTTCGCCATCCTGCGAGGCCTGGGCTCGCTCAACATCGTCGGCATGGATGTGGTGGAAGTGGCGCCGGCCTATGATCAGGCGGAGATCACCGCGATCGCCGCCGCGACCATCGCCTATGACCAGCTGTGCCTGCGCGCGATCAAGAAAGGCGCCAAAAGCCGCGCTTGAGACCCCCTGCGACAGCTTGCGCAGGTGCGCGCAAAAACGCAAATCTGCTCGCAGTTTCAATGATTTGGCCTGCGGCGAATCGCCTTGACAGGCCTTAGGTGCGTCCGTATGTTCCGCCGCGCGTGCGCCGGTCGATGGATCGGCGGCGGCGTGTGGCGTTGTGGCGGGGGCGCTTCTCAGGAACCCAGAGATGACCGAGAAAGACCCGCGCGACCTCGACAAGTTCGACGCGAAGCTCAAGGCGGCGCGCGACCGGATCGAAGGGCGCGGGGAGGGTTCGAAGAAGAGCTCCTATAACGACTCGCTCGTCGCCGTCGGCTATCGGATGAGCATCGAACTGGTGGTAGGTGTCTGCGTCGGTCTTGGCCTCGGCTGGCTGATCGATATGCAGATGGGCACCAGGCCGTGGTTCATGATCGGTCTCATGTTCCTGGGGATGGTGGCTGGGATTTTCAACGTCGTGCGGCTGTCCAAGGACGTCCAGCGGCGCATGGATAAAGATAAACGGGACTGACAAGGACCAGCAAAGGGTCCGGAGACAAGGACGGGGTCAATCGTGGCAGCAGAAGCGCATTCGCCGCTCGCGCAATTCGAAATTCAACCGCTGGGCGGCCCGATTCATATCGGCGGCCTCGACGTTTCCTTCACCAACTCCTCGCTGTGGATGGTCATCGCGGTCGCCGCGATCACGGCCTTCATGCTGCTGGGCACCCGCAAGCAGGCGATCGTGCCGGGTCGCTGGCAGTCGCTGTGCGAAGGCATGTACGACTTTGTGTCCAACATGCTGAGGGACAATGTCGGTCAGGAGGGGCGGGCATACTTCCCGTTCGTGTTCAGCCTGTTCATGTTCATCCTGTTTGCCAACGTGCTCGGGCTGCTGCCAGGGGCCTTCACGGTCACCAGCCATATCGTGGTGACCGGCGCGATGGCCCTCTTTATCTTCGTGATGGTGACGATCGTCGGGATCGTGCGGCACGGGCTGCACTTTTTCACCTACTTCGCGCCCCAGGGCGCGCCGATGTGGCTGATGCCGCTGATGATCCCGATCGAGATCATTTCCTACGCGATCCGGCCGATGACCCTCTCCATCCGACTGTTCGCCAACATGGTGGCGGGGCACGTGATGCTGGCTGTCATCGGCGGCTTCGCGTTCGCGCTGGGCGTCTGGGCCGGCTGGCTGCCGATCGCGGCTGTGACGGCGCTGTTCGGTCTCGAGTTGCTGATCGCCTGTCTGCAGGCTTATGTGTTCACTATCCTCACCTGTATCTATCTCCACGACGCAATCCACCTGCACTGAGAGCGTGCGGTCGGTGCCGAAGACGCAACCAACTAACTGAGAAGGAACCAACAACATGGATATCGAAGCAGCACGGTTTATCGGTGCGGGTCTCGCCGTGATCGCCTTGGGCGGGGCGGGCGCGGGTCTGGGCGTTCTGTTCGGCAATTACCTGAACGCGGCGGTCCGCAACCCGGCTGCTGCCGAAAAGTGGTTCGGCCGCATGATGATGACCTTCGCGCTGGTCGAAGCGACGGGCCTGTTCGCCTTCGTCGTGGCGATGATCATCCTGTTCGTCTAACCGCGCACATCCTGAGCGATCGCCCGCGGGGTCCGTTCCAGGGACTTCACGGGCGCAGGTCGCGGAGACAGCATCATGCCGCAGTTCAACCCCGAATATTTCGCGCCGCAGTTGGTGTGGCTGGTAATTACCTTCCTGGCGCTCTATCTGCTGATGTCGCGGCTGATCCTGCCGCGCATCAACGGCATTCTCGCCCAGCGCGAGGATCGGATCGACGGCAACCTGCAGCGCGCTGAAGCGTTGAAGGAGGAAGCGGCCCAGGTGCTGGCCGGTTACCAGAAGGCGATCGCCGATGCCCGGGCCCAGGCCCAGGCGGCGCTCGCCAAGGCAGCCGCCGACATTGCGGCCGAGACGGCGGCGCGCGAGGCCGAGTTCGCCAGGAAGATGGCGGACCAGACGGCAGCGGCCGAAGCGGGCATCCGGGCCGCCAAGACCCGGGCGCTGGCGGACGTGCGCGGCATCGCCGGTGAAGTGGCGGCGATGATGGCGGGCAAGGTCGCCGACACCTCAGTCGATGCAAATGCGGCGGCCGAGGCGGTCGACAGCGTGATGAAGGAGCGTACGTGATGACCCCCGAAGAAGCCGGCGGCCTCCACGCGATCCTCGAGAACCCGCATACCTGGGTCTATCTCGGCTTCCTCATCTTCGTCGTACTCGCGGGCCCGAAGATCTGGAAGGCCCTGGCGCAGATGCTCGACCGGCGGTCCCTCAAGATCAAGTCGGACCTCGACGAGGCGCAGAAGCTGAAGGACGAGGCGCAGGCGCTGCTCGCCGAATACCAGCGCAAGCAGCGCGACGCGATGCGCGAGGCGGAGGAGATCATCTCCAACGCCAAGGCGCTGGCCCAGCGCCAGATCAAGGACGCCGGCAAGAAGCTGGAGGAGAACCTGGCGCGGCGCGAAAAGGCCTCGCTGGAGAAGATCCATCAGGCGGAGGCCGCGGCCCTCGCGGAAGTGCGCCGCGAGGCGGTGGACGTGGCGACCGCCGCGGCGGCTCAGATCATCCGCAGCCAGATCGACGGCGTGCGCGGCGGCGCCCTGATCGACCGGGCGATCGCCGAGGTGGAGAAGAAGCTGCACTGAGCGCGGCGGATCTACCGACCAGACACGGAAGCCCGGGAGCGATCCCGGGCTTTATGTTTATCCCCGGCGGCTTGCGGCGTGGACAGGACCGGCGGGACGCGGCGGCTCCTCGGCGTTAGGCTCACCGGCAGGCGCCCTCCTTGCTCTCTTCAACATCCACCACCCGACGATCAGCATCAGGGCGCCCCAGACCAGGAAGCCGCTGTCCCAGTAGATCCACTGGTCGCGCGGGACGGTTTCGTTGACGTGATGCAGGCCGAGAATGTGGTGGTCGATAATGCCCTCCACCAGGTTGAACAGGCCGAAGCCGATCAGGAACGATCCGCACAGGTATTTTTCATTCCAATTGACGTGAGTGTGGCGCGCCTTTCGCCACAGGATGAAGAGGCCCGCCAGCGTGAACAGCCAGGTCGCGGCATGGAAGAGGCCGTCGAGCAGCGTATTGAGCTCCAGGTTGTCGACGGTGTTGGCCGGATACCCGGCGCTGGTAGCCATGTGGTGCCACTGCAGGATCTGGTGCAGCACGATGCCGTCGAAGAACCCGCCGAGGCCAAGGCCCAGCAGGATGCCGGCGGATATCGGGAACTGATTGGGCTTCTCGGGCTCTGCCATGCCCCGCAAACAAGGGCGGGGCAAAACCGTGCCGTCCCTAGAATGCGATCTCCGCGGCGGGTGCCACCTTCTCCACGATGCCCGACAGTACCCGGTTATGATGTCGGATGATCTGCTCGGCCGCGAGCACGCCGTTGTCCATTGTTGAATGTGCGTCGCCCGCCAGCGTAACCGCGTAACCGAGGGTTTGCGCGACCCGGCAGGCGGTATCGATGCAGAAATCGCTCTGCAGCCCCGCGATCACCAGTCGCCCAACACCAGCCACGCGCAGGCGCTGATCGAGGTCGGTATTATAGAAGGAGCTGCAAGCCCATTTCTGAATCACCGGCTCACCGTCGCGGGGCGCGACCTGCGGGTGGATCTGCCATGCCGCCGTGCTCGGGGCGAGCGGCCCACCCTCCTCGCAATGCTGCACATGAAACACCGGAACTCTGGTCGCCCGCGCGCGCTCGAGGAGGGCCGAGGCATTGGCCAGCAGGCGCTCCGGCTCGTGGCAGATCTCGTCCGGGCCGAACATGCCCTGCTGGATGTCGATGAGCAGAAGGGCGGTCCTTGGATTCGCTGAGGGCATGCCGGTGATCCTCCAATAGGAACGCTTGTCGTCGCTATCCGCGCAGCCAAGACCTGTTGCGCTAAGACGATGCTGGTTGGCGGTCAGGAACCACCAACCGAGCGATCTTGATGGCTACTCCGCCGCCTTCTTCGGTGCTTCCGGCTTCCAGCGCAGGACGGGCTGGCGGGCAGCGAGCGTCTCGTCGAGGCGGCGGCGCGGGGTGTGATAGGGCGCGCCTTTGAAATAGGCAGCATCGCCGGCTTTGGCGCGCTTCGCGAGGCCCTTCACCACCTCGATGTAGCGGTCGAGGCCGTCCTTGCTTTCGGTCTCGGTCGGCTCCATCAGCAGCGCGCCGTGTACCACCAGCGGGAAATACATGGTCATCGGGTGATAGCCCTCGTCGATCATCGCCTTCGCGAAATCGAGCGTGGTCACGTCAGTGCCATCGAGGAACTCGTCATTGAACAAGGCCTCGTGCATGCAGGTGCCGGGGAAGGCAGGCGTCATCTCGTCCTTGAGGCCGGCGAGGATGTAGTTGGCGTTGAGCACCGCATCGCCTGACGCCTGGCGCAGACCATCCGAGCCGTGGCTCATCATGTAGGCGAGCGCGCGCACGAACATGCCCATCTGGCCGTGGAAGCCCTTAAGGCGCCCGAAGGCGCTGCCGTTCCTCTCGACCAGATCGAAGCCGTTCGCCCCGTGCACGACGTAGGGCACCGGCGCATAAGGCGCGAGCGCGGCCGACAGCACCACAGGACCGGAGCCGGGACCGCCGCCGCCATGGGGCGTCGAGAAGGTCTTGTGCAAATTGATGTGCATGGCGTCGATGCCAAGGTCGCCCGGCCGCACGCGCCCGACGATCGCGTTGAAGTTCGCGCCGTCGCAATAGAAGTAGCCGCCGATCTCGTGGATCGCGTCGGCGATGTCGATGATGTCGTTCTCGAACAGGCCGCAGGTATTGGGGTTGGTGATCATGGTGCCGGCGACGTCGGGGCCGAGCTTGGCCTTGAAGGCCGCGAGATCCACGCGCCCACGATCGTCGGCCGGCACCGGATCGACCTCGTATCCGCAGGCCGCCGCCGTCGCGGGATTCGTCCCGTGGGCGGATTCCGGCACCAGGATGCGCTTGCGCGCATCGCCTTTCGCCAGCAACGCCGCGCGGATGGTCATGATGCCGCACAGTTCGCCATGCGCGCCCGCAGCCGGCGACATTGCGACGGCCGGCATGTTGGTCAAGGTCTTCAGCCAGTGTGCCAGCTGATCGATCAGCTCCAAGGCACCCTGCACGGTCGAGATCGGCTGCATCGGATGGAGATCGCCGATCCCCGGCAGCCGCGCGACCTTCTCGTTGAGGCGCGGATTGTGCTTCATGGTGCAGGAGCCGAGCGGATAGACGCCCATGTCGATGGCGTAGTTCTTCTGGCTGAGCTTGGTGTAGTGCCGCACCACTTGCGGCTCGGAGAGGCCCGGCAGGCCGATGTCGCTCTTGCGCTTGAGGGCGCCAAGCCGGTCCTTGTGCGGTGGGACGGCAGGCAGGTCGACGCCGCTGCGGCCCTTCATGCCCTGCTCGAAGATCAAGGGCTCTTCGATCTGCAGGCCCTTGTTGCCCGAGATCGTGCGCAGCACGCGGCGCTCGCTCTGGATTTGCGTCGGCGCGCTCATCTCAGCACCTCTTTGAGAGCAGCTTCATAGGCGGCGATGTCCTCATCGCTCACCGTCTCGGTCGCGGCAACCAGCAGTAGGTTCGCGAGCGATGCGTCGCCGGGATAGAGGCGCGACACCGGCACGCCACCTAGGATGCGCTTCCTGGCCAGCGCTTCGACGACCTCGGTTGCCGGCTTCGGCAGCGCGAGGGTGAATTCGTTGAACAAAGTTTCGTTAAACAACGTCACGCCCGGAATGGCACTCAGGCGATCGGCGAGCCGTGACGCGGTGGCATGATTGAGCTCCGCCAGCTTGGTGAGTCCCGCTTCGCCAAGCAGCGTCAGATGAATGTTGAACGCCAGCGCGCACAGCCCGGAATTGGTGCAGATGTTGCTGGTCGCCTTCTCGCGCCGGATGTGCTGCTCGCGCGTCGAGAGCGTCAGCACCCAACCGCGCTTGCCATCGACATCGACAGTCTGGCCGGTGAGACGGCCCGGCATCTGACGGATGAACTTGTCACGAGTGGCGAACAGGCCAACATAGGGGCCCCCGAAGCTGAGCGGCACGCCCAGGGACTGGCCCTCCGCCGTCACGATGTCGGCACCCATCTCGCCGGGCGGCGTGACAAGGCCGAGCGACACAACCTCTGTGACCGCGACGACCAGCAGCGCGCCGGCATCGTGGCAAACCTTTGCCAGATCAGAGAGATCGTGCACGTGGCCGAAGAAGCTGGGGTTCTGCACCACCACGCACGAGGTCTTGGCATCGATCAGCCGGCTAAGATCCTCAGCGCCTTTGGCATCAGCGGGTGCCGCGGTGACCTCGAAGCCGGTGAACTTGCCGTGAGTCTCGATCACTTCGCGATAGTGCGGATGCAGCCCACCGGAGAGCACTGCACGACTGCGCCGCGTGACGCGATTCGCCATCGTCACCGCTTCGCAGGTCGCGGTCGCACCGTCATACATGGAGGCGTTGGCGACATCCATGCCGGTCAGCAGCGCCACCTGGGTCTGGAACTCGAACAGATATTGCAGCGTGCCTTGCGTGACTTCCGGTTGGTACGGCGTATAAGAGGTGAGGAACTCGCCACGCTGGATCAGGTGATCGACTGACGCGGGAATGTGGTGGCGATAGGCACCGGCGCCAAGAAAGCTCGGACAGGAGCCGGTGCCGAGATTCTTCGAGGCCAGCGCGCCGATATGGCGCTCCACTTCGAGCTCGCTCTTGAAGCCCGGCAGATCGACCGGCTTGGTCAGGTGCACCGTCTGCGGCACGTCGCTATAAAGCGCATCGACCGACTGAACGCCGATCGCCGCCAGCATGGCGCGGCGGTCCTCCTCGGTCAGGGGGAGATAGCGCATCAGTGCAGCCCCTCGACAAACTTGTTGTACGCAGCCTCGTCCATCAGGGTTGCGAACTGGCCCTTGTCGGCGACCTTCAGCTTGGCGAACCAGCCCTTGCCCAGCGCGTCTTCGTTGACGGTCGCGGGGGTCTCGGTCAGCGTGCTGTTGACCTCGATCACTTCGCCGGAGACGGGCGCATAGACTTCGCTGGCGGCCTTGACCGATTCGACCATCGCGAGCTCCTTGCCCTTCTCCACTTTCTTGCCGATCTCCGGCAGCTCGACGAACACCACGTCGCCCAGCTGCTCCTGCGCGTAGTGGGTGATGCCGATGGTCGCAGTGTCACCGTCCAGCTTCACCCATTCATGTTCCTGGCTGTAACGAACTTCGCTCATTTCCCTCGTCTCCCCTTCGTCAACGGTGATAGCGATGCGGCACGAAAGGCATGCCGGCGACCTTCGCCGGCAATGCCTTGCCCCGCACCATCAACTGCACGCTTGTACCAATCGCTGCTAGATCGGCGCGCACATAGCCCATGGCGACCGGCCCACCGACCGTCGGGCCGAAGCCGCCGGAGGTGATTTCACCGATCACTTCGCCATGCTCATTGGCGATCTCGGTGTGCGCGCGGGCCGGCGCCCTGCCTTCCGGCAGGATGCCGACGCGCTTGCGCGATGGCCCTTCGGCCAGCTGGCGCTGCACGATGCCGGCGCCGGGGAAGCCGCCCTGCTCGCGTCTTCTCTTCTGCATGGCCCAGACCAGGCTTGCTTCTACCGGTGTCGTGGTCTCGGTGATGTCGTTGCCATAGAGGCAGAGACCGGCCTCCAACCGCAGCGAATCGCGTGCGCCCAACCCGATCGGCTTCACTTCCATGTCGCCCAGCAGCTTGCGTGCGACATTGTCCAGCTGGTCGTGTGCGACCGAAATCTCGAACCCATCCTCGCCGGTATAGCCGGAGCGCGTGACGAAGCACTCCGTGCCGCCGACATTGAGCGGCCGGCCGGTCATGAACTTCATATTCACGCTTTCGGGCGCGATCTTCTGCATCGCCGCCGCGGCGCGCGGTCCCTGGAGTGCCAGCAGGCCACGGTCGAACATCGGCTCGACCTCGCAGCGATTGTTAAGATTGGCCTGCAAGTGGGAGAGGTCCTGCTCCTTGCACGCGGCGTTAACCACCATGAGCAGGTGATCCTTATCGTCGCCGTTGCCGGCACGCGTGACCATCAGATCATCGAGGATGCCGCCCGCATTGTTGATGAAGAAGGAATAGCGCTGCTGACCGGGTGCCAGACCCAGGAAATCGGCGGGACACAGGCGCTCCAAAGCCGCCGCGACCTGCGCGTAGCTCTCGCCGCGCAACTTGATCTGACCCATGTGCGAGACGTCGAACAGTCCGGCGCCGCTGCGCGTGTGCTGATGCTCGGTCAGGATTCCCATGGGATATTGCACCGGCATCTCATAGCCGGCGAACGGCACCATCTTGCCGCCCATCTCAAGATGAAGATCGTAAAGCGGGGTGCGCTTCAGGTTTTCGGTGTTCTCACTCGCGCCCACAGACAGCCTCCGGATTGCGACCACGGATCATTCCGCGATCTGACAACCCCCCTCTGTCTGAGGACCTGAGAGATTTACCGACTTCCGCCGCGAAGAACAGATGCGACGGGAATTGGCTCTACTCCTTCGGTGGGAACCTGCCCAGGTGTGGGGCGGCCCGCTTTCCAGAGTTTTTATCCGATGCGGTCCTTTTGCCTGAGAGTTTCCGGGGGCGGTTGCTCCTTCGGCGCCGGCCGGCGGTCACTCTGGCCGCCGGACGATCTCTCCCGCAATCGGTCGAAACCGGGCGGAGCATCGCTCCGTGCAGGCTTGCCGTCAAGCGGCCAAATATCGCGAAATTGCGACCGAAATTGCTTGCCTGCGGATCGCCGAAACCACCGGCGAAATGCACAGGCCCCGAGTCGCAGTACGCGCGGCAACGCTCGTAGAGACACGTTGTTGGAAGATTATATTTTCAACGACTCGCGACGGAGCTGATCCATGAGCGCCACCGGCTTGGACGTGTTCGACAAGAGCCTGCAAACCACCCACATTTGGCTCAATGAAATCTGCGAGGAGGTCGGCCCCGATAAGCAGATCGCCTGGCATGTGCTGGGCTCCACCTTGCGCGCCCTGCGCGACCGCCTGCAGCCGGATCTGGCCGCGCATCTGGCGGCGGAGTTGCCGCTGGTGGTGCGCGGCGCCTATTACGACCGCTATCGGCCATCGGAGCAGCCGCGCCTCACTCGCTCGCGCGAGGAGTTCGTGAAGAGCATCGACGCCGACCTGAAGAACATCCGTCCCGTCAATCCCGACCAGGCCGCACAATGCGTGTTCCGCGTCCTCAACCATCACCTCCCGAAAGGCCAGATCGACAAGGTGCGCGCCGCCCTGCCGGAAGACGTACGCGAGATGTGGCCGGAGGGCGACGGACAAACCGCGACGGGTGAACAGCCGAAGCGCAGAGCGGCACGCGGGCTGTAGGCAACCCATCGAACCGCCGCGATTTACTGGCGCGACGCCGTCTTGAGGATGGTGTCCGCCAGCAAATTGTAGTCGCCGTTAAAGTGGTGGCCGCCCTTGGTCTTGACGATGGTGAACTTGGAGGAATCCAGCGTCGGGCAGAGGCTATCGGCACCCTCCTCCTCGCCGTAGAAGCACATGCGATTGGCGGCAGTGATCTTTTCGGCCTCCGGCTTGATCGGGAGCGCGCCGTCGTGGCTTCCGGAGAAGAGCCAGTCCGTGACATGGACGGCGAGCGTGGCATCGTGACCTGCGCCCAGCATCGCGACGGTCCCGATCCGGCTCTGCTGGTCCGCCGGCAGGTTGTTGACCATGAAAGGCAGGACGTCGGCGCCCAAGGAATAGCCGATCACCATGATGCGCGAGGGCTGCCATGCGGCCTCATACCAGCGCAGGATGCGGTCCAGATCACGTGAGGCCTGCTCCGGTGTCTTCTCCGACCAGAAGTATTGCAGCGAGTTCAGCCCCACCACGTTGACGCCGCTCTTGTTCATGGCGCCGCCCACATCGCGGTCGATGTTCGCCCAGCCGCCATCGCCGCTCACAATGATGGCGAACGGCTTGCCTTTCGGATTGGACAATCCGTTCTCGACCAGCGGCAGATCACTCAGGGAATCCGGCTTGGGATTCACGGCGTCATCCGCTGTCTTGCGGTCGACGATGCGCCGGAACGCATCCTTGAACTGCGGCAGCCAGTTCTTCTCCACGGAGAAGCCGTGGCCGACATCGGGCAAGGTCACGATGCTGGCGTTGGCGATTCCGTCCACGAATGCCTTGGTGGCCTTGGGGTCGCACACCTGGTCGACCTCACCCTGCAAGGCAATCCAGGGCGACGGTGTCGATTGCGCCTTGCCGTAGACATACGTGCCCTTGTGCTTCGGATCCTCCGTGTGCGTGAGCCCGCTGCCGTTGCAGAGCGGCTTCGGCGACAACAGGTCGGGGCAGAAGCCCATGGAGATCGCGCCGGCAAAGGTGCTCGGCGGAGCCTGGACGAGCGAAGCATAGGCCATGGTCGCACCGGAGGAATAACCGACCAGCACCGGCTCGACGTAATGGTTATAGCCGAATTTCGCTTGCAGCGCTTGACTGAGCCCCTGCAGGTCGCCAGCGCTGTAGGTGCATGACTTGTCGCTCTCGGCCGTCGCCTTGAGATAGTGCGTGATGTCGATGCCCGCGACCAGCGCATCCATGCCGGCGAGCGACTTCGCCATGTCCACCACGCCCTGGTTCCAGCCGCCGTCACCGGACACGAACAGGACGAGGTGGCGCGGCTTGTCGCTCTGCCGATAGATGTGCACGTCGCCGAAGGGACCATAGGAGACCGTGTCGCCCTTGGCGTGCGCAACCACCGACGTGGCGCAGGTTAGCAACAGCAATGCGGAGAGGGACAAGATTCGGCGGTTCATGGCTGTTCCTTTCGGTTCTTCTCGATGAGTTCTTCGACCAGCTCGGTCAGACGCTTGATCTCCTGCTCGCGCATCAGATCCATCTTCTGATGCAGCAGCTCGATTTCGAGCTCGGCTTTGAGGTTCACGTCGTAATCCTTCTCAGCTTTCTTGCGGTCGATATCCGCCTGCCGGTTCTGCGCCATCATGATGATCGGCGCGGCGTAGGCCGCCTGAAAGGACAGCAGGAGATTGAGCAGGATGAAGGGATAAGGATCCCACGCTTTCCCGCTGTACGCGTTGACCGCGATCCACAGGAAGAGCACCACGCTCTGGACGATGATGAACGTCCACGACCCGGTGACCGCCGCGACCAAATCGGCGACCCGCTCGCCCAGCGTCATTCCGTGCAGGGGCACCACGCGACGGGCCGGCTTGCGCCTCCGCAGATGCTTGAGGGCTTCCTTTTCCGAGATTGCGGGCGCTTCCGCGAGAAGCGCGTCGGCGTTCTGGTCCATGCTTGCGCACTCCGGTGATGGCGGGGATTCGACGGGCGCCGGCGATCAGCCGCGTGATCGTCAGCAGGATGAGAGGAATGGATAGGCCCGGCGGCGAGGCCAGGTAGCGCGGGCGCCAGTCCGGATCGAACTTGGCCTTGTATTGATAGAGCCCTTCGAAATTGTAGAACTCCTCGCCCAGATCGAAGATGGCCGTGCCGACCTTGTGCCACAGGGGTGCCAGCCGCCGGCGTTCCAGGCCGGAGAGCGGCGCCATGCCAAGATTGAACCAGCGATAGCCCTGGTCGCGGCCCCACAGCATCAGTTCCGCGAACAGAAGATCCATCACGCCGCGCGCACTGGCCGGATCGTAACGCATCAGGTCGATCGACACCTCGTCCCTGCCCTCGACCTCCCACAGATTGGCGAAGGCCATGATGACACCCCTGGCGTCGGTCACGACCGCGACCCGCGTGCGGACGATGTAGGCTTCATCGAAATAGCCGAGCGAGAAGCGTTTCTCGTGCGCCTTCTTGTGTGCGAGCCAAAAATCGGAGATCTGGCGGAGACGCGGCATCACAGCGGCGACCTCGGATGCGTCCAGGATCCTGAACGCGAAGCCCTGCTTGGTGAGCTTGTTGCGGGCGTGGCGCAGATTCTCCCGCTTCTTTCCTTCGAGCGTGAAACCCTGCAGCGGAACGCGCGCCTCTTGCCCAAGCTTCAGAGGCACCAGGCCGAGGTCGAGATAAAGCGGCAAGTGCCGTTCCGCCACCTGATAGAATACGGCCTTTGCGCCGTAGCGGTCAGCCTCCTCCCGGAACCGCCACAGCAGCCCATCGAAGGAGCTTTCCAGGCCAACCGGGTCGCCCATGGCGATCCAGTGGTTCCTGGTTGCGACATAGGCGATGAAGGCCTGCCCATCGTCAGACCAGAACAAGGCCTTGTCGCCGAGCAGCGCCAGGAATCCCTGCGTGTCCTCGGCGCCGCGGATGAGGGGCAGCGCCTGATCCAGCTCCTCCGGCGGGGCGATGGACAGTGCCTCGGGCCGGCGCACGTCGAGCATGTGGCGGATCAGCATCGCGATCACCAGCACGCCGACGGCGATCAACGAACGCAGGAAGCGCGACGCATCGTTCCCGTAGGAGAACTGCCACCAGAGCTCATGGGAATACTCGATGTGTTTGTACGAGAAGAAACCGAGCCAGGTCGTGCCGGCGATGACCACGGCGATCATGACCAACCAAGATGGGCTCAGCGGCTCCTGCAGCAGCGAGGACTTGCGATAGAAGTGGCGGCGCGACGCGTAGATGCCGCCGAACATCACGGCCAGGATGAGCGCCTCCTGCCAATCCAGGCCCTTGAGCAGCGACGCCGCGATGCCGATCGCCAGCAGGGACAGGGCTCCATACCAGGCCGCGTCGATGCGTTGCAGTACCGCGCGCGCCAGGAACAGCAGTACTACTCCGACCAGCGAGCCGGTCAGGTGCGAGAACTCGACCAGCGGCAGCGGGATCGCGCTGCGCAGCCACTTGATGTTGGCCGGCAAGGTCGGCGTCGCGCCGGAGGCCAGCAGCACGCCGCCGGTCAGGAACAGCAGCAGCGAGAAAACCTGGGGCACGGTCGCGGGAACGAGCCGCGAGGCCACGCGCCCGATCTTCGCGAACCGAGCGCGATTGGCATAGAGATCGTGTGCGATCAGGAGCAGGCCCGCACTCGCCAGTGGAATGAAATAGTAGATCACGCGATAGAGCACGAGGCCCGCGACGATCGCCGGATGCGACGCGGCGAACGAGGGGCCTGCCAGCCAGAGAAAGGCGCCCTCGAACACGCCCAGGCCGCCGGGCACCTGCGAGACCAAAGCGAGCAGCGACGCCATGGCGTAGATCGAGAGGAAAGCCGAGAAAGACAGGCCGGGCACATCCTTGATGAAGACCCAGAGCACCAGCGACGCCGCGATGAGGTCGAGGCTGGATACGATCGTCTGTCCTAGTGCCAATGACGGCGATGGCAGCGAGATCTCGACGCCTTTCACGCGCAGCGGCTTGCGCCAGCAGAAGATGACCGCCCAATAGGCAAGCAACGCGGCCAGGCTGCCGCCGAGCATGAGGTTGAATAGGCTAGCATGGCCTAGTGCGCTACGCTCAGCGCCGGGTGCCAAGGCGGTTCCGATCAGCCCGAGCGTCAGGACCCCTATGATGTAGGTCAGCGCGAGGAACAGCGAGATCTTGGCGACATCCCGGCCAGGCACGCCGGCATCGTTGTAGAAGCGGTAACGCACCGAGCCGCCCGACGCCCAGGCGTGGCCGGTATTGTTGCTGATGCCATAGCCAATAAAGGAGGTGAGCAGGATTCTTGAGAGCGGAACGCGGTGGCCGGTGAAGCGCAGGGCCAGCAGATCATAGCCCGCTAGGATTCCGTAGTTCAGTGCGGTCAGCAGGATCGCAGCGGCGATGAGGTGCCAAGGCACATGGCGCCAGCTGTGCGACAGTTCGGTGAACTGCCAGTGCTTCAACTCATGCTGGACGACCACGAGGGCAAGGCCAAACAGGACAACCGGCGCCCATCGCAGCAGCCGATCGAGCTTCCCGGCAAGCGCCACGGCCACCCAGCGGCGCGATGTTTTCTGTGGTTCTTGAAATGTCGCGTCGATTGTCCCGGGGGACGCTGACCGCTCACCTGCGGCGAGCGAAGCGGACTCGGTCTTGATCACGTCGGCCTCCATCCATGGTTATCCCGCGGCCTTGCTCGCCTGTGGCGAGGCTGACCAGCATGGATAGGCTGATTGAGGCGCGAACTATCGCGGCCGCTTGTAAGCGTGGGATGTCGGCCGCTACCGACTTTGTAACGAAATGCGTCAGGCGGCCGTCATGACAGCGGCCGCCCGGAAAAGACCATGAGTATTTGAACTGCGGTGACCCGACGATGAGAGGCCAAGCCGGGCTACATCTTACATCGGCGGCATCTTGTCCAATTTCGGTAGTGCCGGGCCAAGGTGGTCCCTAGCGCAACCGCGGACGGTGTACGCGCGTTCCGTCAGGAGTATTTGAACCTCGGCGCCCAGCCAGCCGGACCTTCGGGCAGCAGGTCGAGGATGTGCCAGACCGTGCTGAAGTCATCGAGCGGGTGGAAACCTGTGTCTGACAGCCGCACGATCCGCTTCTTCTCGCGGCGGAGCACGGAGATGCCGGGCTGCCAGCCGCTGTCCTCGGAGCCGTAGCCCATATCGCTGGCGAAGCTGGTTCCCTGATGGCTCACCATCGGGAAGCGCCAGCCACGCGCGGCGGCGAACTCCTGCTGCACGCCCGGCGCGTCGGGGCTCGATATCGCAAAGGAGGCGCGGTCGGCGAGATGGTGATAGACACCGTTGAACCCGTCAGCCCACAGCGTGCAATACGGGCATCGGCGGCCCATGTTGTGGATCATGAAGAGCTCTTCCCTCTTGCCGAACAGGTCCGACAGCTTGCGTTTTCCATCCGGAACTGCGAACTCGTAGTCGCGCACCTCTTCCGGCTCGGTCTCGGCCAGCGTCTTGCGCATCTTCTCGCGCAGCTCAGCGATGTTCTTGCGGTACCCCGCGAGCTTTTCCGAAGCTTGCTTGTATTTCATGGCCACACCTTGAGATGCTCAGCCTTCGTACTCGTCGTTACGCCGCAGCCAGCGCATGATGCCCTCGCCCTCGTCCCGCCCTTTCGGCGTCAGATCGATGTAGTGATAGGCATTGTTCATCATATCGAGGCCGCGCGCATAGCAGGAATAGGTGTGGAAAATCGCGCCCGACTTGTCCTTGTAGAAGACGCTGATGCCGGGCAGCTCCGGCGCCTTCATCTTGACCTTGCCGTAATTGTAATCCAGATCGCCCGCCTCAAGCTGCTCCGACGTGAAGGAGACGCGGTAATCGTAGTTGAAATCGTTGCTGCCGGAGGACACCCACTTGAAGGTCCAGCCGAGCCGCTTCTGGTAGGCCTGGAGCTTGGCGAGTGGCGCACGCGAGATCGCGACCAAGCTGATGTCGCGGTGCTTCAGATGGACCGGCAAACGCTCGAAATTGTCGGCCCAGAAGGAGCAGCTCTTGCAGCCGGCGTCCCAGCCGGGGTCGAACATGAAGTGATAGACGATGAGCTGCGACTTGCCCGCGAACAGATCGCCCAGGCTTTCCTTGCCGTTCGAGCCATCGAAGCTGTAAGTCTTCTCCACCTTCTCCCACGGGAGCTCGCGCCGCTGGCGGCTGAGCTCGTCGCGCAATCGGGTGAACTCCTTCTCCTTGGCGAGGAAGTCGCGGCGGGCTGCGATCCACTGGTCCTGCGAGACGATTCGATGCTGATCCATAATACGGCCTCCGTACAGCAGCACATGACCTTTCTCATGTGATGGTTGATGGGTTCTAGCGACGCTTTTTGTTTCTGCCCCGCGGCTTCTTCCTGCCGCGGTTCTCTTCCATCTCGGTCAATGCGACGGCCAGGACATCGAACTGCTCCTGCCAATATTTGCTGTAGCGGTTGATCCACACCGCCGCGTTGAACACCGGTCCGGCCTCCAGCCGGCAGCGGCTGATCCGTCCGGTGCGCTCCTGCTGAATCAATCCGGCGCGCACCAGCACCTGAATGTGGCGCGACACCGCCTGCAGCGAGATGTCGAACGGCGCGGCCAGCTCCGAAACCAGCGCCGGCTCGCGGTCCAGCCGCTCCAGGATCGCGCGCCGGACCGGATCCGACAGCGCGAAGAATACCCGATCGAGGATGTCGCTCTCGCTCTCCTCGCTTTCGCCGACGACCCGCAGGACTGCCGCATTGCTCATGGCGTCATAATTATCAACGTATCAGTTGATTGTCAACATCTTTGTTGATTATCAGCGCAAACATGTTTCCGTTATCGCCGGGCGAAGACCCGGCGATCCAAGTCTGGACGAGACTGTGGGGAGGAAATTGGGTCACCGGGTCTCGCAGCTTCGCTGCGGCCCGGTGATGATGACGAAAAGGACGATTGGCTTGGAGACGAGCTATTCGCTCGCGAGCGGGAAGACCTACCGCGGGTTCTTGCGGTTGTACGCGAGTTCTTTTTCGCTCAGCATGAAGCCGACATAGATGCGGTAATAGTCGCCGTTCTCGCCCTGCTTCAGGGGGATGCGCGGCTGCAGCTCCTCGATAACGATGCCCTGGGTGGCGTTGTTCTCGAAGGAGACCTGAGTGTCGAACACTTCTCGCGTCAATGGCCGCCCGCCGGCACCGGTGACGGCCATGAAGTAGTTGAACTTGGCGGTGCCTTCGCGGTCCTTCGGGCCGCGCTGGGCGAGAAACTTCACCTGAATGTCATAAACGATGGCGCGCTTGCCGTCGCTGGTCTCCTCATAGACGCAATTCCGGGCCGGCAGGACCTGATCGATTTTCGCTTCGAACAAGGTGTCGGATAGGTCCTGGCTATCGCTCTGGAACTTGGTCATGTAGGCGAGCTCGCGCACCGGCGAGACCACGGGGCAGGGATAGGCGGCAATGTTCTCCTCGCTGGCGCAGGACCCGGTGAGGAGCAGCGCGGCCGCGCCGGCCAGGATGCGGAATGCGCGCCGCGCGCCTCCGGTCGACGTGATTGGAAGGTGCATCATTGGATCCGTTGCTGGAAAAAGCCGGCTGGAATCATGGCAGCTTGGAGTGGGTTCCGTCGCAGAATGGCTTGCCGCCGGAATGCTTGCAGCCGCAGAAGAACACCGTCTTTGTCTCCGTCGCGTCATATTGGATGGGGGAAAATTCGCTGCCTTTGTGGGAGCCGTCGCAGAAAGGCTGGTTCTTGCTCCGACCACAGGCGCACCACCAATAACTCTTGCCGGTCGTCACCTCGAATGGGAAAGGCGATCGTTGCGCGATCGTAGGTTCGGCCATGCAAAATCCCCAAAGACGGCGCAATTCGGTCGCGCCGCATCAATAAGCTAGAGTCTAGCGGAAGGCCCCGCGCCGGCACAAGACGGATGCGCTATTTCGCCCCCGGCGCCTGCGGAAATCGGCGGTTGCCGGAGGGGCCGAAAAGGGGCTATTGGAGCAGCGGAGACGGACTGAAGCCATGCCCAAAGATGCCTTGACCCTACTGCTGGCGGCGCCGCGCGGTTTCTGCGCCGGCGTGGACCGCGCCATCCAGATCGTGGAGCGCGCCCTCGAGCGCTATGGCGCGCCGGTTTACGTCCGGCACGAGATTGTCCACAACCGGCACGTGGTCGAGGAGCTGGAGCGCAAGGGCGCGGTGTTCGTCGAGGACCTGGAGGAGATTCCAGGCCGCTACCCGGTCGTGTTCTCGGCCCACGGCGTGCCCAAGTCGGTACCGGAGGATGCGGAGCGGCGCAACCTGCTCTATCTCGACGCCACCTGCCCGCTGGTCAGCAAGGTGCATCGCGAGGCCGAGGTGCATTTCGCCGCCGGCCGCCACATCATCCTGATCGGCCATGCCGGCCATCCGGAGGTGATCGGCACCATCGGACAGCTGCCGCAGGGCGCGGTCACGCTGGTCGAAACGGCGGAGGATGCGGAGGTGATCGCGCCGCCCGTCGGTTCAAGCCTGGGCGACCGGCTCGCCTACATCACGCAGACGACGCTGTCGATCGACGACACCATCGGCATCATCGACGTGCTGCGCCGCCGCTTTCCCAAGATCCACGGCCCGCGCAAGGAAGACATCTGCTACGCCACCACGAACCGTCAAGCGGCGGTCAAGGTGATCGCGCCGAAATCGGATCTGCTGCTGGTGATCGGCGCGCCCAATTCGTCGAACTCGCAGCGCCTGGTGGAAGTGGCGCGCGGCGCGGGCTGCCCCAAGGCCTATCTGGTGCAACGCGAGGCGGAGATCGACTGGCGCTGGTTCGAGGGCGTGAAGACCGTCGGCATCACCGCCGGCGCATCCGCACCCGAAGTGGTGGTGCAGGAAGTGATCTCCGCCATCCGGCAGCGCTATCTCACCCGGATCCAAGAGATCTCGGTTACCGAAGAGACCACCCACTTCAAGCTTCCTCGCGCCCTGACTGCCTGAAAGTGGCCGCCTGATGATGACCGTCTGATGGCCGTCTATACCGAGGTCCCCGACAACGAGCTCCGCGGCTTCGTGGAGCAGTACGAGATCGGCGAGGTGATGGCCTGCAAGGGCATCGCCGAGGGCGTCGAGAACAGCAATTACCTGCTGCACACGACACAAGGCAGCTACATCCTCACGCTCTATGAGAGGCGCGTGCAGCGCGAGGATCTGCCGTTCTTCCTTGGCCTGATGCAGCATCTCGCATCCAAGGGGCTGACCTGCCCGACGCCGCTCAACGGCAAGGACGGGCAGGCCCTGCGCGAACTATGCGGTCGCCCCGCTGCGATCTGCACCTTCCTGGAAGGCATGTGGCCGCGCCGGCCGAACGAGCGCCATTGCCAGCTGCTGGGCGCCGCGCTGGCGGACTTGCATGTGAAGGGCCGCGACTTTGCGATGCAGCGGCCGAACAACCTGTCGCTCGCCGGCTGGCGCGAGCTCGCGGCCAAGACCGAGGCGCGCGCGGACGAAGTCGAAGCGGGCTTGGCCAAGCTGATCGCGGAGGAGCTGCGCCATCTCGAGGCCAATTGGCCCAAGGAGCTCGAGATCGGCGTCATTCATGCCGATCTTTTTCCGGATAATGTGTTCTTCTTGGGCGACAAGCTGTCGGGCCTGATCGATTTCTATTTCGCCTGCACCGATTTCCTGGCCTACGATCTCGCCATCTGCATCAATGCCTGGTGCTTCGAGATTGACGGATCCTTCAACGTCACCAAAGCGCAGAAGATGGTGCGGGCTTACGATTCCCATCGCAAGATCCCGGAGGCGGAGATCGCGGCGCTGCCGACCCTGGCGCGCGGATCCGCCCTGCGCTTCCTGCTAACGCGGCTCTATGACTGGCTCAATCATCCGCCGGGTGCCTTCGTGCAGCCGAAGGATCCGCTGGAGTATCGCCGCAAGCTCTCCTTCCATCAGCAGTGCAAGTCTGCCTCCGCCTACGGCATCTGATGAGCACGAACGCATCCCCCAAGATCGTCGAGATCTTCACCGACGGCGCCTGCAGCGGCAATCCCGGCCCGGGCGGCTGGGGTGCGGTATTGCGCTACGGCAACGTCGAGAAGGAGATGAATGGCGGCGAGCCGGAGACGACCAACAACCGCATGGAGCTGATGGCCGCCATCATGGCGATCGAGGCGGTGAAGCGGCCCTGCGAGATCCACTTGCATACCGACAGCGAGTATCTGCGCAACGGCATCACAACCTGGATCCACAGCTGGAAAGCGCGCGGCTGGAAGACGGCCGACAAGAAGCCGGTCAAGAACGTCGATCTCTGGCAGCGCCTCGAGCACGCGATCGAGACCCACGACGTGCATTTTCACTGGGTCAGGGGCCATTCCGGCCACAAGGAAAACGAGCGCGCGGATGAGCTGGCAAGGCTCGCAATCCGGCAGATGCGTGATGCGAGTATTATGTGAGAGCCCCCCTGCCCGGTCGCAGATACCCAGCACCGCTCTCGCTTCCATTCTCACGTCACCCCGGCCTTGAGCCGGGTCCACTTTTCCGTCGCACGGGGCCCTTGCCTATACTGCGTGCGCTTTCAGCAACTCGTACGGCTGCTCGATGGATCCCGGCTCAAGGCCGGGATAGGAGTAGGCAGCGACGTCGCCGCATCTCTCTCACGCCGCCGCGACCACTTCGATCTCCACCAGCCAGTCGCTCGACAGGGTCTGCGCGACGATGCCGATGGTGGGGATGATGCGGCCATTCAGCGCTTTCACGCGCGCCTTGGCATTCTCCTCGGCATACGCCGGATCGCGCAGGTAGCTGGTCAAACGCACGATGTTGTCGACACTCATGTCCGCGCTGGCGAGGATGGTGCGGATGTTGGACCAGATGAGGTCGAGCTGCTCGCTCAGACTCTTGCCGGCAACACCCTTCTCATCGAGGCCCATGGTGCCGGCCACATAGAGGAACCGCGTCGGCTCCTGCACCTCCATCGCGTGGACATAGTCGCTGGTCGCCGGATAGATCCCGTGCGTCGGATTGCGGACGATCATCTTCATGTTGCTTCCTCCCGAACCTGTACACGAAAAATCGGCGGCCTCGCGGCCGCCGATTCCTTTTCGCGACCGCTCTTGCCTACAGCGCCTTCATGATCGCTTCGGCGCTGGAGACTTCAAACGCTCCCGGCGCCTCGACGTTCAGCGCCTTCACGGTGCCGTCATCGACCACCATGGCATAGCGGCAGGCGCGGGTGCCCATGCCGTAATTGGTGCCGTCCATGGTGAGGCCGACCGCCTTGGAGAAATCCGCGTTGCCGTCCGCCAGCATCAGCACCTTGTCGCCGACACTCTGCGCCTTGCCCCAGGCATCCATCACGAACGCATCGTTGACGGACAGGCAGACGATCTGGTCGACGCCCTTTTTCCTGATCGCCTCGGCATGCTGCACGAAGCCCGGCAGGTGCTTGGCCGAGCAGGTGGGCGTGAAGGCACCGGGCAGAGCGAACAGCACGACCTTCTTGCCCTTCAAGAGATCGTCCGTCTTCACCGTCTGGATGCCGTCCTTGTCCATATATTTCAAGGAAACAGAGGGGATCTTGTCCCCGACTTTGATACTCATTTTTGTGTCCTTTCTGCTTCTCCCGGTGACAGTGCGGGGGTGAGGATAGGCCGCGTCGCCGCCGCTCTCAAGCGGCATAAGACGACATTCTTCGTGCGGGAATTTCCCGCCCGGACTCAGCGTTTTCCGGCCCGATCCAGCGCGTTCGTCACCGTCTCGGTCGTCAGCAATTCGGGCAGCGCGATGCCGGCCGGCGCCCCTGGCCCATACACGATGTTGAAGGGAATGCCGTATCGGCCGTGACGGCCGAGGAAGTCGGCGATCTTCGGATCGGGGTTGGTCCAGTCGGCGCGCATCGCGACCACATTGTCCTGCTGCAGGCGGTCGGCGACCGGGTCCCGGTCGATCACCAGCTTCTTGTTGGCCTGACAGGTGATGCACCAATCCGCCGTCACATCGACGAAGACAACCTTGTCCTGCGCGACGAGATCCGGGATCGCCGCTTCATCGAACGCAATCCAGTCGGACCCACCGCGGACCGCCGCGCCCACGCTGAGGAAGCCGGTCTGAGTGCCGATGATCGACATGAGCCAGATCGCAGTGCCGACCAGGCTCAGCCCCAGCAGGCCTTTGAGCCAGCGCATCCAGCGACCCGGGCGCGGCAGGAACGTTACCAGGCGGGGCGCTGCGGCAACCGCGAGATACGGCAGGGCAAGACCGAGCCCAAGCGCCAGGAAGATGCCAAGGATTTCGCCGGGGCCGCGCGACAAAGCGAAACCGACCGCTGTTCCCACGAAGGGCGCGGAGCACGGTGTCGCGAGCGCAGTCGCCAGCACGCCCGTGAAGAACGACTTGGCATGATCGTTGCCGACCCGCGCTTCGCTCGCAACCGCGACACGGCCGACGAAAGCCGGCATCGGAATCTGGAACAGGCCCCAAATGTTCGCCGCGAACAGCAGGCACACGATCGCCATCAGGGCGAGGAAGGCCGGCTGCTGAAACTGGATTCCCCAGCCGACGCTGGCGCCTCCCGCCTTCACGGCGATGAGCCCGCCCGCCAGCACCAGGAAGGACGTGACGATGCCGGCAGACGTCCACAGGAACGCGCCGCGCAGGTGCATGAGCTCGCGGCCGGCGGCATCCAGCACGCCGGTCAGCTTCAGCGCCAGCACCGGCAGCACGCAGGGCATGACGTTGAGGATGAGGCCGCCCAGCAGCGCAATGCCGAGAATGGGCAAGATCGACATCCAGGACGAAATCGATGCGGCAGAGACGATCGCGGTCGGGCGTGCCGTCAGCTCCATGCCGCGATCGCCGTCGAACACGGTGAGGATGAGGTCGCTGTTGGCGACATCAGGTCCGTTGCCGATCCGCTCCATCGGCACGGAAAGGCGCGCGCTCTGACGGTCGGCCGACAGTTCCACCTTGGGCGGGCCGAAATAGATGTGTGGCGCGCCTTCGACGATCACGTCCGGCTTGTTCAGCACTTCGCCCGTGCTCTTCACGTCGATGACAAGCTGGCTCTGCTGGTCCACGGCGACCTGGTCGACCGACCAGCCTAGCCGCTCGCCGCTCTTGGGCACCAGCGAGGCGAACCGGTTGACGAGTGGGGCAAACCGACTGGGGTCCGCCGCGCCGCCCGGCAGATCGAGCGCGAGATCTCCTTCCTGCGGCACGCAGATCTGCTCGCACACCAGATAGCGGATCTTCGCCTTGAGGGAGATGGGTTCACCGGGAACTTCCGGCGTCACCATCAGCGGGAAGGCAACTTCCTCGCCATAGCCAAAGGTCTGCAAGCCGAACAGCTCGAAGCGATGCGGGACCGGCCACATCAGTTGCGCGTCCGCCACATTGTCCGACCCCGCAACATCGACCTGCGGCGGATAGCCGGCATCGCCGGGCGCGCGCCAATACGTCTTCCAGCCAGGATGCAAGACAATATGCAGCGCCAGGGGAACGGACGTGAGGTCGCCGGTGCCCTCCACCGCCGAGAGCAGTTGGGCGCTGGATTGCGGTGTCTGGAACAATCGACTGGCGGGCTCATTATTCGCATAGACATGCGGAATCGAGCCGACGGCTGCCAACATGCAGAACACCGCCAATCGGATGATGCAGCCAATCGATTTCCGGCGATTCATCATTTGCCAACCAACTAGGGCGATAATACGTTGAGGGCAGACCGGCATCAGTCACAAAATTGTGCTGATGGCGACCTTGCTGGCGGATCAAACCAACCCTAGGTGAGAGCCATGGGCAAGAGATTGATACATCAGGGTTTCATCACCGGCCAGCTGCTGGTGGCGATGCCCACCATGCGTGACCCGCGTTTCACCCGCACCGTGATCTATATGTGCGCTCACACCAGTGATGGTGCCATGGGTCTTGTGATCAACCGTCTGGTTGGTTCCCTGTCCTTCCCGGACCTGCTGGAGCAACTCGGCATTCCGTCGAGCCCGACGAGCGAGCATATCCGCATCCGGAACGGCGGACCGGTCGAGACCGGCCGCGGCTTCGTGCTGCACAGCGCCGACTACCACGACGATGCGACCCTCGCGATCGGCGAGGAGGTCGGCCTCACCGCCACGCTCGACATCCTGCGCGATATTGCCGCAGGCCAGGGCCCGAAGCGCAGCCTGCTCGCGCTCGGCTATGCCGGCTGGGGACCAGGGCAGCTCGATTCGGAGATTCAGGCCAATGCGTGGCTGTGTGTCCCGGCGGACGAAGAGCTGATCTTCGACGACAAGCTGACCGATAAGTGGGAGCGCAGCATCGAGAAGATCGGCATCGACTTCCGCCTGCTCTCCGGCGATATCGGAAACGCGTAACGCGCGACAGCGCGACACGCCTCAGCTCCATGTCGCGGCAATCAGCGACGAGCGTCCACACGCGCACCTGTGAACGGGTTCCAGCCGATTGCCGCCAGTGCAGTCCAGGCGGTGGGCGCCAAGTGCGGCAAACGGTAATAGTAGAAATCATCGAATGTACTGGCCGGTGACAGTCCCAACCCGGTCGTCAATCGCACCTTGCTGGACGCCCAGATGAACCCGTCAGGGCTGAACTGGCCGTTGAGTTTCGATAGCAGACGGTCGGCTTCTTGCGTCTGCCCCAGCGCACGATAGGTCAAAGCGGCCTGCGCCGTCCCCTCCCACCAGATTCCATCGCGATCGTCATTGAAATCGAATCCGCCGGAAACGGCATGATGCTGCTCGACGTAGCGCATCGATGCAGACCAGGCCTCCGGCGCATCGGACAACAGGGGCGGCCAGAGCTGCGCATCGAGCCCCGCATTGCCGCGGTTCGGCGTGACGCCGTCGGGCGTGGTGCCGACCCAGAAATGGCCGCTGGCCTGATCCCACTGCGCGGCAACGAAGGCACGCGCGGTTTCGGCGTTGCGTTGCCAGTACCCGCCGGGCTCCAGGCGTGCCAACCACTCGAACACTGCTGCCAGATCGGTATTGTGCTCCGTCGACTTCCAGGTGAGCCGCTCCGGCGTGTCGTCATAGCCGTAGATGCCGCCGTCGAAGCCGGCGGGCCGGCGTGGATCCAGAGTGGTGTTTACGGCCCAACGCGCCAGCCGTGCAGCCGCCGCGCGATAGCGATCATCCTGCGTCTGCTCCGCCATGGTCAGCAGGGCGAGCGCAGCCCACGCGACGTTGCCGGTGGCCGTGCCGACTTGATACGGGTCTTCAGCCCAGCGGCCTTCCTGATCGCTCCACCAGCCCATGGGCAGAACCGGCCGCTCCGTGATCGGACCAGGGCGGTACGCGTTGCGGATGCGACCGGTCGCGCCGCTGCGATCACGTTCGCTCGCCGCCAGCAGCGCATCCGCGACCCGCAGCGCGGCATCGCGGTGACCACAGGCGACGAGCGCGATCACAGCAAGCGCGTTGTCGTAGGTATAGGCGCCAGGGAGCGTCGGCCCACTCTCGCTGCTCACGTCGGCAGAAGAATCGTAGCTTTGCAGAAACAGCGGCTCGGTGCCGGGCGTCGCGTTCACGCGCGCCAGCAGCGAGTCACAAGCACGCGCCGCCACCTGTCGGGCCGGCGACTCCGCAGCCGAACCCGCGGAAAGCCAGAGCGCAGAGAACAGAACGGACGCGATGAGCCGAACACCCAAGATCATGGTCGATATCCCTGTCGTCCAATAGGTGCGTCGCTAAGCCCTGCGATCCACCAGGCGCGGCCGGGGCGCGGCGTTGCCCAGCATGCCACGCGAGGCCATCAGGTCGTCGAGCTGCAGCTCGTGCAGGATGTGGTCGCGCCAAGCGCCGTTGATGCGCAGATATTGGCGCGCGAGACCGACGGTACGGAAGCCGAACTTGTCGAGCAGGGCGCGGCTCGGCACGTTTTCCGGAATGCAGGCGGCCTCGACGCGGTGCAAGCCGAATTCCTGGAACGCCGCCGGCAACAGCAATCGCAGGGCCGCCGACATCAGGCCCGAGTTGGCGTAGGGCTCGCCCATCCAATAGCCGAGGCTGGCATATTGCGCGGCGCGCCGGCGCACGCCGGTGAGGTTGACACCGCCGACCAGCGCATTGTCCGAGGTGCGGAAGATGTGGAAGCCGTAGCCACGATCATCGCGCCAGTCGCGCACGGTGAGCCGCACGCGCTTGCGATACGCGGTGCGGGTCAGCATGTCGCTTTCCCACACCGGCTCCCATGGCTCGAGGAAATCGCGGCTCTGCTCGCGCAGCGCCTGCCAGGCACGGTAATCGGCAAAGCGCGGGGGGCGCAGGCGCACCTTCGCATCCGCTAGCTCCGGCGGCAGCGGCACATAGCTGGGTCCAAGGTCGAACATGCGCATCAGGGGAGGCGGCGTGTCAGCGCCCCATACTCCATCACCCGTCCGACCGGCCCCATGGATGTCAACGTGGGTGGGGATTGCGTGAGGCGCCGCGCCAGACGCGCGAGATCGTCGATGGTGACCGCATTGATCCGCGCCACGGCTTCGGCGGGCGGAATCGGCCGCCCATAGACCAGAAGCTGGCTCGCCAGCTGCTCGCAGCGGGCGCTGGGCTTCTCGCGCGACATCAGGGTGGCGGCGCGCAGCTGGGCCTTCGCGCGCTCCACCTCCTGGTCGGTCAAATCGTGCGGCAGCTTCGCGAGTTCGTCGCACACGACCGGCAGGAGCTCCGCCACCTCTTTCTCGCCGGTGCCGGCATAGACGCCGAAGATGCCGCCGTCGGCATAGGAGCTGGCGAAGGAATGGATGGAATAGACCAGGCCGCGCTTCTCGCGGATCTCCTGGAACAAGCGCGAGGACATGCCGCCGCCCACCAGCTGCGACAGCACAGCGGCGACGTAGTAGTCGGCATCGGTGTAAGTGACGCCCTCGAAGCCGAGCACGAGGTGTACCTGCTCCAGATCGCGGGTGTAGCGTCCGTCACCACCTGCGTAGCGCGCCCGTTCCGACGGCGGCACAGCACCGGCCGGCAGGCCTGCGAACAGCTTCTCCGCCATCTCGACCAGCGCGTCGTGGTCGATCCGGCCTGCAGCCGCGAGAACCATCTGTCCGGCGCGATAGCGGCTCGCCATGTAGCCGGCGACCACATCCCGCGGTAGGTCGCGCACGATCTCCGCGCGGCCCAGGACCGGACGCCCCATCGCCTGGTTGGGAAAAGCGGTTTCCTGGAAATGATCGAAAACGATGTCGTCGGGCGTGTCCTCCGCCTGCCCGATCTCCTGCAGCACGACCGCGCGTTCGCGCGCCAGCTCCTCGGTATCGAAGACCGAGTTCTGCAGGATGTCGGCGAGGATATCGACCACCAACGGCGTGTCCTCGGCCAGTACCTTGGCGTAGTAGGCGGTCTGCTCGCGGCCGGTATAGGCGTTGAGGAAGCCGCCGACATCCTCGATCTCCACCACGATGTCGCGGGCGCTGCGCCGCCTCGTCCCCTTGAACGCCATGTGCTCCAGGAGGTGCGCGACGCCGTTGTGCTCCGCCGGCTCGTTGCGCGTGCCGACGCCGGCCCACACGCCGAGGGACGTCGTCTCGACCGAGTCCATCCGGTCGGTCGCCACGCGGAATCCGTTGGAAAGAGTGGTGACGCGGACACTGTCCGCCGCGGGGATGCTCATTCAACCATTCCGATCGTTGCGCCGGTGGGACAAGACATAATCCTGCACCGCGCGAACGTCATTGGGCAAGCCGGCCATCCGCTCCGGCCGCTCATAGAGATCGGCCAGGAACTCCGGCAATCTGGGCCGGATTCCCGTGGCCTTTTCCACCGCATCGGGGAACTTCGCCGGGTGCGCCGTGGCCAGGGCCACGATTGGGGACTCGCGGTCGGCGCGGCAAGCCGCCGCCGCGTGGATGCCGATGGCGCTATGGGGATCGATCAGGTCCCCGGTCGTTCGATAGAGTTCGCCCATTGCGCGCAGCGTCCCGGGATCATCCAGCGCGGCGGCGCGGAATAGGCCCTCGATGCGGCCCCAGCTTTCCTTCGGCGCGGCGAACGTTCCGGTCTGGCGGAATGCAGTCATGGCCTCAGCGAGCCGCTTGCCGTCGCGGTCGTAGAGATCGAACAGCAATCGCTCGAGGTTGGAGGAGACCTGGATGTCCATGCTGGGCGACAGGCTCGGCTCGACGCCGCTGATCTCCATGCGCCCTGTCTTGAAGAAGCGCGCGAGGATGTCATTGCGGTTGGCGCCGACGATGAGCGGTGCGAGATCGAAGCCCATCTGGCGCGCGACGTAGCCCGCGAAGATGTTGCCGAAATTGCCGCTCGGCACCGAGAAGCCGATGCGCCGGTCGGGCGCGCCGAGCGCCACGGCAGCGGCGGCGTAGTAGACCACCTGCGCCATCACGCGCGCCCAGTTGATCGAGTTGACCGCCGACATATTGATGCGATCGCGGAAGGCGTGATCGTTGAACATCGCCTTCACCAGGTCCTGGCAATCGTCGAACGAGCCATCGATCGCGATATTAAAGACGTTGGCGGAGTCGATGGTCGTCATCTGCCGGCGCTGCACCTCCGACACGCGGCCCTTCGGATGCAGCATGAAGATGTCGATGCCGGCGCGGTCGCGGCAGGCCTCGAGCGCGGCAGAGCCGGTGTCGCCGGAGGTCGCCCCGATGATGGTAACGCGCTCGCCACGCTTCGCCAGGGCATGGTCGTAGAGCCGGCCCACCAACTGCAGCGCCACGTCTTTGAAGGCCAGGGTCGGCCCGTGGAACAGCTCCATGAGCCAGAGATTGTCATCGAGCTGCTTCATCGGCACGACCGCCTGGTGGCGGAAGACGCCATAAGAGCCGGCGATCATCGCCTGCAGATCGGCGTTCTCGATCTCCGCCCCGACAAAGGGCTGCATGATGCGGAAGGCGATCTCTTCATAGCTGAGGCCGCGCAGCTTGCGGATGCCATCCGGTGTCAGTTTGGGCCAGGTCTCAGGCACGTAAAGCCCGCCGTCGCGGGCAAGCCCGGCCAGCAGAACATCGGTGAAGCCAAGCGCGGGAGCCGCGCCGCGGGTCGAGATGTAGCGCAAATCGGGTTCCTCAGCCGGAAAACGGGGCAGACCTTAGTGGCCGTGTAGCTTTGCCGCAAGGCGCGGACGGAACCAGTGATATTTCGGCATGGTTCCGTTTCCCAGCCAGCTGCCATCCCGCTCCTTCTCGTCACCCTGGACAAACGCAGCGCGATCCGGGACCACAACGCCCCTTGGCGCCAAGCCCATCCATGGACCCCGGATCACGCCGCTCTGCGGCTGTCCGGGGTGCCCGTGGAGTGTGCGTAGGGTCTCAGCTCAAATACCGCCGCTCCAAATGCCGCTTGAACACGTTGACATCCAACGGACGGCCGGTGGCGCGGGTGACGATCTCGGGCGTGGTGAGGCTGGAGCCGAGGCTGTGGACGTTGGTCTTGAGCCAGCCTTGCAGGGTCGTGAACTTGCCCTGCTCGATCTCGGCGGGGATTTCGGGATGGGCTTGGCAGGCGGCGTCGAATAGCTGCGCGGCGGTCATGGCGCCGAGGCTGTAGCACGGGAAATAGCCGAACGCGCCGTCATACCAATGGACGTCCTGCAGGATGCCCTCCCGGTCGGACGGCACGTCCAAGCCGAGCAGTTTCTTGAATTCCTCGCGCCAGACGCCGGGAACGTCCGCAAGCTGGAGTTCGCCGCGGAACAGCGCCTTCTCAATCTGGTAGCGCAGGATGATGTGCGCGGGATAGGTCACCTCGTCGGCATCGACGCGGATGAAGCCCGGCTCCACGCGGCTATAGATCAGCTGCAAGTTCTCCGGCGATAGAGCTCCATCAATGCCGGGGAAAGTCTCGCGCAGCAGCCCCGAAAGATATCGGCAAAACTGCGCGCTGCGCGCCGCCTGCATCTCCATCAGCAGGGATTGGCTCTCATGCACCACCATGCCGCGGGCGCTGCCCACCGGCTGCAGGCGCCAGTCGACAGGCAGGTTGCGTTCGTAGAGCGCGTGGCCGGTCTCATGGATCACGCCCATCAGCGCCTGGACGAACTGGTCCTCCCTGTAGCGCGTGGTGATGCGCACATCCTCCGGCACGCCGCCGCAGAAAGGATGATGGCTCTCATCCAGCCGGCCGTGCCGGAAATCGAAGCCGAGGCGCTCCATCACGCGCTTGGCGAGATCCTTCTGCACCGCCTGCGGGAACGGACCCTTGGGCTCGATCGGCTGGCCGCGGCGGGCTTGATGCTCCAGCACGCGCGGCAGGAAATCGGGCAGGAAGGCGCCGTAATCGGCGAACACGCGGTCGATATCAGCCTCGCGCGCGCCCGGCTCGTACTGGTCCATCAGCGCCTCATAGGGGCTGCAGCCGAGCTTTTCCGCCTTCGCTGCCGCGGCCTGGCGCATGAGGTTCAGCACCTCCGAAAGCAGCGGGTAGACCGCCGCGAAATCCGCCTTGGGCCGCGCCTCGCGCCACACGGCCTCGCAGGCGGTCGCCGCCTTGCTCATCGCCTCCACTAGGCCGGCATCGAGGGCCGTCGCGTGGGTGTGGCTGCGGCGCATCTCCTTGAGGTTGGCGTGCTGCCAGTCACTGAGGTTGGCCGCCTCCGCGTCCGCCTCGTCCAGCAGATCGCCTGTCAAGGGATCGGTCAGGATCTCGTGGCACACCACATCCAGGGTCGCCAACTGTTCCGCGCGCGCCGGACGGCCGCCATCAGGCATCACCGTCGACAGGTCCCACTGCAGCATGCCGGCGGCCTCCCGCAGCGCAGAGAGGCGCCGAAAACGCTGTTCCAGCCGCGCATAGGCGCCGGCCGGAGCGTCCACAGGCTTGTTCATGGTTTGCGCTCGCGCTCCAGCTTCAGATGGTAGAGCACATAGATGACCGCGAGCGCCACCGCGAGCAAGCCCCAGGTGATGGCGTATTGCAGATGATCGTTGGGGATCTCGATCCGCGTCTGTCCGCCGACGGGGTATTTGCCGGGATTTTCCGCCGGCCCGGCGTCGACATAGAGATCGCGGCGGATGTCGGCGTCCGAGGCCGCCGCCATCGCCGGTAAATCGACATAGAACCACATGTTCTTGCCGGGCTCGTTGTCGGGCTGCATCCAGGCCTTGCCGGGCGGCACGCGGACGATGCCCTCGACTGTCTGCGCGCCGGTCAGCTGCCCTTCCGGGCGCCTTTCCGGTGCCTTGCGCTCGATCGGGACCCAGCCGCGGTCGACCAGCACCAGGCCGCCATCGGCCGGCGCGAAGGGCGTCAGGACGTGGTAGCCGGGATTGCCGTTGAGGGAGCGCGCGCCGAGATACAGCTCCTTGTCATGGAGGAAAGAGCCTTCGAGCCGGACGCGGCGGTATTCGAGGCTGGCCGGATTGACGCCGACCGCGGGAAGGGCAACCGGCTCCGCCGCCACGCGCGTTTCGCGCTCGGCGATCAGGTTCTCTTTCCAATGCAGCCGCTGCACCTGCCAGATGCAGAGACCGACCATCGCGATGAAGACCGGCACGGAAAACAAGGTCGGCCACAGGGTCGGCCGGAAGCGAAGCTTGCTCAACATGGGACTATGCTTGGTGCTCGCCGGCTTCATGCTTGTACTGCAGACCGATCATGATGCCCTTGGCCGGGCGCAGCAGCCAGAGCGACAGGCCGATGACCACGATCGGCCACAGGATGGCATGCACCCAGATCGGCGGCTCGAACAACGCCCAGACCAGGAATACCAGCGGCACCGTGATGATGAGGACAATGAACATCACGAACACTGCCGGCCCGTCGCCGCTATCCATGGTGCCGAGCTCGAGCCCGCAGGACTCGCATTTGTTCACGAGCTTCAGATAGCCGGAAAACAATTTGCCGCGCCCGCAGCGCGGGCAGCGGCAGTTGAAACCAGCTGAGACCGGCGAGACGCTCATCGCCTCGCCGCCCCAGAAATGTCCGTTCGCCTAGTGGGCCGGATGCGGCGCATTGATGCCGCCCCAGATGTAGACGAAGATGAACAGGAACAGCCACACCACGTCGACGAAGTGCCAATACCAGGCGGCGGCTTCGAAGCCGAAATGATGCTCCGGCGTGAAGTGCCCCCTGACCGAGCGCACGAGGCAGACGATCAGGAAGGTGGTGCCGACGATTACATGGAAGCCGTGGAAGCCGGTCGCCATGAAGAAAGTCGAGGCGAACACCGTCTGCGAGAACCCGTAGGGCGCGTGGGCGTATTCATAGGCCTGGACCGCGGTGAAGAGCAGGCCGAGGGCCACCGTGAGGGTGAGGCCCTGGATCAGCCCCTTGCGATCGCCCTCACGCAGCGCGTGGTGCGCCCAAGTGACCGTGCAGCCAGAGGTCAGGAGGATCAGCGTGTTGAGCAAGGGCAGCGAAAAGGGATCGAAGGTCAGGATCCCTTCCGGCGGCCACACGCCGCCGATCGCTTCCTTGGGGAACAGCGAGGCGTCGAAGAAGGCCCAGAAGAAGGCCGCGAAGAACATCACCTCCGAGGCGATGAAGAGCGACATGCCATAGCGCAAGCCGATCTGCACGACCGGCGTGTGATGACCCTGATGCTCCGCCTCCTTGACGACGTCCCACCACCACATGAAGAGCGTGGCGACGACGATGAAAGCGCCCGGCGCGATCCACCACAGCCCGTAGCCGTGCATGAATTGTACGATGCCGAAGGTCAGCACGACGGCGCCGATGGAGCCGGTCAGCGGCCACGGGCTGGGATCGACCAGATGGTACGGATGGTTGGGCTTGTGGGCGCCGTGCGCGCCCCCGTGGGCGGCGGTGTGAGCATCCGTGTGAGTCGCACTCATCTTTGGTTCCTTCGTCTCGCCTCTACGTTCAATTTAGCGAGCCGGGCTGGCCCCCGCCAGCCTGGCCATGTCGCGCCTGCCCGACCTTCCGCTCCGCCGTGCCGTCATTGCTGGCTCGGAAGAAGGTATAGGACAGGGTGATATCGTTGATGTTCTTGAGCGCCGGATCGTCGAGCAGCGCCGGATCGATGAAGAAGCTCACCGGCATCTCGATCCGTTCGCCGGGCTGCAGCGTCTGCTCGGTGAAGCAGAAGCACTCGATCTTGCTGAAGTAGGGACCGAACACGTCCGGCGACACGTTGAAAGTGGCGCGGCCGGTCACCGGCTTTGACTCGAGATTCTCGGCGACGTAGTAGGCAAGCTTGTTTTCGCCGACCCTGAGCGCGATCTGCCGCTGCATCGGCTGAAACCGCCAGCCGAGGCCCCCCGCCACGTCGGCAGTGAAGGTGACACGCACCACGCGATCGGAGATCTCCGTCGGCGCTATCTCGGCGCGCTGCGGCGTGCCGCCGAAGCCCGTGACCTGGCAGAACAGGCGATAGAGCGGCACCGAGGCATAGGCGAGCCCCGTCATGCCGGCGACCACGCCCACCAGGATCATGAGAACGCGAAGATTTCGCTGTTGCTGCGAAGGACGGCTCATGATGTCAGCCCCCCTTCATCTTCACGATGGTGACGATATAGACGATCAGCACGAACGCGGCGAGGGCAAGGAAGATCGCCCAGTTGCGCGCGCGCTGCCGGCGCTGACGTTCACGTTCGCCATTGGCGGGAGTTCGCGTATTCATGAGCCGATCAGACCCACCAAGCCGGATACACGATCCAGGATGAGCGCCGCAAAGTGCCCGAAGAGGTACACCAACGAGAAGCCGAACATCGCCTTGGCTGCACGGTGGCCTTGCCGCTCGCGCAGCACGGTGATGGCGTGTCCGATGAAAGCGGCATTGAGGCCGACGGCGGCCGCTCCATAGATGACGCCGGCAACGCCAAGCAAGACCGGCGCCAGCGCGATCGGCGCCAGCAAGAGGGTATAGGCGAGCATCTGGATCTTGGTCGCGCGCTGGCCAGCAACCACCGGCATCATCGGAATGCCGGCCTTGGCATAATCGCCCTCGCGGAACAAGCTGAGCGCCCAGAAATGCGGCGGCGTCCACATGAAGATCAGCAGGAACAGCGAGATCGAGACAAGGCTGATGTCGCCGGTGACCGCGGCCCAGCCGATCATCGGCGGAAAAGCCCCGGCGGCGCCGCCGATCACGATGTTCTGAGGCGTGCGGCGCTTCAGCCACATCGTGTAGATCACGACGTAGAAGAAGATGGTGAAGGCGAGCAACCCGGCCGCCACCCAATTGACCGCAAGGCCCATCAGCATCACCGAGAACACGGCGAGCACGCCGCCGAAACTGAGCGCCGCGTCGGGCGAGACCGCGCCACGCGGGATCGGCCGGCCGCAGGTGCGGTTCATGATCGCATCGATATCGCGGTCGTACCACATGTTGATCGCGCCAGATGCCCCGGCGCCGACCGCGATGCAGAGCACCGCCACCGCGCCGATGAGCGGGTGGATATGCCCGGGGGCGACCGCCAGCCCGGCGAAGCCAGTGAACACCACCAGCGACATCACCCGCGGCTTCAGCAAGGCGATGAAGTCGCCGACGCTGCCGCCGGATGTGGATAGGCCGGCGTGCTCGCTGAGCAAGGATGGGGCGACGCGAGTCATGCAGTCAGTCGTCTCTCACGTGGGATGAATGCGGCCGCCCGCATTCATCCCAATCCTCAAGTTCAGTGCGCTTCGCTCTTGATCTGCGGCAGATCGTTGAAGGTATGGAACGGCGGCGGCGAGCTCAGAGTCCACTCCAAGGTCGTCGCCCCCACACCCCACGGATTGTCGGCGGCCTTCCGGCCGGCGAACACCGTGTAGAGCGCCACACCGATGAACCATACGGTCGCGACGGCAGAGATGTACGAGCCGATCGACGACAGCTGGTTCCAGAAAGTAAACGCCTCCGGATAATCGGGATAGCGGCGGGGCATGCCCTGCAGGCCCAGGAAGTGCTGCGGGAAGAAGGTCAGGTTGACGCCGATGAACGTCAGCCAGAAGTGGATCTTACCCGCCCATTCCGGATACTGCCGCCCCGACATCTTGCTGATCCAGTAGTAGAACCCGCAGAAGATCGCGAACACCGCGCCCAAGCTCAGCACGTAGTGAAAGTGGGCCACCACGTAATAGGTGTCGTGGAACGCCACGTCGATCGGCGCATTCGCCAGGATGACGCCGGTGACGCCGCCGATCGTGAACAAGATGATGAGGCCGACCGCCCACAGCATCGGCGTGTCGAAGCGGATCGACCCGCCCCACATGGTCGCGATCCAGGAGAAGATCTTCACGCCAGTGGGCACCGCGATCACCATGGTCGCCGCCATGAAATAGGCGCGCGTGTCGACATCCATGCCGACGGTGTACATGTGGTGCGCCCACACGACGAAGCCGACCAGGCCGATCGCGACCATCGCGTAGGCCATGCCGAGATAGCCGAACACAGGCTTCTTCGAGAAGGTGGACACCACCTGGCTGATGATGCCGAAGCCCGGCAGGATCAGGATGTACACTTCGGGGTGGCCGAAGAACCAGAACAGATGCTGGAACAGGACCGGATCGCCGCCGCCTTCGGGCTTGAAGAAGTTGGAGCCGAAATTGCGGTCCGTCAGCAGCATGGTGATCGCGCCGGCCAGAACCGGCAGCGACAGCAGCAGCAGGAACGCCGTCACCAGCACCGACCAGACAAACAGCGGCATCTTGTGCAGGGTCATGCCCGGTGCGCGCATGTTGAAGATGGTGGTGATGAAGTTGATCGCGCCGAGGATCGAAGCCGCGCCCGCCATGTGCAGCGCGAAGATGCCCATGTCGACCGCGCGCCCGCTCTGGTACGTGGAGTCGGACAGCGGCGGATAGAGCGTCCAGCCGGTGCCGGCGCCCTCATCCACGAAGGCCGAAGCGACAAGCATGATCAGCGCGACGACCGTCAGCCAGTAGCTGATGTTGTTCATGCGCGGGAACGCCATGTCGGGCGCGCCGATCATGAGCGGCACGAACCAGTTGCCGAAGCCGCCGATCAACGCCGGCATGACCGTGAAGAAGATCATGAGCAGCGCGTGCGCCGTGATCACCACGTTCCACTGCTGCCCGTCGGGGTTCGCATCGTCGCCGAAATACTGGATACCCGGCTCCATCAACTCTGCGCGCATGTAGATGGAGAAGGCGAGGCCCAACAGGCCGGAGACGACGGCCAGGATCAGGTAAAGGGTGCCGATGTCCTTGTGGTTGGTCGAATAGAACCAGCGCACAAAGAAGCCAGGCTTGTGATCGCCGTGGTCGTCGTGACCGTAATGCGAATGGGACGTTGTAACGGGGCTCATGGCTGCAATCCCTCGAGACGAATTCTGCGTTTACTCAGCGGCCGCGACGGTCTTCGCCGGCGGTGTGCCGTCGACCTTGGCGAACTTCTGCTGCGCTTCCGTGACCCAGCGCTGGAACTCCTCCTTGGCGACCGCGCGCACCTTGATCGGCATGTAGGCGTGGCGCACGCCGCACAATTCCGAGCACTGGCCGTAATAGATCCCGGGCTTCTGGATGTTGAACCAGCTCTCATTGGTCCGGCCCGGGATCGCGTCGTGCTTCACGCCGAACGCCGGAACGGTCCAGGCGTGGATGACATCGGTCGCCGTGATCTGGATGCGGATGTTGGTGTCGATCGGCAGGACCACCTCGTTGTCGGTGTCGAGCAGATAGATCTGGTTCTGCTGGAGGTCGGCCTTCTCCACCATGTTGGCGTCGAAGGTGAAGTTGCCGTTGTCGGGATATTCGTAGCTCCAGTACCACTGATGCCCGATCGCGCGGACCGTGAGGCCCGGCTCTGGAATCTCGAGCTGGCGATAGAGCAGCGGGAACGAGAACACCGCGATGAAGACCAGGATCAGCGCTGGAACGATCGTCCAGGCCACCTCGAGCAGCGTGTTGTGGGTGTTCCGCGATGGCACTGGGTTCTTCGACTCGCGAAACTTGAACCAGACGATGACGAGCAGCGCCAGGACAAAGAAGCTGATGACCGTGATGACGGGCAGCAGCACCCAGTCGTGAAGGAATACCATTTGCTCCGCGAGGCTGGTCGCCGGAGCCTGCAATCCCACGCCCATCGCATGGGGGCCACCGATCGTCTGTTCCGTATCCTGCGCCAGCGCCGGCATCGAACCGGCGGTCAGACCGGCCGCCACCGCGAAAGAGCAAATCTTCGGCAATCTCATATCGTTTTCCCGTTCCTATCCGCCTGGGTGCTCGGCAGTTCAGTCCGCCCGTCGGCCGAACACTGGTCGGCCGCAACGCAGCTTCGTTAAGCTCTAGGCCGGTCGGACGCTAGACCGCGCGCGACAACCAGCGCGGCCGCAACCCCCGTCCCCACGGTCGGCGGCAAGCTACACCCCTGCCCCCGAAACCTCAAGCATTCCGGGGGTTTGTGCAGCATCAGCAGGCTCGTTGGAAAGCTTGAGACTGCGGCTGTGCGACGATCCGCCGCATAAATCGCAGCGGGCTGAATTGATCCAGATCGTTTCACGTCGCAACCATTGCCGACTGACAGAGTGGATCGGGACGGCTATCGTGCCCACATTGTTCAAAGCCATATTGTCGACCCACTCGACTTACGGAGCACACTCATGTCCGCCATCGCCATGACCGACGACCTGTTCTTCAATCGCGCCGGCCTCGACCGTGCACGGGCCGAACGGACGGTCGCCGACGCCCTGAAAGGCGGTGACGACGGCGAGCTGTTCCTGGAATTCAACCAGTCGGAAGCGCTTGCCTTCGACGACGGCAAGCTGAAAAGCGCCAGCTTCGACGTGACCCAGGGCTTCGGCCTGCGCGCGGTGGCGGGCGAAGCGCATGCCTATGCTCATGCCAGCGACCTCAGCGACGACGCGCTGCAGCGCGCTGCCGAGACTGTGAAGGCGGTCCATGCCGGCTATGGCGGGACCCTGGCCGAGGCGCCGCAGGGCACCAACCGGCACCTCTATTCCGACGACAATCCGCTGGCCAAGATGGAGTTCGGTGCCAAGGTCGCGTTGCTGCAGGAGATCGACGTCTATGCTCGCGCCAAGGACCCGCGGGTGAAGCAGGTGATGGCCTCGATCTCTGGCAACTGGCAGGCCGTGCAGATCATCCGCGGCGATGGCAGCCGCGCGGCCGACATCCGGCCGCTGGTGCGGCTCAACATCGCCGTCATGGTCGAGGAAAACGGCCGCATGGAGACCGGTAGCCACGGTACCGGCGGGCGGTTCGCCTACGAGTTGGTTGTTGATCCCGCTCATTGGAAGGCCAGCGTCGATGAGGCGCTGCGCCAGGCCCTGGTCAACCTCGGCTCCGTCTCCGCCCCTGCCGGCGAGATGCAGGTGGTGCTTGGACCCGGCTGGCCCGGCATCCTGTTGCATGAGGCGATCGGCCATGGGCTGGAAGGCGACTTCAATCGCAAGAAGACCTCGGCCTTTGCTGGCCTGATGGGCAAGCAGGTGGCGTCCAAGGGCGTCACGGTGATCGATGACGGCACGATCAATGACCGGCGCGGCTCACTCACCATCGACGATGAGGGCACGCCGAGCCAGCGCACCGTGCTGATCGAGGACGGCATCCTGACCGGCTATATCCAGGACCGGCAGAATGCGCGGCTGATGGGCATGAAGCCGACCGGCAACGGCCGGCGCCAAAGCTTCGCGCATCATCCGATGCCGCGCATGACCAACACCATCATGCTGGGCGGCAGCCACGAGCCGGAGGAAATCATCCGCTCGGTGAAGAAGGGGCTCTACGCCGTCAACTTCGGCGGCGGACAGGTCGACATCACCTCGGGCAAGTTCGTGTTCTCTGCCTCGGAAGCCTATCTCATCGAGAACGGCAAGATCGGTCCCGCGGTCAAGGGGGCCACCCTGATCGGGAATGGTCCGGACGTGCTGACCAAGGTCTCCATGATCGGCAACGACATGAAGCTCGACCCCGGCATCGGCACCTGCGGCAAGGACGGCCAGGGGGTGCCCGTGGGCGTCGGCCAGCCGACCATGCGGGTCGACGGCCTCACGGTGGGGGGAACGGCGGCGTAGGTCGCCGAGCGGACCTCCTTGACCATCGATTGGGGCTCGTGCAGGGTCCGCCGCGGGGGTGCTGTAAACACCGCGGCTGATTGCCGGATCGTCGGCCGGCGCGTCCCCCTGCTCTGTCCACTCTAGTCAGGCTCACTCATGATCGCTGACCGAGATGCCGTCTGGTCAACGGCATTAGACGACCTCAGGCGCATCGCTGTCTTCGTCCTAGCGCTCAATGCGCTCCTGGCCGTCATCATGGGATTGCTGCGCAACGGCATGCCAGGCCTGTCGGAGCTGGTGTCCGTCTTCGCCGCAATTTCAACCTTGGCCATCACCGCACCGTTCCATGCGGGAAGGCTCTTCTCCACGCCTAGGCTTCATCTGCAGCTGTTCGGCCCGCTAATCGTTGCCGCCGGGCTGGTTGCTCTCGCCCTCACCTATCTCGGCCGCATCGGCGCATGGAGCATCATTGTGCTTGCAGCGATCTCGGCTGCGCCGATCATCTGGCAAGTTGCCCGCGGCGCGAGCATCCGACGCGCGCCGCTCTGGCTGGGTCTGCTGATCCTCTCGGCCCTGCTGCTCGGGCTCGATTTCGCCGGCACCAAGTATTCCAGCTTCTTCGCCGACGAGCTCGCCTTGTTTGGCCGCACCGACGGAGACCAGTTCTACCAGGGTGCGCTGGTTGCATCGCTGGCCAATTTCGGGCTCCCGAGCATGGCGATCGATGGCCTGCAGCCGATGCACTACCATTTCGGATTCAACTGGATCACGGCTCGGGTGAGCGCTGCCGTTCCTGGCGACCCGATCGCAGCCGTCGTTGCCTCCAAGATATTCCTGTTCGTCCCGCTGATCTGGTTCGTCGTCGCCTTGGCTGCCGGCATCTGGCGCGCGGCGTTGCTGCCGCAGCTCCGTGTTGCGCCGCTCGCGGCGGTCGGGTCGATCGCGCTGTTCATTCTGCTCGCGACCTACGTCGACGTCGGGAACATCGTCTACGAAAGCGAATCCATGCTGGCGGGCGCCGCGCTCGGGCTGCTGCTGTTCCCGGGCGTCCTGCTGCTTGCCCTCGATCGCGACGCGTCCCGCAGCTGGCGCATGATCGCTGTCGTCATCTGCAGCCTCGGCTTGTGGCCGCTCGCGGCCTGCAAGATCTCCATGGGCTTCGTTTTCGCCGGCGTGTTCGGCATCTCCATGCTGCTGGTGCACGGGCTGCGCCGTGCCGAGCTCTGGGTGGGGGGCGTGTTATCGGTCCTGGCCTTCGGGACAGCCCTGTTGATGTTCAACGACCCTGGCTCGGAGGGAGCGGAGTGGCTGGGTCGGATCCACTACTTCGAGTACGGGTTCGATCGCGGCAATTGGCTGCTGCCGGTCGCCGCTCACGTTGAGACCATCCTGGCCCTGCTCTTCCTGTGGGGACTCTGGGGGGAGCTGAACCCATGGCGCAGGCAAGCCTTGTGCGCCTTGCTGGCCGGCGCAGCGGTGGCGAATATCCCGGTCCTGCTACTGCGCATCGAAGGCGGCGACGCGCTCTATTTCCTCTACGCGCAGGCCTGGCTCGCCACGACCATCAATGTGGCACTGTTCCCGCGGCTCTGGGCCGTGTCAGCACGCTACTTGCGCACGATCAGGCCGTGGCTCCCCGCCGGCCTCGCAACGCTGCTACTGGTCGGACTCATCGCGCAAGGCGCAAGTTATGCCACGGGGCGCTTCAACAGCTTCGTGTCGGCGAGCGCGCTGCTGCGCACGGGCGATCGCAGCTACTACGCGGACGACAAGAAGCGGGTGTGGCGCGAGGATCGCAAGCGCGCCTTGCAGGAAATCGGCTTAGCCAAGCTGCTGACCGGATCACCGGCGCAGCCGGACGGAGCCGCGCTGGCCGAGCGGTTGCGAGCCTTGCGCGCCGAGTTCGGGACCAGCGCAGCGGTCTTCGTGCCGGCGGAAAACGAAGCCTATTGGGAGATGGCGCGCGACTGCGACGCGAAGAGCCTGTTCCCCATCGCTGTCGCCGGACTGCCGCAGGTGCTCGGCTACTATGCAAAACAGGAGACCTGCCGCCAGGATGCCGCGTGGTTCGGCTTCCCACCGCCGCCGGCCGAGCCCGCGCTCCACCAGACGGAGGAAGCAGTCTGCCGGCGCGCGTTGGAGACCGGATTTCAGACCGTCATTTGGGTAGACTCGTTGGCAGCGGAAGACGTGCGCGTCGTTCCCTGCGAAAGAAGCTGAGGCATCACGCGCCGCCCTTTGTGATCCGGCGCGGCAGGGTCTCGATCTCCGCCACGTCCTCGCCGCGCTGCCCAGCCGGCTCTTCAAAGCCGATGCGCTCCCGCACCAGATAGAGCGGCCGCTGCTTGGCCTCGGTATAGATTCGGCCGATATACTCGCCGAGGATGCCGAGGGTCATCAGGTTGAGCCCGCCCATGAACAGCACAGCGACCATCAACGACGCATAGCCCGGAACGTCGACGCCCTGCACCAGCACCCGCAGTACAAGGTATGCGGCATAAGCCAATCCGATCACGGCGAAGGTGGCGCCGACATAGCTCCACACCCGCAGCGGCGCCGTGCTGAAAGCAAAGATGCCGCCGAGTGCGAAGTTCCACAGACGCCAGTATTTCCACTTGCTCTGGCCTTCCTCGCGCGCGGCCCGAACGACCGAAACGCTAGCGCTCCTGAATCCGACCCAGGAATAGAGCCCCTTCATGAACCGGTTGCGTTCCGGCAGGGCGTTCAGCGCATCGACCACCCGGCGGTCCAGCAAGCGGAAGTCGCCCGCATGTTCCGGGATCGGCGTATCGGCAACGCGGTTGAACACGCGATAGAACCAGTCCGCCGTCTTGCGCTTGGTGAAGCTGTCGCTGGTGCGGTCCGTGCGCACCGCATAGACGATCTCGAACCCCTCGCGCCACTTCTGTACAAGATCCAGAATCGCTTCCGGCGGGTCCTGCAGATCGACGTCGATGGGGATCACCGCCGCGCCACGGGCCGCCTCGAGCCCGGCCGATAGGGCGATGTCTTTGCCGAAATTGCGCGAAAGGATAACGAGCTTCACCGCCGCGTCGCGCTCACGGCAGCGCAGGATCTCGGCCACCGTCGCGTCCTTGCTGCCGTCGTCGACGAAGATGATCTCGTAATCCTGGTCGTTGCAGGCTTGACGCACAATCGGTGTGACGCGCGCCACAAAACCATCGATCGTGCCGGCCTCGTTCAAGACGGGGACCACTAGGCTGAGTATCGGTGCTGTCATGTGGGAACGATCACCGCATTGTCGTGGTGGTACGAAGATATATCAGGCCGCTCCACCCGGTCCATGCCGTGTTCGGCGGCGTGAGCCAGCATCAGGACTTGCGTTCCCGCCAAAGCAGAAAGGCGCTCGGCAGGCCGACGATGCTGACCAATATGAAGGCCGCGCGGAGGACGAGCGCCACCACGAAGCCGTGCGATGCCACCACGCCCGCCAGGCCAAGCAGGGCCACATTCGCCGATTCGAAGGTGCCGAGGCCGTTGATCGAGATCGGAGCGGCGCCAATGATCATGCCGCCGCCGACCGTGAAGGCGACCGCCGGCAAGCCGATATCCTCTCCGATATCCAGGAGGATCAGCTGCGACATTGTCACTACCAGCGCGATGTTGAGGATGTTGGCGAGCCAGAAACCGAGTGCCGCGCGGCGATGCCGCCGCATGCGCGTTTGCATTCGACCGGTTTCCGTCAGGATGGTCGCGAACAGATGCCATGCGGTTTGCATGAAGCCGCCACCGCTGGGGCCGATTGCCGGCGATCGCTGCCCGAGCCAATAGAGGATGAAGATCAGAACCAACACCGCCCCGACGCCGCCGACGGTGATGATCGCGCGCAGCCACGGCTGAAGCCATGGCATGGGGAGCAGGGCGGCGACCGATACCAGACAAACATAGACCGCCAGCTGCATCAGGCGCTCGTACGCGATGGCGCCGATCGCAGTCGAAGCGCGGCCGTAGGACTTGGTGAGCAGCACCACCCGCAGCCCGTCGGAGCCTAGTGTTCCGGGAAGGAAGTTGGTCAGGAACAACCCAGCAAAGACGGAATGCCAGGAGCGCGCCCAGGATTCACGCATGCCCAGCATGTCGAGCAAGGCCCGCCAACGCAGCACGAATGCCGCTTGCGCCAGAAGGCAAACCGCAAATACCGCGATAAGCCCGCCGAGCGACAGCGCTGCCGCGGCCTTGCGCATCGTTTGCCAGTCCACGATGGCGATCAGCGCCGCCAGGAGGCCGAGGCTGACCGCGGCCTGCAGAAGCCGGATCAGCACATGCCCGCCGCGCGGTTTGCGCTGCGTCAGCACCGGTCGGATATCCGGGCGGGAACCATTGTGACGCGCGCTATCCTGTCGAGCCGGAGCGGCGCGCCGGCAATGCATCCAGGATCTTCTGCCGCTCTTCCGGCGGCGAAATGATCCAGTCGCGAATCTCGTCGATGGTGCGGTAGCAGCCGATGCACCAGCCGGTCTTGGGATCGATCTGGCAGACGCTGATGCAGGGCGACGCCGGCCCGCTCGCCAGGAGGCGGCGGCGCTCTTCGCGGCGCTTCTCGCGCGCCAGGCGGCGTTGGTCTTCCGTGACTTCGCTCATGATGCCATGCAGGATCGCTTACCCCAGCCTTCGTCTTATGCAAGGGCATTTCATGCCCGGGCGCGTGCGGTTCTTATCACGCACCGGAGAGTCTTGAACAGCGGCCTGGGTCCGCAATAGTCCCGCCAACCTTAATCTTTTCTTTCCATAGGGGGCGATAGGGTCGCGCTGAGTTGGGGTCGTATATGACACTGCCGGGAATCTAAGCCCTATGCGACGGGAAACATCGAACCGCATCCGGTTCATCCTGGAGGAGCTGGTGCCGGGCTTCCTGCGCGACAGCAAGGCGTTCGGCTGGCTGTTGCGGCTGGGCGGCGGCGCCCATGTCAAGGCAATGGCCGAATTCAGGCGTCGGGCGCCGTTCCTCACGCCCGAAGAGTATCGCGCGCTCTATGAGGCGCATCCACGCGTTCATGGCGAGACCGACTGCTCGGCCGCCTGCATGGACCTCATCCGCCAGAACGCAATCGGACCCGACATCTGCGATGTCGGCTGCGGCACTGGATATCTGCTCAACGCGCTGGCGGAGGCACCCGCGCTCAAGGAGTGCCGGTTCACCGGGGTCGATTTCGTGCTGGGCAAGACCCGCGGGGCGCCGAACATCACGTTCCGTGAATGCGACATCATGCGCATGCCGTTTCCCGATCGACACTTCGATACGGTGATCTGCACGCATGTGCTCGAGCACATCCTGGACCTGCGGGCCGCCCTCGCGGAACTGAGGCGGGTTACCAAACGTCGATTGATCCTGGTCGTGCCGCGCGAGCGGGAGTTCGAATACAACTTCAATCCGCACTTTCATTTCTTTCCGTACCCCCACTCCTTCCTGAAGATGCTGTTTCCGATTCCGGCACAGCATCAGATCCAGTCCGTCGGTCGCGATTTCTTCTACATGGAGGATGTCGACGCCGACGCCGCGCGCGGATTGGCGTCCATCTAGCGAGGGTCTAATATCCCTCCAGCCAGACTGCGCAACAGCGGGGGAGGAGCGCCAGTGCCGCCGACGACCGGCCATTGGGGGCGGATCATCGCCGTTACCCGCCTGACGACCGGGCTCATCCTGTTCCTCTATGTCCTCACCCACAATCTCAACCACGCGCTCGGGTTGGTTTCGCTCGCGGCGATGGAGGCCGGGCGCCTCGTCTTTCTCGGCTTCTGGCGGCCGCTCGAGCCGATCCTCCTGCTGGCGGCGCTGCTGCATCTTTCGATCGGGCTGCGCGCGCTCTATCGGCGCAAGAGCCTCAGGATGCCGCGCCTGGAAGCGAGCCAACTCGTGCTCGGCTTGAGCGCACCGCCGTTGATCATCCTGCACATCCTCGGCACCGCCGTTGCCCATGCGCTCTATGGAGTCGATGACCGCTACGCTTATGTGCTGTGGGCCGCCTGGACGGCGGCGCCGATCAATGGCGTGCTGCAGAGCTCAGCTCTCGTCGTGACCTGGATCCATGGCTGCATCGGCCTCAGTTATTGGCTGCGCGTGAAGGCGTGGTTTCCGCCCTGGCGCCCCTGGCTCGGCGCGCTTGCGCTCTTGATCCCGGTGCTGGCGCTGCTGGGCTTCGTGGCCGGCGCGCGGGAAGTGGCCGCACTCGCCGCCGACCCCAACTGGCCAGCAATCCTGGATGCTAAAATCAACCTGCCCGCTCAGGACCAGGTGGCATTCCTTGACGAAGTGGGCGACTGGCTGCTGCTCGGCTTTGCCGCCATCGTCGCCGGCGTGTTCGCAGGCCGCGGCGTGCGCGCGCTAGCCACGCGCCGGCGTGCGATCACGGTCTCCTATCCCAACGGGAAGCGGGTCGTTATCCAGCCTGGCACTAGCCTGCTGGAAGCCAGCCGCATCGGCGGCATCCCGCATGCCTCGGTATGCGGCGGACGTAGCCGCTGTTCCACCTGCAGGGTGCGGGTGATCGAAGGCGTCGACTTGCTGCCTCCTCCACAGGAGGAAGAGGATCGCGTGCTGGCCCGCATTCACGCGCCGCCAGGCGTGCGTCTCGCCTGCCAGACGCGTCCGACGGCGCCGGTCACCATCCAGCCGCTCCTGTCGCCGGAGATCACGGCACCCAAGGCCTTGTTCCGCGGCGACCTCAGCCAGGGCAAGGAGCAGGAAGTGGCTATCCTGTTCGCCGACTTGCGCGGCTTCACCAGCATGGCGGAGCGGCGCCTGCCCTATGACGTGGTGTTCCTGCTGAACCAGTATTTCCGACTGATGGGCGAAGCGATCCTGGCAGCAGGCGGCCATGTCGACAAGTTCATCGGCGACGGCGTCATGGCGGTGTTCGGTCTCAAGGGCCGGCCGGAGCTGGCCTCGGCCCAGGCGCTCGATGCGGCCCGCCGCATGGCGACGGCGCTCGAGATCTTCAACGTGCAGCACCGTGCCGAGCTAAAGGCGCCGTTCCGCATCGGCATCGGCATTCATTTCGGGCCGGCGATCGTGGGCGAGATGGGCTTCCCGCCCGCCCTTTCGCTGACCGCGATCGGCGACACCGTGAACACTGCCAGCCGGCTTGAGACCGCCACCAAGGAAGAGAACTGCCAGCTGCTCATCTCCGAGATCGTGGCGCACGGGGCCGAGCTGCCGGTGGACATGGGCCGGCGCTGCGAGATCATCCTGCGCGGCCGCGAGCAGACGCTGATCGCCATTGCGATCGATGACGCAGCGACCGTTCCCGTATCGGCATGAGGGGGCTTCGTTGACGCACCGCCATTCGCCCGACCTGGTCCCGCTCCGGCTGGACCACGCCTATCTGCGCGGGGCGCCGGAGAGCGCCTATTGGTCGATCGCGCCGCACCTGATCCAGCAGGGGACGGATTCGTCCTGCTCGCTCGCGACCGCCGTGATGCTGATCAACGCGGTGCGCGGGCATGAAGGCCATCTGCGCAGTGCCGGTCCGGTCAGCGAAGCGAGCTTGCTGGACAGGCTGGGCGATCAGGCCTGGCGCGCGGCAGTCGCGCAGAACGGCGACGGGCTCAGCCTCACTGAGTTCGCCGCGGCCATGGAGCGCGCGCTGCACTGCTATGAGTGCGCCGGCAGGTGGAACATCGCAATCACGCCCGTGACCGACGCCGACGCAGCGATCGCGGATTTGCGCGGGGCATTGATCGAGATGGAGAGCGGCGGATCGGGATTCGCGGCTGCCAATTTCCATCTCGATCTGTTCTACGGCGATGGCGTCGATGTCGGGCACTTCTCGCCGATCGGCGCCTATGACGCGGCGCGCGACCGTGTCCTCATGCTGGACGTCTACAAGAAGGATTACGAGCCGGTCTGGGCCCCGTTGCCGCGCCTTGCCAGGGCGATGGCGACACAGAGCAGGAAAACGGGCGAGCCGCGTGGTTATGCGGTAGTGCAGCGAAGATAGGCGCCCCCTCTTACGCCTCTCAGCTGTCACCCCGGCCAAGCGAAGCGCGAGCCGGGGTCCATCTCTCCGCCGCTTATGCGTTTGAACCGTGGACCCCGGATCACGCCGCTTCGCGGCTGTCCGGGGTGACATAGGAGGGCAAACTGGCGCCGGGTGGCCGTTACGACAGCCCGTGCTCTTCCTTGTAGTCGTCGATCTCGTCGGCGAGGTCGTCGTATTCGTCGCAATCGCCGCAGGCTTTCTTGAGCACGTCCAGGCGCTCCTCGGCTTTGGCGAGGTCGTTCATCTCGAGATAGAGCTCGCCCAGATACTCGTTGGCACCGAGATGGTCTGGCTCGAGGTTCAGCGCCTTTGTGTAATAGGTGAGGGCCTTGGCCTTGTCGCCCAGCTTGCGGTTGGCATAGCCGAGCAGGTTCAGCGCATCGGCATATTCGCCCTTTTCCTTGATTGACTTCTGCAGCAGCGGGATCGCCTTGGCGTATTCCTCGTCATCGATCAGATCCTCGGCCTGCTTGTATGGGTCGGCCTTCGACGAGTCCGGCGTCGAACTGGTCCCCAGCGCATAGGCGGTACCCGGCAGCGCCATCAAGCCCAGCACCACGATGGCCGCGGCGCGAAGATCGCCTCGCTTCATCACATGCCCCTCCCTCTCATCTAGTTGCCCAACCTACCATGCCGGCGGCAGCGCGCACCGACAGTGAAGCAAGTCACAGATGATGCGACGCTGACGCGCATTCCGCCATCACAAGAGCGTGACGCTGGTTACCCGCTATAGCGCTCTTCTTCCCACGGGTCGCCGTGATTGTGATAGCCACGCACCTCCCAGAAGCCCGGCTGATCCTCGGCCGCGAATGTGATGCGTTTGATCCACTTGGCACTTTTCCAGAAATAGAGCTGGGGCACCAGCACGCGCAAAGGGCCGCCATGCTCGACCGTCAAAGGCTCGCCTTCCCAGTGGGTCGCCAGGAGCGCATCGGGCACCGCGAACTCCTCGAGCGGCAGATTGGTGGTGTAGGTGTCATAGGACTGGAACAGGACGAACTTGGCTTCGGGCTTCGGTCGCGCCAACTCTAGCAAATCCGCCACCGCAAGGCCGCGCCAGCGATTGTCGTAGCGAGACCAGGCCGTCACGCAATGGATGTCGCTGACCGACTCCGATTGCGGCAGATCCGTGAAGGACTGCCAATCCAATGTGACCGGGTTCTCCACCAATCCATCGACCGTCAGGCGCCAGAGCTTGAGATCGATCCTGGGCTGCGCGCCGAGGTCAAGAACGGGCCAGGTCTTCACCTCGCGCTGGCCCGGCGGCAGGCGCTCGGATTCGGGCCGCGCCTTCCGGCCGGTCAGCAGGCGGCCCTCGGCGGCCCATTCCTGCTTGCGGCGGATCAGCTTGTCGCGGAACTGGCCCGTCTCATTGTCCTGGCCTGGCATACTCGAAACTCCCAAATGTTCTGAACATGGGCCCCAATTGGGATTACGGAAGAATAGTCACGCAGATTTCGCACTCCAATGCCAATTTCACACTGACTTCATGCGTGATAGGCTGTAACCTTTCTTGCATTTACACATGCCAGCCTGTAACAACGGCCGGTAGGATTCGGCCAATTTTCCGCTATTTGGCTGTAAAATAAGGGACTTCTGGGATGTCCGAATTGCGCCTGGCGCACGGCCTGCGTTTCGAAGAGCTCTATAACGCTGCCGGCCTGGCGCGGATCGATGCCTTGTTCGTCGATCACCTGCGCGTTTCGGACGAAGGCTTAGCAGGCCGCCTGATGGCGGCGCGGGTCGAACCGGACAAGCTCGATGCCAAGGCGGAATCGGCACTCGTCATCGCGGTGGCCGCCCACCTGGACGATTTCGTGGGCGAGCTGTTCGGCATCACGGATGAGCTCGGCGCTCTTCGCAAGCGGCACACGGACTTGGCGCCGCTCTATTCCGTGAAGCGCCTGTTCGTGCAGCGCCGCGCCCTCAAGGCGCACAACGAAGCCGCGGCCGCTACGCTCGATGCGGATGCGTTGCGCACGGAGCTGACGGCTCTCTTCGGCGGGAAGTTCGATGAGCTGACTTTCGCGACCCACGTCGACACGTGGCTGAAGGACGAAGCCAGTCACGCCCACGCACTCGATCTCGCGACGAAGTACGCGGCCTGGGCGACCCAGACGCCGGCCGGCAAGGCACTGCATCGCAAGGGCGTGCTGTTCAAGGCGCCGCGCAAAGTCGACCCGATGCATCTGGTGCATCTGGAGTCGGAGACGCGACACGGCATTCCGACGCTGAAGCTCAGCGAGGACAAGTTGCGTGCACGCGAAGGATTCCACCTGACCGATCCAGGTATGGACCTGAACCACGCGCTGGATCAGGCCAACTACTGCATCTTCTGCCACAACCAGGGCAAGGACAGCTGCTCGCGCGGGCTCAAGGAAAAGGACGGCACCTTCAAGAAGAGCGTCTTCGGCGTAACCCTCGCCGGCTGTCCGCTCGACGAGAAGATCTCCGAGATGCACACGGTGAAGGCTGACGGTCTGCCGATCGGCGCCGTCGGCATCATCGCCATCGACAATCCCATGTGCGCGGCGACAGGCCACCGCATCTGCAACGACTGCATGAAGGCCTGCATTTATCAGAAGCAGGACCCGGTCGATATCCCGCAGGCGGAGACGCGCTCGCTCAAGGACGTGCTCGGTCTGCCCTGGGGCTTCGAGATCTACAGCCTGCTGACACGCTGGAACCCGCTCAACATCAAGGCGCCGATTGCAAAGGCGGCGAGTGGCCGTCGCGTGCTGGTGGTGGGCCTCGGACCCGCCGGCTATACGCTGGCGCACTATCTGCTGAATGACGGCCACACTGTGGTCGCGATCGACGGCCTCAAAATCGAGCCGCTCGATTCGGCGCTCTCAGGCGTCAAGCCGGACGGCAAGCGCGTCGGCTTCAAGCCGATCAAGCATCTCTCCGAATTGCAGGAAGACCTGAACGACCGCGTGATGGCGGGCTTTGGCGGCGTCGCCGAATACGGCATCACCGTGCGGTGGGACAAGAACTTCCTGAAGATCATCCGCCTGCTGCTGGAGCGGCGCGCTCAGTTCGCAATGTTCGGCGGTGTGCGCTTCGGCGGCACCATCACCGCCGAGCAGGCGTTTGCGATGGGTTTCGATCACATCGCGCTCGCGCTGGGTGCCGGCAAGCCAACCCTGCTGTCGATGCCCGGCGGCCTGGCGCGCGGCGTGCGCATGGCCTCGGACTTCCTGATGGCGCTGCAGCTGACCGGCGCGGCCAAGCAGGATTCGATCGCGAACCTGCAGCTCCGTCTGCCCGCAGTGGTCATCGGCGGCGGCCTGACCGCCATCGACACCGCGACCGAGGCGATGGCCTATTACCCGATGCAGGTCGAGAAGTTCCTGAAGCGATACGAGACCCTGGTCGCCGAGCATGGCGCCGAGGGCGTACGCGCCAGGTTCTCGCCGATCGAGCTGGAAGTCGCGGACGAATTCATTGCCCATGCCAAGGCGTTCCGCGCCGAGCGGGCGCGGGCAGCCGCGGCGCGCGAAGCGCCGAGATTCTCCAAGCTGATCGATGGTTGGGGCGGCGTCACCATCGCCTATCGCCGGCGCCTGATCGATTCGCCTTCCTACACGCTGAACCACGAGGAAGTGGAAAAGGCGATGGAGGAAGGCATCCGTTTCACCGAGGGCCTGACGCCGACGCGCATCGACGAAGACAAGACCGGCCACGCCGAGCGCATTCATTTCAAGAACGCGGACGGCGCGGAAGTCTCTCTCCCCGCGCGGGCGGTGCTGGTCGCAGCGGGCACGCGACCCAACACCGTCCTCGCGCGCGAGCATGCTGACCACTTCCATGTCGACGGCCAGTATTTCCAAGCGCTGAACGACGAGGGCGCAGTGGTGAAGCCGGAGAAGCTCGCTAAGCCGGCCGAGGTGCGCGTGATCACCGAGATGCGGGCCGACGGCCGCGCGACTTCGTTCTTCGGCGACCTACACCCTTCTTTCGCCGGCAACGTGGTGAAGGCGATGGGCAGCGCCAAGCTGGGTTGGCCGGTCGTGGTGCAGGCGCTGGAACGTTTGCCGGCGGCCACCAGCACTGACCACAGCACGTTCCTCGCCGATCTCAATCGCCGTCTGCGCGCGAAGATCCGCACGGTCAACCGACTGACGCCGACCATCGTCGAGGTCGTGGTGGAGGCGCCGCAAGCAGCCGCCAACTTCCTGCCCGGCGAGTTTTACCGTCTGCAGAATTTCGAGACCCTGGCTCACAAGACCCGCGACACGCGCCTCACCATGGAAGGTCTGGCGCTAACCGGCGCCTGGACTGACGTGAAGGAAGGCCTGGTCGGCCTGATCGTGCTCGAGATGGGCGGATCCTCCGACCTGTGCGCCTGGCTGCAGCCGGGCGAGCCGGTGATCCTGATGGGCCCGACCGGCACGCCGACCCATACGCCGGCGGGCGAGACCGTGCTGCTGGCGGGCGGCGGCCTCGGCAACGCGGTGTTGTTCTCGATCGGACGCGCGCTCAAGGCTGCCGGCTCAAAAGTCGTCTATTTCGCCGGCTACAAGAAGATCCAGGACCGCTACAAGGTCGAGGAGATCGAGGCGGCGTCCGACGTGGTGGTGTGGGCGAGCGACGAGGCGCCGGGTTTCACCGCCGACCGGCCGCAGGACAAGGCGTTCGTCGGCAACATCGTGCAGGCGATCCTCAGCTACGCGAAGGGCGATCTCGGCGAGACCAGCATCAAGATTCAGGATGTCGACCGCATCATCGCCATCGGCTCCGACGGCATGATGGCGGCGGTGGCGCGGGCGCGGCACGACGTGCTGAAGCCCTATCTCAAGTCGTCGCATTGCGCGATCGGCTCCATCAACTCGCCGATGCAATGCATGATGAAGGAGATCTGCGCCCAGTGCCTGCAGCCGCACAAGGATCCGGTGACGGGCGAGGAGACGGTGGTGTTCTCCTGCTTCAACCAGGACCAGAAGCTGGACGAGGTGGATTTCGGCGCCTTGCGCCAGCGCCTCGGCCAGAACTCGGTGCACGAGAAACTGACCGTGCAGTGGATCGATCATTCCCTGAAGCAGTTGGACGAGAAGCGCGCCACGGCTTGAATGAGCGCTTGAAGGCGCGGACCTGGAACGACCACATATAGTCCGTCCGCGACAGGGGCTCGGTCGCTTTCAGGCGATCCCCGGTCGCGGCAATAGCAGCCCGGCAACCCTGCCGCGCTTAAGGATTTGACCCGAGAAGGCGGCGTCCTGGTGGATGCCGGATCGACGGTATGGCGGACGGCCCGAAGACCCTCTTTATCGCTTGCGGCGCGCTGGCCAAGGAGTTCCTGGCGGTGAGCAAGGCCAGCGGCTGGGACGGGCGCGTCGAGATCACCTGCCTGCCGGCGATCTGGCACAACCGGCCGGAAAAGATCGCAGGCGGCGTGCAGCGCAAGATCAAGGCGGGCAAGAAGAAGTTCGACCGCATCTTTGTGCTCTATGGCGATTGCGGCACCCAGGGCGAGCTGGACCGCGTGCTGGCCGAGGAGGGCGTGGAGCGGATCGACGGGCCGCACTGCTTCCAGTGGTTCGCGAGAACGGCCGACTTCGAGAAGATGATGGACGAGGAGCCGGGCACGTTCTTCCTGACCGACTATCTGGCGCGCCATTTCGAGCGGCTGATCTGGCAGGGATTCGGGATCGAGAAGCATCCGGAATTGCGCGATATGTATTTCGGCAATTACCGCAAGCTGGTCTATCTGGCGCAGACCGAGGACGCGGATCTGCTGAGACGGGCCAAGGCGGCGGCGGAGAAACTGAACCTGGAGTTCGTGCATCGCCGCACGGGGTACGGCGAGCTCGCGGACTTCATGAAGGCAAAGATTGCGTAGGACGAGATGGCACAATTGACTGTGGTTTACTGGCGGGACATTCCCGCCCAGGTGATCGTGAAGAAGGGCCGAGAGACCGCGAAGGTGCAGCTGAACGAGCGCTTCGAGAAGGCGATCGACCGCGCCGCTATGCGCGCCAACCTGCGCGACACGGACTCGTACTTGGCCGAATGGCGCCGCGCCGCGCCGATCGACGTGTCCGATGACCTGCAGGCCGAAGCGGACAAGAAGGCGGCGGAGCTGGAAGCTGCCTTTGATGACGCGAAGCTGAAGGCGCTGGTCGAAAGCGGCGGGGTGGAGAGCAAGTGATGAAGCGCTCGCCCCGATCCCTCGACAGAAAGTCCCCTTCCCCCCTTGCGGGGGAAGGATGCGAAGCCTTAGCGAGCGCCAGCGAGCTTAGGCGAAGCTGGATGGGGGGTAGCGCGGCGATAGTCGTGCGCGCTCGTGAGAGCGCCACACATACGGCAACGTCTGAATCACGGCGCTCGCGCGCTGCGCACCTATCGGCGCGGCCCCCAGCTCCGGCTAAGCTCGGCTGCGCCTCGCTAAGCCTCCGCAACCCTCTCCCGCGAGGGGAGAGGGGAATTGTTGTTGGAAGGTCCTGAGCGATGTACGCCGTCCGCCTGTGGTCGGTGCGCCATGCTCGCGGCCTCAACGCGTTCTACCGCGCGTTCGAGAAGGCGCTGATCGCGCTGCATCCTTTGTGGAACAAGATCGGCTACGAAAAGCTGGAGAAGCCGTTCGAGAGCGTCGAGCGCGTCACCAAGGGCTTCTTGTTCGATTGCCAGATGTGCGGGCAGTGCGCGCTGTCGTCCACCGGCATGTCGTGCCCGATGAATTGCCCGAAGAACCTGCGTAACGGCCCATGCGGCGGCGTGCGCGACAACGGACATTGCGAAGTGAAGCCGGAGATGAAGTGCGTCTGGGTGCAGGCCTGGGAAGGCGCCGCACGCATGGGCCTCCAGGCCGACCACGGCGCCAAGATCCTCGACGTGCAGCGTACGGTCGACAACCGCCTCAAGGGCAAGTCCTCCTGGCTGCGCGTCGTGCGCATCGCCAAGGGGCTTGAGGACCAGGCCGGCAATAAGCCGAAGCCGCCGGCGGCCAAACCCGGTTCGACCAAGGACCTCGCCGCGGTCGCCGCCTCGGTCGAGGCCAAAAAAGAGGGCCAGGCCGCATGAACGACGGCCAGGCCCATTTCGATCCCGCGGCGCCGCTGCCGCTGCTACCCGGCCATTCCTCCGGCGGGCGGCTGGAGCGCGTGCTGCGCCAGGGGCGCTTCGCCGTCACGGCCGAGCTGAACCCGCCGGACAGTGCCGATCCGCGCGATGTCTATGAGCGTGCGCTGGTCCTTTCCGAGGTGTGCGACGCCATCAACGCGACCGATGCTTCGGGCGCCAACTGTCACATGTCGTCGGTCGGTATCTGCTCGCTGCTCACACGCGCGGGCTACGCGGTCATCATGCAGATCTCCTGCCGCGACCGGAATCGCATAGCGATCCAGGGCGACGTGCTGGGCGCCGCGGCCATGGGGGTCGCGAACATCCTCTGCCTCACCGGCGATGGGGTGCAGGCGGGCGATCAGCCGGCGGCCAAGCCTGTATTCGACTTCGATTCGACTTCGTTGCTGGAATGCATCACCACCATGCGGGACAAGGGGCACTTCCTGTCCGGCCGCAAACTGACGACGCCGCCGCGGGTGTTCCTGGGGGCTGCGGCCAATCCGTTCGCGCCGCCTTACGAGTACCGGGCCGTGCACATCGCCAAGAAAATCGCGGCGGGAGCCCAGTTCATCCAAACCCAGTATTGCTTTGACGTGCCGCTATTGCGCAAATTCATGGATCAAGTGCGCGAGCAGGGGCTGCACAAAAAGGCGTTTTTCCTGATCGGCGTCGGACCGCTGCCGTCCGCCAGGACAGCGCGCTGGATGAAGAACAACGTGCCGGGGGTGCATATCCCCGACGCGATCATCGAGCGGATGGAAAAGGCCAAGGACCAGCGGGCAGAAGGCAAGCAGTTGGCGATCGACCTGATCCAAGAGATTAAGGAGATCGAAGGCGTTTCAGGCGTGCATGTGATGGCCTATCGGCAGGAAGAGTTCGTGAACGAGATCATCCAGGCCTCTGGCGTCATGCGGAACAGACAGCAACGGCGCGCGGTCGAACCCGCGGCTACTTCGTGAAAGGATTGCGTATATGACCGATACCGTCATCAGCTCGGCCACCAAGGAAGTGGTGATCGGCTTCGAGCGCCCCTTCGTCATCATCGGCGAGCGCATCAACCCGACCGGGCGCAAGCTGCTGGCGGCGGAAATGGCGGCCGGCGACTACAGCCGCGTCAAGGCCGACGCCCTGGCGCAGGTCGCGGCCGGCGCCCACATGCTCGACGTCAATGCCGGCATCCCGATGACCGACGAACCGCGCATCCTGGCCGAGACCATCCAGCTGGTGCAGTCGTTGACCGACGTGCCGCTGTCAATCGACTCGTCCATTATCGCGGCGCTCGAGGCGGGCCTTGCGGTCTATAAGGGCAAGGCGCTGCTGAACTCGGTGACCGGCGAGGAAGAGCGCCTGGAGAGCGTGCTGCCGCTCGTGAAGAAATACGGCGCGGCGGTGGTCGCCATCTCCAACGACGAGACCGGGATTTCCGAAGACCCGGACGTGCGCTTCGAGGTTGCCAAGAAGATCGTGCACCGCGCCGCCGATTACGGCATCCCGCATTCCGACATCGTGGTCGACCCGCTGGTCATGCCGATCGGCGCCCTGGGCCAAGCCGGCCGGTCGGTCTTCCACCTGATCCGCCGGCTGCGCACGGAGCTGAAGGTCAACACCACCTGCGGTGCTTCCAATATCAGCTTCGGCCTGCCAAACCGGCACGGGCTCAATTCCAGCTTCCTCGCCATGGCCATCGGCGCCGGCATGACCTCCGCCATCACCAACCCGCTCCACACCGAGGAGATGGTGGGCGTGATGGGCGGCGACGTGCTGATGGGCCATGACGCCCATTGCGCGGCCTGGATCCGCAAGTTCCGCGAGCCCTCGGCCGAGGGCGAAGGGGCCGGCACCGGCGGTCGCCGTGGGCGCGAGAACCGGCGCCGTGGCGGCGGTGGCGGCGGAGCGGCCAATGGCGGCTCCGAAGGCGTCCAGGCTGCCGCGAGCCCGACTGCGGAAGTCGTTAATGGATAAACGCCGGTTGGATAATCCGGGCGAAATGGCGTAAGCACTCATCGCCCCCGCATCCGAGCTTTCGGGGCGGGGGCGAAACTACATTCAGGGTTTGTGATTATGGCTGCGGAAGGCGCCGAAATCAGCGTGAAGACAGGCAACAACCACGTTGGCAACGGCAATGGCAATGGCGATCCACTGATCGTCTTCATGCCGTCGGGCCGGCGCGGCCGCTTCCCGCGCGGCACGCCAGTGCTGCAGGCCGCGCGCCAGCTCGGCGTCGACATCGATTCCGTGTGCGGCGGGCGCGCGATCTGCGGCCGCTGCCAGGTGGTGGTGAGCGAGGGCGAGTTCGCCAAGCTCGGCGTCACCTCCAAGGGCGATCACCTTTCCGACTTCTCGGCCGTCGAGCAGCGTTATGCCGACAAGCGAAGCATGAAGCCGGGCCGCCGTCTCTCCTGCCAGGCCGTCCTGCTCGGCGATCTCGTCATCGACGTGCCGGAGGATAGCCAGGTCCACAAGCAGGTGGTGCGCAAGCGCGCCGAGATGCGCGCGATCGAGATCGACCCGGTCGTGAAGCTGCACTACGTCGAGGTCGCCGAACCGGACATGCACGATCCCACCGGCGATCTGCAGCGCCTGGAGAAGGCGCTGAAGGAGCAGTGGGGCCTCACTGACCTCGACACCGACCTGCGCGTGATCCAGGGCCTGCAATCGGCTTTGCGCACCGGCAAGTGGACCGTGACCGTCGCCGTGCATCTCGGCAAGCAGATCACGGCCGTGTGGCCGGGCTTCAAGGACCAGGTTTTCGGCCTCGCGGTCGATGTCGGCTCCACCACTATCGCCGGGCATCTCTGCGAGCTGTCTTCGGGCGAGGTTGTCGCCTCCTCCGGCCTCATGAACCCGCAGATCCGCTTCGGTGAGGATCTGATGAGCCGCGTGTCGTACGTGATGATGAATCCGGGCGGCGATGCCGAGATGACCAAGGCGGTGCGCGATGCGATCAACGATCTCGCTGCCGCGGTCGCCAAGGAAGCGGGCTGCACGGTCCAGGACATCCTGGAAGTGACCTTCGTCGGCAATCCCATCATGCATCACCTGCTGCTGGGGATTAATCCGATCGAGCTGGGTGGCGCGCCCTTCGCGTTGGCGAGCGACGGGCCGACCATGTTCTGGGCCTCGGAGATCGATCTCAAGATCCACCCCAATGCTCGCATTTACGTGCTGCCCTGCATCGCGGGCCATGTGGGTGCCGACACCGCCGGCGTGATCCTCTCCGAAGCGCCGCACGAGGCCGACGAGATGACGCTGGTCGTTGATGTTGGCACGAATGCGGAGATCGTACTGGGCAACAAGGAGAGGCTGCTAGCGGCATCCTCGCCCACCGGCCCGGCCTTCGAGGGCGCGCAGATCTCCTGCGGCCAGCGCGCGGCACCGGGCGCGATCGAGCGCATCCGCATCAACCGCGAGACGCTGGAGCCGCGCTTCAAGGTGATCGGCTGCGACCTCTGGTCCGATCATCCGGATTTCGCCAAGCAGACGGAGGCGACCGGCGTCACCGGCGTGTGCGGCTCCGGCATCATCGAGTGCATCGCGGAGATGTACCTGGCCGGCATCCTGACGCAGGACGGCGTGATCGACGGATCGATGGCCGCAAAGTCGCCGCGCATCCAGCCGGCGGAACGCACATTTTCCTATCTTTTGCACGACGGCACGCCGCAGCTCCGCATCTTCCAGAATGACGTGCGCGCGATCCAGCTGGCGAAGGCGGCGCTCTATGCCGGCGCGCGCCTGCTGATGGATCACCTGAACATCGACAAGGTCGATCGCATCACCCTCGCCGGCGCGTTCGGCAGCCACATCGACGTCAAATACGCGATGGTCCTCGGCATGATCCCCGACTGCGACCTGGCGAAGGTAAGCTCCGCCGGCAACGCCGCCGGCACCGGCGCGCGCATCGCCTTGCTGAATGCCGCCGCGCGCGACGAGATCACGCGCGTGGTGAAGCAGGTGGAAAAGGTCGAGACCGCTGTCGAGCCCAAGTTCCAGGCCCACTTCGTGGAAGCAATGGCCATCCCTCACAAGACCGCGCCCTATCCGCACCTCGCGAAGGCCGTGGCGCTGCCTGCGCCCAAGGTAGTAATGCCGCGGGATGATGACGGCTCAGGCGGCGGCCGGCGCAGACGGCGGCGGGGTTAGTTCGGCGCGATCTCTGGCGCGTGCGCGCCCAGCGTGGCACTCTCGCAGGAAGAGTATTGTCTGCCGACGGTGCAAAGAATGTCCGTGCACGTCCATCTCGCCACGAACGAAGCTGACTACGCGGCCCTCGGTGCGCTTGTCCGCGAATATGTCGAGTGGTGCCGCGCGCGCTTCGCGCAGGATGTCTGGCTGATCAATGAGGCGCTCAGCCATCAGTCCCTGGATCGCGAGCTTGAGAGCCTGGCGACGCGCTACGGTCCGCCCGGCGGCAAGGCCTTCCTGGCCAGGCGCGACGGCGAGATTGTCGGCTGCGGCGCCTATCGCCGACGCTCGGATGAATACTGTGAAATGAAGCGCCTATTCGTGCCGGATCGATACCGAGGCCACAGCATTGGCCGGAAGCTGTGCGACGCGATCATCGCGAGCGCGCGCGAGGACCGCTTCAAGCTGATGCGCCTCGACACCGCCGCGCAAATGAGCGAGGCCGTCTCGCTCTACGAAGCAATCGGCTTCAAGCGCTGCGCGCCGTACAACGACTATCCGGAGCGCCTGATGCCTCACATGGTGTTCATGGAACTGGCGCTGGACAACGGCTGAAGTGTTGCGGCCGCGGGGCCTGATGTTGTAGGTGCTTTACCACTATGATCGACGAAGACGACGACCTTCCGCCCCTGCCGGCGGGAAAGAAGAACTACATGACGCCGGAGGGCCATGCGCGGCTCACGGCCGAGCGGCGCAAGCTGTGGAACGAGGAGCGGCCGGAGGTCGTGCGCGTGGTGGAGTGGGCGGCCGGCAACGGCGACCGCTCGGAGAACGGCGACTACATCTACGGCAAGAAGCGGCTGCGCGAGATCGACCGGCGGCTGCGCTTCCTCGACAAGCGGCTCTCGATCGCCGAGGTCGTCGACCCGCGCCAGCAGCGGAAGCGCGATCGCGTGTTCTTTGGGGCGCACGTAACCTATGCGCGGGAGGATGACAGCGAGGTCACCGTTGAGATCGTCGGCATTGACGAGACCGACACCGGCCGCATCAGCTGGATCTCCCCCGTCGCGCGCGCCTTGATGGGCAAGTCGGTCGGCGACACCGCAACGGTGCCGACGCCCAAGGGCACGGAAATCATCGAGGTCGTAGCGGTCGAGTATCCGGAGTGAAAACTCTCCCCCAACATGGGGGAGGGCTTGGGTGGGAAGCCGCGTTTCGGTGCGAGAGAGTCTTCGCTCGCTTCCCCTTCCCTACCCTCTCCCGTCTCGGGGGAGGAGTTATGTGCACGTCGCTGCGGCGGAGTCCTGAGATCAGCCGCCCACTTCCCACACCTTCGTCCGCCGCGCGATGCGCAGCGTCTCGCCGCGGCCGGCGAGTTCGGTGCCAGGGGATTCGACCGCGGCAGACGCTGCGGCGACACCGAGGCGGCAGGCCTCCAATAGCGGCCGGCCGCGGGCGATCGCGAGCACCGCGGCACCGATGAGCGAATCACCCGCGCCCACCATGCTGATCACCTTGGCCTTGGGCGACTGCAGGCGCCAAGCGCTCTCGGGAAGGATCGCCAGCGCGCCCATGGCGCCGCGCGTGACGATCATCGCCTCGGCCTGGCCGTGTTCCCGCAGGCGATGGCCGACGCGCGCCATGCTCTTCCAGTCCGAGCGGCTTGTTCCGGCCATGTCGCGGAACTCGATATGGTTTGGCTTCACGAGATAGACGCCCGCCTCGAGCGCCTTGCGTAGGGGCGGCCCTGACGTATCGAGGATGAAGCGTCCGCCCTGGCGCCGCACCATGCGAGCAAGGCGGGCATAGAAGTTCGCCGGCACGCCTGGCGGCAGGCTGCCGGTCGCGACCACGTAGTCGTGACCCGCCGCCAAGCGTTCGATCCGCGCGAGCGCCGCCTTTACGTCCTTGGCGCTCCAACGCGGGCCCTGCAGCACCAGGCGGTATTGGCGGCCGTGCGTCGTCTCGTCCACCGTGACGTTCTGCCGCGTGGCACCGGCGATCGGAAACTCGACCACGTCGAGCCCGTCGCGCGCCATCAGCTCGCGGAGCGTGCGCCCCGTGGGCCCGCCGAGCGCCACGAAGGCGGTGCTCTTGCCGCCGAACCGGCGGATGATGCGCGAGACATTGACCCCGCCGCCCCCCGGCTCCAGCACCGCGCCGGCACAGCGCAGCTTGCGGTTCGCCAGCACGCGCGGGACGGAAGTGGAGAGATCAAGGGCAGGGTTGAGGGTAATGGTGAGGATCTTCTTCTGCATCGAGTGGGTCGGGATCCTTGATTGCAATAAGCCTTAGAGTGCGACAGTGCACTGTTGCAGCGCAATAGCACCTATGCGCTGCACACGTTCCTTCCGGCGGAAAGCGCATTTGCTTAGGTGCCCGATCGCTGGCAAGACTTGTCGCAAACATTTCCCAGGGGACGATGTGACAGCCACCGCTACAGCCATTTCGGGCAGCCGGCATCCGGCGCTGGGCGCTCTCTGCCTGTGCGGCGGTGTCATGATCTTTTCCGGCCAGGACTGGATCATCAAGCTGCTGAGCGGCGACTATCCCGTGCATCAGGCGATCGCCATCCGCGGCATCGTCGCCGTGCCGATCCTGCTTGTCATGATTGCCGTCACGGGAGACCTGCGCGCGCTGCTCTCGCCGCGGGCCGGCTGGCTCACGGTGCGCGGCCTCGTGCTGATGGTGGCGTACACGACTTATTACCTGGCTTTCCCCTCCATGCCGTTGGCGAACGTGGTGGCGCTCTGGTTTACGGTGCCGTTGTTCGTGACCTTACTGGCCGGCCCTTTCCTGGGCGAACGCGTGGGCTTGAGGCGCTGGATGGTGACCATCGCCGGCTTCGTCGGCGTGCTCATCATCGTGCGGCCGCTGACCAGCGCCTTTACGCTCGCCTCGCTACTGCCGATCGCCTCGGCGCTCGCGTATTCCATCTCTGCCCTGATGGCGCGGCGCATGGGCGAGACGGAGAGCGCCCCGGTCATGTCCGCCTATCAGAACATGGTCTATCTGCTGGTTGCGCTGGTCCTGGCGGCGATCTTCGGGAGTGGCCGGTTCGAAGGCACCGGCGATCCGAGCCTGGAGTTCCTGGTGCGCGGCTGGGCGATGCCGAGCGCCCGCGACCTGACGCTGCTTGCGGCCTGCGGCGTGATCGCGTCGGTGGCGACCGTCCTGCTGACCCAGGCCTATCGCCTGGCGGAAGCCAACTTCATCGCCTGCTTCGAATATACCGCGATCATCTGGGCGAGCCTGGGCGGCTATTGGTTCTGGAACGAGGTGCCGGACGTCTACACCTTCGTCGGCGCCGCTTTGATCGTCGCAGCCGGCTTCTACATGCTGTTCGCCGCGCAGCCGGCCCCACCGCCGGAGCGCGAACGGATCTAGCTAGATCCGCACCATGTGATTGTCGAAACGGTACTCGCCATTGGCGCCTAGGGGCGATGGCTGCGCGGCATCGCGGGATACGGTGAACAGCTCGCCGCTGCCGCTCGAGACCAGCATCTTCCCGTCCCTGCCGGTCGCGCTCAGTCCGCATCCGTCGTGGATCGCAAGGGTCTCGATCGCGGCGCCGGTCTCGTCCCACAGGCCGATGCAATTGCCGCGCGGTGAGCTGAGCGCGATCAGGCCGGCACTGCTGTCGACGGCCGCTTCGCCGCAATAGCCCCGCAGCCGCGCCCACCCGCCGTGCGGCGTCTCCACCCAGCGCGGCGCGCTGCCGGCGCCGTGCAGGAAGCCCAGGGGAAGATCGAGATCGGGAACGCTCGCCGAGTCCTGCAAGGCAGCCACGACATCGCCTTTCGCTGTCAATATCAGATGCCGGATCGACAGCCGCGCGAATTGCGGCTCCAGCGTGACGCGCTCCAGCAGCTTTTCCGCCTGCCAGTCGACATAGACGAGATCGGAGCGGATGTCCGGCAGATCGCGATCGGCCACATCGTCATGGCGCTTGTCGATGCCGCCATTGGCGATGACCAGCGTCTTGCCGTCCGGCAGCAGCGCCACGTCGTGCGGCCCGATGCCGAAGGTGGGAAACGCGCCGATCCGCTTGTAACCAGAGCGCGCATCATAGATGCCGATTGCGCCTTGATGCTTGCTCTCGTCATTCTCCGTCGCCAGCAGCAGATCGCCGCCTTGCACGAACAGGCCGTGGCCCGAGAAGTGACGCGAGCCGGCGGCCGGTATTTCCATCACCGCGTCGCCCGCCGATGTATCGATGACTAAAGCGAAGGAACCGGGGCGGCGCCCAAAACAGACGGCCTCATTGCTGCCCGGCCGCAGCGCCAAGCCGTGGCCGCGCGCGGCGAGATCGAGATCGAACTGAATCTTGCCATCTTCACCGACCGCCACGACGGCATAGCGGCCAGTAAGTGTTGCGGCAGACGACAGATAGCGGACATTGCTCGCCCATGCCGGCCTGCTGACCAAGAGCGCTGCAGCGCCGCTCGCCAGCAGAGCGCGCCGGGATAGCTTCAAGCTAGTCGCCATCGAGAGCATTGAAACCGATCGGCAGGTTGAGCGTGGTTGTGACCGGGCCCGCCAGCAGGTCGCGCAATTTCATCAACTCGGCGGCGAAGGCTTCCACCTGCTTCCGCTGCGTGGGATCGGCGACCGCCTTGTCGAGCGGCATGCCGACCTGGGCGAGTTCATGCGCGGCCCGATCGACAGTGGCTCTCACATCGTCGGCCACCTGCTTGCCGTCAGGTTGCGCCGAGAGCAGCGCGCCGAGACCCTGCTTCGCGCCGAACAGGTCACGCCAGCCATCGACATTGGTGGTCAGCACCGCGATCGATTGTCCGCTGCGCCAGTATTCTGCCGTGTGCGGCTTGGCCTTTTCGAGTGCACTGCCCAAGGGTGCCAGCAGCTTCATGTCACGCATCGCGATGGTCGCGGTCAGCAGGTCGTTGAGCAGCCGGCCTGCCGCATCGCGACCGCTCGGCACTTCCTCGTCGTTCTCCGACGGATGCTCGATGCGCGACAGGAATGACGACTCTCCTTCGGTCCAGCCGGTCACGACGTCACGCGCGATGGTCTTGAGGTTGTTGCCGATCGCATCGAACAGGCTGCAGCGGAACGAAGTGTTCGGACCATTCAGCTCGGCGAGCGCATCGTCCGCGAAGAGCAGGCGCTCCAGCGCCGGCAGGCCCTGCACGCCAACGGTCGTCGTTGCGAAACGTTTCGGCTCAAGCGCGGCACGATCCTGCTCCTTCAGAACCTCAGCCAGCTGGCGCCCGACCACGTTGCGCTTGTCCGGCCAATATTCGATCCGGAAGGCGCGCTGATGCTCGAAGATCGGGCCGAAGCTGATGTATTGAATCTGCGCCCAGGCAGCGGCAACCGCGGCGAATTGCTGTTGTGCCCCCTTGAGGGCGGCCTCGCTCGGCTGCTTGCAGAGCGCATCGAGCTGCGCCTGCAAACTCTCCGCTCTTTCCCCGAAGGCCCGATAGCTGGGGATGATCACGGTCTTCGCCGTCGCCGCGACCGCAGCCGAATAATCAGCATCCTCCAGCGCCAAGGCGGGATGCGTTGCGATGAGCAGCAGGATGGAGGCGGCGATGGCTCGAATCATAGGCCCTCCAGAAACGCAATCAGCGCTGCACGATCTTGTGCGGACAGCTCCACGGCCCTCTGCTTGGCCTGCGCCGCTTCGCCGCCGTGCCAGAGGATGGCTTCGAGAACCGAGCGTGCGCGGCCATCATGCAGCAGGTTGGCGCCGTCCTTCGCTGCGACGCGGGGGCCCAGACCCCACAAAGGAGCGGTGCGCCAGTCACGCGCGCCGGCGACCGGCGAGACGGAACCGTCCGCGGCGCGGTCGGCCAGTCCCTCACCCATGTCATGGACCAGCAGGTCGCTATAGGGCGAGAACCACATCATCTCGCCGGAGGCAAGTTCCGCCTGCTGTTGCGGCGTATGGCAGCTGCCGCAGCCGATCTTGGCAAAGATCGTTTCGCCTGTGCTTACATCGGCGTTCGGGCGCGATCCGGCAGGTGCCGGCAGAGCGCGCAGATAGGTGACGACCAAGGCGACGATGTTGCTCTCGATTTCGACCGAGCCGGGGGCTGCGCCATGAGGCGCGGCAAGGCAGTCGGCCTCGGCGATGGTGCAATCGCCCCACAGGTCCGGCCGCAACGGCGTGGCCAGGCCGAGGTCGAAATGGAACGCGGCGGAGATCTGATGCACCAGATCCGGCTCGTCACCCTTCCAGCCAAAGCGGCCAGGTTCGATATCCAGCTCGCCATAGTGGCCCATCGCGATCGAGCCGGAGATCCCATCGCCGTTGAGATCGTCCGGATCCGCCAGCGCGGCGAGGCGCGAGAGCGGCACGCGTTCCAGCAAGCCGCTGCCATGGAGATCCGGCGCCAAGCGCGGCGAGATCCAAGCGAGATCGCTCGACCCCTGCTCCCCCATGATCGCGAAGCGCGGCCGGCGCAGCTCGACAGTCGTGCCGTCGGCCAGCTGTTCCGTGTGGCTCTCGAAGCTGAGACGCAGGCTGCCTTCGGGCTTCAGGCCGGGCACGGCCATGGTCTGCACCTGCAGGCCCAGCTCGGGATGCGGCGCCAGCTTGCCGTCCTTGACGGCGCCGACCCGCACGGCGAGACCCGCGGAGGCCGGCAGGTCGCCTTCCTGCAGCGAGACAGCAGCGCGGCCGCCGCCCTGATGGCAGGAGCTGCACGCCCGCGCATTGAAGAGCGGGCCGAGGCCGTCGGCCGCCTTCGTGGAGGACGGCGCGGAGACCCACGGGCGCTCGAACAAGGCCTTGCCCAGCACCGCGTCCATCGAATCCTCGGCCGCCGACGCCGCCCCGCCAAAGGCGACCGCAGCCGACGAAACGACAAGGGTCTTAAGCCACGCGGACATAGCCCATCATCCCGGTTTCCTGATGCTCGATGATGTGACAATGCATCATCCATTCTCCGGGGTTGTCTGCCGTGAAGGCGATCTCAACCCGCTCCTTCGGTCCCACCAACACCGTGTCGGCGAGATGCGGGACGATCTCCTTCTTGCTCGATCGCAGCACGCGGAAAGTATGGCCGTGCAGATGCATCGGGTGCGGATGGGGCGTGCCGTTGAACAGCTCGAAGATGTAGGATCGGCCGCGCTTCAATTCCGCCAAAGGCGGCGGCTTCAGCTTATGATCCTGCCCCGACCAGGACCTGCCGTTGATGGCCCAGAACGTCCGCTGCGGCAGGCAGACCTGATCGATGCCGATGTCGTTCTCTTTCAGATAGGCCTGCAGCTCCGGCGAGACGTGGCCCGCCGTCAACTCGAAAGTCAACCGCTGGGCGCTCGTGAGATCCGGTTCCGGCACGCGGCTGGCAGCCAGCTCCGGCATCGAGCCAATGCCGGGCAGCGCACTTTCGATGAACGAGATCTCCGCCAGCAATTCCGGCTTCGAGCCCCACACGTTCTGCAACCGCACTTTCTGCCAGGGCATGCGGAAGGCAATGTCCGCGCGCATGGCCGGGCCGAGCGTCCAGGTCTTCAAGGGAACCGGCGGTAGCGGATTGCCGTCGGTCGCGATCACGAAGCCCTCCGCGCCCTCGAGCGCCAGCACCACGATGCGCGAGACATCGAGGTTGAGGACGCGCAGCCGCACCCATCCATGCGCCAGCGCCTCGAGCTGTGCATGGGGCTTGGCGTTCACCGTCTCGACGCTGCCGAAGGTGCCGGCGCGCGCCGCGCCCTTGTCGGTCGAAAATGCGTCGAACGAGCCGTCCGGCTTCAGCCGCCAATCCTTGATCGCGACGACGTGATCCGCGAGAAACAGGTTCTTCTCCGCCTCATCCTCCACGATCAGCACGCCGGCAAGGCCACGGCCCAATTGCTCGACCGTGTTGCAGTGGGGATGGAAAAAGAACGTGCCGGCATCCGGCGGCGCGAATTCGTAAGCGAAACTCTCGCCGGTCTCGACCGGCGGCTGGGTCATGTAGGGGACGCCATCCATCGCATTGGGCAGACGGATGCCGTGCCAGTGGATCGCGGTATGTTCCGTGACCGAATTGGTCAGAACCGCGCGGAACGGCGCGTCGCGCCGGGTGCGGAGGACTAACGGCCAATCGTCGCGATACGCCCAGACCGGCGTTGTGGTGCCCGGCAAGAGCGAGAGCGACCGCTCCCGAGCCACCAGCGCAACGGGTGCGCTATCCGCTGCAGCCGGATACGGCAACGGCAGCGCCGCGAGCGCTGCCGTGCCAGCCAGGAAGTGTCGCCGTGTCCACACGGCTCCCGCTATTGAAGGACGGCGGATGGATTGTCGAGGGAGTCGGAGCCTTCGATCGCCACGGCGCCGATCTTCAGCGCGTCCACCGCCTTCTCGATCGCGCGGGTCTGGGCGATCAAGGCGTCGATGGCGTCCTGGACCATCTTGTTGCCGTCGGCATTGCCGTCGCCGATCATCTGGTCATAGGCCATCTTGCCGCTGTCGGCGGTCTCCTTGACCTTGCGCAGCTTGGCTTCGGCGTCGGCCATGGCAGCCCTCACGGCCTTGTCGGCGTCGGGCGAGGCGGCTTTCACCAACTCGGACAGGCTCGGGCCTTTGACCACGCTGCCGTCGGTGCGCTTGTAGCTGCCCTCGTAGATCGCGATCATGCCAACTTCATCGTAATAGTGCGAGTTGTGCGTGTTATCGGAGAAGCAATCGTGCTCCTCCTCCGGATCGTGCAGCAGCAGGCCGAGCTTCATGCGCTCGCCCGCCAGCTCGCCGTAGGAGAGGCTGCCGAGACCGGCGAACATCATGCCGAGCGCGCCGTTGCCGCCGGCATCGCGCAGCGCCTTGCGCGCGGCGCCGTCCGCGGTCCAGTTGGCGACCATCTCCTCGAGGTCATCCACCAGCAGCGAGGCCGCGGTCTTGAGGTACGCCGCACGGCGGTCGCAATTGCCATGAGTGCAGTTGGCGGTGTCGTAGTCGCTGGCGGGACGATTGCCGGCACCCGGGCCGGTGCCGTTCAGATCCTGGCCCCACAGCAGGAACTCGATGGCGTGATAGCCGGTCGCCACGTTGGCCTCGGACTCCGCCGCCTCGTGCAGCTTGTCCGCCAGCAGTTCCTTGGTGATCTTGCTGGTGTCGACAGTCTCGCCGCCGAACGAGATGCTGGTGTTGGCGATCACGTTCGCGGTGTACAGCGGGTTGGCATCCGATTCCGTGCCGTAGGTATCCGCCACGTAGTCGATCAGGCCTTCGTCGAGCGGCCAGGCATTCACCTTGCCCTCCCAGTCATCGACGATCGGGTTGCCGAAGCGATAGCCCTCGGTCTGCTGATAGGGCACGCGCGCGGCAAGCCAGGCCGTGCGCGCGGCCTTGAGGTTCTCTTCCGTCGGCTTGGCGATCAAAATGTCGATCGCCTTCTCCAGCGCCTCGGCGGTCTTCAGCGAATCCTCGTACTTGGCGTGCGCGATGTCGGCGTAGGTGTCGATCACCGCCGCGGTATCGGCCGCCAGCGCCGAAGCGCCGCCCGCCATCCACACGCCACACATCAACGCGCACCACAAACCAGCCTTGCGAACCATCGGTCCCTCCACACATCAATCGTGGCAAGATAATGAGAATGATTATCAGAGGCAATCGCAAATGGGCCGCAGGCCAGGATGCCTCTATACTGCTGGAAAACACCGATTATTTGACATACTGCACGACCTCGAACCCTTCGAAATTGGGGCCGCCGATATAGAGGTCGCGGTGTTGGCCGGCACTCTGGTGCGCCTTGCGGAACGCTTCGGACTTGGTCCAGCCCTCGAAGGCTTCGCGGGAGGCCCACACGGTGTGCGAGGAATAGAGCGTGTGGTCCTCACGCTGCGACCCTTTGAGCAGATGGAACTCGACGAAGCCCGGCAGGTCGCGCAGGTAGGTGTCGCGCTCGCGCCAGATGCGCTCGAACTCCGCTTCGTTGCCCAGCTTTACCTGGAACCGGTTCATGGCAATGAACATGCGTGTCTCCTTTCGGGGGGGTGATCGTTGATGGAAGCGGGCCGGCTGCCCGGCCAAAGAACGATGTAGGGTCGATCGCGTTGCGGGTCGCGCAACAGGCGCGCCGTCACCTCGAACACCTCGCGCATCAGCCCTTCGCTCATCACGTCCGGGACCGCGCCGTCGGCATAGGTGCGGCCGCGATGCAGCACATGGATGCGGTCGGCATACGCGACCGCGTGATTGGGATCGTGCAGGATGGCGATCACGCCCACGCCCTGCTCCGTCATGCGCCGCGCGGCGGACAATGCCAGATGCTGGTGGCCAAGGTCGAGATTGTTGGTCGGCTCATCCAGCAGCAGATAGCGCTCGCTTGCCTCTTCCGCATAGAGCTGCGCCAGCACCCGCGCGAGATGCACCCGCTGCCGCTCGCCGCCGGACAGCGTCAGATATGAGCGTTCCGCCAGGTGGGCGATTCCGGTCTCCTGCATCGCCGCTGCAGCGGCGCGCAGGTCGGTACGGCCCGGATTGCTGCCCATGTGGGGCGAGCGGCCGATCAGCACCAGCTGCAAGGCGGTGAAGGCGAAGCCGAGGCTTGGGCTTTGAGTCAGGACCGCACGACGGCGGCTCAAGTCCCGCGCCGGCCAGGACGAGAGCGGACGGCCATTGAGCTGCACGCTGCCCTCGTCCGGCTCCAGAGCACCCGACAGGCAATGCAGCAAGGTCGACTTGCCCGCGCCGTTGGGCCCGACGATGGCGAGGAACTCGCCCGCCCGAACCGCGACGCTCACCTGGTCCAGGATGCGTCGCGAACCGCGCATGATCGTGATGTTGTTTGCCGTCAGCATCAAAACGCACCCTGCGCCTTCTGGCGCAGCAGAAGCCAGAGGAAGAAGGGTCCCCCGAGGAAACTGGTGATGATGCCGATCGGCAGCTCCGCCGGGACCACGATGGTGCGTGCAAACAGATCCGCCAGCAGCACCAAGCATGCGCCCAGCAGCGCCGACAACGGATAGAGCGTGCGATGGTCCGCGCCCATCATCAGCCGCACCAGATGTGGCACTAGCAGTCCCACGAACCCGATCGCGCCGGTCATCGCCACGATCGCACCGACATCCAATGCAACCAGGGTGATCATCCAGCGCTTGGTGCGCTCGACGTCGAAGCCGAGATGCCGCGCCTCGATCTCGCCCAGCAGCAGCGCATTGAGATGCCGCGCGAAGCGAGCCAAGGCGATGGTCGCAGCCAGGATCAATGGCCCGACGAAAACCAGTCGGTCCCACGTCACGCCGTTGAGGCTGCCCAGCATCCAGAAATTCAGGTCGCGCAGCTCGTTCTCCGAGCTCAAGAAGACCAGCAGGCCAATGCAGGCGGCGGCCATCGCGTTGATCGCGACGCCCGCCAGCAGAAGGGTCGCGACGTCGGTTCGCCCCTCGCGCGTCGCCACGGCATAGATCGCGATGGTGGTGAGGAGCCCGCCCACAAAGGCGGCGATCGGCAGCGCGTGGCGCAATACCGGCGCAGATAGATATTCGAACAGCGGCCAACCGAGGACGATGAAGGCGGCTGCCGCGGTGGCCGCACCGGTCGACACGCCGACCAGGCCGGGATCCGCCAGCGGGTTGCGGAACAGCCCTTGCAACGTGACACCCGCCACGGCCAGGCCTGCGCCGGTCAAAACGCCGAGCGCAATGCGCGGCAAGCGGATCTCGATCAGGATCGTGCGCAAGGCCTGCATGGAGTCATCAACCGGCGCCAGCCCCAGCTGCTGCGCAATGAGGCGCGTGGCGGTGCCCGGCGGGATATGAATCGCGCCGGCATGGATCGTAACGAAGCAGATCGCGACCAGAGCCAGCGCGGCAATCATGGTGGCAATGGCGGTCTTCTGCGCCTGGCGGTGCGTGATCAGGGCGAAATCGGCGGTGGAATGCATGATTGCTAGTTGGCCGCTTCGGGCGGCGCGGCGAAGCCGGGATGCAGCGCCCTCGCCAGATCGCGGATGGCCTGCGGCGTGCGCAACCCGAAGCCGAGGAGCAGCAACGATTCCATGGCGATCACGCGCTTGGCCTTGCCGGCCGGGGTCTGCGCAATGTCCGGCCGCCGAAGCAGCCCTTCGACACCGCCCAGCTTTGCGAGCGTCAGCTCCGTCACCAGCACCACATCCGGTGCGGCGGCGATGATGCCCTCCGACGACGCCGGCTTGAACTCCTCGAAGCCCTCGATGGCGTTGCGCCCGCCGGCGAGCGTGATGATGGCATCGGCCGACGTGTTGCGGCCGCCGACCATCGGCGCGCCTTCGCCCACCGAGAACAGGAACAGCACGCGCGGCTTATCCTTGATCGCGCTCAGGCTGGATCTCAACGCGGCGAAGTCCATCTCGAGCCGTTCCGCCAGCGCATCGCCCTCCGCCTTGCGGTCGATAGCGGCCGCGACGGCCTCGACTTTCTTGATCACGCCCTCCGGCGAATGCTCGTCCGGCACCAGCGCCAGACATGTGCCGGCGGCGCGCAGCTGATCCAGCACCTGCGGCGGCCCGGAATCGGCGATGGCGAGGATCAGCGAGGGCGACAGGCTCAGGATCGGTTCCGCCGACAGCTGCCGCATATAGCCGACCTGCGGCAGCGCCTGCGCTGCCTCCGGATAACGGCTGGTGATGTCGACCGCGATCACGCGATCGCCCGCACCGAGGGCGTACACGATCTCCGTCACGTCGCCGCCGATGGAGATGATGGGGCCTTTCGCAACCGGCAGCGTGCAATCCGCCTGAGCGAGGGGCGCCCAGCCCAGCATGGCCAGCATCGCGCAAGTTCCCAGAACCCCGCGCATGGTTTGCAAGCCTTCCATCTAGAAGTTCATGCCGTAGCTGATGCCCGCCCAGTAGTTGCGGCCGGGCTCCTTGGAGTCCGTGTAGACGCGGGCGTAGGAGGCGTCGAAGATGTTTTCGATGCCGGCATCGATCTGCAGTCCCTCGATCACCGTGCCGGTCGGTGCCCACGAGACATAGAGGTCGTGCACGTCGTATCCGTCGCGCTCGAGGTCCTCCTCATCTTCATTCACCTCATCGAAATCGGCGGCGGCGAACACGCGCCAGCCGACCATCGAATCGATCTCGGGCAGTTTCAGGGCCGCGTCGATGGTGAATTGCGTCGGCGTCAGGGTCAGCGAGCCGAGATAATCGCCTGTGTCGCGATCCTTGCCGTTGATGTCCGAGTAGCCGAAGGCGAAACGGACCCGCTCGTTCTCGTAGCTCGCCTCGACTTCCGAGCCCCAGAGCTTGGCGCGGGCGATGTTTTCTGCGAAGGTCGTGCCGTTGCAGTTCGGCGGGAAGCAGGCGGGCGGCCCGGGCTGGTCGACGCTGAGCGAAATGAAATCCTCGCCCTTGATCCAGAAATAGGAACCCTTGATCGCGAGGCGGTCGCCGCTCGCCAGCACGTCGCTGAAATCAAGGCCGCCACCAACCTCCACCGTCTCGGTGGTTTGGGGCCGCAGTTCTGGGTTGGCCACGAAGAAGTTGGTGCCAAAACCCGGAATCGTGAAGTGCACACCTTCGTTATACATCTCGTTGATCGTAGGCGCGCGGAACGCCTCGCCATAGCTGGCGAACAGCATTGACCAGTCCGTCGGCATGTAGCTCAGGCCCACGCGCGGCGAGACCGCGTCATCCTCGTTGCTGGCGGCGATGTCGCTGGAGGCGGAATAGTGATCGTAGCGCACGCCGCCCAGCAGCAGCACCTCACCGGGGACGAAACCGAACGGTTCCACCACGCGCAGCTCCGTCTGGAAGAAGCCGCCGATGAAGTCGGCCTCCGCGTCCGGCACGCCGTCGCGATCGCCGGAGGCAGATTCACCGTCCTGCTTGTCCTGGTAGCCTTCGGCGCCATAGGTGAAAGTAAGGCCCATGTCTTCCGACAGCGCCACGCGCGATGAGTTCTCCGCCCGAAAGCCGAGGGTATCGACGGCGCGCTCCAGCCTTTCGCCTTCGAGCCCGCTGCCGAGATCGTCGAGGCGCAACGCATCCACCTGGAAGTCCGTGTAGTAGAGCGTGAAATCCAGGCCCAGCAACTTGTCGTCGGGATTCGAATAGGAATAGGCAATGCGCGTCGTGTCGGCGCGCACGTTTTTCTCCGTCAGGTCGTCGCCGCCCAACCCCTGGCCGTTCAGCGGCTCCTCCGCCTCGTTGTCGAAGCGCATGAAGGACGCCTCGATCCGATGGAACTCGGCGAAGTCGACGCCGGCTTTGACCAGGCCGGCGACTATGTCATCCTCGCTGTCGAGTTCGTCGCCGTTGCCGAGCTCGATGTCTCCGGAATTCCGCTTGGTGACACTGCCCAGCAGGTCGATGCCCGCGCCGGGACGGCCATACAGCGTGACGGTTCCCCGCGGCTCGTCATTGACGCTCTGATAGCCGCCACCGACGCGGAAGCCCCAGGTCTGGTCCGGAGCCAGAAGGTCATCGGCGCTCTTGGTGCGGAAGGAGATGACACCACCGCTGCCGCCGCTGCCATAGAGCGCGGAGGCGGCACCGCGCAGCACCTCCACTTCGCCGATCAAGCTGGGATCGAGATAGAAGCGGCCTTCATGACCGGTGTCGATGTTCTGGCGCGCGCCGTCGATGTTGATGACCACATCCGGGCCGGAGAAGCCGCGGATGCTGGGATCTTCGCCGGTGCGCCGCGGGCCGCCAGTGAACTCGACGTTGGGCACCCGGTTCAGGAGGTCGTCCGGCGTCGACGCGTTGCGCAGGTCGGGACGATCAGTGTCGATCACCGTCACCATCCCGGGATACTCGAACACTTCGATCGGATTGCGGGTTGCGGTCACGGAAACCGGCGGCAACACCACGGATGGCGGCGCTTTCGCCATCTCGACCGCAGGCGCGGCCTCTTGCTCCTGCTGTCCGGTTTGCTTCGGCGCGCTCTCCTGCGCCAATGCAACAGTATTTGCCCCGGCGAATCCCAGCAGGATTGCCGCCACGCCAAGCTTGCTCAAAGCCATGCCACGTCCCCCGTTGGCCCATCGTTGAGGTTCCCTGGCTGGCTGGGTCGCTCGATGAGCGATCGTGTGGCTGGCTTGGGTCTATACCGGTCGTGCGCATCGAGCGCGGCACCCCTGCCGCGTCGCGCCGACTGGCTGTTCTTGCGCTACTTCGTGAGCACGAGCCCGCCGCGGCTGGTCCGCCGCAGACGGTAGAGATTGCCCTCATGCTCGATCACCGCCTCGCCCGCCGCACCCAGGAGGCGTGCGCTCAGGAGATGCGGGACTGTCGCAGAGTCGGACGCCGTCTTGACGGCGGCGTCAGGTTTCTGCGGCGCAGATTGCAGGTTGCTCATGTCTCGTCTTCACACGCTGTGGCAGCCCGTCGCGGCCGCCGGTCACGACTCTTAATGCAAATCATTCTCATTTGCAACCCGGTTCTCAGCGCGCGTCTTTCAGGTTGAAGACCGCAGGGACATTGAGCTCGATCGTTTCATGCGGAAGGTCTGCCGGCAGCGGCGGCAGCGGCTGGGCATCCTCGATCATCGCGAGTGCCGCTTCATCGAGCGTCTCCGAGCCGGACGATCGCACGAGCGAATAGCTCAGGACCTTGCCGGACCGGTCCATGCGGAAACGGATGAAGGCGGTACCCTCCACGCTTCGGCGCTGTGCGCTGCGCGGATATTTCTGGTGCTTCTGGAGATGCGCCTGGAGCATTCCCTGCCAGTTCGCCTCAGCCGCGGTGCGGCGTGCGATTTCGGCGGCCGAGGGCGCCGCCGGCGTCGGAGCGGCGGGAACCGGCTCGGCAGCCGCCGCGTCCTGCTGCGTTGCCTGCGGCGCAGGCTTCTGCACGACTGTCGGCTCGAGATCCGGTTCCGGCTTTGGCTTTGGCTTCTGGACGACTTCCTTCTTCGGCTTCTCTTTCGGCTTCTCTGGTTTCGGCTGCTCGACCTTCTTCTTCTCCGGCTCGGGCTTCGGCAGCTCGACCTCCGGTGCCGGGATATCCGGCGGCGTCAGCGGCAATTCCGGGATGGGCAGCAGCAATTGCGTGAGATCGACCGGCGGTTCCGGCTCGGGTTCGGGCACGGGCTCCGGCTCCTGCGGCGCCAGGGTCTGTGGCGCGGGCGGCGCAGCGGGTATCGGCGCCAGCTCCAGCATGATCGCCGCTGGCGGCGGAGTCGGCGGCTCGGTGGTCTCCCACACAATCATCCCGCCAAGAGCGGCGCCTGCATGCAGCAGCAGGATGGTGGCGAGCGCGACACTCCAGCGGGCAAGTCCCGCTTCCGGCCGCCAGTTATGGCCGGCTGCCAGCTGCATCGTCTTGCTCGGCCTGCAGTGCAGGCGGCGCGGATTCCAACCCGACCAGCGCGATCTTGAGATAGCCTGCCGCGCGCAGGAGGTTCATCACGTCCATCAGCGCGCCGTAATCCACCACCTTGTCCGCGCGCAGGAATATGCGCGCCTGCTTATCCTCCTTGGTCGCCTGATCCAAGGCAGCCGCGAGCGCCTCGCGTTTTACCGGATTGTCGCCGAGGCTGAGTTGCAGATCCTTCTGCACGCTGAGGAACAGCGGCTTGTCCGGCCGAGGCTGCGGCGCGGCGGTGGAGGCCGGCAGGTCGACCATGACGTCCACTGTCGACAGCGGCGCCGCCACCATGAAGATGATCAGCAGCACCAGCATGACGTCGATGAAGGGCGTGACGTTGATCTCGTGCGCCTCGGTGAAATCATCGTCGCTGTGCTGCAGCCGCGCCGCCATCGCCGCTACTCCGCAGCTTCGCGCATGTGATCGAGTGCCTGCAGCCGGCGGCGATCAAGATCGCGACTCACCAATTGCTGGATGCCCGCCGCTGCATCACCCAACAGCGTGCGGTAGGACGCGATGACGCGCGTGAAGTGGTTGTAGATCACGACCGCGGGGATCGCCGCGGCGAGGCCGATGGCGGTCGCCAGCAGTGCTTCCGCGATACCGGGGGCGACCACGGCAAGATTGGTGGTCTGCGCCTTCGAGATGCCGATGAAGCTGTTCATGATGCCCCAGACGGTGCCGAACAGGCCGACGAAGGGCGCCGTTGCACCGATGGTGGCGAGCAGGCCCGTGCCGCGCCCGGCCTGGCGCGCGGCGGCATGCAGGATGCGCTCGAACACGGACTCCATCCGCTCCTTGATGCCGGGCCCATCGAGCCCTGCCGACAAGCGCAGCTCGTGATCCGCGGCCTGCACCAGGGCAGCGGCGGCGCCGCGCTTGCCGGCGCTGGACGTAAGGGCGTCGCCGAGCGAGCCCGCCGCCTGCAACGCGCGCAGCATTAGCCGCGTGCGCCGCTTGGACGCAGCGAGTTCCAGGGTCTTCGCCAGCCACACGGTCCAGGTGATGACGGAAGCGATGGCCAGCCCGATCATGACCGCCTTCACCACCCAGTCGGCCTGCATAAACATGCCCCACGGCGACAGGTCGCGCGGCAGCAGCGCGGCATCGGAAGCCAAGGGATCGGCTGATGGGTCGGCGGGCGGATCCGCCAGGGGATCGGCCGTGCCGTCGACGTCGATCGGCTCTTGCCCGCCGGCGGTCGGCGCGCCGGTGGCCGGCGTTCCCGGCGCGGTAGGCTCGGCCGGCGCCTGGTTCACCGGCGCATCGGTCGACTGCGCCAGGGAGGTCTGCGGCACGGCAACGAGCATTGCCATCCATGCCGCACAGAGCGCCGCCCGCGCGCGCGAATAATTCGTTTTACGAGTGAGTGATCGAGGCATCGATTTCGGATCGCTTGCAGCTTGGCGTACATGGCCGCCCGCCACCAAAAGACCGCCGGCGGCACTGGCCATCGATCTCGTCTTTAGCCTAAATGCAAATGCCTCGCAATATCAAACGGCCGATCCGCCCAGCGCGGCCTGGAATGCGTCCCGCGGCACGATGGCGCCGTGGTGGGCGATTACAACGGACGCGCAGCGATGGCCGAGATTGGCTGCCTGGACGGGATCCTCGCCGCGCAGGGTCGCCGCCAGGAACCCGGCGTTGAAGGAGTCACCGGCGGCGGTGGCGTCGACCACCTTCCCATCCTTGATGGCCGGCACGTCGGTCTTGGTTCCGTCCACCGAGACCATGCAGCCGTCCTTGCCCTGCTTAATGACGACGGTGCGGGGCCCGAGGTCATGGATGAAGTCGCCAGCCTCTTCCGCATTGCGGATGTTGTTGAGGCCGGTCTCGTCCTCCAGGCTGGAGAGCACGAGGTCCGTCAGCGCCAGCTGATCGCGGATCTCGCGCCGCGCCACCTCCACCGACGGCCAGCCGCGCGGGCGATAATTGCTGTCGAACGCTACCTTGCCGCCCTTGGCGCGGAACTGGCGCACCAGCTCGAACAGCCGCTCGCGCCCCGCTTCGCCATAGAGCGACAGGCTGATGCCGCTGAGATAGAGCCAGTCGTAGTCCATCAGGGCGTTGCACAGATCGTTCGTGCGCTCATTGGCGAAGATCTCGCGCGCCGGCGCCTGCTGCCGCCAGTAGAAGAAGCGGCGCTCTCCCTTGTCATCCAGTTCGATCGTATAAAGACCCGGCAGCCGGCCGGCGATGCGCTGCACCCAGTCGGTGCCGACACCTTCTTTGCGCCAGTCCTCAATCATGCGCTCGCTATAGGGATCATCGCCCAGCGCCGTGACGTAATCGACGGAGACGCCGAGACGCGCGAGATAAACCGCCGTGTTCAGCGTGTCACCGCCGAAGCCAAGCCGGCGCAGATCCCGCTGCGAATCCGCGGCGGAGAGTTCGAGCATGCATTCGCCGATGGAAGCAACCTTCGTCATGGCAGCTCGTTCGCACGCGGTAGCGTGAACCACAGAAAATTTCCCCTTCTCCCGTTGCGGGAGAAGGATACGAAGCCTTGGCGAGGCGCAGCCGAGCCTAGGCGGAGTTGGATGAGGGGTGGCGCACCGACAGGTGCGCGCGCTCGCAAGGGCGCAAGGATGCAAAATCGTGCAGGAACAGCGCTCGCGCGCTGTGCGCCTGCGGCGCACCCCCTCACCCAGCTTCGGCTAAGCTCACTATGTTCGCTAAGCCTCCGCAGCCCTCTCCCGCGAGGGGAGAGGGGAAGGTTTTGCATGCCTGAACGCATATATAATCGCCTCGCCATCTCACCCGCCGCGCTGCGTGAGCGGGCGTTCGCCGCCGATCCGCGTGGTCATTTGCCGCGCCGCCTCGACCAGCGCCTGCTTGTAGCGTGCATGCTCCTGCAGGCCCTCCTCGCGCGGCGTCAGCAGGCACAAGGTGGCGACGCACTGCCGGCGCTCGTCATAGACCGCCGAGGCAAAACAATGCGTGAAGCGGCCTGCCGTTCCGTCGCAAGAGAAGAAGCCCTCGCGACGCGCCTCTGCCACTTCCTTGAGGAAGGTGCGTTCGCTGAGCCGCTTGCCGTCGGGCAGGATGAAATCGTCGGACGGGATCAGCTTCAGGATCTCCTTGTCATCGAGATGCGAGACCAGGACCCGGCCGGACGCGGTCCAGGGCAGCGACACTGGCTCGCCGACGTCTGAGCTGATCCGGAAGTGGCGCTCCCCCTCCTTCATCTGGGCGACGACATATTTGCGATTGTCGAGCACGCAGAGCTGCGCGGTCTGTCCGGTGACTTCCGACAGGTGGTCCAGGAAACCGGACGCAAGGCGCATCACATCGAAATGCGTGAGGTGTGACAGGCCGAACAGATAGAGCCGCCGCCCCAGGAAGACACGGCCCTCGGCATCGGCACGGTCCAGGATACCGCGGCTCAGCATCAGCCCGACCACGTCATAGATGGTGGATTTGGGCGCACCGATGGCGATGGCGATCTCGTTCGGCCGGAGCGGCTTTTTGGCCTGGTGCAGGCATTCGAGGATCTCGAAAGCGCGATCGATGCCGCGGGTCCGCCCGCCAGCATCCGCTTCCACAGGCTTGGCCGGTTCGACCTTCGCTGCTCTCCGCACCGCGACGGCTCGCCGTCCGGTCTGGGCCACTTTCTGTACCTGGGCCATTCCCGCCGATCCTCAAAATTTCGAGCTCTTCAGGAACTCCGCCAGCCTCTGGGATTTTGGCTTGCGGAACAGTTCCTCGGGCGGTCCTTCTTCTTCGATCCGGCCCTGGTTCATGAATACCACACGGTCGGAAACTTCGAAGGCGAATTTCATCTCATGGGTGACCAGCAGCATGGTCATGCCTTCATTGGCCAGGTCCTTGATGACGTTCAGCACCTCATTGACCAGCTCTGGATCCAGGGCGGAGGTCACCTCGTCGAACAGCATGACCTTGGGATTCATTGCGACGGCGCGAGCGATGGCGACCCGCTGCTGCTGGCCACCCGACAATTGGCCGGGATGGTGGTCGCACCGGTCGCTCATGCCCACTCTTGCCAGCCACTTTCCGGCGATCGCGTTCGCCTCCTCCGCCGGCATCTTCTTCACCTTCGTCAGGCCAAGCGTGACGTTGCGCAAGGCCGTCATGTGAGGAAACAGATTGAACTGCTGGAACACCATGCCGGTCATGGCGCGCTGGCGGGCGATCTCCGATTCCTTGCGCGCCTTGTGCCGCGGACCGGAATAGCCGATCTCCTCGCCATCGATCAGGATGCGGCCCTGATGGAACTCCTCCAGCATGTTGACGCAGCGGAGCAGCGTGGTCTTGCCCGAGCCGCTGGACCCGATGATCGAGACCACGTCGCCGGTCTCCAGCGAAAGGTCGACACCCTTCAGGACCTCAACGTCCTTGAATTTCTTGTGCAGGTTCTCGATCTGGAGGATCGGCTGTACCATTGAACTCGCTCTGTGCTAGCTGGGCAGCGCGACGCGGCGCTCGACCGCCTTGCCGGCCCGCTCGATCGCGTAGTCGATCAGAAAATAGATCAGGCCGGCAAAGAAATAGAATTCCAGGCTCATGAAATTGCGCGAGATGATCTGCCTGCTCACCAGCAACAACTCGGCCACACCGATGACCGACAGCAGGGTGGATGCTTTCACCATCTCGGTGGCGGTATTGATCCAGGCGGGCAGCGCCTGCCGCAGCGCCTGGGGCGCCAGCACGTAGACGAAGATTTGTGGGAAGGTGAGGCCGATCGCCTTGGCAGCCTCGGTCTGTCCGCGCGGCAGCGATTGCAGGGCGCCGCGCAGATTCTCGCCCACATGGGTGCTGCAGAACACCACGAGCGCGAACAGGCCGGCCTGGAACGCGGTCAGCTGGATGCCGATCTGCGACAGCAGGTAGAAACTCGCCAATACCAGCACGAACACCGGCGTGCCGCGCACGAAATCGACATAGATGCGGACAAGGAAGCGCGACACCCAGCCGCCATAGACCAGAACGAGCCCCACAAGTGTGCCGAGGATGGTGCCCAACACGATCGCGAGCATCGAGACCAGAACCGTGGTGCCAAAGCCGTCGAGGATGGCCCAGCGCGAGACCCAAAGCTCATAGAGGAAGGTGCCTGGCTCGACCATGTCAGCGCGAGATCGCCAGCCGCCGCTCGAAGAAGCGCAAGCCGGCAGCGATGAGGTAACAGGCGGCGACGTACATGAGGCTGGCGACCAGCCAGGTCTCGATGACGCGGAAGGTGTTCACGTTGATCTGGCGGGCATAGAAAGTGAGCTCGGGCACCGCGATGGCGGCGGCGAGCGAGGTGTCCTTGAACAGCGAGATGAAATTGTTGCCGAGCGCCGGAAACGCGTTGCGCAGCATGATCGGGATAGTGATCCAAATCTTGGCCTGCCATTCGGTGAGCCCGATCGCGAGCCCGGCTTCGCGCAGGCCACGCGGCAAGGCCAGCAACGCGCCACGGAACACTTCCGTCAGATACGCCCCGGCGTAGATCGAGAGGGTGACCGTGAAGGATTCGACCTTGCCCAGCCGGATGCCGAGGCGCGGCAGCACGAAGAAGCTGAACAGGATGAGCACCAGCAGCGGCGTGTTGCGGATCGCCGTGACATAGCAAGACGCAACACGCCGCCACAAAACGTGCTTGGAGTTCATGGCGAAGGCCGCCACCAGGCCGATCCAGCACCCGGCGAAGATGGAGACGATCGCCAGGCCCAGACCCAAACCCAGGCCGCTCAACAGCAGATCGAAATCCCGCCATACAGCGCCGAAGTTCAGGGTATAGCCCATGGGCAGCGGCCTTGCCGTGCGTAATCACTCCCTCTTACTGGTACTCGACCGGGAAGCCAATGGCCGGCGGTGGCAGATCGACGCCGAACCACTTCTTGAACGATGCTGAGTAGGTGCCGAACTCGACTCCAGTCATGGCCTCATGCAGGGTCGTATTGACGAAGTTGAGCCAATCCTGGTCGCCGCGCCTGACCGCGCAGGAATAGCTCTGCGGATTCCAGCCATAGCCTGCATCCAGATACCGGCCCGGCGTCGTCACGATCAGCCATTTCGCCGAGGATTGGTCGGTCGCCGCTGCGTCGGCGCGGCCGCTGTTCAGCGCCTCGTAGATCAGATCGACGCTGTCGTACTGATCGACCTTCGCTTCCGGCAAGGCGGCGTGCACCATGTCCTCGGCATAGACGTTCTGCAGCACCGAGACCGTCACGCCGCTGCCTGCCGCCTTCAGCTCATCATAGGTCTTGATCTTGCCGTTGGCGGAGACGAGCAGCGCCACACCCTCACGGTAATAGGGGATGGTGAAGTTGACCTGCTGAGCACGCTCTGCCGTGACCGTCATGAACTGGCAGGTGATGTCGACCTTGCCGGTGGTCACGTTCGGGATGCGCGCGTCGGAGGATTGGTCGACGAACTCGATCTTGGTGTCGTCGCCGAACAGCCCCTTGGCGACGATCTTGGCGATGTCGATGTCGAAGCCGACGAGATTTCCGCTCTCGTCCTTGAAGTGCCATGGCGCGTTGGTGCTGCCGGTACCGACGATCAGCTTCCCGCGCGCCAACACCTCGTCCAACTTGCCCTGCTCCTGGGCCAGCGCGGGTGCGGCCGAGACGGCCACCAATGCCGTGAGCCCGGCCAACGCATTGCGCAACATCTGTGACATTGGTTCTCCCTCCATCTCTAAAGCCCCGTCCATCTGTTCCAACCTGTTGGAATGAATTACGTGGGGATGGACAACTCGACTATCTTATGACAATGGAAGATGAGTCAAGCGGAGCGGATGCCTAGGCGATGCGCGCACGCGAGGGGAGCAGGTACGATGACCACCAAGTCCAAGAGCGGCACGAAAATCACGGTCGCAAAGAAGTCATTGAAGGTGCAGATCGGTGCGCCGAAGAGCGGCGCCGGCGGACAGGCATTGCCCTTCAGCCCCGCGATCCGTGCCGGCGATTTCGTCTATGTCTCCGGCCAGGTGGCGCATGACGAGAACGGCGAGCTCATCAATGGCGGCATCATCGCGCAAACCCGGCAGACCATCGAGAATCTGCGCCGCATCCTGGCGCAGGCCGGCTGCACACTGGATGACGTGATCAAGTGCAACGTCTGGCTGGCCGATGCGCGCGATTTCTGGAGCTTCAACAAGGTCTATGCCAGCTACTTCCCCGGCGTGCCGCCGGCGCGCTCGACTGTGCAGTCGCCGCTGATGATCGACGCCAAGATCGAGATCGATTGCGTCGCCTACAAGCCGCTCTGATCAGCGCAGGCGCATGTACTCGTAGGCGTCGCGGATCTCGTCATTGTAGAAGCCGCCCTTCGAGTCCGCTGCCATGAAGGCCTGGTACACCTCAGGTGGCACATCGAGATAGCGATAGGCGCGGCCGTTCGTCAGCTCGATATCGAGCTGCTGCTGCGCCGCGTGATACTGCACGGCCGCGATCGCGCTGGAATGCACCACTTCTATCCGCATGGCGGCTGAAACAGATAACATGCGGCCCGTCGTTTGGCCATTTGATGGAATCCTATCATCTAGTAGAATTCGAGCGGGGAACCCATCAAGCTAGACTGACCATATGGGGCAGCGGAAAACGACGATCCTGGACGTGGCGGCGGCGGCGCAGGTCTCCGTCGCGACCGTCGATCGTGTGCTGAACGGACGCGGCGGCGTGCGGCAGGAGCGGGCGCGGCGCGTGCTCGAATGGGCACGCAAGCTGAAGATCGACCGCGCACTGGATAATCTGCCGATGCGCTGGCTGCGCATCGCGATCCTGGTGCAGAACCCCAGCAATCCGTACCACGGCGCCCTCAAGACCGCGTTCCAGCACGCCCAGCGCGCCTACGAGGCACAGCGCGTCATGTGCCTGCTGCACTATTTCGACAGCCTGGAGCCCGCGGCGGTCGCCCGCGCCATTCATCGCGCCTCGGAGAAGGCCGACGGCCTGGTGATCCTAAGCTATGATCACCCGCGCATCAGCGCGGCCCTGAAGGCGACCAGCAAGCGCATTCCGATCGTGACCGTCGCCAGCGACCTGCCTGCCAGCGGTCGCATTGCCTATGTCGGCAGCGACAATCGCGTGGCCGGGCGGGTGGCCGGCGAATTGATGGGACGCTTCCTAGGTTCCCGGGGCGGGGAGATCCTGGTGGTCAGCGGTATGCACGATTTCATTGGCCACGAGGAGCGCGAGAGCGGCTTCCGCGGCGTGCTGCGCCGGCGCTTCCCGGCCTGCGAGGTGGTGGCGACGGTGGAGAGCCAGGAGCAGCAGGAGCGCACGGAAAGGCTGACGCGCGACGCGCTCAAGCGCTTTCCCAATCTGCGCGGCATCTACAACATCTCCGTCGGCAGCCGCGGCATCGCCTCTGCTCTGAAGGCGCTGGGTAAGGGCGGCGACGTCGTGCTGATTAGCCACGAATTGACCGACGTGCATCGCGAACTGCTGACCGACGGGCTCATGGACGCGGTGCTGGACCAGAATCCGCAGGTCGAGGCCTTGCGTGCCGTCCAGCTGCTGCTGCACTACAATCGCCGCGTTCCCGACGCCGAGGTACCGCTGGAAACGCCCGTGACGATCTATCTGCGCGAGAACCTGCCGCAGAGTTAGGTACAGGCGCGTCCCACTGGAGCTCCCCTTACCCTTATCGGAACAGAGCAATCGCATGTGACGAGCACGCTGATTTCCCCTCCCACACTTGGGGGAGGGAGAACGATGCTCGCTCGGCCAAATGCAATAGAGGGAAGCCGATTTATGTACTTCTATGCTGCCAGCTTCATCTTCGCGCCCGCGCAGAGCTGCGCCAGGTGCGCGCGGCCGAGGGCGGCGTAGCTGGCCGGGTGGGCGATGCGCGGGTCTTGCTCGGCTTCCTGCACCAGCCAGCCGCTGTATTTCGCCTTGGCAAGGATGTCGAACACGCCCTTGAAATCGACCAGCCCGTCGCCCGGCGCGGTGAAGATGCCGCACAGCACCGCTTCGGAGAAGCTGACATCGCGCTGCCGGCACGCCGCCAAGGCATAGCGCCTGATGTCCTTGCAATGCACGTGCTTGATGCGGCTGGCATATTTGCGCGCCACCGCGATCGGGTCGCCGCCCGCGAACGTCATGTGCCCGGTATCGAGCAGGAGGCCGACGGCATCGCCGCTGTTGTCCAGCAGGCGATCGACGTCTTGCGGGGATTCAATCACGGTGCCCATGTGGTGATGCACAGCCATCTGGATGCCCTGGTCTGACATATACGCGGCGACTTCGGTGAAGCGGCTGCCGAGGCGCTTCCACTCCGCGGCGCTCTTGATCACCGGTCGCCGGCTGATCGGCGCGCCGACCTGGTTGATGATCTCGCCGGTCGTCTCGGCGAACACCATCACCTTCGCACCCAGCCCGCGCAGCAGAGCGAGGTGATCCTTCATGGCCGCGATCTCAGTCTTGGCGTCGCGCTCCAGCAGGTTGGCGGAATACCATCCCGACACCAGCGCCAATCCATGACGCTTCAGGATCGGTCCAAGCGCCTTGGTGGAGCGCGGGAACTTGCGCCCGAGCTCCACGCCGGAAAAGCCTGCGGCCTTGGCCTCCGCAAGGCAGGTATCGAGGGAAATGAAATCGCCCAGCCACGGCATGCAATCGTTGGTCCAGCCGATCGGGTTGATGCCCAGCGTCACGCTCATGAAGGAACCTGCATTGCTATTGAAGCGTTGCCCCGTTGCGGCGCAGGGCTGCGAGCTCGGCCTCGAGGTCGACCAGATCCCTGCCGCCCGCCATCATCTCCACCACGCGCTCGCGTCGGATCTCGTCCTTGGCAAAGGTGCCGAGGGAGCGGCCGCGATTGAGCAGTGTGATGGTGTCCGCCACCGGAAAGGCGTGATGGACATTGTGGGTGATGAAGATGACGCCAAGGCCGCGGGCGCGCGCCTGCACGATCAGGCGCAGAACGACCGCGGCCTGATGCACGCCGAGCGCGGAGGTCGGCTCGTCGAGGATCAGGACCTTGGCGCCGAAATAGACGGCGCGGGCGATGGCGAGGCACTGCCGCTCGCCGCCGGAGAGCGTGCCGACCGGCTGGCCCGGGTCGCGGACGTCGATGCCCATGTGCGCCATCTCCTCGCGTGTCACGCGTTCGATCAGCGGCCAGTCCATGCGCTTGAACGGACCCCAGCCGACCACCGGCTCGCGCCCTGCGAAGAAGTTGCGCGCGACGCTCATTAGCGGGACCGTCGCCAGATCCTGGTAGACCGTGGCGATGCCGTGATCCAGCGCATCGCGCGGCGAGGCGAATTGCACGGGCCGATCCTGCAGTCGGATCTCGCCCGTAGTCGGCGCATGCACGCCGGACAGGATCTTGATCAAGGTCGACTTGCCGGCACCGTTGTCGCCCAACAGGCAGTGCACCTCGCCGGCACGAACGGCGAAGGAGACGCCGTTGAGCGCAATCACCGTGCCGAAATGCTTGCTGACGTCGCGCAGTTCGATCAAGGGTGCCATCAGCGCGCCTCCGACGCCTTCTTGCGGACGTAGTTGTTGAAGAGGACGGCCGCGAGCAGCATCGCGCCCATGAAGGCCTTGAACCAGTCGGTGTCGATGCCGGTAAAAAAGATGCCCATCTGTACGACTCCGAAGATGAGCGCGCCGAACATCGCGCCGATGGCCGAGCCATAGCCGCCGGTCAGCAGCGTGCCGCCGATCACCACCGCGATGATCGCTTCGAATTCCTTCTGCAGGCCGCGCGAGGTATCGGCGGAGCCGACGCTCAGCACCTGGATCGCGGCGAACAGCGTGGCGGCGCAGGCGGACATGATGAAGAGGCGGATCTTCACCTTCGCCACCGGCACGCCGACATTGCGCGCTGCATTGGCATCGCCACCGACGGTGAAGATCCAGTTGCCGAAGCGGGTCTGCAGCAGGATCCAGGTGGCGACGGCGGTGAGGCCGAGCCACCACAGGATCGAGACTGGAATGCCCTGCACCGTCGGCAAGCCGTCCGGGCGCTTGTCGATCAGGCCTTGATCAGCCAGCCAGACCAGGACGCTGCCCCCGAACTGGCCGGCAAACAGCGGCGCCAGCCAGTCGCCTTCGGTGAGCTCCTTGATACCCGGTATCTGCGTGCGCCCGGTGATGAGCCGCGTCAGGCCAAGCGTGATGCCGCGCAGGACGAACAACGTCGCCAAGGTGACGATGAAGGAAGGCAGGCCCGTCTTCACGACCAGCCAGCCATTGACATAGCCGACGATCACGGCCGCCGCGAACGCAAGGAGCACGCAGGTCCAGATCGGCCAGCCCAGCACCGTCGAGGGGATCGCGATGATGACGCCGGCAAAGGCAATCATGGATCCGAGGGAAAGATCGAACTCGCCGCCGATCATCAGCAAGCACACGGCGACGGCGAGGATGCCGAGCTGGGCCGAGACTTCCAGGAAGTTGACGGTGCCGCGCGCGCTGAACAGGCCACTGTCGCCTGCAAAGAGTGCGAAGAACAGCAGGACCAGCACGCACCCCGCGGCGGCGCCGAACTCCGGCCGACGCAGCACCTGGTGCACGAAGCCGATCTCGCGCACGCGCTCGTCACGCCGCTTTTGCTGGCTTTCTTCGCTAACCGCCATCAACGGCGCCCTCTCGTCTGCTTCATTAAAGCTGAAAAATCCGCTGGGGCCGACCTTGTGGAGGATGGCCGGCCCCAGCGGCTCGCGAGAGGAAAATCAACGCACGCCTTGCTTGGCGAGCTCGATGACCGAGCCCGCCTCCGCCTTGCCGACGAATCCCGGACCCGTCGGATAATCGGCGATCGGCGCCAGCTTGTAGCGCTTCATCAGGTCGAACGCGACCACGGGGACATAGCCCATCAGATATTGCTGGGCATCGATACCCCACTCCATCTTGCCGTCCATCACGGCCTTGAGGATGGTCGGCGACAGGTCGAAGGTTCCGGTCTTGATCGTGCCGGAGAGCCCCGCTTCCTCGATGGCGGCAAGCGCTGGGTCCGCGCCGGCCGAGCCGACGGTCAGCACGAACTGGGTGTCGGGATGGGCCGCCAGATGCGCGGCGATGCGGCCCTTCATCTCGGTCGGGTCCATCACGCCCTGCAGCACGGGCACTTCCGCACCAAGTCCATCGGCGAAGCCGCGGCAGCGATCATCGAGGCTGATGTTGCCGACCTCGTGATTGACGCACACCGCCTTGGAGGCGCCGAGCGCCTTCACCTTCTCGCCCGCCGCGACGCCGGCGTCATATTCCGACTGGCCCATGTAGAGCAGCGCGCCCAGCTTGCGTGAGAGCTCGGAGCCACCGGAATCGATCACGATGACCGGGATGCCCGACTTGACCGCGCTCTCGACCAGGGGGCCGATGGCGTTCTCGTCGGGAATCGAGACCACCAATCCGTCGGGCTTTGATGCGATTGCCGCATCGAGCAGCTTCTGCATCGCCGGCATGTCGAAGGTCTCGGGTGCGAGATACTCCGCCTTGACCTTCAGGGTCTCCGCCGCTTCGTCCATGCCCTTCTTGACCACGGACCAATATTGGTCCGCCGCCTGGCCATGGGTCACGAACACGACGCGCGTCTCGGCGTGCGCCAATGCCGGCGCGATCACGCAGGCTGCCGCCAGCATCATCAACTTACGGAGTATTTTCATCGTATCCTCCTGTCGGCTTGCTCAGTTGCCCCACAACGGCCGGCCTCACGCGAGGCCACGGCGCCGCTCGCTTGCAATTCAGTGGAGGATGTTGATTGAAGTGTGCCCTGCCGTCTGAAGGATCCGGCACCCGCGCCGCTGCGCCCGCCGATCCTGCCTCCCCCACCCGTTATTCTTATGCTCCCAGCCGGATCATGGTAGCCTGGCGCCCCAGGGCCGGAAGAGCGCAACTTGATGGGATTCCCTCAACCCCCGCCGGGCTGGTCAGCCGGCGTCGGCCAGCACCAGATCGGCGCCTTTCTCGCCGACCATGATGGCAGGCGCATTGGTGTTGCCGGAGGTGACGGTCGGAAAGATCGAGGCGTCGACCACGCGCAGGCGATCGAGCCCGTGGACCCGCAACCGAGGATCGACGACACACTGAGAGGGATCGGGTCCCATGCGGCAGGTGCTGACCGGATGGAACACGGAATAGCAGCGCGCGCGGATATCCGCGACGTGCTCCTCGTCGCTCTGAACGGATAGACCGGGCTTCAGTTCTTCCGCGATCAGCGCCTTCATGGTCGGTGTCGCGGCCAGCCGGCGCAGGAACCGCGCGCCCGCCAGCAGCTCTTCGACATCATGGTTGGTGGAAAGATAGTTTGGATGGATTGCTGGCGCCTCGCGCGGATCGGCTGAGCGGATCTGCAGATGGCCGCGGCTGCTGGGCCGGCAGGGCGAGACGCTCATGATGAAACCCGGGAACGGGTCCGTCCTGGTTAACGCCCTGACGCCGGGCAGCGCCTTCTCGTAGGTGAGCGGCGAGAAGTATAGCTGGATGTCTGGCCTGGCCGAATCCGGGTGCGCACGAAAGAACCCGCCGCCCTGATTCACGCTGAGCGCCAGCGGACCCTTTCGCATCAGCACATATCGCAGGCCAGCGAACAGCTTCCCCCACCAGGGATGGAAGGTGTTGTTGAGGCTCGGCAGCTTGGAGCGGTAGATGTGATCGAAGCAGAGGTGGTCCTGCAGGTTTCGGCCGACCGCTGGCGCGTGATGCAGCACATCGATACCGCAGGACCGCAGCACATCTTCAGGACCGACGCCCGACAGCTGCAGCAGTTGCGGCGAATTGATCGATCCGCCCGACAGGATCACTTCCCTCGCCGCTCGCGCCTCGTGCACTTGCCCGCGCTGCTCATACGCCACGCCGATGGCACGCTTGCCCTTGAACAGGATCCTGGTTGCGAGCGCTTCGGTCTCGACGCGCAGATTGGACCGCTTGCGTGCGGGCCAGAGATAGGCACGCGCGGCCGACATGCGGAACCCGTCGCGGGTGTTGATCTGATAGAACCCGACACCTTCGATCGTTCCGCCGTTGAGATCGGGGTTGTAGGCGAGCCCCGCTTCCTGCCCAGCCTTCACATAGAGCTTGGTCAGCGGATGCATCGCCTTGTCGATCACGCTAACATGCAGCGGGCCGCCGGCACCGTGATGCGCGCTGGCGCCTAGGTCGTGATCCTCCATGCGTTTGTAGAGCGCCAGCACGTCCTGCCAGTTCCAGCCGGGATTGCCCAAGGCGGCCCAATCGTCGAAATCGCCGGCCTGCCCGCGCGAATAGACCATGGCATTGATGGAGCTGGAGCCACCCAGCACCTTGCCGCGCGGGAAGTAATTCACGCGACCGCCGAGGCCGGGGATCGGCTCGCTTTGGTACATCCAGTTGACGGTCGGATCGTAGTAGGTCTTGCCGTAGCCGATCGGCACCTGGATCCAGAAACGCCGATCCGACGGCCCCGCCTCCAGCAGCAGCACGCGATGCCGCCCGCTCGCCGTGAGCCGGTTCGCCAGCACGCACCCCGCCGACCCCGCGCCGACGATGATGTAGTCATACTCGATCACCCTCAAATCCCCTGACAGAGTCGGTTGGCCGTTCGCGTTCCAGTCTCCGCTGGCTTACGCGCCGTAGCCGATGATGGCCTTCACTTCCAGGAAGTCGTGGATGCCCCAATCGGCATATTCGCGGCCGTTGCCGGACTGCTTGTAACCGCCGAAGGGCGCGAAGGTGTCCCAGGCGGGATAGTTGATCTTCACTTGGCCGGCGCGCAACTGCCGCGCGACATGGCGCGCATGCTCGATGTCCTTCGATTCCACGTTGGCGGAGAGGCCGTACGGCGTGTCATTGGCGATCTCGATCGCCTGCTCCTCGCTGTCATATGGCATGATCGAGAGGACTGGCCCGAAGATCTCCTCGCGCGCGATCGTCATCTCCGGACGCACATCGCCGAACACGGTCGGGCGCACGTAATAGCCGCGGTTCAATCCTTCCGGCCTTCCGGTGCCGCCAGTGACCAGCGTCGCGCCCTCCTTGATGCCGGACTCGATAAGCGCCTGGATCTTGTTGAACTGCACCTCGCTTACCACCGGGCCGAGGTTCGTGCCCTCCAATCGTGGGTCGCCGACCTTGTGCGCTTCCGCACTCCGCTTGGCGATGGCGAGCGCGTCGGCTTGCAGCTCGCGCGGCACCAGCATGCGCGTCGGTGAATTGCAGGACTGGCCGCTGTTGTTGAAGCAGCTCTGCACGCCCTTCGTGACCGACCAGGCGAGATCGGCGTCGCGCAGGATGATGTTGGGGGACTTGCCGCCCAATTCTTGGGCGACACGCTTCACGGTGTCGGCAGCTGCCTTGGCGACGAGGATGCCGGCGCGGGTCGAGCCGGTGAAGGACATCATGTCGATGCCGGGATGGGCCGACATGACGGAGCCGACCGACGGGCCGTCGCCATTGACCATGTTGTAGACGCCCGCCGGCACGCCGGCTTCATGCATCACTTCGGAGAAGATGATGCCGGTGATCGGCGCTACCTCGCTCGGCTTCAGGACCATGGTGCAGCCAGCCGCGATCGCCGGCGCGACCTTGCAGGCGATCTGGTTCAGCGGCCAGTTCCACGGCGTGATCAAGCCTACGACACCGATGCCTTCGCGCACGATGCGCGTGCTGCCACGGCCTTCCTCGAACTCGAATGCTTCCAGCGCCTTCAAGGTCGATTCCAGGTGCGCCAGTCCGGCGGCGGCTTGGCTGTCCCGCGCCATGGCGATCGGCGCGCCCATCTCGGCGGACACTGCCTGGGCAATATCCTCCATGCGCGCGCGATAGCAGGCGACGATGCGCTTCACGAGGGCCACGCGCTCGGCCTTGCTGGTCTGCGAATATTTCGGGAAGGCGGCCCTGGCGGCTGCGACCGCGCGGTCGACGTCCACCGCGGATCCGATGGAGATCGCGGTGAACGGCTCTTCCGTCGCGGGGTTGATGACGTCCAGCTTGCGCGGCGTCACCGGATCCACCCAGGCGCCGTTGATGTAGAACTTCAGGTGATTGGACATGATGCCTCTGCCGTTGGCTCGCCCTCTGCGGCGGAGATTAGCGAAACGCCGCGGAACGCGATAGCATGCCCGTCCAAGCCATCTTTCCTTTGTCTCATGGGTCCCCACCGTGAAAATCAAGAGCCTGGAAACCTTCAGCACGCCTTTCGTGGGCTTCGTGCGCGTAACGGCCGAAGACGGAATGCAGGGCTGGGGGCAAGTATCGCCCTACAATGCGGACATCACCTGCCAGGTGTTCCACCGGCAAGTGGCGCGCTGGGCGCTCGGCGCCGACGCCGATGACATCGCAGCCCTGACCGACTCAATTCCTGAGCGGGAGCATAAGTTTCCCGGCTCGTACCTGATGCGTGCCCTGTGCGGGCTCGATACCGCGCTGTGGGACCTGCGCGGCAAGCGCGCGGGGAAAAGCGTTTGCGAGCTGCTGGGCGGCAAGCCGAGGCCGTTCCCGGTCTATGCATCCAGCATGAAGCGCGGCGAGATCACGCCCAAGGACGAAGCGGCGCGCTTTGTCCGACTCAGGGACGAGCACGGCTACACCGCGTTCAAGTTCCGCATCGGCAAGGAATGCGGCCATGACGAGGATGAATGGCCGGGCCGCACTGATGAGATCGTTCCGCTGATCCGCAAGACGCTCGGCCCCTCCGCGCGCCTGCTGGTGGATGCGAACAGCGGCTACACGCCGAAGAAGGCGATCGAGATCGGCCGCTTCCTCGAGGATCACGGCATCTGCCATTTCGAGGAGCCGTGCCCCTATTGGGAGTATCACTGGACCAAGCAGGTGACCGACGCGCTCGATCTCGACGTCACCGGCGGCGAGCAGGATTGCGATCTCGCTCTGTGGCGCTTCGCGATCGAGATGCGCGCGGTCGATGTGCTACAGCCGGACGTCTGTTACCTCGGCGGCATCAATCGCACGCTGAAGGTCGTGGAGATGGCGAAATCCGCCGGCCTGCCCGTCACGCCGCATTCCGCCAACCAGTCGCTGGTGACGGTCTTCACACTGCATCTCATGGGCGCGATCGAGAATGCCGGCCCGTATGTGGAGTTCTCGATCGAGGGCGCCGACTACTACCCGTGGGACAGCGGCCTCTACGAGCCGGCGCTTATTGCGCGCGACGGCAAGGTGCAGATTCCGGACGGACCCGGCTGGGGCGTGGAGATCAGTCGCGACTGGCTGGACAAGGCGGCGTATCAGATCAGTAGTCTGTAGCGCGAAGCGTCTGCTCCGTCGCTGCAGGATTCAGTTGACGACAGGCGGTGTCACGCGGCTGACAGTGACCTCGCTGCCTTCCTTCTTGCGGATGACGCCGTAGACCACGCCGGGCTGGCTGTGATCGAAAGCGATGCCCTGCCCGGCGATCTCGGCCGGGATGGTGCCGACCCATTTCAGCTCCGAGCCTATCGTGGGCAGATCCATGATATAGAGTTCGGCATTGTCGTGGCCCGTGACGTAGAGCTTGCCGTCCGGGCCCCAGGAGCCGCCGGAATTGCTCATGTCATCGAACTTCTCTACCAGCGCGTCCGGAAATACCCAGGCTTCGGCCACGCGCCAGTTGGCGTCGAAGCGCACGAGCTGCGTGTTGTACTTGTTGCCATAGGCGAGCGGACTCTTATCAGACACGCGGTCGTAGTTTGCGAAGGCGCCCCACCAGATCCCGTTTGCGTCGCGGTCGAGCCAAGTGAGCGAGCCACGCGCGCTGCCGAGACTGTGGCTTTCGATGTGCTTCATCGTCGCGGCGTCCCAGATCTCGATCGAACTCGTCATCGGCCATGCCGGATAGTTGGAATGAGCAGCGTACAGCTTGCCATCTACTACTGCCGCGCTGTCCAGGTGGATCGTCAAACCATCCGCGTCGCCCTCCCACTTGGCGATGAGGGCGCCGGTCTTCTTGTCGTATTTGGCGATCACCGTGTTGTCGACGGCGTAGAACGCATCGGCATCGACGCCGACGCCCTGGCGTGCTTCCTTGATCTGAAAGCGCTGGATGAGTTCGGACGTGCCCATCGGAGGACCCGCTTCCTCGGCAAGCGCCGGCAGCTTGGCGAACATGAGAACAGCGAAGGAAAGCCAGCGAAAGCCCACCATCGGACAGCCTCCTTGAGGACTCATTCCATGGCCCGGTTAGCGCGGTGCCCCGGCCAGAGCGACGACGCCCGCGCGACGATTTGGTGAATCCTAGCGCTCGCGCCCGCAGGGCTCGCAATAGCCTTCAGACACCTACGGTTCCTCCCGTCGCGGCGCGGCGCGGTGGACAGCGCTCCGCACAACAGGCGACGAGACGCGCTGTTACGGACATGCTGGTTTTCTGGATCGGATGCGTGTTCGTTGGAGTTGGTTGCGGGGAAACGAAACAATATTCATGGACCGGCCGATCTCTGGCTCACGCCCGTCGTGTCGCTGCTGCTGGCCGCCTGAGCGAGCAGGAAAGCTAGTTACATTCGTTCTCAACCTTGTTAATAATTAAGACCAGAAAGAAGAGCGCGTTGCGGGTTCAAAATCCGTCGCGCTCTTTTCGTTTTTAGCGAGGCAAAGAATGGCGAAGAGAGCAAGAGTAGGCAGCTGGCCGGGGCGGACACCGAACCTCAGGGGCGCGGTCAAGTACACCATTGAACCAGAGACCTTTGATGCCCTGGATGAGGGCATCAAAGGTCTCTACGACAAGCAGGAAGACGGCTCGTTCCGTCTGAGCGTCGAGGGCGCTACCTCGAAGGCCAAGCTCGACGAGTTCCGGGAGAACAACCTCTCTCTCGCACGAGAGAAAGATCGCATGGCCCAGGAACTCAGCAAGCTCGTTCCGCCCGAGAAGGTGAACGAGATCGCCGAACGTCTCGCGCAAGAACGCACCGAGCACCTGAACCAACGTCTCACCCAGACGCTGGTCGAGAAGCACATCGCCGCCCTCGCCGGCACCTCCGGCGTGCGGCCCGAGGCACTAGAAGACGTAATGCGGCGTGCCCACGATGTCTTCAAGGTGGCCGGCGACGGCAAGCTCGTTCCGCGCAGCGCCACGGGCGACGACCTGAACGATCCGTCTGCGCTGCTCAAGCCCGAAGAGTGGCTGTCCTCCCTGAAGACCACGCATCCCCACTACTTTGCCGCATCGAACGGCGGCGGCAGCACCGGCTCGTCTCGTGACTCGCACGGCCGCTTCAAGACCGAATCCAAGATTCGCTTCAAGGAAGACCTAGTGAGCACCGCGGCCAAGAGCGCGTTTATCCGCGAACACGGTTTCAAGGCCTGGGAAGAACTGCCGCTGAAGCACAAGCCGAACCCGTATCAGCAGTGGCAGAAGAAGCACGGCAAGGAGCAGCAGGAATGAGCCGAGCGAAGGCGAGACTATTGAACACACTCAAGCTGAACAGGAGCGATTTGAACATGAACAAGAGCAGCAAGCGCACCCGGACAGCGTCCGATCCCAGAGCGCAGACGATAGGCGTCGGTCCCGGCACGCCGAAGCAGCCGCGCAACTGGAGCAGCATCGATCCTCGGACGCGCAGCATCGGCGTCGGACCGGGAACGCCGAAGAAGAAGCGCGAGCGCCGACGCTGAAGTGCACCCGCGCCAGGACCTGCCGATGCTGCTGGGCCTAACGGTGCCCGAGACCGTGCGCTTCCTACGAGAGCACCACGACCGCGTGGCCCGGATCAAGCGCGGCAAGGAGGTCTGGTTCACCGAGGAGCACGTGCAAGAACTTAAGGTTCTTGCACAGACTTGGCTGGAATCCCGGAACACCAAGCCCGGGCTCCCGCCCCCGCCCCCCGGCACGATTCGCGGTATCTGCAACGTCGCCCGGGCGCTAGGGCTTAAGCCCTACATCACGGAGCAGTTCCTGCGGGACCTCGACGTCGAAACAAAGGACGGCGTCACCAAGGGACAGATCGACGATCTCAAGTCCGTCGTCGATCTCTGGCTCGCCGAGCGTCGTCGCGACCAGCAGCGGACGCTCGTCGCCGAGCGCGAGCTGCGGCAGCTGGGTCGCGGACTGATCAAGGCGGTCGGTGAGAGAAACAGGAACGCGCTCAACGACAACGACGCGAAGGCGCTGCTGGCCGAGGAGCGCCGGCAGCTGGTGGAACAGCGCAAGCTCCGCAGGTGCCTGCGCTGCGGCAAGACCTTCTTGAGCTGGCACGTCGGCAACCGGCTGTGCACAGGCTGCGGCGGCGTCGGAGACGCCGGGATGGAATAAGCATGGAAGATTCTCAAGTGCGAATAGTCTGGATCTGGATCTATGAGCGGGGCGGCGAGGACGTGGCGCAGGTGTCCTTCGAGTTCACCGGAACGACCGACACGGCCGACACCGTGACGTTCTCCGTTGCCGTGCCTATGAAGGCGCTGCTGAGCGTTAATCGGTTCTGCAGTGTATTACTGCAGAACCGATTAGACCTGACCGGGTCGGAGAAGCCTCAGGACCTCTACGAGGTCGATCGGCTGGACCGCATCATCCGCGCGCTGGAGAACGTTCACCCGAGAATCTGGTTGAACATGGTGCGCGCCGCGCGCATCCACAGCGCCAACGCCGTGCTGGACAACCGCATTCACTCCTGGATGTGCGGTAACGGCCAGGACCCGAGTGGAGATGACGCGGCGTGATGACGGCGCAACAACACGAGTGGGCGATCATAGAATTGCAGGGGTTCGAAGCCTACAACGGCGGCGTCAAGCGGCGGCAGTGTCCCTATGACCGAAATTCGCCCGCGTCGTTCTACTGGCAGGCCGGCTGGTTCAACGGCCTGACCTTCGAGCTGTACCGCCTGCGACCCTGGCCTCTAGAGGCCACGGCGACGGTTCATTAGTCCCTCTGCTCGGTTCTACTCTCGGTACGAAGGCTAAAGATACTTAGCTTTCGTTCGGCATCTTTAGCATTCGCTAACCCCACCGCATCATGCCTTGACCGCCGTTCGAGTCGGTCTTAAGTAATCAGCGCGCCCAGAGAGGCGCATCCCCAGAAAGAAGAAAGGCGACCGTCATCGGTCGCGACCTCTGTCGAGCATGGTGTTCGGCGGATGCAACTCTTTTTGAGGAAACACGAACATGGTTAAGGCTAAGACTACTAAGACCAACACCAACATCGATCGGATCATCGGCATCGCCGCTGATCACTCCGACGTGCTGGAGGCCGTGGAGAAGCACAAGAATACCTACGGGTTCGACAAGCTTTTCGCGATGCAGTTTGCCCTCGGGCAGCCGCATCCGGGTTGTTATGACGCGTCCGAAGGATTGGAGTTCGACGTCGAGTACAAGCAGTGCCTGATCAAGCTGCGCGACATCGCGCACGAGCGCGAGGTCTGGTTCTACGAAAACGAGGAGGCCCTGGCGCTCGCCGCGTACGTCGACGCTGAGGTCAACCGGCACGCCGAGTACCACGCTTGGCTGGACGGCAACTAAGGAGGTGCGGTGATGGGAAACCGTGTGAAGGCCTTGTTTGTGTTCGTGAACAGCACCGAGAAGGTGCTGGCCAAGGCATGCAAGTTCTTTAGCGTCGATGACATCAATCTGATCGTCGCCGCCAGCCGCGTTTTCGGTACCAGCCTTAGGCGCGTCAACATCCTGGACGAACAGGCGGTGAAGTTGAAGGCGCGCGGGCAGCTGCAGCGGCTGAACAAGATGGCAAGACAGCAGGGGTATCACTTCCATCGCGAGGTTCTCGCGATGGGTCTGATGGTCTTTTTCAACGCCATCGTTGCGGATAAGCGTCAACAGAAGCGCTAACCGGGAGCGGCGGCGGCCCGATCTAGGGTTGCCGCCGTTTTCACAATCTTCGAAGGTGTTGGCAAATTCTCGAAAGGCGGTCGAACCACCGGTTTATAATTGCGGAATGGATAGACGATTGATCCTGGTAGGCGTGCTCGGCCTGATCTGCGCGCCTGCGGTTGCGGACGAGCAGATCACCATCAGGCCGGGCTTTCGCGATCGTTGGATCATCGAGGATGATGTCGGCAGGAACCTGGGCACGATCAGGCGTCTCAACGACCGCACGCTGGTGATCGAGGATATGAACGGGCGCGACATCGGGACGATTCGCGACGACCACGAGATCGACCTGGGCCGCTGCGGCGACGAGCGCGCGCCGCTGAGTTGCCTGTTCGACGGCGAGGACGAGGATGACTGACCGAGCGCCGATCGTGGCGGCGTATGCGCGTTACTCGACTCTCGGCCAGAAGGAAGCCTCGATCGAAGACCAGCTGCGCAACTGCCGCGCCCATGCCGACCGACAGGGCTGGGCGATCTCGCGCGTGTTCGAGGACCGGGGCATCTCCGGCACCGTCACCGACAGGCCGGGCTATCAGGCGATGTTGGCCGCCGCCCGGGCCGCGCGGTTCGACGTGCTGATCGTCGATGACCTGAGCAGACTTTCCAGGGATAAGATCGAGTTCGGCCGCCTGATCCGCGAGCTGAAAAGCCGGGGCATTCGCGTCATCGGCGTGTCAGATGGCTTCGATAGTCTGGCCGAGAGCGCGGACGTCCAGGAGGGCGTGCGCGGCATCATCAACTCGGTCTTCATCAAGGACCTAGCGAAGAAAACTCATCGCGGTCTGATGGGCAAGGCACTCAAAGGCGAGAACACGGGCGGCCGGACCTATGGTTATCGTACGATCATCGAGGAAGACCCGGTTCGGAAGGACGCGGACGGGCGTCCGCTGATCACCGCCCGCCGGTTGGCGATCAATGACGAGCAGGCGCGCTGGGTTCGCCAGATCTTCACCTGGTATGCAGACGGCTGGTCTCCGCAGATGATCGCCCGCAAACTTAACGAGCTGGGAGTACGGACCGCGCGCGGCGGCAGCTGGTCGCACACCGCTATATACGCGGCCGAGGGCAAGGTCGGCTTTCTCAACAACGAGATCTACATCGGCAAGCGTCGTTGGAACCGCGCGACGTTCGACGAGGTGTATGACGACCCGCGCAACCCCGATCGGTTCAAGCTCGTGCGGCGCGAGAAGTCGGAGTCGGAGTGGGTGGTCAACGATGCGCCGGAGCTGCGCATCGTTGACCAAGAACTGTGGGATAAGGTGAAGGCGCGGCAGCAGCAGACGTACGACGCTGGCAGAAAGATCAAGGAGGCGCTGCACGCTCGCGCGCGGGTTGGCGGCGGGCCGAAGCACCTGTTCTCAGGTGTGCTGAAGTGCGGCGTCTGCGGCGAGAACTACGTCGCCATCAGCAACGGCAAGTACGCGTGCAGCAACCACCGCAATCACGCCGGCTGCTCTAACGGCCTGCGCGTCAAGCGCGACCTGTTGGAGCGCCGGCTGCTCTACACGCTCCGGCACGACCTGTTCACGCAGGAGCACCTGTCGGGTTTCGCCGAACGCGCCAAGAGGCTGGCCGCGGATCAGAAGCGCGAGCGGCGCAAGGCTGAGCTGATCAGGAAGACGCGGCTGATCGAGGTCGAGAAGGAAATTGGCAACATCCTCGCCGCGCTCAGGCAGGGCATTATCACGGGATCCACGAAGGCGGAACTGGAGAGATTGGAGTCGGAGCGCGATCAGCTTCAACGCGTGTCCAACGCTGGGATGACGATGGAGACCGTCGTCGAGGCGCTGCCGTCGCTGGTCGAAAGGTATAGGCGGAAGCTGGCCGGCGTGGAAGACTTCGACGCCGACGACATCCCTGCCCTACGGCAGCTCATCGCCAGCGTTACAGGCGGCGAGATCAAGCTCCATCCGAGCGCCAACGGTTACCTGCGGGCAGAGGTGCGCGGGCATTATATCGGGCTCTATAAGGACTGGGAGATGTGGGACGAGACCCTCTGGTCTACCGTGGGCGGACCGGTCAGCGGCTTCGGATGGTGGTCCAAGAATGTGGTTGCGGGGAGAGGATTTGAACCTCTGACCTTCAGGTTATGAGCCTGACGAGCTACCGGGCTGCTCCACCCCGCGATCCAGGGATCAGGTATCAGTAATCAGGTATCAGAGGGTTT
>NZ_QORW01000020.1 GCF_003574735.1 Dongia deserti
CCGCCTGCGCGCCAAGCGATGAAACAGCGCAGGACCTGAGGGGCTGCTTACACCTCAGGTGATGAGGCCGAAGTCGCCGTACACGAACGCTTCCGGACGATACGTCGCGAGAACAACCCTCTCCTCGGCACGCACGGTGACGAGGTTCTTCACGAAGTTGTCGCGATCTTCGGTGCTGATCTCGACCGCGGTCTCTTCGCGCTCGAATAGCTCGCAGCCGATGGCGAACTGCCCGACCAAGAACTTGTCGCGCTCCATTGCCGTGCTCAAAGCGACAGGCTTCTTGAACAGCATCGGCTCCGCGGTGGAGAGGGGACCGCCAGGAATCAAATAGTGCCCGTCCTCGGCCTTCTCCTGGAGGATCAGCTGCCAGTCCGTCGGATGCATGACGATGCCGTCCGGCTCATGGTCGATCGCCCGGAGCTGAGCGATCGCCGCGCCGATGAAGTCGGCCTTGCTCGTCAAGCTGAGGCCGGTCGGCGCGGCGAACGCCGTCGCGTCGATCGTCAGGCCCGACAGGTTCTGTCCCGTGCCGCTCCCGAAGAGAAGCTGCTGGTCCTCCTTGAGCTGGACGCCATATCGCATGCGGCCATCGAGGAAGCTTTGCAGCCGGGGCTCGTCGGCGAGGATTTGCTTCGACGCTCGCGTTGTGTGCGCGATGGTGATGGGCGTCGCGGTCACCAGCTCGAACGTGAGCGTGGACTCCGGCTTCTCCTCGCCCTCGGTCACCGGCCTGGCGTTGTTGGTGAAGCCGGTTTCGCGATTGTACTCGACTGTGCCCGAGCCCGTGGTAGTGACCGTCATGAGATCGCGGACGCGGACCGCACGCTGCGCCGGGCCGATGATCTCCGGCCGATGATCGCGCGCGCCGCTGGGGCCGTTCGGCGGGCCCGAGAGGATCGCCGCGTTGACCGTGAAGCGCGACCGGCCGTGAGCCTCGCAGCCCTTCGCCGCATTGCGCAACACGTCCGGCTCGAGCGCAGCAACGAACGAGCTGGCGGACGCGCCGCCATACCTCAGGCGGGCGAGGACGCCGGTACGCGCGGCGACCACCTTCTCGAGATCTTCGTTGCGGGTCTGGAGCGCGTCGATTCTGTCTTCGAGCTTCTCGATCTTCTTGGCCTGCTCATCGCCGACGCGCGTGAGTTCCACCTTCACCTCCGCCAGCGTGCGCATGAGGCGCGCGCTAACGTCACCCTCATCGTTGCGCACGGTGCCGATGACGCCGGCCGGACGGTCCGCAGCGCAAAGCACGGCAAGCGATACCGCTGGTAGTCTGGATTTACTCATGGAGATTTGCCTCTTTTCTGAGGCGGGATCGGAAGGCATCGCGTGCACACCCCAATCGCCGCCGTTGTTACACGGTAGTCTCACGCGCTCATTGCGCGTTCGACCGGTTGCGACTGGGTGTGGCAGCGCCCGACATGCCACGTGATCCAGGCGAGGCGGGGTTCTCCCGTCTCTAGGCAGCGCCCGGCATGCCCTGTCGCAACCGTCACCGATTCGCCTCCGTCGCGTCAATGCCGTCGTATAGAGTCGTCAATGCCGCACCTGATCGGTCCCGATTGCATCGAACGCGCCGGACTCGATCTTGTCGCCCAGCTCGCGAAAGCACCGCGCCGCCATCTCCGACCCGACCAGCTGCACCTGGCCGATCGCCGCCGCCGCTGCGAGCTCTCGCATGAGAATCGACGCAGACACACCCCGCTTGCCCGCCAGATCGATTGCTGACCTCACGATGAAGATCGCTTGCTTCGCCTGTTCGTCTTCGATGTTCCGATCCATGGTCCACCTCCGTGATGTTGATCGTTTAGATTCGATGCGCCGGCAAAATAATCGGCGGCGCCGGCGCAGCTCCACCGCACGCTCTAGATGCTGCGCATCTAAGCGACTCTGCTGACTCGAGTTTTTGAGAGCGGCTCGCGCGGCTGGAACGCAGAGGCCTCGGAAGGCCTCGAAAATCACGTCAGCCGCGAAAAAAATCTGCGCGTGACAGCCCCACCGGTCCGGAATCGGCGCGCTCCAGACTTTTGACCCACCCTCCCCCGGCGCGAAGCGCATCATCGGACCCGCCTCACGATCGTGCCGGCGCCGTCCTCGGCCTTGCGGCACGCGAACTCGTGCCCATACTTGCGCTTGTAGTAATTGGCGTTGCGGGTCGCCGCGTGAATGCCTTGCGGCACATGGAAGGTCTCGCCGACCGCGACGGTGCGCCACAGGCTCGGCACTTCAGCTGCGTGCGCGAGGAGATTGGCGCTCATGCCGTTGCCCTCGCTGGCCGCACGACGATCTCAACGCGTTCGCAGCTCGGGCTCTCCCGGCGAAAGCAGTCCAGCAACGCATCGCCGTAGTGATTCGCGATCCAGTCTCGGGCGAAGCGGCCAGCGATCGCGACGCGGACAGTCGCGCCGGTGTTGCTCTCGATCCAGGCATCCCGAAACCACGCCCGGAACATCACATCGCCGATGCGCTCCCGGAGGCGGTCGCCAGCAGGACCGAGCGCGTGCGGCTGTTCGAACTGGACGGCTGCTGTGTCAGTCATCTTGGCTTCCTCACTTCGATCTCGAGGCGCGAGATCGCGAAGCCTGCGCGCCTCCAGCAGGCGATGACGGACTCGGCATAGTCGCGGATGATCCTCTCTCGGACGAACGCAGTGGCGGAGAGCGTCAGCGTTTCCTCATCGACGCGCTCGAACTTGACGTCACGGAACCAGGTGGCGAAGGCGTGCTCGTTCTTCCTGCCGAGCATTTCCGCGAGCAGAGCGCCGGCATGGCCAAGATGGTTCCCTTGCCCTGGCGCAGCATCGGCCGCGCCCTCGCGCGCGCGCTCGCGTGCAGGGTTCAGATACGAAGTATCTGTAAGGGTAGGGAGGCCACCCGTGGCCTCCATTGCGGCCGGATTTGGCCTCCTATCCTCGCCCAATGGAGGCCACCCGTGGCCTCCATTGGGGGGTTTATGGAGGCCACCCGTGGCCTCCATTGGAGGAGGCAAAGGACGCACGCCGGTGCGTCCTTCCGACCCGGAAAGGACGCACGCCGGTGCATCCTTTCCCCGGCGAATGCGTGCATGCTCATGCACGCTTTTCCATGCCTCGTCGATGCGATCAGCGAGACGCCGGCCGGCGTTGGTCGCGGCCACCTGGCACCGCTCGAAGGCCGGCAGGTAGACGTTCGCAACGCCCTTTCCGCCATAGACGCGCCGGCCGTCGGCGCGCTGACCGAGATCGCGGCGCTGCACGATGAGATAGCCGCGGGCCTCGAGCTCGGCGATGGCGCGGCGCACGGTGCGGAGGCCAGCCCGCATCGCGGCAGCGATCGATTCCTGCCGCATGAACGTATCGCCCCTGTGCCGGTTGAAATGCGAGCCGATGATGCATCCGACTCGCAATGCTTTATCCGAGAGATCGGGATCGAGCGCCATCGCGTCGGTCCACTCCATGCGAAGCTGCTTAGGGATCAGGATCAGCTCGCCACCTGGTCGAGTGCTACCGGCCGATCGGCGGGCGAGTCGCGTCATGGTGAAACTCGATCGAAGCCACCATCACGCCGCGCGGGCCGCGCGCGCGGCGGCGCGCTGGTCCAGCCATTCCTTCACTTCGGCCTCGATGTAGACGGCAGTGTTGGGGCCGAGCGCCACGGGCCTGGGAAAGCCATGGTCGCGAATCCAGCGGCTCAGCGTCATCCGATTGTTGACGATGCCCTGCGCTTTGAGGTCGCTGAACTTCAGATAGGTCGGGAGTTGCATCACGTCGCTCCGGTTCGTTGGACGTGACGCGGAATTATCTACATGGAGCGCGGATACGCAAAAGGAAGTTTCGGAAGCTATTCGCGCGGTTTCTTTCCGTTGGGCATTTCCGCGAACAGCGGCCACACGTCCGGCGGAACGTCCCACTCACCGGCAAGCATTCTTTGCCCCTCCGGACCCCGGAGCGGGATGAGAACGGAGTTGCGCGGATACGTTGCGATCGCCTCGGCAAGTGACGTTTTCTCTGTGAACGCGCGCTCCCTCGGCCGACCCTCGTAGTACCTCTCTGCCTCGGTATGCAGCTTCGCCAGCGACGACGTGCCGTAGCCTGTCACCTCGGCGCCGAAGAGCTTTTTGGCGAACGCGGCGATGCGGTCGCACGCCGCGGTCTTGTATATGCCGTCACGCCGCATCAAGAATTCGACCGCCGTCCAGACTGCCAGCATATCGCCCCGGTTGCCCGGCGGATGTCCGCGCCCATTGCCGCTCGCCTTGGCCTTCTCCGTCACGCTCGGGGCACCATAGCGTTCGACAAGCCACGCCAGCGTCTCGAGATCATCATCCGTCCAGGGCGCGCTCACGACGCCCTCGCCTTCCTGCCGCGCGCACTCCGCGCCTGGTCGATCGGCGTGACGGTCGCCGGCGCCGGCTCGACGATGCTCAGCAGCTTGTGGGCCCATTGCTGCAGCGCGTCCCGCTTCTCGTCCTGATACTCATGCCAGTCGTAGTTTTTTTCGACACCCTTCCGGGAGTGCGAGATTACCCGCTCGCGCACGTGCTGTTCGACCTTCAACCCGGATAGCCGCGTCCGCACCGTGCGGCGGAGATCGTGAAACTCCCAATGCGTCGGCCCCCACGCCCACACGTCGGATGGCGCGGCCGATCCAAACGCGGTCAGAATGCGCGCCTCAGCCTGTTTTGGCGACGTGATCTCAGTCACGCGGCAATAGCCCCAACTCTCGCCGTGCCTAATGCCGACGATGCGGCCAACATCGGTTTCCTTGAACGGAGCGTGCCCCGTTGCGACCAGCTTCACGGTCTTGCCCTTGGCCGCGCGCTGCGTCGTGATGGAGACGGCCAGGCTTTGCCCAGGACGGGCCCTAGCCTCGCTCTCGTGCCGCCGCATCATGAGAACATCGAGCCTGTCCTTCATCTTGGAAAAGCCGTCTACGTGCTTCTCGCCATCTGTCGTGGTAAAGACGAAATCGCCTCCCTCGCCGGCCGTAATGCTGCGGAACAGATCGGCCGCGGCCGGAACTAGCGGAACGATGTGGCCGGCTTCCATTTTCATGCGCTCCGGCGGGATCACGAGCGACGGCTCGGCCTTCGGATTGTCACGCCAGCCGGCGGGCTGGATCTCCGGCCAGGACGCCTCGCCGATTTCGTCCCTGCGCTGCCCGGTCAAGACCAGAAGGCGCACCAGCGGGGCGTAGGGCTGCCCGAGCTCGCCGGCCGCATGCCATACGTCGGACAACTCAGCATCGCTCAGGACGCGGTCGCGGGGCTTCCTGCGGCCGATCAGAGTCTTTGCGTCGATCGCCTTCGCGGGGTTGAAGCCTTCTTTCAGCCCATAGCCGCGGCCCGGCTGCGCCGCCCATTTGAACAAGCCGGAAATCCAGATCAAGGAATTGTGGGCGTGGTAGGGCGCCTTGCGATCCACGATGGCCAAGATCGCGGCGCCGATGTCGTCCGACGTGATGTCCGTTATGGGCCTGTCGCTCCATCGCTTGCCCATCTCGCCCTGCAGGACCGACTTCGCCTCGCCGGCCTTCGCCAGCTTCGACGCGCGGCGCTGCAGATAGTCGACTACCACCACGGCCCAGGTGTTCGCCTTGCGCTCCGCCTCTTCGGCCCTCTTCCGCTCTTCCTCGGCGCGTTGGCGGGCCTCTTGTTCCCTCGGGTCAATCCCGCGCTGGATCAGCTCCAGCCATGCCCGGGCCTTGTCCCTGGCATCGGCCAGCGTGATCGCCCCGACTTCGCCAAGGGAGCGCGGCGTCGGGTGTTTCGGATTGAGGGGGAAGCGCGCCACCAGCACGTAGCTCTTCGAGCCGGCGTCTGTGACCCTGAGCCACATGCCCGGCACCACGCCGTCAGGAAGCATCAGGCGCTTTCCCTTTGGCGCCTTCAACGATGAGTTGACCTTGCGATCGGTGAGAGCATGTTTGCCCATGCCGGTTGCTCCTCTAAGGACACTCGGGACAACAAGGACAACGCCGGGACAACAAAATGAGCCGTTAGCCGCTGTTATTCCCTGATTTCGAGTGTTGTCGAGAAACGGGCCAATAGCAATGACTTTCCGCGATTCTGCGGGCTCGACTGTGATGCGATGTTGTCCGGAATGCTTTGTGTCCGACCGGCTGTTAACCGGTTGGTCGCTGGTTCGAATCCGGCCCGGGGAGCCAGTTTTGAACGGGTCGGAAGCCCATGGTTTCCGACCCGTCTTCATTTGATCCGGCCAATGCCTGCGCTCCCTTTACCGGGCCAGCAGCGGCACCTTTTGGCGCCGTACGGCGGTCGGTCCCAGGATCTGCGGCGTTTGATCGTACTCGAGCTCGGCGAGTTGCGCCCTGGTCTTGGCGACGAGCCGCTCGAAGCTGATTGACCGTTTGGCTGCGTTCTCGCGCCGCAGGATGTTGGCCAGCGAAAACGTGAAGGCGCCGTAGCTGACAGCGCCATGCCGGTACTCGTAGGACAACTGCTCCTCGCCGCAGGCCTCGATGATCAGCGGCAGATAGGGCCCGATCGGCTGCTTCCGCCTCCGCCCCTTCTTCAGCCGATCATACTCCCTGGCAGAGAGGCCGCGCAGCATGGCCGCCCGGCCCAGGCGCTTGGTCGCGCCGTTGTGGCCGAAATACTCGATGGCTGTTTCCTTCTGGCGCGTGAACGTCTCGTTGATCCGGTTGAAGTCCCGGCTCACCCACATCTGGCTCTTGATGTCCCATTTCAGTTCGCGGTGGCGGATATCGTCAGGCGGCGTCAATCCGCGCGGCCGATGGGCGCCATCCCGATGAATGCCACCGGAATGGCAGCAATCGAAAATCATGATCAGGCGGCATTCATAGGGCAGTTGGCTATAGAGGCCGTATATCTGGTCGTCGGAAATCGCCTTCTCTGGCGTCCAGTCGAAATCCCAGGGTACCAGTACCTCGACCTGATGGTCCGGCTCGAAGTCCTCGCCATATTGCGGAATCTTGGCGCCGTGACCGCTGTAGTAGAAGATGAGTTCGTCGCCCGGTTTCGGGTCGTCGAGCAGCCATTTCAGGCGATCGAGAATGCCTTTGGCCGTCGCCCGCTCGTCAAGGCACGTCCGGATCGCTTCCGGCGGCACGCCGCATTCCTGCAGCACCGAGCTCATCGTGAAAACGTCATTGACGCAGCCTTCGAGACGATCGGGTTCGTTCGGATAGTTGTTGATGCCGATCAGCAGCGCTTTCTGCGTCTTGCGGCGGGGTGCCGGTGCGCCACGGGCCAATGTCCTCGGCATCGCTCCGATGACTCTCGCGCCTGTCGCTTCGGCGGAGATCGGCCGCCAAACGTTCGCGATCGTCGCCGGATGGCTGAGGTAGCGTTCGGCCGTGTGATCGGCGAAACCCGCGTCGTCGAACCGCGTATCCGTCTGACGGAAATTCGCCCCTTCCCATAGGCGGATCGGCGCCGTGAAGACGTCGTCCTCCTCATTATAGAGATGATGCCAGAAATCGACATCGAGCGGCTGGATACGGCCGTTGGTGATATTGCGTACGACAAAGGGGTTGCCGATCTGCGATCCCAGCGTGACGTATTTCGCGCGTTTCAGAACGTCGCGGATCTTGCCTTCCTGCGCATCGTCATGGCTGAAAGCGTCGTACGTGATCAACGAGCCCAGGCTGTGCGCCAGAATGATATCGGGCTCGTTCTGGCGTACGGCATCCAGGATCCGTTGCCGGCTCGCGCGCTTGAAACCCTCCTCCTCGACCCAAGCGACGACGTAGCCGGCCGTCCACTGGATCTTGTCTGCGACGTCGGTGAGAACACCGCGCTTGCGGCGACTGATCGATGCAACCCCGCTGGCCGTCAGCTTCCAGAATGCCCGGGCACATTTCCAGGCTGTCAGCTTCGTCCTCTCGAAAATGTCGTCATAGGTGACGTACTCGCACACGGGTACAACACCTCCCGGGAAACTCTGCTTAAGCGCCGCGGTCCACCTTTCCTTCCAGTCGGACGTGCGATGGTCGCCAAGACCATGAACTCCCAGAACCCTCAATGACTTTGGCAAGCCACCCTCCCCCCGTTTTTCAGGTCGAGTAACTATATCGCAGGTTGCAAATCCCGGCGACAACAAACGCGTTTCTCCCACTGCGAAGACACCGGGCGCACGCCGCAGCCGGAGGAACGCGGCGACGAATGGGCCAAATTTTTGATTTGGCGGGCCCAACGCGAGCGCCTTGACAAACCGCCCCGCGCGCTATATTTAACCACATAGTTATTTAACTTGATGGTTTATCACGGATGACCCCAGACCGCCTCAGCGCCACCTTCTCCGCCCTCGCCGATCCGACGCGGCGCGCGATCCTGGCGCGGCTCACTTTGGGTGAGGCTTCGGTCAACGAATTGGCGGAACCATTCGACATGAGCCTCCCCGCCGTCTCCAAGCATCTGAAGGTGCTGGAACGTGCAGGGCTCATTGCGCGCGGGCGCGCGGCGCAGTGGCGGCCGTGCACGCTGCAGGCTGGTCCTTTGAAGGACATCGCCGATTGGGTCGAACAGTACCGCCGCTTCTGGGAGCAGAGCTTCGATCGCTTGGACGACTATTTGAAGGAACTTCAAGGCAAGGGAAAGAAACATGGCCCCAAAAAGCAACCCTGAGACCGATCGCGAGATCGAGGAACGCACGCTCGTCCTCTCGCGCGTGTTCGATGCGCCGCGTACTCTCGTCTTCAAAGTGTGGACGCAGCCGGAGCATCTCGCGCGCTGGTGGGGCCCGCGCGGCTACAGCTTGATCACCTACAAAGCCGATGTGCGTGCCGGCGGCACGTACCGGTTCGGCACGCGCTCGCCGGAGAATACCGAGCATTGGGCGCACGGCACCTATCAGGAGGTGACGCCGCCCGAGCGGCTGGTCTTCACCCATGCCTGGGAACATCCCGACGGCTCGCCCAAGCACGAGACCGTCGTGACGCTGAGCTTCGCAGAGCAGGGCGAAAAGACCAAGCTGACGCTCAAGCAGACCCTGTTCGAATCCGTCACAGCCCGCGACCTGCATCACGGCGGCTGGAGCAGCACGCTCGATTTGCTCGAAGAATACCTCGCTACACTCTGACAGGAGACAGACCATGCAGCACCGCATCGTTTCCCGCGACCAGTGGCTTCAGGAGCGCACGGCTTTTCTGGCCAAGGAAAAGGAACTGACCAAGCTGCGCGACCGCCTGAGCGAAGAGCGCCGCGCGCTGCCGTGGGTCAAGGTCGAGAAGAGCTATGTGTTCGACACGCCGGACGGAAAGAAGACCCTGGCGGACCTGTTCGACGGCCGCAGCCAGCTCATCATCAAGCACTTCATGCTGGCGCCTGGCCAGAAGGAAGGCTGCGTCGGCTGCTCCTTCGAATCCGATCACGCCCAAGCCGCGCTGGTGCATCTCGAGAACCACGACGTCTCTTATGTCGCCGTAGCACGCGCACCGCTCGCCGAGATCGAGGCCTTCCAGAAGCGCATGGGGTGGAGCTTCCGCTGGGTTTCCTCGTTCGGCAGCGACTTCAACTACGACTTCAACGTTTCCTTCACCCCGTCACAGCTGGCCAACGGCACGGCCTTCTACAATTACCGCGCCGGGCCGGTGCCGCTCGAGGATTTGTCGGGCCTCAGCGTGTTCTACAAGGACGAGAAAGGCTCGATCTATCACACCTACTCGACCTTTGGCCGTGGCGCGGAGGAACGGCTGGGCACCTACGTCTTCCTGGACATCACGCCGAACGGCCGCAACGAAACCGGCCCCAGCCATACGCTCGCCGATTGGGTCCGCCATCACGATCGCTATGGCGCGCCCGGCCACGTGAGCGCCGTCGGCCGCTGGGTTCCGGCGGAACAAGGTGCGGCTTGCTGCCATGGCAACGCCGCGGAATAGACACCTCTCACGGTGGAGGGGCGATCATGCTCTGCTGTGCAGTGGGTGTCGCGGCGGTCGCGACCGGAGCGATTGGATGGAGACGATTCCGACGTTTCTTTCCGGAGCGTCTGAATGCACAATCGCTCCTGGCCGCGGCTGTTACAGCGACGATCGTACTATCGATCACAGCCTTGACGGTGGAGCATTTTTCGCACCACGCCGCCTATGCCAGCGACAGCACGGCATTGCTGCGCGATCTCGGCTCCCTGCCCCTCTGCCGCAGCGGCACGCCGGCCGATCGCATCACGGATCTTGCGAGTATTGAGGAGTAGTCATGGCTGCGACAGCGAATGCCACCCGTGAAATGGCTCAGCACGAGCTCGTCATCACCCGCACCTTCGACGCGCCGCGCGCGCTGGTCTTCAGGGCCTGGAGCGCACCGGAACATATGGTTCGCTGGCTCGGACCCAAGAACTTCTCGGTGCCATCCTGCACCATGGACTTCCGCCCGGGCGGCGCCTACCGCGCCTGCATCTGCTCGCCTGACGGCAACGAATACTGGATGCGCGGCATCTATCGCGAGATCGTCGAGCCGGAACGGCTCATGTTCACCTTCTCCTGGGAGGAGGAAGGCGAACGCGGGCGCGAGAACCTCGTCACCGTGACCTTTGCCGACCAGGGCAACAAAACACGCATGACATTCCGCCAGGCCTTCTTCGAAACTGTCGAAACGCGCGACTCCCACAACGAGGGCTGGAGCGAGTGCTTCGATCGCCTGGCGCAATTCCTCGCTGGCGAGCGTTGAGACTAGGAGGTAACCATGAGGATCCAGGTAAGCGCGTTCCGCTGGGTGCCGCCTTTCGCTCGCGGCTACGTGCGTGATCTGCGCGTGCGCTGGGCACTCGAGGAAGCCGGCCTTCCCTACGAGGCGGTGCTGATCGACGGGCAGGTGCAGGGCTTCCCCGACTATCGCCACTGGCAGCCCTTCGGCCAGGTCCCCGCCTATCGCGCCGACGGCGTCGAGATGTTCGAATCCGGCGCAATTGTCCTGCACATCGCGGCTCGATCGGAGGCACTGGCGCCGAAGGATCCGGCCGGCTGGGCCCGCGTGATGACGTGGGTATTCGCAGCGCTCAACTCGGTCGAGCCGCACGTGCAGGGCCTGGCGCAGATCGACATCTTCCACGCCGGCGAAGCCTGGACCACGGAGCGCCGTCCGCAGGTCGTCGGCATGATCGAGAAGCGGCTCGCGGCGCTGTCCACGTGGCTTGAGGGGCGCGACTATCTCGAGCACCGCTTCACCGCAGGCGACCTGATGATGACGACCGTGCTGCGCGCGATCAAAGACGACGCGATCCTCGCGCGCTTCCCGGTGCTGGACGATTATCGGCGCCGATGCGAATCCCGCCCCCCTTTCCGCCGCGCGCTCGACGCCCAACTGCGCGACTTCCAGGAGGCTATGTCATCATGATGAAGACCTATCACGGCAGCTGCCATTGCGGGGCGGTCCGCTTCGAATGCGACCTCGACCTCGCCAAAGGCACCAGCAAGTGCAATTGCTCGGCTTGTGCCAAGGGCCGCTTCTGGAAGGCGATCGTGATGGCGGATTCATTTCGCCTCAAGCAGGGCGCGGAGGCCCTGGCGGACTATCAATTTGGCCGGCACGTCATCCATCACCAGTTCTGCAGGACCTGCGGCATCAAGCCCTTCGGCCACGCCAACGTGCAGGAGTTGGGTGGCGAATTCTATGCCGTGAACGTGGCCTGCCTGGATGATGTCACACCCGAGGAACTGGCCGCCGCGCCTGTGCAGTATGAAGACGGCCGGAATGATCGCTGGGATGCAGCGCCTGCCGTGACACGTCATTTGTGAGGAGGAGCGAAATGCAGCGTCCCGTCGTCTCCCGCGATGAATGGATCACTGCCCGCAAAGCCCTGCTGCTCAAGGAGAAGCAGCTCACGCGCCAGCGTGACCAATTGGCTGCCGAGCGGCGCAAGCTGCCCTGGGTGAAGGTCGACAAGGCCTACGTCTTCGATGGCTCCAACGGCAAGGAAACGCTTGCTGATCTGTTCGATGGCCGCAGCCAGCTCGTTATCCAGCACTTCATGTTCGGCCCCGATTGGGAAGAAGGTTGCGTCGGCTGCTCTTTCGGCGCGGACCATGTCGACAGCGCGCGGCAGCATTTCGAGCATCGCGACCTTTCCTTCGCGGCGGTATCCCGCACGTCGGTTGCGAAGATCGAATCGTTCAAACGCCGGATGGGTTGGCGATTCAAATGGGTCTCGTCGTTCGACAGCGACTTCAACTACGACTTCGGCGTCTCCTTTACCAGGGAACAGCTTGCAGGGGGCGAGGTCGTCTACAACTACGGGCCGATCGAAAGCCAGATGGAAGATCTGTCCGGCATCAGCCTGTTCTACAAGGACGAGACCGGCTCCATCTTCCACACCTATTCGACCTATGCCCGCGGCGACGAGCTGCTGAGCACGGCCTACGCCTATCTCGACCTCGCTCCCAAAGGCCGTGACGAGGAAGGCCTGCCCTTCCCCTCCGCCTGGTGGCGGCACCACGACAAGTATGAGGATGAGGGTCTCAAGGCAAAGAAGATCGGCTAACAGAAGCGATCTTTGCTGACACTCATCGCTCCGCCGAGCGCGCGCGATGTGCCATGAGCGACAAATAGTGCTCCTGCTCGAACGACTGGATCGAGCCGGGGCGGGCCCCCCTCACCTGCTGGATCGCATCGCGGGCGCTGAAGCCATACTGCATGAGGATGAGCGACGCGACTGTTCCGGTCCGCCCGAGGCCGGCGTAGCAATGGATGAAGACGCGTCCGCCCTCCTGCAGCCTCCGGTCCAGGCGCGGCCAGAGATCGACCCAGGCAGTCTCGAACCGATGGTCGGGCGCCATCATGTCGCAGATCGGCAGATGCAGCCATTCGACGCTGTGCTCGGCCAACGCCTCCGCTAGCAGATGCACAGGCGCGCCCGCTTCGGTCAGCTCATGCTCCTCCATCAGCGAGAGCATCGCGTGCGGCTTCCATTCCGCGATCGCCTTGAGGTCGTCCCTGAGGCTCTCGGGTGCGCGCACCAGTCCCAGCGGTGAGAGCCTCAGCCTATGGCCGGGGCAGCAGCCGAGGCCGAGGCGCCCGCCGTTTGGGAGTTTCAGTTCGTTGAATGTGTAGTCCATGGCCGTATCATAGCACTTCGCGCCGAAAGAAAACCCCGGCCGCGAGAGCCGGGGTTTCCGTCCTGATCTTCCGCCGGCGGCAGCTTTACATCGCCAACGCTTTCTCGATCACCACATGGGTCCAGGCGCCTTCCGGCTTCTTGCTGATGACGGGGTCGGAGCCGCCACCCATCAGCGTGTCGACGGTGCGGTTGTAGGCCGCCTCGTCCAGGTAGCCTGTCCCCTTTGGGTTCTCGCCGACCAGCTTGGCGATCTCTCCCATCATGCGCTTCTGGTGCTTCTCAGTCTGCGCGCCGGTCTCGTCATTCTCCAGCGTGATCATCGCCGCCTCGTCCGGGTTGGCGACCGCATAATCCCAGCCCTTCATCGAGGCCTTCACGAATTTGGCCAGCCTCTCGACCATCGCCGGATCCTGCAGGCTCTTCTCAAGCGTGTAGAGCCCATCCTCGAGCGTCGCCACGCCCTGATCCTCGTACTTGAAGGTGGTCAACTGGTCCGGCTTCATGCCGGCATCGATCACCTGCCAGTATTCGTTATAGGTCATGGTGGAGATGCAATCGGCCTGCTTCTGCAGCAGCGGGTCGACATTGAAGCCCTGCTTAAGCACCTTCACGCCGCCGGCGCTGCCATCGGTCTTGAGGCCCAGCTTGGCCATCCAGTTGAGGAACGGATATTCGTTGCCGCCAAACCAGACACCGAGCGTCTTGCCGGCGAACTTGTCTGGCGAGGTGACGCCGCTGTCATTGCGGCAGGTCAGCATCATGCCGGACTTCTGAAACACCTGGGCGATGTTGACCAGCGGCACGCCCTTCTCGCGCGTCGCCAGCGCCGAGGGCATCCAGTCCACCACCACGTCGGCGCCGCCGCCGGCGATGACCTGGCTGGGGTTGATGTCCGGTCCACCCGGCTTGATCGTCACGTCCAGCCCGACTTCGTCATAGAAGCCTTTGTCCTTCGCCACGAAATAGCCGGCGAACTGGGCCTGTGTCACCCATTTCAATTGCAAGGTCAGCTTCTCGGCCGCCTCCGCCGCGCCCGCTGACAACGCCACTAACGCCGCCGCTGCAACTGCGCCCCTCCAAGTTCTCGCACGCATCGTCTGCCTCCTTGTTTATGCGTTCATCGACTGCGGTAAGATGGATGCCAAAATGTGAAACTGCGCTCGAGCAGTGCCAGGATGCCATATGAGGCCGATCCGGCGACGGCGGCGACCGCAATGGTCGCCCACACGACATCGACGTTCATGATCTGAACCTGGGTGCTGATGCGGAATCCCATGCCGCCCATGCCTGAGCCGAAGAACTCCGCCACGATGCCGCCGATCAGCGCCAGGGTCGAGTTGATCTTGAGCGCGTTGAAGATGAAGGGCAGCGCCGCCGGTACCCGCAGCGCCCACATGGTCTGCCAATAGGTGGCACCATAAGACCGCATGAGGTCGAGCTCCATGCGGTCGGCGGCATTGAGGCCCGCCACGGCATTCACCAGCATGGGGAAGAAGATCATGAAGACGATCACCGCCGTCTTGGATTCCCAGCCAAACCCGAACCACATGACCATGATCGGCGCGACGGCAACGATCGGCACGGCGCTGACCATGTTGCCGAGGGGTAGCAACCCGCGCTGCAGGAACGGCACGCGGTCGACGATCAGCGCCGTACCCAGCCCGAGCAGGTTGCCGAGGATGAAGCCGGTCAGAACGGCCTTCAGGAAGGTCTCCTTGAAATCGTTCGCAAGTGTCGGCGCCTCGCTCTTCAGGGCCTGGAAGATCTCAGTCGGCGCCGGCAGAAGAACGCGCGGGATCGCGAAACCCACGACGACCACCTGCCAGACATAAACCAGCGCCACGCCGAACAGGGCAGGCACCAGCAGGGCGTGGATCCGGCTGGATGGCAGCGCCGAAATGTGCTGCATCACCGTCCAAGCGAACAGCATGATGCCAGCAATGACAAGCCAGAATCCCGGCGACGTCCTCACGCCGTCGATCAATGCCGCGACGAAACCTTCGGAGGCGGTGCGCATCGCGAGTTCCGCAGTCGGCAGCATGATCGGGCCGACCGCCGCGATCAGCGCGGTAAGCGTCCCCAACCAGACCCACAGCTCTCCCTTGGCCCAGTGCCGCAGCCAGCGTTCCCCCGCCACGACCGCCGCAATGCCGAACGCGACGAAGGCGGCGGACAGCGGAAACTGCGACCAATAGACCTTGCCCTCTTCGTAGTAGCCAATCGGCAGAGCAAGGCCGACCGCCATGAGGAACGCGCTGACCCAGGCGTATCGCGGATTCATGCCCGGCCTCCAGTGCGGCGCAACGTCGCCCATTCGATCCCGGCGATCGAGTAGACCAACGTCATGCCGAGGATGGCCGCCAGCACCAGGGCCGACCAGATCTGCACCATCTGGCCGTAGTAGGAGCCCGCCAGCATGCGCGAGCCGAGGCCGCCCTCCGCACCGGTCGGCAGCTCGCCCACGATGGCCCCGACCAGGCTGATCGCGATCGCCACCTTGAGGCTCGCGAACAGGAACGGAATGGAGGCCGGCACCCGCAGCTTCCAGAAGATCTGCCAGCGGCTGGCATTGTAGGTGCGCATCAGATCCATCTGCTGCGGATCGGGCGAGCGTAAGCCCTTCACCATGCCGATCGTGACGGGGAAGAAGCACAGATACATCGAGATGATCGCCTTCGGCACCAGGCCTGTGACTCCGACGCTGGCCAGGATCACGATGATCATCGGCGCAATGGCCAGGATTGGGATCGTCTGCGAGGCGATGATCCACGGCATCAAGGAGCGGTCCAGCGTGCGCACATGAACGATGCCGGCCGCCAGCAGGATGCCGAGCAGAGTGCCGAATGCGAACCCGACGAGCGTCGCCGACGCGGTGATGTAGGCGTGGTAGACCAGCGAGCGCTTGCTGGTGACCTTGAGCGCGGCGGTCGAGTTCCACAGATCGACCGCGATCTGATCCGGCGCCGGCAGCACCGGCCGCTCCATATTCCAGGTGCCCTGGATCAACTCGCTGATCGAATAACCGGGATCGACCTGCTCTAGTTGCTCGGAGACGCGGTTGTAATTGAGCGCGATCGCCAGCGCATACCACAGCACGATGATGATCGCGAGAACCGTGAAGATCGGCAGTACCCGCCCCTTCGGCGAAAGAAAGCCGAGCGCGGCGGTCATGCTCGCCCTCTCAGTCATACGAATGCCCGGCCTTCAGACCTTCACGGACCCGGTGCGCCAGCTCGATGGCCGCGGGCGTCTCGCGCGTCTCGAGCGTTCGATGATGCGGGAGGGTGCTGTCGATCACATCGACGATGCGGCCGGGGCGGGCGCTCATCACGACGATCCTGGTGGAGAGCAGAACCGCCTCGTCGATCGAGTGGGTGACGAAGATCACGGTCTTGCGGGTCTTTTCCCAGATCTGCAGCAGCTCTTCGTTCATCCGGTCGCGCGTGATCTCGTCGAGCGCGCCGAACGGCTCGTCCATCAGCAGCAAGTGCGGATCGAACGACAAGGCGCGTGCGATGGAGACGCGCTGCTGCATGCCGCCGGAGAGCTGCCAGGGGAACTTCCTCTCGAAGCCATTGAGGCCGACCAGCTCCAGGTAGCGCTTGGCCCTGGCCTCCCGCTCCTCTTTCGGCACACCCATGATCTCGTGGGGCAGCTCGACATTGCGCCGCACATTGCGCCAGGGATAGAGCGCAGCTGCCTGGAAGATGTAGCCGTAGGAGCGCTTCAGCCGCGCTTCGCGCGGCGAGACGCCATTGACGGTAATCGTGCCTTCCGTCGGCTGCTCCAGGTCGGCGACGATGCGCATCAGAGTGGTCTTGCCGCAGCCCGACGGGCCGATCAGCGACACGAACTCGCCGGACCGGATCGCGAGATTGATGTTTCTGAGCGCAACGACCGGCGCATCGGCGGTCTGGAAGGTCAGGCCGAGATCGCGGATATCGATGATGACATCCGACGAAGCCGCCTTGCCATCAGGCCCGCGGCCGCGGATGGGTAGATCGACGACCTTGGCCGTCGGCTCAGAGGGCATTGGCGCGCTCCACGACGGCGCGCAACAGGACATCGCAACCCGCACCGCAATCCTCGCGCGTGGCGCTCTCGATCTCGTTGTGGCTGATGCCACCCTCGCACGGGATGAAGATCATGCCCGTCGGCGCGACGCGGCTCATGTAGCAGGCATCGTGGCCGGCGCCGCTGATGATCGGCATGCTTGGCATGCCAAGTTCCTCTGCGCCCGCCTTCACCGCGCCGACACAGCTCGTGTCGAACTTCACCGGCGGCGAGTACCAGATCTCCTTGAAATCGAGCTCGAGGCTGTTCTTTGCCGCAGCTTCCTCGCAGGCAGCCTTTGCGCCGGCGGCCATCTTGGACAGCACCGCATCCTCCGGGTGACGCAGATCGATGGTGAAGAACACCTTGCCCGGAATCGTGTTGCGCGAGTTGGGGCTGGACTGGATGAGCCCGACGGTCGCGCAGGCGAATGGCTGGTTGTCGTGTCCGATGCGGTTGATGGCGGTGACAACATGCGCCGCACCGACCAGGGCATCCTTGCGCACCTTCATCGGCGTCGGGCCGGCATGGGCCTCCTGCCCCACCATGGTCACCTCGAACCAGCGCTGGCCCTGCGCGCCCTGCACCACGCCGATGGTCTTCTTCTCGTTCTCCAGGATCGGGCCCTGCTCGATGTGCGTCTCGAAGAACGCGAACACCGGGCGACCGCCGACCTCTTCTGGGCCGTCATAGCCGATGCGCTTCAGCTCCTGGCCCATGGTCTTGCCGTCGAGGTCGGCGCGCGACAATCCGTAGTCCAACGGGAACACACCGGCGAACACGCCCGACGCGACCATGGCCGGGGCGAAGCGCGAGCCTTCCTCGTTGGTCCAGACCGCGACCTCGATCGGCCGCTGGGTCTCGTAGTTGAAATCGTTCAGCGTGCGCACAACCTCGAGGCCGGCCATGATGCCGTAGATGCCGTCGAACTTGCCGCCGGTCGGCTGGCTGTCGATATGGCTGCCGGTCATGACGGGCGACAGCGAATCGTCCTTGCCCGGACGGCGCGCGAAGATGTTACCCATCTTGTCGATCTTGACAGTGCAGCCGGCGTCCTTCGCCCACTGGCAGAACAGGTCGCGCGCTTGGCGGTCGAGGTCGGTGAGGGCCAGCCGGCAGACGCCGCCCTTCTCGGTGGCGCCGATCTTGGCCATCTCCATAAGGCTGTCCCAGAGACGGTCGGCGTTGATGCGCAGATTGGTAGCCACGTTCAAACTCTCCCAGTTGTTCGCCAGCCCCAAAATCAGAGACTTAGCGGCTTTTTATCGGATTCGCCGCCCATAATTTTGTAACGAGTTTGGCGCTGTCTGACCAAACGGTCAACTCCGTTTCCGCAGGAAATCCGCGCTTTCCGGGCGTCCCGGCAGGTTGAGCCGCGCGGTCTGCGCTGGCGTTTCTGCGATCACCTTGCCGCGCCTGAGGACCGCCAGCCGCGTCGCGCGGACGCGGATCGCCTCGACCGGATCGACGGCCTGCAGGATGACCAGATCGGCGTTCTTGCCAGGTGCGATGCCGTAGCCCTCGAGCCCAAGGATGCGCGCGGGATTCTCGGTGACTGCGGCGAAGCAGGCGCGCATCGCGTCCTGCCCGGTCATCTGCGCGACATGCAGGCCCATGTGCGCGACCTCCAGCATGTCGCCGGAGCCCATGCCGTACCAGGGGTCCATCACGCAATCGTGGCCGAAGGCGACGGTGAGGCCCGCCGCCATCAGCTCCGGCACGCGCGTCATGCCGCGGCGCTTCGGGTATGTATCATGGCGTCCCTGGATGGTGATGTTGATCAGCGGATTGGCGATCGCGTTGAGCCGCGCTTCGGCCATCAGAGGGATGAGCTTGCTGACATAGTAATTGTCCATGGAGTGCATGGAGGTGAGGTGCGATCCCGTCACCCTGCCCTGCAGCCCCAGGCGCTGCGTCTCGTAGGCGAGCGTCTCCACATGGCGCGACATCGGGTCGTCGGTCTCGTCGCAATGCATGTCGACCGGCAGGCCTCGCTCCGCCGCGAGCTCGCACAAGGCGCGAACCGAGGCCGCACCGTCCGCCATGGTGCGCTCGAAATGCGGGATGCCGCCGACCACGTCGACGCCGCGGTCGAGCGCGGTCTTGAGCAGCTCCATGGCGCCGGGCGCGCGGAACACGCCGTCCTGGGGGAAAGCGACAAGCTGAAGGTCGAGATAGGGTCTGACCTTCTTCTTCACCTCCAGCAGCGCATCGACCGCCAGCAGGCGCGGATCGCAGACGTCGACGTGCGAGCGGATCGCGAGCAGCCCTTTGGCGACAGCCCAGTCGCAATAGGCCAAGGCCCGCTCGGCGATCGCCTCCTGGGTCAGCAGCGGCTTGAGCTCGCCCCACAATGCGATACCTTCGATCAACGTACCGGACTGGTTGAGGCGCGGCAGGCCGAGCGACAGGGTCGCATCCATGTGGAAATGCGCATCGACGAAGGGCGGGCTGACCAGGCGGCCCTTGGCGTCGATCTCCTTGGCGGCACTCGCATCCAAGGCCGGTCCGACCTTCACGATCTTGCCGCCTTCGATGCCGATATCGACGTCCTGCCGCCCGTCCGGCAGGTTGGCGCCGCGAATGATGAGATCGAGCATGGGTCTCTCCGTTCAGCGCTCGCCCTTGCGATAGGGGATCATCAGCGCTCGTGGATAGCCGGCGCGCCGCGACATCGCGATCAGCGCCAGGATCGACAGAATATAGGGCAGCATCAGGAACAGCTGATAGGGCAGATAGGCGCCGGCCAGCTGCTGCAGGCGCAATTGATACGCGTCGAACGCCGCGAACAGGATCGCGCCCAAAAGCGCCTTGCCCGGGCGCCAGGAACCGAACACCACCAGCGCGATGCAGATCCAGCCGCGCCCGTTCACCATGTCGAAATAGAACGAGTTGAAGGCCGACATTGTCAGAAAGGCGCCGCCCAGCGCCATGAAGGCGCTCCCGACTGCCACCGCGCCGACGCGCAGCCACGTCACGTCGATGCCCTGCGCCTCCACCGCTGCGGGATTCTCGCCGACCGTGCGCACCGCCAAACCGATCGGCGTGCGGTAGAGCACGTAGGCCACCACGATCACCGCGACGAACGCCAGGTACGTCAGCGGCGTTTGGCGGAACAAAGCGTCGCCCAATATCGGGATCTGCGACAGCACGGGCACCTCGAGTGGCGCAAAGGTCTGGATCTTGGGGGGCGAGGTCACTTCGGGGAACGCAATGCGGTACGCATAGTACGTGAGCGAGGTGGCAAGAAGCGTAATGCCGATGCCCGTGACATGTTGCGACAGGCCGAGCGGCACAGTGAGAAATCCGTGCAGCAATCCGAAGGCTGCGCCGGCCAGCGCGGCTACAGCCACGCCGGTCCACAGATCCGCGCCATGATAGACCGCGACCCAGCCGGCGAAGGCGCCGACGGTCATGATGCCTTCGATGCCGAGATTGAGCACGCCGGCGCGCTCGCAGATCAGCTCGCCCAGGGTCGCGAAGATCAGCGGCGAGGCGATGCGGATCGCCGCCGCCCACAGGCTCGCCTCGAAGATGATGCTGATCCCGTCCATGCCTACCTCAGCTTCAGGCGGAAGCGGGTAAACAGCATGGCCGTCACCATGGTGAGCAGGGCGGTCGCGACCATCACGTTGGCGATGTAGTTGGGCACGCCGACCGTGCGGCTCATGGCGTCCGCGCCGACGAACATGGCGGCGACGAAGATCGCGGCGGCGATCACGCCGACCGGATGCAACACCGCCAGCATGGCGACCACGATGCCCGTGTAGCCGAAACCCGGCGACAGATCGAGGGTGAGATTGCCCTTGAGGCCTGCCACTTCGCTGACACCAGCGAGTGCCGCAAGACCGCCGGAGAGCAACGCCGTCTTCGCCATCACCCAGTTCACCGGGATGCCGGCGAAGCGCGCGGCGCGTGGATTGAACCCAACCGTGCGCATCTCATAGCCGAAGGTCGTTCGCGCATTGATGAACCAGACGATAAGCGCCGCCCCGATTGCGATGATGAAACCAAAGTGCAGGCGCTTGCCCTGGATCAATTTGGGCAGGGCTGCATCGGCGATGACTCTCTTCGATTGCGGCCAGCCCAGGCCCATCGGATCCTTGAGCGGTCCGTCAAGCAGCATGCTCACGAACAGGATCATGATGAAGTTCAGCAGCAGGGTCGTCACGACCTCGTCGACGCCGAAGTGCGTCTTCAGATAGGTCGGCCCGAGCAGGAGCAGCGCGCCGGCCATCATGGCGGCCACCATGATCATCGGGACGAGGATCTGCGCCGGCAGCGGTAGCGCGCCCGTGCCGAGCACCACGGTCATGATCGCGCCCGCATAGAGCTGCGCCTCCGCGCCGATATTCCACAGCTTGGCGCGAAAGGCGACGGCAACCGCGAGGCCGGTGAAGATCAGCGGCGTCGCGCGCGTCAGCGTTTCGACCAACGCAAATTGCGTTCCGGCAGCGCCCCTGACCACGGCGGCGAACACGGAAAGCGGCGAAGCGCCGCCGATAAGCGCCAGGACCGCCGCGACGAGAAAACTCACCGCGATCGCGACGAGCGGCGCGATCACCCAGATGCTGCGCGTCGGTTCGGTGCGCGGTTCAAGCCGCATGGGCTTCCCCGCCGAAGCCGTGACCGGCCATCATCAGGCCGAGGTGACGGATGGTCACGTCCTTGCGCGCCATCGGCGCCGACATGCGGCCGCGATACATCACGACGATGCGGTCGGAGAGCGTGAGCAGCTCATCGAGATCTTCCGAGATCAGCAGGGTTCCGGCGCCGCTGGCTCGCGCCTTCAAGAGCTGCTGATGCACATAGCGCACCGCGCCGATATCGAGGCCGCGAGTCGGCTGGTTGGCGAGGATGATGCGGGGATCGCGCGCCATCTCGCGGCCCAGGATCAGCTTCTGCATGTTGCCGCCGGAGAGGAGCCGCGTCGCGGCCTGCGGGCCTGGGCAGCGCACGTCGTAGTCCGCGATGATGCGGGTCGCAAAGTCGCGGACGGCCCTCCAGTCGATCAGGCCGCGTTTCGAAAAGGGCGCTTCGCGATAGCGCGCGGAGATGACGTTCTCTTCCAAGGACAGATCGCCCACCACACCGACCGCGTGCCGGTCTTCGGGGATGCGCGCGACGCCGGAGGAGACCATCCAGGCGGGATCGAAATGGTGGATCTCCTGCCCGAACAGGGTAAGCGAACCGTTGCTCGGCTTCACAATGCCGCTGATGACATCCGCGAGCGCACCCTGCCCGTTTCCGGACACGCCCGCGATGCCGATGATCTCGTTGCCGTGGAGTTCGAGCGAGACCTCCTGCAGGCGCGGATGCCCCTCGCCGGCCAGCGTGACGGCCTTCAGAGCCAGGGCGACCGGGCCAACGGGGATCGGCTCGACCTTCGGTTCAGGGATCGGGCGGCCAACCATCAGCTCGGCCAGTTCGTGACGGTCCGTCTCGGCGGTGCGCCGCTCTGCCACCAGCTTCCCCTGGCGCAGTACCACGATGCGGCGGCTGACCGCCATCACCTCATGGAGCTTGTGCGAGATGAAGATGATGGCGAGGCCACGTTCAACCAGCTTCTTAAGCGTGGCGAACAGGGCCTCGGTTTCTTGCGGCGTGAGAACGGCGGTCGGCTCGTCCAGGATCAGGATGCGGGCGTCGCGGTAGAGCGCCTTCAGGATCTCCACGCGCTGCCGTTCGCCGACCGATAGATCGGCGATCCGCGCGTCAGGCCTGACGAGCAGGCCGAAGGTTTCCGACAGCCTTGCGAGTTTGGCCCGCGCGTCAGCATGTCTTGAGCGAGCGCGCCACAGCGGCTCAGTCCCCAGCACTACGTTGTCGAGCACGGTCAGATTGTCGGCCAGGGTGAAATGCTGGTGCACCATGCCGATGCCGCGTGCCAGCGCTGCCTTGGGCGAGCCCGGTGGCAGGGCTTCTCCGAATGCTTCGATGCTGCCCTCATCGGCCACGTAATGGCCGAACAGGATGTTCATGAGCGTGGTCTTGCCGGCGCCGTTCTCGCCGAGCAGCGCCAGCACCTCGCCGCGATGCAGATCGAGGCTGATCGCATCGTTCGCCACCAGCGGGCCGAAGCGCTTGGTAATGCCGCTCAGTCGGAGGACGATTTCGTTCGCCGGGTTCGGGGGTTGAGTCGATTCAGACGGCATAGCGACACCTCTTCCCCCCTTGTGGGGGAAGGATGCGGAGCCTTGGCGAAGGCAGTGAGCCTAGGCGAAGCTGGATGGGGGGTGACGCCGCACGAGCATTCGAATGGGTTCTCTGCGCTCTACGTTGCTCTGAGATGGCCAGCAATTCGTCATTGGTTGCCGACAGTCGTGCGGCGTCACCCCCCATCCCAACCTTCCCCCACAAGGGGGGAAGGGGCTCATCAAGCGCTGGCAACAAGCGAAATTACTCTCAGCCCGACTTGGGCTCGCTGTCGTCGATCTCGACGGTGAAGCTGCCGTCCTTGATGGCCTTCTCCTTCTCCGCCACCATGGCCATTGCCTCGGCCGGCACCTTGCCTTCGAAGGTGCCGAGCGGCGAGATGCTGCAGCCGCCCGCCTTCATGAAGGAATAGACGCCGTAGTCCTCGGCCTTGAAGCTGCCGGCCTTCACCGCGTTGATGGCAGCATCGAGCGTCGGCTCGAAGTGCCACAAGGCCGACACCACGACGGTGTCGGGATAGTCCGCTTGCGTGTCGATCACATTCCCGATCGCCACCACGCCGCGTTCCTTCGCGGCATCGGAGACGCCAAAGCGCTCGGCATACATCACGTCGGCGCCGGAATCGATCTGGGCGAAGGCCGTCTCCTTGGCCTTCGGCGGATCGAACCAGGAGCCGATGAACGCCACCTGGAACCTGGTGTCCGGCGCCGTCTCTCGCACGCCGTCCATGAATGCGTTCATCAGCCGGTTTACTTCCGGGATGGGGTAGCCGCCGACCATGCCGATGTTCTTCTTCTTGGTCATGGCTCCAGCAATGATGCCCGTCAGGTACGAGGCGTCCTGGATATAGTTGTCGAACACGGCGAAGTTCGGCACCGATTCGTCAGGCTTGAAGCTGGAGCCGATCAGGAAGGCGCGATCGGGATAGTCCCGCGCCACGGCGCGGGCGGCATCCTCCACCGCGAAGGCTTCGCCGACGATCAGCTGATGGCCGGCTTCGCAATATTCGCGCATCACGCGCTCATAGTCGGTGTTCGCCACCTTTTCGGAGAAGGTGTATTCGATGTCGCCGCGCTGCTGCGCTGTAGTCGCGGCCTTGTGGATGCGGCTGACCCATTGTTGCTCCACCGGAACGGTGTAGATCGCGGCAGTCTTGATCTTGCCCGCCGCCAGACTCCGACGCGGCAGAGTGCCGAGCGCGGAAACGGCAGCGATCCCGCCCGTCGCGAGCAGGACATTACGACGTGAAAACAGCATTTCTGCCCCCTATCTCCCTGTCTGTTGCCCGCTTCGCGGGCGCCTTCCCTGATCCTGTTTCCTGATCTTGCGCGCACTCTAGACTATTCCGCGGCCTTGCGCATCGGGTTGCGCGGATCCTGCGTCCAGTTGAGATAGGGCTTGCCTGTATCAACCGAAACCATGCTGATGCAGTCCGGCACCGGGCAGACATGGGCGCATAGGTTGCAGCCCACGCATTCCGCCTCGATCACCTCATACCGCCGCGTGCCGTTGTCCTTGATCTTGGCAATCGACTGGTGCGAGGTGTCCTCGCACGCGATGTGGCAGAGCCCGCACTTGATGCACTTGTTCTGGTCGATCCGGGCGATGCTCTTGTAGTTGATGTTGAGGAACTGCCAGTCGGTGACGTTCGGCACCGCCCTGCCCCGGAAGTCCTCGATGGTGGCGTAGCCCTTGCTGTCCATCCAGTGCGTGAGGCCGGAGATCATGTCGTCGACGATCTTGAAGCCGTAATGCATCGCCGCGGTGCAGACCTGCACCGTCCCGGCCGACAGGCTGATGAACTCCGCCGCGTCGCGCCAGTTAGCGATGCCGCCGATGGCGGAGATCGGCAAACCAAAGGTATCCGGATCGCGCGCGATGTCCGCGACCATGTGCATGGCGATTGGTTTCACGGCCGGGCCGCAATAGCCGCCATGGGTGCCCTTGCCGTCCACCGTCGGCGTGGGCGCCATGATGTCAAGGTCGATCGAGGTGATGGAGTTGATGGTGTTGATGAGAGAGACGGCATCGGCGCCGCCCTCCTTGGCTGCGCGTGCCGGCTTGCGGATGTCGGTGATGTTGGGCGTCAGCTTCACGATCACCGGCATGCGCGTGTGCTGCTTGCACCACTTGGCGACCATGCCGACATATTCCGGCACCTGGCCGACCGCCGATCCCATGCCGCGCTCCGACATGCCGTGCGGGCAGCCGAAATTGAGCTCGACCGCGTCGGCGCCCGTATCCTCCACCAGCGGCAGGATGCCTTTCCAGGCCTCCTCCGTGCAGGGCACCATCAGCGAGACGACGACGGCGCGATCCGGCCAATCGCGCTTCACCTGCTTGATCTCGCGTAGGTTCACGTCCAGCGGGCGGTCGGTGATCAGTTCGATGTTGTTGAAGCCGATCATGCGCTGGTCGGCGGAATGCAGCGCGCCATAGCGCGAGCTGACATTCACGATCGGCGGATCCTCGCCCAGGGTCTTCCACACGACGCCGCCCCAGCCCGCCTTGAAGGCGCGCACGACGTTGTATTCCTTGTCCGTCGGCGGCGCGGATGCCAGCCAGAACGGGTTGGGCGACTTGATGCCGAGAAAGTTGCTGCGAAGGTCGGCCATGTCGGTTCTCCCTTTCCAGCCGTTCGCTATTTCGCGCCGCGGAGAGTGCGATCGATCGCGTGGGCGGCGACCTTACCGTCCTCGACGCCCTGTACCGTAAGATCGGTGCCGCTGGCGACGCAGTCGCCGCCGGCCCAGACATTGGCAAGCGAGGTCTTCATTTCCTCATTCACCGCGATCTTGCCGTCCGCCAGATCGAGCGACTCACGGGCCTTGCCGTTGACCGGATCCTTCACGAACTTCTGCCCGATCGCCTTGAACACATGATCGCACGGGATCGCGAAGGTGTCGCCGGTGCCGACCAGGCGGCCGCGGTCATCCAGCGCGGTGCGCTCGAACTCCACTTCCTTGACCGCGCCGTTGTGCCCGATCAAGCGGACGGGGCGCGCCCAGTGCTTGATCTTGACGCCGTTGATCTGCGCGAACTCCTGCTCATGCCAGGTCGCGCTCATGTTCTCCGGCGCGCGGCGATAAACGAGCGTCACATCCTCGGCGCCAAGCTTCTTGGTCTGCACTGCGATATCGATCGCGGTATTGCCGCCACCGATCACAACGACCTTGCGGCCGACTTTTAGTTTGCCCTTGTCCGATGCCTGGCGCAGGTCAGCAATGTATCCGACCGCATCCATGACGCCGGATAGTTGCTCCTCGCCCTCCAAGCCTAGTGCATTAACGCCTGAGAGGCCGAGGCCCAGGAACACCGCATCGAAGTCGCGGCGGAGCTGATCAAGTGTGATGTCGCGGCCGAGTGCCTGGCCTGTCTTCACGCTGATGCCGCCGATGGAGAGGACAAAGTCCACTTCCGCCTGCGCGAAGTTATTGACTGTCTTGTAGGCGGCGATCCCGTACTCGTTGAGGCCGCCCAGCTTGTCCCTGGCATCGAAGATCGTGACATCGTGCCCGAGCATCGCCAGCCGGTGCGCGCAGGAGAGACCTGCGGGCCCGCCGCCGACGACCGCGACGCGCTTACCGGTCGGCGCCTGGCGCGTGAAGGGATAGCGTCCGTTCTCCATCAGATGATCGACAGCAAACCGCTGCAGCATGCCGATATTGACCGGCTTGTCTTCCGACGTGTTCCGCACGCACTTGTCCTCGCACAGAATCTCCGTCGGGCAGACCCGCGCGCACATGCCGCCGAGGATGTTGGCTTCCAGGATCTTCTCCGCCGCGCCCAGCGTGTTGCCGGTGTTGATCATGCGGATGAAGTTCGGGATGTCGATCGAGGTCGGGCAGGCCTCGACGCACGGCGCGTCGTGACAGAAGTAGCAGCGGCTGCTTTCGATCAGCGCCTTCTTGCGATCGAGCGGCGGCTTGATGTCCTCGAAATTGGCGGCAATCTCATCCGGCCGCAGGCGGCCGGCGGCAATGTCCGGTGTTGCCGATTGCGTCATCAACCCCTCCCATGGGTCTCAGCCACAAATTCACTCCGGCTCGAGGTCCGCCACGCGGCCCCTGAACCGACACTGGCTTAGTCCACGAGCAGTGTGCGGAGATTTGACCAATTGATCAAGATTTTTCTGACCGAATGATCAAGTTTTTTCTTCCCTTCATCGCCGGGAGGGAGTCCAATATGAAACGATATCAAGAGGAGATCAGGTGTTTTGGCAGTAAGCGATCAAGTGAACGCTGACGTCGGCAACGGGGGCGGCGTGCGGCAGCGCAGCCGGGCCAGCATCGAGCGGCGCATTCTGGAGGCCGCGGAATCGGTTTTCGCCGAGGCGGGATTCAACGGCGCCACCACCGCGGAGATCGCACGCCGCGCGGCGATCCCCAAGGCCAATCTGCATTATTACTTCAACACCAAGGAAGAGCTGTATCAGCAGGTGCTGACCGGCATCGTCAACACTTGGCTGCACACCGCGGACGAGATCACGATCGATGCCGATCCGGCGCAGGCCCTCGCCCACTACATCACCGCCAAGGTCGAACTGGCGCGCGAGCGGCCCATCCCATCACGCGTGTTCGCCAACGAGATCATCCACGGCGCACCGCATCTCGGGAAATATCTCGGCAGTGAGCTGCGCGCCTGGGTCGATACGAAGGCCAAAGTGATCCGCGGCTGGATCGCCGCTGGCAAGATGCGCGACATCGACCCCAAGCATCTGCTGTTCATGATCTGGGCCAGCACGCAGACCTATGCCGATTTCGCCTCGCAGATCTCGGCCGTGCTGGGCAAGGAGCAACTATCACCGCAGGAATACAAGGCCGTCGCACGCCAGGTGACGGAGATCATCCTGCGCGGATGCGGCCTGACGCCGCCGACTCAAATCTGAGCAGGATAAAGAGACGTCGCCGCGGAAAGCCGCGGCGACGTCACAAGCGTTCAGTGCCGCGTCACTTTGGATCTGTCAGCCTTGCGCATCATCATTTCCGACGCCACCTCTCCGGCAACGTCGATAAAGTGCGCGACTTCCTGCATGCGCAGTTCTCGCGCCATCTTGCTCAACCGAACGAGTTCCTTGCGAATATGGTTTTGGTCGACGTTACTCATGTGTGCTTTCCCCTCATCTAGCAGCCACACCCAAAGGCCGCCCAGCCTGATCCCTTAAGCTGGCCCCTCGTTCGGGTCATCACCCCCACCCAGCGCCACAAAGGCTCTTCGGCCTTGGTGTCCCTGCATGGGCGATGAACACTCCATCATCAAATCGATCGATCCGACGTCGAATATCCCGCGGCACATCGCAATCGAGCCCCACTTTTCCTCGCCTTGCGGCGAGGTACTCTCGCGAGCGACGCCCCGAACGTTTGCCGACCGGAACAAAAAACCTCAGGCCGTCGGCAAGCCAAAGTGTCCACAGTTTTCTTGTACCGAGTCAAGCGCGGTCCTATTTCGAGGACGTAAAGCCGCGCGCCGTTGAATTGACAGGCAAAAACCGCGGCCTCGATATCCTGCTTTTATCATACGATTGGTGACGGCAATTCTCGCCGGGCGAAAAACAAAACGGCCGGCGAAACGCCGGCCGCTTCAAGGGGAGGAGGACTGCAATTATTGCGCGGCTTTGCGCGGGACGGATCGCGGCGAACGTGCTGCATTCACCTTGGCCAACGCTTCGAACATGGAATGGAACGGCGGACGGTTGATGTAGCGGCCCGCGCCCTGCTCGACATTCAGCTGACCTTTCTCCCACACCACCTTGCCCTGGCTGATCGTGTGGCTCGGGATGCCCTTCACATTCATGCCTTCGAAGATGTTGAAGTCGACCTTCTGATGATGCGTCTTCGCGGAGATCGTGCGCGACCCTTCCGGATCCCAGACGACGAGATCCGCGTCGGCGCCGACGCTGACGGAGCCCTTGCGCGGATAGATGTTGAAGATCTGCGCCGCATTGGTCGAGGTGACCTTCACGAACTCGCTTGGCGTCAGGCGGCCGGTGCCGACGCCGTGGTGCCACAACACCGACATGCGGTCTTCGACACCGCCGGTGCCGTTGGGGATCTTGGTGAAGTCGGTTCGACCCATCGCCTTCTGGTCAGCGCAGAAGCAGCAATGGTCTGTGGCGGTGGTCTGCAGGTTGCCTGATTGCAAAGCGCGCCACAGATATTCCTGGTTCTCCTTCGGCCGGAACGGCGGGCTCATCACGTGTGCGGCCGCATAGTTCCAGTCGGGATGGCGATAGACCGAATCATCGATCAGCAGATGGCCGGCGAGCGCCTCGCCATAGACGCGCTGACCTTCGAGCCGCGCACGGATGATCGCTTCGACCGATTCCTTGCAGGAATTGTGCACGATGTAGAGCGGCGCACCGAGCACCTGCGCGATGCGGATGGCGCGGTTGGCAGCCTCGCCCTCCACCTCGGGCGGGCGCGACAGCGGATGACCTTCGGGACCGGTGATGCCGCGCTTCAGGATCTCCTGCTGCAGATGGAACACCAGCTCGCCATTCTCCGCATGCACGGTGGCAATGGCGCCCAGCTCCTGGCAGCGCGCGAAGCTTTTCACCAGATTCTCATCGGGCACCATGATGGCATTCTTGTACGCCATGAAGTGCTTGAAGCTGTTGACGCCGCGATCCTTCACCAGCGTCCCCATGTCGCGATAGACCTCATCGCTCCACCAGGTCACGGCGACGTGGAAGGAATAGTCCTGGCAGGATTTCTGCGCCCACTCGCGCCACTGATCATAGGCGGTCAGCAATGAGGTCTGCGGCGCCGGGATCACGAAGTCGATGATCATGGTGGTGCCGCCGGCCGCGGCCGCGGCCGTGCCGGTGAAGAAATCCTCGCTCGCCACCGTGCCCATGAAGGGCAGCTGCATGTGGGTATGCGGATCGATACCGCCTGGCATCACATACTGCCCGCCGGCGTCGACGACGCGGGCGCCACTGGGCGCATCCAGATTGGGACCAACCGCCTTGATCACGCCGTCGGCGCAATAGACATCGGCGCGCGCGCTGCCTTCGGCCGTCACGACGGTGCCGCCACGAATCAGCAGGGACATGTGCTGACCTCCCCTTCAATTTTTCCGGTGGGACTGCTCAGGCTGGCATCCCGAGACTTGTCCAATTGGTCAGATTCTACCGCAGGGTGAAGGGAGAGACCAGAAGGAATTCAGCGTGCCCGAGGATCAGCAAAAAAGGCAGGCCCCGAAAGCCTGCCTTTTCTGCTGATCTTTCAGCGACGGATCGCTCTTGAGGCGACCCAGAGACCGTGTCATCCCAGAACTTGGACCGTGGCTCGCGCCAACTCGAAAACGCACTGTCAGCCTGCGACCGACAGGCGCAGGAAGGTATCCCAGCTTTCCCCGGGAGTCACGCGGAAACTTCATGCCTGACCTGCATCGCCGGCATGTAGCATAACCGTCGCCTATGGCCGGCTAAGGAAAGGAAATTTGGGGCGAGTGACCGGGATTGAACCGGCAACCCCCAGATCCACAATCTGGTGCTCTAACCAATTGAGCTACACCCGCCACCGCGCCGGGGGTCTAAACCAGGGAGCCCGCCCGGTCAAGGGTTTGGGCGATAGTTGGGCTTGGTGAACTTCCCTTTCAACGACATGGCTGCTGTCGCCATTCCGCAAATTCCTGTCGGCGGGGACAGCCATCGGCCGTGGCCAAGTCCATAAAATCCGCCGCTGACTAAGGGGACCACCGGCGGCGGGCCCCATGACCGCAACGAGGACTGCGAAGAGGAAACAAGAGATGCTTCAGTTGGCGAGCGGCATGAGCCGCCTTGGCACCGAATCCGCGTTCGAGGTCCTGGCGCGCGCCAAGGCGCTGGAGGCCCAGGGCAAGTCCATCATCAGCCTGTCGATCGGCCAGCCGGACTTCCAGACGCCGGGCCACATCGTCGAGGCCGCGATCAAGGCGCTGAAGGACGGACATCACGGCTATACCCCGGCCAACGGCATCGCCCAGGTGCGCGAAGCGGTCGCCGCCGACCTCAACCGCCGCCACGGCGTGGAGGTCGATCCCGGCAACGTGCTAATCGTGCCGGGCGGCAAAGTCACCATGTATTTCGCGATCTCGATGTTCGGCGAGCCTGGCGCCGAGATCATCTATCCCAACCCCGGTTTCCCGATCTACGAATCCGTCATCAAGTTCGTCGGCGCGACGCCGGTGCCGCTGCCGCTGCTCGAAGAGAACGGCTTCGGCTTCAAGGCGGAGGATGTGCTGTCGCGCATCACACCAAAGACGCGCCTCATCATCATCAACTCGCCCGCCAACCCGACCGGCGGCATCTGCGTGAAGGCGGAGATCGATAAGCTGGTCGCCGGCCTCGCGCAGCATCCCAATGTGGCCATCATGTCGGACGAAATCTATTCCGAGATGCTCTATGACGGGAACGTGCACACCAGCCTCCTGAAGTACCCGGAGATCGCTGACCGGCTGATCGTTCTGGACGGCTGGTCCAAGACCTACGCGATGACCGGCTGGCGCATGGGCTATTCAGTCTGGCCGAAATCGCTGATCGACCACGCGACGCGGCTCTGCATCAATGTGCATTCCTGCGTGAACGCAGCCGCGCAATGGGCCGGCATCGCGGCCTTGACGGGTCCGCGCGGCGAAATCGACAAGATGATGAAGGCGTTCGACGAGCGCCGGAAGTTTGTCGTCACCGAACTGAACAAGCTCCCCGGCGTCTCCTGCATCACGCCGCTCGGCGCGTTCTATGCCTTCCCCAACATCAAGAATACAGGCCTCAAGTCGAAGCAAATGGAAGTCGGCCTGCTCGACGAAGCGGGCGTTGCCTCGATTGCCGGAACCAGCTTCGGCTCCTACGGCGAAGGCTATCTGCGCATCTCCTACGCCAACAGCCTGGAGAACATCGCCGAAGCGATGCGCCGCATGCGCGGCTTCCTGGAGCAGCACCGCAAAGCGGCGGAGTAAACTCAGGCAACAGCTTGGGAAGAAATGGGCCGGCGCAATCCGGCCCATTTCTTATTTGGCGAACACGCTGCGGTCCCAGTGGCGCAGCAGGAACAGCGCCAGGAAGCCGCCGAGCACCGGCACGCCCGCGATGAACAAGTGATTGATGGGATCGCCCCAGGGATTGATGAGTTCGCGCCACGTCACCAGCACGGTGATCGTGTGCAGGGCCAAGGCGGCGCCGTAGACGACGGTGCGGAACAGGCCCAGGATCATGCAGAGTGCGATGGCAATCTCCGCTGCGCCGAACACGTAACCGAGCGTCTGCGACACATCCAGTCCGTAGAAGTGGCTCCAGATCATGATGTTGGACTGGGGCACGACGAACTTCTCAACGCCCCACTGCAGCAGGAACAAGCCGAGCGTAATGCGCAGCGCCAACAGAGCGCGGAACAGTGCCTTCGAAAGAGCTTCGTCTGGCATCGGATCCTCCTGATGTTCTCACCGACTACCTGGGCAGCGGTGTTACCGTACCCTGCGTAGAAAGGGCACTGTCAGGAAGTGACAGCAAGCGATATGGCCGGCCAGCTACTAGCTGGGGGGAGATGCTGCACCCGCCTCCGCGACGATCATATCGGCGAGCTTGGCGTAGCCGGCGGCCTTGAGCCTCTCCACTTGGCCCTGATCGGAGCTCGCACGATTGATGGAAGCGCTGATCGCGCTGTTTTCGATCGACTCCGGCAGGATCATGCGCCAGCGGCCAGTTTCCACCTCGATGATCGCCGCCTTCAACCGGATGCGCATGTCCTGCGATTCATCCGGAACGACAGCACCGACAATCGGAACCCACGAGATGGCCTTGGTGACGCCGCCTGACCGCAGAGCTTCCAGTTCACCCCAATAGACCAGGATATGCCGATAGCCACCCTGTGCGGCCGCCAGGCGGAGCCGTTCGCCGAATGAGCCCGGCTGCGCGGTGCTGGCCGTGTTGGCATGCGGGTAAGCGGGCCGGCTTGGAACGCCGGAGAACGGTGACACTTGGAAGTGGTGCTTGAGCGCGTCAGTCATGAATTCATCCGGCACCAAAGCACCGGATTGCACGACCAGCAGCGGCTTGCCAAGCTCGGCCGCGACGGGACGGTTGTCCGCCAGGGCGGCCTTGATGTCGCCGCCGAACTTCTGGTCGCGCTCTTGCGGAACAAACAGGTCGAGCTCGTCGATCTCGCCTTGATAGAAGGCGTTCCTGCCGTAATAACCGTCCTCCTGATAGCCGGAATTCGAGATGGAGCGCGAACTGCAGGCGCCGAGGGCAGCCGCCAGCAGCGCCAGCGCCATGACGCAGGTCCGAAACATCGATGTCCCCTGTCTTACCGTAGACCGGACTTCACTACCGCCACGCTGCGGCTAGAATGCGGCGGGATTGGGGAAAGACCGGGACGAAGAAAAGTTTGCGTGCCCTGTCGAAATCCGCCGCGGTCGAACGTCATTGAGCCGGCGGTGCATGGGCGCCGCAGCAACGGCCAGGAGATGATCATGAAATACATGCTGCTGATCTACGGTGACGAAGAGAAGATGCGCGCGATCCCCAAGGAGGACGCCAGCAAGATGCTGCCGGCCTATTTCGCCTATACCGAGGCGCTGAAGAAGGCGGGCATTCTGCTGAGCAGCGATCGCCTGCAGTTCACGAGCAACGCCACGACGATCCGCATCCGCGACGGCAAGACCAATGTGGTGAACGGCCCGTACGCGGAGGCCAAGGAGCAGTTGGCCGGCTATTACCTCATCGATGTGCCCGACATGGACAGCGCCCTGTCCTGGGCCTCGCGCTGCCCTGGCGCCAGCTCCGGTACGGTCGAGGTCCGGCCGGTCTGGGTGATGCAGTAAGTAGGTCCGTGACGACAAGGCAGGGCGAGCAGCCGGGCCACGTGGCGGCGGAAGCCATCGCGCGCCGGAGCTATGGTAAGCTGGTCGCCTTTCTTGCCGCGCGCACGCGCGATGTTGCAGCGGCGGAGGACGCCCTGTCGGATGCCTTCGCCGCCGCGCTCGCCGAATGGCCAGCACATGGAACTCCCAGGCGACCCGAAGCGTGGCTGCTGGCGGTGGCGCGGCGCAAAGCGATCGATGCCGCGCGGCGCCGCCACACCTGCGATGCCGCCGCAACCGACCTGCGCCTGATGGCCGAAGAGATTGAAGGCCGCATGACGAACGCATCGGAGATTCCCGATGAGCGCCTGTCGCTGATGTTCGCCTGCGCGCATCCGGCAATCGATGCCTCCATTCGCGCGCCACTAATCCTGCAGACCATTCTCGGCTTCGATGCGGCAACCATCGCATCGGCATTCCTGGTGGCACCGGCAACGATGAGTCAGCGCCTGGTGCGCGCGAAGCAGAAGATTGCGATAGCGGGCATTCCGTTTCGCACTCCCGAGCGCGCCGATCTGCCGGAACGTTTGGACGCGGTGCTGGAAGCAATCTACGCCACCTTCACCGAAGGCTGGTCCGATCCCGTCGGCACGGAAGCAAAGCGGCGCAACCTGGCCGAAGAGGGAATCTGGTTGGGCAGGCTCGTCGCGTCGCTGCTGCCGGACGAGCCGGAGGCACTCGGTCTGCTCGCGCTCATGCTCTATGCCGAAGCACGGCGAGCAGCGCGGCGCGATGCCCAAGGCGACTATGTCCCACTGGAAGAGCAGGACACTGCGGTCTGGGACGCGGCACTCATCACTGAAGCGGAAACGCTGCTGCGCGCCGCCAGCATGAAGGGCGCACTCGGGCGGTATCAGCTGGAAGCGGCGATCCAGTCCGCTCACGTGGTGCGTCGCCTCGCCGGCCGATCCGATTGGGATGCCATCACCCAACTCTACGATGCGCTATTCGCCCTCACCCGATCGCCGGTGGTGGCGGTCAATCGCGCGATCGCAATCGCCGAGACGCGCGGCCCGGCGGCGGGCTTGGCTGAACTCGACGCATTGCACGCGCATCGGCAGTTGGCCGCGTATCAGCCGTACTGGGCGGCGCGGGCCGGATTGCTCGCCCGGTCCGGCGCAGCGGCGGAAGCGGATCGGGCGTACGAGCTGGCGATTGGACTGGAATCCGATCCGGCCGTCCGGGGCTTTCTGGAGCGGCGCCGAGAAGCGATCTGGGCGCGATAGCGCATCTGCCCAAATTGCAGGCACAGTCGCACAAATCTTGGGCAAAGAGGGCGTTGGACATGGCCCAAAAATGGCGCAAAGCTGGGTGTTGACCCGCGTTGTCGCTTGGCATGACCCTTGCTGATACGCGGTTGGTCGCAGGCCATTCAGGTGTTCAAATGAAGAAAATCGAAGCCATCATCAAGCCGTTCAAGCTCGACGAAGTGAAGGACGCGCTGCACGAGGTCGGCATTCAGGGCTTGACCGTCACCGAGGCAAAGGGCTTTGGCCGGCAGAAGGGCCATACCGAGCTCTATCGCGGAGCGGAGTATGTCGTCGATTTCCTGCCCAAGATGAAGCTGGAGGTCGTGGTGGAGGACCACATGGTGGAGCGTGCCATCGAGGCGATCCGCCAGGCGGCCGCCACCGGACGCATCGGCGATGGCAAGATCTTCGTACTGAACGTCGAGGAAGCGATCCGCATCCGCACCGGCGAACGCGGCCCGGAAGCGATCTAACCAGAACCCGTTGTGGGGGGCACCGGCGGCCTGACCGCCGGACTAGTCAATCATCTTCAGAGATCAGGAAGGTATCATGTCGAGCGTCAGAAAAGTGTTGGATCTCATCAAGAAGGAAGAGATCCAGTATGTCGATTTCCGTTTCACCGATCCCATGGGCCAGTGGCAGCATCTGGCGCATCACGTGTCGACCATCACCGAGGAATTCCTGACCGAAGGCGTGATGTTCGACGGTTCGTCGATCACGGGCTGGAAGGCCATCAACGAATCCGACATGACGCTGATGCCGGACTGCGACACCGCGGTGCTGGACCCCTTCTCCGCCCAGAAGCTGCTGGTCATCTTCTGCGACGTCGCCGAGCCGCTGACCGGTCAGGCTTACGGTCGCGACCCGCGCTCGATCGCCAAGAAGGCGGAAGCCTATGTGAAGAGTTCCGGCGTCGGCGACACCTGCTATTTCGGCCCAGAGGCGGAGTTCTTCGTGTTCGATGACGTCCGCTACGACGTCAAGATGAACGAGACCTATGTCTATCTCGACTCCGAAGAGGGACCGTACGTCTCCGGCAAGAAGTTCGAAGAAGGCAACCACGGCCACCGCATGAAGGTGAAGGGCGGCTACTTCCCGGTAGCGCCGCTGGATTCGGGCGGTGACCTGCGCTCGGAGATGCTCTCCACCCTCGCCGCCATGGGTGTCGAGGTGGAGAAGCACCACCACGAAGTCGCGCCGAGCCAGCATGAGCTGGGTGTGAAATTCGGCACGCTGGTGCACTGCGCCGACGCGATGATCAAGTACAAATACGTGGTGAAGAACGTCGCACACGCCTACGGCAAGACAGCGACCTTCATGCCGAAGCCGGTCAAGGGCGACAACGGCTCGGGCATGCACGTGCATCAATCGATTTGGAAGGGTGGCAAGCCGCTGTTCGCGGGCAACGGCTATGCTGATCTGTCCGAGACGGCGCTCTACTACATCGGCGGCATTATCAAGCATGCCAAGGCCATCAACGCCTTCACCAACCCGACAACGAACAGCTACAAGCGCCTGATCCCCGGCTTTGAGGCTCCGGTGTTGTTGGCCTACTCCTCGCGCAACCGCTCGGCCTCCTGCCGCATTCCGTACGTGGCGAGCCCGAACGGCAAGCGCGTCGAGGTCCGCTTCCCCGATCCGCTCGCCAATCCGTACCTGGCCTTCTCGGCCATGCTGATGGCGGGCCTGGACGGCATCCAGAACAAGATCCATCCGGGCGACCCGATGGACAAGAACCTCTACGATCTGCCGCCGGAAGAGCTGGCTGACGTGCCGACCGTGTGCGGCAGCTTGCGCGAAGCGCTGCAGTCGCTGGAGGCCGACCACGCCTTCCTGCTCAAGGGCGACGTGTTCAACAAGGACTTCATCGAGGCTTACTCGGCACTCAAGTGGGAAGAGGTGTATGCCCTCGAGCACACGCCGCACCCGATCGAGTACCAGATGTACTACTCCAACTAAAACCCTACCGCGGCCTGCGACCCGCGGAATACCGATCGCCCGCCCCAGATGTCTCCCTCGGGCGGGCGATCTTTTTGTTTGACATCGTATCGGCTAGCTTGGGCGCTCACTTCACCCCCTATTGCGAGCTGGCCCATGACCACCAATTCTCTCTCCCTCGAAACCCTCTGCGCGCAGGCGATGGGCTGGATCGAGCCGACGACCAAGGCAATCGTCCAGCCGGTTCACGTGGCGACCACCTATCTGCGTGACGAGGACAACGAATACAGGTCCGGCCGCTCCTATATTCGCGAGGACAATCCGACCTGGGACCAGGTGGAGGAGCTGCTGACGCGGCTGGAAGGCGGTGCTGCGACCCTGCTGTTCTCCGCCGGCATGGCGGCAGCGACCGCATCCTTCCTGGCGCTCCGGCCCGGCGATCACGTCGTGGTGCCGCAAGTCATGTATTGGGGCCTGCGCAAATGGCTGCTCGGGCCCGCGACCGATTGGGGCCTGAGGGTCGATCTCGTGGACATGGCCAGCCTCGATGCCGTGCGCACAGCCATGCGGCCGGGCAAGACCAAGATCATCTGGGCGGAGACGCCGTCCAACCCCATGTGGCAGGTGTTCGATCTGAAGGCGCTGGCGGAGATCGCCCATGGCGCCGGCGCTCGCCTGGCGGTGGATTCGACCTGCGCGACGCCGATCCTGACGCAGCCGATCGCGCTCGGCGCCGATCTCGTCATGCACGCCGCCACCAAATACCTGAACGGCCATTCCGACGTGCTGGCCGGCTCTCTCACGACCGCGCGGCAGGATGAATTCTGGCAGCGCATCTGCGGCGTGCGCACGAGTTGCGGTGCCGTGCTGGGCAGTTTCGAGGCCTGGCTGTTGCTGCGCGGCATGCGCACACTGCCGCTGCGCGTGAAACAAGCCTCTACCAACGCGCTCTACCTGGCGGAACAGCTGGAGCGCCATCCCGGTGTGGCACAGGTGCTCTATCCCGGCCTTCCCAGCCACCCGCAGCACGAGCTTGCGACGCGCCAGATGCAGGGCGGCTTCGGCGGCATGCTCTCCATCCGCGTCAAAGGCGGCGAAGCGGCAGCGATCCGGTGCGCCGCCCGGGTGCAGCTGTGGAAGCGGGCCACCTCGCTCGGCGGAGTGGAAAGCCTGATCGAGCATCGCGCTTCGATCGAAGGTGCGGGCACGCCGGTTCCGGGTGACCTGCTGCGCCTGTCCACCGGTATCGAAAAGGCTGAGGACCTGCTGGCAGACCTGTCCCAAGCCCTGGCACCATAAATAGCCGGCACATCAGGGAAACGGGCGTTTGCTGTACGGCTCTTAGTAGTCTCTTTACCGCTCCGCCTTAGCCTTAGGCGCCAACAGCCTCGATTAAAGGTGGCGGGTGCCATGAACATTTGGGGAAAGATGATGGTGTCGGCCGGTGGCGCCGTGCTGGCAACCATGCTGGTGGGCGCGGTCGGTCTTTTCGGCATGGAGCGAATCAATGGCGCCATCTCGACCCAGGTCGCCGTGGGATCGCTGCTGAAGCAGCACATGGCCGCCGACCTCGGCCGCGCCAAGCTGGTCAATGTGGTGGAGCGCGCCATCCGCATCGGGCGCATGAACCGCAACGAAGGGCCGGCCATTGTCGAAGGGGCCAAGGCCGATGTCGGCGCGCTGGTGCCGAATTTGGTTCAACAACCGCCTGAAATGCTGCCCGAGGATTTGGGCAGAGAGGTGATGGAGGCGCACGCCGCCATGCGATCCTTCACCGACCAGGTGAGCTCGCTGGTCGAGATGGCGTTCGCCGACAATTACAAGGCGAACCAGGGGCTCGAGCCATTCCTGGGCCTGTCCAAGGAACTCACGCAGCGGATGGCGGACCTCAGCAACAAGCTCGAGGCCGTCAGTGAAGCCACGGCCGCGGAGACCGCCGATCTCAAGCAGACACTGATGATGGCCATGATTGGCGTCATCCTGGTTGCCGTCATCGGACTGATCGCCTTCAACCTCGTAGTTTCCCGCTCCGTCTCGCGCCCAGTCGCCCTGGTCACCAGCATCATGGGGCGCATGGCCGGCGGCGAGCGTGCGATCGACATACCGGCGATGAACCGCTCGGACGAGATCGGCCAGATGTATGCCGCGCTCTCCTCCTTCAAAGAAAGCCTCAGCCACGCCGATCGCCTGGCGGAACAGGAGCAGGCCGCGGCCGAGGCGCGCGCCAAGCGTGGCGACCGGATGGAGGCCATATGCCACAGCTTTGACCAGACGATCACAGATTTGCTCAAGGGGTTCGAGGACGTCATGAGCGAGCTGCGCCGGTCGGCCGAGAGCATGGCGGAAGCAGCGCGCCAGACCGAAGCCGAGGCGAAGGCCGCCAACACCGCCTCGCAGTCGGCGGGCAGCAACGTCAACTCTGTTGCCGGCGCGACCGAGGAACTGGTCGCGTCCGTGGGCGAGATCGGACGCCAGACCGAGCGCTCGTCGGAGATCGCGGCCCGTGCAGCGGCGCGCGCGAGCGAAACCGACAAGCAGATCCAGGGCCTGGCAGATGCCGCACAGAAGGTTGGCGATGTGGTCAAGCTGATCACCGACATCGCCGAGCAGACCAACCTGCTGGCACTCAATGCGACGATCGAGGCCGCCCGCGCTGGCGAAGCCGGCAAAGGATTTGCAGTGGTCGCCAGCGAAGTGAAGAACCTCGCCAACCAGACCGCCCATGCGACCGAGGAAATCGCGCAACAGATCGCTGCGATCCAGGGCGAGACCAAGACCGCGGTCACCGCGATCCAAGGCATCTCCGGCATCGTCGGCGAGATCAACCAGATTGCTGCCGCCATCGCCGCCGCGATCGAGCAACAGGACTCGGCCACCCGCGAGATCGCGCGCAACGTCGAAGGCGCGTCGAGCGGTACTCGGTCGGTGAGTACCAGCATAGGGCATGTCTCCGAGGCAGCCACCGAAACAGGCGGCGCCGCCAAGGCCATGCTCGGTGCGGTTGCCAAATTGGCCGATCGGTCAGCTCAGGTTCAAAGCAAAGTCAGCGACTTCCTGCGCGACGTCCGAAGCGCATAGCGCGGGAACTACTTAGCACTTACTCCGTTTTGTCCTCGCCGGGGCTCTTGCTGGCGACCGGCGCCCGCTTAACGGCTCCTTAAGGCTGTTTGGCATAAGCTTTGCTCAAAGGGAGGTGATGCAACGATTCGGCGGTCGCCGTTAGTCGGCGACTGGAGGTTGACATGCTTCGCTGTGTACGACTCGCGTTCCTTACCCTTTTCTGCGGCGCGCTGAGCTGCTTGCACGCAGCCGCTGCCGAAGAACTGAGCACCGACGCCAACATTATCACCGGCCTCGATGTCTCGAGTTCTATCAATGCCCAAGAAACAATGCTGCAAATAGACGGCATGGCCCAGGCCATCCGCTCGCCGGCGATTCTCGCCGCGATCCAGCACGGACAGCACGGCCGGATCGGCTTCGCGGTGTTCGTTTGGGCCGACGGTGACTATCCCGAGCTGGTCTCATGGCGGACCATCGGCTCGCAAGAGGACGCGGAAGCAACCTCTCAGGAGATCTCGTCTCGGCTTGACGCCCTGCTATCGTCAGCCACGCGCTCGGTCGGCACACTGACGAATCTGTCGGGTGCGATGGACCATGCGTCCGACATGCTCGCGCAGGCGCCCTATCGCGCCAAGCGCGCGGTCGTCAATATCATCGGGAATGGTGAGGACAACGTCGGTGAAGATCCGCAACGCGCCCGGGCTGACCTGCTGGCGCGTGGCGCCACCATCAATGGCGTCGTGGTCGGCGGCGATCCTGCGGTGCTCAACTACTATCGCAATCGGGTGATCGGCGGAAGGACAGCCTTTGTGCTGCCGGCCGATAACGCCGAGACGCTGGTCCAGGTGTTCGCGATGAAGTTCGTATCGGAGATCGCGCTTCACGTTCAACCGGCCGAACGGCCGGACCGGTTGTAAGCTCAAACGAATATTCGGCTTGACGCCCTCCCGCGGCGGGGCGAAAGCTATGCTTCGTGCGCCGTCTGCTTACACTCGTTTTTTTGGGCTGCGCCCTATTCGTTGGCCGCATCGGCCTCGCGGACAGCGTTAGGACGGATGCCAATATTGTCACGGGCCTCGACCTCTCCGGCTCGATCGAGGCCCCTGACGCGCGGCTGCAGATGGACGGCATCGCAATGGCGATCCGCTCGCCGCAGATCATCGCCGCGATCAAGTATGGAACCCATGGCCGCATCGGCTTTGCTTTGTTCGTGTGGGCCGACGGCAACTATCCTGTGCTCGCCGCCTGGCGCCTGATCAGCTCACCGGAGGAAGCTCTGGCGGTCTCGGAAGAAGTCGCCGAGCAGTTGCGCGCCATTCGGGCCTCCGACATCGTGGTCAGGCTCGGCGCGCTCACCGATGTCTCAGGCGCCATCGATTATGGCCGCGAGATGTTGCAGGCCGCCCCCTTCGACACCAACCACCGCATTATCAACATCGTCAGCAACGGCGTCGATAACGTGGGTGAACACGCCTGGTTGGCGCGTGACCGCGCGATCGCCCAGGGCGTGACGATCAATGGCATCGCGCTGGGCCGTGACCGGACCATCTACGACTATTTCAAGCGCGAGGTCATTGGCGGTCCACAGGCCTTCGTCTTCTCCGCTACCGATCCCGAGCACATGGTGGAGGTGCTGGCACGCAAATTCACGACCGAGATCGTCTCGACGACAGACCCGACTGATCAGGGGTTCAGATAACTTGCGGCTAGCTCGGCGTAGTGCTGCGCCGTGTAGCCGAAATATTTCAGTTCCGCGTCGGTCAGCGTCCGCATGAGCTTGGCCGGACTGCCCGCCCACAGCTCGCCGCGCTTCACGCGCTTGCCCGGTGTCACCAGCGCGCCGGCCGCGACCATGGCGCCCGATTCCACGACCACACCATCCATGACGCAGGCTCTCATGCCGATGAAGCACCCGTCTTCCAGCGTGCAGGCGTGGATCAGTGCCATGTGACCGATCGTGACATCCGATCCGATGAATGTCTTCGTGCCGGCCGCGCCTTCGCGTTCATGATTGATGTGGACGATCGTGCCATCCTGGATGTTGGTGCGTGCGCCGACCCGGATCGTATTGTCGTCGCCGCGCAACACGCAGCCATACCAGATCGAGGCCTGCTCCCCGATCACGACGTCACCGATCACGACAGCCGTCTCGGCGATGAAGGCACTGGCGGCGACGGTGGGTGTCACGCCATGGTGCGTGCGGATGAGGCCGGCCATGCGATGCTCCTATGGGAACAGGGGCAATTGCTCGAGCGCCGTTTCTTCCGGGAATCCGGCCATCACGTTCATGTTCTGCACCGCCTGACCGGACGCGCCCTTCACTAGGTTGTCCTCCACCGACATCAGGATGGCGCGGTTCGGCACGCGATCGGCATGGACCGACATGAGGACAAAGTTGCTGCCGCGGACGTGGCGCGTCGCAGGGACCGCGCCGTTGGGCAGGACGCGCAGGAAATACTCGTCGCGATAACGCTCCGACAAGGCGGCGCGCAAATGATCGGCCGTGACGCCGGGCGCCATCTTTACATAAATGCTGGCGAGAATGCCACGGCTCATCGGCATCAAGTGCGGCGTGAAGTTGACGATGATCGGCTTGCCGGCGGCTTCCGACAGCCCCTGCTCGATCTCCGGCGCATGGCGATGGTTGGCAACACCGTAGGCATGGGTGCCCTCGGTCACTTCCGAGTAGAGGCTGCCCAGCTTCACGTCGCGTCCGGCACCGGTCACGCCCGACTTCGCATCGATGATGATGTCGTCGACCTCGACCAGCTTCTTCTCGAGCAGCGGGATCAGGGGCAATTGCGCGGCAGTCGGATAGCAGCCGGGATTGGCGACCAGGCGCGCCTTGCGCACCGCATCCCGCTTGATCTCGGTCAAGCCGTAGACCGCTTCCTTCTGCAAGTCAGGCGCGTGATGCTCGTGCCCGTACCAGGTGGCGTAGGAGGCGATATCCGAGAGCCGGAAATCGGCGGACAGGTCGACGATCTTGAGATGCCGCGGCAGCTTGGCAATGACCTCCTGCGTCAGGCCGTGCGGCAGGCCGCAAAACACGAAATCGACGCCGTCCCACTCGACATCATCGATCTTGCTCAACGTCGGCAGATCCAACAGCTGAAGCTGCGGAAAGACGTCGGCGGCGGGTTTGCCCGCCTGCCGGTCTGCGGTCAGCGCAACGATGTCGACCTGCGGATGGCGCGACAGCAGGCGCACCAGCTCGGCGCCCGTGTATCCGCTGGCGCCCAGGATCGCGACCCGAAGCTTGTTGCTCGCCATTTTCCGACCTCGACAGGGTGTGCCCGTTCCGGGGGAGTGCTATCGAAAGCGAGGCCCCCCGACAACAGAAATCATTGTGGCAGGGCCGATTGGCAAGCCTGGCCGCCCGCCCTACTCTGGGTCGAAATCAAGTCCGGATTCTGCCATTGGAAAGGGGATTTCGTGGCGCTACTGATCGGGGGGCTCATTCTCTTCATCGGTATCCACGTCCTGCCGACCTTCGCCGGCCTGCGGGGCGTGCTGATCGCAGGGTTGGGCGAAAAGGGTTACAAGATCCTGTTTTCGGTTGTATCGGTCGCGGGACTTATCCTGACCGGCGCCGGCTACGGCCAGGCGCCACAGCAGCAAATCTTCGAGCCCTCGCAGACGGGCCGCATTTTTCTGCCGGCCGCCATGGCGGTCGCCTTCGTGCTGGTCGCAGTCGCCAACATCCCCGGGCGCATCCGCCGCGTGGTACGGCACCCGATGCTGGCCGGAATTCTGATCTGGGCCGTCTTCCACTTATTGGCGAACGGCGACCTGGCATCGAACATCCTGTTCGGTTCCTTCGCCTTGTGGGCAGTGTTCGCGATCCTCTCGGCCGAATATCGCGGCAAACGCCTGGGCAGCGGCCAAGGCAGCCTCAAGCTCGACTTGGTGGGCGCCGTCGTGGGCCTGCTGGTCTATGCAGTTGTCTTCTACTTCCACGCTGATCTGTTCGGCGTCTCGCCAGTTTGACGTCGCCGCGCGTCAAGCCAAGCGCCGCCAGGCCTGCTCCTCCAGCGCCTCGTTAAAGGCGTTAGACGACCACTCCTCCGCCAGCGCCCTCAGCATGAGCTGAGCCTGCGTTTCAGGCGCGAGGCCGTAGAGCGGCGGGTCGCGATCCAGGTTGGTTGGGAAGGAGTAGCCTTCAGCGCAAGCGGCCACGGCGTTCGCGCACTCTTCGGGGCTGAGCTCGCCATCGTCGCGCGTCGCCAGCAGAGCGGGATAGAGCGCCTGACTCATGCGCGTGCGGTCCACGCTTTCCATGGCACGACCGTAGGCGGACGACACCTGCAGCAGGTTCGCAATGCGTTTGACGTCCGTGGTGCGGTTGCTGCCGGCCGCGTGGAACAAGGCAGGATTGAAGAACACCGCGTCGCCCTTGTGCAGCGGCAGCTGGATGCGGTGGCGCCTGAAATACTCGATGAACTCCGGCCTCCGCCAGGCGAGATAGCCGAGCTCGTAGGTCTGCGAATACGGCAGATAGAGCGTCGGCCCAGTCTCCACCGGCATGTCGCAATGGGCGACCGCACCCTGCAACGTCAGGACCGGCGACAGGCGATGCGCATGCATCGGGAACTGCGCCAGCACGTCTGCCGTCTGGAATCCCATGTGGTAATCGCGGTGCGGCTGCTGCGCCTCGCCGCCCGGATTGACGACGTTGATCTGCGACGTGATCTGATAGCCAGGTCCGAGCCAGGCCTCGCTCGCCAGCGCGATCGGCATATTGCCGTAGTAGCGCGCGAACAGGTGCGGATCGCGCAAGCACAATTTCTCGAGCGCGTTCCAGATCCGGTCGTTGGCACCGGGTTTGGCGAAGTGATCACCGGCGTTGTCTCTGCTGGCACGCTGCTCCGCGATCATGGTGAAGAACCGATCGCTCGCCGCATCGACCACTGCGGGATCGGGAAAGGCGTCTCGGAACAGCAGGATGCCGGGACCGTCCATCAGCGCCCGCGCCCACTCCCCCATCAGCGCCTTACGGCTCTCCGGCTCGGCGGCGGCGCGGCGGATGTCAGTGCCTTCGTAGGTCAGCACGTTCGAGTGAACGGCATTGGCCATGGGATAGTCGGCGAGCCGCGCGTGACGCTCCACCAGACGGCGGAAATCCTCAAGCCGGCAATCGGCGTCGCTGATCCAGATGCGCTGCGCCTGTTCCATGCCGCAACAGTGCCGCAAGCCGCCTGAAAAGACAAAGGCCGGGACAATGCCCGGCCTTCGCTGGTTGCTCGTTCTGGAGCGCTTAGCGTTTCGAGAACTGGAAGCTCCGGCGCGCCTTCCGGCGGCCATACTTCTTGCGCTCGACAGTGCGCGGGTCGCGGGTCAGGAACCCACCCTGCTTCAGCGCGGGGCGAAGATCCGGCTCGAACAGGGTCAAGGCACGGCTGATGCCGTGGCGGACCGCGCCGGCCTGGCCGGAGAGGCCGCCGCCGAGCACGGTGCAGACGACGTCGAACTGGCCCGTGCGGTTCACGACGCCAAAGGGCTGGTTGATCATCATGCGCAGCACCGGCCGGGCGAAATAGACCGTGCTGTCGCGGCCGTTGACGGTGATCTTGCCGCTGCCGGGCTTGATCCAGACGCGGGCGATGGCGTCCTTGCGCTTGCCGGTCGCGTAGGAGCGGCCCTGGGCGTCGACCTTGCGCTCGTACCTGGGCGCGGCGGCCGGCTGCTGCGTACCGCGGGCGACGGTGCCGAGATCCCTGAGGTCCTTCAGGTCCGTGACGCGGCTGGTTTCGTTGCTCATGTTACGCGCTCCGCTTGTTCTTCGGGTTCATGGCTCCGACATCCAGCGTCTCGGGCTGCTGGGCGGCATGCGGATGATCGGCACCGGCGAATACGCGCAGGTTCTTCATCTGCTGGCGGCCGAGGGGACCGCGGGGCACCATGCGCTGCACCGCCTTCACGATCGCGCGCTCCGGGAAACGGCCACCCAGGATCTTGCCCATGGTGACTTCCTTGATGCCTCCGGGATGGCCGGTGTGCCAGTGAAAAACTTTGTCGTTGAGCTTGTTGCCCGTGACCTTCACCTTGGCCGCATTGATGATAACGACGTTGTCGCCACAATCGACATGCGGTGTGTAGGTCGGCTTGTGCTTGCCGCGCAGGCGGTTCGCCACGATCGAGGCAAGGCGGCCCAGCACGACGCCGTCGGCGTCGATCAGGACCCACTTCTTGACCACCTCGCTCGGCTTGGCGGAATAGGTCTTCATTTCATCTGCTCCTGTTGGCCGGCCCGGGAGCAAAGCCCTGCCGGCAGCCGGCGGATCGTATAGTGGAGCAGATTGAGCACGTCAATGGCGCTAAATCCATAAAAATCAATAACTTATTATTTTGGTATCATGATACCACACAACTCGACCTCGCTCTTCTCGACTTTTCTACGGGGTTTGGGAATGATGGGTCGAAATGGACGACCATGTCGCCCGACCCTGACTACGACCTATACAGCGACCAGGACCTGTCCCGGCAGATGATGCCGCGGATCGCGGTGCCGGATCACGAGCATTGGCTGGCCAAGGACCTGGGGCTTTCGGACGAACTCAAGGGCCGTATCTCCCTCATCCCAGACGAGCGTTATGGCGCCGGGCCGCGGCAGGTCGCAGACCTGTTTCCGGCGACCCGCCCGGGCGGCCCCATCGTTCTGTTCTTCCATGGCGGCTTCTGGCGCACCTTGTCCAAGGATCATGTCGGCCACGTGGCCGGACCGCTGGTCGAAGGGGGCGCGGCGGTGGTTCTGCCCGGCTACGACCTCTGCCCGGTCGTCTCATTGCTGACGGTGGTTACCCAGGCCAAGCAGGCCCTGCTTTGGACGCGGCAGCAGGCACGGCGGCTGAACGCCGATCCCGACCGCATCTACATCGCCGGCAACTCGGCCGGCGCGCACTTGGCCGCCATGTTGATGATGGAAGATTGGACGCGCCACGGCCTGCCCCGCGCACCAATCGCAGGCGCGATCCTGGTCACCGGCATTTATGACCTGCGGCCCATCCCGCGCATCCAGGTGAACGAGGATGTGCGGCTGTCCGCCGAGGACGTCGTGACGCTGAGCCCGCAATTCCTGCCGCTCCGTTGCCGGGTGCCGGCGATCGTTGCGGTCGGCAACGCCGAGCCGCCGCTTTGGATCGAGCAATCGCGGCGCTTCGCCGCCAAGCTGTCCGCCACCGGTGCCGACGTCCGGCTGATGGAGTTGCCGGGCCTGCATCATTTCTCGATCACCCATTCGCTGTCCGATTCAACCGCGCCGCTTACGCGCGCCTTACTTGATCTGGTTCACCGATGACCACCATGAGCAGCCTCGCCATCCAACCTCTGTATGACAAGATTGGCGCCACTTATGACGCGACGCGGCATGCCGAGCCGGCCATCCTTGATGCGCTGACCGAGTTGCTGGACCTCCAGCAAGGAGCTGACGTGCTCGATATCGGCTGCGGCACCGGCAATTACACGACTGCGCTGGGCGCGCGCGGCTACGCCATGCTGGGCCTCGATCGCTCGGGCCTGATGCTCCGCACCGCACGCACGAAGGCGCCCGGTTTGCTGCTGATCGGCGCGGACGCTGCCAATCTGCCCTTCCCCAATCGCACCTTCGACGGCGCGATCTGCACCCTCGCGATCCACCATTTCGATGACCTGGAAGCATCCTTCGCTGAAGCAGCACGCGTGCTCGATCGCGGGCGCCTCGTAATTTTCACCGCGCTGCCGGAGCAGATCAAACGTTACTGGCTCAGCGCCTATTTCCCCGCGATGATGGCGGACGTGGCGGACACGATGCCGGACTGGCATACGATCGAGATTTCGCTGCGGCGAGCCGGCTTCCGCACGTGGACACAGAAACTCCATTGGATGCCGGAACAACCGGTCGACATGCTCCTTTACAGCGGCAAGCACCAAGCCCATCTCTATCTTGACCAGCGGGTGCGGGCAAACATCTCCGCCTTCGCCAATCTGGCCGACCCGGACGAGTTGGGCGAAGGGCTCGAGCGTCTGCGCCGCGATCTGGCGCGAGGAAAGTTCGAGGATACCACGGCCGAATATGAAGACGTCGGCGGGGACTATTTGTTCATCGCCGCGCAAGTCTGAACACCGGGAGAAGCGCCATGGATATTGCCCTGACATCATTCGCCGACAGCGACCAGCCTAGGGTTTGCCCCGAGACCGATTTGATCCTGCGGGACGAGTTGGAGCACGGCATCGTACGATTGACGATGAACCGGGCCGAGGCACGCAATGCCCTCTCGCTGGAGATGATCCGCCAACTGATGACTCAGTTCGAATCGATGGCCCACGACGACAAGGTGCGCGTCGTGATCCTCGCCGGTGCCGGCCCCTGCTTCTGCGCCGGGCACGATCTGAAGGAGCTGCGCGCCAATCCGGATATCGATTTTCATGGCAAGGTCTTCAGCCTAGTCGGCCGTCTGATGCTCGCCATCGCGGATTTCCAACGGCCCGTGATCGCGGAGGTGCAAGGTATCGCGACGGCAGCGGGGTGCCAGCTGGTTGCGACGGCAGACATTGCAATCGCAGCGGAGGACGCGCGCTTTGCGACGCCCGGCGTCAATATCGGCCTGTTCTGCTCGACGCCGATGGTGGCGTTGAGCCGCGCGGTCTCGTCCAAGCATGCGATGGAAATGCTGCTGACGGGCGACATGATCGGCGCCAAGGAAGCGGAACGCATCGGCCTCATCAACCGCGCGGTGCCCGCGAGCGAGCTGACCAATACGACAATGGCTCTGGCGCACAAGATCGCAGGCAAATCGATCCAGACGCTGAAGATCGGCAAGGGTGCGTTCTATCGACAGCTCGATATGGATTTGAAGCACGCTTATGACTATGCCGCGCATGTGATGACCGAGAACATGCAGGCGCTCGACGCGGCGGAAGGCATCGATGCTTTCCTGCAGAAGCGGAAGCCGGTCTGGCAGGACTGCTAAAGACCTCGGGTTTGCCCGACTCGCCTGCTCGACTCTAGTGTTGGAGCTTTCACGCTTCGATATTGGAGCCTGCGTACCCCATGAGCCGTCGCTATCCGCGCTGGACCACACTCGAATTTCTCGACTTCTGTCACCCGCGTATTCGCGAGATTTATAACTATTGGAACGGCAGGCGCGGCGACCGTTTGATGCCGCGGCGGGCCGATATCGATCCGATGGACCTGCCGAGCTTTCTACCCGGCATTGTCATGGTCGATGTCGGATATGAACCTTATAGCCTCACCTATCGTCTGGTCGGCACGCGCGAGGCGGAAGCGCGCGGGCATAATCCCACCGGCAAGAGCGTGTTCGACGGCTGGGACGGCCGTTCGCTCGACGACGTGCTGGAGAACTACCGGCTCGTGGTCGAGAAGAAGTGCGTGCTCTATGACGCCGACCGCACCATGGATCCGGAGCGCGACTGGCTGGAAGCCGGAACGGTCTTTCTACCGCTGTCCGACGACGGCGAGACGGTGAACAAGATTCTTATCTACACGGAATACAAGGACCGGCAGGGGTAAAGTCCCTTCAGCGCCCATTCCGTCACCCCGGACAGCCGCAAAGCGACATGATCCGGGGTCTATGTATCCGGCGCATGAGCGGTTGAAGGATGCCCCCCGGCGCAGAGGCCGGTGAGGTGGTGTTGTTTGATAGGCCGCGGTATCCGCGCTACCGCGTCAGCACCTTCAGCGGGTCGACGGCCTTGGTGCCTTGGCGCAGTTCGAAGTGCAGTTGCGGCGTGTCGACGTTGCCGCTGCTGCCGACGCGCGCGATGGTTTGGCCTTGGCCGACCTTCTCGCCCTTTTGCACCAGCAGCGATGAATTGTGTGCGTAAGCGGTGACCCAGCCGTCTTCATGACGCAGCAGCACCATGTTGCCGAAGCCACGCAGCTCATTGCCAGCATAGGCCACGACGCCCGCTGCCGAGGCCTTGACCGGCGCGCCGACCGGGGCCGCGATGTTGATGCCGTCGTTGCGCAGATTGTCGTTGGCCGGCCCGAACCTGGAGATGACCTTGCCGTCCACGGGCCAGATGAACGGGCTGTCGGGCCTGAGCGTTGGCAGCGGATCGCCAGACGGAACAGTCTTCGCCGCCGGCGGTGGCTCGATCTGCGCGGTCTGAGTTGGTGCTGAAGGTTCAAATGGCTTCGGCGTCGGCGCGGCTGACTGCACCGGCGCCGGTGTGGCCTGTGCCGGTGCCGGCTGTGCGGCGCCCTGCAACGGCGGCAACCCGCCCGATGTGATGCCGCCCGGCTGAGGCGTCGCAGCGACGTTGCCGCTTTGCGTCGGGACGGCCGCGGCACCTTGCGGCACGAACGGCTTCGGCTGCTGGCCGCCCGGCAAGGCAACGGGCTGCGGTGCGCTCGCGACTGTGCCCGGCGCATCGACGCTGGTCGGCAGCACGAGCGCCTGCCCGATCTGCAGCGTGTAAGGCGGGCCCAGTTTGTTGAGCTGAACGAGCGCGCTGACCGAAACGCCCTGACGCGCCGCGATGCCGGAAACGGTATCGCCCTTCTGGACCACATAGCTTCCGCGCGGCTGCAGGCTGAGCAGCTGGCCCGCCTTCAAGGCATACGGCGGATTGAGGCGATTGAGATCGATCAGCGTGCGGATCGGCGTGTTGGTGCGCTCCGACACGATCGCGACCGTATCCCCGGGCGCGACGACATACTGGCCGTTCCTGACCTCGCCGAAGGGCGAGTCAGCCGGCACGGCCGGATCGGGAGCCGGTGGCGCGGCGAGCATGGTGTCGAGATTGCAGCCGGCGAGCATCACCGCCGCGAGGGCGACGGCGAACACGCCGCGGAGAGGGAGACGCTCACCCATCACGAACGGCCGTTTTGCGCCGCGCGCGCGACGCGGCCCTCCTCCTCCGGCGGCGCGCCGCCGACCAGGGGCACAAAGCGAACTTCGGAGAGGACTTCCTGGTGTAAGCCGTTCGGCATCTTGGTGAGCCGCAACAGCACCTGATCGCCACGCTCGGCTCCGACCGGCACCACCATGATGCCGCCTTCCGCCAGTTGGTCCACCAGGACCTGCGGCACGGTATCGGCGGCAGCTGTCACGATGATGCGGTCGAACGGCGCCTGCTCCTTCCAGCCCTTGCCGCCGTCGGCGACCTTTGACGTGATGTTGTGGATGCGCAGCGCATGAAAGCGCGCTTCCGCTTCCTTGAGCAGCGATGCGAACCGTTCGATGGTGTAGACGCGCCGCGCCAGCCGCGATAGCACGGCGGCCTGGTAACCGGAGCCGGTGCCGATCTCCAGCACCTTGTGGCTCTTCTCGACCTGCAGGGCCTCCGTCATCAAGGCCACGACCTGCGGCTGGCTGATCGTCTGCCCCTGTGCGATCGGCAGCGCCTGATCCTCATAGGCCTGGTCGTGGAAATGTGGCAGCACGAAGTGCTCGCGTGGAATGCGCTCCAGCGCGGCCAGCACGCGCGTATCCGTGATGCCCGCGCGCCGCAGGCTCATGATGAGGCGGATCTTGCGCGCTTGCAGGCTCATCCCACTGCCCGCTTGCGTGTAGCCTTGGCGCGGACCGGCTTCATGTCCACGAAGCGCGCCGCGATCTTCGGCAAGGTCGCCTCATGAGTCGAATCGCATTCGAGCGGAGTCACTGAAACCATGTTCTCCAGGATCGAGCCAAGATCGGTATGGGGATCCTTGGGATCGTCCGTCGGGAAATCACCGATCCACAGCACGTCGCGGCCAAATGGATCCTTCGCCATCTTGACTTGCGTATGCTCGAGACGCCTGCCCTGCGGCGCGACCTTGATGCCGGTGACCCGCTCCGGCGGAACGGGCGGAAAGTTGACGTTCACCAGGATGGATTGCGGCCAGCTGCCGTTATAGAGCCGGCGGATGATCTCCGGCGCAAACTTCTCCGCTGTCTTCCAGTACAGCGTGTCGCCCTTGCGCACCTGGCTGAAGGCGATCGCGGGCAGGCCGAGCAAAGCCGCTTCGCGCGCGGCCGCGACCGTGCCGGAATAGAACACATCCTCGCCGAGATTGGCGCCGCGATTGACGCCGGAGATCACGAGGTCCGGTGGGCGATCCATGATGATGTGCTTCACGGCCATCAGCACGCAGTCGCTAGGCGTGCCGCCGACCGCGAAGCGCCGTGGCCCGATCTTGTGGACCGGCAGCGGCCGGCGCAGCGTCAGGCCATGGCTGGCGCCGCTCTGCTCGGCCTCGGGCGCGATCACCCACACGTCCTTCGAGAGCGAGCGCGCGACGCGTTCCAGCACTTTTAGGCCAGGTGCGTGGATGCCATCGTCGTTGGAAACCAGGATGCGGGCTTCGGACAGACTTTTGAGCGGTGCCTTAGGCATTTGCTTTTGTGATTCTTTCCAGGCCGTTCATGTAGGGACGCAGCACGGCGGGAATGGCGACCGATCCATCCTGCTGCTGGTAGTTCTCGAGGATGGCAACCAAGGTACGCCCAACCGCAAGGCCCGAGCCATTCAGCGTATGGACGAAGCGCGTACCCTTCTCGCCCGGTCTGCGGCAGCGCGCCTTCATGCGTCGCGCCTGGAACTCGCCGCAATTCGAGCAGCTCGAAATCTCGCGATAGGCGTTCTGGCCGGGCAGCCATACCTCGATGTCGTAGGTCTTTTGCGCCGAGAAGCCCATGTCGCCGGTGCAGAGCGTGATGACCCGGTACGGCAGGCCAAGGCGCTTCAGCACTTCCTCCGCGCACGAGGTCATGCGGCGATGCTCTTCATCCGAATGATCGGGATGCGCGATGGAGACCAGCTCCACCTTCAGGAACTGGTGCTGACGGATCATGCCGCGCGTGTCCTTGCCCGCCGCGCCGGCCTCCGAGCGGAAGCACGGCGTCAGCGCGGTAAAGCGCCAGGGCAGCGCCGTCTCGTCGATGATCTCATCGGCCGCCAGGTTGGTGAGCGGAACCTCCGAGGTGGGGATCAGCCATAGGCCTTGCTCGGTGCGGAATTGATCTTCCGCGAATTTCGGCAGCTGGCCGGTGCCGAACAGGGCGCTGTCGCGCACCAGGAAGGGCGGCGAGACTTCGGTGTAGCCGAACTCTCCCGTGTGCAGATCGAGCATGAACTGCGCGATCGCGCGCTCCAGTCGCGCCAGTGCGCCTTTCAGCACGACGAAGCGCGCGCCAGAGAGCTTCGCCGCATCGTCGAAGCTCATCAGACCGAGCGACTCGCCGATCTCGAAATGCTGCTTGGGCGTGAAGGCGAAGTTCGGCTTCCCGCCGACCGCGCGCTCCTCGCGGTTGCTCTTTTCATCGAAGCCCTCCGGCACATCATCGGCCGGGAGGTTGGGAATGCTGACGAGGATGCTCTCCAGCTCCTTCGCCGCCGCCTGCTCGGCCGCTTCCGCCTCCGCCATCTTGTCCTTGAGGGCCGCGACCTCCGCCATCACGGCACTGGCGTCCTGGCCCTTCGACTTCAGCTGGCCGATCTGCTTGGAGAGTTCGTTGCGGCGCGCCTGCATCTCCTGCCAGCTGGTCTGCGCGGCACGACGCTTGGCATCGAGCGCAATGATTTCGGCAGACAAGGGCGGCAAGTTGCGGCGCGCGCGGCCACGGTCAAAAGCCTCGGGGTCATCCCGAATCCATTTCACGTCAAACATGTGCGCACGCCGTCAAATTCATGAGCAAAGCTTGATGCGGGTTATAGGGACCAACGCCGATTCCGTAAAGCTGACACGCTCACCGTCCCGTGACGGGCAGGGCGCCATCCGACTTCACGGTGCGGATCGCGAAGTTGCTGCGGATGTCGCGCACCATGGGCATGGTGAGCAGAGTCCGTGACAGGAACGCGTCGTAAGCGGCTAAATCTGCAACAACCACCTCCAACAGAAAATCGGCCTCGCCCGAGACCATGTGGCACGCCACCACCTCCGGCAGCGCCTGCATGGCTTCCTGGAAAGCCCGGGCGTTGTAGTCGCGGTGGCCGTCGACCTTCACGCCGATAAAGATCGTCATGCCGAGGCCAAGACGCCGCCGATCCACCTTCGCCTTGTAGCCGGCGATGTAGCCCTCCTCCTCCAGGCGCTTCACCCTGCGCAGGCAGGGCGAGGGCGAGAGGCCGACCCGCTCAGCCAACTCCACGTTGCTCAACCGGCCATCCTGTTGCAGCGCCGCCAGGATCTTGCTGTCCAGGGCGTCGAGCCCTGCTGAGGCATTTTCAGCTGCCAAACTGAATTTCTCCGCTACTTTGTTGCTGCAACGATAGCGTATTGCGCCATCTTCGCAATGATTTTTGCGCAGTATCCGCCATATGTTCCAGCCTGAGAGCCGAAATTGGCAGGAACATGCGCCATGCAGCGGATGACAGGCATTTCATCAAAACCGATGCTGGTGGGGTCGCTGGCAGCCTTGTCCTCAGTGCTGATCTGGAGTGGCTGGATCGTGTTCACCCGCCACGGCGTCACGACGGACGTGCCGCCTGTGACCCTCGGTCTTCTCCGCTACTCCATCCCCACCGTAATCATGTTGCCCCTCCTGCTGCGCAGCGGAGGAGCGTACAGGCGTGCCGGTTGGGCGAAATGCGCGATCATGATCTGCGGGTCGGGGGCGCCGTTCTTCCTGATCTGCTCGCTGGGCATGACCTTCGCCCCGGCGGCGCATGTTGGAATCATGCTGCCTGGCGTCATGCCGATGTTCGTCGCCCTGTTCTCCGTCCTGCTGTTCGGAGAACGCTTCGGCGGCGCCCGGCTGGTGGGCTACGGCCTGGTTCTGGCCGGCGTTCTCGCCCTGGGTGGGGCTGGTCTGCTCGAAGCTGGCGCCGGCGACTGGCGAGGCCACGCTTTGCTGCTGCTTTCAGCGGCTTCGTGGGCCTGCTTCACCCTGGCTTTCAAGCGCTCCGGACTGACGGCCTGGCAGGCGGCGGTGCTGATCAACGCGGTCTCCGTCGTCGTCATGATCGCCGTCGACGCAATCCAGGGCGGTCCGCGCCTATGGGACATCCCCTGGCAGACCGTGGCCACCCAGGGCTTCGCCCAGGGTATCTTGTCCGGCTTGCTGGCCCTAGCAGCCTATGGCTATGCGGTGTCGGTCCTGGGCGCCTCCAAGGCCTCAGCGTTCGTGTCCCTGACACCTGCCCTGACGGCAGTGATCGCGGCCCTCACCCTCGCCGAATGGCCGGACGGGGTGACGATTGCGGCAGTCCTGATGGTGGGTGCCGGGGTTGCGCTGGCGAGTGGCGCTGCTTCTGGAATTTCCTTCAAACGCAAAGCCTTGCCGCAGCAGGGTTAAGCCACCGATGAGGCTGCTGGGGCGGGATAGCTGCCTTGCGCGGCCTACGCTTGCACCAGTCCAGGTTTCGCGATACGACCGCCGGCGAATTCGGGCGGCAGCGGGCCGCCCTCACGCTTTCAGGTCCTGATGAAACAAAGTGCGTCCAAGGCCGCCCCCAAGGTCGGCATCGTCAGCCTCGGCTGTCCGAAGGCGTTGGTGGATTCCGAGCGGATCCTGACCAAGCTGCGGGCGGAGGGCTATGTCGTCTCGGATTCCTATGACGGCGCCGACGTGGTGATCGTCAACACCTGCGGCTTCCTCAACAGCGCCAAACAAGAATCACTCGATGCAATCGGCGAGGCGCTGAAGGAGAACGGCAAGGTCATCGTCACCGGCTGCATGGGCGGCAACGAGCAGGCGATCCGCGCGGTGCATCCCGGCGTGCTGTCGGTGACCGGTCCGCAGCAATACGAATCCGTGGTCAGCGCGGTGCACAAGGCGGTGCCGCCGAAGCACGATCCGTTCGTCGATCTGGTGCCGCCGCAAGGCTTGCGCCTGACGCCGCGGCACTACGCCTATCTCAAGATTTCAGAGGGCTGCAACAATCGCTGCACCTTCTGCATCATCCCCAGCCTGCGCGGGGACCTGGTCAGCCGGTCGGCGCGCGAGGTGCTGATCGAGGCGGAGAACTTGGCCAAGGCCGGCGTCAAGGAGCTGCTCGTCATCTCACAGGACACCAGCGCTTACGGCGTCGATCTGAAGTACGCTGAGAGCAAGTGGCGCGGCCAGATGGTGAAAGCGCGCATGACGGAGCTGTGCGAGGCTTTGAGTCAGCTCGGCATCTGGGTGCGGCTGCATTACGTCTATCCCTATCCGCATGTCGATGAGGTCCTGCCGCTGATGGCGGAGGGCAAGATCCTGCCCTATCTCGACATCCCGTTTCAGCATGCCAGCCCGCGCATCCTCAAGGCGATGCGCCGGCCGGCCAACCAGGAGAAGGTTTTGGGGCGCATCCAGAGGTGGCGCGAGATCTGCCCCGACCTCACCATACGCTCGACCTTCATCGTCGGCTTCCCCGGCGAGACCGAGGAAGAGTTCGACGAAATGCTGGACTGGCTGCACGAGGCCGAGCTGGACCGCGTCGGCTGCTTCAAATACGAACCGGTGGAAGGCGCCAAGGCGAACGAAATCGCCGAGCTGGTCGACGAAGATGAGAAGCAGGACCGCTACGACCGCTTCATGGAAGCACAGCGCCAGATCAGCGAACGCCGGATGGCGAACAAGGTCGGCCGTACCCTGCCCGTCCTGATCGACGAGGTAGACGAGGACGGCGCCACCGGCCGCTCCCCCGCCGACGCGCCGGAGATCGACGGCAATGTCTATCTCGACGGCGAGACCAAGCTGAAGCCGGGCGACCTGATGCAGGCCAAGATCACCCGGGCCGATGAGTACGACCTGTGGGGCTCTGTCGTCCGCTAACTCCCTCTTCCGTCATGGCCGGGCGAAGACCCGGCCATCCAAATTTGCGTCAGAGTCGCGCTTACAGACTTGGATCACCGGGGTCCGACGGTTTGCGCCGGCGCCCGGTGATGACGGAAAAAGAACGGACCTAACGCGGCGTCAGCGCGCGATAGGCTTCGCTGAGACGACGTGTCACGGTTCCGCTCGCCACGTCCCAGCTCTCGAAGCGGCGGATCGGCACGATCTCCAGCAGCGAGTTGGTCAGGAAGGCCTCTTCGGCCTTGGCAAGGTCGCCGTGGCTGATGCGCGTCTCTGTCACCTGCACAGCCAGCTCCTTGGCGAGATGCAGAACAGTGGCCCGTGTGATGCCGGGCAAGGCGCCTTCCTCGATCGTCGGCGTCAGCAGCGTGCCCTTGATCACCGCGAACAGGTTGCTGCGTGCGCCGCAGGCGATCGTACCCTTGTTGTTCAACAGCAGCGCCTCATCGGTGCCTTCCGCGGCCGCCTCCGCTTGCGCCACGATGTTGTCGAGATAGCCGAGGGTCTTCAGGCGTGCCGTCAGCGAGCCTTCGTTGCGTCGGGCGCGCTTGGACGTCAGGACGGCAAAGCCACCTTCGGTCGCGGCCGGATGATAGGGAGAAACCGAAATAATAAGATTGGGATTGGGATCTTCCGGCGGCAGCAGCCCCCGTTGGCCCGGCCCACGCGTGAGCGTGACGCGCAGTGCGGCAGACGCGGCATCGAGATGATGCGCTTCCAGCGTCTCGTGCACGGCGGAGGCAATGTCCGGCACGTCGAGCGGCAACGGAATGCCAAGCTCCGCCGCCCCGCGCGCCAGACGCCCCAGATGGTCTTCGAGCTTGAAAACGTGTCCGCGATAGACACGGAGCGTCTCGAACAATCCATCGCCTAGCAGCAGCCCGCGGTCGGCGATGTCGATGCGCGCCTGCTCGCGTGGAACCAGGCGGCCGTTGAGCCAGATCATGCCGCCGATCCGTGGGCGGGCTGAACGCCGCCTTGCGCCAGGACCTCGATCAGCGCCTTGGCCTTGGCGAGGCTCTCCTCGTATTCCGCCTGCGGATCGGAATCCGCGACGATGCCGCCGCCAACCTGGAGGGTCAGATCCTGCCCCTGGATGCAATAGGTGCGGATGACGATGTTGCTGTCCATCCCGCCATCGGCGCTGAGATAACCGATCGAACCGCAATATGGCCCGCGCGAGGTCGGCTCCAGCTCCGCGATGATTTCCATGGCCCGGATCTTCGGCGCGCCGGTGACCGATCCGCCGGGGAAGCAGGCGCGCAGCAGATCGGCGGCACTGCGCCCTTCCGCCAACTCGCCGGTCACGACGGATACCAGGTGATGCACGGTGGCATAGCTCTCGAGGCCGAACAACGTCGGCACCTTCACGGAGCCGATCCTGCAGACGCGGCTGATATCGTTGCGCAGCAGATCAACGATCATCAGGTTCTCGGCGCGGTCCTTGGCACTCGCCAGGAGCTCCGCGGCGAGCGCCTTGTCCTCGGCCGGTCCGCGACCGCGCGGGCGCGTGCCTTTGATCGGCCGCGTCTCCACCCTGCGATCGGACACTTTCAGAAAGCGCTCGGGCGAGGATGAGAGAATGCCGGTCGCGCCGAAATCGAGGTAGGCGCTGAAGGTCGCCGGGTTGCGTGTGCGCAGCGCCTGATAGAGCGACAGGCGGTCGAACCCCGACGGCAGCCTGGCGCGGAAGCGCTGGGTGATGTTGGCCTGATAGATGTCGCCCGCTTCGATGTAGTCGATGGTGCGACGCACGGCTTGCTTGAACTCCGCTGGAGCGAGATCCGGCTTTGCCGCAATCGCCCAAGACGCTGCTGGCGATGTGTGTGATGTGCGGCGCAGCCGCTCGCGGGCCCAGCCGATCCGCGCCTCGGCGCGTTCATGGCGCGCGGCCGGCGACGTCTCCGGATAGCCGCTCGCCAGCAACCAGGCGCGCCCTTCCACGTGATCGACGGCGAGCACGAGGTCGTAGAGACCGAGCATGAGATCGGGCCAGGTGATATCGGAGCGGCCGTGAGCCGGCACCTGCTCGACATGGTGGCGCAGGCCATAGCCGAAATATCCGGCGAGGCCGGTCTGGAACGGCGGCAGATCAGGCCGATGCTCGACGCTGTAGCGCTCGAACAGCTCGCCTATCACTGCGAACGGATCGCTGCCAATCTCGGCACCGTTCAGCCGCACGCCGGCGCGGTCCGCCTCGACCCGCGCGAAGGGGTCGATCCCGAGGAAGGAATAGCGGCCGAGGCGCTCATCCTTCAGCGCGCTATCGAACAGGGCCAAGCCGGGCCGATCCGCGAACGCACGACACCAAGCGACCGGATCGGGCGGCAGCTCGCCGGATGACAATTCCTGAGCTATGAGCTTGGTCTTCATGGCGCGGAGGCTAGCACGCGGCCCCGTTCCCGTCATTCCGGGAGCGTCCTGGTTCGGGGTCCCGGCGTCGCTTTCTGATCAAGGCAACGGCCAGCCTCCGTCGCGTCCTTCACGACCCAAGCATGCCTCCAACGCCCAATGCAGGCAACCGGAGCAGGTTGGCCCCTTATTCGTGGTTGCCACGGTTGGGGCGCCGTTGAATGATGTTCCAGCGGTTGATTGACGAGGCTTAGGCTAGTTTGGCAACGCAGGCGGAAATCGGCAGAACGGCGTGGAGCGATCCACTCAGCGTCCGCGCATTGACGGGCGGCGCGATGATCGCTGCCGGTTACGTCCTGTGCTTCGGGGTGGGAATGGCGTTCGCCCTGGACACCGGGATTTCGGTGGTCTGGCCGCCAAGCGGGTTTGCCCTGGCCATCCTGCTGCGGTTCGGCATGCGGGCGATCGTTCCGATCTGGGTGGGCGCGGCAGCATCCAATCTGATCGACGGGAGCACATCGCCGTTCATATCCGTGCTCATGCCGGGCCTAACCATCACGGAGCCGCTGATCGCCATTTTGCTGTTGCGCCTGGTCGGCTTCGACAGCTCCCTGCAGCGGTTGCGCGATATTTCGGCCCTGGTCCTTGTCGGCGCGCCGATCAGCACATTGTTGAACGCGCTCGCCAGCCTCTACGTTCTCAGCAGTCTCGGCGTCACCACCTGGACCGACTACGGATACAACGTGCTGGCCTGGTGGGCCGGCGATGCCGGCGGCATCATTACCATCGCCCCCGCGATCCTCATCCTGACCAATCATAGCGAACGTGTGATCACGACCCAGAACTGGGTTGAGGCGGGCCTGCTCACGCTGCTCGGTTTTGCCGCGCTGCAATTGGCCGTGATGTGGCCAAACCTGAGCCACGGCGGTGCAGCGGCCTACATAGTTTTTCCGATCGTCGCGTGGGTGGCGCTGCGGGCCCCCCGGCGGGTCTCGATCGTCGTCGCGCTGTGCATCTCCGCGGTCGCGCTGGCAACGGCGAAATTGTCTGGCGAACGATTCCTGGGCGCGCATGACACCCTGTCCGAACTCGTCAGCCTGCAAAGCTTCGTGACCTGCCTCACCTTGACCTGCCTGCTTCTAGCTGCGCTCAGCCTGGACAAGGCGCAAATCGAGGCACGGCTGCGCGAGCGGGAACAGTTCCTGAGCCTGGCCATCCTGGGCAGCAATGACGGCATCTGGGACTGGCGACCGAACGAGCACCGACTTTGGCTGTCGCCACGCTGGAAAGAACAGCTTGGCTATGCCGAGCACGAGCTTCCGCACTCGCTTTCGACCTGGTCGGCACTAGTCCATCGCGACGACCGCGACCGAGTGGCGCAGCGCTTTACCGACTTCCTCGAGGACCGCAGCGACAGCTTCGAGATGGTCCAGCGTTTCCGCCACAAGCTGGGCCATGACGTCCACATCCTGACGCGCGGCATCAAGATGAAGGATGATGAAGGCCGGGTGACGCGCGTGGTCGGCGTCCATACCGATGTTACCGAGCTGCTGAGCGCTCAGGAGGAGCTGCGCCATCAGGCGGCGTCGCTGGCCGGCCTCGCACGCGATCTCGAGGAGCAGCGCCGCACCGCCGATGCCGCAAACACGGCGAAGTCGCAATTCCTGGCGACCATGAGCCATGAAATCCGCACGCCGATGAACGGCATCATCGGCATGCTATCGCTGATGCTGGATTCGAATCTCAATCAGGATCAGAAGAGATGGGCGTCGACCGCCCTGGATTCGGCGGAAACGCTGCTGACCATCATCAATGACATCCTGGATCTGTCGAAGCTCGACGCCGGCAAGACCGAGGTGGAGCTGCTGGACTTCGACGCGGCGGGCCTGATCGAGGGTGTGACCGCCCTTCTCAAGGTACGCGCCACAGCCAAGGGAATTGCGCTGCGCACCGATATCGCGCCAAACGTCCCGAAATGGCTCAAGTCCGATCCCACGCGCCTGCGCCAGATCCTGTTCAACCTGGTCGGCAACGCGGTCAAGTTCACCCAGCACGGTGGAGTGGTGGTACATGCCTCCGTCGGCGCGATGCGCGGTGACAGCTGCGAGCTCCGGATCGGCGTCACCGATACCGGCATCGGCATCGATCGTGACAAGATGGCGAGTCTGTTCGAGCCGTTCCAGCAAGGCGACACTGGGATGGCGCGGCGGTTTGGCGGCACGGGCCTTGGCCTCGCCATCGTAAGACGCCTGGTCAGGCTGCTGGGGGGCAGCGTCGCTGTCGAAAGCAAGTTGAATGAGGGCAGCACCTTCACCGTCATCCTGCCCTGCACGATCGTCACCTCGCCGCTCGACCGACCGGCGGCGATCCCGCGGGGCACCGTCTCAGGCCCGCATCGCCGCGCATCGATCCTGATCGCGGAGGATAACGAGATCAACCGCGAGCTCGTCACGCAGATGCTGACACGGCTGGGCCATGACGCGACGGTGGTCAGCAATGGCCGGGAAGCGCTGACGGCCGCACAGACACGGGCGCTCGACCTTATTCTCATGGACATCCAGATGCCGGAGATGGACGGCGTCAGCGCCACCGCCGCCATACGGGCCCTGCCCGGCAGCCATGGCGGCACCCCGATCGTTGCTGTCACAGCGAATGCAATGGTCGGCGATCGCGAGCGGTATCTGGCCGCGGGGTTCGATGACTATCTCGCCAAGCCGCTACACCTGGAAGAACTACAGGAAGTGATCGCGCGTTGGACCAACAGCGCGGCCTCGCCGGCGAACGGTGGAGAGCAGGCGGTCGCGCTGGATCAGCAGCGTGCGGCTGAGCTCAGGGGAGCCATGTCCGAGGCCGATTTCGCGGCCCTTATCGAGCGCCTGCCCAAGGAGATCGACGCACAGATCGAGCGTACGCAGCACGCGATCCGTGCCAACGATGCCGATGGGGTGCGTGTCGCCTTGCGAGCGCTGCATGAGTCGGCATTCGACTTCGGCTTGCGCGAGCTGGCGGCCTTGTCGACTCGGCTTATCGGCGACAATGTGGACCTGGCTCAGATCATAGAACACACGAGTGCCATGCAAAGCGCGGTAACGCGGGCGAAGTCTGCGATCGACGTGCTTCGCGCGCCTTCACGAGATTCGCAGGAATGACCGGCAAGGGTGCCGCAAGCCTGACAATTCGTGCTGGAGCAATCGTCGCCTTGATCGCTCTCGGCTTGGCCATTGCGCTGGTCGCGTGGCAGGAGCGCCTGGCGAGCGCCGCGATCGAGACCTCATCTGATCCGGCGACCGTTCTTGGCATCAGCTTCTATTTGCGGCTCGCCATCCTGCTTCTGCTGATCGGGGCAGCGGCCGTGATATTGGTCGCCGTGCTGGTGGCGCGCGCACTGTCCATGGCGACGGAACGGTTGGTACCGGAGCAAGCGGTCGATCCTGGTACAACCGAGCGAGACGCGGCCGACCTGGCACCAAGCTCGGACCTGCCGGTGCCGCTGGCTCGGATGGGGCACCTGATGTCCGTCGGCAGTCTGCTTCGCGGGTTCTGCCATGAACTGAACAACGAGTTGGGCGCCGTCCAAGGATATGCCGAGCTGCTGTGCGGCGATACGCGCTTGAGCGAGCTGCATCGCCGCCAGGTTGCCCGCATCAGGGATGCGACCAGGACCGCTCTTGCCGATATCCGCAGCTTCGGCGCCGCGCTCGGCTGGTCTGGCGACCCGGTGCACATCACGCGGTTGGGGGAGATGGCAGCCGAAGCAGCCCGCTCCGCCCAGACCGCCATCGCGACCAAGATCGAGGTGGAGGTGCCGTCCGGTAGCGACGTGGAGGTAACCGCGACCGAGGCGGAGGTCGGCCAGGCCATCTTGCACCTATGCGCCGCCGCGATTCCATTACTCGGCAAGCAGGATGCCCGCATTCGAATCCTGGTCGATTCCGTCGTCGGAGCAACGTCGACAGCAGCCGCGGACGTCGCCATCAGCGGGCACCGGCTGGAGATCTGGTCGGATCCGATCGATCCGGAGCGCACCAAGATCCAGTTCGGCGCCTTGCGTCCAAGCTGGCGCTATGGCCGCGTGCGCTTCGAATTCGAGGGTCATGGCTGGACGCGCGATCTGGTCGGCAGGATGTTCGATATCGGCCAATCGGACGAGGCAGCGGCGGAAGTCGCCGCCATGGCGCTCCTGGGAACGCTCATGATCGAGACCGGCGGCGTCATCATGGTCGACACCTGCCCGAACAGGCAGACTACTACCACACTGCTGTGGCCGGCGCGCATTGCGCCTGAAGTCGGGGCGCCGCTGGAGCTCGACGCGCATGAGGATGAGCTTGATGCCCTGGTCATCCACACCTCCGAGGCGACGGCCGAAGAGCTTTCCCGCCGGCTGACGGGCTTCGGCCTGCGCGTTGCCTCAACGACCAGTACGGATTCTGCCATGGAGCTGGTCGCGGAGATGGGTGCGAGATGCCATGCGATCGTGCTGGCACAGTCCAGCGATGGAGCGGTCCTGGCGCGGCTGCGAGACAGCGGCGCAGCGCCGCGAGTCGTTCAGCTCGAGACGGTGCCGGAAGCGGAGGAACTGGAAAGGCTGGCAGCCGAATTGCGGCGACCGGAAGCGGTTACATGAATTGCCCGAGCTGGGCCAGGCGCACTGCGATCTGCGTCCGGTTCTTGGTCTCGAGCTTCCGGCACAGATTGCGGACGTGCAGCTTGACGGTCACCTCCTGCAGGTCGAGCGCGCGGGCAATCTCCTTGTTCGACGCGCCCTTCACCAGCATGGCAGCAACCTCCAGTTCACGCGGCGTCAAGACTTCCGCGCCCACGACCTGCAGTCCCTCGGTCGTGCCGCTGCTCCGCATCAGGTCGGCCGGCGCATAGACTTCGCCCGCCATGATCGTTTGCAACGCCGCGATCAGCTTGTCGCCGGACAAGGTCTTGGGAATGAAGCCTTTCGCCCCGGCGGCGATCGCGGCGCTCGCGACCGGCTTGGTGACCATGCCGGTAATGATGGCGACCGCCGAGTTCGGGCAGTGCGCGACCATGCGCTTCAAACCTTCCAAGCCCAGCATGCCCGGCATGTTGAGGTCGAGCAGCGTCACGTCATGGCAGCCGCTCGCGAGGACGAGCGCAAAGGCTTCATCGAAACTGCGGGCCGTCACCACGTCGGCTTCCGGCATATGACGCTCAATGACCGCCTTGAAACCGTCCAGGACGAGTTCGTGATCATCGGCCAAAAGAATTCGCACGCCTGTTCCCTCGGCACCTGTAAGCGAGGCAATTATGACATTACGACCGCAGAGCGCTTAACGAAAGATGAAAGCTTTGGGTCAGCTCAATCATAGCGGGCGCAAAGGCAGCCTCGATCCGCGGACAAGCCAATTGTCGGCAGGATAGCGGCACTCGCCATCGATCACGTGCAGTGCATAAGCATGTCGGGATCTATCGGAAGTATTAGGCCCGCTATAGTGCGGCAGCTGGCCGTGCAGGACGATCAGCGTCCCCTTCGGCGCCTCCAGCCCGACTCGCGGTCCCTCCGGCCAGGGCGAGTCATCCAGCACCTCGGTCACCAGCGTGTCGTTCCGCCTCACGAAGCGAGACTTGAGGGGTATGCGATGAGCGCCGGGCAGGCACCACATCGCCCCGTTCTCCATGGTGGCGTCCTCCAGCGCGAACCAGAAGCCGATGCAGCTCAGCGGTTCGGTATAGAGGTAGGTGGAATCCACGTGCCAGACCACCTCGCCGCCGATATGCGGCTGCTTGAAGATATACATCGACTGGATGATCTGCGGCGCCCGGACGCCGAGGTTCTTGGCCAGCGCACGGAGCTTTGCGGTATGCGAGAACGCCTCAAAGGCCGGATCGAGATCATGCATCGCATGCCCGATCTTGTTGATCGACAGCGCCTTGGGTTGCTGCAATTCGCCGCGGGCATCGAACGCCCCTTCCTCGAAGAAGAAGCGAATCTTGTCACCGGACGTCTCGAAATACTCCGCCGAGGCATGCGCGCGGCTCGTCGTCGAGAAGATTGTGCGATGCTCTGCCGGATCAAACTCCTCTACGAGTTCGAGCGCCCGCGCGCGCAAGCGGTCGCATTCAGCCGCCGCGACGAAGTTCTCCAGGAACAGATAGCCGTCGGCTTCGAAGGACGCGCGCATGTCTGCTGACAAATGACCGTCGTCGCTGCGAAGGCGGCGGGGCGCGAGATCGATCATGCGAAGCAGTTCTGGCCATGCGCCAGCGGCGCTAGATTTAGATGCCGCGCGATGGTCTGGCCCATGTCGGCGAAGCTGAGCCGCTTACCGACGGAACCCGCCGGCACAGCGGGACCGAAGAACAGCACAGGTACATGCTCGCGCGTATGGTCCGTGCCGGACCAGGTCGGATCGCAGCCGTGGTCAGCGGTCGCCAGCACCAAATCGCCGGGCCGCAGCCGCGCTTCCAGCTCCGGCAGGCGACGGTCGAACGCTTCCAGCGCGGCGGCATAGCCCACGACATCGCGCCGATGGCCATATAGCATATCGAAATCGACGAAGTTGGCGAATACCAGCGACCGGTCGCCTGCTTCCGTCATTGCGTCGATGGTGCGATCGAACAAGCCGACATTATCCTCCGCCTTCAGCTTCTTGGAGATGCCGCGATTCGCGAAGATATCGGCGATCTTGCCGATGCTCCAGACCTCCGCGCCCGAGGCGGAGACGCGATCCAGCAGCGTTTCTTCGGGTGGCGGCGTGGTGTAGTCGCGGCGGTTCGCCGTGCGGCGGAAATCGGCTGGGCTTTCTCCAACGAAGGGCCGCGCGATCACGCGTCCGATATTGAGCGGCACCAGTAATTCCTTGGCGCGCTCGCAGAAGCGATAGAGCCGTTCCAGTCCGAAATGCTGCTCGTGCGCCGCCACCTGGAACACGCTGTCGGCAGAGGTGTAGCAGATCGGCTTGCCGGTCCGGATATGCTCCTCGCCCAGTTCGACGATGATCTCGGTGCCGGAGGCATGGCAATCGCCGAGAATAGCCGGGAGGCGAAACTCTCCGACCAGTTGCTCGATAATCTCCCGCGGGAAACACGGACGTTCGCGCGGGAAATAGCCCCAGTCGAACGGCATGGGGCAACCGGCCATCTCCCAATGGCCGCTGGGCGTATCCTTGCCCTTGCTCACTTCGGCGGCACAGCCATAGGCGCCTTCGATGCCATCGGCTTCCAGACCTGGAGGGATCGCGCCGGTCGAAATCTCGGCGGCGCGACCAAGACCCCAGCGCGCCAGGTTCGGCACGCGCAACCGGCCGGATCGCACACCGGGTTTGTCGGCGCGACCATCGGCGCACGCTTGGGCGATATGGCCCAGCGTATCGGCGCCTGCATCGCCGAATTGTGCGGCGTCGGCCGTCGCGCCAATGCCGAAGGAATCCAGAACCAGGATGATGGCACGCCGCTGCATGGACTCAGTCTACCGCAATCCGCTGGTGAATGGGCGACGGGACCCTGACCATCTCGCCAGTCAGCCGGACTGCCGCCCGGATGGCATCCGCAGCACGCGACCAGGATGCTCCGTCCACCGCGTGAACAAGGCAGATCGGCTGGTGTGGCCCCACTTCTTCGCCCAGGGCGCGGAAATCGGAGAATCCCACGCGATGGTCGATCTTGTCCTGCGGGCGGAGCCGGCCGCCACCCAGCTCGATCAGCGCCACACCCACGGCGCGTGTGTCAATGGATGCAATCCGGCCCGTCGCCACCGGCGTGCATGGCCTGACCACTGGCGCCGAGGGAAGATGGGCGCCTGGACGGTCCACCAAATTGGCGGGGCCGCCCAGCGCCGCGACCATCTGACCAAAGATCTCCGCTGCACGGCCGGAGGAAAGTGCCGCATCGATCTTGCTCATGGCTTCCGGCGCAGACTGGCATACGCCGCCGACCAGAAGCATCTCCGCCACCAGCGTGCGTGTGACGTCATCCAGCCTTGGATCGCGGCGCTTGCCGGTCAGGTATTCGATCGCTTCCATAACCTCCGTCACGTGGCCGGCGGCGTGACCCAGCACCTGGCTCATGTCGGTGATCAAGGCCGTAGTCTTGACCCCCGCCCCGCTCGCCACGCGCACGATGCTGTCGGCCAATTGGCGCGCGGAGTCGAGCGTCGGCATGAAAGCGCCGTTGCCGGACTTCACGTCCATGACCAGGCCCTGCAGTCCGGCGGCCAGTTTCTTGGAGAGGATGGAGGCGGTGATCAAGGGAATGGATTCGACTGTCGCGGTCACGTCGCGGATCGCATAGAGGCGGCGGTCCGCCGGCGCGAGGTTCGATGTCTGGCCGATGATGGCGCAGCCCACCTCGCGCACCACACGCCGGAACAAAGCCGTGTCGGGTTGGGCCTGGTAGCCGGGAATAGAGTCGAACTTGTCCAGCGTGCCGCCGGTATGGCCCAGCCCGCGGCCGGAAATCATCGGCACGAAGCAGCCGCAGGCCGCCGCGATGGGCCCCAGCATCAAGGAAACCTTGTCGCCCACGCCGCCGGTCGAATGCTTGTCGATCACCGGACCGCTCAGCCCGTCGCGCGACCAGTCGAGGACGTCGCCCGACTGCATCATGGCGCGCGTGAGGGCAATGCGCTCCGGCATCTCCATGCCGCGGAAGAACACCGCCATGGCGAAGGCAGCCACCTGCCCTTCGGTGATGGAGCCGTCGGTGATGCCTATGACGAAGTGCGCGATCTCGGCCTCGCTCAACACGTCGCCATTGCGCTTTTTGCGGATGATTTCCTGCGGCAGCATCAGGCGCCCAGACCTGCAATCATGTGATTGAGCAAGCGCCGCAGCTCTACTGCAGCGGTCGCGGCCACGCTCATCGTCTGCTCGTGGCTCAATGGCGTATCGCTCATGCCCGCGCCGAAATTGGTGATGATGGAGAAGCCCGCGACCTTCATGCCGGCCTGGCGCGCCAAAATCACTTCTGGAACGGTCGACATGCCGATGGCCGTGCCGCCGACCATGCGCGCGAACCTAATCTCCGCCGCTGTTTCGAACTGCGGACCGGAGAACCAGACATAGATTCCTTCGTGTAACATCACACCGGTCGCCTGCGCTGCGTCACGAGCGTGCTGCTGCAGGCCAGCATCGTAAGCGCCCACCATGTCGACGAACCGGCTGTTGCCGGCTTCATCGAACAGCGGCGAGGATTGCACCAGATTGATGTGGTCGGTGATCATCATCACCGAGCCAGGGCCCATTGCGGGATCGAGGCTGCCGCCGGCGTTGGTGAGGATCAGCGTCTCGCACCCGATCGCATGTAGCGCGCGCACCGGCACCTTCATGGCGTCCGCGCGGCCATGTTCATAGAAATGCCCGCGCCCCTGCAGCACGGCGACCGCGGTCTCACCGATCTTGCCCAGCGACAGGAGGCCAGCGTGCCCTTCCACGCTCGGCTGTGGAAAGCCTGGCAGTCCGCGATAGTCGAGGACGGTGGCGTCCGTCACGTCCTGCGCCATCGGACCTAGACCGGAGCCGAGGATGATGCCGACGTTCGGCTTGAAGCCCGGCTTGGCTGCCGCAATGATGCCCGCCGCCTCCTTCATGAGAGATTCTCCGGGCCGAAGGATTCGGGCAACAACTCGTCGCGGGTAAAGGTGCGGCGCAGACCTTCCGGTCCGCAGACGTGGATCTTCGTCTCGGGCGTCGCGAATTCGCGGATGCGCTGCCGGCAACCGCCGCACGGCGTGCACATCGCGTCACCACGGCCGATCACCACCACTTCGCGGATCTGTTGCCGGCCGTCGCACACCATCGCGGCGATGGCGCCGGCTTCGGCACAGGTGCCGACCGGATAGGCCGCGTTCTCCACATTGCAGCCGCTGTAAATCTGGCCGTCGGCGGCCAGGATCGCCGCGCCGACCTGGAATTTCGAATAGGGCGCGTAGGCACGCTCCATAGCGGCACTGGCCGCCGCGAATAGGCGCTGGTCCATCACTCACCGCTCCTTGACATAGGGTTGCCCCAGCGCGTGCGGCGCCATCGCGCGCCCGACAAATCCCGCCAGCAGCACCACGGTCAAGATATAGGGCAAGGCCTGGATCGCCTCCACCGGCACCTGCCCGATTCCCGGAAAATTGACCCCTTGCAGCCGGATGGCGATGGCGTCCAGCAGGCCGAACAGCAGGCAGGCGAACATGGCCGGCCACGGGCGCCACTTACCAAACACCATGGCGGCGAGCGCGATGAAGCCGCGGCCGGCGGTCATATGGGGGCTGAACGCTGCGTTCTGCGCGATGGACAGATAGGCGCCGGCGAAACCGCACAGGATCCCTGCGATGATGACGGCACGGTAGCGCAGCCAGGTGACCGAGATGCCGGCGGTATCAACCACCTTCGGATCCTCGCCGACAGCGCGCAGCCTGAGGCCGAAGCGCGTGTGATAAAGCACCCACCAGCCGATCGGGACGGCGGCGAAGGCGATATAGACCAGCAGATTGTGACCGCCGATGACGAAAGCGTAGACCGGGCCAATGATGGGAATGTCGTACGCATACTCCCAGCCCGGAGGCCGCAGCGTCATGAACCGCGCATCGGGTGCCAAGTCGGGGGTCTGTCCGCCGCGTCCGAACCAGGCGTTACCGAGCACGACCGTCAGACCGGCCGCCATGATGTTGATGGCAACACCGCTCACCACCTGGTTGCCGCGATAGGTGATGCAAGCAAGGCCATGCAGCAGCCCCATCATGATGCCGACCAGGATTGCGCCGAGCAGGGCGAGCCAAGCGGAGCCGGTCACCACCGCGACGCAAGCGGCGGCGAAGGCGCCGGCCAGCATCTTGCCCTCGAGCCCGATATCGATGGTCCCGGAGCGCTCAGAGAACATGCCAGCCATAGCCGCGAACACCAGCGGGGTCGCGGTGCGGAGCGTTGCCGACAGAATCGAAACGGTCTGCAGCCAGAGGTCTTCCATCTCAGGTCGCCTCCGCCAGGATCGCGCGTCGGTTGAACATTGCGTAGACGCGCGCGATCCACGGCCGGTTCATATAGGCGAGCGCGCCGGAGAACAGGATGACTAGGCCCTGCATGGCCACGATCATGTCGCGCGTGATGGTCGGGATCTCGAAGGCCAACTCGGCGCCCCCCTGATAAAGCGCGCCGAACAGGACCGCCGACAGCACAATGCCGATGGGATGATTGCGGCCCATCAGCGCCACCGCAATGCCGGTGAAGCCGGCGCCAGCCACGAAATCCAGCAGCAGGCGATGGTGATATCCGATGATCTGGTTCAGGGCGACGCCGGCGGCGAGCGCTCCGGAGAGGCACATCGCGATCAGGATAACGCGCTGCGGCGAGATGCCTGCGTAGACGGCTGCTTTCGGTGACAAGCCGACGGCGCGGATCGCATAGCCCCAGCGCGTGCGCCAGATGAAGATCCACACGAACACGCAGCAAGCCGCCGCCCACAGGATCGATAGGTTGAGTGGCGTGCTCGGCATCTTGAGGCCCAGGAGAGCCGCCAGTTCGTGGACATGCGGCAGATGGGCGGCATCACCGAACTCGCGGCTGCTCGGCAACATATCGCCTGGCGGGCGCAGAAGGTCCGAGCCGATATAGACCATCAGCGACGCCGCGATGAAATTGAACATGATCGTCGTGATCACGATGTGGCTGCCGCGATAGGCCTGCAGGTAGGCCGGAATGAACGCCCAGCCGGCACCGAACACCATCGCAGCCATCAGGCCGAGCGGAATCAGCAGGATGCCGGGCAGGTAAGCATCGAGCAGCAGGATCGCGAGCGTTGCACCGAGGCCCGCGACATAGGCCTGCCCTTCCCCGCCGATATTGAACAAGCCGGCATGGAATGCGACCGCGACGGCTAGGCCGGTGAATACAAAATCTGTCGCGTAATAGAGCGTATAGCTGATCGCGACGGAGTCATACACCGCGCCCCAAGCCATGATGCGCATGGCGTCGATCGGATTGACACCGATGATAAGCACGACCAGGCCGGCCACCAGCAAAGCCTGGATCAGATTGACGATCGGCATCAGGCCGATATCGACCCAGCGCGGCAGCGCGGCTTGCGACGCTGCGCTCATGCCGCCTCGTCCGCCTGGGCGTGCGCATTGGCCATCATGAGGCCGAGGGTGCGCTCGTCCGCTTCGTCGCCATCAACCTCGCCGACGATCCGGCCCTGGAACATCACCAGGATGCGGTCGCTGAGGGACATCACTTCGTCCAGCTCCACCGATACCAGCAGGATGGCGCAACCGGCATCGCGCAAGGCGAGTAGCTGCCGGTGGATGAACTCGATAGCACCAATATCGACGCCGCGAGTTGGCTGCCCGACCACCAGCACCTTCGGCTGACGCGCGATCTCGCGCGCCAGGATCAGTTTCTGCTGATTGCCGCCGGAGAAATTACCGCATCGGAGCTCCGGATCGCGCGGCCGCACATCGAAGCGCTCCATCAGCTTGCCGCAGGCGTTGGTCATCGCGTCGCGGTCCATTAGGATGCGGCCGTTATACTCCTCGTCGTCGTGATACCCGAGCACGACGGATTCCCAGGCCGGGAACGCCGTCACGACGCCCAGGCGCAACCGGTCCTCCGGCACATGGGCAAGACCATACTCGCGAACGACTGCCGGGCCGTAAGGTGCGTCCGGAGAGACCTCGAGGTCGCATAGCGTGATGCCGCCACTTGAGAGCGGCCGGATACCGGACAACGCTTCCAGCAGCTCGCTCTGGCCATTGCCGGAAACGCCGGCAATACCGAGAATCTCGCCCGCGCGCAGGTCGAAGCCGACATCATCGACACGCTTCACGCCCTTGGCGTCGACGACGGTGAGATTGCGCACCGACAGCCGCACTTCGCCCGGTGTCGCTTTGGTCTTGTCGAGCTCCAGGCGGACCTTGCGCCCCACCATCAGCTCCGCCAGATGCTCGCGCGTCGCCTGCTTGGTCGGCAAGGTCGCGACCATCTCGCCCTGCCGCATGACCGACACGGTATCGGTGATCGCCAGGATCTCGCGCAGCTTGTGGGTGATGAGCACGATGGTGACGCCGCGCGCATTCAAGGCGCGCAGGATCTGAAAGAGTTGGTCCGTCTCCTGCGGCGTTAGCACTCCGGTGGGCTCATCCAGGATGAGAATGTCGCAATGGCGGAACAAGGCCTTCAGGATCTCGACGCGCTGCTGCTCGCCAACCGGCAGATCAGAGATATGCGCATCGGGATCAACATTGAGCCCGTAATCCCGCGCCAGCCGCTCAAGCTCGGCCCGCGCCTTGCCAGCGCCGCCGCGCAGCAAGACGCCGTCTTCCGCGCCAAGCATGACGTTCTCGAGCACCGTGAACGGCTCCACCAGCATGAAGTGCTGATGCACCATGCCGATGCCCGCAGCGATCGCGTCGTGCGAGCCGTGGATCTTCACCGGCTTGCCGTTGATGAGGATCTCGCCGGCATCGGCCGTGTAGAAGCCGTAGAGAATACTCATCAGGGTCGATTTGCCGGCACCGTTTTCGCCGATGATGCCGTGGATCGAACTCTTCGCGATAGTCAGGCTGACATTCTTGTTGGCGTGAACGGCGCCGAACGACTTGTCGATGCCGCGCAACTCGATCGCCGCCGGCCGGGTTGCGGCCGACGGCGATTCCGCATTGCCAACGGGCTGTGCTGGCATTCCAGAGCCAGACCCGATCAGATCGGGCAGGAATTGTCGCTCATGTAATCGTGCACCTTGACCTTTCCAGAGATGATGTCGGCCTTGGCAGCCTCCACCTTCGCCTTCATGTCGTCGGTGATCAACGTCTTATTGTGCTCGTCGAGCGCCCAGTCGACGCCGCCTTCGGCCAGGCCGAGAACCGTGACGCCAGGCTTCCAGGTGCTTTCCTTCGCCGCCTTGGCGGTTTCGTACACGGCCACATCGACGCGCTTGAGCATCGAGGTCAGCATGGTGCCCGGCTGCAGGTGGTTCTGGTTGGAATCGACGCCAATTGCCAGCTTGCCGGCATCCTTGGCCGCCTGATAGACGCCAGTGCCGGTGCCGCCCGCCGCCGCGAACACCACATCGACGCCGCGGTCGAACTGACCCTTGGCGAGCTCCGCGCCCCGGGTGGGATCGTTCCAGGCCGCCGGCGTCGTGCCGGTCATATTCGCGAGCACGTCCACGTTCGGATTGGCAGCTTTCGCGCCTTGCGAATAGCCGCACTGGAAGCGGCTGATCAGCGGGATGTCCATGCCGCCAACGAAACCGACCTTGCCCGTCTTGCTGGCGAGGGCCGCCAGGACGCCGACGAGATAGGAGCCTTCCTGCTCCTTGAACACGATCGATTGCACATTGGGCAGATCGACGACAGAATCGATGATCACGAAGCGGATGTCGGGAAATTCCGGTGCCACTTTCTTAATCGCCGATTCCTGGCTGAAGCCGATGCCGATGATCGGATCGGCACCGCGCTGAGCCATCTTGCGGAAGGCCTGCTCGCGCTGCGCGTCGGCCTGCACTTCGAACTCAAGATAATTGCTGCCGGTTTCCTTCTTGAACTTTTCGATGCCGTTGTAGGCAGCTTCGTTGAACGACTTGTCGAACTTGCCGCCGGCATCATAGACCACGGCCGGCTCCGCCAGCGCTGCCGACGCGGCCAAGCAGAATGCACCAGCGGCGAAGGCCGCCTGCATCAACGTCTTCATGAACAGTCTCCCGTTTTGCCTTGGGCCCGGACTGACGACCGGTCCCACCCTATCAGGCCCATTGTTGTTACCCGGAATTCAGGCCCGTGCCATCATTTCGGCGGCGAATAGGAAAATCAAGCTCAGATTGACCGTTTGGACAGAATTTTAGCCGGATCAGGCGATTAACGATCAGCGGCCGCACGTCGTTGGGGAAGATGCAAGCGCAAGTAGGGAAATGGAGGCCAGCGCGGCTGGCTTAGGTATCGGACCGACGGCCCGTTGTTGGTTCGTCGTTCGGGGCTTGGCCAATGTGGAAAACTTCCGCAACCGCCAATTAGCGAATGCGCTGAACGGGCCGGTTCCCGACTACGGAGCCTAATGTTTCCTGGATGTCAGGTTTGGCGCTAGTGCGTGTTGCCTTCGGAGGCCGATCCGTAGGCAGAGGTCCCGAGATGTGTACGATTGCTGAGCCTGTCAAAAAGCATGGGTGGCGGGGTTGGCCAATAAAGCCGCAGATATGGTGCCGACGCGATCGAGGGACCGCCTCACCGGCGCGCGACGCCGCTGGGACCTTTCCGTTCCCGGATACGCGAGCGGGGCTGATGCTCCGCTTCGAGCGACCGCGGCTGCATTGGAACGCGCCCGACATGCTCGTTCCATTGTGCTGGTCGAGGGTATCAGCGATCAGATTGCTGTCGAGACTCTGGCAAGCCTCCAGGCAAGAGACCTGACGAAAGAAGGCGTGGTCGTGGTACCGATCGGCGGCTCTCGGTCTGTATCGAGGTTCCTTGCTCGTTTCAGGCCGACTGGCGTCGGACTGCGCGTCAGCGGCTTGTGCGATGCTGCCGAAGAGCGACATTTTTGCCGTGAATTGACGCGGGCCGGCTACGCGCAGCCCGATACACGCAATGAACTCGAAAGAGAGGGATTCTTCGTTTGCGACCGCGACCTGGAAGACGAACTCATTCGCGCGGTCGGACCCGACGTCATCGAAACGATACTGGCGGAAGAGGGAGATCTCGCTTCGTTTCGCACGCTCCAGAAGCAAGCCGCATGGCGGGATGCTTGCTTCGTCGATCAGCTTCGCAGATTCCTGGCTGCAGGCGCACGCCGGAAGCTGCGCTACGCAAGGCTCTTTGTTCTCGCGCTGGACCTCGACCGACAGCCCCGACCGCTCCGTGGTGTCCTGAGCCGGGCTTAGTGAGCGCCGGGGCCGAGACGACACAGCCGGCGGTTCTTTCTATCTGCTGGTTCGCGCGCTAGAGCCTGCTCCCCTTCCAGCCAGAAAGGCACGGAAGAGGAGCAGGTTACGGCTTAAGATCAGCCTAATAACTCGTCATAGGCGAATGGCGCGCCCCCACGGAGCGCCCCTACTCAGGCAACCTTACTTCGCGCCCACCTTCAGGGTGATCTGGCCGAAGCCGGCGGCCACGTTCAGGCCCGTCATGCCTTCGATGCTGACCGGCTGCAGCGCGATCTGCTTGTTGCTGCCGCCTACCAGCACATTGGCGCCGAGGCCGACGCCGACCGCCGCATCGGCGGTCGCGCCGCTATAGGTGCCGGCCAGCGCGCCCTTCTGCACTTGGCCGGGCGCGAACACCGCCCATACCATGTAGCCCTCGCCGGTGAAGCCAATGTCGACGCCGTATTTGTCGATATCGCCATGATAGCGCTCGGCGGTTCCGTCCGGCTTTGTGAAGACGCACGAGATATTCTTCGACGAGCCGAAGATGAAACCGACGCCACCCGCAACGTTGCAGTTCAGCGAGCCGACATTGACGCCGGACGCGGCGTCGGCCTCGGTCACGATGAACTGTGGCGCGACGACGACCGCCGCGACCGCAGCCGCGGCCAGGATACGCTTGATCATATGTGATTCTCCCTCGGGATTGATCGCAGACAGATGAAATAGCAACCGAAAGTTAGCACAGGTTCGGGCTTGTCCAAGTGCGCGCCGTCACACGTCATCGCGGCGTCGTTTCCAAGCAAGCCTGGGCGCCCAGATTCGTTAAGACAGGTCGCACGGTGAAAATCTTCCAGCGAGAGGACAGTTTGGAAGTCAGGCATCGCTTCGAGACTGCGGAGATGCGCGCCTTCCGCGCCGAGGTTCGGACTTTTGTCCGCGACCATTTGCCGGAGGAGATCCGCCGCAAGGTAGCACAGGAGCGCATGGACCTGCCGCGTGAGGATCAGCAGCGCTGGCACAAGATCCTGCGCGCCAAAGGCTGGGCCTGCCCTGGTTGGCCGAAGGAATATGGCGGCCCGGGCTTCAGCGACGACCAGCGCTATGTGTTCGAGCGTGAGCTCGCGCTGGGCGATGCGCCGCGCCCGATGATCTATGGCGAAGGCATGCTGGGGCCGACCGTCATGGCCTACGGCACCGAGGCGCAGAAGGAACGGATCCTGCCGGGCATCCTGGAAGGCGATGTCTTCTGGTGCCAGGGATTCTCCGAGCCCAATGCCGGCTCGGATCTTGCCTCATTGCAATGCAAGGCCGAGCGCGTCGGCGACCAATATGTGCTGAACGGCTCAAAGATGTGGACCAGCGAAGGCCACATCGCCGATTGGATGTTTGGCCTGTTCCGCACGGATAACACCGGCCGCAAGCAGGACGGCATTACCTTCCTGATGCTCGACCTCAAGTCGCCGGGTATCACGGTGCGGCCGATCCTCTTGTTCGAAGGCACGCACGAAGTGAACCAGGTGTTCTTCGACAATGTGCGCGTGCCGCTGGAGAATGGCTTGGGTGACGAGCACAAAGGCTGGGCCATCGCGAAGTACCTGCTGAGCCTGGAGCGGTTCGGCACGGCGGAGGTCTCGCGCTCGCTGGCGAGCCTTGCACGGCTGAAGTCTTTTGTGCGGGATCAGGACCCGTTCCGCCACGCGCTTGAGCAGAAAGACGCCATCGAGCGGCGGGTCGCGGAGCTCGAGATGGAGCTCGACGCGCTGGAGATCACGGAGGTGCGCTTCCTGTTCAAACAGGACGGCGCCAATGAAGTCGGCCCCGAGGCCTCGATGCTCAAGGTGCGCGGCACGGAGATCCAGCAGGACATCTTCGAGCTCGCGATGGTGTGCGCCGGCGGCTATGCGCTCGGCGCGCGTCGGGACGAAAGCGGCGCGGATGCGGCCGCGACACAACGCGGCCAGGATAGTGCGTATCCCTACTTCAATTTCCGCAAGACCGCGATCTATGCCGGGTCCAACGAGATCCAGCGCAACATCATCGCCAAAGCCGTGCTCGGCCTCTGATCATGCTGCCCACCTTCACCGACGAACAACGGCTGCTGAAGGAAAGCCTCGAGCGCTTCCGCCAGCAGGACTATAGCTTCGAGAAGCGCAAAGGGCTGCTCGCCAAGCTTGGCTCCAAGGACGATCCGGTCTGGGCACAGTTCGCGGAACTCGGCTGGCTCGCCGCGACCCTGCCGGAAGATTACGGCGGCCTCGGCGGCTCGCATGCCGATCTCGCCTTGCTGATGGAACAGTTCGGGCGTGGGCTCGTCACCTCGCCGTTTGTTCCCACCGTCGTGATCGGTGCGACGGCTGTCCGGTTGGCAGGGAGCGAGGCGCAGAAAGCGGCAATCCTGCCCGGAATCGCCGAAGGCCGGACCAAACTCGCCCTCGCCTACCTTGAAGCGCCGGGGCAGCTCGACCCGTCCATCGTGGCCACGCGCGTCCGGAGCGATGGCGACCACTTCATCATCACCGGAAACAAGATCGCGGCGCTCTATGCCAATGTTGCTGATCATCTGCTGGTCAGCGCTCGGATGTTTGGGCAGCTCGGCGATCACCAGGGGATTTCGCTGTTCATTATCCCGGCGAATGCAAAGGGTCTCGCCATCGGCGCCTATCGCACGCACGACGATGGCTGGGCGGCCGATCTTCATTTCGATCAGGTGCACGTGCCAGCGGAAGCCCTGGTCGGCTCAGCAGGGTCGGCGCTGGACACGGTCGAAGCATCGCTGGATGCCGGCGCTGCAGCGATCTGCGCGGAAGCGGTCGGGGCGATGTGGTGCCTGCACGACATGACGCTCGACTACATCAAGGTGCGCAAACAGTTCGGCGCGACGATCGGCTCCTTCCAGGCGATCCAGCACCGCATGGTCAACATGTACATGAAGTGCCAGCTGGCGCAGTCCATGGCGCTTGCCGGCATAGCCGCGCTCGACTCATCCGATCCAGTAGTGAGACGCCGCGCAGTTTCGGCAGCAAAGGTGCAAGTCGGTCGCGCCGCCCGCCATGTGGGGGAAGAGGCAGTCCAGCTGCATGGCGGGATTGCAATGACGGACGAATACGCGGCCGGCCACTATTTCAAGCGCCTGACCATGATCCGCCTGATGTTCGGTGACGAGGAATATCACCTGCGGCGTTATTGCGCTCTCAGCCGCTAAATTCCCCAGCGCAACGCGGCGGTATGAACCGGTGAGTCCCACAGGGCAGTCAGTTCACTGTCCAGCGCAGAGACTGTCAGCGAGCAACCGGCCATCTCGAGCGATGTGACATAGGACCCGACGAGCGAGCGTGCGACCTTGATGCCTTTGCCGTCCAGGATGCGCTTGGCGGAATTGTACATCAGGTAGAGTTCCATCGCCGGCGTGCCGCCGAAGCCGTTCACGAGCAGTAGAGCCTCGCTGCCGGACTTCAGTTTCAGATCGCCGAGGATGGCGCCCATCATCTCGTCCGCAATCGCATCGGCAGCAGCCAGCTTGACGCGCCGACGGCCAGGCTCGCCGTGGATACCGACGCCCATTTCCATCTCATCCTCGCCGATCTGGAACGTCGGCTTGCCGGCGGCCGGCACCGTGCAGCTGGTCAAGGCAACACCCATGGAGCGGGTCTGCGCATTCACGCGTTGCCCAAGCTCCTGTAGCGCCTCGAGGTCCGCGCCCTTTTCGGCGGCCGCGCCAACCATGCGTTCGACGATCAAGGTGCCGGCAACGCCGCGGCGGCCAGTCGAATAGGTTGAGGTTTCGACGGCCACGTCGTCATCCGTGATGACGGTCGCGATCTTGCCGTTCGCCATCTCTGCCGCCATGGCAAAGTTCATCACGTCGCCTTCGTAGTTCTTCACGATGAAGAGAATGCCGCCGCCGGTCTCAGCCGCCTCCGCGGCGGCGAGCATCTGGTCGGGCGTCGGCGACGTGAACACCTGGCCCGGGCACGCGGCATCCAGCATGCCGAGCCCGACAAATCCGGCATGCAAAGGCTCATGGCCGGAGCCGCCGCCGGAGATCAGGCCGACCTTGCCGCGCTTCAGATCGCGCCGGCGCACGAACTTGCGTTCGTCGCCCAGGGTCACGATGTCGGCATGAGCCGCAGCGAAGCCGGTGAGGCTCTCTTGCAACAGGGTCTCGGTCCCGTTGATCAGCTTTTTCATGGCGTTCCTCCCCTATTCCTTTGAGTCATCGTTGCCGCCGGCCTGACCGGAGATCAACCCCGCGATCCGCATCGCCGTGTCGCTCAGGATCTTGTCCAGTTCGGCATTCCTGGCCGGGTCGCCCAGATCCGGGACATACAGCGTGACGTGGCGCAGATGCGGGCTTGGCCGATGCGGCTGCTGCAGGCGGCCGGGATGGGCCCGCTCATAGGCCTCCAGAAATGCGCGTCGATCCGCCTCCGGAAAGCGGCAGACGTCGAAGATGATCTCAACATGACGCGGCGGGATCGGGACTGGGTAGGCCGGATTGGTGATCTGCGAGACGAAGCTGCGATTGGCGCCGAGCGCATCGGCCAGACGCTGGCGCATGCCGGATGGCCTGAGATCGAGCACGCGCAGCAGGATGCGCTTGTATTCGACCACCCAATTGACGTCGCTGGAGCGGTCGCCGTCATCTGCCATGGCATCACCGATCAAGCGCGCCCGCGATCGCGGCCTTCACAAGGCCGACCGACGAGGCGGACACGGACAACGAGCGCAGGCCTGTCCCGAGCAGATGCGGCACGATCGCGGGATCGGACGCCGCATCGCCGCATAGGCTGACCTCACGCCCCGTTTGCTTCCCATGCGCCACGGTGCGAGCGATCAGACTGAGCACGGCCGGATCGGAGGCGTCGGCATAGTCGGAAAGCGATGCAATGTCGCGCGCCGCCGCCATCACGTACTGGATAAGATCGTTGGACCCGATGGAATAGAAATCCGCATCGAAGCGATCAATGGCGATTGCGGCCGCCGGCACTTCCACCATGATGCCGAGCGGCGGCACGACATGGGGAACCTTGCGTGCTGCAAGGTCTGATACGACCGCGTCGAGATGTGCACGGCCTTCCGCCAAGTCGCGGGGCGTCGCCACCATCGGTAACATGACCTTGAGATTGCCGTGGGTTGCCGCCCGGCACAAGGCGCGCAGCTGGACGCGGAACACATCGGGCTTCAGCAGCGACAGGCGGATGCCTCGCATGCCGAGAAACGGATTGCCTTCATCGTCGATGGTAAGGCCCTTGACCGGCTTGTCGCCGCCGGCGTCCAAGGTGCGGATGGTGACCGGCCGCGATCCCGCCCACTCCAGGATCCGGCAATAGGCCCGGTATTGGGCTTCCTCATCCGGCAACGTCGGGCCGTGAAAGAGGAACTCCGAGCGCACCAAGCCGATGCCATCGCAGATCGCCGGATCGAGCAGAGAGAGTTCGTCGGGCCCTGCCGTGTTGATCATGACCGTCACGGCTTCACCGCTCGGCAGCCTGGCCGGCGCATGTTGATATTGCCTGGCGACGGCCGATCTCTGCTCGATCTCCGCTTCGCGCGATTGCGCGGCGGCACGGGTTGTCTCATTCGGCGCGACCACCAGTATGCCGCGCTCGCCATCTACCATCGCTTCCTGGCCGCTCTTGACCGCCATCAGGTCCGCACCGAGGCCGACCACCATGGGCACGCCCCGCGCCCGCGCCAGCAGCGCCACGTGGCTGGTCGGACTGCCGCCCGCCAGGGCGATGGCCGAGCCGGCCCGCCACTCGATCCCCAGAAAGCGCGAGGGCGGCAGGTCGAGAGCCACCAGAACCGTGCCGGCCGGAACGCTCTGCTGCTCCTCTCCCGAAAGAACGCGCAACACCCGATCGCGCAGATCGGTGAGATCGGCGCTGCGCGCGCGGAAATACTCATCTTCAGCGTTCGCATAATCCTCGACCTGAGAATCCAGTGCCGCGCGCCAAGCGACATCGGCGCCTTCGCCATCGGCGATGGTCGCAAAGGCCGCCTCGGCCAAGGCCTCATCGCCGAGCATGGCGATCTGAAACTCGAGCATTTCGCGCGCATCCTCCTGAGCCTGACGCGAAACCTCTTCCAGCTCTCTGATGGCTTCAATGATCGCCCCACGAAGCCGCTCCGCTTCGCGAGCCGGATCTCCCGCCGGACGCGCGGCAGTGCTTCTGACGGAATCCGTCAGTACGAACAGGCGGCTCAGTGCCAGGCCCGGCGATGCGGGCCTGCCGATCAGGCACACCTCACCCACCGCCGTGCCCTTCGTCAAAACCGCGGCGCACCAGCTCGACCAGCGCGGCCACCGCTTCGTGCGCGTCGCCGCCATGGGCGCGGAAATGCAGGGTCGAGCCCTTGGCAGCCCTGAACGCCATCACCTTGACGATGCTCTTGGCATCGATCCAGGGGCCGTTCCCGGAAAGGCCCAGCTCGATCTTGCTGGCGAAGGTCTTCGCAAGCTTGGTGAGCTTGACCGACGGGCGCGCATGCAGGCCGACCTCATGCTCGATGAGGATCGCGCCGGTCGCCGCTGTCTCCGTGGCTACGCCGTTCTTCATCGTGCCGAATATTCCTCTGCCGTTTGCCGCACCAGATCGACGCTCGAGCCGCCGGCCGCTTCCGTAGCCGCCACCACCGCACCCTCCACCACCGGCGCATTGCAGATCAAGACCCTGCCGCGCCGTTCCTCAGGCAGCATCTCGATCGCCATCTCGCTGTTGGTCTCCGCCCCGCCCAGATCCACCAGCACCACCACGCCGGCATTGGACCAGGCGCGATCGATCGCTGACATGATCTGGCCGACATCGGTGCCGAGACCGCCTGACGGATTGCCGCCGGTCCAGGCCAGCGGCACCTCTTCGCCCACCATCTGGCGCACCATGTCGGCGGCGCCTTCCGCGACCTTGGGCGAATGCGAGACGATGACGACTCCGACGCTCTCCATCACGCTTTCTCCAGGACTGAAGCGATGGCCTCGATCATGAGCGCCGAAGAACGCGCGCCAGGGTCCATGTGCCCGATCGATCGATCGCCAAGGAACGAGGCGCGGCCACGTAGCGCCTTGACCGGGATCGTCGCGTCCGCCGCGGCGTGAGCCGCGCGCGCAACCGCAGCCGCATCCGCCGTGCCTGCCTCGAGCGCCTCCGCTGTCGGGATCAGCACGTCGAGCATGGTCTTCTGGCCGCGCTCGGACTTGCCGCGCGCCTGGACGGCGGTGACCGCCCCGCGGAATGCGCGAACCAGATCCGCGCGGCCAGGCTCGGCCGGCAGGTCCTTGCCCAGTGCCATGAACAGGGTGCCATAGAGCGGCCCGGAGGCGCCGCCCACCTTCATCACCAGCATGGTACCGACACCCTTCAGGAAATCCGGCCAGGGCTTGGCGCTGAGATTGGCGACGTCGGCAAGCACAGCCTCGAAGCCACGTTTCATGTTGATGCCGTGGTCGCCGTCCCCGATCGCCTGATCGAGCGACGTCAATTCGTCGGCATGGCGATCGATCACGGTCGCCACCGCCTTCACCAGTTCTGCACGCAACTCTGCACCCAAATCCATTCCACTCAGCTCCTAGATTCTGATCCGCTCACCATCCGCGCCGAAATAAAGCGGCCGGCGCAGGGCGATATCGACCGCATCGCCGACCGACAATTCGACCTCCGGATCGACCAGCGTCACCAGCTTGTGCTGCCCGATCGTGAGATGCAAATGGTTCTGATCGCCGAGATGCTCGATCCACTCCACTTTAGCGTGGGCACCGCCATTGGCGCGCGCGATGGTCACATGCTCCGTCCGGGCGCCGATGGTCCAGGTGCCGGCCGGCGCCGGATGCGACGGAAAGGCGGATGGCGGCAGCAGGTTGATGGAGGGCATGCCGAGTCGCGTCGCCACATAGATGTTGCGCGGCGATTCGTAGATCTCGCGCGGCGACCCGATCTGCACTAGGCGGCCGTGATCCAGCACGCCGATCCGGGTGGCCATAGTCATGGCCTCGGTCTGATCGTGCGTGACATAGAGCATTGTCGCGCCAAGATCCTGCTGAATGTGCTTCAGCTCCAGGCGCAGCTCGGCCCGCAGCTTGGCATCAAGCGACGAGAGCGGCTCATCCATCAGGTAGATCGAGGGCGAGCGAACCAAGGCCCGGCCGATCGCGACCCGCTGCATCTCGCCGCCGGAGAGGCGCGTGGCGCGGTTCTGCAGCTTCTGGTCGATGCGCAGCAGCTTGGCGACTCGTTCGACCGTATGCCGGATCGCATCCTCGTCCACGCGCCGCGCCGGCGAGCGCAGCGGGAAAGCCAGGTTGTCGTAGACGCTAAGATGTGGATAGAGCGAGTATTGCTGGAACACGAAGGCGACGTTGCGCTCCATCGGCGACAGGGGTGTCGCATCGCGGCCGCCGATGGAAACGCGCCCGTGATCAGGCTTTTCGAGACCGGCGATCAAGCGCAGCGTCGTCGTCTTGCCGGCGCCCGTCGGGCCTAGCAGAACGACGAACTCGCCATCGTGGATAGTGAGGTCGATTCCGGTGACGGCGGTCACGTCGCCAAAGCGTTTTTCGACCCGCTCGAGGCGTACCTCAGCCATGAGCCGCTCCGTCGAACAGGGCCGACCGAACGGCACGACCGCTTTGCTTGTCGAACAAAGAGAGGCGACTTGAGGCGAAGCGCAGGCCGACATTCTCTCCAGGCCTTACTTCACCGGTCGACTTGGTGCGGGCCTTGATCTGCCCGAACTGCGTGTTGACCGTGACGATCTGCGTCGTGCCCAGATATTCGCTGCCATAGACCGCGCCACGCAAAGGCGAATTGTCGTCGAAGGCGATATGCTCCGGCCGGACGCCGAGCGCCAAGTCGCGCGGCGCCACGTCCTCTTGCAGCACCGGCATCTCCACCACGGCATCGCCTAGCAGCGCTTCGCCGGAGCCGCGCGGAATGCCCGCGTGGAAATGCAGGAAGTTCATCGGCGGCGAACCGATGAAATCCGCAACGAACATGCTAGCCGGTCTGGCATAGATCTCCTGCGGCGGGCCGAACTGCTCGACTTCGCCGCGATTCATGATGGCGATCTTGTCCGCCATGGACATGGCTTCGAGCTGATCATGCGTGACATAGACCGTCGTTGCCTTCAGCCGATCGTGCAGGCCGCGCAGCTCGCTGCACATCAGGTGCCGGAACTCGGAATCGAGCGCACCTAGCGGCTCATCCATCAGGAAGCACATCGGCTCGCGCACGATCGCGCGGCCGAGCGCCACGCGCTGCCGGTCGCCACCGGAGAGGCCCGTCACGGATTTGTCGAGGATATGCTCGATCCTCAAGATGCGCGCTGCTTCCTCGACCCGGCGGTTGATCTCCTTCTGCGGCATTCCCTGGCACTTCAGAGAGAACGCGATGTTCTTGCGCACGTTCATGTGCGGATAGAGCGCGAACAGCTGGAACACGAAGGCGATGTCGCGCTCCGCCGCGCGCTTGAAGGTCACGTCATTGCCGCCGAGCAGGATGCGCCCCGAGGTCGGCAGCTCCAGTCCCGCGATCATGCGCAAGGTCGTGGTCTTGCCACAGCCCGACGGTCCGAGCAGGACGAAGAAATCGCCGCTCTCCACGACGAAGTTAGAGTCCTTGACTGCGGCAAAATCGCCGAAGCTCTTGTGCAGTTGCTCGACCCGGATCTCAGCCATGATCTACTCCGGGAACTTGCTGACGATCGTGAACATGACGGTTCCCACCAATACGACCGTGAAGGACCAGCCATAGAGTGTGATTGTGAATGGCTGCACGAGCATGAGGACCCCGATCGCGATGAGCGCGACGGCGATGTTCTCCATCAGGTTCCGGCGTGCCCAACGCGGCCAGCGCTTCTGCGGCGCGCCCTTACTCGGCGTGGATTGCGGCAGCGCGCTCATTTCCGCACCGCACCGAAGGTGATGCCGCGCAGCAGATGCTTGCGCAACAACACGGTGAACACCACGACCGGAATCAGGAACAGAGTGGTTCCCGCGCCGACCGCCGGCCAGTCCATGCCGCCCTCCCCGATGATGGTTGGAATGAAAGGCGGTGCGGTCTGCGCCTGCCCAGAGGTCAGCAGAACCGCGAAGGCATATTCGTTCCAGGCGAAGATCAGGCAGAAGATCGAGGTGGCGGCGATGCCGGTCGCGGCCTGGGGCAGCACGACCTTGAAGAAGGCCTGCAGCCGTGTATAGCCGTCGATCATCGCGGCCTCCTCGTACTCCCGCGGGATTTCGTCGATGAAGCCCTTGAGCAGCCAGACGGCCAGCGACACGTTGACGGCCGTGTAGAGCAGGACCATGCCGAGAGCGGAATCCGACAGGCCAACTTCGCGGTACATGAGATAGATCGGGATCGCGACCGCGATCGGCGGCATCATGCGCGTCGAAAGAATGAAGAACAGCAGGTCATCCTTCAGCGGGATCTTGAAGCGCGAGAAGGCATAGGCCGCGAACACCCCCAAGGAAACAGCCAGGAAGGTCGAGCCGAAGGCGATGATCAGCGAGTTGATGAAGCGCGGGATGTAGTTCGACGGACCGGCGATCACCATTTCGCGCTTGCGCGTGACCTCCTCGCAGGCGCCCTGGGGCGGGCCAAGCGATTCGATGTATTCGTCAGTCTGACGTGTCCGCGTGGTGAAGAGATTGCAGTAGCCTTCGAGCGATGGATCGAAAACGATCTTCGGCGGATAAGAGATCGAGTCCGGCGGCGTCTTCCAGGCGGTGGCGAAGATCCAGGCCAGCGGGACCATGGTGACCACAGCATAGAGGATCACCAGGAAGGCCGCTATCCGCTTGGAAGTGGCGGACGGCTCTACGACCGAATGCGCAGTGCTGGCGCCGCTCATCTCTGCTTCACCTTGTTAAGGGCCCGCACGTAGATGTTGGCGAGTCCGAATACCACCACGAACAGGATGATGGCGAAGGCCGAGGAGTAACCGGTGCGATAGGCCTCGAACGCCTGGCGCTTGAGCGTGATGGAGGCGAGTTCCGTGGTGGAGCCGGGCCCGCCGCCGGTCAGCAGCATCACCATGTCGAACATCTTGAAGTTCTCGATGCCGCGGAACAGCACCGCCAGCATGATGAACGGCAGCGCCATCGGCAGCGTGATGGACCAGAACTGCCGCCACTTGGAGGCGCGATCTACCTCCGCCGCTTCGTAGATGTAGTCGGGGATGGACCGCAGCCCCGCGAGGCAGATCAGCATCACGTAAGGCGTCCACATCCAGGTATCGACGATCACGATCGCCCACGGCGCGAGCGTGACGGAGCCCAGCATCTCGAACGACGACGGCGGTAGGCCGGTGAAGAACGAGACGATGTAATTGAACAGGCCGATCTGCGGCTGATAGAGGAACTTCCAGAAGTTGCCGACCACGGCCGGCGATAGCATCATCGGGATGAGGATGATGGTCGTCCAGAAGGCGTGGCCGCGGAACTTGCGGTCGACGAGATAGGCCAAGGTGAAGCCAATCAGTGTCTGGAAGAAGATGGTCCAGAACACGAAATGCGCGGTCGCCTGCATGGCCGCCCAGACTTCCGGCGAGCTCAAAATATCCTGGTACCACTTCAATCCGACATTCACGACCGGGCGGTTGGGCCGGTTCGAGGCGTAGTTCGTGAAACTGAGATGGATCGTCCAGATCAGCGGAAAGATGTTGATCGCCAGCAGCAGAACGATCGTCGGCGCGACGAACAGCCACGCGATCGAGCAGTCGGACAGGCCGCGGATGGCGCGCGCCACGCTCGGCGGAGTCGCGCTCGCGACGCGGTCTGCAACGGCATTGATGTCGGGCATGCGATTCCTGGCTCCTGCGGCATCTCCGGATGTCCAGTCCGGAGATGCCGGCGCGGAAGTATAATCAAACTGCTAGATCTTGCCTTCTTCCTGGAAGATCGCAGTCCAGTCTTGGATCAGGCCGTCCAGGGCCTCCTTAGCCGTGCCCTTGTCGGCCACGACATAGTCATGCATGCGCTTCTGCATCGCCTGCAGCAGCGAGGCATAGGCCGGCTCCTGCCAGAAGTCCTGCACGCCGCCCATAGCCTCCAGGAACTGCGCCGCGAAGGGCTGCGAGTCCTTGAAGCTCGGGTCATTCAGCACGGCCTTGTGGCAGGCATAGCCGCCCAGCGACCACCACTTCTTCTGCACGTCGGGCTGGGCGAACCATTTGATGTACGCCAGCGCGCCTTCCATGTTGTCGGTGTTTGCGACGACGGAGATGCCCTGCCCGCCCAGGGTCGAGGCGGCGACCTTCTGGCCCGGATTGACGAAGAACCCGGTGACCGTGCCGACCTTCTCGTCCTTCGCCATGCCGGGCATGAAGGCGAACCAGTTCATCATCATGGCGACCTGGCCCGATTTGAAGGCGTCGAGTCCCTCACCCATGTAGCTGTCGGTGTAGCCCGGAGGTGTGCAGCACTTGTAGATCTCCTTGTACATCTCCAGACCCGCGACGGCGTCCGCAGAGTTCACCGCGCCTTCCATGTCGTACTTGCCAGGTGTGTTCTCGTACTTGAAGCCGTACGGATAGAGCGCCGAGGTGACGCCCATGGTGATGCCTTCCGAAGCGCGCTCCGTGAAGATCGCGGCGCCATACACCGTCTTGCCGTCGATCTTGCGGCCTTGAAAGAACTCCGCCGTCTCCTTGAGCTCGGTCCAGGTCTTTGGCGGTGCCAGGTCGCGGTTGTACTTCGCCTTATATTCCGCTTGCAGGTTCGGATTCTCGAACCAATCCTTGCGATAAAACCAACCGTTCGCGTCGCCCATCGCCGGCAGCGCCCAGTAGTTCGGCGTGCCTTTCGGCCAGGTGGAATAGGCGTAGACGGTGGCATCCGCGAAGTCCGACATCTTGATTCCTTCCCTGTCGAAGAAATCGTTCAGCTTCACGTAATAGCCGTTCTCTGCGGAGCCGCCGATCCACTGCGAGTCACCGATCAGCAGATCGCACAGCTTGCCGCCGGAATTCAGTTCATTGAGCATGCGGTCGGCGAAATTCGGCCACGGCACGAACTCGAACTTCATCTTCGTGCCGCTCGCCTTCTCGAAATCCTTGGACATTTCGACCAGAGCGTTGGCTGGGTCCCAGGCGGCCCAGCACAAGGTCAGTTCGGCGGCTTGTGCTTCGCCCATCGGCGCCAGAGCGACGATCGCGGCCAGCGCGCTTGCGCTCGCCAGTAGCTTCCTCATCTCGATTTCCTCCCACTGTTGAGATTCATCTCCCAGGCACCCCTGCCACCGGGAGATCCCAACCCCGTCCACTTGGGCGTGGCTGGGCTTGCTTGTGCTTGTTGATGCCGCCGCTGCCGCGCCTGACTCGTCTTAAGCGGCCTCGTCGTGATGTTTAGTAGTAGACCATGATACTAAACAATGCAATGAACATTCGTCCCTCGACGGAACTTTTCTGTGGGGTTTACCGCTGCAGCGCAGCATTCTGACGCGACATGACTGGTCGTAGGTCATACTGGAAACGATTTCAAACTAAACACTGGGCAGATCAACTCAACAACACGTCATCAGACCTGAGGTATTCACCTCAAGAATGTGTTGCGCACGTCATTGCCTCAGAGCAAAGTATGCGCATGTCGAATCGTCATCGGCGCACAACTCTGGTGGATGTTGCGGAGGCGGCTGGCGTCAGCCTGGCCACCGTCGATCGCGTGCTGAATCACCGGCCGGGGGTAAGCCCACGCACCATGGAGCGCGTCGAGCAATCTCTGGTGCGGCTCGGCTATCGCCCCGATCCGGCCGCGGTACGCCTGGCGCGCGGAATCCAGTACCAGTTCTGCTTTGTGCTGCCGACGGGCACCAACACCTTCATGAGCCTGCTCGCCGCGCAGGTCGATCGCACGCTGATGTCGCTGGCCGAGCAGCAGGCCTATGGCGACCTGCTGCGCGTCGACGTGTTCGACCCGTACGTGCTGGCCGACACCTTGCGTGGACTGATCGGCAGATATCACGGCGTGGCGACCGTCGCGCTCGATCATCCGGTGGTGCGGGATGCTATCGATGCGATGGTCGAAGCGGGCATGGTGGTGGTGACACTGGTTTCCGACGTGCCGAACTCGCGCCGGCATCGCTATGTCGGCATCGACAATTCAGCGGCGGGCCGCACGGTGGCGACGCTGATGGGGCGCTTCTCCGCGCAACGGAGAGGACCGATCGGCATCATCGCTGGCAGCCTGGCGCTGCGCGACCATGCGGAGCGGATGTTCGGATTCCAGCAGGTGATTGCCTCGGAGTACCCACATCTTCACACCCTGCCCGCGCTGGAAGGGCGCGATGACACGCAGCGTTGCCGGCAAGTGGCGGACAAGCTGTTAGCCGAGCAGCCGGATCTGGTCGGGATCTACTCGGTCGGCGCCGGCAATCGTGGAATCGCCGACGCTCTGGAGGCGGCGAGCCGCGCACGCGACGTCGTTTTCATCGCGCATGAGTTGACCGATTTCTCTCGGCGTTATCTGATTCACGGCACCATGGCCGCGATCATCAATCAGGACCCGGGACATGAGGCACGCTCAGCGGCGCGTATCCTGCTGGCGCATTGTACCAATCAGCCCGTGATCGCAGATCAGGAGCGGATTCGCATCGACATCTTCCTGCGCGATAATCTTCCCTGAATCAGGCACGCAATCATGTTCATCGGCATCGACCTCGGCACCTCTTCGATCAAGAGCATCCTGATCGGCGAAGATGGTCGCCTGATCGCGACTGCGTCGGAGCCGCTGAAGGTCAGCCGCCCCGCTCCCGGTTTTTCCGAGCAGGATCCGGAAAGCTGGTACCAGGCGACACTCTCCGCGCTGGACAACCTCGCCAAACAGGCACCGCGCGAGATGGCGACAGTGCGCGGCATCGGACTCTCCGGCCAGCAGCACGGCGCGACTTTGCTCGACAAATCCGGCAATGTCCTTCGCCCGTGCATCCTGTGGAACGACGTGCGATCGGCGAAGGAATGCAAAGAGCTGGAGGAGCGCCTGCCCGCCTTGGGCAGCATCACGGGCAATCCGACTTTGCCGGGATTCACGGCGCCCAAGCTCGTCTGGGTGAAGAGGCACGAACCCGCGATTTTCGCACGCGTCGCCAAGGTGCTGCTGCCGAAAGCGTATCTGCGTTATCGCCTGAGCGGCGAGTATATCGAGGACATGTCGGATGCCTCCGGCACGGCATGGCTCGAAGTTGGCAAGCGCGCGTGGTCCAAGGCCGCGCTGGAGGCCACCGACCTGTCGATCGACCACATGCCGGCACTGGTCGAAGGCACGGCGCCGGCCGGCCGATTGCGGGCCGAACTCGCACAGCGCTGGGGCATGGTGCAGCCGCCCGTGATCGCCGGCAGCGCCGGCGACAACGCGGCGGGTGCGATCGCGCTGGGTGCGATCCATCCAGGCGATGCGTTCGTATCGCTCGGTACCTCTGGCGTGCTGTGGGCCACGACAGCCGGCTTCGCGCCCAATACGACCGCCGCCGTGCATGCCTTCTGCCACTGCGTGCCGAACACCTGGCATCAGATGGGCGTGATCCTCTCCGCCGCGTCGTGCCTGTCGTGGTTATCGAGCGTGGTCGGGGTTGCCGAGGGCGATCTGCTGAAGGAGCTGGGCGAGGCCGTCGAGCGGCCGAGTTCGGTCGTGTTCCTGCCCTATCTCTCCGGCGAGCGCACGCCGCACAATGACGCCGATATTCGCGGCGCATTCGCGGGCATGTCGCACGACACATCGCGTGCGGTCCTCGCCCAATCGGTCATGGAAGGTGTCGCCTTCGCCATGCGCGATTGCCTGGAGGCCTTGCGCGACGCCGGAACGCGCCTGAAGTCGGTCGACGCCATCGGCGGCGGCGCGCGATCGAAGCTCTGGCTGGCGATCATTGCCAACGTGCTCGACTTGCCGGTCAACCGTCTGGCCGACAGCGAAGTCAGCGGTGCGATGGGCGGCGCGCTGCTCGGGCGCATGGCAGCGACCGGAGAGCCGCCGAGCGCGGTATGCAAGCCACCGCGGCGGATGGAGACGCTGGAGCCCCAATCGACCCTGCGCGACGCCTATGCCGGCGCCTATGCCCACTATCGCAAGCTTTACCCCGCCATCAAGGAGGCGACCCGATGAGCAAGTTCTTCGGACCGGAGCAGCCGATCCCCTATGAGGGGCCAAGCTCCAGGAATCCGCTCGCCTTCAAATACTACGATCCCGACAAGCAGGTGCTGGGCAAGCGCATGGAGGATCAGCTGCGCTTCGCCGTCTGCTATTGGCACAGCTTCGTCTGGCCAGGCACTGACCCGTTCGGCGGCGATAGCTTCCAGCGCCCGTGGATGCAGGCAGGCGATCCGATGCAGCTGGCGCGGCAAAAGGCCGATGTGGCGTTCGAGATGTTCCGCCTGCTGCGCGTACCGTTCTTCACCTTCCACGACCGCGACGTTGCGCCGGAAGGATCGACCATCGCCGAATCCAATCGCAATGTGCGCCAGATCGCGGATGTCTTCGCGCGCAAGATGGAAGAGAACAAGGTCGGCCTGTTGTGGGGTACGGCGAACCTGTTCTCCAACCGGCGCTACATCGCCGGTGCTGCCACCAACCCGGACCCGGAAGTCTTCGCCTATGCCGCGGCGCAGGTGAAGAACGTGCTCGATATCACGCACGAGCTGGGTGGCAAGAACTACGTGCTGTGGGGCGGCCGCGAAGGCTACGAGACCCTACTCAACACCGATCTCAAGCGCGAGATGGATCAGTACGGCCGCTTCCTGTCCCTGGTCGTCGACCACAAGAAGAAGATCGGCTTCAAGGGCACGATCCTCATCGAACCCAAACCGCGCGAGCCGACCAAGCATCAGTATGATTTCGATGTCGCATCGGTCTATGGCTTCCTCAAACGCTACGGCCTCGAGAACGAGGTGAAGGTCAATATCGAAGCCAATCACGCGACTCTCGCCGGCCATTCCTTTGAGCATGAGATCGCGCTGGCGGTGGCGCTCGGCATCTTCGGTTCGATCGACATGAATCGCGGCGACCCGCAGCTTGGCTGGGATACCGACCAGTTCCCGAACAATATCCCCGAGACCGCTTACGCGATGTATCACATCATCCAGGGCGGCGGGTTCACGACCGGCGGGCTCAACTTCGACGCCAAAATCCGTCGGCAATCGCTGGATCCGGACGACCTGCTATATGGCCATATCGGCGGCATGGATGTGGGCGCGCGCGGCCTGCTGATCGCTGCCAAGATGATCGAGGACGGCGCCCTCGCTCGGCACGTAAAGGAGCGATATGCGGCCTGGGACAGTCCGGAAGGAAAGGCTATCCTGTCCGGAGAGCACTCGCTGGCGGATCTCGCGGCCCGCGTGGAGGCCAAGAACGCCGAACCGCAGCCGCGCTCCGGCAAGCAGGAGTATCTTGAGAACCTGGTGAATAGCTATATGTGATCATTCATCCGGCCGACGTGGCGCGAGACCGCGCGGCCGCTTCGTTGGGAGGACTATTCCATGGCGATGACGACCATCAAGGGGCCGGCGATTTTCCTCGCGCAGTATGCCGGCGACAAGGCGCCGTTCAATTCATTGGATTCGATTTGTGCCTGGGCATCCAAGCTCGGCTTCAAGGGCGTGCAGATGCCAAGCTGGGATGGACGGCTGTTCGACCTAAAGAAGGCTGCCGAATCCAAGAGCTACTGCGACGACATGAAGGCGACTGCCGCCAAGCACGGCATCCAGGTCACTGAGCTGTCGACGCACCTGCAGGGCCAGCTGGTGGCAGTGCATCCCGCCTACGACGAAGCGTTCGACGGCTTTGCCGATCCGAAGGTGCGCGGCAATCCGAAGGCACGGCAGGAATGGGCGGTCGATCAGCTGATGCTGGCGGCGAAGGCTTCGAAGAACATGGGCCTCACCGAGCATGCCACTTTCTCGGGCGCGCTGGCTTGGCCGTACTTCTATCCCTGGCCGCAGCGGCCCGCTGGACTGGTGGAAACGGCGTTCGACGAGTTGGCGAAGCGCTGGAAGCCGATCCTCGATGCGTTCGACAATGTCGGCGTCAACGTCTGCTACGAGGTGCATCCTGGCGAGGACCTGCACGACGGCGTGACGTTCGAGATGTTCCTGGAGCGGGTGAAGAACCACCCACGCTGCACTATCCTCTTTGACCCATCGCACTTCGTGCTGCAGGCACTCGATTACCTGGAATATATCGACATCTATCACGAGCGCATCAAGATGTTCCACGTGAAGGATGCCGAGCTCAATCCGAACGGCCGCAGCGGGGTCTATGGCGGGTACCAGAAATGGGTGGATCGCGCCGGCCGTTTTCGCTCAACGGGCGATGGACAGGTGAACTTCCGCGCCATCTTCTCCAAGTTCGCGCAATACGGCTTCCAGGGCTGGGCCGTTCTGGAGTGGGAGTGCTGCATCAAGGATGCCGAGGAAGGCGCGCGCGAAGGCGCGGTCTTCATTCGCGATCACATCATCCGGGTGACGGAGAAGGCGTTCGACGATTTCGCGTCGAGCGGCGCGGATCTGGAAGCGAACCGGCGCATGCTGGGCATTCGATAAAAATCACAAAGGGGGAGCAAAATGCCAATCGAAGGCCGCAGCCGCGAAACGGCTGATGCACGCATTCGTCTGGGGATGGTGGGTGGCGGCGAAGGCGCTTTCATCGGCGCCGTCCACCGCATCGCCGCGCGCCTGGATGATCACTATGTGCTGGTCGCGGGCGCGCTGTCCTCGACACCAGACAAAGCGCGGCGCTCCGGCCAAGCGCTCGGCCTCGCGCCCGATCGCATCTATGACGATTTCGAAACCATGGCGAAGACCGAAGCCAAGCGGCCGGACGGCATCGAAGCGGTGGCGATCGTTACGCCCAACGATACGCATGCACCGGCGGCGAAAGCGTTCCTCAAGGCCGGCATGCACGTGATCTGCGACAAGCCGCTGACGGTGAATCTGAAGGAAGCTTTGTCGCTGGAAAAAGCGGTGAAGCAGAGCGGCCGCATCTTCGCCCTCACCCACAACTACACCGGTTACCCGATGGTGCGGCATGCCCGCGCGATGGTGAAAGCAGGCGAACTGGGAGAGCTCCGCCTCGTGCAGGCGGAATATCCGCAGGACTGGCTGACCGAGAAGATCGAAGATACAGGCCAGAAGCAGGCGGTCTGGCGCAACGATCCCAAGCGCGCCGGCGCCGGCGGATGCCTCGGCGATATCGGCACCCACGCCTTCCACCTCGCCAGCTTCGTGACCGGGCTGCAGCTAGACTCGCTGAGTGCCGATCTCACCAGCTTCGTGAAGGGGCGCAAGCTCGACGACAACGTGCATATCATGATGCGGTTCAAGGGCGGCGCCAAAGGCATGCTGTGGGCGAGCCAGGTCGCACCCGGCAATGAGAACAACCTCAAGCTCCGGGTCTATGGTACGAAGGGCGGGCTGGAGTGGTGGCAGGAGCACCCCAACCAGCTGATCTGGTCGCCGCTCAATAAGGCGCCGCAAATTCTCTCGCGCGGATCGCCGAGCGCCAATGCAGCGGCCGCGCGCGTGACCCGCGTCCCACCCGGGCACCCGGAGGGTTATCTGGAAGGCTTCGCCAGTATCTACACCGAGGTCGCCGCCGCCATCCGCGCGGCGCGCGCGAAGAAGAAGCTCGATCCAGCCGTCACGTTCCCGACCGTCGACGACGGTGTGCGCGGGATCGCCTTCATTGAGGCTGCGGTGAAATCATCGGCCAAGGACGGCAAGTGGGTTAAACTCTAAGGCGGCGCCAGACTCCTGAGCTCTTCGATCAAGGCGTGAGCTCAGGCGGCTGATGAACTCGCCGGCCCTGGTCGAGCTGGAACAGCCTCAATCCCGCCCTGACGTCTTGAAGCGTGGCATCCGTGACGTCCCGTGCTGTCCTGGTCCCCTCTCGCAGGACGTCACGCACGTAGTCCAGATCACGGGCGTAGGCCGCGCGGCGCTCCCGGATCGGCGCCAGCAGCTCCTGCAATACGGCTTCGAGCCGCTGCTTCACGGCCATGTCCCCGAGGCCACCGCGGCGGTACTGCGCCTTCAGCGCGGCGATGGCAGCCTCATCCTCGTCGAAGGCATCCAGATAGGTGAAGACGACATTGCCCTCGATTGTCCCGGGGTCGCTCGCGCGGAGGTGGTTCGGGTCCGTGTACATCTGGCGGACCGCCTGCCGGATATCTTGCGGTCCTGCGGACAGGAGGATCGCATTGCCCTGCGACTTGCTCATCTTCGCCTTGCCGTCGATACCGGGCAGGCGGCCAACGCGCGGGATGACGGCCTCAGCCTCCACGAGCACGCTGCGACCAATCTGCGTATTGATGCGGCGCACGATCTCGTTGGTCTGCTCGATGAGCGGCGCCTGGTCCTCACCGACGGGTACGACAGTCGCCTTGAACGCCGTGATATCGGCCGCCTGGGCGACCGGATAGCACAGGAAACCCGCCGGAATGTCCCGGCCGAAGCCGCGCATACGGATTTCGTCCTTGATTGTCGGGTTCCGTTCGAGGCGAGCGACCGTGACGAAGTTCAGATAGAGCATGGTCAGCTCGGCCAGCGCCGGCAGGCCTGATTGCACGCAGATAGTGCTTTTCTCCGGATCGATCCCAATGGCGAGGTAGTCCAGTGCGATCTCGAAGACGTTGCGGCGCACCTTCTCCGGATCGTGCGCGTGATCGGTCAGCGCCTGCATGTCGGCGAGGAGCAGGAATTGGCGATGCGTGTCCTGCATCCGGACCCGGTTTTTCAGCGAACCGACATAGTGGCCGAGATGCAGCGGACCGGTCGTGCGATCGCCGGTGAGGATGATCGGTTTTTGAATAGAAACATGATACATGGCGGATTCTCCGGGTTGGAGCCGCCGCGATCGAAAGCTGGTCACCAGGATTGACGTCGCCTACCGATTCACGGCGGCAAACGTCTGACAGGTACGAAAACGACGACGCGCCGCTCCTAGACGGAGCGCCACCAAAGAGCTTTGGCAAATGGCCTTGCGTCGATCATGGAGGGTTGATGCCATACTGCGGAGACTTCCGCAAGCCTGGACGTGCCGGCTGCTTCCTTGCTCCCTAGACTCCGCTTCTTCCCGGGTCGTAAGGCACCGCTCGTTCGGCAGCGTCCCAGATTGCCCGCATCGCAGGCGTCTCATGCTCTTCGTAGAGATGGCCGATCAAGCCGGCGCAGCGGGCGATCAGGCCGAAGCCACGCGCGATCTCCGACGGCACCCCGCAATCGCCGAGAATGGCAGCGATCGCGCCGGTCGCATTGATCGTGATGTGGCGGCCGTAGGTCGCATCGACCGCGGCACTGAGCGTTTCGATGGCTGCGACGTGCCGGCCGGCGACCTGGCGAGACCGCGCCAACTCCAACAAGCGCTGGGCGCGCGGATCATCCGGCCTGTGGGTCGGATGGCCAAAGCCAGGCAGCGGAGCACGCGTGCCGCGGTGCTCCACCGCGATCCGCTTCGCTTCGGCCTCGCCGTCTTCCGCCGCCACGATCCGCTGCAGCAGCGTCGCGCATCCCTCCATGCTGCCGACGAAGCGGCTGCCGACACCCAGCAAGCCTGCGGCGACAGCGCCCTGCACCGCTTCCGGCGCGCTGGAGTAGGTCAGGCGCGCCGCCAGCACGCTCGGCGTCAATCCATGCTCCATCAGCGCAACCAGACAGGCATCGATCAAGGCGGTCTGATCGGGAGTCGGCATGCGTCCGAGAACCTGGAAATAGATCATCTCAGTGAAGCTGCGTTGGCCGATCAGCTCCTTGCACAGACTCCTGCCGCGAACGAACACGTCGTCGCTAGTGTGGCTGGCAATGCTGGTCGTCGGCGCTTCGGGTCCGGAACTCATGAGGCTCCCTCTCCTTCAATCTCTTGGCCTGCAAAACGGCGCTCCAATTCGTGGCGCTGGATCTTGCCGGATGCGCTGCGCGGGAATGCGTCGAACGGAATGAAGTAGATCTCCTTGGGCTGCTTGTAGCCCGCGAGCTGTTCGCGGCAGCGGGCCCGCAGCTCGTCCTTTGTCAGCGCATCATCGCGGCGTGCAACAATAGCCACCGGCACCTCGCCCCATTTTGGATCGCGTTTCCGCACGACCGCCGCATCGGCCACGCGTGCATCCTGCAGCAGCACCCGTTCGATCTCCGCCGGATAGATATTCTCCCCGCCGGACTTGATGAGGTATTTGACGCGGTCGACGAAGTCGAGCGTTCCGTCCGGAGTGCGCACGAACACATCGCCCATGTGGAACCAACCGCCGCGGAAGTCCTGCGCGTTGGTCTCCGGCGCGCGCCAGTAGCCGCTGAATAGCGTTGGTCCGCGCATGCACAGCTCGCCCGGCGTGCCGTCGGGCACGTCGCGATCCTCCGCGTCGACCAGGCGAACCTCGCAGAACGGGCTTTGCTGCTTCGACAGTCTGGTTGGTATGGCACCGATGGAAATGAGATTCGAGGAGCAAGGCGGACAACCTGTTTCTGTCGCGCCAAAGGTGTTCGCATAAGGCGCGCCGAGCAAAGTTGTCACCTCCGCGATCTCCGCCGGCGGCACCAGGTCGGCCATCACGCCGCACACCCTCACGCCCTTGGCGCGCGTGCTGGTGCGCTTCAGCTCCTCGGAGAAGCGCCCGACCATGCCGGGCATGAGCAACAGCCAACCCAGCTGCTCCGTGCCGACGATCTCGCACAGCCGCGCGACATTGAAGCCGTCCACGACGAAGACCGTGCCGCCACACATCAGAGTACCAAGCGAGAACTCCGCCGCGCCCATGTGGTAGAGCGGCGACCAGGCCACGAAGGCATCCTCCGCAGCAATGCCGAATTCCGCCCGCAGCACCATGTTGCGCGCGATCTCGGCGCGATGGCTGATCACTGCGCCTTTGGGCAGTCCCGTCGTGCCGCTGGTGTAGAGAACCAGCAGAGGGCATTCGGGATCGAGTGCATGCGGCGACCCGGTCCCGTTGTTCGACGTCACCACAGACTCGTAGTCAGGCCCGAACGTCAGTACAATCGGGATCTGGACAGGCAATTCCGAGAGCCGATCCGCGTGGCGCGGAGAAACCAGGATGGCCTGCGGCTCGACCAGCGCGATGCAATGCGCCAGCTCCGGTGCTGCCAGCCGCCAATTCTGGCAGGCGAAGATCGCTCCGATCCACGCAGCGGCCAGGAACAGCTCCAGATATTCCAGGCGATTCTCGGACAGGATGGCGATCCGGTCGCCCGGCTTGACGCCGCGGCGCTCCAGCCACCCTGCCAGCGCGGCGACCCGCTGGCCGAACTGGCCATAGGTGAGTGTGCGATCACCCTCCACCAGCGCGAGGCGGTCGGGATAGATCCGCGCCTGCATTAGGAAGAGGCTCGCTACACTGCTTCCCGCAGCGCGCCGTATCAGATTGTCGGTACCCTGAATGGGTTCCAGCATTGCCCCGCCCTGAAGTTGCGGTGCTTCCATACTACCCGCGCGCCCGGAAGCGGTGTAGGGTTATTGCAACGCGCCGGTGACACTAGGGCCGACAAGAACCAGACGGGAGGACAGACATGAAGCTCTATATGCATCCAGTCTCGATGACGAGCCGCCCGGTGCGCTTGTTCATCGCGGACAACAACATCCCGGTCGAAGAGCAGGTCGTCGACCTCTTCACCGGCGAGCATTACAAGGAGTCGTTCCTCGCCATCAATCCCAACCATATGGTGCCGGTGCTGGAGGATGGCGATTTCCGGTTGACCGAGAGCTCGGCGATTCTCAAATACCTGGCCGACAAGATCGACTCTCCCGCCTATCCCAAGGACCTGAAGAAACGCGCCAAGGTCAACGAGGTGATGGACTGGATTAACACCAACTTCTATCGCGACTGGGCCTACGGCTTCATCTATCCGCAGGTCTTCCCGCATCACAAGCGCAAGACCGATGAGATCCACGCCGCCACGATCGATTGGGGCAAGGAACGCGCGCAGGAGTGGCTGCGCCTGCTCGACCAGCATTGGATCGGGCCAAACAAGCAGTATCTCACCGGCGATCAGATCACCATCGCCGACTATTTCGGCGCGGGCCTGGTGACGCTGGGCGAAGTCATTCGCTGCGACTTCAGCAAATACCCCAACGTCCAGCGCTGGCTGAACAACATGAAGAAACAGAAGAGCTGGCCCAAGGTCAACGAGGTGTTCTACGGCCTCTGTGAGTCGGTCAAGCAACAGCAATTCAATGCCATCTAGGCGCATGCATTCATTGCGATGGAGAGTCGCATGATTAAAGGTCTGCATCACAACGCCTATCGCTGCCGGGATTCGGAAGAGACGCGGCGCTTCTACGAAGATTTCCTTGGCCTCCCGTTGTGCAACACGCTGGAGATCAAGGAGACCAAGAGCGGTCGCAAGACCAACACGCTTCACACCTTCTACAGGATGGATGACGGATCGTGCCTGGCTTTCTTCGAAGCACCGGACATGCCGTTCGACTTCAAGGCCCAGCATGATTATGACCTGCATATCGCCTTGGAAGTTCCGCGCGAGGTGCTGGAGAAGATGATGGCGAAGGGCAAGGCGGCGGGCATCGAAACCCGCGGCATCTCGGATCACCAGTTCATCGATTCCATCTATTTCCGGGACCCGAACGGCTATGTCATCGAGCTGACGGCCAAGCGGCCGGGTCACGACGAAGCGACGGATCCCGCGAAGAACGGCGCCCGCAGCAAGCTCGATGCATGGCAAGCGGCCAAGCGGCAGGCCAAAGCGAGCTAGCGGGAGCGGCGCAGCACGGCCACGATGTAGCGACAGGCCGTGCTGCCGGAATTCTCGAACCGGCAATCGGCGGGTGGGCCTAGACGCAGGCAATCGCCGGCGCGCAGCTGATAGTCCTGCGCGCCTTGCGTGAACGACAGCCGTCCGGCGATCACCACGATCTGCTGATCCTCGATGAAATTGAAGGCGGCGGATGGATAGTCGACCTTCGCCTTTGGCGGCAATTCACCCCAGACCAGCTCGAGCGGCGACGCCGAACCCGGCGGCGTCAGGGCACGGCGCTCGAAGCCGGTTTCGCGATCGCGCCAACGCTCCTGTTCCGCTTCGCGATTGAGCAGGCGCGCTGTCCCCTGCTCCGCCCGCGCCAGCAGTTGCGAGAGCGTGAGCCCGAACGCGGAGGATAGCCGGCCCAGCAGCGCCGCCGTCGGGCTGCTCTCGCAGCGCTCCACCTTGCTGATCATGGCGCGCGAAACTGCGGATCGCTCTGCCAGTTCCTCCAGGCTCCAGCCCCGGCTGGACCGCTCCGCGCGAATGCGCGCGGCGATCCGGCTATCCAGCGCCTCATCTACTATACTAGACATGTTTCTTTTATAGTGGAATCATGAGTCGGCGACAAGAGTATGGAGGCTGCGATGGATGTCCGGGATGCAAACGAATCCGATCTGGCGGCGATGCTGGCGATCTACAACGACGTGGTGCTGACGACCACCGCCATCTATGACTATCAACCGCGCTCGAGCGAGCAGCAACTTGCCTGGTTTCGGGCCAAGCGCGACCAGGATCTGCCGGTGCTGGTCGCGGAAAGCGACGGAGCGATTGCCGGATTTGCCAGCTATGGCCCGTTCCGCCCCTGGCCGGCCTATCTCTACTCGGTCGAGAATTCCGTTTATGTTGCTGCGGATTGGCGGGGCCGCGGGATCGGATCGCTGCTGCTGCCCGCAATCATCCAGCACGCGGCTGACCGCGGGCTCCACACCATGATCGCCGGCATCGATGCGACGAACGAGGCCAGCCTGCGGCTGCATCGGAAATTCGGCTTCGAGCCGGTGGCGCAGTTCCGCGAGGTGGGGTGGAAGTTCGAGCGCTGGCTAGACCTCACCTTCCTGCAGCGCATGCTGCAGAAGGCGGCCGCCTAGGTGCGGCGGCGACCGATATAGACCAGGAACCCGCCAGCCAGAATTGCCGCGATGCCCGCAATATCGGGGATCGCGACGCTGTGCTCCTCCTGAGCGGTCGCCTGCAGTGGCCCAAGGTCCAGGACCTTCTCCTGAGTTGTATAGCTGAAGCGGCCCATCACGAGGCCCGCAATGCCGAGAAGGATCAACACCACGCCGAGGATTGCCAAAGGTCTCATCTGCCGCCTCACGGTTGCTCGAATAACCAGCAATAGCGCGGCGAGCGCGGAAGGTCCACCGTCCACGATCGACTAGATTTGCTTCCTCTGGCGCCCGTAGATCAGCAGCATGAGGATGATGACGGCGCCATAGATCAACTGCCGGCCGGCTTCGTTGATCTGCATGACGGACAGGATCGACTGCAGCAGCGTGATCAGGATGACGCCGGCGATGGTGCCGAGGTAGGAACCGCGACCGCCCAGGATGTTCGTGCCGCCCAGCACGACGGCGGCAACCGCCGGCAGAAGGTAGGGGTCGCCCATCGCCTGGTAGGCTTTGGTCGAATATCCGGCCAGCAGCACGCCGGCACTGGCGGCGAGACCACCCGAGGCCGTGAAGGCGAGCAGCACGGTCCGCTGTGTCGCTAGGCCGGAGAGATACGCGGCGCGCTCGCGGTTGCCGATCGCATATACCGCGCGGCCGAAGGTCGTGCGCGTGAGCACGAAGATGGTGACCGCGCCGACGATTCCCCACACGAACAGGGCATTCGGGATATTGAGGACCAGTCGGCCAGTCGCCAGCACGCGCATGGCCTCGGTCGCATGATCCTGCGGCGCGAAGCCGCCGGTGCGCAACACCATCAGGCCCTGGGCCACCGCATTCATGCCGAGGGTGAAGATCATCGACGGCACGCGTAGATAGGCAACGCCGATGCCGTTGGCGAAACCCAATGCCATGCCGCAGAAGATGCCGAAGGGAATCGCCAGCAGGTTCCACGGCGCATCCCAGCCGGCGGCGGCCGTCGACATCATGCCACCAACGGTCAGCACCCAGGGCACCGACAAATCGATCTGGCCCAACAGCACCACCAGCATCATGCCGGTGGCGATGAGGCCGAGGAACGAGGCAACCTGTAGCTGCTGCAGGAGATATTCCGGCGACAGGAAGGAACTCGAGTAGAGGCTGCCCACCAGCAACAGCGCAATGATGCAGGCGAAGGCCGCCAGGACCGCGCGATCCATCCGATTGAAGAAGCCGATGATCGCAGCTCCCATGGCCGCTTACCCGAACAGATCCAGGCGGTTCTTGATGCGCAGCAACCGCAAGGAACCGAGCGTGACCGCCGCCAGCAGGATGACGCCCTGGAATAGAGGCTGCCAGAACGGCTCCATATCGAACACGAACAGGAGATCGCCGATGGTGCGCAGCGCGAATGCCCCAAAGATCGCGCCGATGGCGCTGCCCGATCCGCCGAATAGGGATACGCCGCCCAGCACGACGGCGGCGATGGAATTCAGCGTATAGGTGCCGCCGATCGCGGCCGAGGCCTCGCCCGAATAGGTGATGAAGGTCAGCATCAGCCCACCACAGGAAGCGAGAAAGCCCGACAGCACATAAGCGAGCAGGCGCGCCCTCTCGATCGGTACGCCCGACATATAAGCGGCGGGCTCCGAGGAGCCGACGGCATAGGCGGCGCGGCCGAGCATGGACCTGCGGAACGGCACCCACACCAGCAGCACAATGCCCAACAGCACGACCAGCGACGTCGGAATCCCGCCAGGCAATTGGCCGGTCAAGGCATCCGCCAGATCGGCGTTGGTATCGCCTCCTGGCACGGAACGCAACCACAACGAGATGCCGAAGAACACGGCTCCTGTCGCCAGCGTGGTGACAATCGGCTGCAGCCGGCCATAAATGACGATTACGCCATTGAGCGCGCCGCACGCGATGCCGGTCGCCAGCACTCCGATGATCCCGAGAGTCGTCTCGAAGGCCGTGCCAACCGCGATGGTCGACGCCAGGCAATTCGCCAGCACGAAGATCATGCCGACCGAGAGATCGATGCCGGCGGTCAGCACCACCATGGTCTGCGCCATGGCGACCAGTGCCAGCAGGACGCCCTTATTGGAGGCCGTCGTGATGACATTGGCGGAAAAGCCGGCGCTGTGGTTGCCGGTATAGATCGCGAACATCACGACGAAGACCAGGATGGCCAGCAGCGTGCCGCGGTTCTCGGCGAACCAGTAGCGGAAATCACGCATGGCGTGCCTCACCCTCGGTCTGGATGTTGAGTGCGCTGCTGATCAGCATGTGCTCGTTGATGTCGGCACCCTCCAGGGTGCGGATGATCGCACCGTCATACATGACGAGGACCCGGTCGCAGCAGCCGATCAGCTCGTCATAGTCGGTGGAGTAGAACAGGATCGTCGCGCCGTTGTCCGCCAGCCGGCGCAGCAGCTGATAGATCTCCTGCTTGGTCCCGACATCGATGCCGCGCGTCGGATCGTTCAGCAGGATGATCCGTGGCGTAATCATCAGCCACTTGGCAATGACCACCTTCTGCTGATTGCCGCCGGAGAGCGAGCCGACGGAAATCCCGGTTCCTGCCGTTCGGATCGCAAGGAGAGACACCATCTCCTCGACCGCCTTGGCCTCCTTGACTTGATCGATGACGCCGAACCGCGAGACGGTACCGAGCGCGGCCAGGGAGAGATTGTCGCGCACCGACATCGGCAGCATCAGGCCCTCAGTCTTGCGGTCCTCAGGGATCAGCGCCATGCCATTTCGGCTCCCCTTGGCGGCGCGCGGACTGCGGATTTGCGCCGGCCGCCCGTCGATCAGGATCTCGCCCGACAGGCCTTTCAGCACGCCGAACAGCGCCAGCAGCAAGTCCCGCTGCCCCTGCCCGTCCAGGCCGCCCAGCCCGACGATCTCGCCCGGACTGGCGCGGAACGAGATGTCGGTCAGCCGATTGGTCCAGCTGAGATTGCGCACCTCGATGGCGCTCGTGGTCCGGTCGCGGCCAGCAGGCTTCGGTGGGAATACATGGGAGTATTCGCGGCCGATCATCATCTCGACCACTTCCTTGCCGGTCTTGGTACCGGCTTTGTACGTCGCGACGTTACGGCCGTTGCGGAACACGGTGCATTCGTCCGCCAGCTCGTCGATCTCGTGCATGCGATGGGAGATGTAGAGGAGCGCCAGGCCTTCCGTGCGGAGACGCTTCAGCACGGCGAAGACTTTCGCAACATCTCCGGCCGTCAAGGCAGAGGTCGCTTCATCCAGAATGAGGATGCGCGGCCTGCGCGCCAGGGCCTTGGCGATCTCCACCATCTGCCGGCGTGACAACGGCAGGTCCTTCACCGGCGCCATCGGGTGGATGTCTTCCGCGCCGGCGCGCGCCAGCGCTTCTTCCGCCAGCCGCCGCTGTGCCCTGCCGTCGATCAGGCCGAAGCGCGTCGGCGGATCGCTGATGGCGATGTTGTCCGCCACCGACAGATCGGGAATGAGGGACAACTCCTGGAAGATGCAGACGATCCCCGCTCCATTCGCCGCCTTCGGTGTTGGAAACGCGACTTTGCGCCCGTCGAGCTCCATCAAGCCCTGGTCCGCCTGCACCACACCGGCCATGATCTTGATCAGCGTGGACTTGCCCGCGCCATTCTCGCCAAGCACCGCATGGATCCTGCCTGCCTCGACCCGCAAACTCGCTTCCTCGAGCGCGCGTACACCGCCATAGCGCTTCGAGACGCCTTCCATGCGGAACAGAGGGGCGGTCACCGCATCCATGGGGTACTTTCGCAGACAGCGACGCCGCTGCCAACCGGCAGCGGCGTCTCGTTATGCACGGTGGGTTACTGGTTCTGCTCCGACTGGCCCATGATCTCCTGGGCTGTGAAGTTGATGCCGCAGGTCGGGAAGGCATTGCCGACGAAGAAGTTGTCGGACTGGTCGGCATAGTAGTCTTGACCGTTCTTGAAGTTCGGGTCCTCAACCCTTGCCAGCGGCAGCTTGATGGATTGCGGGAGCACTTGGCCTTCCAGCGCCGCGATCGCGGTCTTGATCGCGACCGCCACCTGGGCTGGTCCGGTGCCGCCCGACGCACATTTCAGGCCTTCCGACGAGTATTGGCCGCACAGCTTGCGGAAGCCGTTCTCGGTCTCGCCGCCCACCGGCACGAACGGATGCTTCGCATCCATCATGGCGCGGACGGTTCCGGTCGATCCACCCTGCACCGACACACCGACGAAGCTCTTGTGAACGGCGATTGCGTCGGCCGTTACCTTCTGTGCAGTACCGTCATCCCACTTGCCGACTACTTCGACGATCTCCCACGGCTTGCCGGACGCCTTCAGCACTTCGTGGAGGCCTTCATGACGATCGCGGTCGACCGAGGTTCCTTCGACGCCGCGCACCTCGAGCACCTTGCCGCCACTCGGTATGTTCTTCACCAGCCAGTCGGCCCAATATTCGCCAAGGCCCTTCTGGTCGACGTTGACGTTGATCGCTTCCTCGGTATCGAGAATGTTGTCGAAGGCGACCAGCACGACGCCGGCCTTCTTCGCGCGCTTGATGACGGGCGTAAAGGCAGCCGGGTTCTGCGCGTTCACGACAATCGCGTCGTAACCCGAATCGATGAAGTTATCGACGGCCGCCAGCTGCGCCGCGAGATCTTCGCCGGTCGAGACCACCTTGAATTCCTTCAGCTTGGCCTTCACCTCCGGCTGCTCGGCATAGGCCTTGGCGGTCTTGATCATCTGGATGCGCCAGGTGTTGCCGATGAACCCATTCGCCAGAGCGATGCGATACGGCCCATCCTTCTTCGGGAACTTGAAGAACTTGGTCTGATCGCTCCAGGGCACGAAGCATTCCGGATCCGCCGCCGGACCCGACACGACCTCCTGAGCGTCGGCAGAAGGCGCGAAAACGAACAGAGCGGTGACCGATGCCGCCGCAAGCAGCGCCATCGCCCGCCGAAGCGTGGTCGAGGTAGACATCCGAATTCCTCCCAAAAGAACGTTCTTTGTTGCTTGAGGCCCGGACGGACGACTGGATTGTGCCCCTGTTTGTTTGCCTCTCCCGCCAGGCGCCTCATGATTAGGGAGAAATGAAAGCGCTGTCAATTGGCAATGAAAGCGCTTTCTCGTAGAATTGACTTAGGCGCCCGGCTGACGTCAAAACACCTCATTGCTCACCCCACGGAGGAACCCATTCGCAGAAAGCGCAGCACCCTGGCCGATGTGGCGAAGCTCGCCGGTGTCAGCGCGGTGACGGTATCGCGCGCCCTGCGCCATCCGCGCATGGTTTCCTCCGCATTGCGGGCCCGCATCGATGCGGCCGTGAGCGAGCTCGCCTATGTGCCGGACGTGGCGGCCAGCCGCCTCGCCTCGGCGCGCACGCATGCGATCGGCGTCATCGTCTCCTCGCTCACCAACGGCGTGTTTGCGGACTATCTGCGCGCCCTGCATGACACATTGCTGCCCGCCGGGTTCCAGGTCGTGGTGTTTTCCAGCCGCTATTCGGCGGACGAGGAGGAAAAGGTCATCGCCACTCTGCTCGGTCAGCATCCGGAAGCCATCATCATTGCTGGCATCGACCAGACGCCGCATGGGCGCCGCTTGCTGGAACGATCGGGCGTGCCGGTGATCCAGACCTTCGAGCTGACCGATGATCCAATCGACATCAATGTCGGCCTATCGCAACGCCAGGCAGGTTACGCCGCCACGCAATACTTGATCGATCGTGGTCACCGCAGGATCGGCTACACCGCCGCGCGGCTCGATGCGCGCGCCCATGCGCGCATGGAAGGATACAACCGCGCCATGGCGGACGCGCGGCTCCCGACCGATGGGCTCGTCGCCACGACGCCGCGGCCATCAAGCGTCAGCGCGGGTGGGGAGTTGATTGGCGCCATTCTCGATCGCCGATCCGATCTTGAGGCCCTGTTCTGCTGCGATGACAATCTTGCGCTTGGTGCGCTGTTCGAGTGCCAGCGTCGTGACATCGCGGTTCCCGACCAAATCTCGATCATCGGGTTCAACGACCTGGAGTTCGCGGCCTGCGCGCACCCGCCGATCTCCTCGGTGGCGACGCCGCGCTACGAGATGGGCCGGCTGGCCGCGGAGATCGTGATGAAAATCATCGAGATCGGCGAGCGTCCCGCCGACCGCCGGATTGACGTTGGATTTACCATCAGCGAACGCGGCAGCACCATGCCGGTCGCGCGTCCGCAGGCGCGCCGCGCTCTGTCGGAGTAATGCGCAAGGCGGGGCTACACGGTCTCGTCTGGGCTGCTGAATGAGGGCACGGCAAACGGCGATCCTGTCCAGAGGTCTCCGGCCAATCCGTCCTGTTGGGCGCGGAAAAGCGCCAAAAACAGCTGAAATACCGGCATTTCTGGCCTCTCCGCACCACGCGCAATAGACGCTTCCTTAACTATTCCCGGCGAATCCTACCGGCCACCCACACCGCAGGGGTCGTCTCCGGTATCGACGCATGGTTCGCATATTCGCCTTGCTCCTGTTCGTTGCCTTCGCTTCCGCCGCCCAGGCCGGGCAGCCGCGGACCATGATGGATTGCTTCAACGAAGCCGGCCGAACCTACAAAGTCCCGCCGATGCTGCTGCAGGCCATCGCGTGGGTGGAAAGCCGCTACGACAAGAATGCGAACAACTACAACACCAACGGCTCCGTCGACATGGGCGTGATGCAGATCAATTCGCTCTGGTTGGAGCCATTGGCGGAATACGGCATCGAGCAAAGGCACCTCTACAACGCTTGCCTCAATATCAACATCGCCGCCTGGATCCTGCGCAAGCAGATCAACGAAGTCGGCTATAACTGGCAGGCTGTCGCCCATTACCATTCGCGCACGCCAGAGCGCGGCGACAGCTACGCGCGGAAGGTTGCGCGGGTGTATTTCGCCCTGAAGCGGCAGCGCGAAGAACAGCAGCAAAAACAGCAGATGCTTGGCAAGCAAGTCGCTGAGCGATAGGCCTTCCGACCTTTCATTATTTTTCATCCGCTTCGCAGCTGTTTCCCAGCGGATACCTGCAATCCTGAATTCGTCAGCTTGTTCACCTCTACATGGAGGTGGAAAGGACATGACAGCTCACAGCAAGCGTAAGCCGGAGCCCGACCACTCAGAGTCGGCCACCGGTCTCAACCCCGGCGATCAGGCGACTCCAGGGACGCCCGGTACCGGCGAGAACGTCTGCGCCAAATGCCGCGGCACCGGTCGCGTCGGCAATGGATCCTGCGAGCAGTGCGGCGGCAGCGGAAGAGTGATCGAAGGCATCGGCGGCGGCTAGGCCGTAGCCGATCGCGCGTTGATATCGACCGGGAGCACTGAACATTGCAGCGAGGGTGAATCAATGCGCCGACCGTCAGGACGTCCGCCCTGCGCTCACGCGCGTACTCACTGTCGGAGGTTGGTGGCAATACCAACATCGCTCGTTGGGATTTTGCTGGGCAACGATAGGGCGAGTATAAAGATGCAAATCCCAGTCCAGTCTCCTTCAGCACCACAATGCCATCCGACGCCGTCCAGGCGCGGATCGACGAAGATGACGGGCTGGGGCGACATCTATTTTCATGCGAACAGTGTCACGGACAACGGATTCGCGAAACTAAAGGTCGGGACAGCGGTTCGCTATCTTGCCGAGCCGGGCGATGAGGCCTGCAGGCGACCATCGTGAAACCATTCTGGGCGAGGTTAACGATGCCGGAAGCAGAGAAGCGATATGCGAGAACACAGCAGCTGAGCCATGAAGACGTGATACGTCTCGTGGGAGATCTGGACGACGCGACCATCGCCGCGATCCTGGCCATCGGTGCCACCTACCAGGAGATCGAGCAGGCCTTGAAGTGGGCCGGTGCCGGTCCGGACGAGTCGCGCCTGGATGCCGAGGGCATGACCCCCACGGCCGAGCAGGTGTTTGATATCCTTCTCAGTGATCCGACCTATGCCGAGGAGGAACAAGAGGGCGCGCGGTAGCGGGCCCTCGCATTCGCTGCAGGTAGGCGCGGCGGAATGCCTTTCACGTTGTTTCGACGGTCCACTCAGACCAAAACGCCGCAGCGATGAGCTGCGGCGTTGAATTTCGTTGGAGTTGGTTGCGGGGAGAGGATTTGAACCTCTGACCTTCAGGTTATGAGCCTGACGAGCTACCGGGCTGCTCCACCCCGCGATCCAGGGATCAGGTATCAGTAATCAGGTATCAGAGGGTTT
>NZ_QORW01000021.1 GCF_003574735.1 Dongia deserti
TCCAGTGAATAGGGTCGTGACATCGATGCTGGCCTCCACCCCAGTCAGCATCTTGAATCACAAATCACCCCAGCTGGGAATCCCACCAGATTCACACTTCGGGAAACGTGCTCTAGTTGAGAGTTGGGGCACGTCACTTGGGGAACTTCCGAACATGCCGATCATCATGGGCGGCGTCGTCATCTTGTTGCAGCTGACGGTCATCTTCCATGCGTTGAAGACCGGACGGCCGTACTGGTGGATCTTCATTATCATGGGCTTCCCGGTCATGGGATGCGTGATCTACTTCATTATTGAAGTCCTGCCGGGCAGCCGCTCCGAGCGCAACCTCAAGAAGATCGGCAACGACATCATCAAGGCGGTCAATCCCGACCGCGAGATGAAGCGCAAGGCGGAGGAGCTGGCGATCTGCGGCAGCGTCGAGAACAAGCTGCAGCTGGCCGAGGAGTTGGTCGAGCGCGGCATGTTCGACGAGGCGATCCAGCTCTATCAGAGCGCGCGCGAGGGGCAGTACCTGTACGCGCCCGATCTGCTCTATGGCTTCGCCCGCGCCCGCTTCTTCAACGCCGAGTATCTCGAGGCGCGCAAGCTGCTGGGCGAGCTGCAGGAGCACGCGCCGCGCTACTACGTGCAGGAGGTCGCGCTGATGAAGGCGCGCGCCGCCGCCAAGTTCGGCGACCGCTCGACCGCGCGCGCCGAGATCGAATCGCTGCTGGAGACCTTCGTCGGGCTGGAGGCGCGCTATCGCTATGCCGAGCTGCTCTACGAGGACGGCCAGGCCGCCCGCGCCAAGGCCGAGCTCGAGCGCGTGATCGACCACGCCAAGCGCTTCAAGGTCAGCGCCGAGGAGCGCGTGTGGGCCAAGCTGGCACGGCAGGGCCTCGCCGCGATGAGCAGCGCGGCGTAATAAAGACCCCCTTCTCCAACAAAGAATTCCCCTCTCCTCTCGTGGGAGAAGGGAATTTTCCATCACAACTTCGTCGCCCTCAGCCTTAGCGAATTGGCGATCACGCTGACCGACGAGGCCGCCATCGCCGCCGCCGCGATGATGGGCGAGAGCAGCAGGCCGAAGGCGGGATAGAGTACGCCGGCGGCGATCGGTACGCCGGCGGCGTTGTAGACGAAGGCGAAGAACAGGTTCTGCCGGATGTTGCCCATCACCGCCTTGGACAGGCGCCGCGCCTGCACGATGCCTTGCAGGTCACCGCGCAACAGCGTGATGCCGGCGCTCTCGATCGCGACGTCGGTGCCCGTACCCATGGCGATGCCGACATCCGCCGCCGCCAGCGCCGGCGCGTCATTGACGCCGTCGCCCGCCATTGCCACTGCCTTGCCGGCACGCCGCAGCTCTTCCACGACGGCACCTTTCCGCTCCGGTAGAACCTCCGCCTGCACCTCTTCGATGTTGAGCTTGCGGGCGACTGCTTCCGCCGTCTTGCGGTTGTCGCCGGTCAGCATGACGACGCGGATGCCTTGCTTATGCAGGTCCGCGATCGCCGTGGGCGTTGTCTCCTTCACCGGATCGGCAATCGCAACGATGCCGGCGGCGCGTCCTTCGATGGCGACGAAGATTGCCGTGGCGCCATCCGCGCGCAGGGCATCGGCTTCACTCTCCAGCGCCGAGACGTCCGCGCCCTGCTCCGCCAGAAACCTGGCATTGCCAAGCGCGACGGAATGGCCGTCGACCTTGCCCACCACGCCCTTGCCGGTCGGCGAATCGAAATCGCTGACGGGCGCGAGCGCAATGGAACGCTCCTTCGCTTGCTGCACGATCGCGGCCGCCAGCGGATGCTCGCTTGCAGCCTCCAGGCTCGCGGCCAGGCGCAACACTTCGCCCTCGTCGAAGTCCTGCGCCGGGCGGATCGCCGTGACCTTCGGCTTGCCCAGGGTCAGCGTGCCGGTCTTGTCCACAATGACCGTGTCGATCTTCTCCATGCGCTCGAGCGCCTCGGCATTCTTGATCAGCACGCCGCCGCGCGCGCCGCGTCCGACCCCGACCATGATCGACATCGGCGTCGCCAGCCCCAGCGCGCAGGGGCACGCGATGATGAGCACGCTGACCGCCGCCACCAGGCCGTAGCCCATCGCAGGCGCCGGCCCCCAGATCGACCAGGCCGCGAACGCAACGATCGCGACCAGGATCACCGCCGGCACAAACCAGCCGGAGACCGTGTCGGCGAGACGCTGGATCGGCGCGCGCGAGCGCTGCGCCGCCGCCACCATCTGCACGATCTGCGCCAGCACAGTATCGCGGCCGATCTTCTCCGCGCGCATGATGAAGGCGCCCTGGCCGTTGATGGTGCCGCCGATCACCTTCGCGCCGGCCTCCTTCTGCACCGGCAGCGGCTCGCCGGTGACCATGGATTCATCGACGTTGGAGCGGCCTTCGATCACCGTGCCGTCGAGCGGTACCTTGTCGCCGGGCCGGACCCGCAGCCGCTCGCCGACCTGCACCTGGTCGAGTTCGACCTCCTCCTCCGCGTCGTCATCCTTTATGCGCCGCGCCCTGGTCGGCGCCAGGCTGAGTAAAGCCTTGATAGCGCCCGACGTCTGCGCGCGTGCTTTCAGTTCCAGCACCTGGCCCAGCAGCACCAGCACCGTGATCACCGCTGCGGCTTCGAAATAGACCGCGACCGATCCGTCTGGCGCTCGGAACGCACCCGGAAAGACCTGTGGGACGACAGTAGCGACAACGCTGTAAGCCCAAGCGACGCCGATGCCCATGGCGATCAGCGTGAACATGTTGAGCGCGCGGCCGGTCAAGGATCGCCAGCCCCGGACAAAGAACGGCCAGCCCGCCCACAACACCACCGGCGTCGCGAGCCCGAGCTGGATCCAGTTCGACGTCTGTTGTTCCACGAGATGCTGGAGACCGACCAGATGGCTGCCCATCTCCAGCACCGCCACCGGCAAGGTGAGGATCGCGCCGATCCAGAAGCGGCGGCGCATGTCGATCAGCTCTGCGCTCGGCCCCTCCTCCAGGCTCGCGCGCTCCGGCTCCAGCGCCATGCCGCAGATCGGGCAAGACCCGGGCCCTGCCTGCCGGATCTCCGGATGCATCGGGCAGGTATAGATCGTGCCTTCTGGCATCTGCTCCGCTGGCTTCTGCTTGGCGAGATATTGCGCCGGATCGGCGACGAACTTCTCCCGACACTTGGCCGAGCAGAAGTAGTAGGTCCGGCCTTGATGCGACGCGCGATGCTGCGTCTTGTGCGGATCGACCGTCATGCCGCAGACCGGATCAGTCGCGGTCATTTGTGCGGCCGCGTGGTGCTCATGCCGATGGGAAGCGTGATGATCGTGGGTCGCACGTTCGCTTGGCATGGCTGCCTCCCGGTCGATCGGTCCAGTCCTCGCTTCAAACTTGATGCTTCCCATAATGGGAAGGTCAACACCCCGTCGGGCGGACACGCTCCTGACGCGACAAACAACCGCCGCCGCTTGGGAGTTTCAGGCGCGCATCACGGCCTTGGCGCCGCGCACACGCGCGTTTCGAGTTTGAGGTTGCGCGCACGCTTGAACCACTGGGGGTTCCGAGTGACCACATAGGCCATGTCGCCGATTCCTGTGATCTGATCCTGGCTCGTCACCGCCACCACGAAGCAATCCGGCATCTCGTGCCCGAAGACCTCTTCGACGTCCCGCCCAAAGTGGCGGTAGTGGTTGTGCAGGTCGGGTTTCGGATATCCCCAGTCCTGCGTGTGCTCGACCCTGTAGGGGTCGGGGAACGACAGGAACAGAAACCCGCGGCGGCTCAGCACGCGCGCGAGCTCGCGCAGCGCGGCGCGATAATCCGCAACATGCTCCAGGACGTGATTGCAGATGATCGCGTCATAGCTGCCGTCCGGTCGGTCGATCTGCTGCAGATCGAGACTGTTCCTTTTGCCGAACACGGTCAGCTCAAATCGCTCGAACCATCGCTTGTCGACCGTCGGGTCCTTGCTGAACTGAAGGCACCGCAGAGGGCGGAATCGCCGCGGACCGAGGTCGACAAGGATCGAGCGGAAGGCACGATGGCGCTCCAAGGAATGGCAACGCGCGCAGCGCGGCGGCTTGCCCCTTGCGCTCAGTCGACCCTTGGGCCCGGGCGTGAATTCCCGCCCACCGCAGATGTTGCAGCGCGGCTGCTTGATGCGTTCGATAAGAGTCCTGAGCAGGCTCATTGGATATTCATGCGACGAATCGTCTTCAGCATCCAAGCATCCATTGGAAGCTCAAGGCAATCGAACCAAAAGGGGGGAAGGGCCGCAGAACCAGACCGGCACTCGCCTCTTGGCAAGAGCCCAGAACCCGGCTAAACCAGCGCCGTCTCTGGGGAGTAGCCGCCCTCTTTGAAGAGGGGAATGCGTCAACAGACTTGGCCTCGGGCCTCTCGGCCCAGCCATGGCGCATTCGGCCAGTCTTGAGCGACTGATTGGCGAGACCTTTGACTTGCTTGCGCTTCACCCGCGGGATCGGGCGGCGCGAGAAGTCAATGGGTCATGCGCCCGGTCCCGCCAGACGGCCTCATGGAACCTCTGCTCGTTTCGACCGGTATCGTCGCGATCGCCGAGATCGGCGACAAGACGCAGCTGCTGGCGCTCATCCTCGCTGCGCGCTACCGCAAGCCGCTGCCGATCGGTTTCGGGATCCTGCTCGCGACTCTCGTCAACCACGGCCTTGCCGCCTGGCTTGGCGCGCTGGCGGCAAGCTGGCTTGGCCCGGACGCGCTGCGCTGGATCCTGGGGCTCGGCTTCATCGCGATGGCAGGCTGGTGCCTAGTCGCCGACCGCGTGGAGGATGGACCGAAGGCGACCGCCAAGGCCGGCGCCTTTCTCGCCACCCTGGTCGCCTTCTTCCTGGTCGAGATCGGCGACAAGACCCAGATCGCCACCGTCGCCCTGGCCGCCCGCTTCGATAGTCTCCTGCTGGTTACTGCTGGCACCACGCTCGGCATGATGCTGGTCAACGTGCCCGCCGTGCTGTGCGGCGACGGCATCGCGCGGCTGGCTCCGCTCGAGCTGATCCGCATCCTGGCGGCAGCCTTGTTCGCGCTGCTCGGCACGATGACGTTGCTCCGGCTCGATTTCGGATTGCTTGGGGCTTGACGGGCCGTGCCCTTCCACATCAAAGTCGCAGCCCTCAATCGCCTTCGGGGGCCGGACTTTGCCAACGCGTTGACCGATCTCAGTTGAGTTCGCCACTGGCGTGCGCCGATCGTGCTGATCGGCGCGCCCGCGTCGTCATTGGGCGCAGAGCGGCAGGCTGAGATCGGTTCGGCATCTCTCCGCCGCTTCGGTTGCCTGCAACGCGTCTCATCCGCCGACCGGCAGCCCGCCTACCCCAGTCTGACCGACCGCATCTCATCCCCTTCGCTGTGCAGCCCTTCCTCGAAGGAAGGCTGTCACCTTGCAACAGATCCTCCGCGTCACCTGGCAGGTGGCGCCGCTGCAATGTCCGCTCATCCGGCGCCATTGCAGTCGCTGCAGAACCGCGATGCCGTTCGCCTGCAGCATGAAATTCCGCACCAACGCACAGAAGAAGCGCATCGACGTCTGGCTGATCTACCGCTGCACCGCGTGCGACGAGACCTGGAACCTGCCGGTTCATGAGCGCGTGGCGGTCGGCGACATCCCCGACGCGGAGTTCCACGCGATCGCCTGCAATGACCTCGCGCTTGCGATGCGCCATGCGTTCGACCACGCGCGCCTCGCGCGTCACGGAATCTTGGAGCACGCCGCCGGCGTCGCCGTCCGCAAGTCGCCGCGGGACGGCAGCCCGCGCGATGCGAGCGCCATCGAGATCGCCCTCGCGGTGTCATCGCCGTGCAAGATCAGGCTCGACCGCCTGCTCGCGAGCGAACTCCGCCTCACCCGCAGCCAACTCCGCGCGTTGTACGACAGCGGCGCGCTCCGGCTCTCTCAGGCTATGAAGCCCTTGCGAACGCCGGTCGCTGACGGTCAGTCCATCTCGATAGACCTCAGCGATGGTGTAGTGGGACTCGGCCTGGCGGCGATGATCCGCCGGAATGCATCGGAGTGATTCGACCATCACATCCAATACTTCGTCATTCTCGTGCTTGGCACGAAGATCCACGAGTCTGTTCGCTGTGGCGCAGTCTTGCACAGCAAACGCGTGGATGGTCGTGCCGAGCACGACCATGACGACATGGTGGCGTTCAATGTGAGCGTGGCGCCTAGCTCGCCGGCTCCAGCCGCAGGATGCGGCCGTCATCCTCGTCGGTCAGCAGGTAGAGATAGCCGTCCGGCCCCTGCCGCACGTCGCGGATGCGGTCGCCCATGTCTTCGAGCAGGCGTTCCTCGCGCACGATGCGGTTGCCATCGACCTCCAGCCGCGCGAGCAAGTGGAACTTGAGCGCGCCGACGAACAGGTCGCCCTTCCAGGCTGGGAACTTGTCGCCGGTGTAGAAGGTCATGCCCGATGGTGCAATCGACGGATCCCAGTAATAGACCGGCTGCTCGAGGCCCGGCTTGGATGTGCCCTCGCCGATCTTGCCGCCGGTATATTCGCGGCCGTACGAAATCACCGGCCAGCCGTAGTTCTTGCCCGGCTCGGGGATGTTGATCTCGTCTCCGCCGCGCGCGCCGTGCTCCACGGTCCAGAGCTGACCGGTCTCCGGATGCAGCGTCGCGCCCTGCACGTTGCGATGGCCGAGCGAGTAGATGTCGGGCGAATAAGCACCGTCGCCGACGAACGGATTGTCTTGCGGGATCGAGCCATCGCGATTGATGCGTACCAGCTTGCCGATCTGCGCCTTCATGTCGGGGATGTAGCTGCGCGTATTGCGGTCGCCAAGCGTGACGATCATGGTGCCGTCGGGGAGGAATACCAGGCGCGAGCCGAAATGCTGCCCGGTGCCGAGCTTCGGCTGCTGCCGCCAGATGACCTCCAGCCCATCCAGCCGGTCTTCCGCGAGCTTGCCGCGCGCCACCGCTGTGCCGGCCCCGCCATCGCCGGGTTCGGAATAAGAGAGATAAACCAGCCGGTTGGAGGCGAAGTCTGGATCCAGTGCCACATCGAGCAGGCCGCCCTGCCCGCCGTCATACACCTCGGGCACGCCACCGAGCGGCTCCGACAGCCGACCGTCCGGCGCGACGATGCGCAGCCGCCCTTCCTTTTCGGTCACCAGCATCCGGCCGTCGGGCAGGAAGGCAAGACCCCAGGGCTCCTCCAGGCCGTCGGTCACCGTGACTACGGAGATCGTTCCCGATCTCGATTGATAGCTCTCCGCCGCGAAGCTGCCGGAGGCAGCCATCACTACTGTCAGCGGCATGAAAGCGCCGGCAAGCCAACGCACGACCATCACGACCTCCGCTCTGTCTGATCCTGGACAGATTGGAATCACGGCCATCCTTGGCAAGTCCTGGCGGACCGCACATTCACATGAGATGTGCAGAAGGTTCGCCTGCTCCGGCTCTCACAAGCGGCGGTATAGCTGCCGGCGAATCACACATGACTCGCCCGCGCTCCGTTCATATTCATCCGACGTTCAGGACGATCCTGATTGGATAAGTGCGCTGGAACCCCGCGTCGTGCTGTCTTGGAGGGAAAGACCGCAATGGCCGACTACCGCTGCTATTTTGTGAATAATCTCGACCAAATCCAGGCTGCCAGGATGCTGGAATGCGCGGAGGACGCCGAGGCTATGCTGCAAGCCGGCGAGCTGGCCGAATCACAATCCTTGACCGTTGAGATCTGGAACGGCGCCCGGCTGGTCGGGCGCGTGCCGCAGGCGACGAGCTAGCTGTCGCTCCGCAGCAAGGTCTGCAGCGTCTCCATGAGGGAGCGGATGCGGTCCGCCTCCTCGCGCGTGGTGTCGGCGAGCGACTTCATTTCCTGCGCCACCACCGCGAATCCCGCGCCGTGCTCCGCCGCGCGTGCGGCCTCGATGCGCGCGTTCAGGGCGAGCAGCTTCAACGTGCGCAGTTCGCCCAGGATGTGCTGCACGGCGTCGACGATGTCGTTGCTGGTGCCCGAGATGCGGCTGACCAGCTGCTCCAGCTTGCCTTCCTGTTCCTTCTGCGGCGAGATGTCGATGCACACGCCCTCCAGATACAGCAGCTCCCCCTTGTCGTCGAAGACGCCGGCGCCGCTTTCGTGGATCCAGTTCGGCGTGCCGTCGCGCTTGATCAGGCGGTAGTCGATCTCCCAGTTGGTGCGCTTCTGGATCCCCGCGGCGACCGCCTCGTCGACCAAGGGGACGTCCTTAGGCTCGACGATGGAGGTGAAGGTGCGAGCCCGATTGTTGATGAATTCGGAGACGGCATAGCCGGTCATGGTCTCGATGCCCTCAGTCATGAAGAGCATCGTGTAGCCGGCATCGTTCTGGCAGCGGTAGAAGAAGCCGTTGAGGCGGCTTGCGACGCTTTCAATGACACTCGCCTGCACTGAGTCGTACATACCGGCCACCAATCCCTACGGCCCCCGAATGGTGCGGCATATTCGCCCAAAGACGGTTAACAACCTGCAAATGGATCAGGAACATTTACGCATGGATTTGGTGCACTGATCCGCTCAGCGGTGCTTACGGTGTAGACCGCCCGGTCTTACCGGGTGATGCAAATTCCCGGTCATGGCCGAGGGCCGGGATGCGGGCACGGGCCTTCGCGACCTCGGCGGGATCGCACGCCGAGCCGATGATCCCCTCGCTTTCGCCGCCATCGGCCAGGACACGGCCCCAGGGGTCAATGATCAGGGAATGGCCGAAGCAGTCGGCCCCGCCCGGCAGCGTGCCAAATTGGCACGGCGCGACCACGTAGCAGCCATTCTCGACCGCGCGGGCCCTGTTCAGCACGTGCCAGTGCGCCTCGCCCGTCACCTTGGTGAAGGCGGCCGGCACGCCCAGCACGTCGGCGCCCGCCTGCGCCAGCCGCCGATAGAGCTGCGGGAAGCGCAGATCGTAGCAGATCGACAGCCCCATCCTGCAGAAGCCGGTATCCGCCATCACCGCGCAGTCACCCGGCGCGATGGTGGCCGACTCGCGCAACGGCGCGCCCTGCGTCAGCTCCACATCGAACAGGTGGATCTTGTCATAGCGCGCGGCGACCGAACCGGTCGGATCGAGGAGATAGCCGCGATTGAAGGTGCGCCCATCACCGGCCAGCACACCCAGCGAGCCCAGCAGCAGCCAAGTCCTGCGTTCGCGCGCCAGGTCGCTGAACGCCTGCAGCACCGGATGGCGATTCTCTTCGAAGGCCGCCGGATGCAGCAACCCGCCCTTCAATTCCACGCCGGAGAAATATTCCGGCAGGCAGACGATTTCAGCACCACGCTCGATCGCCGCGCGCGTCAGGCGGCTGACGATCGCGATGTTGCGATCCACCTCCGCCACCGCGGAATTCTGCACGCAGGCAATCGTGTAAGGTCGGGTCATGGCCTGATTCTACGGCAGCGCCACCGGCAACGCTACTGCCCGACCATGCCCAGCGTCAGGTCCGCACCGAGGCTGTAGATTGCCGGCTCCTGGATGTCATCACCATAAGCCCGCTGGAAGGCGCGGGGATTCTTCTGGCGCTGACTCCGAAACACCTGCGGCAGCGTGTCGTAGGCGTAGCGCGCAACTTCCTGCGAGGTCACCACGCCATCCTTCGGGAACAGATCGGCGCCGCCCTTAAGACCTTGCAGCAGCACGTAGGTGAGAAACCCATAGCCGAGTTCGACGCTCTCAGGAGCCAGCTGGTCGCGGCGCGTGGCGGTCAGCACCTGCACGCCGGCACCGCGCAATCCGTTCTCCAGAAAACGGGTCTGGAAGCTGACGACCGCGTTGAACTTGTCGACCGTGACGCCGGAATAGCAGGAATCGACCACCACAAAGATGCGCTGCGCGCCCGCCTGCTCCAAGGCCGCGCGGATCTCCGTCGCCTTCAGCCAGGATTTCGGATCTTCGAAGCTGGCGTCGCTCGGCATGAAAAACCAGTCCTGCTCGTTGCCGAAGCCGTGGCCGGAGAGGAACAACAGAACGGCGTCCTCCGCCTTGGACTCCTTGAGGCTGCCGAGCGCCCGCAGGATCGATGCACCGCCGGCGGCGCCATCGAGCATCTTGTGCACCTCGATCTTGCCGAACGTCGACTTCCCCTGGGTCGCCACGTTGTCGACGACGGCTGCGGCATCGCTGGCGGCGACGCGCAGCTGATCCTGAGGCCCCATGCGCGGGTACTTCGAAACACCGGCGGCGATGATGTGCAAAGTGCCGCGGCCCGGCTGGCCGCTGAAGGTCTCGCGCAGCTCGACCGGCTGGCCTTCATTGTCGTAGACGCCGGTCCCGACCGCCTGGAAGGTGTTCACCCCTGCCACCGGCCAGACATTGTAGCCGACGACGCGGATGTGCCGTCCCTTGGATTCGGCGTCCTTCTGCTCCAGCACGGCGCCGACGCTGACGATCTTGCCGTTGTGATAGAGCCGCACGTCCTTGATGCCGCCGCCCTGGTCCTCGGCAATGACGATCAGCTGATAGGGCTTGCCGGCCGCCTTCTCGCCCGGCACCACCTCGATCTCCACCGTGGGCGGGATCGGGAAGGCGTCCTGCAGATCCTTCGGCACCTCGCGCGGCGCACGTGCGGATTTTTTCAACGCCGCCGCCAACAGGCCCGGATCGAGGAAGGCCTGCCGCATGCTGGAGACGGGGAAGTTCAGCTTCTTCACATCCCAGCTCAAGCCCTTGAGCCCGTCAGCCGTGCCATCGAAGCGCCCCTGCCGATCGACCATCGCCCAGCCGGTCGGCGCGATGAAGATGGAGAGAATCTGCTTGCGGCTCGACACCTCCCACACCAGCAGCTTGCCGTCCGCGGTCGCGGCCATCACGCTGCCGGCGGCGTCATCGACATGCAGGCCGATGATGACTCCTTCGTCCACTTTCAGCTCAGCGATGGTCTTTCCGTTCGCCAGATCGACGACGTCGATCTCGCTCTTGCCGTCCATCGTCGCGGCCATGCGCAGCGATTGGCCAAGAGCGAAGAGTCCGTTGTTCCCGAGATCGACGTCCTCGGCCGTGCTTCCGCCCAGGGAGACAAACGCCACGTGCCCCTTTTGCGTTACTACCGCCGCCTGCTTGCCCTCGGCTGCAACCCGAATGTCGCTCACGGCAGCATCGAGCTTGTCGATCGACTGCGCCGCTCCGCTCCCCAACTGCACGATAGCAACCGTGCCGTCCCGGCCCCCGACCAATACCTTGGCGCCAAACGCGATCGCGGTGATCGGTGCATTCGTGACCTTGCCACTCGCCACCTGCTTGCGCCCGGCAATGTCCCAGATCTCGATCTCACCGTCTCTGGTGCCGGCAACCAGCAGCAGCGAATCCGCGCTGGTGGCGAGCTGCGTGATCGCGCCATCGCCGGTCAGCACCGCGACCGCCGCGCCGGTGCGTGCGTCACGCAGCTCGATCCTGCCCGCGTTGTCGCCGATCGCCAGCAACGTGCCGTCGGCGCTCGGCGCGAACACCACGTCCCTGCCTGCGGGAATCGGCCGGCCCTGGCTGCCGCGCAGCAGGTTCCAGACGCGGATCGTGCCGTCCTCGGCCAGCAGCGCCAGATGATCGCCGCCGGTCGCAACCGTCATGCGCTTGAGACGCACCAGCTTGGTCGAGACCTTCAGCTTGGCCTGGGCATAGATCACGTTCTCGAACAGGGCGGAGCTGATGGCATCGCCCACGCTTTGCGCCCGCGCAGTGGCAATGGACGACACCGCAACAGCCAGAACCAGCAGCAGGGCAATGGCAAATGTCGGCCGAAACGCATGCTGCAATCGCCTCCCCCGAAACGGGGGAGGGGGATTCGCCCCATGCTCTCGCAAGTGCGATCGCTCTACGATCAGCAGGACCCAAGACATGGTTGCGCGTAAGCTCATGGCAGCCTTCGTAACCCGACTCCATCACTCCGGACGGAAGAAGGGCGCAAGATCCAGCCGGACCTCGCGCCCTTTCTATCCTCGTCTCAGAAGCGGAGGCGGAACTCGGCCGCGCCGCCGATCTGATTGGTCTCGTCGTTCAGCAGCTCCGTGCGGACCGAGGCGCCGAGCTGCATGCTGTCGGCGATCCGGCCGCGCACGCCCAGCGTCAGGAACACATAGTCGGTGTCGCCCTGGTCGAGCTCGTCGCCGTCATCGTCGAAGAACTTCTCCGGCCAGACATGCTCGTACTGCACGCCAAGATATGGCACGATCGGGTCCAGGTCGTAGCCGACCTCCGCACTGGCGACCAGCGCGTGGCTGTGCACGTCGTCATCGCCCGGCGCTTCGAAATCCAGCAGTTCGGTGTAGTTGAAACGCCAGCCGACCTTGCCCTTGAGCAGGAAGTCTTCCGCGACGGTCGCGACGGAATTCATCGCCAGCTCGGTCGAGAAGGTCTGGCTGTCACTGTCGGTCTCGCCGCTGAAATCATCCTCGCTCTGGCTGTCCGAGTAAGTGTAGCTGAACAGGCCGCTCGCGAAGAAATTCGGATGGAACACATAGGCGCCGTAGGGCGAGACCGTGAAGGAATCGCTTTCCAGGTCGGTTTCGAAATCGAAATCCGTCAGCTCGAACTTGGTATCGGCCGCGGCATAGGCGCCGGACAGGCCGACGAACACCGATTCGCCGAAGCGATGATCGACGCCGAAGGTCACGTTGACCAGGTCGGTCTGGAACTTGCCGCCGAACTCCTCAACCAGCGAACTATCATCGCTGGTGATGCTGGAATAACTGGTGGTGATCCAGGCGCTGTTGGCCAGCGGCGATTCGGTCGCCGGCACGTCGCCGGTCACCAGCTGCTCGCCGATGCGGTTGGAGACCGCGTCGCTGACGCGGCGGCTCACCTCTTCGCGGATTTTCTTTTCGACTTCATCGCTGCTTTGAGCGAAGGCGGTGCCGAATTGGCACACGATGACTGCCATGGCCCCAACCAAGGCCAAGCGAGACAAGAACGAACGCATTGCGCAGACCCCTCAATAGAACGCGATTTTGGAATGTCCCCGGTTGCCGCCCTATTTCCCTCGGGCGGGCCGCGGCAAACTAGCGACCTTGGCCATCCGGTCAAGAGTCCTGGTGACGATTCCTCGGACCCTGTGTCAATTTTCCCCTTCAGACTCTTTTAACCATGAATCCGCCTCGCGGGCCCCATGGTGTGGCCGGTTGGTAGCAAAGCGCCGCGCGCCGCATCAGTGACAGGAGTCACATTTCGCCTTATTGCCTGCGCCGTGGGGGCCGCTAGAGTGTCGCCGGGAATCAAACGGGGAACCAAGACCATCATGGCATCCAAGCTGGCGCCAGTGATCGCGCTGATCTGTGCCGGTGTGCTGCTGCCGGCTCACGCATCGGCGCAAGCACCGGCAGCCGCGATCCTGGAAGAGATCGAAGGCGCCACCGCCAAGCACGAGGCATTCGACGAGCTCCGCGCCGGCGACCGCATCGCGCTCGGCGCCGCCGGCCGCGCCGTCATCGGCTATCTCGGCAGCTGCGCCCGCGAGACCATCGAAGGCGGCGCGGTGGTGATCGGCAAGGACCAGTCGCAGGTCCAAGGCGGCAAGGTCACGCGCGAAACCATCCCCTGTGAAGCGACGCAGTTGGTCCTGACCGAGCAGGAAGCCGGCACCAGCGCGACGGTGGTGTTCCGTGGTCCGCCCTGGGAGAAATGGGTGCGCCAGGTGGTCCCCTCGCCCAGCCCCATCGTGTTCGGTCCGGGCAAGTCGCTGACGATCAAGCGTCTCGACGAAGACGAGAAAGCACTGACGCTGACGCTTAAGGACGGCAGGATCGATCTGTCCGCCGCCAACGTCGCGCTGACCCCCGGCGGCTATTACGAGCTCACCGCCGGCAATAAGCAGATGGTGATCAAGATCGACCCCACCGCCGAAGCTGGCCCCATGCCGGCCATGAGCCGCCTCGTGCGGCTGTGAGTTTCATCAGCCTGATGCGCCTCCTCCCTACTTCCTTCCAGACCGAGGAAAGTCCCCTCTCCCCTCGCGGGACAGGGCAATCGCGTGTGCGGGGGAAGGGGTGCTTTGCTATGGCCCGTCCTCATGTGCGATTGCCTTGTTGCCTAGCGCAGCGGCAGTCGGAGTGACGTGAAGAGCAGCCGTGCATACTTGGTCGCGGCACTGATCGCCGGCGCAGTTGCGCTGGCGGGTCAGTTCCTGTTGCGCGATCGCGCGAATGGGCTCTCGATCGACGTGCTCTATCGGCTCGCCCACTGGTCGGGTGTGGAGCATGCGGCGCCACTGGAGGATCGCACCATCATCATCGCGATCGACGAGGAGACCTATCGCCGGCCGCCATTCTACGATCCGACCACCAAGCGCAGCACGCCCCAGGCATTGTGGACGCCGCAGGTTGCGACCGTTCTAGATGCGGTGCTGGAGGGCGGCGCCAGGGTGATCGGCCTCGACACCATCTTCAGCACGTCCGCCTCCGCGGTCATTCCCAACTACGACAGAGCGCTCTATCAGGCCCTGCGCCGCGGCGGCCGCGAAGACCGCATCGTGCTGGCAAAGGCGCAACATCAGGCCGAACCGATCGAGCCGGACCGCGGATTGGTGATCGCGGTCGGCGATGAAACCGACGTCCGTGCTGCGAACGCCATCGAGGATCACGATGGTGTGGTGCGCCGCATGCCACTTGCCCTGCCAGGGGAGAACGGGCTCGAACTCACCTTCTCGACTGAGCTGTTCCGCCGCAGCACCGGCCGCGACCTTCAGCTGACCGATACCGGCGTCACCATCGACCGTCACACGCCGCCGGGCGTTGTCGATCGCGCCCTCCTGCTTGACTTCATGCCGACCACGCAGGCTCCGACGCTCTATTCCTTCGCCGACCTCCTGGCCTGCGCGGAGGCCGGCAACAGCGATTATTTCGCGACGCACTTCACGGATCGCACCGTGCTGATCGGCGCCGTCCTCGATGTCGAGGATCGCAGGCTCACCTCGCGCCGCCTTGTGAAGAGCGCGGATGGCGCAAACTATGCGCAGCGCTGCGTCCATCCGGTCATGGCGGAAATCCTCGGCCAGCACCGACGCCAACTGATTCCCGGCGTCTATCTCCACGCCGCGGCGATCGACAATCTGAAAGCGCTCGGCGGCCTCATCGAGATACCCACACCGCTGCGCTTTCTCTGCTTGCTCACCCTCGGGCTGATTGCCGCCATCTGCGCCTTGTGCCTCAAGCTCCCGCACACCGCGGCTGCATTGGTCGCTCTGCTCGGCGCCTGGATCGCGATCGCCACCGCCGCTTTCGCGAACCTCACCGTCTTGCCGCTGGTCGGAGGCACCGGCGTCGTCCTGGCGAGCGCGCCCCTCACCCTCGCCTACCGCATCGGCCTGGTCGATCGCGGTCGCCGGCGTCTTCGCAAGGCTTTCGCGCTTTATCTGCCGGAGGCGGAGCTGGACCGGCTGACGGCGCGCGATGAGTTGCCGGCCCTCGGCGGCGAAGTGCGTGCGGTCACCATCCTGTTCTCCGACATCGCCGGCTATTCGGGCCTGTCGGAGAGCCTCACGCCCGCCGCTCTGGTCGCGGATCTCAACCGCTATTTCGCGCGCATGACGGAGATCGTGCAGCGCCACGGCGGCTTCGTCGACAAGTTCATCGGCGACGGCATCCTCGCCGTGTTCGGCGCGCCGCTGGCCGAAAGCCGTCATGCGGAGGCCGCCGTGCAGGCCGGGCTCGAGATGATGGCCGCCCTCGCCGGCGGTCCCGCGCTGACCCTGAACGGCAAGCCCATCCGCATCCGCATCGGCCTGCATACGGACCGGGTCATCGTCGGTAACATCGGCGCGCCCAACCGTTTCAACTACACCGTGGTCGGCGATGGCGTGAACCTTGCCTCGCGCCTCGAGGGCGTCGGCAAGGCCTATCACGTCGCGATCATCGCCAGCGAGGACACGCGCCGCGCCGTCGGCGAGGCGCATCGCTTCCGCGAGCTCGACCGGGTGCGCGTAGTCGGTCGCGACCAGCCGGTCACCTTGTTCGAGCCGCTGGCCCCCGATTCCAAGCTCGATCTAGGGCGCTTTGCCGATGCGCTCGCGCTCTGGCGGCGCGGCAGCTTCACCGAAGCGGCCGCTCTCTTCCGCCAGTTGCCCGACGATCCCGCCGCTCAGGTCTTCGCCACGCGGGCCGAAGCCTGGGCGCAGCAACCGCCCGCCGGCTGGGACGGCATCGTGAACCTGCAGCAGAAATAGCGGAGCTGGCTTACTCGAAGCCGAGGAAGCCGAGTAGCGCCAGCTTTGCGCTGTCGGCGAAATGCTGCGCGTTCCGGCAGACCTCACTCGCGCCCTGCTTCGCGCAATCGACGATGCGGCCGGACCTCTGCTCGATCGCGAGCAGCCCCTGCTGCAGCGGCCGCGCCGCGATTGGCCGCTGGTGATCGCACTGGCCGTTGCGGCAATAGGCGCCGTTGGTCAGCAGGTCGGCAACGATGCCGGGAATCGCATAGCCTGGAACCCGGCCCCTGAGGTCGATCGCGCCGCGCTCTCCATCCAGGATGATCAACGGCACGTCGTAGCGCGCCTCGATCGGCAGCGGATAGACGACGCCTTTCGGCACGCCGGGCAAGCCCGGCGGATGATCGCCCAGGATGACGATGATGCCGTCCGGATCGATGCGTTTGAGTTCGTCGACATAGGACTGGACCGCGTGCGACGTGTAGTAGGCGCAATTGACGTAGGCGGCGAGGATCTTCGCGTTCGGCTGGACGCCGATCCGATATGGCCGCTTGTTGGTGTCGAGCAGGAACGGGAAATGGCCGGCCGTCACGAACACGTGGTTGAACAGCGGCTGTCCGGAACGGAGGCCCTGTTTCACGTGCTCGAGGTTCTGCCGCAGGATCGATTCCGCCGAAAGGGTCTCGCCGTCGCGATCCGACATGTCGACGTCATGATCAAACATGCGGGTCTCGAATCCGATCCGCGCATAGGCCTGGTCGTAGGTGAACTCCTCGGGCGGCACCGGGACCCAGCTTTCCGTCCGCCAACCGAGCGCCGCCAGCTTGCGTGGCAGGCAGTCGATGGTCGGCAAGGTCATGTGCGAGAATATGATGGCGCTTTCGTCCAAGGTCGCCGGCAGTCCGCACAGTATCTCGAACAATCCGTCCGGCGAACGTCCGGCATAGACCGGCTGCACCGCCGCCAGGCCGCCATTGCGGCGCCATTCCTGGAACAAGGGCGCCAGCGGCTCCGGCGCGACCGTCACGCCGGGGATGCTCAACGGATCGATGAAGCTCTCGAGCGCGATGACGTGCACGTTGCGCGGCGCGACCTGCGTCAGCGTCGAGCCGATGAAGCCGGCCTCCGGCTTGACCGAGGCCTTAAGGCTGAGATAGCGCTCGCGCCGCTCGGCAAAGGCCAGGCCGCTCTCGAAGAAATAGCCCCAATGGCCGCGCACCACGGCAAGCGGATACCATGTATAGTTGGACCGCACATTGAGTGGGCCGGCCGCCATTGCCGCTGGCGCGAACATCTTCAAGGAGAAGACGAGCGCGTAGATCAGGAGCGGCACGAACAGCATCGCCTCCCGCGTCGAGGGTCGGCGTAGATTCAGGACAAAGGCGAGCAAAAATGCTGCGGTCGCCACGAGCACGGCGACCAGCGGCCATCCGCCGACGGCGGCATAGTGGATATAGAGATCATCGAGCAGCAGCAGGTCGGAGAACGAAGCCGCCGCTTGCATGACCTCGAACTTCGCCAGCGACGCCGCGTAGAGACCAAGCACGATCGTCACGCTCATGACGGTCCCGAGGATCAGCCTGCGCTGCATCAGCATGAGCAGCAGGCAGACATATCCGCCGACGGCGAAGTCCATGACCATGCCGGCGGGATGCGAATGGCCGATGGCATGGAGTGACCAGTAGTGATTGGCTGCGCCCAGCACGATGCCGACCACAGCGGCCGTGATCAAGGCTATGCGCTCGCGCCGGCTCGTCGATGCGCTGGGTCGCTGAGCTGATTGCTCCTTCGCCGACATTCGATCGCCGCCCTTCCATTGATCGCCGCGTGGCGCCGCAACCCCCGCCCCGAATCCCGGTCACCCGGCTGCGCCGCTGATCGTGCGGCTTCCCTCACCTGCGATCATTCCGGTGGCTGGTAAAGATTTGTCTAACGGCGGGGCGTGGCCGCCAGTCGCTCAAGGCGCCTTTACCATAGTGGCGCCTTGTCCCTTGAGCGCCGGGCCTCCCTGGGCGCAGGATGGCCGAAAAATCAGGGAGGACGCCATGGGTGAGACCTACGCCCAGATCTATCGCCGCTCGATCGAAGAGCCGGAAGGCTTCTGGGCCGAGGCCGCGACCGGGATCGACTGGACCAGGCGCTGGAGCCGCGTGCTGGACGACAGCCGCAAACCCTTCTATCGCTGGTTTCCCGATGCCGAGCTCAATACCTGCCACAACGCGCTGGATCGCCATGCCGATGGCGGGCGCGGCGACCAGCCTGCCCTGATCTACGACAGCCCCCTGACCAGCACGGTCCGCACCTACACCTTCCGGCAGCTGCGTGACGAGATTGCGCGCTTCGCCGGCGCGCTCACGCGGCTCGGCGTCGCCAAGGGCGACCGCGTCATCATCTACATGCCGATGGTGCCGGAGGCGGTGATCGCGATGCTCGCCACTGCCCGCATCGGCGCCATCCATTCGGTGGTGTTCGGCGGCTTCGCAGCCAAGGAGTTGGCTACCCGGATCAACGATGCCACGCCCAAAGTCATCGTCAGCGCCTCTTGCGGCATCGAGCCCGGTCGGATCATCGCCTACAAGCCGCTGCTGGACGCCGCGATCGAGATGGCGGACCACAAGCCCGACCACTGCATCATCTATCAACGCACGCAATGCCTGGCGGCCCTGACGCGGCCGCGCGACATCGACTGGTACGAGGCGCAGATCGACGCCACGCCGCAGCCCTGCGTGCCGGTCGCCGCCACCGATCCGCTCTACATCCTCTACACCTCCGGCACGACCGGCCAGCCCAAGGGCGTGGTACGCGACAATGGCGGTCATGCCGTCGCGCTCAAATGGACCATGTCGAACGTCTATGGCGTGAAGCCGGGCGAAGTCTATTGGGCCGCGTCCGATGTCGGCTGGGTGGTTGGCCATTCCTACATCGTCTATGCGCCGCTGCTGCATGGCTGCACCACCGTGCTCTACGAAGGCAAGCCGGTCGGCACACCCGATGCGGGCGCCTTCTGGCGCGTGATCGCGCAGCACAAGGTCTCGGTGTTGTTCACCGCGCCCACCGCCTTCCGCGCCATCAAACGTGACGATCCGGACGGCAAGCTGATCGGCAAATACGATCTCTCCTGCTTCCGCACCTTGTTCCTGGCCGGCGAGCGCTCGGACCCCGCGACGCTGGAATGGGCAGAGCGGCACCTGAAAGTGCCGGTGATCGATCACTGGTGGCAGACCGAGACCGGCTGGGCGATCGCCGCCAATTGCATCGGCATCGAGCAACTGCCGGTGAAGCACGGATCGCCCACCAAGGCGGTGCCGGGCTGGGATGTTCGCGTGCTGAACAACGAAGACAAAGAAGTGAAACCCGGCGATATCGGCAACATCGTCTGCAAGCTACCCATGCCGCCCGGCGTCCTGCCGACCCTGTGGCGGGCGGAGGAGCGCTTCTTCAAAAGCTATCTGGAGCGCTACCCGGGTTTCTATCTGACTGCGGATGCCGGCTATCGCGACGAGGACGACTACCTCTACATCATGGCCCGCATCGACGACATCATCAACACAGCCGGCCATCGCCTGTCGACCGGTGCCATGGAAGAGGTGCTGGCAAGCCATCCCGATGTCGCTGAATGCGCGGTGATCGGCGTCGCCGACGATCTGAAAGGCCAGGTGCCGATCGGCTTCCTGGTGCTCAAGGCGGGATGCGAGAACCCGCAACACATGATCGTGTCGGAGGTCGTCACGCTGGTGCGCGAGCGAATCGGCCCGGTCGCCTCCTTCAAGAGCGCCGTGGTCGTCAAGCGCCTGCCCAAGACGCGCTCAGGCAAAATCCTGCGCGGCACCATGCAGAAGATCGCCGACAAGCAGGAATGGAACATGCCCGCCACGATCGACGACCCGGCAATCCTCGACGAAATCGCAGAAGCTTTGCGCACTATCGGCTACGCGCGGTGAGCGGGCTACCACATATGAGAACAGCCCTCCCCAAGAGGAGTCCCCTCTCCCCGCTGGGGAGGAAGAAGCGAGGCGTGCGGACGGCCATGGGTGAGCTGAGCGCAGGGTGGTTCCAACAGCCCCTAGCGATGACACAAGCTAGCGACTAACGATGACGAGGATGCACGGGAGAAATCCGATGCCAGCCATGGAAGACCGCGATGTCGAGGAAATCCGCGCGCATGGCCAGCTGCCCAACGCGGACATCGACATTATCTATCGCCGCCGCCAAGACGAGTCCGAGTTCATCGGGATCAGCATCCAGACGATGCCGTTCTCGTTCGATCGCCTGCTCGCGATAAGCGATCCGTTCCGCTTCTGGGGCCAAGTGATGGAAGCCGCGTGGTGGCCATGGCTGCAGGGCCTGCGCGCTATGGACCGCCTTTCACATAGCCCTGCGCCTCCACGATCAAACCGTCCTCGACGCGCATCAGATTGACGCCGCGCACGGACTGTTTCTCGCCCCAGTGATAGCGCCAGCGGATGATGCCGCGATCGCCCAGCACTGTCACGTCCTCGAGCTCGAACCAGGTGCCGGGCGTGGTCGCGATCTGGCTCCACAGCGCGATGCAGGCTTCGCGTCCCTCGTGGCGCGAGCCATCGGGCGCCGGCACGGTGTTCTCGATCGCGCAGTGATCGGCGACCAGCTCGTTCAGCACCGTCGGATCGTGCGACAGGAACACCTCGTTGAACCGCCGCAGCACCGCTTCGGTCGCGGCGCCGGTCATGAGCGCGCCGCCTGGCGTTCTGCCGTGACCATCGCGGGCGGCGCATAGAACGTGTGCTCATCGCCAAACGGCGCGAGGCCCTCGGCCGCAAGCGCGTTCTGAACAGCGGGCCGCGCGCCGACGCGATCCATGAACGCCTTCAGCGTCGGCCATCGGCCAAGGTCGATCTCCAGCCACGGCGACCAGTTGAGGATGACGAAGAAGTAGGCATCCGCGACCGTGAACGTGTCGCCCGTCAGATAAGGCCCGACCATCTCGCTCGCCACCCAGCCGAGCCGCTTCTCGACTAGTTCCAACAGCGTGCTCCTCACCGGCGCATAAGGCGGCCGGAACAGCAGCACCATCGGCTTGTGCAACTCAGAGGTCATGAAGTTGAGCCACGATTGGACGCGCGCCCGCTCGACCGTGCCCGCTTTGGGCGCCAGGCCTGCTTCCGGCTTCAGATCTGCGAGAAACTGCACGATCGCCGGCCCCTCGGTCAGCGTTGCCCCGTCCTCCAGCTCCAGCACTGGTACATAGCCGTTGCGGTTGATGCGGTGGAAGTCCTCGCCGCTGCTGGTCCGGTGCGTGTTGCGGTCGATGGCGATGAGCTCGACCGGTAGGGCCAGTTCCTTGGCGATGATGTGCGGCGACAGCGAGCAGGCGCCGGGATGCATGTAGAGCTTCATGGGTGGTTCCTCCTCATCTTGCTATTTTTATACTATTCCGCATAATAGATCCGCGAGTCAAGACTTTTATTCGGAACAGTACAAAATGACCGAAACCCCCAGGAAGCGCGGCCGCCCGCCCGCCTATGACCCGGACAAGGCCCTGGCCAGCGCACGCGACGTGTTCTGGTCCGCCGGCTACGAAGCGAGCTCCTTGGACGAGCTGAGCGCCGCGATGGCAATGAACCGCCCCAGCGTCTATGGCGCGTTCGGCGACAAGGAAGCGCTCTATCTGAAGACGCTGGCGCGCTATCGCGACGAGAGCGTGCACGCGATGCGCGCCACGCTCGACCCCGCGAAGTCCCTGCGGGAGGGCCTCGCCACAATCTATCGCAAATCGATAGACACCTATCTCGCCGGCGGCGCCGCGCGCGGCTGCCTCCTGATCGGCACCGCGACCACGGAGGCGGTCAGCCGCGCCGCTGTGCGCGATCTCCTGCGCGGCAGCCTGCAGGCCTTTGACGCCGTCATCGAGGATCGCCTCAAGCTGGCCGGGAAACGCGGTGAGCTCGCGCCCAAAGCCGACCCGAAGGCGCTCGCCCTTATCGCCTCCGCGATCATGCACTCGCTCGCGGTTCGCGCCCGCGCTGGCGAGCCGCGCAAAGAGCTCGAAAAACTGGCGCGCGCTGGCGTCGCACTGATCTGCGGCTGAGACGCTCTCGGGGTCCGCCGATGGACGCATCACGGCGCTTGCCACTGGTGCTTGACATGTGGAGTGTCGAGGGGACACTTGGCCTTGGATAGGACCGTCCCTTCGTTGCTAGGAGGTCCAATGAAGATTCTGACGGGGCTCCTCGTATTGGTGGTCTGCTGGATGTGGAGCGCTGAGAGCGCACACGCGTGTTCATGCGGCCCCATCTCCCCCGAAGCCGGCTTCGACCGCGCCCAATATGTGTTTACCGGCAAGATCGTCCAGGCACAGCATCACTTATGGCTCGTTGACGTCGAGCGCGTGTGGAAAGGCCATGAAAAGCTCACCCGCACCGTCGAGCTGATGGATGTTTACGCGCGAATGGACTGCGAGTTCTTTTTTCAGCTTGGGCAGCGCTATCTTTTCTTCGCAGTATTGGCCAAGGGCGGTCGACACGTCTTTTTTCACCCGCAAGCGTGCAACTGGACGAGACCCTTGCAGTCGACACGCGTTCCCGTCGATGGGAAAGAGTCGCTATGGATCGAGGATTTGATCGCCCGGGAGCATGGCCCGGGAGAACCGCCCCGCGACGAGCGCCCTTGAAAGCGCATATCGCCGAAGCATGGCGCCAGACCTGTCCGTGAAAGGCAATACAGGGACCGTTATTGTATTTGACCTGCTATCCTCGGAAGATGAGCTCAACGCGTTTGCAAGGGAGGCACTCGATATGCATCATTCACGCTTCTGCGCCGTGCTGATAGACTGCAAGACCTCCGATGTGGACGAGGCCGCCCGCTACTGGGGTGAGGCGCTCGGGCGTTCCGTGGACCACAATCATCCTGGCAGCCGCGGCAACTACCGCATGCTGGAGACTCCGCCGGACGAGGTCATCGTACAGATCCAGCGTGTAGACCACGAGAGCCGGGTCCACATCGACATCGAGACAGACGACATCCCTGCTGAAGTGGCGCGCCTGGAGAAGCTCGGCGCCAAAGTGGTCGACCGTCTGGAGCGTTGGGTGGTGATGCAGGCGCCCACAGGCCAGCGTTTCTGCGTTGTACGGGTACAGCGTCCCGGTTTCCCGAAGAACGCAAACCGCTGGGATTGAGGCCTCAGGAAGCGAAGCAGGCCTGCCGAGTGGCGGCGGCTCGATGAGCGAGCCGAACGGCCGTCGAATGATATCGCGCTTTTGGCTCGCAAGGATGCCCGCTGCGAACGGCTGATGGGCGGCTCCAGGTGATGCAGCCTTGAACTATGAACGAAGCCGTGACTCGTGCCGGTCACCAGCCCTACTCTTCAGCGGATTGGATCCGAACGGAGGGACTCATGAACGAGGATGTTTTCAACATGAGCGTGCGGGGATTTCTCAAGAAAGTCGGAATCACCGCGCAGCGCGAGATGGAAAACACGGTGCGGGAGGCGCTTTCGAAAGGCAGCCTGACGGGCAAGGAGAAGCTGCCGGCCAAGGTCACGTTGACCTTGGGCCAGACCAGCCTGACTTTGGTCATCGATGGCGAGATCGAGCTCGAATAGTTTCCATTGCGGAAGGCATCAGGCCGAGGCCGCGCCGTTCGGTATGCGATAAGTCGGGCGGGCCTCCGACAGCTGACCCTCCTTACTCGCGTCAGCTCGGCAGAAATGTGCCAGGGGCGGCCTTGGCGCCAAAGCAACTCAAGGCTGAAAGGTGCCAGGACGCGTTTCGGAGGCACGGATCGGAACATCAATGGTCATGGGACTCCGGCCTTGCGCAGTCCCTCCATATAGATTTCGATTTGGTCGGGCCGCTTGACGTAGAATAGATGCTCCTTTGCGAAACCGATCGAGAACTCCGGCTTCACCTGGATGAGTTCCTTGAGTGCAGTCTCCGCTTGCCGCTCATCGCCGAGATGCCCCAGCGCCGAGACCAGGTGGGCGCGGGCCCAGTATTGCGCATTGGGGGTCCGGACCGCCCGGCGCCCCCATGACGCGGCATCCTCGAACTCACTGCGGAAGATATGAGCGAGTGATCGGTAGGAGTAGAAGGCCCATCGGAAAGGATCGTGAGGGCTCAACCGGATGGCAATCTCGAACTGCTTGATTGCCTCATCGAGCCGTCCCTCATAAGCGAGCGAGTCCCCCAGTCCGCAATAGGTGACCGCAAGGCAAGGATTGAGCTCCTGGGCGTATTGCAGCGCCTCGATCGCCTGATCGTACTCGCGGCGCGCGAGGTGCACGCGGCCGATCGTGAAGTAGCTATTTGCGTCCTGATCGTCGAGTTCGATGGCGCGCTCCGCTGCAGCCAAAGCCTCGTCCATCCGGGCCTGGTCCGGAGCTATGTCGAAATAGACCATGCTGAGGACGATCGCATAAGCCAGCCGCGAGTGCGCGCTGGCGAAGCTCGGGTCGAGCTCGATCGCTCGGCGCAGCAGCTCCTGGGATCTCAGATTGCTGTCGCGTGTGAACTTGTAGAACTCCGCCGTACCCAGCTGGTAGAGATCCCACGCGCCCAGGTTCTTGCGCGGTCGGCGCTCGGCCTTTCTCTGTTCCGTGAGGCCGAGCTCCGCCTCGAGACGCGCCGCAACCGTCTCGGAGATCTCATCCTGAAGCTCGAAAATGTCGATCGCATCGCGATCGAAGCGTTCAGACCAGACGCTCTGCTCGTTTCCGGAATCAACCAGCTGCACCGTGATGCGGAAGCGCGTGCCGGCCTTGCGAACACTCCCGGTCACAAGATAATCGGCATTCAGCTTGTCCCCGATGACTCTGATGCCCTCCTTCGAGCCACGAAAGGCGAATGCCGGGTTGCGGGCGATCACCGTGAGCCATCGGTTCTTGGACAGGGCCGTGGTGATATCCTCCGTGATACCGTCGGCGAAATGGTCCTCGGCGGGATCGCGATTGAGATTTGCGAACGGCAAGACTGCGACGGAGGGTTTCTTGGCAAGCGCTTGCTGCATTGCCACTGCGTGTTGCTTGGCGCCTTCTACGACGGCAGTCGTCGACTGAGCGTTCTCGATTGGCGCGACGAAACGGAAGCCGCGGCCATGCACCGTTGCGATCGTATGCTGCGCGATGCCGTCGTCTCCGACCGCCTTGCGTGCGGCCTTGACCTGGCTGCTGAGCGCCGCGTCGGACACGATCCTGTTGCCCCAGATTGCGGTAAAGATTTCGTCCTTTGTTACTGTTCGATCGCTGTTTCGCACCAGGAATACCAGCAGATCGAATACCTGGGGCTCGACAGGCACGCGTTCACCCGCCTGCCGGAGCTCGAACCGCGCGGTGTCCAGCTCGAATTCCCTGAAGCGGATGACCTCGGGGAGCGTAGCGGCCGACGTGACTTCGACGCTGTATGCCTGGATGGGTCGGCTGATGTTTTTGACGGACTGCTCGCCCAAAGCAACGAACCGAACGGGCACCCTGGTGCCGATATGGTCGTAGACTTGCTTCGAGAGCACGATTCCACCTGGCTCCGCGATGCTTTGAAGCCGCGCCGCCACGTTCACTCCATCTCCATAGATGTCACTGTCATCAACGATAACATCGCCGAGATGGAGCCCGATGCGCAGCTGCAGCCGATGCTTCTCACCGACAGAGCTGTTGCGGGCGGCGAGTTCGCGCTGGATGTCTACCGCGCACTGCAGAGCGTCGACCACACTGGAGAACTCTACCAGCGTACCATCGCCCATCAGCTTGACGGTGCGGCCGGAGTACCGGGTGATGGCGGGATCGGCGATACTGGAACGGGTGACCTTCAGCACATCGAGCGTCCCCGCTTCGTCGATCTCCATGAGACGGCTGTAACCAACCACGTCCATGGCGAGTATGGTCGTCAGCTTGCGCCCCATCTGCCCTCTCCCGCTGCCCGATACCGGCTTTCCGTCGACCTTGGCGAATATGATTATACCATGTCGGCTCAAGGATCGTTGAACGAGGGATGCGGGCCTCAGGCATCGCCGTAGCCATCGAACAGAACCGTGGACAGATAGCGCTCCGCACAATCTGGCAAAACAGTCACAACGGTTCGTCCCTTCATATCTTCCCGCTTGGCGATCCGCAGGGCGCAGGCGAGGGCGGCGCCCGACGAGATGCCTGCAGGAATGCCATCGAGCAGAGCCAGCCTGCGGGCCGTATCGATTGCCTCTTCATTGCTGACCAGCAGGACTTCGTCGATGAGTGTCGTGTCGAGAACGTCCGGCACGAACCCCGCGCCGATACCCTGAATCATATGGGGGGAATGGGTGCCGCCAGAAAGCACCGGACTTTTTTCCGGTTCGACCGCGATGATCCGAACCTCAGGCCTGCGCGCCTTCAGCACCTCGCCGACGCCCGTAAGCGTCCCGCCCGTGCCAACGCCGAGAACCACCGCATCGATAACGCCATTGGTGTCGCGCCAGATCTCCTCGGCTGTGGTGCGTCGATGAATTTCCGGATTCGCGGGATGCCCGAATTGCCAGGGCATCACCGCCTTCTCGGTCTGAGCGATGATTTCCTTTGCCTTCTCAATCGCGCCGCCGATCCCTCTCTCGCGCGGTGTAAGGACCAGCTCGGCGCCGAGAAACCTGATCAGTTTCCGGCGCTCGATCGAGAAGCTGTCCGGCATGGTCAGAATGCACCGATAGCCCTTGGCGGCGCATGCAAAGGCAAGGCCGATCCCGGTGTTTCCCGAGGTGGGCTCGACAATGACGCTGCCGGATCCGATGGTGCCATCAGCTTCCATGGCCTCCAGCATGGAAACGGCGATCCGATCTTTGACGCTGGCGATTGGATTGAAGAATTCGAGCTTGGCGAGTACCTCGGCCTGGCATCCGGCTTCCTGCGCCATCCGGCCTATGCGCACTAGCGGTGTGTTCCCGATCGTCTCCAGGATGGTGTCGTACACCCGGCCCCTTCCCGGTCTGTCCAGGACCAGCTTCGCGCTGAGTTGATCATTCATTGGGTATCTCCTTGCAGGTCGAGTTGAATAGCGCTGATCACCCACGACGAACTGTCCATGACAATTCCATCAGCGCCGATTTTTTGGCGGTTGATCGCTTCGGCGAGCGCGGCCTCGATCTGTGCGCGTTTCTGCTCCGCGAGTGGACCTGCTTCCCGGAACACCTCTCCAGCCGGACCGATCGCGAGTTGAAAGGCGATGGCGTCCTCGACGTCCCGGCCGATCAGGACCGGCGCGTCGACCCGGCGGAACTCGATTTGCCCGTATCCGGCCGCCGTCATCATGGCCCGCACCGTCGCTTCGTCCGACATCGAGAACGGACCTGGGCCGCAGGTCTGCGCATCCGGACCAGGTGGCGGCAGGAACCGAAGCACGATGTCCTTAGCCATCGAGAGCCAGGGATTGTCCGCACGATCGCGCCAGACGATGTGGACCATTCGTCCGCCTGGCCGCAGCGCCTTACGCATGTTGCGCAGACCCGCGACAGGGTTGGCAAAGAACATCGTACCGAAGCGCGCGAAAACGAGATCGAACTGTTCCGTCGGCAGCGCAACTTCGGCATCGCCGCGCACGAAACGCAGATTGCCGATCCCTTGGGCCTGTGCGTCCCTGCGCGCATAGTCGAGGAACGCATCGCAGCAATCGATCCCAACCACCTCGCCTGTCGGACCAACACGCCGTGCAAGCTTGATGGCGGTATCGCCGAAGCCGCAACCTACGTCGAGAACCCGATCCCCTTCGCGAACCGGGAGTGTTGGAAAGATCGCGTCGCTATGGTGGGTCAGTCCGTCGACCAGAATGTGCTTAAAGCGGATGAATTTGTGCGCGAGCACCTCGTTCCAGAACTGGACAAAGGGCGAGTCTTCCACCGGCGCTTCGGTGGGGTTTGCAAAGCTGCTCATCGTGCGGGCACCTCATCGTCGTCTCTCGCTAATCGAGAACGGCTGAAAGGTATCGGTCCTCACCGTCCCTCGCTTGGCAATTTCCTGAGGAAATCCTGGATTTCTCATGAGGAGGCGGCGGAATTCAGGTTGCGCCCATTTCCACCTACGGCTGCGGCTGCCGAGGTGGCTTTCACGGCCGCCCCGCATGCCCCACGGGTATGAAGGAAACCTACGACGACCTGGTCGAGCCGAGCAGCTAAACTACTGATAAGCTTACGCTATCCATCCTTATGGCCTGGCCTCAACACTCATAATGTGTTGGCTTTTCTTGCCTCGGGGCAGGCAGGTGCCATAAACGGAAGTGCCGGTGTCACATCGGGGATCGTTCGGGATTCCAACCACCTGAACGCCGCCGAGTCGTCGTTAGACCAATGCACGCCCGTCCCCGGCAACGCCACGGACGCATCCTGTGGGCTTGAAAACATGCAGTCGGATTACCGTTTCGATCGGTATACCTCGCCTCAGCGTCAGCAATCGCGCGCCGCGGCGGCGCGCCTCGGCTAAGCCGTAAGCCAGCGGCGTGCTGTTGGGCTCAAGCCCGATCAGCCGCGTGCATCCACCCCATGGGGGCTCGGAGGTACCAGCGATCTCGAGCCAAAGCCAAGCCGTTGGAAATAGCTCGACATCCCATGACAAAGCGACCGCAACAGCATTGTCTAGCCGCCGGATTGACATCCACGCCGCGGCGAAGTCCTCCAGATACGCGAGACAGGCCAGTCGGCCCTCGGCAACAGCCGTAAGTGGCCGTCGAAGATCGATGATGCCGTTTTTGCCCCGGATGCTTGGCCAGCGCCCGACGGCTCCGGCTCGCAGCGGATTGGCGGGCGGATCATATCCCTCGTCCGATCTTACGCGCCGGGCACCACTGTCGAGCTCGAACTCGCCTGTCAACAGATCGGAGCCAAAAGTCGGGTGATGGCCCCACATGACTGTCACGGGCTCGTTGCCTTCTGATTCTGCTGTCTCCCGGATCGTGACCAGATCTCCCTCGACCAGGATTTCCCGCTGCATGCGGACCGGCACGCTCGTGAACTGACGGCTGAGACGCATCCTTGAGACGCCTGGTTCCATTTCCCAGGGCGAGATCGATGCTTCGCCATGAAAGCCATGAAACACACCGTTGAAGGTGCAGGCATCGCCGCCATTCGGAAACAGGAGCGGCCAGCCCCCAGTGTAGCGGGTCAGCCAGGTGTGCTCGTCGGGTGCCGCTCCTGAGTCGAGCGGTTCATTCATCGGCTCCCACGGGACAGTACCCAGCACGGACAAGCCGAGCTGCTTGTGCTCGATTGCGGTAATGGTGGCACCGACTTGCGGCCTGACGGTGACGCGAAGAAATTCACTTTCCAGGAGGACATCGCCGCTCATTTAACGGAACCCGCCATCAGGCCCTGGATGTAGTGCTTCTGGAACGCGAGATAGAGAATGATCATAGGCGCGCTGGCGAACACCATGCCGGCCATGGTGAGAGGGATCTGGTCATTGTAGCGGCCCTGAAACACGCTGATACCGGCCATGAGCGTCCGCTTGGCGTCGTCCTGCAGGAAGATGATGGCGATCAGCAGGTCGTTCCAGACATAGAGCGCGTTCACCACCACCAGCGTGAGCAGGGCCGGCAAGGACAGCGGGATCACGATCTTGATCAGGATCAGCAGGTCGCCGGCACCATCGATGCGTGCTGCCTCGAACAATTCGCGCGGCAGTGTCCGGAAGAAGCTGGTGAGCAGATAGACGGAGAATGGCGTGATCAAGCCTGCATAGATCAGGATCGCGCCTTCATAGGTGCTGATCAGGGACAATTGAGTATAGAGCACGAACAAGGGGACGATCATCACCACCGGTGGGATGGCCATGAGCGAGGTGCTGATCGAGAACAGCAAGCCGCGACCGCGGAACTGCATACGGGCGATCGCATAGGCTCCCAGGCAGGACACGACCGTGCTCAGCGCTACAGCGCCGGCCGCGAGAATCACGCTGTTGGCCATCCAGGCGACGAAATCGCTCTCGAAGAGAACGCTGCGGAAGTGGTCGAGGACCAGCTCCTGGGGAAACCCGACCTTGTTGAAGATGTATTCCTGCTGACTCTTGAGGGAGGTCAGGATCATGAACAAAGTCGGCGTGAGCGCGATCAGGGTGGCGACGATGAGGATGCCGTGCTTGAGCACCTGGTCGGGCTTGACCCGCACCCCATGTTGCCGTTTGACCGCCATCCCGCCCCTCATGCCGTCTCTTCCTCGTTGGCGCGCCGCCGGGCCGCGAACAGCGGCACGATCAAAAGGAGCGAGACCAGGAAGAGCATGACGGAAACCGCCGACGCGATTCCCGGCAGGCTGGTCCTGATCAGCGCGTTGAAGATGTAGAGCTCGACCACCATGGTCGACGTGCCCGGGCCACCACGACCGCCACCGATCATGTACACGTACGCGAATACGGCGGAGAGAATCGTAATGATGCTGGTCACGATGTAGAACTCCATGACCACTTTCATCTGCGGCAAGATGACGTGCCACACGCGCTGCCACCAATTGGCGCCTTCGAGCCGCGCCGCCTCCATCAGCGATTCATCCAGGCTCAGCATGCGCGCGAGAAACAGGATGATGCCGAGCGCGGATTCGCGCCAGATGATCAGCATCATGACCGTCCACAGCGCGACATCCGACGACCCGATCCAGTCCAGAGCCAGGAAATCGAGTCCGATCCAGCGCAGCACCTCATTCACCGGGCCATTGAACTGGAATAGCTTCTTCATAATCACGGCGATGATCGGGATCGCCAGGATGTAGGGCAGGAACAGCACCACGCGATAGAGCTTCCAGCCCTTCAGCCGCTCGTACAGCACCACGGCGATCAACAGCGACCAGACCACCATGAAAGGAACGGCTAACAGCAGCAGTAAATTGTGCTGGACCGACTCCCAGAACAGCGGCTGATTGAGCACAAGCTCGTAGTTGCGCAAGCCGATCCATGGCCCATCGATCCCGCGGACCATCTTGAAGCTGAACTCGAATATGCGGATCAGCGGATAGCCGAACACGAACAGCAGAAGCGCAACCAGCGGAGCGACGTAAAGATAGGGCGCAAACCTGGATGTCTGGTTCACCGCCGGAGCCCCGCCTTCATTCGCACGTCATGGCAAGAGATTGCCGATGAAGCGGGAGGCCGGCCAAACACGGCCGGACCCCCCTCCCCCGCAACTCGCGTCAGCCGCCGAGATCGACGGCCCACTTCTGGTAGTTCTCGACGATGTCGGGGTTGAAGTCGCGCCATTCCTTGGCGACGTTGTAGGCAAGCTCGCCAGCCTGCTCTCCCGTGATCTTGCCTTCGACCACCTGCTGAGCGGTCGGCAGCAATGCCTGTTCGTAGAACTGCCCGGGCACCAGGTTGGAAAGATACGGAATGTTTGGCGACAGGCCCCACCGCTGCCACATGTCGCGCACCGTCGGATCCGTGAGCACCGAAACGTCGAAGTTCTTGTTGGCGGGGATCCAGCCGGTCAGCTCGTGCAGCGCCTTCAGGCGATCCGGCGACTGCAGATACTCAAGGAACGCCGCGGCCGCCTTTGGATCTTTCGCTTTCGCCGGGATGCCGAGCCCCTGTGAATCGAAGATCGGCTGGCCCGCGAGCTTGCCCTTGCCATAGACGGGCATCACCATCGTTCCGATCCGACCGTTGGTCGCCTTGCTGTCCGCCGGCACACGTGAGCCGACCGAGAGCCCCATTCCCACCTTGCCCGCGACGATCAGGTCGATGCCGGGATAGAGCTCGGTCGACGATATTTCCGGATTGAAGAAGCCGGCCTTCCTGAGCTCTTCGAGCTTCACCCAATGCTCATGGTATTTTGGTTCGCGGAAGTCGCGCTCACCGGTGAACAGGCCGATTGTCTCGCCAGCGGAGTCAACATTCTGCGCTAGGGCATGGCCGAAATACCACTCGCCCCAGTAGCCGTCCTGGATGCCGCCGCCGACAGGGGCGATGCTTGCGGATTTCAGCTTCTCGCAGGCCGCCAGGAACTCATCCCAGGTCTGCGGCGCCTTGTCGGCGTCCAGCCCCGCCTTGTCGAAGGCATCCTTGTTGTAGATCCAGATCATCGGCAGTGGATACCAGCCAACGCGATAGGTGTTGCCGCCGAAATTGCTGAGCAGCGTCGGGTTCGAGGCCTGGATCACCTCGTCACTCACAAGGCCGTTCAGCGGCTGAAGGTAGCCGAGCCACACGCTCTCCATATGGTAGATGCCGTTCCACAGGAACTGGATATCCGGCGCCTCGCCGGACGCGGCCGCCGTCTGGAACTGCGAGATCACCACGGCGGTGTCTTGCAGCATCGGCTTCACCGTTGCCGCCGTGTATTTCTTCACCGAATCATCGACGAAGGCCTGCAGGCCCGGCAGTTCCTGCTCGCCCCACCACCACATGTTCAGCTCAGTCGCCGCACGCGCGCGCCACGCCGGCAGCATCCCCCCAAGCGCCACGCCGGCACCGGCGGCCGCGGATGTCCTCAAGAGCTCTCGCCGTGAGAAACTTTGCCTCCATTTCCCTGTCATTGCGCTTCCCTAGCCTCCTTATGTGCTTCCGGCGCGCAAGCGTCCGGTAATTTCAGAACGTGCTCATGAGGCCGCCGTCGACGACCAGCAGCTGGCCCGTCATGTAACGGCAGTAGTTCGACGCCAGAAAGATCACGGTACCCGAGACGTCTTCCGGATAGCCGGTCCGGCGCAGCGGGATCTTGCCCTTCTTCACGTACCATTCGAGGAACTCGGGCGTCTCCGTCTCGTTGACGCCGTTGATGATCGACATCGGCGTCGACATGAAACCGGGCGCCACCGCGTTCACCAGGATGTTGTAGGGCCCAAGCTCCACCGCCATCGACTTGGTCAGCGTGATGATGCCCCCCTTGGCCGCGTTGTAGGCGCCGACCTCGCCGCTCGAGGCGAAGCCCTGGATCGAGGCGATGTGAATGATGCGGCCGGATTTCCGCTCGACCATATGCGGCGCGACGAGCTTGGAGCCCATGTAGACGGATTCGAGATTGATGGCGATGGTGCGCCGCCAGTCTTCCAGCGTGTCCTGCAGGATCGTCCTGGCCGGCGGATTAATGGCTGCGTTGTTCACCAGCACGTCGATCCGGCCGAACTCCCTGACGATGCTGTCGACCACCGATCCGTACGCACCGTAATCCGTGACATCCAGGTCGAAAGATCTGGAGATGCCGCCGGCAGCCGAGACCTCAGCTTCGACGGTGTGGAGCGTTGCCGGATTCCGCTCGAGCAGCATGACCTTGGCGCCTTCGGCGGCCATCTCGAGCGAGACGGAACGGCCGAGCCCCTGTCCGGCACCCGTGACAATGCATACCTGGCCCGCGAGCAAGCCCATCGACACGTCCCCACGCCGTGGCAGCGGCATCCGGTAGAACATTTCCAGCATTCTGGAATATGTTCTACCATCCCGGATGACTCTAGGCGGTTGCTCGAAGCCCCGTCAAGGGAGGGTCGCCGCGGGATCAGTCGAGCGCGGGCGTGCGGTAGAGATATTTGCCGCCCACCTTGATCTCGGCATCGACCAGGTACCGCTTCATCGCGGCGAGGTCGAGCTCGATGCCGAGACCCGGCCGATCCGGCAGCTGTATCTCGCCGTTCCGGTCCGGCGCGATGTGCGTCTTGCACATCTCCCACGCCATCGGCTGGGGTTTCACCGGATACTCGCAGATGCGATGCGCCTCCAACCCAGCATAGGGCTGGATCGAGGCGCACAGAGCGAGATGCGAGGTGAAGGTGTGGTTCACATAGGTGACGCCTTTCGCTTTCGCGTAGTCCGCCACCTGCTTCGCGGGCCCGATGCCGCCGATGCGGCCGCAATCGATCTGGATGAAGCCGACCTTGCCGATGTCGATCGTGTGCCTCGCCATGAAAATATTGTGCGCCGCCTCGCCGCCCGCGAGCTTCATGGAGCTGGGACGATCGGCAAGCGCGCCATAGGCCTCGTAGGCGCTGCCGTTGAACGGCTCTTCGAGCCAGGTCGCTTTCACGCCTTCCAGCAGCGGCAGGCGGGCGGCGGCTGCGTCGACATCCTGGTTCCAGATCTGGCCGGCATCGACCAGCAGGATGCCGTCGGGCCCAATGCCTTCACGCGCCGCCGCAAGCTGATCGGCATCGTCCTGCAGCGTGCCGCGCCCGAACGGGCCCCAGCCGCATTTCACCGCACGGAACCCGGCCTCGCGCGCGGCCCGGCAGGATTCCAGCGTCTGTTGCGGCGTGTCGCCGAAGAGTTGCGAGGCATAGGGCGTCTTCGGATAGGCGCGCTCATAGCCGAGCAGCTTGTACACCGGATCGCCATGCTTCTTGCCCAGCAAGTCCCAGAGCGCGATCTCCACACCCGACCAGGTGTGTGCAGCCTGCAGCAGGTCCATGCTGTTCCACTGGATGGTCGCGGCGATGCGCGCAATGTCGGCGGGCGAGGAGACATCCGCCCCTAGAACGGAGGTGCCGACCGGGCGGCAGGCGCCGTGCGACATGGGACAGACGAAGGATGCGATCGAGGTGAGCGGCGATGCTTCGCATTCGCCCCAGGCCTCTATCCCACCGGCACGCACGCGGACCACCAGCGCATCCTGGCTGCCGTCGCCGGCATCGGTCACCACCGGCATCGAGAGATAGAAGAAGTCAACGGACTCGATTTTCATGTTGCTGCCTACTGCACGCGATAAGCTGTCAAAGCTTCCTCGTTGATGGTGACGCCGAGCCCCGGCGCGGTCGGCAGCGGGATGCGGCCGTCCACCACCGGAAGCTCGACGCTGCACAGGTCTTTGCGCAAGCGGGAGTCCGCCAGTTCCCGCGGCAGGAACTCGATATAGGTGCACGTGGGCGAGACAGCGGCCAGGTGCGCCGAAGCCGCGATACCGATGGCGGACTTCCAGCAATGCGGCACCACTGCAAGCCCCTTGTCGCGCGCAGCCATGGCGACGCGGCGTGCCTCGGTCAAGCCGCCGACGCGGCCGACATCCGGCTGCACCACGTCCAGCGCGTCCCGGTCCATCAGTTCGCGGAACTCGAACCGCGAGTTCAGCCATTCTCCGGCAGCGACCCGCACGGGCGATGCCTTCACCAGCTTGGCGTAGCCCTCGATGTCGTCGGAGGGCAGCGGAGTTTCGATGAAATAGATGTCCTCGTCGGTGAACATTTCGATGGCGCGGAGGGCTTCCTTCCAGTCGCGCCAGGCATAGGCGACATCGACCATGATGGTCGTCTCCGGTCCGATCGCCTTGCGGCAGGCACGCACGATCTTCGCGATCTCGCGGTCATCCTCGATCTGCAGCGAGTTGTGGGAGTACGGGCCCTTGGTGCAGACCTCTAGCTTTACCGCGCGAAAGCCGAGTTCCTTCGCCTTGACTGCGCGCTCCACCAGGATGCGCGTGTAGGTCTCGAGGTCGTCGCCCTCCGGCAGCAGCGAGGCGTATGGCGTGATAGTGTTGTTGAGCGCGCCGCCCAGCAATTGCCAGCAGGGCTTGCCCTCCGCCTTGCCGCGCAGGTCCCACAGGGCCATATCGAGCGCGCCCATGGCACAGATGCCGAGGCCGCGCCGCCCCGTCATCGCGGAGCCGCTGTACATCCTCTCCCACAGGCCCTCGACATCAGTAGGATCCTTGCCGATCAGCATCTCGGTGAGGCCGAGGCCCATGATGTGCGTGCCAGGCGCTTCGATCATCGCGCGCGCAACCCAGGGATTGGTGTCGGTCTCCCCGATCCCGACCAGTCCCTCGTCGGTGTGGATCTTCACCACCAGATCGTCCTGCGCGGACGAGCAGGCGTCGGCGCGATAGTCCGGCACCAGCAGAACGAAGCATTCGATCTTGGTGATCTTCATACCGCGATCTCCTTGTCCTGTGCTGCCGTCCAGCCCGCGCGCGCACTGAGTTCTTCCAACGTGAGGTGGCACCGCAGCCGAATGCCGCCGGGCGCCTCACGCCACGGCGGCCGCTCCGTCTCGCAGACTCCCTCGATTTGCCAAGGGCAGCGACCGGCATAGACGCAGCCCACCCCGCCGCGCTTCGGCTCGACAAGCCCACGCGATTTCGCGGGCTTGTCAGGCCGGCGCAAGGGCACCGGAACTGCGTGCAGCAGACTGTACGTGTAGGGATGGTAGGGCGGCGCAAAGACAGCCTCGCGCGCGCCGATCTCCATCACCTCGCCGCCATAGAGAACACAGACGCGATCGGCCAGCATGCGCACCACGGCGAGGTCGTGCGAGATGAACAGCATGGCGATGCCATGCTCGGACTTGAGCTGTTGCAGCAGAGCCAGGATGCTGGCTTGCACGGACACGTCCAGCGCCGACAGGATCTCGTCGCACAACAGCAGCGCGGGCTTTGCGACCAGGGCTCGTGCGATCGCCACGCGCTGCCGCTCACCGCCGGAAAGCTGGTCGGGATAGCGATCCTGATAGGACGCGTCGAGCCGCACGTCATGCAGAGCGTCTGCGAGCGCCGCCTTGGCACGCGCCGCATCCATTCCGAAGAAATGGGCCAGCGGGCGCGCAATGGTTTCACCGATACGGGCCCGCGGATTCAGCGAGGCGTCAGGGTTCTGGAAGATGTACTGGATCAGGCGTCGCTCGTCACGACTGCGGCCCCCGACGCTCGCTGCCATTTGGTCGCCACGCAACCTGATCGTGCCATCTGCTGGCGCGACAAGTCCACTGATCACGCGCGCCAGCGTGGACTTTCCGCTGCCGGATTCGCCGACCAGAGCGAAGACCTCACCTTCCTTGATGTCGAACGACACGTCGCCGACCGCGCGAAAACCGCGTCCTCTGGGTCCGTAGAGGACGCTGACTCCATCGACGGAGAGGGCGGGCACAGGCCCGCTCTGACGACCGCCTGTCGATGCTACGGACGTTTCGGCGGGAATCGGCGCGATCTCGCGCCATCGCCAGCATGCAACCGCGCGGCCATTATCGATGGCCTCGAGCTCCTGCCGTTCGGAGGCGCAACGGTCGCGCGCGTGGTCGCAACGCGGCGTGAAGGGGCAGCCCGCCGGCAGTTCGCGCCGGCGCAGCAGGCCGCGCAGCGGCCTGGACCGGCGCGCAGATTGCTCCTCGATAAGAGGGATGGATGCGATCAGACCCTGCGTGTAGGGATGCCGCGGGCGCAGGAAAATCTCGTGCGTCGGCGCAATCTCCACCATGCGTCCGGCATACATCACGCCGATGCGATCGGCGATCTGCGATAGCAGCGCCAGATCGTGCGTGACATAAAGCATCGCCACACCGATGCGGCGGCGCAGGTCGCTGAGCAAGTTGACGATCTGCTCCTGGGTCGTGACGTCGAGCCCGGTCGTCGGCTCGTCCAGCACCAGCAGGTCGGGATCGCACGCCAGCGCCATCGCGATGCAGACGCGCTGTTGCTGGCCGCCCGATAGCTGGTGTGGGTAGCGGCGCTGGAAGCCGGGATCGGCGGGCAGTCCGACCAGCTTCAGCACCTCGGCGATAGCGGCGCCCTTCACCTGTTCCGCACGACCATGAGCGACCATCGTCTCCACGAGCTGGTCGCCAATGCGAATGCCGGGATTGAGTGCTGTCGTCGGGTTCTGCGGAACGAAGGCGATGCGGTCGCCGCGCAGCCTGTCGAGCTCCGGACGCGACATGGTAACCAGGCTTCGTCCTTTGAAAAGGACATCGCCCTGCTCTACTTTCGTGGACGGATGCCGATAGCCGAGCAGCTGCAGCGAAACCGTCGACTTGCCGCAACCGGATTCCCCGACCAGCCCGAACACCTCGCCCGGTTGTACCGAAAAGCTGACTTGGTCCACGGCGCGGGCCCAGCCGCCGCCTTGGCGGTACGCCACAGTGAGGTTGCGCACCACGAGCAATTGCACGGTGTCGGTCATTGCGCACCGAGCCGGACGGTCCGGCCAAGGATGCGCGCCAAACCCTCGGTGAACAGGTTCAATCCGACGACCAACGACGCGAGCGCGAGGCCCGGCCCAAGGACGGTGATCGGCGTTATGATGATAAGGGCGCGGTTCTCGCTGATCATCAGTCCCCATTCGGGAGTGGGCGGCCGGAGGCCGAATCCCAGGAAGCCCAGCGAGCCCACCAGCACCGGCGCATAGCCGGCCCGAAGGGCGAACTCCACCAGCAGCACGCCGGTCGCGTTCGGCAGCAGCTCGCGGCGCATCACCGACCACGCGCTCTCGCCACGCAGGCGCGCGACCGTGACGTAATCGCGCGTGGCGATGTCCATCGCCGCGGCACGCGCCATGCGCGCGATGCGGGGCGCATAGACCAGCGCGACCACCAGGACCACCAGAATGGGATTTCCCGACAGCTCCGGCCCGGCCGACGCGATCGCGATCAGCGCCAGCACCAGGAACGGAATGCTGATCAACGCTTCGAGCAGACGCTGCAGCAGATTGTCGAACCAGCCGCCGAGATAACCGGACAGCAGCCCCAATACGGCGCCGACCACAAGACCAAGCGCCGTGCCGGACAATGACAGCAGGATGACGATGTGCGATCCATGCACCACGCGGCTGAACACGTCCCGACCGAGCTGGTCGACGCCGAACGGATGCTCCCAGCTCGCGCCGGAAAGCGGAATGCCCGTCCCCATCTGCGAGTAGCCATAGGGTGCCCAGAGCGGGCCCGTCGCCGCGACGATCAGATGCACCAGCAAAATGACCAGCCCGATGCGGAAGCTCTGCGGCGTCTGGCCCCACAGCAGGCGATAGCGGCTGAGCGCCGATTGGCGAGTTGGCGCCGCTGCGTGATCCATGCTCATCACGCGGTCCTCAGTCTCGGATTGAGCAGCACGGCGGCGACGTCGGCGATCAGGTTGGCGCCGACATAGACCAGCGCGGCGATCATGACAGTGGCTTCGATGACCGGCAGATCGCGCAGTTGCAGGGAATCCACCAGAAGGCTGCCGAAGCCGGGATAGGAGAACACCTTCTCGACCACCACGACTCCACCCACGAGATAAGCGAGATTGAGGGCCGTGACATTCAGCGTCGGCACCAGGGCATTGGGCAAGGCATGGCGCAGGAGCACGCGCCTGGCACTGAGCCCCTTCAGCTCGGCCATGCGGACATAGTCGGAATCAAGCACCTCGATCAGATTGTCGCGCAGCATGCGCACGGCATAGACCGCCATCACGATCGCGAGGGTCAGGGCCGGCAAGGTCATGGCGCGCAGATAGTCCATCGCGTCGGACGAATGGTCGACCAGCGATATCGCCGGCAGAACGGGCACCAGCACCACGAACGTGAAGAGGAGCATCGTCGCCAGCAGGAAGTCCGGCATCGACAACAGTACAAGCGTGACGATGGAAAGGCCATGATCCACCGGCCGGTCGCGCCGGATCGCCTGGATCAGCGCGGGCACGATGGTCAGCGGCAGATACAGCAGGAAGGCATAGGCCGAGAGCAGGACCGTGTTGTAGATGCGCGGCGCCAGAATATCCGTCACCGGCCGGCTCGAGACCAGCGATTGTCCGAAATCGCCGGACAACAGGCCGCCCAGCCAGTGCAGATAGCGCAGGGGCGCCGGATCATTGAGCCCGAGCTTCGCCCGCAAGAGCTCGAGTGCCTCCGGCGTCGCATCCCGTCCGAGAATGCGCGTGGCCACGTCCCCTGGAAGCACTTCGAGCACGCCGAATATGATCAATGAGACGATCAGCAGCGTCACGATTGACAGCAGGATGCGGCCGGCGACAAGCCTTAGAATCGGCAAAGCAATCCCCCGCTACGCTGCGACACCATGAAGACAACGCGGGCGCGGTCGGAGAACCGGCGCCCGCGTTCCAGCAAGCCTATTTGCTGCAGCCCAGATCCTCAAAGTTCAAGTTGAAGTTCTGCGCGCGCGGCACGTATCCTTCGCAGCCCTTGCGCAAGGCCAGCACCTGATGGACGAACATCGGCAGCACCAGGCCTCCTTCCTTCGCCAGCAGCTCGCCGACGTTTTGGAACAGTTTTAGCCGCTCCTCCGTATCGACAGTCGTGTTCGCCTTCAGCAGCAGGGCGTCATAGTCCGGCCGCTCCCAGTGCGTTTCTTTCCACTTCGCATTCTGCGTATAGGCGACCGCCAGCCCCTCTCCCGGCGGGCGCATCGACCAGGCCGAGGTCACGGCCGGTTGCTTCAGCCACACGTCGTCCCAATAGCTTTCGGCCGGCGTGACGATCACATTGATGTCGATGCCCGCAGGCTTCGCCATCTCCGCATAGACCTGCGCCATGCGGACCATGCCGGGCACGCCCTCCGCCGTGTAGAGGTCGAACTTCAGCCCTTTCTCGTGTCCCGCCTCAGCAAGCAGCTTCTTCGCAAGCTCATAATCCTGCTTCGGCGCTTCCTTGGTGTACGACGCGGGATTGCCGATCGGCACGGGATTGTCCGCGCCTGGCTCCCCGAACCCGAGCAGCACGGTGTCGACCATCGCCTGCCGATCCACCACCGCCTTCAGGGCCTCGCGCACCTTCACGTCGTCGAACGGCTTGGTGTCCACCCAGAAGGAGATCGTCATCGAGTTGGAGGCGCCGGTTTCCAGCAGTGCAACCGAGGGGTCGTTCTTCAACGCGGGAATGACCGACGGATCGACGTTCAGCATCAGGTCCACTTCGCCCGACTTCATCGCGGAAACGGCGGCAACCGCTTCCTGCGCGACGGTGATCTTCAGGCATTCCGCCTTCGGCTTGCCGGCGTCCCAGTAGTTCGGGTTCTTGCGCAGGATGCGTACCGGCGCATTCGGCGTGAACGCCTCCTGCATGAAGGGACCGGTACCGTCGCCATGCAGGCGCAGATCCTCCTGCTTGGCGCCGTCCGGCACGATGTTGGTGAATTTGTTGCTGATGAGCACCGGCAGTTCGACCACCGGCTTCTTGGTGGTGAAGGTCACGGTCCGCGCATCCGGCGCCTTGATGCCATCCGGATCAAGGAATTCGAGCACCGCGCGGGCGCCGGAGCCCGTCTTCTCATCCAGCAGGCGTTTGAAGGTATAGACCACGTCAGCGGAGGAGAAATCCTTGCCACTGTGAAACTTCACGCCATCGCGCAGCTTGAACGTCCAGGTGAGGCCGTCGTCCGACACTTCCCATTCCGTCGCCAGCTCCGGCAGGACGTTGAAATTGTCGTCGATGTCGACCAGGCGGTTATAGACCGCGAACGTGTGATACGCATCATCGCCGGAATGCATGTCGGCGGGGTCCATCGACTGCTTCTCCCCGCTCCACTCGTAGCCCAGTACTTTCACGCACTCGTCGCCTGCCGCGGCCAGCGCCGCATTCGACAGTCCTGCCACGGCGAGCGCGCCGATCGCCGCGCCGCCCATCAATCGCGCCAATGTCATCGCTACCTCCCTGTTTTATTTCCCGCTGCGGTTCCCTCGAGCAGCGAGCCGCGCCTAGATTCCAGAATGCTGGACTGTTGTACGCATTTATAGAATGGTAGGTTACCGCGAATCGCCACTGAGTCAACGGGGAGTGCAGCAGATGGCCGCTCTACGCTTGCGCGGAATGACCTGGGACCATCGCCGCGCCGTCGATCCGCTGCTGGCGACGCAGGCAATGTTCGCGGCGCAGCATCCAGGCATCGAGATCGAATGGTCCTCGCGCCCGCTGCATGGGTTTGAATTCACGCCCGTCGCGGAGCTCGCGCGGTCCTATGACCTCATCATCCTTGACCACCCGTTCTGCGGCGACATCGCAGCGAGCAAATGCCTGCTTCCGTTGGATGATATCGTGGCCGGCGACCTGCGCTCGGCGTTCGTCGGGCCTTCTCTGGAGAGTTATTCCTACGCTGGTCACATCTGGGCGCTGCCGATCGATGCCGCGTGCCAGGTGGCCGCGTCGCGGCCCGACCTGATGGCGCGGCTGGATGCAGCGCCGCCGCGGGACTGGTCAGGCTTGATGACGCTTGGTCGACATGCATCGCGGCATGGCATGAAGCTCGCGATCGGCCTGCGCGGGGTACACAGCCTGATGACCTTCTTCACGCTTTGCGCCAACCTGGGCACTCCCTGCGCGACTGCTCCAGGCGAACCGTTCGCCGACTTGCACACGGCGCACGCCGCCCTCGCGCATATGCGTGAGCTGCTGTCCCTCTGCCCCGTCGAGGCATTGGACTGGAATAGCATTGCGCTTCACGACGCCATGGTCGCACGCGACGATCTGATCCTCTGTCCCGCCGTCTATTGCTACGCAACCTATGCCGAGGCGGATCAGCGGCACCCGTTGCGCTTCCACGATTTCCCGGGCCCTGAGGGCGCACGCGGCTCCACGATCGGCGGGACGGGTCTCGGCATTTCCGCCCATTGCCCGCATCCGGACGCGGCACTGACCTATGCACGTTTCGCGGCCACGGCAGCCGCCCAATCCGCCTTCGCACTGCACCACGGGCAGCCCGCCAGGCTCGACGCCTGGCGGGATGCGAACATCGATGCGCGTTTCGGCGGCTGCTACAGCAGCACGCTCCGTACCATGGAGGCATGCTGGATCCGCCCACGCTTCGCGGGCTATCTCGGCTTCCAGGCCAAGGCCGGCGATCTGATCGAGCGTCACCTGCGCAGCGAGGTCGCCGAGGCAACCCTGCTCGATCGTCTCCAGCACCTGTTCGAGGCAGCGCCGGCCTAGTGGGCGCCGAGGCGGCTGGAGAGGTTGGCCGCCGCCTCCATTACTTTCTTGATGAGCTCTTCCCGGTTCGGTTTGCCGAGCCGATGCTCGGGCGCCACGATGCTGATCGCCGCGATGCAGCGACCGCTCCCATCCGTCACGGGCGCTGCTACGCAGCCGGCATGCTCGTTGGTCTCGTTCAGCTCTGTCGCATATCCCTGCTTGCGGAACTTGCGGATCTGCTGGATCAGCTTCGGCACTTCGGTGATAGAGCGGCCGGTCGGCGATTGGCGAACCGAACGCTTCAGCAATGCGCCGAGCGTGGCGTCGTCAAGATCCGACACCAGCAAGCGGCCGGCCGCAGCCCAGTTCACGGGCACACGGGACCCGACCCGGCTGATGATGCGGATCGAGTGGGAACCCTCCTCCTTCAGCAGCACCAGCATCATGTCGTTCTCGAGGACGGACAGCTGCACCGTCTCGCCGGTGGCGTCGCGCAGTTCCTCGACGATCTGGCTGCCGTCCCGCAGCAGGTCGACTTGGCTGCGATAGGCCATGCCAAGCTCGAACAGTTTACGTCCCAGATAGAGCCCGGCGCCGCGACGCGCCGGCTCCAAATAGCCGGCCTCGCTCAAGGTGCGGACCAGTTCATAGGCGGTGGACTTCGGAATCTGCAGCGCCGTGACGATCCCGGCCACAGTCGCCGGCTCGCCCCGCTGCAGCAGAAACTCGAGGATCTCCAACGCCCGGCGGACGCTACGCGAACCGCCTTGTTCCTCATCGGGCAACACCGGGGATTGCGCATTGGCGCGCATCGATGCCTTTACCGCTTGCGTCATGCTTCACATTCCAACATTCTGGACCAGTATCCAATATTTCAGACGACTGCGCAAACCTGTGCGGGAGGGGACGCTGTCATGAAGATCACGGACATCGAGGCAATCGAACTTCGGGTACCGGGCTGGACCGGCGCAACTTTCGATGGGTCATACGACAATTGCGTGATCCTCGTCCACACGGATGCGGGAATCACGGGAATTGCGGAGGTGGATAGTGTTCCGTCTGTAATCAAGGCGATCATAAATGCCCCACGGTCTCACACCCACGCCATGGGCTTGAAGGAAGTGCTGATCGGACAGGATCCCCTGCAGGTCGGTGCCTTGTGGGACCGGATGTACGACTGGACCAGCTATTACGGGCGGCGCGGCGTCGTCATCCATGCCATGAGCGGCGTCGACATCGCGCTGTGGGACATCCGGGGCAAGGTCGAGGGCAAGCCGGTGGCCGATCTGCTCGGAGCGCGCAAGCGGAACCAGCTGCTGGCCTACGGCACCGTCTACCCGCTCGGCGAAACGCCGGACGAGGTACGGCGCAACATCGATCGCGGACTGAAGCTGGGCCTGAAAGCGATCAAGATCGTCGCCGACCCGCATTGGCGGCAGGACGTGCGGAAGGCGGAGACCATCATCCGGACCGCGCGCGAGCATGTCGGCCCGGACATCCGGCTGATGGTGGATGCAGCCACCGCCTGGGAGAAGGCCGAGGATGGCCTGCCGCTCATGCCGATCTTCCGCGACAACAACTTTCTCTGGGTCGAGGCGCCGCTGCCGATCGATGATCTCGATGGGCATGCCCGCTTCCAGGGATTCGGTGTGCCGATCGGCGGCGGCGATCTCGGCCTCACCACACGCTACGAATATGAACACGCGTTCGAGGTCGGAAAGATCGACATCGCCCAGCCGGACGTTACGATGGCCGGCGGATTGACCGAGCTGATGCGCATCGCGGCCGTCGCCAGGAAGCACGGAAAGCGCGTGGTGACCCACGGCTACAAGTCGAACATCACGATTGCCGCGAACCTTGCGTTCCTGTCGCAGCATTGGGACGACGAACCGGCGGAATATTCGACCAGCGAGTCGCCCATCCGCTGGAACCTGACGCGCGAGAAGTTCGACATCGGCGCCGACGGACGCATCCAAGTGCCGGAGAAGCCGGGCTTGGGCGTGAGCCTCGACCTGGCCACAGTGGAGAAGTTCCGGATCAACTAGCGTCAGACTTCGTCAGACCATCCACGAGTTTCATTGGGCAAGATCGAACCGTCGCATGCAAACTCATGGATGGTTGTGCCAAGGTCGTCGGCGACCCGTGACGATGAAGGCAGATTCATCGCTTATCGGCGCGCAAACGGTCGACCAGCTCTTCATTGAGATCGATGCCGAGACCAGGGCGATCTGGCAGCGCCATGTAGCCGTCGACGACGTTGGGCTCGGGCGAGACCAGCTCGCGCCGCAATAGGCTGTCGAACACTTTCGGGGACACGTATTCGAACACGGGCGCTGGCCCGCAGGCCGCCTGGAAATGCCTCCCGACCGCGGATGTGATGCCGGTCTTCCAGCCGTGCGGCACCACTTCGGCGCCGTGCAGTTCGCACAGATCGGCGATCCGGCGGATCTCGGTCAAGCCGCCGCCGCGGCCGATATTCGGCTGCACGATGCCGACCCTGCCGCGGGTCAGCCATTCCTGAATCTCCCAGCGGGTCGCTGCGGCCTCCGCACCACCGATGCGGATCGGACTGCGCTCGGCGAGCCTTGCGTGCCCTTCGAGATCGTCATGCTGCAGGGTCGCTTCCGCGAAGAAGATGTCGCACTCCTCGATCCGATCCAGCACGTAAAGCGCATCATGCCAGTTCTGCCAACGATAGCCGAAATCGACGGCCATCAGGATGCCGGCGCCCAGCATCTTGCGGCCGCGCTTGATCAGGTCGACCAGCTCCCGATCGGTCACCAGATCGTAAAACAGCACTTCCATCTTCACAGCTCGGAAGCCGCTCTCCAGGGCGGCGTCGAACTGGCGACCGATCTCGGTCATCAGCGCCTCGATGGAGCGGCCATGCGCCAGGCCGGGGAAGATCGTGCAATAAGGCCGCAACTTATCCCGCCTTGCTCCGCCCATCAGCTTATAGGCGGGCACGCCGTGCTGCTTGCCGGCCAGGTCGTAGAGTGCGATGTCGATCGCCGAGATGGCATGGATGCCAAGCCCGCGCCGCCCGGGCCAGAAGGTTCCCTCGTAGAGCTTCTGCCAGAGCCCGCTCGCTTCCAATGGATCCGCGCCGATCACGATCTCCGCGGCGTTCCGGCTCCAGAGGTGGGCTGTCGGCATCTCGAGAAACGCTTTCACCACGTGCGGCGGGGCATCCGTCTCGCCGATGCCCGTGCGACCGGCCTCATCGGTGAGCCGCACGATGACGGTATCCGTGGTGCCGTCGAGATCATCGGCCGCCGGCGTCGGACCGATGATCGGGATGACTTCGATGGCGGCGATCTTGCTCAATCCAACCTCCCATCCGTTAGTAGGTGGCGCGCCCGCCGCTGAGATCGAATGTGAAACCCGTGGTGAAGCTGCAGGCGGGCGAGACGATCCAGGCGATCATGTGCGCCGCCTCCTGGAGTTCGCCGCAGCGGCGCATTGGGATTTTCGCCGTCATGTAGTCGACCGTCGCCTGGGGCAGCGCATCAACCATCGGCGTGCGGATGACCGCCGGCGCCAGGGCGTTGATCGTGATACCCTGCTCCACGTAGTCCTTGGCCATGCTCTTCACCATGCCGATCAAGCCGGCCTTGGTCGCCGAATAGGCCGTCATGCCAGCGTTGCCTTCCTTGCCGGCGATGGAAGACACGTGCAGGATCCGCCCATAGCGCCGCTTCAGCATGTGTGGCAGCACTGCCTGGGACAGAAGCAACGCCCCGCGCAGATTGACGTGGTAGACGAAATCGAAGTCCTCCAGGTCCACCTCGTGCGCCGGAATGTTAGTGCGGCCGGTGATGCCCGCGCAGTTCACCAGCGCATCGATGCGGCCGAACTCCGCCGCCGTCTTCTCGACCGCCGGCCCAATCGTCCCTTGCTGGGTTACGTCGAGACGCCCTCCGACCGCCTTGCCGCCGCCCGCCTTGATTTCCTCGGCCGCTTTCTGCGCGGTTTCGGCGTCTGAGTCGAAGCAAGCGACCGCAATCCCCTGGGCGGCCAGTTCCAGTGCTGCGGCACGGCCGATTCCCCGTCCGGCTCCCACGACGAGCACGGCGTAGTTCGCATTATCGAAATAGTTCACAACGGCCTCTTTTCCTGCGAGCTAGTCTGCAACCAAGCAAACGCCCGGTGTTCCTTGACCGGTTTTTTCAGCCCATGTTAGCCTATTCCTGCATCTTGTATATGCGTCCAGGATTTCGGAATAGCCGAAAACTGGCGCGAGTAAAATGAAGGGCATCAAACGCCCTCGCTTAACGTCCGATGGGTCCGGATTCCGGATCTCAACGAGACAGGCTGGGAGGCCACTTATGAGCAATCGCAAGCAGGGTTTGGGCGCGCTGGCTGAATTGTCGGCGCGCTCCGCGTTGTCGCGCCGCCATGTGCTCGCCGGCGCCGCGGCTGTGGGCACGATGGCAGCATTTGGTGCTAGGCCCGCATTCGCCAAGACCACCATGACCTGGATGGGCTGGCAGGGCTACGAGACGCCGATCCTCAGCGGCTCGTTCCTCGCCGACAACGACATCGATTTCCAGCCCACCTTCATCTCCTCCAACGAGGAGATCATCACCAAGCTGCAGGCGGGCGGCATCGGCAAGACCGACCTCATCACCATGTATTTCGGCTATCTGCCGCTGATGGCCGAGGGCGAACTGTTGGAGCCGATCGACACCGCGAAGATCGAACTGTTGCCCAAGCTGATCCCGCAGTTCGTCGCACAGGATACCATCAAGTACCAGGGCAACCTGATGGGCGTGCCCTGGAACTGGGGCTCGCTGCCCTTGATGTACGATCCGGCCGTCGTCACCACGCCGCCCGAGAGCTGGCTTGACATCCTGAAGCCGGAGCACAAGGGCAAAGTAGCGATGGTGGACGACCCGCTCGGCAACCTGCTGATCTGGGGAACCGTCGTGACAGGCAAGCCGATGGGCACCATCCTGACCAAGGAAGAGATGGTACAGGTCATCGACAAGCTGATCGAGATCAAAACCAAGCACGCGCGCGCCTTCTTCCCGAGCTATGGCGACATGTCCGACGCCTTTGCGCGCAACGAGATCACGGTCTCGGCCATCGGATGGGAAGCCGTTGCGGTGTGGACCCAGGCTAAGGGCAAGACCATCAAATACACGATCCCGAAGGAAGGCACCGGCATGTTCATGGATTGCCTGTGCATTCCCAAGGACGCTCCGCACATGGATCTCAGCTACAAGATGATCAACCACATCATCTCGCCCGAGCCGCAGAAGCAGTTCGCGACGGAGCAGAGCGCCGGCATCACCAATCTCGATACCGTGCCGATGCTGCCCAAGGAGCTTGCGGAATCCTACAATTACGCGGACATCGACGGATTCATGCAGAAGGCTAGGCTGCAGCCCGTTCCGCCGACGGAATCCGACGGGTCCGTCGCCACCTATGACGACTTCCTGAACGAATATCAGCGGCTGTCCAAGGCATAGAGGGAGCCTGGCAGTGCTGAAGCGGCCGGCATGGGATCGCCAGAACTGGCTCCTGCTGCCGGCCGCTTTGATTTTCATCGGCGCCTTTGCGGCGCCCCTCCTCTACTTTCTCGTCATCAGTTTCTGGTCGGTGCGGGCGCGCATCATGCGTCCCGATCTCACCTTCAAGAACTACATTGCCACCTGGACCGACTACTACGATGCCATGGCCAGCACGCTGCTGATTGCGTTCGCGATCGGCGCCCTGACCACGATCCTCGCGCTCGCCTTTGCCTACGCTCTTCGATTCAAGTGCGGCCGCTTCGAGATGCCACTGCTCTTTCTCGCCCTCATCACCCTGTTTGGCGGATATCTGGTCAAGATCTACGCCTGGAAGAGTATTCTGGGGCGGGAGGGTATTCTTAATAAGTTCCTGCTCTGGGCCGGGATCATCGATGAGCCGCTCGGCGCGCTGCTCTACAGCGTCAATGGCGTGGTCATCACCTTGACCTACTTTCTCCTGCCATTCGCCATTCTGCCGATCTACGGCAATATGCGCGCCATCCGGCCCGCCACCATCGAATCGGCGCGTGATCTTGGCGCCGGCCGATGGGCCGTCCTGCGCGATGTCGTGATCCCGCAGTGCGAGAAGGGCATCGTCATTGCCTTCACCTTCGCGTTCCTGATCAGCGCGGGGGATTATGTGACGCCGCGCTTCGTAGGCGGCGGCGCGGCCATGATGGGGCATTTCATCGAGCTGCAATTCTCCCTCGGGTTCAACTGGCCGATGGGCAGCGCCATGGCGTTCACGGTGATGGCCGTATCCCTGGCGCTGGTGCTGGTCTTTCGCGGGCTGTTGCGGCGGACCCTGCAGCCATGAATCGAGCGCTCGGCTTTCTCGAGGAACTTGGGTGGCGGGCACTCGCCCTGCTGCTCGCGGCCTTCATGGGCGGGCCCTTGGTCCTGGTCGTGCTGTTCAGCTTCAATCAATCGGCCCTGACCAGCCTGCCGCTGACGGGGTTCACGCTGGACTGGTATCGCAAGCTGTTTTCCCTTGGCGCCTTCTGGCCGGCTTTGTGGAACAGCCTCATCGTGGCCGGTTTGGTGGCGGTCCTCTCGGTTGCGATCGGCACGATGGCGGCCCTGCTCCTGGCGCGCATGGCGCCACGGCGCGCGGAGGGGCTGATCGCGATCATCAGCGTGCCGATGATGCTGCCGGCACTGATCATCGGCGTCGCCATGATGAGCTACTTCGTGCGGCTGATCGACCTGCCGCTTGGCCTTCCGACCGTCATTCTGGGCCATCTGGTGATCGCCCAGCCCTTCGTCATCCTGATCGTCTTCTCCCGTCTCGCGACCTTCGACTGGGCTGTCGTGGACAGCGCGCGCGATCTCGGCGCCTCACCGCTCCGCGCCTTCCTGACCGTGACCCTGCCGATTATCCGTCCGACCATTGTCGGCGCGGCGCTGATCGCCCTCTCCATCTCGCTCGACGACTTCGTCATCACCTTCTTCACGATCGGTGCCGGCAATACCTTGCCGACTCTGGTCTGGGGCATGGTTCGCACCTCGCTTGATCCCACCATCAATGCGATCGCCACGCTGCTGATCCTGCTCAGCGTCGGCTCGACGTTCCTGGCCTTGCGCGTGAGCCGCTACCGTGGCTGAGGTGACGTTCGACTATGGTGGGCGCGTCGCGCTGGTAACAGGCGCGGGTCGCGGACTGGGCTTCGCCACCGCCAAGACACTGCACCAGGCTGGCGCCACGGTGGCGGTGAACGATCGCACAGCGGAGTCCTGTCAGGCGGTGATCGCGCGGCTGGGCGGCGGTCCCCGGCTAATCGCAGCGCCGGCCGATCTGGCAACCACCGACGGGCCCGTGCAGGCGGTGGCTCAAGCGACGGCCAACGGCCGGCTCGATTTCCTCATCAATAACGCCGCCGTGAATGTCGAGCGGCCGATCGCGGCCACCGACGATGCGCACTGGGACCAGCATCTCAGCGTAATCCTGCGGGCGAGCTTCCTCACCGTGCAGGCCGCCCTTCCCTTCCTGCGCAGCAGCCGCGGCTGCATCGTGAATATCGCGTCGGAACTTGGGCTTCACGCCATCGCAAACAACGTTGCCTACGTCTCGGCAAAGCACGGATTGATCGCAATGACCAAGGCAATGGCGATCGAGCTAGCCCCCAGCGGCATTCGGGCAAATGCGATCTGCCCGGGAACGATGGACACCGAGCTGATGCAGGAATGCGCACGGGACAGCGGCGATCCCGAGTCCTATTACGCCGCCTTCAATCGCTATCACCCGATCGGACGCCTTGCGACGCCCGATGAGGTCGCGGCCTTTGTCCTGTGCCTCCTGTCGCCGGCCGCTGCCTATATGACCGGTGCGGCAGTCGCGATCGACGGCGGCAGCACTGCGGGACGGCTGTGATGACGGAATTCGCGGGCAAGACGATCCTGGTCACCGGCTCCACCCGAGGCATCGGAGCGGCCGCGGCGCGTTTGTTCCTGGAGCGCGGCGGGTCGGTCATCCTGCATGGCCGGCGCCAGGCGGATGTCGATGCGGCGGTCGCGCGACTCTCGACAACCTATTCGGGCCGCGTGCGGGGCTTGTCCGCGGATCTCTCCGATCGAACGGCATGCCGCGCACTGGCCGCAAGCATCGAGACGCTCGACGTCCTGGTGAATTGCGGCGGCATCTTCCATGAAGCCGCGATTGCGGAGACCAGCCCCACATTGTGGGATGAGACTGTCGCGGTCAACCTGACAGCGCCGTGGGTGCTGGCGCAGTCATTGCTGCCGAAGCTGCGCGCGAGCCGGGGCGCAATCGTCAACGTCGCATCGGATGCAGCTCTTCTGGGCTATGCCGGCTGCGTCGCCTATTGCGCCTCCAAAGGAGCCTTGGTCGGTTTGACGCGCGCGCTGGCGACGGAGCTGACGCCCGATGTGCGCGTGCTCTGCGTCTGCCCCGGGCCGACCGAGACCGACATGATGCGCGCGAGCATCTCCGTCGCACCCGACCGGGACAAGGCGCGCCAGCAATGGGCGTCCTATACCTTGCTGAACCGGGTCGCGTCTCCGGTCGAGATCGGCGAAGCGATCCTGCTGGCCGCCTCGCCGCGCGCAAGCTATCTCACGGGGAGCCTCATCATGGCCGATGGCGGCGCGACGGCGGGCAAGCGGGTCTGATAGGCTATGGCTCAGCCGGCTATGATGCGTTGAGCCGACCGACTCCAGCCCACCCCCATCATATCGCCGATTGCGGCGCGTGGTTTCCCGACCGGATCCTGGACCCGTAGCTTCTCACCGCTCGACAGCGAGAGGACATATCTGACGTGTGCGCCGAGGAACACGATCTCGTCCACCTTCCCGGTCGTCTCGATCTCCGCACGCTCCGAATGCCCAAGCCGTCGCACGCTTTCCGGGCGCACGACGAGCGCGATCTCTCCGTCCGGTCCACCCTCCTCGAAAGCGCCGCAGGTAGTCTCGATCACGCCGCCCCTCCGCCGGCCCTTGAGGAGATTCGCTTCGCCAATGAAGCTCGCGACGAAATGGGTCTGGGGCCTGAGATAGATGTCCTCCGGCGTGCCAAGCTGCTCGATACGCCCGTCCTTCATGACGGCGATGCGGTTGGCGAGGCCGAGCGCTTCGCCCTGATCGTGCGTGACGAAGACGAACGTGCCGCCGATCTCGCGGTGGATCCGGCGCAGCTCCTCCTGCATCGCCTGCCTCAGCTTGAGGTCCAGGGCGGCGAGCGGCTCGTCGAGCAGCAGCACCTGCGGCTTCATCACCAGTGCCCGCGCCAGCGCTACGCGCTGCTGTTGTCCGCCTGAAAGCTGCGCCGGCATGTGGTCCTCATAGCCTTCAAGGCGCACCAGAGCCATCGCCTCGCTCACGCGCTTCGCGATGATCGCGCGGTCCAATTTCTTCAAGCGCAGCCCATAGCCGACATTCTGGCGCGCATTCATGTGCGGGAAGAGGCCGTAGCCCTGGAACACCATGTTGATCGGCCTGTGCTCCGGCCCGAGATGCGTGATGTCGGCGCCGTTGACCTCGATGTGGCCAGCGTTGGGTTCGACGAACCCGCCCATCATGCGCAGTAAGGTCGTCTTGCCGCAGCCCGACGGGCCGAGGATGGCGAGGAAGTCGCCGCGCGGAATGTCCAGGTCGATCGGGTGCACGGCGGTCACTGTGCCGAAGCTGCGACTGAGGCCGCGCAATTGAACCGCGATATCAGACGCCACCATCCCCATCGCTCCCCATTGTTCCGGTATTCCGGAACGAAGTCTGGTATTGTGATCTTCTTTGCCCGACTCTACAGTTTGGCTTCCGAAACTCAAACCCTCGTTCCCCATGGCGCGCACACCGGACTGGCGAGTTCCGACCGATCATCGCGACAAGCTCGGCGAGAGCCCGCAATGGAACAGCGCCACTGGAGAGCTGTTCTGGATCGATTTCTACGGCCCGACCATCCATCGCATCTCTCCCGACGGCAAGCGCTCGGATTGGACGCTCTCGAAGTTCACCAGCATCGGCTCGGTCGTGCCGTGCGCGGACGGCCGGTTGGTGATCGGCATGGACAACGGGCTCTATTTCTTCGATCCGCGCAATGGCGCAGTTGCTCCGTTCGCCGACCCGAATCAGGCTCGGCCCGATCTGCCTTACAACGACGCAAAAGTCGATCGTCACGGCAATTACTGGATCGGCAATTTCGATGCGACGGAATCCGCGCCGCGCGGAATCCTCTACGTGCTGAACCGACGCGGAGAGTGGCGCATCGGCGACAGCGGCTTCATCGTCTGCAACGGCCCGACCTTCTCGCCGCAGGGCGATGTGCTCTATTTCAGCGATTCGCTCGGGCGGCAGAGCCTGGCTTACGATCTCGATCCCGGGAGCGGAAGGCTGACGCGGCGCCGCGTCTTCCAGAAGTATTCCGAGGCGGACGGGGTACCCGACGGCTGCTGCGTCGATACGGAGGGATGCATCTGGATCGCCATGTATGACGGCGGCAAGGTGATCCGCTTATCGCCGGAAGGGGAGCGCCTCGACACGCTGCTGCTGCCGGCGCGCAACATCACCTCGTGCTGCCTGGGCGGACCGGATCTGCGCACGTTGTTCGTGACCTCCGGCCGCGCGGCGGATGACGGCGAAGCAGAAGGCGGAGCGTTGTTTGCGACCGAGGTCGACGTTCCAGGTCTGCCGGAACTTTTGTTCCGGCCGGTCTGACCTCGATCTTCAGCCGGTTGAAGCGACCTCAGCTCCGCGCAGCCTGTCCCTTGGAGCGCGGCTGCTTGCGGCGGCGCAGCCGCAGAATGTGATGCTCGATCTCCGCGTCCAGTCCGGCGACGTCGTTGGAGGCGAGCATGTCGCGCAATTTCCGATGCTGCGGGATGATCGACTTGGCATCGCGTTCGTCGCGGATCTCCTTACCGAAGATGATGAGGACGTGGCGCGCCAGCGCCTCCCACAAGATCTGCACGATCGTATTGCCTGAGGCCGCGCAGATCTCGCGATGGAAATTCAGATCCGCCTTGCTGATCTCCAGCCAGTCCATGTGGCTCGCCGCGCGCTCCATGGTGGCGAGAATCCGATCGAGGCGCACCAAAGCCTGCGGATTGCTCTGGTAAGCAGCCGCAGCGCCGCGCAGCGCAATCCGTTCAAGCGCGATCCGCGCTTCGCAGATCTCATCGATCCGCGCATTCTCGAAGCTCGCGATATGTGTGCCTCGGTGCGGCGTGCTTTCCAGGATGCCCTGGGCCTCTAGGATCTTCAGGGCTTCTCGCAGGGGAACGCGGCTCATCTTCAGAAGCTGCGCCAGCTCCGCCTCGACCAGCCGCTGACCTGGCTGCAACGCTCCGGACGCGACACCGAGCACGATCGCCTCGGCCGCGCGCTCCGCCAGTCCCGACGCACGCGGCATGTCCAAGAAAGGCCGGAAGTCTTCTCTGCCTGGATCCTCCGCCAATTGATCCAATGATCTAACGCTTGGTCGTGCCATCGGCCCTCGCAGTATTTTTGTATACAATTATTATGTCGACAAGTCAGGGAGAGAGTGCCACACTCGATCCAACAAAGCCAGCCGGCGGGCGGCGAGCGAATGCTGTCGGCGGGAAAAAGGCTGGTGCAGCAGGGAGTGGAGCGTTGAGCGGCAGGCTCCAGGGCAAGAAGGCGCTGATCTATGGCGGCGGAACGGGCATCGGCCTCGCCTGCGCCGAGGCCATGGCCCGGGAAGGCGCCGCCGTTTACATTTCCGGCCGCCGGGAGTCGGTTCTGCGCGAGGCCATGCAGGATCTGAAGGCGCATGGCAAGGCGGGGTACACCGCCGGCGATGCAACTATCGCCGCCGACGTGCAGCGTGTCACCGCCACTGCCGCAGACTTCATGGGCGGGATCGACACCATCCTGGTAAGCGCGGGCGCAGGCGGCCGCACGCCGATCTTCGATACACCCGTCGAGGAATTCCAGCGCATCATCGATCATTCGCTCCTGCCGGCATTCCTTGCCATGCGATTCGGGGCGGAGCATCTGCTCGCTTCCGGCGCCGCTTCGGTCATCGTCATCTCCTCGATGTACGGGTTGGTCGGGCAGAAGGAGCGTGCCGGCTATTGCGCCGGCAAGCACGGCGTCATCGGGCTGGTCAAGTCCGCGGCGCTCGATTTTGCCGAGAAGGGCGTGCGCGTGAACGCGATCTGCCCCGGCTTCATCGAGACCCCGCTTGCGATCGCGGTTGCGAACCAGGAGCCGGACCCGGAGGCGACGTTGCGGGCCAAGCGCCTGATGCACGCGATCCCGCGCCCCGGAAAGCTCGAGGAAGTGGGCGAGCTTGCCGTCTATCTGGCCAGCGATCTCTCCGCCTTCATGACGGGACAGGCCGTCGCGATCGACGGCGGCTACTCGACGCGTTGACACAAGAGAGGAATTGAGCGGCATGAGCGGACTTCTGGCAGGAAAGCGCGCCTATGTCACCGGCGGCTCCAGCGGGATCGGCGCGAGCATCGTTCAAACATTCGCTGCGGAGGGCGCGCGCGTCGCCATCGGTGCCTCCCGCCATGCCGAACAGGCGCGGGCAATGGCGAAGAGCCTACCTGGCGGGAGCCATGTCGTGGTGCAGGCCGATCTCTATGACAAGCAGCAGACCGAGCGCGCCGCCGACGACGTGATCGCCGGCCTCGGCGGCCTCGACATCTTCGTGCATAGCGCCGGAATCGACGTGACCCAGACCGCGCCGACGCACGAGACGACGGACGAGACCTGGGACCGGATGATGAACCTTCATCTGAATGCCGCCTTCCGCCTGTCGAAGCGGCTGATTCCGGCCCTGCTCAAAGGCAAGAATCCCGCCATCGTCTTCATCGGTTCGGTCTGCGGCCTGGTCGCGTGGGAGGGCGATGTCGCCTACAACGTCGCAAAAGCCGGATTGCAGCACCTCGCACGTTGCATCGCATCGGACTACGCCAAGGCCGGCCTGCGCGCGAACGTGATTGCGCCTGGGGTGATCGACACGCCGCTCACCCGCGCTTATGCCGGCGGCATGCCGGGCGGCGAGGCGGAGGGGTTGAAAGCGCTCGCCGCCATGCATCCGATCGGACGCTATGCGAAGCCGCACGAGATTGCCGACGCGGCCGCCTTCCTTGCTTCCGACAAGGCCTCCTTCATCACGGGCGTGGTGCTGCCGATCGACGGCGGCCTGGTCAACGTCTGAACTGATGGAGGTCCATCAATGGCAAAGCTAACAATGATGGCTGCCGTCTGCGACGCGCCGAGCGACGACGATGCGCTCGGTCTGCGGCAGGTCGTTGTCGATGACCCGCACGAGATGGAAGTGCGTGTGAAGCTGCTGACCACCAGCATCTGCCGCAGCGACATCCACTATCTGCGCGGCGTGTGGGTGCATCCCAAGCCGGCGATCTTCGGCCACGAAGCGTGCGGGATCATCGAATCCGTCGGGCCTGGCGTTTCCAAATCGCGCATCGGCGAGAAGGTGATCCTCACCTTCACGCCCTCCTGCGGGCAGTGCAAGTTCTGCGTCACCGGCCGCTCCGTGCTGTGCGAGGAAGTGGCCCGCGCGGCCGCTGCCGGCACGATGTGGGACAACACGACACGCTTTTTCGAAATGGACGGGAAGCCGATCCATCACCTGAGTCTCGTCTCGTCTTTCTGCGATTACACGGTCGTGCCGCACAACGGCGCGATCACCGTCGACCCGGCAACATCCGCGGAGGAAGCCTGCCTGCTTGGGTGCGGCGCCATGGCCGGCATCGGCGCCGCCATCAACACCGCGCAGATCCGGCCCGGCGACAGCGTGGCCGTGTTCGGCTGTGGCGGCGTGGGACTGAGCGTGGTTCAGGGCGCGAAACTGTGCAACGCGCTGCCGATCGTGGCGGTGGATCTGCGTAGGGAGAAGGAAAGCGAAGCGCGGCGATTCGGCGCCACCCATTTCGTGAATGCCTGCGAGGGCGACCCGGTCGCCAAGGTGCGCGAGATCATCAAGGGTGGCGCCGATTTCACTTTCGAGGCCACGGGCCAGGTGGAAACCGCGGAGCTTGCCTATAAGGCGACATGCCGCGCCGGCACCACCGTCCTGATCGGCCAGCCGACGGAGAACGCCATGGCCGGCTTCCCGCCCTACTGGATTGCCCAGGATGAGAACAAGGTGATCGGCTCCAGCTACGGCTCGACCCGGCCGATGATCGATTTCCCCAAGGTGCTGCGGCTGGTGAAGCACGGGCTGCTGAACCTGGAATCCCTTATCTCCGAGGTCTGGCCGCTATCGCGCATCAACGAGGCGATCGCGCTGGTGGAGACCGGCAAGGTCAATCGCATCGTCCTGCGTCTGGCGGACGGCAACTGAAAAACACCGCAAGAAACTCGCACAATGCGTCTTGAACAGGGAGAGACTGACATGACCAAGAAGATCCGGTTGGATCGCCGCGATTTCCTGATCGGTTCCACTGCGGCCGGAGCGATGATCGCCGCCCCCACTATCGTGCGCGCCGCGTCCAAGGAGCTGCGCGTGCTCACCTGGGAAGGCTATGCCGAGCCCGAATGGGTCGACGCCTTCAAGAAGGACACCGGCGCCGAGGTGAAGATCGTCTATGTCGGCTCTGCCGACGAGATGTTCGCTAAGATGCAGGGGTCACAGGGCGCCGATTTCGACGTCGTGAGTTTCGACACTTCTATCTTCTCACGCTACATCGATGCCAATCTGCTGGCGCCGCTCGACCTGTCGAAGATCGCGAATGCCGGCAACATTGCGCCCGAGTTCCGCGAGGTGAAGGAGATCATGCGTGCGGACAAGCAGTTCGGCGTTCCGTTCGCCTGGGGCTCGTTGCCGATGGTCTACGACGCGGATGTCTTCCCCACCCCGCCGGAATCCTGGGAGGTGATGTGGAACCCGGAATATGCCCAGCAGCTCATCTGCATGGACGATGCGAACAATTGCATTACTTGGGGCGCGCTGGTGGCCGGCGTTGAAAATCCGTACAACCTGTCGGATGACGACTTCGCCAGGGTGAAGGCAAAGCTGATCGAGCAGAAGAAGCTGCTGCTCAGCTACTTCGCCGGCTTCGACGAAGGTGTGAACATGTTCGCGCAGAACAGCATCAAGGTGATGTATTCGATGGGCGAGCCGCAGGTGCCGGCGCTCAAGAAGAAGGGCATCAACGCCGCGCTCACCATTCCGAGGGAAGGTGCGCCGGGCTGGCTCGATTGCTGGACCATGAGTGTGGGCGCCACCGACCCCGATTTGGCGCACCAGTGGATCAACAACTGCCTCGCCGCTGCGGTCGGCGATATCCTGACCAACAAGGCCGGCTACGGCAACACGACCAACACCGAAGTCAACAAGGCCGCGGGCTTCACCTACGGCGACAAGCTCTCCTGGCTGCAGCAGGCCGAGAACTACGAGAAGCGCGTCGCCGTCTGGAACGAGGTCAAGGCCGGTTAGCATCTGACATTATCACCGCCGGCTGGGGCGTAACCCGCTCCGGTCGGCTTCACGCCACGTCATCCGCGGTCACATCATGCCCTTCACAACCGTCTCGCCCCAGTTCAGCGGCCCGGCTCCCCGCCTGAAGATCACTGACGTCGAATGCCATGTCCTGCTGGCGCCCGACTACGATGCCAGCTTTACCTCCTCCGCTCAGGACAGCATTGTCGTCGTCATCCGCACCGATGGCGGTGTCGCCGGCATCGGGGAGTGCGATGCCAACCCATGGATGGCGAAGGCCTGCATCGAGGCACCGGGCACGCACACGATGGGCCTCTGCATCAGGGAGATGCTGATCGGCGCCGATCCATTCCAGATCGGCGCGCTGTGGAAGAAGATGTATCTCGGCACCGCCATGAACGGCCGCCGAGGCATGATTATCCACGCCATGAGCGCCGTGGACATGGCGCTCTGGGATCTGTGTGGAAAGGCACTGGGTAAGCCGGTGCACGAACTGCTCGGCGGGGCGACTCGGTCCCGCATCACGCCCTATGCCTCATTGCAACCGGCAGGCCACCGCTTCGAGGAATATCGTGATGCGCTCTGCGCTTCCGCAGAGAAGGCGAAGAGCCTCGGCTTCAAGGCGATGAAGACCGAGATCACCATGAACGGCCCCTATGCCCATGGCGGCATGCGCGAGAGTTACGAGCGCCACACCGAGGTCTTGGCCGCGGTGCGCAAAACGATCGGCCCCGACATCACCCTGATGGTCGACGTCCAGTATCTCTGGGAGGATGCGGCCACATGCCTGCAGACCGTCAAGGATTGGGCGGAATTCAACGTCTTCTTCCTGGAGACGCCGCTCTGGTCGGACAATGTGCGGGAGATGGCCAAGCTTGCCGAGCAGGCACCGATGCCGATCGCGTTCGGCGAATGGCTGGCCACCCGCTTCGAGTTCGAAGAGCTGCTGGACGTAGGCAAGGTGCAGGTCGCGCAGCCCGATGTGGGCCGGGTCGGCGGCATCGGAGAGGCGAAGATTGTTTGCGACATGGCCAAGGCGCGTGGCCGCATCATCGTGCCGCATTGCTGGAAGACCGGCATTTCCATTTCCGGCACCGCGCATCTGGCGTTCGTCACGGACCATTGTGCCTTCATCGAATACCTCCCACCGCAGCTCTGTCATGAGCGCCTGCGCCGCGAGCTGGCGCAGGAGGAGCTGGTACTCTTGCCTGACGGGACCATTCCCCTGCCGCAAAAGCCGGGGCTTGGCGTCGAGGTCGATTGGGACGTGGTCAAGCGCTACAGGGTCGCCTAGCCGGAGCACGCGATGAGCCTTGAGCTCCGGAAGGTCCGGAAGGTCTATGGGTCGATCGAGGTTCTGCCGTCTTTCTCGCTCGAGATTGCCGATGGAGAGTTCCTGACGCTGCTTGGTCCGTCCGGCTCCGGCAAGACCACCGTGCTGCGCCTGATCGGCGGCTTTGCCGCGGCGGATGGCGGCACCATCCTGTTCGAGGGCGCCGACATCACCCGCCTCCCCGCCAACAAGCGGCCATTCAATACCGTGTTCCAGGACTATGCCCTCTTTCCCCACATGACCGTAGCGCAGAATGCCGGCTACGGGCCGCTGGTCCAGCGGCGCGACCCGGTGAAGTCCAAGAAGCTGGTCGACGAGACCCTGGAGATCGTCGGGCTGACGGAGTTTCGTGATCGCTATCCGGCGCAACTCTCGGGTGGGCAGCGGCAGCGCGTTGCCCTGGCCCGAGCAATGGTCTGCGAGCCAAGAGTCATACTGCTGGACGAGCCGCTTGCGGCGCTCGACGCCGGATTGCGGCGGCAGATGCAGCTGTTCCTCAAGCAGACACAGCGGCGTATCCGCACCACGTTCGTCTTCGTCACGCACGACCAGGATGAAGCGATCACCATGTCCGACCGCATCGTGGTGATGGACCAGGGCAGGCTCGAGCAACTCGGGACTCCGAAGGAGCTCTACTACCAACCGCGCACGCGGTTCGTGGCGGGCTTCTTCGGCGACAACAATCTCATCGGCGGCACATTATCGGTCGCTGCACGGGTAGAGACGCCCTTGGGCTCGTTACCTGTCGCAGCAGCCGACGGGCTGTCACCCGGCACCAGCGTGCTGTTGGCAGTACGGCCGGAAGCACTGCGCCTCGGTAATGGCGAGGCAGCTATTGCCGCTGACGTGGAGGAAATCGTTTTCGGCGGTGCCTCCACGCGCCTGCTCCTGCGGGCGAGCGCCGCACCACATCTCCGCCTCGACGTGCGCCTGGCAAGCGACTTCCGCGCACAGATGCCGGAGGTCGGCCAGCGCGTCACCGTCACCTACGACCCGGCGGATGCCGTGGTCGTGCCGGCTTGACCATGCCGACGAGGGGCCTGCGCGGGCTGATCTTCGCCGCGGTCGCGGCGCTGCCCGCGGTCGTCATCCTGGTGCCGCTGGGCTCTTTCCTCGTGATGTCCGTGGCGCGTGCCGAGAAACACCGGATCATCTATGACTGGACGCTGCAGAACTATGTCAATTTCCTCGGCAACTGGACGTATCTCAGCACATTCCTCGGCACCCTGTGGCTGTGCCTGGAAGTCGTGCTGTTGTCGCTGATCGTCGGCTATCCCATCGCCTGGTACATCTGGCGGCAGAAGAGCTGGAAGCGCTACGCCCTGCTGCAACTTGCGGCGCTGCCCCTCTTCATGAGTTACATCGTAAAGCTCTACACGCTCCGCTCCATGCTGGGCCTCAATGGCCTGGTCAATCAGGCGCTCGTGTCACTTGGCATCCTGGAGCAGCCGAGCCAGGTATTCCTCTACAATCAGAGAGCCGTGCTGATCACCATGACGGTGATCTACCTCCCCTATGTCGTGCTGCCCATCTTCCTAAGCCTCGAGCGCATTCCACGCTCGCTGCTTCAGGCATCGACCGATCTTGGCGCCGGCGGATGGGATACCTTTCGCCGTGTGGTACTTCCGCTGTCGATGCCGGGCACCATCGCCGGCGCCCTGTTCGCCTTCGTCCTCGCGCTGGGCGATTTCATCACACCGCAGATGGTGGGCGGCACCACCGGTTTCACCATAGGCCGTGTCATCTTCTCCCAGTTCGGGCTTGCTTTCGACTGGCCGTTCGGCGCGTCGATGGCTGCGATCCTGCTGCTGGTAGCTCTTCTGCTCATCGTCGCGGCCGGCTACGCCGCCAGCAGGCGCCGGGTGTAGTCATGCTGCGTACGCGCGGAGACCGCATCGCCGAATATGCCACCTGCGCCGTCACGGTGCTGGTACTGCTGGTGCTTTACGCGCCCATCCTGGTCAGCGCCGTGTTTTCCGTGGTGGAGATCCGCCGGGGCGAGATCCTATGGGAGACTTTCACATTCCGGCATTATGTGACCCTCTGGTCGAACGCCAGCGTGATCGATGCGCTGGCGAACACCGCAATCGTGGCGATCTGCTCGGCGGGGATTGCTTCGATCCTGGCGGTCCTGCTGGCGCTCTACACCGAGTGGCATGGCGCGATTGCCCGCACCGCATTGACGCTGCTGATCTACCTGCCGTTCCTGTTGCCGCCGATCGTCACCGGGCTCGCCCTGCTCGTCGCCTCGGCCAATGCGGATATGGATCGCAGCGTGCTGACCATCATCATCGGCCACACGATCTTCGTGCTGGCGGTGGCGTATCGCCTCGTCCTGACGCGGCTGCAGGCCCTGCCGCCGACGCTCATCGAGGCCTCGTTCGATTTGGGGGCGAGCCGGTGGCAGACCCTGCGTTACGTGCTGCTGCCGCATCTGGCCTCCTCGATTTTGACCGGCGCGCTGCTGGCGCTGACCTTGTCGTTCGACGAAACGCTGATCAGCAGCTTCGTGGCCGGCAATGAGATGACCTTGCCATTGCGCCTGTGGGCCATGATGCGCGTCGGCTTCACGCCCGAAATCAACGCGCTGGTCACACTCGTTCTGCTGGTTTCGATGGCGCTGGCGCTGGCCGCCGCGTCCCTGCTGCGCCCCAAGGGAGAGCCTGAGGAGGATTAGACATGAATACGAACGCGGGACAGAGACTAAAAGGCCGGATCGCCGTGGTGACCGGCGGCGCGCAGGGGATCGGCTTTGCCATCGCCAGCCGCTTGGCACAAGAGGGTGCGACGGTCGTAATCGCGGATATCAACGAAGCGCTTGCGCGCGAGGTGGCACAGCGTATCGCACAGGCCGGCGGAACCGTCGCCGCCCACCGCGTCGATATCGGCGACGACACCAGCGTCGCCGCCCTGGCCGCCGCGATCGACGCGCAATACGGCCGGTGCGAGATCCTGGTCAACAATGCCGCCATCTCTGACGGGACGGGCATCGAGAGGATGACCATGGCGCGCTATCACGAGGTGATCCGCGTCAACCAGGACGGCGCCGTGCGCATGTGCCTCGCCTTTGTGCCGCTCCTCAAGAAGGCGAAGGACGGCAAGCGGATCGTCAACATCGCGTCGATCATGGGTGTGCGCGGCTGGCCCGACGCGATCCCTTATTCCACCGCCAAGGGCGCGATCGTCAATTTCACGCGCGCGCTCGCGGCCGATCTGGCGCCGCACGGCATCATGGTCAATTCACTCGCACCGGGTTTTGTCAACACACCAATGTCCATCCTGCCGGATGGCTCACATGAATACGATTCCGACTGGTTCCGCGATATCTACGTGAAATATGGCCGCATCCCCCTGCGGCGGTATGCGGAGCCGGAGGACATGGCAGGCCCGGCTTTCTTTCTCTGCTCCGATGATTCGCGCTATGTGACCGGGCAAATCCTCATGGTCGATGGCGGAACGTCTGCCACATTCTAGCGGCGGACCGCTGCCGCCGGCCCTTCCCTTGGTGAACTCTCGACAACGCCGCGGTGAACGGCGCGTTCTAAGCACGTGAACTAGCCGCAAGACAGTGAACCCTGATCTAAGATGCGTTTTGGTCGATGCGCTGGATGGCACCCAGCCGCGGAAACATTGTTCGAAGACGGCTGTAGCTCTCGCGCCACAGATCGAACTTCTCAGCAAGAATGCCTGCAGCACTTCGGTCCGGCTGGAAGACCCGACCGGCCGCGACGTAACGGCTCACATCCGACCAGTCTTTGAGAATGCCGGCGCCCATACCCGCCACGAAAGCGGCGCCCAGACTGGAGCCCGGATGTCGGTCGATGCGGGTTATCGGCCTTTGCAGGACATCGGCGGCAATCTGCAGCCACAAGTCGCTCGCAGCGCCGCCATCGGCAGCGAAGATCTGCCGCACCGTCAGCCCGCGCTCGGCGAATACCTCGACGTGATGCCGGAAGCCAAACACGACGCCTTCGAGCGCGGCACGCCAGACGTGCCGCAGGTCGTGGTGCAACCCCAGTCCCACCAGCGTTCCGCGCGCATGAGGGTCCATCAGCGGGGTCTTCTCGCCCAGCACGTAGGGTAGGAAGAGCAGCTCGCTCTCCGCCGGGACATCTGCTGCCTTTCGATCCAGCCACTGATGGATCCCGAGACCGGCGGCGCGCGCGGCTTCGAGCTCGCCGCCCGCCCAGCTTCGGACGATCCAGTTGAGGAATGTCCCACTCGCCGCCATGCAGCCGTTCGGGAAGTAGAGTCCCGGAACGATATGGTAGTCGATGAACAGCCGGCGATCCGAGATCGGCCGATCCGAAGACAGCAGGATGTCCCCTGCTCCCCCGAACTTGATCACCAGATCGCCGTTGCGTGCGGCTCCACAGACAAATGCCGACGCGACATGATCGGCGCAGCCCGCGACCACCGGCGTTCCGGCACGCAGCCCGGTGTGACGCGCCGCTTCCGGCGTCACGGCACCCACAACTTGGTGACTCTTGCGGATCGGCGGCAGCAGCTCGCGATCAAGCCCAGCGAGCTGGACCAGGCGATCATCATAGGCACCCGTTGCGATGTTGACGAAGCCCGACTCGAGTGCCCAGTTGTGCTCGACCTGCAAGCTGCCCGAGAGGCGATAAGTAATGTAGTCCGAAGCACCCAAGACATATCTGGCCTGCGCGAAACGCTCCGGCTCATGAGCCCGCAGCCACATCAGCTTCGGCCCGACGAGCTGCTGGCTGTATCCGGTCCCTGTCAAGGACAGGAACTCGGCTTCCTCCATCATATTGCGGCAGCGATCAAGTTCCGCGATCGCGCGCGCATCGTTCTGCTGGATGGAGCGCCGCAGGGGACGTCTATCCTGATCGAGCAGAATGACGGCGGGCAACATGCCCGTGACGCCCACTGCTGAGATGTCTCCGCTGCGGCCAATCCGGGCGGTCAGGGCGCGGCAGATCTCGCCGACATTACGCCACCACTCCTCCGGATCCTCTTCCGCCCAATTGGCCTGATCGGAATGGAAGGTAACCGGCCGGCTCTCGACCGCGCGCGTCCCACCCTCGTCGTCAATAATGATGCCGATCGTCGAGGTCGTCCCGATGTCGAGCCCGAGCAGCAGGGCCATGGCGGCTATCGCAGCTTACGCACTTTGTCCATGAAGCGCTCGACACGCGACCGATCCACCGCATTCCAGGTATTCCCATCAACCTTGAAATGCGTCCCGATAATCGCGCCGTCCGCGATCCTGAGCACGTCGGCCACGTTGTCGATATTGACGCCGGTATTGGCAAAAACCGGCGTCGTCGGGATGGCATCCTTGACGAGCTTGAGATCGGCCGTTTCTGCCGCCTGTCCCGTCATCGGGCCTGAGACCAGGATGATGTCCGCGAGCGATGAGAACACGGCGCTCTTCGCGCGCTGCGCAATGGGACGATCTCCGATCGGCGATGCGAACTCCGCATTGATATTGTACATCAGCACCAGATCCTGGCGATGGCAATCCGTGCGCAGGCGCAGCGCACTCGCGGCATCCGGCGCCCACAACCCCATGTCGGAATCATAGATGCCAGTGAAGATCTCGCGCGCGAACTTGGCACCACTGGCAACGGCAAGGGCGACGGTCGCAACCGGATCCCACAGATAGTTGACGCCAAACGGCATCTTGATGAGCCGCTTCAGCTCGCCGATCGCGAAAGCCATCGCAGCGAGGGTCGACGGCGAGGCCTTCAGAAGATAGGGGCGATCGCCCTCATTCCCGAACATGACCGCGTCGACTCCGCCCGTCTGCAGGGCTTCGAGATCCTTCGCGCAGGAATCCACGATCTTCTGCATGCCACCCTTCGGGTCATAGAGCGGCGAGCCCGGCAGCGGTGGCAGATGGACCATCGCGACAATCGGCTTGTCGTGGCCGAACACGGCCTTCAATTCCATGAGTCAGTCTCCAATCAGATGAGGCTCGGTCGGCTAAGGACCTTGCCCGTGGTCTTGTCGAACAGGTGAATCTGGCTGAGATCGTAATGCAGGGTGAGCGGCTGGCCGGGCGAGGCTGAGAAATCACGCGGGCAACGGACCATGACCTCGGGCCCGCCGTTCCCGCCCAACTCGCAGACCAGAATGACTTCAGGCCCCAGCACCTCCGTCGCGACCGTGGCGACAGGCACGGCTTGGGACAGCTTCACATTGCCGCGGGACAGATGGAAATCCTCCGGCCGCAGCCCGAGCGTAACCGCATTGCCGGACTGCGCGGCATAGCCATCGCGCAAGGCGGGCGGCAGGACGAACCGCGCAGTACCGGCAACCGCGGCGAGGCCGGCCTGATCGTGCTCGAGCCTGCCCGAAACCAGGTTCATCGGCGGGCTGGCGAGAAACCCTGCGACGAAGGTGTTGGCGGGGTTGCGATAGACCTCCATCGGCGCACCGACTTGCACGATCTCGCCATCCTTCATGATGCAGATACGCTGCCCCATGGTCATCGCTTCGACTTGGTCGTGGGTCACGTGGACGATGGTCGTGCCGAGCTTCTGATGCAGCTTGATGAGTTCGGTCCGCATTGATGCTCTGAGCTTGGCATCAAGGTTGGACAGTGGCTCGTCCAGAAGGAACGCCTTGGGATCGCGCACGAGCGCCCGTCCGAGGGCAACGCGTTGCCGCTGGCCGCCGGACAGCTGTGCCGGCTTCCGGCTCAGCAGCTCCGTGATGCCGAGCATCGTGGCAATGTCCTTGATGCGCCGGTCGATCTCGGCTTTGGGCACATGACGCAACTGCAGTCCGAAGCCGAGATTGCCAGCGACACTCATATGTGGATAAAGGGCATAGTTCTGGAAGACGATGGCGATGTTCCGGTCCGCAGGATCGACATCGTTCATCCGTTCTCCGCCGATCGATAGCTGTCCCGCCGAGATCGATTCGAGCCCGGCGATCATGCGCAGGGTCGTGGACTTGCCGCATCCGGACGGGCCCAGAAAGATCATGAACTCGCCATCCTTGATGTCGAGCGACACCTCGCGCACGGCCGGAACGCCGTTCGGATAGATCTTGCTCACGCGGTCTAGGACGATGTCGGCCATGAGACTTTCAGGTCAGTGAACGCATATAACGGTAGAGGTAGACGGTCAGGGCAAGAATGATGCCGAGTAGAATGATGGACATTGCCGAGGCTTCGCCGATATTCAGCGACACGAAGGCGGTCCGGTAGATGAAGTAGCTGATGAAGTCGGTGGAGATCCCCGGTCCGCCGCGCGTCATGATGTAGATGAGATCGTAGGTCTTGACAGCGAAAATGAGCCGGATCAGCAGCGTCACGATGATGACCGGCCGCATCAATGGAACGGTGATGCGCCAGAAGCACTGCAACGGGCTCGCGCCGTCGACGCGCGCCGCTTCATAAGGCTCCCTCGGCAGGGCCGACAGACCCGCGAGCAGCAGCACAATCATGAACGAAACCTGGTGCCAGATATCGACCATGATGACGGTCCAGATCGCGATCTTGGTACTGCCCAGCCAGTTGACCGGCGCGATCCCGACGACCGACAGCAGGTAGTTCACGATACCGAGATTCGGATGCAGGAACATGCGCCAGATGAGGCCCACGATGACGGGGTTCATCAGCAGCGGGCATAGCAAAATCGCGTAATAGATCGCCTTGAAGCGCTCCACTTTGTTGAGCGCGAGGGCCACCAGAAACCCAAGCAGGAATTCCAGCAGGACGACAGCGACGACGAAGAAAGTCGTCAGCCACAGCGAATGTCGGAATTGGCCATCCTCCGCGGCTTTGATGAAATTGGCTGAACCGGTAAAGGTGTCGAAATTGGGACTGATCAGCGTGTAATCGTGCAGGCTGGTGTAGAATGCCCAGAATACTGGAAAAAGAATCACCAGGAACAGCAGTGCGAGACTCGGCGAGGCCATCAGCCAACCGAACCGCCGGTCGCGGCGGTCGGTCAGCGTGAGGGCATGTGCGCTTTCAATCATGCGCGCTCCTCCTCGTCATGGCTGGCCCACAACGACGGGAGCGCGCGGATCTGGAGATCGCGGCTCGTCACTTCAGCTTGCCGTCCTTCTTGGCGAGGTCGACGAACTCCTTCTCAATCTGCGTCAAGGCATCCTGCGCGGATTTTTCGCCCGCGACGGCAAGGCTCAACTCGCGACCCAGGACTTCGACCAGTTGCGGCGTATAGGTGAAGACCGGGAAATTATGTGACGTCAGCAGCATGCTCTTCAGCGCCTGGGCGTAAGGGTATTTCTGGTTCAGCTCGGGATCTTCGAATACGTCGGTGCGGGTCGGCGAGCCTCCCAGCAATGCACGCTTCTTGGCGATTTCCGGGCTCTCGACCCACTTGATGAACTCCCAGGCGGCGTCGGGATTCGGCGAGGATTTGGGGATGGCCCAGCCCCAGGCGCCATTGAGGCTGCCGCCCGTGTCCGCCGTCGGCCCCGGCACCGGCATGATCTCCACCTTCCCCACCACGGAGGATTTCGAAGGGTCGTCATAGGCAGTCCGGAAGAAATTATAAGTGATGTAGCTGTAGGCCTTGCCCTGCGCCATAACGTTGAAAGCCTCGTCGAACGAGAAGCTGGCCGAGCCAACCGGGCCATACTTGTCGATCGCATCGGCATATTGCTGGACGGCCTTCACGCCCTTCTCGTTGTTGAAGGTCGGATTCCAGTTGGCGTCGTGGTACTCGGCGCCGTTCGCAAACAGGTAGTTGGACCATTCCATGGCGATCGGATCGGGGCGCAGGCCTTGATTGACCACGCCGTGCATGCCGTCCCTGGTGAAGAACTCCATCTGCTTTAGATATTCGTCCCAAGTCTTCGGCGGCTGCAGGTCCATGCCGTATTTGGCTTTGAAAGCCTCTTGGTTCTTCGGATCAGCCAAGAGGTCGGTGCGATAGGTGAGGCCCATCGCGTAGTTGTAGAAGGGCAGCATGTAGGTGACGCCGTCGACCTTGCCGACCAGATCCATGAGCGCGGGAATGTAGACCGACGTGTCAACGTTGTCGGCCTTGATCCGGTCATCGAGCGGCTGCAGCCAGCCGGCCTTGGTGAATTCGCCGACCCAGTAGAAGTCGACGACAATCACCGAATAGCTGCCCTTCGGCGCCACCAATTGCGGCACGAGCTTGGTGTGCATTTCGGCGTAATTCACGACTTCGAGATTCACCTTGTGACCGGTTGCAGCCTCGAACTCCGGCAGCACCTGCTTGACGAATTCTGTATCTGGCACGCCCTCCATCAGGACATTGAGCGTTTCGGCATAAGCCGGAAACGCAAAGCCGATAGCCAGCGCGCTGCCCAGCAGCACTCGACGCGTAATCATGGTCATGCCTCCTCTAGGTTGTTCGTTTTTTTTGATCACTTCAGAGCCCCCAGCGACAGCCCCTTGATCAGGTGCTTGCGCAGGAAGGGCAAAAGCAGAAACACTGGCAACAGCGATACGACCGTTGCCGCTGCCAGAGGCGCGATCTCCACGCCAGCATGCGTCTCCAGGCCAGCGAGACCGACCGGAAGGGTCTGCGTATCCGGGCCGCTCAAGACTAGGGCGAACAGGAACTCATTCCAGGAGAGGATGAAGCCCAGCAATCCGGCCGCGAGCAGGCCTGGCGCTGCTACCGGCACCGCAATCTTGATGAAGGCCTGCCAGCGCGTGGCGCCATCGACCCGCGCCGCCTCCTCCAATCGCGCGACATCGCCTTCGAAGAAGGAGACGAGCATCCAGGACAGAAACGGCAGACAAATCGTCAGATGCGCAATGATGAGGCTGATGCGGCTTTGCATGAGACCCGCCATCAGGAACATGGCAAACAGCGGCAGCACCAGGATGATCGGTGGCAGCATCTGGCTTGCCAGCACGCCAAGCCGCAGAGCCACGCCGCCCGTGTTCCATCGCGCAAACACATAGGCGAGCGCCGTCGCCAGAGGCAGCGCGATCATCGTGGTGATCAGCGCTACGATCAGGCTGTTGAAGAACCAGGTCGTAAAGGGATAGCTGGTGAAGATGGCGGAGTAGTTCATGGACCCGATCGAGCCGATTTCCGGGGGTATCTTGTAGGCGGTCAGCTTGTCTGTCAGGCTGACGCGTACCACCCAGAGGAGCGGCAGCACGATAATCGCCGAGAACACCACCAGCACGAGATGAGGGGCGATTGAACGGGCGAGGCGCTTCATAGGGTTCAATCCATCCTCACCCCTCCGGTGACATTCAGCGCTTCACCGGTGATAAATCCAGACAGATCGCTGCACAGAAACAGCACAGCCGCCGCGACGTCCTCAGGCTCCTCCAATCGCCCAAGCGGTGTCTGCCCAATATAGTCATCGATCACCTGCTGTGGCGCCATGTTGCGAAGCTTTGCTTCCCACTCAACTTCACGCGACTGCATGCCCGTCTTGACGAAGCCGGGGCAGACGCAGTTCACGCGGATGCCTTGGGCCGCGACTTCTCGTGCCAGAGCCTGCGTGAATCCCATCACCGCAAACTTGCTGGCCGAGTAGTGGGCAAGCCAGGGAGCGCCCCACTTCGCGGCGAGCGAAGCAGTATTGACGATCGCACCTTTCGTGCCTGTCTGCAGGAAATACCGGACGGCGCACTGATTTGTCAGAAACACACCGCGCGCATTGACGTCGAAATTGAAGTCCCACTCCTCGTCTGTCAGGTCGACGACCAGGTTCATGGTCGAGACGCCTGCATTGGCGCAGAGGATCTGATATCCGCCGAACCGTTCCACGACCGTCGCGAACGCCTTCTCGACACTCGCCCGCTGGCGCACATCGATAGGAATGCCGAATGCGCCACGACCGATCTCCGCCGCGGCCCGCTCCGCCCCGGCATGGTCGATATCCGCGATGGCGACCCTGGCACCCGCGCGCGTCAGCGCGCGTGCAATTCCCAGCCCGATGCCCGTTGCGCCTCCGGTCACGACCGCGCTCTTTCCGCGGAGGTCAATCAACTGCGCCTCCCTCTCGACCTTATGATCATTTTCGATCATTATGCTGAGCGCGCGATGTAGTGGCAAGCTAGAACATTGAGTAAACGGCGCGGAAAGGTCTCCGATCGAAAATGATCAAACCGGGTTCGAGTGGAGAGAGGTGATAGACCCCGTGGGACCCATTCATCAGCCTGGGCCCCGGCAAGCGCGCATTCTGGAGTTGCTCGCCAGCCGTGGTTTCTTGACGGTCCGCGAGATTGCGGCCGCCACTGGCGTATCCGAGATCACAGCACGTCGCGACCTCGTGGAACTGGAAGAGCGGAAGGCACTGAAGCGCACGCATGGCGGCGCAATGAGTCTGCGGAACGGACAGGCAGAGATCTTTGATGCCTATGAGCCTACCTTCGACGCGCGCCGTCGCCGCAATAGCAGGGCGAAGGTGGCAATCGCCCGCGCCGCTGCCAAGCTGGTGAGAAGCGGTGCCACAATTGCCTTGGATGTCGGCACTTCGGCATTGGAACTGGCGCGGTGTCTCATTGATGCGGGCGAGATCAAGATCGTGACGAACAACCTGCGTGCCGCAGGCTTGCTCGCCGACTCACCACACTCAGTGTACCTGCCAGGCGGGCGGGTACGCGGAAAGGAATTGTCGCTCTATGGCTCCGCGACTGCGAACCAAATCCGAAGCTACTGGTTCGATCTCGCCTTCATTGGCGTATCGGGTATCACTGAAAGCGGCCTGTTCGACTATTCGCCGGAGGACACGGAGATCAAGCGTATATACATGGAGCGTGCGAAGCGCGTTGTGGTGCTCTGTGATGCGCAGAAGTTTGGCCATCATTCCATGGTGCAGGTGGCGCCCCTCACGGCCGTCCATTTGCTCGTGATTGACCAGGCGCCGCCGCCAGCACTGGCTGCCGCGCTCGCTTCGGCTGGAGTGCAACTGCTGTACGCTTAGCATTCCGTGAACTTGCGATGACACGGTATGCCACGAACTGTCACGCACTCGTCCCGAAGTGATCGCCGTTTCCGTCCGCTGGGCACGCCGCCCGGGCGACGGGGGCTGCCGTGTCGGGTATTGGGCACTAACCGCTGGCGTGAAATGGTGCTGCCGGTGGCCAGCACCGTCGCCGAAACGCGCACTCCAATCTCGTTCCGCATCGCTTATCCCCGACGTTGCGAGGATACGTTCTTTAGTCGCGGAGTGCCAGATTCTCGCCATTGACCGTTAAGGCGATAGGTCGTCTAATTAGCCATTCGCGCATTTCAGTCGAAGTTGCGCCCTGCTGCTTGGGAGGGCTTCCATGAATTGGCGCAATCTCACCATTCTGCTCGTAGCCTTATTCGTCACGGCGTGCACCAACCATCACGTCGATTTCGAGGAACTTCCCGACGGAACTGCAGTACCCCAGTGGGGCGGCGGCTCCTTGTCACCCAGTGATCCTTGGGTAATCACGACCCAATACGCGTCCCGCGGCGTGACGATGTTTTCCTCCAATGGGCAGGATGGCGTCTTCGTGATCAACGACCCAATGACCGATACACCACCTAATGTCGTTTGTCCGATAGGCGTGCCGTTCGGTCCATCCAATTATACCGGACCAACCACCATCACCCTCCGCCAGTCCACCGACGACGTTTGGGTAACCCTTCCCCCTGGCTACGGCGCAGTAACGGTAACAGCCCATGATTCGAGTGGAAATGCTCTCCGCAGCGAATCGTCGTCTGGGCCAAACTCGAGTGGCAGCGCGACCGGTCGGCGTGTCCACGTCGAGGCGAACAACATAATGAGCGTTAGCATAGACAGCGCAACGCCAGGAGGTCGCTACTGCTTCGACAGTGTCACTTGGCAGGAGCTTTGGTACTAGTTGCTTTATACGGCTAGGCTCGGGCTCAGTATGGTATACGGCCTAGTCGAACAATCCGGCGGGCACGTGAGCATCTATTTGGCGATCGTCATTCGGAGCGATCGCATGTCATGCATCGGACTTTACGCGACAGCTCTGGTTAGATGGACTTACTGCGTCCGGATTGTAGTCCCATGGATGCAACCTGGGGAGGGACGTTCTGCGATCTCTTAACGGATGACACTGGCCGCCGATCCTGGCCTCGACTAACCGCCGGATATGGGTTGCAGAACAAAAGGAACGGCATGCCAGCGCCACATTCGGCGGCTAAAAGCGCTGTGGGACGGCTTCAAGATATAGCTGTCCTGCCCTCTGTGTCGTATAGTGGCCGAATTCCACCAGCGCCAACTCATAAGTCAGCGTCGTAAGCGGCGCGGGCGCGAGGGTTCGTCCCAGAACAGGGAGGCTTCGGACATGAACATCCGAGAGCCAGCGGCAACTGGATCGCAGGTCCTACGAGGGCCGAGCGCCTGTGTGTACGCCATCGCCTGTGCGGTAATCATCATGTCGTCACTGATTTTCGCCAGCCATACGCGGGCTGACGAGTCGGAGGAAGTGGCGATCGCCCTCAGCTTGGCGAAGATGCTTCAGGCCGGCAGAGAAGTGATTTCCAGAAACCAGGCGCTCATTAACGATCCCAACCGAGGAGACAAAGGACTGACCGGCGACGTCGTGCTGGAGGCGGCGGTGGAAAACTACAGAAAGGCGACCGGCATAGATCCGCGGTCGATCTCGCCGGCTTCGCGCCGAGGCCGCCTGCTGCAATCCGAGATGGCTGCCATCAAGGAAGTCGTCAACGAGAACCAAAACTTCATCAACGAGAAAGGAGTCGGTTTCAAGGGTTTCATCCCGGCGATTTTCGCGCGCTTGGTAACGGAGCGGCTGGAAGAGAAGATCGGCACCGAGGTGCTGATCAAGGTTACTGCACCTCCCAAGCTGGTAAGAAATCGCAAATCCAGGCCCGATGAGTGGGAGCAATCAGTCATCGAAGAAAAGTTCCTGGGTCCAAACTGGACCCGCGGTGAAGTTTTCTACCAGGCGCAGCCAAATCAAGGGCGCGATGCCATTAGGGTGATGGTGCCGGAGTATTACACGGCCTCATGCCTTTCCTGCCATGGGCAGGAAAAGGGCGAGGTCGATATCACCGGCTATCCGAAGGAAGGGGCGAGCGAAGGCGATCTCGGTGGAGTCATCAGCATCACGCTGTTCCGCCAGCAGCAATGACAACGTCCTGAATGTTTGGCGGTTTCGGCATGTCGCAACTCTCCATTCCCGCCCGTCTAATGCTGCTCTCGGCAGCCCTGATTGTCATACTCGTCGCCACCAGCATCTATCTGAACAGAGGGATCAAAGAAGGCGCGGACGCGCTTGTCGCCGAGGCCCGCTATGTCGAGGTTCTGCAGACCGCGAGCGCCGCCGAGAAATCGTTCGGTGATCTGAAATACTGGCTCACCGACCTGGCAGTCAGCCTGCTCAATCTGTCTGAGCAGAAAGCGCGGGATGCGAGGCGTCAGTTCGATGCCCACCTGACTACATTGGAGCCGTACGATCCCACGGCCGTCGCAGCTATTCGCCGGGAGGTGGACGGCCTTATGACACGCGCCTTCGAAGCAGTAGACGCTTACACGGATGATCGTCGCGTGATCGGCAACATGCTCATGGCCGATGCGCGCGTGCATGTCACGGCAGTGGATGACCAGCTGGAACGAATGGTTGCCCGGTTGCGCGCCGACGCAGCTCGGGCAAGCGAGGCGGCTCAATTACGGTCAGCCCAGGCCGTTCGGGTGTCCTGGGTGATCGTCGTTGCGGCCGGTCTTTTCGCGCTCGGGCTAACGATTCTCATCCTGCGCTCCATAGTGCTGCCGCTTAGACGGATAGGCCAAGCGATGGCAGCTCTTACGAGCGGGCGCACCGATATCGAGGTATCGCTGCCCGGCCGTGACGAGCTGGCGGCAATGGCCCGCACTTTGGCGCTGTTCCGCGAGAGCCTGGTCGAGCGGAATCGCCTGGCAGACGAGCGCGAGCAGGCATTGAGGCGGCTCGAAGCGGCCCGTGATGAGGTGACCGCGGCGAACCAGATCCTCCAGGTGACGTTCAATCATATGGCCCAGGGCGTCTCGATGTTCGACGGCGACGCAAAACTGGTGGCGTGGAACCAACAGTTCAGAAACCTCCTCGACCTTCCGGACGCGCTGCTCACGCAGGCCACGACTTTCGCCGATTTCATCCGCTATCTTGCGGTGCGCGGAGACTTTGGATCCGGAGATCCGGAAGACCAGGTGCGCAGGCGGCTTGCGAGCCTGGGCGAGCCCTATGTGGGCGCCCGCACCTTGCCCGATGGCCGCGTGCTGGAGGTCCGCCGAAATCCAGTCCCCGCAGGCGGCTTCGTCTCGATGTACACAGACATCACTCAGCAGAGGCAGGCCCAGGCGGAGATCGAGCTGGCGCGAAACCGATTGAGCGATGCGATCCAGAGCATCTCCGATGGCTTTGCCCTGTGGGACCAGGAGGACCGGCTCATCATGTTCAATGAGCGTCTCGGCAAGCTCTTGAAGCTCGAGAATCAAGTTGCGGTGGGCGTGACATCCGAAACGTTGATCAGGGTGTTGGCAGGCCGACGGGCGCGATCATCTGACGCAAGCGATGATGACGACACCTGGATCTCGCATCGGCTCGCTTCGCACCGCAGCGGAGTCGCCGACGAAGATTTGCAGCTCGACGATGACACTTGGCTGCGGGTCGGTTCTCATCGTACGCACGAGGGAGGGATCGTCACGACATGGGCCGATATTAGTACCTTGAAGCATCGCGAACTCGAGCTGGCCGACCTCGTCGCGAGACTCGAGGTCGCCCGCGATCAGGCGACTGAAGCCAACCGTACCAAGAGCGCATTCCTGGCCAATATGAGCCATGAACTCAGAACGCCGCTCAACGCCATCATCGGCTATAGCGAAATCCTGGACGAGGAGGCCAGAGACAAGGGCCTCCAGGACTTGCTGCCGGACATCGATAGGATCGAGACGGCTGGCCGGCATCTGCTCGGCGTGATCAACGACATACTCGATCTGTCCAAGATCGAGGCCGGGCGCATGGACATCTATCTCGAAGATATCGACGTGGCTGCTTTGATCGGAGAGATCCAGTCAATGATTCTGCCGCTGGCGGCCAAGAACGGCAATGCGCTGGAGGTGATTTGTCCGGCGGACATCGGCCGGATGCGATCGGATGTGACCAAGGTCAAGCAGAGCATACTGAATCTATTGGGGAACAGCAGCAAGTTCACCACCGGCGGCCGGATTACCCTGGTGGTCTCGCGACAGCCTACCGCAGTGGGCTCGAACATCAGTTTCCGCGTGTCGGACACAGGGATCGGCATGAGCGCCGCGGAAACCACCAAGCTGTTCCGGGCTTTCACGCAAGTCGACACCACGACCACAAAGCGGTTCGGTGGGACCGGCCTTGGCCTCGCGATCACGAAGCATTTCTGCGACATGCTTGGCGGGAGCATTGCCGTCGAAAGCGAGCCGGGCAAGGGTTCGACATTCACCATCACGCTCCCTGACCGGGGAACCGTCGAGAGCGGGGTGCCGCCCGAACCGCGGGTCGCGAGGGTCGCTGATGGCGCAGGCACCGTCCTCGTGGTCGACGACGATCCGGTGTGCCTTGATCTCCTGAGCATGACTCTGGGGCGAGAAGGCTACCGGGTGATCCATGCCCGCACCGGCGAGGAAGCCCTGAAGCAGGCGCGCGCGCATCATCCCCAGGCGATCACGCTCGATGTGCTGATGCCCAGAATGGATGGCTGGTCGACCCTGGTCGCGCTGAAGGCGGACCCCATCCTGCGCGAGATTCCGGTCATCATGCTGACGGTCCTGAAAGACCGCGGCTTGGCGTTCTCGCTCGGTGCTTCGGATTTCATGACCAAGCCGGTTGACCGCTTTGCCCTGACGTCCATGCTCCGGCAATACAGGACAAACAGCGATGATCTTGTCCTGATCGTCGAAGATGACTCGGGCACCCGGCATGCCACACGGCGCCTGCTGGAGAAACTCGGCCTTAGGGTTGCCGAGGCGAGCAACGGGCGTGAGGGATTGCGGTGGCTCGATGGCCATCGTGCTCCGGCGCTGATTCTGCTCGATCTGATGATGCCGGTCATGGATGGATTCGAATTTCTGGAAGAGCTGCAGCGGAGGCCCAACCTCGGCACCGTACCGGTCGTGGTGCTGACAGCCAAGCAGCTGTCGCAGGAGGAAATTACGGTCCTGACCGGCCGGACAAAACGGATCATGGCGAAACAGGGAACTTCGAATGACGAACTCGTGGCCGCAATCCGCAAGTGCGTACAGCGCCATTTGGATGAACAGACGATACCGCGCCCGCAGGATCAAATAACACCCGGTGGGCGTCAAGCAGGGTAAGGTAGCTATGATGAAGATTCTGTTGGTCGAAGATAACGAGATGAACCGGGACATGCTTTCTCGCCGGCTTGTCCGCAAAGGCTACGAAGTCGTGATGGCGCTCGACGGCCGCCAGGCCGTGGAGATGGCCTCTGGAGAGCACCCTGATCTGATAATCATGGACATGAGTCTCCCGGTCATCGACGGCTGGGAGGCGACGCGGCAAGTGAAGGCGTCGGAGGCAACCCGATCAATCCCGGTCATCGCCTTGACCGCCCACGCCATGGCCGGCGATCGCGAGAAGGCGATCGAAGCGGGATGCGACGATTACGACACCAAGCCCATTGAGTTGCCGCGCCTGCTCGGGAAGATCGCCATGTTGCTAGAGCGAAAGCAACCATAGCAAAGCGTACGGAACTGTTGAGGCCGGAACGAACGATGCTCGACGCGCCAGACCGACGCTCCGACGACTTCCTCAAGGTCGCGCTCCTGGCACATGTCCGTCAGGATTTCAGCGCTCCGGTCAGCGCCATCGTGGGCTATGCGGAGATTCTGATCGAGGATGCGCCCCGTTGCGGCCTGGAGCACTGCGCGGCCGATCTCCGAAAGATGTGCCAGGCGGGGCTCGACCTTCAGAGGCTGGTTCATGATCTGCTCGATCCGGACGCCCTGGGCAAGCGAGCCGGAGGTTCCGACTACGACGAGTTCAAGAGCAAGCTGCGCCACGATCTGCGGACTCCCCTCACCGCCCTCAAAGGCTACGGCGAAATGCTGCTGGAGGACGCACTGGAGGCCCCGGCGGCCGCATTCGCCGACGACCTCCAGAAGTTGCTGAACGCAGCAAAGCGGCTGCTCACCCGCCTTGACGGCCTCGTCGAATTCGCCAGCGGAGAGAGTAAAGAGGTCTCGATCGCCGAGTCTGAGACGTCGCTGTTCCCCGCACTGGGTCGGATCGTCCGCCCGCGCAGCGGTGAACTCATCGCGGACAAGCCGGATGCCTATCGAATCCTGGTTGTCGACGATCATGAATCGAACCGAGATCTGCTCTCGCGGCGATTAACGCGCGACGCGCATCACGTCGTCACGGCGGCAACCGGGGAGAGCGCCCTTGCGCTCATCGAGCAGGAACCCTTCGACCTCATCCTCCTGGACCTCCTGATGCCCGGGATGAGCGGCTACGAGGTGCTCGAGCGCCTTAAATGCGATCCGCGCCACAACGAGATCCCGGTGCTGATGATCTCCGCTCTCAAGGAAATCGAGAGTGCTGTCCGTTGCATCGAGGCGGGTGCGGAGGATTATCTGGCCAAGCCGTTCGACCCCGTTTTGCTTCGCGCACGCGTCAATGCGTGCCTTGAGAAGAAGCGGCTCCGCGACCGCGAGAAGATCATGCTGCAGCAGCTCCGGTTCGAGCGAGATCGATCCGATGCACTGCTTCTAAGCATATTGCCGGCACCGATCGTTGCCCGGCTCAACCTAGGCGAAAGCGTGATCGCCGATCATGTTGCGGACGCCACGATACTGTTTGCTGATCTTGTCGGCTTCACCAATCTGTCCGCGCGGCTCTCCGCGACCAGCCTTGTGCATCTCCTGAATGTGCTGTTCTCTGATTTTGATAGGCTCTCCGTCCAATTCGGATTGGAGAAGATCAAGACGATCGGGGACGCATACATGCTGGCCGGCGGCCTTCTTGCGCCCTGTTCCGATCACGCCGAAGCGGTCGCCGATATGGCTCTGGCTATGCGCGATACCCTGCAAGCGGCGAGCCAACGGATTGGCGAACCGCTCCAGTTGAGAATCGGCATACATACCGGTTCGGTCGTGTCTGGCATCATCGGAACGCATAAGTTCATCTTCGATGTTTGGGGCGACACGGTGAACACGGCGAGCCGCATGGAATCCCACGGCACGCCCAATGAAATCAGTGTCTCTGCAGCCACCTACGCGAGACTCCGCGAGAAGTTCACTTTCGAAGCTTGCGGCACACTCGATCTGAAAGGTAAGGGACCAGTCGAGGCATATTTCCTTCGAGGGCGCCGTGACTCGCACGGCCGGCCGCTCGACTTCTGGTACGGCGGAAGCAGGATGCCCTAGGCAAATCCGAGGTAACCCCACACAAGAGCCGTCATGCTCGGATGCAGAGCCAGGATGAAAGGACAGGTTCAGAAATGACTAGAACGAAATTAGCGGCTCTGAGTCTTGGCTTTCTCTGTGCCTCAAGTGCGGCTGTGGCCCAGACGCCCCAACAACAGGCAGTGGCGACTTTCTTCAACCCGCAGGGCCAAGAGATCGGCAAAGCGATACTCACACAGACAACGAGCGGTGTCTTGATTGACATCGATGTATCGCGCATTCCCAACGGAGAGCATGGATTCCACATCCACGAAACCGGTATCTGCGACAGCGCCGACGGTTTCAAATCGGCGGGTGGCCACTTCGATCCAGCCCAGCAGCAACATGGCTATATGGCTGAACACGGCTCGCACGCCGGGGACATGCCAAACCAGTTCGTTGGTGCCGACGGCAAGCTCCGGGCACAGGTCCTGAACCCCAATGTCACGTTGACCACCGGTCCGACGAACGTTTTGGATGCCGACGGCTCGGCACTAATTATTCACGCCGACCCAGATGACTACAGCACACAGCCGGCCGGCAATGCCGGCGATCGTATCGTCTGTGCCGTGGTCAAGAAGTGACTTAGGTACCGGTGCATCGCAACGCTTCAGCTCGCAAATTAGACACTACAGATCAGCAGCTCCAAAAGCCGACACGCAGCCGATAGGACGATTGCCAATGTGCTGCTTGCCAAGCCGCGCCATCGCGCAGGCTGATGAAATAATCCGGACCGCCCATCTGGCCGCCTTTGCGACGCCGCCGCCCCGAACGGTGCGCGCGCGTCTCGAACTCGACCCTGTCAGAGCTTCCACGTGGCGCGCACACGTCCGATGAGCGCACGAACTGCCAAGAGATCAGCTGAGCTTAGCCATTGCATCGTCGACATGGATATAACGGCGGTCCGCAAGGCAGTCCTTTGAACAAATGATCACGTCGGAAACTATTTTCCGCCGGGCAAGAATCTTCTCTATTTGGATCCATTAGATCGATATGCGTTTCGAGCGAGCCGTTGCACAACTGAGGTTTCAAAAATGTTTCTGGACGGCTGGATGGCGCACTGCATCTAATCCGCTCTTCAGTTGGGAGGCTGAATCTATGAGTGAAATGCTTGCGTATCGCGCTTATTTCCTGACAGTCAGCGACCACATTAGGCATGTGATTGGCTTTAAGTCGGCAGATGATGCATCTGCTCGCGAAGAAGCAGAACGCATGTTGGAGCAATCAGAATATGCAGCAATCGAGATCTATGAAGGATGGCGGCTGGTGTTCCGCAAGGAGAGATTGCAAATAGCTGCATGACGGGCGTTGGATTCCAACCCGCGCAAGTGGGCTTTGGCATGAGGCGACGCAGTCTGCGACCGCGTTGCTTTTGCTTTTTATGAAGAGCGTGTTTTTTGCACGAAAGTTATCCGTCACTGCTTGACGCTGTCTCGCAGGGTTCGTTGCCAGACTCAGCGGTCGGCCAAGTCAGTTCGCCGGCTCAGTTTGCTCGTGGACGTGACCGTGACGGGTTCACACGTGAAGCAGCGCCTCACGTATGAGTTTTGCCGGCGGCGAGCCGATGGGCGGTCGCCACGATCGGAGAGAGCCCATCTTGCATGCGACCGAGGTTCAGTAGCCCTGCCCCAAGCATGGACGCAGGGCTACCCGGACGCTAGCTAACCGACAATGCTACTTGAGACCGGCTTTTATCTTGCCAACTTCTTCGGCGCTCATCTCACCGACAGTCGTCACCTCGCCGTCCTTGATCCGCCAGAGCCGGAACGGGCCCGTAATATCGCCGTACTGATCGAACGCGATCGGGCCGATCACGCCTTCGTACCGGATCTTCTTGCCTTCCTTGAGCAACGCCAGAGCCCTTGCAAATTCATCCTTGCCCGCATGGACCGGCGTGCCGTCGGGCGCAACCACTTCGGGGATCGCGGCCTTGATGGCAGCGGCATCGCGCTTGCCGGCTTTGGCCACTGCGAGCGCGACGATCGCCCCGGCATCGTACGAGCGATCGGCCGCCGGTGCATCGGGCTTGATGCCGCCGGAGAAGGCTTCGTAGTTGGCGTTGAAGTACTCGGTGGATGCCGTCGGATTGGTACCGGAGGAAGTGCCGAACGCCTCATTAAGATATTGCGCGCCAACGCTGTTAATGAAGTCGGTCGAGTTCATGCCGTCGTTCAGCAGGAACTTCTGCGGGCCGCCGCCGGAGATCCACGCGCGTGCGATGGTGGCGCCATCCACCGGATAGCTGACCAGATAAAGCGCCTCGGGATCGCCCTTCATGGCCGCGCTGGCTTCGGAGGCGTAGCTCGACTGTTTTTCGTTATAGGGGGTGACCGAGGTGACCGTTCCGCCCAGCTTCTCGTAAGCAGCCCGGAACTCGCGGACCATGTTCACGCCGAAATCATTGTTGACGTGAATGATGGCGAGCTTCTTCAGTCCCTGATCCAGCGCGTACTTCGCTGCCGCCGTTCCCTGCAGCGCATCGGACGTAATGGTCCGGAAGAAGATGCCATTCGTCTTGCCCTCCCGCCCCAGCGCCGTCAGCGTCGGCGAGGAAGATGCCGGCGACACCTGCACCACGCCGGCAGGCGCGGTAACCGACGTCAGGATCGGGATGGAGATTGAGGAGATGATGCCGCCGATGATGACCGGCACCTTCTTGATGTTGACCAGCTGAGTCGCCTGATCGACCGCAACATTGCCCTGGCTCTGGCTGTCGCGGGTATCCGTTACCAGCTTGCAGCCATTGACGCCGCCCGCTTCGTTGAAGTCGCGGAACGCCATCTCCACAGATTTGGCGCCGGCTTGGCCGTACTCGCCGGCCGGTCCGGTCAGTTCCATCACCACGCCTATGGTGATATCGCAATCCGCCGCGAGCGCCGGCGCCAGAGGCGCAGCCAACGCTGCGAGCAACGTACTCAGCAGTAGCGTCTTTTTCATGTTCCAGTCCCTCCCTGTCCTGGCCGCTTCTCGATGGCCCTTGATTACTACCGTGCGAGCTTTGTCACGCCGCTCCCTTGTTGAGATTGTATTTCATGATGCTGCCGTGGCGCCCCGTCGTGTCGCGCTCGAGCCCGAAGACATCGCCGTCGAGCTCTCTGGCTTCGGCGAGCACCTCATCGATACCTGAGCGATCCTCGGCCCTGAGGGTCAGATCCGAGATCGCAAGGTTGGAAGCCAGGTGCGCGCGATTGCGCGCGCCGACGATGACTGCAGCAACGCTGGGCCATTCCAGCACAGCCGCGGCCGCCACCGTGGCGATATCGCTCTGATGACGCCGCGCAATGTCTCGCAGAACTCGGAGCAAAGCCTGGAAAAGGTCCCAGCCCCCGAACTCCTCGATGATCAGCCGGTATTTGGTGAGCGAGCGGTTTTCCATCACTCCGGTCGGCTCGGGCGCTCCCAGCCATTTCTCGCTCAGGAAGCCGCCGGCGACCGTGCCGTAGCAGAACAAGGCGACGCCCCGTTCGAGCGCCACCTGCACCATGCTCTTCGCCGGCCGACGATCCAGCAGCGAATACTGCACCTGCATGGAGGCGACGGGAACTCCGCTATCAATCATCTCCGTCATGCGCCGCGTGTCGAAGTTGGTCCCGCCGATCTTGTCGATCTTGCCGGCGCGCCGCAGCCCCTCGAGCCAATGCGCCGTCTCGAGCCAGCGCGGCACATCGTAGTTCCACCAATGGAACTGCACGAGATCGAGCCGCTCCATCTCCAGCCGGCGCAGCGAGGTGTCGATGACCTTCTCGACATAGGACTTGCTGATGTGCGGCAGGACGTCGAGGTCAGGCACGAATTTGGTGTGAATCTTGATCCGGTTCAACGCCACTTGGCCGCGCAGATCACGGTAGCGCGCGCGGAACCGGCCGATCAGTTCCTCCACGCCGGTGTAGATGTCGGCGCAGTCGAAGGTGGTGATGCCCGCTTCGGCAAAGGCGATCATGTCGCCGACGGGATCGTCGCTGATGACCGGGCTATGGCTGCCCGAAAGCTGCCACCCGCCGCGGACCACGCGCGAGATTTCATAGCCGGGCGAGAGCTTGAAGCGCTGCACGGCCTTCACGCCTTCGGCCGTGGAACAGCCGTCGTCGCTGCGTGATTGAACCTGCGCAGGCCGAGGCGCTGGATGCGGAAACGTGTCGAGCAATTGGGATCGGGACACGCCACCTCGGCATCGCTGGTCATCCAGTCGTTCGCATGGGTCGGGCGTTGCTTGGCGGGCAGCAGCGGCAACAGTGCAGCCAGCGAATAGATCGAGAAGCCCTGACCCGGCGGCAGATGCAGCATCTCGCCGCGCAGTTCGAAGTAATCGCCGGGCTTGGCGCCGCAATAGATCGCCCCGCCTACCGGTGCCGTCACCTCGACGCGCAGATCATAGAGCTCAAAAGAATCGTCCTGCTTGTCAGTCATCGTTCGCCGCCATTCTCTCAGCCTCCTCCGCATCGAGGCGCTGGCGCACGAGGTTGAAGGAACGCGAGATGTCGTCCCTGAGCGCGCTTATCGCGCCCTGTTCATCGCCGCGTTCCATGGCCTCGATGAGCGCCCAATGGTGGTGCGCACCGGGCAGGTCGCGCTGCTCCTCATGCAAGGCCGCGGCCGCCTGTACATAGGGCCCGGACTGCAGCCAGAGACTTTCGATGATCGGGATCAGCACCGCCGAGCGCGCGGCCCGGTAGATGTAATAGTGGAAGGCGTGGTTGAACTCGGAGGTGATGCGCGCACGGTCGCTCTCCTGCGAGCGGAAGGCCGCTTCGCATTGCCCGGCCAGCTGGCGCAGGTGCGCGAAGTCCGTTGGCTTCAGATTCGGCAGAGCCAAGGCAACGATCTGTCCCTCGATCAGTGTGCGCGCCCGCGCCAGATCCTCCAGCCGTTCGCGCGTGATGACCGGGACGCGCACCGAGCGGTTCGGCAACGCCTCCAGCGCCTGCTCGGAAACCAGACGCGCGAGTGCTTCGCGCACAGGCATGGTGCTGGTCTGCAGTCTCTCCGCCAGTTCCTGGATGCGCAGCGTTTCGCCGGTGGCGAAGACGCCATGGATCAGAGAGCGCCGCAGTTCCGCATAGACCCGATCATGAAGCGTCTCGCGCGGGATCGGCGACAAGGAACGCCGGCGGCCCATCCCGACCACCTTGGGCGTCTCCTCTTCCTGCTCTTGCAGAATGCGGTCTTCGGAGTCAGTCATGGAAACTAAATTTCCTAGACTCAGCTGAATTGCGGAACTTTCTTACTTGCAATTCCGAATGCTGTAAAGTTCTATCAGATATCTTTGATCAAAGTTCGTCTCGATGCAGTCAGCCAACCGCTCCGCGACCACTCAGACTGACGCTTCGGTGGTCGAGGCCCGCGACGTTACCATGCGGTTCGGCGGCCTCACTGCCGTCGGCGGCATGTCGATCGCCCTTCGTCGCGGCGAGATTCTGGGACTGATCGGACCGAACGGCGCCGGCAAGACCACCTTGTTCAATCTGCTCGCGGGCAGCCTGAAGCCGACCGCGGGCGCAATCAGGCTCGGCGGTGCGGATATATCGCACGAAGGGCCGGAACGCCGCATCGCGCGCGGCCTCGGGCGCACCTTTCAGATTCCACGTCCCTTCTCGGAAATGACGGTGCTGGAGAATGTGCTGACCGGCGGCCAAGCCCAGGCCGGCGAACAGATCTGGTCGAACTTCCTGCGCCCCGGCCGGGTGGCGGCGCAAGAAACGGCCGCGGTCGACAAGGCGCGCGCCCTGCTCGACTTCGTCACGCTTTCGGCGCTGGAGGGCGAACCGGCGCGGGTGCTATCCGGCGGCCAGCGCAAGCTGCTCGAGCTCGCGCGCGTCCTGATGGCAGACCCGGACATCTTGCTTCTGGATGAGCCAGCGGCGGGGGTCAATCCTACCTTGCTTGAATTCATTATCGCGCGGGTGATGGATCTCAATGCCAGCGGCAAGTCCATCCTCCTCATCGAGCACAATATGGATGTGGTGGCGCGCCTGTGCAGCCGCGTGGTGGTGATGGCGGCCGGCAAGCATCTGGCCGAGGGCGCGCCGGCTGCGGTCGCGCGCGATCCCGCAGTCATCGAAGCCTATCTGGGAGATGTGGCGTGAGTGTCCCTGCGCTTTCGACGGACGCGCTGGTCGCGGGCTATGAGCGCGATCTACCGATCGTGCGCGGGATCGATTTCTCGGTCGGCATCGGAGAGTTGGTGGTCGTGCTGGGCCCCAACGGCGCCGGGAAATCGACACTGGTCAAGGCGATCGCGGGACTGGTGACCATCCATTCCGGCGCGATCCGCCTTGGCGATCGCGACATCACGTCCGCGCCGGCGCACGAAAAGGTCCATCAGGGCCTCGCTTTCGTGCCGCAGACGGAGAACATCTTCACCACGCTGACAGTCCACGAAAATCTGCTCGTGGCGGCCAATATCCTGGCCAAGGAGACACGGAGCCGGCGCATTTCCGAGCTCTATGCACTTTTCCCCGATCTTGCTGCGCGCCCGTCGCTGAAAGCCGGACAGCTGTCGGGCGGACAGCGACAGATGCTGGCGGTGGCACGCGCACTGATCGTCGCGCCGTCGGTCCTCATCCTGGACGAGCCGTCGGCTGGACTGTCGCCGAAAGTAGCGGCGGACGTATTCCGTACCCTCAAGAGCATCAACGAGACCGGCGTGACCATCATACTGGTCGAACAGAACGTGAAGGCCGCGCTAGCCATCGCGCATCGCGGGGTGATCCTGGTCGATGGCAAGCGTCGCCACGAAGGACCGGCCGCGACCCTCGCCGGCGATCCGATCGTGGCCGAGCTCTATCTCGGCGCGCATCGCGCTCCACCGGCGGTCGGCGCATGATCGCCCAGGCGATCATGGACGGGTTGATCGCGGGTGCCATGATCGGGCTCGGCGCCATCGGCATAACGCTGACCTATTCCATCCTGCGCTTCGCCAACTTCGCCCATGGAGAGCTGCTCAGCTGGGGCGCCTATATCGCGCTCGCGCTGAGCGACGGGCTCGGCTATCTCTCCGCCAGCCTCATGCTACCGGTCGGCCCGTTCTCCTTCGGCTGGTCGCTCCCGCTCGCCGCCATTCTCGCCGTCGCGCTCACCGGCACGCTCGCGTTGCTCGCCGATGCGCTGCTGTTCGGCCGGTTGCGGGCCAAGGGCGGAACGATCATCATTATGGTGATGGCGAGCTTCGGCGCGGCGCTGACGCTGCGCAGCCTGCTCGAATTCCTCTTCTCGACCAAGCCAGCGTATTACAGCAAGGCCTTGCAGATCGCTCTGCCGCTGGGCGGCGAGATGCGCGCGACGCCGGACCAACTCCTGACCCTCGGCCTCGCGGCGGTGCTGGTGATCGCGATCCATCTGCTGCTGACGCGCAGCGCGACCGGTCGATCGATGCGGGCGGTCAGCGAGAACCAGCAGCTGGCCGGGATCGTCGGCATCGATGTCCGCAGGATCATCCGCATCGTCTGGCTGCTGGGGGCTGGCCTTGCCTGTGTTGCCGGCATCATGGCCGGGCTGGTCGTCCAGATCCGTCCGCATATGGGGCACGATCTGTTGCTGCCCCTGTTTGCCGCCGCGATCCTGGGCGGGATCGGTAGCGTGCCGGGTGCCATGCTGGCCGGACTCATCGTCGGGCTCAGCGAGGCCATTGCCGTCCAGGTGATCGGCGCCGAATGGCGCGCCGCTGTCGCCTTTGTCATCCTGGTTGCGGTCCTACTGACGCGTCCGCAAGGCCTGCTCGGGAGGGCGGCATGAGCGTGGAGCTGGTCAGCTATGGCGCCTTCTTCCTTACCATCGCGCTGACCTACGCCATCATGTGCCTCGGCCTCAACGTGCAATGGGGCCAGACGGGCTTGTTCAATGTCGGTGTCGCCGGCTTCGTTGCCATCGGCGCCTACGTCTCTGCCATCCTGACGACGCCCGCCACCGAAAGTCACCTGGGTGGCTATGGCATGCCGATCGTGATCGGTTGGCTGGGCGGCGCGCTGGCCGCCGCTCTCATCTCCTTCCTGATCGGCGCCCTGACCATCCGGCTGCGCGCCGATTATCTCGCCATCGCCACCTTTGGCGTCGCGGTGGTCGTGCAGCTCTGCGCGCTCAATCTCGAGCCGGTGACCGGCGGTCCGTTCGGGATTGGCTTCATCCCGCGGCCGTTTGCCGGCCTGGCGGGCAGCCCCCTGGCTTTCAGCCTGCTCAACCTCGGCGTCCTGATCGCTGTTGTCGCGGCGGTTTATCTGTCGCTGGAGCGACTGGTGCGCAGCCCCTGGGGCCGCGTGCTGCGCGCCATCCGCGAAGACGAGACCGCCGCGTTCGCCCTCGGCAAAAACGCCGTGCGGTTCCGTTTGCAAGCATTTGCCATTGGCGGCGGCGTCATGGGTTTGGCGGGCGCCGTGCATGCGCATTTCATTGGCTTCGTCGCACCGGACAATTACGTACCCATTCTCACATTCCAGGTTTGGGCGATGCTGATCGTCGGCGGTTCCGGCAACAACCGCGGCGCGATCCTGGGCGCGGTGCTGGTGTGGGGCGTGTGGACGGCCTCGGCCGCTGCGATCTCGGTCCTGTTCCCGCCGGAACAGCAGGCGCGCGCCGCAGCGCTACAGATCGTCATGGTCGGCCTCGCCCTGTGCGCCGTGCTGCTGCTGCGGCCACGCGGCCTGCTCGGCGAAGTGCGCGTGGTGTCCCGTTACCTGGATCCTTCTGCCCGCAGATTTCCAGCCCAAGAGATTGCGACCGATGCCCGCAAACCCTGAGCGCACCCTCCTTTGCGGCGGACTCGAAATAAGCCGCCTAGTCTGCGGCCTCTGGCAAGTCGCGGACATGGAAAAGAACGGGCAGCCGCTCGATCCCGTGCGCGCGGCCGACGCGCTCGAAGACTATGCCAAAGCGGGCTTCGATACCTTCGACATGGCGGATCACTATGGCAGTGCGGAACTGATCACCGGGCGCCTGCTGCAGCGTTACGCCGGAGCGAACAAACGCCCCGTCGCCTTCACCAAGTGGTGCCCCGAGCCGGATTCGATGACTGCCGAGGTCGTGCGCAAAGGCATCACTGAGAGGCTCGAGCGGCTTGGCGTCAGCAAGGTCGATTTGCTTCAGTTCCATTGGTGGACGTTCGAGCATCCGGCTTGGCTCGACGCGTTGCACGAGATGGCCGCGCTGCGAAAGGAAGGATTGATCGCCTCGATCGGCGTTACCAACTTCGATGCCGCGCACCTGGCGCTGGCGCTCGCCGACGGCATACCCATCGTCAGCAACCAGGTCTCCTTTTCGCTGATCGACCGGCGCGCGGCCGGTGCGCTATCTGAACTCTGCCGGCTAAAGAACGTGACGCTTCTCGCCTATGGCACGCTCTGCGGCGGCTTCCTGTCCGAGAAATGGCTCGGCAAGCCGGAGCCGACCGAAATCCGGGATTGGAGCCGCTCCAAGTACAAACGCTTCATCGATGCTGCGGGTGGTTGGCAAGCGTTCCAATGTGTGCTCGCCGCCGCTGATCGCGTGGCGCGCAAGCATAAGGTCTCGATCGCCAACGTAGCCACCCGCTGGGTGCTCGATCACGAAGCCGTCGCCGCCTGCATCATCGGCGCAAGGCTGGGCGAAAGTGAGCATCGGGTTGATAATCTCAAGGTCTTCAGTTTCGCGCTGGACGCCGAGGATAGGGCGTTGCTCGCTGATAGCTTCGCCGGCACCAAGCCCGTTCCTGGCGACTGCGGGGACGAATACCGCAAGCCGCCCTATCTCACCGCCTCCGGCGATCTCAGCCATCATCTGAGCGCGATTCCATCGATCTTCGCCGGCACCCCGGTGCCGCAACGGCCCGGCCGGCAACGCGTCTCATCCGGCAGCGTATGGGAGCCGATCGCCGGCTACAGCCGCGCGGTACGGGTGAAGAACGTGATTCATGTCTCCGGAACGACGGCGACTCATGGTGCCAACCACTGCGTGGCGCCGGGCGACGCCGGCGCGCAGACGACTTATATCCTGGACAAGATCGCCGCTGCGATCGCCGCGCTGGGCGGCACGATGAACGACGTTGTGCGCACCCGCATCTATCTGCGGGATGGAGCGAAGTGGGAGCCTGTGTCTCGCGCCCACGGGCGCGTGTTCGGGCAAGTCATGCCGGCCAACACGCTGATCGAGGCCGGCAACCTGATCGGCGACTACGAGGTCGAGATCGAAGCGGAAGCGATCGTTGACTGATGCCGCTCGCCGCTTGAAACGCTAGAGGCGATAGCCAAGCCGCCTGCAGAATGATCGGCGTCGTCACTCTATGGTGACCTGATACCGGCAACAGGAGGTCAGGTAGAGGTACTCGTACTCTGTCCGCTCCGAGACGCTGCGCTTTCGAAAAATGCTGCCGCAATCCGAGCCCCAATCCCTCCAGCGATAGCAGATAAGTCCATCCTCAAGATAACTGATCGTGGCCGAATCCATACCATAATCACCCGCTGTCTGAGCGCTTCCATCGCGCGCGATCGTGTCTACATAAGATTTGCCGGTATCCAGATCACGAGCATGCACCTTGTGCCCGAACGTCAGCGCCTTTAGATCTGCAGTCGTCAACCGCTCGTAACCTGACGCGCTGGCCAAGAATCCAAACTCAGGGAACCCCGCGCTCGCTAGGTCCTTCAGCCATCGCTCGAGAACCGCATGGTCTTTGTAGGGCCAGTCCAACCACCAGGCCCTTTCTGTAGCAAGCGACCAATTCGGCTTCTGCTCTCGAAGCGTGTCCAGCGCCAGGCGGGCCGCATCCATGCGACCCAGCCGCACGTTGTCCGCGGCGATATAGAGATATACTTCGGCCGGAAATTCGCGGCTCAGTTTGATATGCCGTTCGGCCTGCGCGATCGACTTCTCATACTCGCCCGTCAAATAATACGCCCACGCCAATATCCGAGTGTTGCGATATAGATCGGGGGCAAGCGCCAGTGTGCTTTGAACCCACTCGATGGCTCGTTCTGGATTGCCTGCGGCGATCTGTACGCGCGCGAGGAACGACCTCATATTTGCGTCATGAGGATTGAGCGCGACCGCGATTTCCGCATCCCGGATGGCGTGCACGAAGTTTCCCTCGTGCCAGTGGATGTATGCCATCAGCCAATGCCCCAGCCACTGAACCACGGGAGGCGCGTTTTCCGAGGCAAGGGCTGCGCGCGCATACTCGCCCGCCATGCGCCGCTCGAAGGCAGGCTTGCCGGCCTCATACTGCCATGGTCGCATGAAGTGATACCAGCCAAGTTGGACCTTCAGCAGGCTTGAATCCGGGAATTTTTCGAGGCCTTCCCGCCAGATCGCACCGGCACGATCGTGCTCCTCGATGCTTGCCCATCGGGCAAAGAGCTCGTGGCCTTTCAAATAATAATCGTACTCGGTCAGCCGGGCCGCCGGCTTGCCCTTCAGCCGCTCATATTCAGCCTGCTTGATCGCTCCCTTCTCGCCGGTCAGGGAGACGATGATCTTTCGGACCGACTGATCCTGCAGCGCCGCAGGATCGGTTCCTTCGTATCCATCCGCCCAGATATGCCGCCCCGTGTCCGCATCGACCAGCTGGGCATTGACGCGCAAGCCGCTGCCCTTTCTTTGCACGCTGCCGAGCAGGACATAGTTGGCGCCGATTTCCCGCGCGGCCTCCGCCGGATCCTCGAACTCACCGCTTACCTTGCGGGACACCACATGAAAATCTGGAAAACGTGAGGCCATCGTTATGGCCTGATCGGTGATGCCATCGGCAAGAACCTTTAACGCCGGATCGGCGCCGAGATTTCCGAATGGCATGACGGCCAACGATGGGAATCCATCATCAGTCGATGACCGCAAATAGAATTGCAATGTCGCCGCGCCAATAAGCAGGACGGCTAGGCCCACCAGTGCGAGATGCCAGGGCTTGAGGACCCGCTTGCGCCCTCGCGCCCGATCGGGAGCCGACATGCCCGCAGAAGCGATCGCTGCGCCACCAATCGACCGCGGCAAATGCTTATCCGTGCCGTTCGCAGTTCGCTGAATCTCCTTCAATAGCAGGTCCGTTTCTGGCTCCGGATCGACATCGAGTTCGCGCCGAAGCGCTTCGCGGCAGACCTGGTACTGGCGGAGTGCTCGATCACGCTGGCCGGCGGCGGTATAGAGGCGCATCAGGACCCGATGGCTTTCCTCGCGTAGCGGATCGATCTCGATCATCCGCTGGGCGGCTGCGACCGCGCGCTCGCCATCCTGGCATTCGGTAAGCTTCGTCAGGACGTCGATCGCGAGATCCCGAAGTCGCGTCCGCTCAATGGCAATCAAGCCGGCAAATTCCGGATCCGACAGGCTCTGTCCGTCCAGCAGATCACCACGATAGAGCGCCGCTGCCTCTTCGAGCGCGCCGGCCGAAGCCAGTCGCTGGAACTCTACGACATCGATCGTGACCGCCGTTTTGTCCATCCCGACGGTTTCGCGGTCTGCCCGGAGCGGGTTCCCATCCCCAAGCAGCTTACGTAAATCAGCCAATGCCTGACGGAGGCTGGCCCTCGCCTGCTCCTCGCCCCTGTCGCCCCACAGCAGCCCTGACAGCTTCTCCCGCGCCCATGCCTTTCCACTCGAGAGCGCAAGGCACGCCAGCAAGGTGCGCAGCTTCTTTCCGGGCGGCGTCACGTCGCGCCCGTCCGCGGCCCGCACGTCGATAGGGCCAAGAAGCCGGATCGTTAGCTGTCCCTGAGCCTTCATGAGCCGCGTCCGTGCCGGCAAGCAAGAGGCGATGCGAATTTTACGCGCATCTGACGCTCTCGGCAATTCATGCGCGCCGCCTTCTTACGGTCACCTCACGCACGTCTGCTTCAATCGAACTTGGTCCGAGCGACGAAGGACCTCCGGAAATGCCACATTCATGGGGTCAGGGATCCATGTTTCAGATCATGATGCTTGTCTGCTCGATCAGCATCCCGCCTGCAGATTGTCAGACCGATACCGCCATCAAAATTATCCTCGGCCCAGAAGCCGCAAACGAGGTGCAGTGCGGGCTGTACGGTCAAGCCTATTTTGCCGAAATGGGACAGTACAAGTTGACCGGTGGCGAATATTTGAAGGTAACGTGCACCCGCACATCCATTGGCAAGACCGCCGGCTAAGCCTCATCATTACGGTAGTCGGGCTGAACTGCGACCTAAGCTGAGCCGCTCGTACCAGCCAGAGATACCCTGGGGCATGTTGGAACTGCTTCCGATCCGAGCGGCTGACATTCAAAGAAGCCTGCAGTCGCGACGTATTGCGAAGCCAGCGTCCAGGCCAGGCCGCGGTGGGGTTCTTAGAGATACCCCGTTCATCGCGAAGTTGTTTTGACTCTCTGGACCAGAATTGGTTTAATTGGCTCTGAAATGGCACAGAAGCGGTCTAGCGGCTTGCCGTTACCGGTCGCCACCGTGGTCCGGCCGCCGGGAAATGGCTAGGATGGACCTTCTGTGGCGTCCGGCCGGTCAGGGAGCGCGCCGGCAGCGATTCCGATGTCAACGCCAAAGCAAGGGAGAGCGGAGGGATGAGCGACATCAAGATGTGGGGCAAGGAACCGTTCTGGGGCCTCGGCTACGAGTTCGATCCGCAATGGCTTTTGACCGACGAGCAGAAGCAGCTGCAGAAGACGCTGATCGAGCTCTGCCAGACCGTGATGCGCGAAAATGCGGTGGAGAGCGACCGCAAGCTGCTCTACCCGCGCAAGAACTTCCAGGCGCTCGCCAAGCATGGCTTCCTCGGCCTGATCGCGCCCAAGGAACTGGGCGGCCTGGGCCAGAACCACGTGGCCGCAGCAATGGCCGTGGAGACCATCGCGCGCTACGGCTGCCCCTCGACCGCCATGTGCTACACCATGCATCTGGGCGCGGTCGCAGCCGCCCTCTTCCGCCATCACGACAATCCGGCGCTCAAGGACATCCTGAGCCGCCTCGACAAGGACTGCCTGGTCGGCACCTTGTCGTACTCCGATCCTGAGACCGGCAGCCACTTCTGGTATCCGGTCTCCTCCAGCGCCAAGAAGGTGGCCGGCGGCTGGCAGGTGACCAAGAAGGCGTCCTGGACCACCTCCGGCGGTTTCGCCGATTGGTACATCGTCCAAACCACCTCGCCCGATTTCGGCGGCAACTACGCCAATCTCTCCTGCTTCCTCATCATGGGCAACGAGGTGGAAGCCGATCCCGCCAACTGGGACGGCCTCGGCCTGCGCGGCAACCAGTCCGGCCCGCTCGTCGTCAACAACAAGACGATCCCCGAGGAACGCCTGGTCGGCCCGATCAATGACGGTGCCAATTCCAACGACGAGTGCGTGGATCCGTTCTTCCTGCTGTGCTCCTCGGCCTGCTGGAACGGCATCTCCATGGCGATGATCGATATCGCCAAGTCGCACACCACCAAGAAGAAGCACGTCGACGTCGGCCTGCGCGTGTGTGACTACCCGACCATCCAGGACTATGTGGGCGAGGCGATCATCGACACCAATGCCTGCCGCCTGATGGACTTCTCCATGGCCCAGGCGATGGATGCGGCGACCAACGACTGCGACTGGTCGATCCACAAGGATCTGAGCGTGCTGCCGCGCGCGCAATATCTCTCCTGGATGTGGCAGGTGAAGTTCGCCGCCGCCAAGAACGTGGCCCACGTCACCGATAAGATGCTGCATGCCTGCGGCGGCACCGGCTACAAGCCCGGCCTCGGCATCGAGCGCTACCTGCGCGACGGCAAGGCCGGCTGGGTCATGGGCCCCACCAACGAGGTGCTGCGCCAGTTCGTCGGCAAATACGCGCTGCTGGGCATCGAATCGCTCGACTACTGGAACCAGGCGATCAACGAGCGCGCCATTCAGAATGAAGTGAAGAAGATGACACCCGAGCAGAAGAAGACGCTCGCCCAACAGCTGATGTCCGACGCCGCCAAGGCAGCGGAGTAGTTTTCGACGATCCTGTCCAAAGGGCCGAGCGGTTGCTCGGCCCTTTTGCTTTGGGGCATCGGGTGCCGGGAAGGGATCCTGCTCTAATCCCAGGTTAAGAGATCATTCCGCCCTTAACCCGGACTTAACGCTGAATTTCGGCGCCCCTCGGGCCCGTGGTTCAGGGCGGGTTCACCGCACATGGAGTTCAATTGCCCAAGCGCATTCTGTGTGTCTTGGGGTCACAGCATGAACCAGATGGTGGTTGCCGCCGCGCAGCGGCAGATGAGTGAACTCGAACGGCTGATCGCCCAGCATTGGGCTCAGGTGGAACGGCTTGTCGCCGCCAACCGCGATGCCACCCAGGCAACGCGCACGGTCCGCTCACTGGAGCAAACGCTCTTGCTGACGAAGGAGCACGTGCGCTTCCTGCTGCGGCACGAGGAGCCACCTGAAAGAGGGCCATGTGAAGATCATCAGCGAGGTTGAGATCTGGAAGTCCGCCCGGCTGACGGTCGCGCTGTTCGGTGATCGTGCAACAGACCGCGCACAGAGGCGCGCGGAAGAGCGCGAGTCACGTGCCGATATCGACGGCTGGGTCAAGTGGATGCGCATTGCGGAAACGATTCTCGAAATCGAGCGTGTCCGCCTCTAGGATGCGGGCATCGCTGCCGGCGGCATGCACGGCATTTGGGGTTCGTGCAGAGGCCGCCGGCCCGCGCATCCACTTGAGGGCAAAGGATGCTGCGGATCGGGCAGTCTCGCGTCCCCCGCCTGAACTGCCGCTGAATAGCGCTAGGCCCGGCTGCCTCGAATCGCGGCGACTCCGATCATTCCGATGATCTCTTTCCTGGAGCATCCGGACGCCTTCGTTCGTCTGCTGATCGGCGTCGGCAGGGCGATACGGTCGAGCGATGAAGAGAGCGCCCGCCCTTGGGCGTACGACGATCCGCTGCCCTTGATTGAAATAGGAAGAAGGCTGCGTCATCCCGACGCCATGGCCGTCACAAGACAGGCCTCGCCAGCACCTTCCGGCAGCGTCCTCGACTAAGCCCTGACCCGTGTCTTCTCAGGATCGTAGTGCGGGAAGCGCACGACCGTAGCGGGGATGCGCTTCATCTTGCCGTCGAGCTTGCCGACTTCGACATCCGTGCCGAGCGCGGCATGCACAACGTCGAGGCGCGCCAAGGCGATGGTCTTTTTGAGGATCGGCGAGCGCGTGCCGCTGGTCACGACGCCGACCTGGTTGCGGCCGATGAAGACGCCGTCGCCATGCACCGCAGCCTCGTTGTCCGCGACGTCGAGGCCGACCAGCACGCGCTGCGGATGCTCCTTGCGGCGCACTAGCGCCTCGCGGCCGATGAAGTCTTCGGTCTTGGTCTTGAGCGGGACCGTGAAACCGATGCCGGCTTCGAACGGGTCGGTCTGGTCGCAGAACTCGTAGCCGTAGAAGATGAGGCCCGCCTCGATGCGTAGCATGTCGAGCGCTTCCAGCCCGCACGGCGCGATGTCGTGCGGCTTGCCTGCCTCCGCAATCGCATCGAACACGGTCACGGCATCCTTGGGATGGCAGAACACCTCGTAGCCGAGCTCGCCGGTGTAGCCGGTACGCGAGACCACGACCGGCGCGCCGTTGAAATCGGCGATGCGCCCGATGGTGAAGCGGAACCATTGCAGCTCCTCGATCGACGTCTGCGCCGGCGGCGTCCACACGACGTGTCTCAGAATCTCGCGGCTCTTCGGCCCCTGCACTGAGAGATTGTGCAGCTGATCCGTCGAGGACCGCACCCACGCGCGCAGGCTCAGCTTCTGCCCCAACTCGCGCAGTGCGAGGCCACTCGCCTCGTCGCCGCCGATGAAGCGGAAATTGTCCTTGCCCAGCCGGAAGATCGTGCAATCGTCGAGCATGCCGCCGGTCTCGTGGCACATCGCGGAATAGACCACCTGCCCTTCCGACAGCTTGCGCACATCGCGGGTCACCGCCCGCTGCAGCAAGGTCTCTGCATCCGGCCCGGTCACCTCGAACTTGCGCAAGGGCGAGAGGTCGATCATCACCGCGCGCTCTCTGGCCGCCCAGTATTCGCCGATCGGTCCCTCGTTGTTGAAGCGGCTGGGCAGCCAATAGCCGCGATACTCCGCGAAGTTGCGCGTGAGCTGCGACGTGCGTGGATGGAACGCGGTTTCCTTGGTCATCTGGGGCTCGGCATCTGGAGTCTTGCGGAAGGCCACCGCGCGCGAGAAGCGCTCCTTGGCCGGATAGGTGCGGATGTGCACGGGCGTCGGGTTCCAGCCGTTGGCGGCGTCGATGTCGTCCGGACAGGCCGATGACACGCACACCAGGTCGGTCAGCGCGCGGAACAGCACGAAGTCGCCCGGCCGCGACCACGGCTCGTCGAGATAGAGCACGTTGTTGTGGTCGATCGCCGTGTTGTAGAAGAGATTGAGCGCCGCCCAGCCGCGCCGCTTTTTCACACCGTACGGCGCCAGCGCGTTGCTGAAATTGTCCGAGCAGTTCGCGTGTCCGGGATAACCCATGTCCTCGTAGTATTTCGCCGTGCAGGCGAGCGCGAAATTGTCGTGCCGCCCGCAGGTGTCCTGCACCACTTCCACCAGCGGCTGGAAATCCTGGTCGAACACCTTGGCGAACAGCCCCGGCCCCGGATAGCCGCGCCCCAGCAGCGTGCGCGTCACCGTATTGTCGAGGTCGCGCTCAATGCCCGTCTGCAAGGCGCGCGCATTGAAGCAATGGAAGTCGGAGCATTGCTGGCCGAAGAGGTCGATGATCTGGATGTAGTCGCCTTCCTTGACCTCATAGGCGCGCGCGGAGGCACGCGGCACTTCGAAGTCCAGCTTCGCGTCGGCCAGCGGCTCTGGCAGCAGCGCGAACTCCTCCGAGCGAGGCGCCGCGCGTGCGATGCGCACCTCGATCTCCGTCGCGGTATCCTGCTTCTCCGGCGGCACCGCGTCGCCCGGCGCCGCGACGATCAGCACACCCGCGCCTTGCGCGGTGAATTCCGCCTGCGCGCCCGCCGCGCTGTCGCCGCCGAACAAGCGCACCGCCTTTGCCTCGCCGAGCGCGATGTTCCGCCGGCTGAGGCCGCTCAGCACGGTGCGCGCGCTCTCCGACTCCCTCGCCAGGATCGCGCACAGGCCATCGGCGACGCCGCAGATCCCGCCGCCGATCAAGCCCGGATCCAGGCGGCCCGCCGCGTCGGCCGCCAGCACTTCGCATGGCTGCCGCCCTTCGACGTCGATGATGGTGATCCCGTCGCCGGGCGCGATCGCCATGATGGAGGCGCCGCCGCCCGGCACGCGATAGCGTTCGACCTCGCTGGGCAGATTGGGAATGCGGCGATCGATCAGCATGGCTGTTTCCCCATCAGGAAAGGCTTTTCCAGCGGTGCGTCCGCACTACTGTGACGGCCGAAGAAATGCTAAAAGATGCGGTCAATCCGATCAACGACCAAACTGGAGGTCGGTCGGTAATTGGTTCGAATTGGTTGGGACGAAAAGGCTTCGATGCAGCAGGATACAGGGCTTCAGAATGCGGGAATCGACCCGCGCGAGTTCCGCAACGCGCTGGGCTGCTTCCCGACCGGCGTCACCGTCATCACGACGCTGGACCCACGCGGCCAAACCATCGGCATCACGGCGAACTCCTTCAACTCGGTGTCGATGGACCCGCCGTTGATCCTGTTCAGCCTCAGCCGTGGCGCCTATTCCATCCGCGCGTTCCTTTCCACCGACCATTTCGCGGTCAACGTGCTGAGCCTTGGGCAGGCCCAGCTCTCCACCCGCTTTGCCAAGGCCTCCGCCGACAAGTGGGCGGAGATCCAGTTCGAGATCTGGGATTCCGGCTGCCCCATCCTGCCGGGCTGCGCCGCCAATTTCGAATGCCGCACCGAGCATACCTACGACGGCGGCGATCACGTGATTTTCGTCGGCCGCGTCATCCGCATGCGCCACGACCCCGCCATCAAGCCGCTCCTGTTCCATCAGGGCAAGTACCGCTCGGTTGACGCCCTCGTGTGATGGCTCATCCGGACAACAACATCGTCCTGACCGACGTCGCCGCCCAGCAGCTGCGCGACGACTTCCTGGGCTGGCAATGCCGCCTGCGCCAGCTCTCGGCGCGGCAAATGGGCGGCCGCCCGCTGCAAGGCATGCGCCCGAAGGTGCTCTCGCCCACGGGCGACGAACTCTCGTCCGGCATCATCGTGCTGATCATCGAGCAGGACCCCGTCAACACCACGCAGATGCTGCGCTTCCAGTGCCAGAAGACGCACGACCCGATCGAGCGCTACGACAAGGCGCTGGAGCTCCTCTCCGCCGCCTACTACCAGTATCCGAAGAACTTCAGCGACGAGCTGACCGCCTTGTTCGGCCCCGCTTCGGACCTGCCCGCGACCCTGCTGCATCTCGGCCGCTGCGTGCTGGAATTCGAGCAGTTCACCGAATGCTACCGCATTCCCTGCATGGTCGCGGAGCTGCCGGAGTCACACGACTTCTTCCAGGCCACCTACTGGCACAACCACATGTTCAACCCGAACATGCCCCCACAAATCCGCGTGTTGAGCTTCAAGCCCGACTGGCCCCACGCCAGCACCTGGCGCACGGAAGTCTAGCTGTCTCGCGGTGGGAGGGCAGCTACGACCTCAGCCGCCTCCCACAATCCTGCATATGCTTCCTCTTTGACGGCATTGAGACGTTCTACTGATTCCTGGTCCATTACACATCGGAAAACCCGGCCATCCTCATGTGTGGTCTGGAATGCATTTTGAACTATCGCGCCGCGCAAGGTTCGTATGGGGCCCGGCTGCAGTTCGTTTGCAAACACGAAAGGGAGCACCTGCTCGCCGGCATGGCTAATGGCGTGGCGTTGGTCTTCAGCGTTCGGAAATCTGCCCCTAAATAGCTTTCGAGCTTGCTTAAGTCGATCGAGCCTTATTCTGTCTGACACTGAATTGCATCGACGCGCTGCCGGACCGATTCGGGCCAGAAGGCAGCTGAAATGATAGGCAGTCATAACTCCGTCCTGCGCAGCAATAACTGCCACCGCAAGTACCTATCGAAGTTGCTTCGGTCTCCTCTTTTCACGACCGCTTTGAGTTCGAGTCCGCAGAAGGCAAATAGGTCAACGGCGTACTGAAATAGCCTAACATGTCCCCCTAAGTCCCAAACGCATAGTTCAGCTGTCGCGCGGCTTCTTCTTCGTTCGCTGGGACGCGCTTCTCGTCAAAATGTGGCACAGGCGGGAGTTCGCCGACTGCTTTCAGTCTTGTTGGATCTAACGCCATGATTAGCTCGACGACGTATTAGATGACGTTCCTCTAGGGGAGTGACGCCGGACGATCGTGCGAGATGGTAGATTACGCTTTTTCGTAGAAAAGGAAAATGCGGTAATAACGTTGAAACGCAGCAGATTCGCCCGAATGAGATCAGCCAACGAACGGACAGCCGCTGGCGCGGCTGTCCGGGATGACATTCATGGAAGCGCGTTGGAGAATGTCGAAAGTTGCGCTTTCAGAACTTCTTATACGCCCGCTTCAAATCCCACAGCGGGTGCTTCTTCGACATCTGGAACTTGATCAGCAGTTCGCGCGCGAGCATGTCGCGGCCTTGCTGGTCCTCGGGCAGCTTCAACTCCGGCGGGATGGTGACCCAGCCGTTGCAGTTACGGTCGAAGATCGCGGGGCGGCCTTCCTCGTAGCCCATGTGGACGTCCTCCAGCCAGTTGAGGTCGTCCCAGCCCATCATCTCGATATACTGCTCGAGGAACGGCGTGATACGCGAATAGTCCGGCACTAGGTTCACATCGTAGCGGTAGCCGATGTGCTGGCCGATCTCCTGCTCGCGCTTGGTGTCGAGGCCGGCGGCATCCTTGATGAACTTGTCGACGTCTTGCGTCTTGGTGGACATGCGTTCGTCCTCCCTCTAGTAGCGCGTCATGTCGGGCCGGCCGACGGTGTGCTGCGTGCCGGCCAGCGGCACCATCGCCATCGCCGAGGCTTCCATGGTGAGCGCCGCGAGGTCCTCCGGCTCCAGCGAGTGCACGTCGGTCTTGCCGCAGGCGCGCGCCATCATCTGCGCTTCGATGGTCAGCGTGTGCAGGAAGTTGTAGACGCGCTCCGCCGCCGCATCGGGATCGAGCCGCTTGCGCAGCACCGGATCTTGCGTCGCGACGCCGACCGGGCAACGGCCGGTGTGGCAGTGATAGCAATAGCCCGCCTCGACGCCCATCTCCTTCTCGTAATCGGCTTCGGGTACGTCCTTGTTGCAGTTCAAGGCCATCAGCGCCGAGTGGCCGATCGCGATCGCGTCGGCGCCCAGCGCCAGCGCCTTCGCGACATCGGAGCCGTTGCGGATGCCGCCGGCATAGACCAGCGAGATCTCGCCCGACTTGCCGAGATCGTCCAGCGCCTTGCGCGCCTGGCGGATCGCCGCGATGCCGGGCACACCGGTATCCTCGGTCGCGAGGTGCGGGCCGGCACCCGTGCTCCCCTCCATGCCGTCGATATAGATCGAGTCGGGTCCGCACTTGATCGCCATGCGCACGTCGTCATAGACGCGCGCGGCGCCCAATTTGAGCTGGATCGGAATCTGATGGTCGGTCGCCTCGCGGATCTCCTGGATCTTGAGCGCGAGATCGTCGGGCCCTAGCCAGTCCGGATGGCGCGCCGGCGAGCGCTGGTCGATGCCGGCCGGCAGCGAGCGCATCTCCGCCACCTGGTCCGTCACCTTCTGGCCCATCAAATGTCCGCCCAGGCCCACCTTGCAGCCCTGGCCGATGAAGAACTCGCACGCATCCGCCAGCTGCAGGTGGTGCGGGTTGAAGCCGTAGCGCGACTGGATGCACTGATAGAACCACTTCGAGGAATAGCGTCGCTCATCGGGGATCATGCCGCCTTCGCCGGAGCAGGTCGCCGTCCCCGCCATCGTGGCACCGCGTGCCAGCGCGATCTTCGCCTCGAACGACAAGGCGCCGAAGCTCATGCCGGTGATATAGACCGGGATGTCGAGCTCCAGCGGCCGCTTGGCCTTCGGGCCGATGATGGTCTTGGTCAGGCACTTCTCGCGATAGCCTTCGATCACGAAGCGCGTCAGCGTGCCGGGCAGGAAGGTCAGGTCATCCCAATGCGGGATCTTCTTGAAGAGCGAGAAGCCGCGCATGCGATAGCGGCCCAGCTCCGATTTGATATGGATGTCGTCGATAACCTCCGGCGTGAAAATCCGGCTTTGGCCGAGTCGGCTGGTATCGCGCTGCGCCTTCTTCACAGGCTGAACCTGCGGCGCGACTTTTTCCTGCGACATGGTGCGGTTCCTCCTATGAACTCTTACAGAACGATCTTCTTCTCGGTCGGCTCGAGATTGTCGTAGTTCCACAGCTGCTTGCCGGCGACAATCTTGGTGAGGTTCTTGACCCCGTTCGGCGCCTCGAGCCCGTACATCTTCAGCTTGCGCTCCAGCCACTGCACCTCGAGGTCGGTCATCTCGCCTTCGACCGCGTCGACGCCGAGGCCGGCGATCTTGCCGCCGACATAGATCGTGCCGTCATACATGGAATCGCCGAGGTTCTTGCCGGCATCACCCAGGATGATCATGCGCCCGCGCTGCATCATGAAGCCGCAGAAGGCGCCGGCCCGCCCGCCGATCAGGATGGTGCCGCCTTTCTGGTCGATGCCGACGCGCGCGCCGACATCGCCCTTGCAGACCAGGTCGCCACCGCGGATCGCCGCGCCGAAGGTCGAGCCCGCGTTCTTCTCGATCACCACACGCCCGCTCAGCATGTTCTCGGCACAGGACCAGCCGACGCGACCGGAGATGCTGATGTTCGGTCCATCGATGAGGCCACAGCCGAAATAGCCCAGGCTGCCCTTGATGTGCAGGTTGAGCCGCTGCAGCAGGCCGACCGCGACGCTGTGCTTGGCGCCGGGATTGTGCATCACGATGGTGCCGTTGCCCTGGCCCATCAGCTCGCGGAGCTTGAGGTTGATCTCCTGCGGAGAGAGCGGCCCGGCATCGAACTCGGCGCGCTTGTTGAAATCGACGTCATAGCCGTCGGGATAGAGGAAGTTCTCCTCCTCCGTCGGCGAGAAGAAACGCTGCTGGGTCTTGCCCGACAGCTTTTCGGTGTGCATGCCCATCTGCATTGAACGCTGAGCCATGGGTCGTCTGTCTCCCGGAACTTGGGTATGCCTGAAAATCGCGCGGACTGCTTAAGCCCGCCCCTCCGCTTTCCACACCCGCACTTCGCCTTCGTACGGATCCCAGGTATCGATCTCGTGCGGGAACACGCTGCGGATCGCCACCTCCTCCGAAGCGAGCGCGATGAAATCGTCGCTCTCGTAGAGCACCATCGGCTTGGCCGCCATCACGTCCTTGGCCATGCCGAGGGAGTCCGCCGTCGCGACGATGTAGGTGAAGACGCCATCGAGTTCGTGAATCGAATCCTTCATCGCCTCGTCGAGCTTGGCGCCCTGCTGCATCTTGTCGGCGAGATAGACCGCGATCAGCTCGGAGTCGCAGTTCGACATGAAGCGGTGCCCGCGATGCTCCAGCGCGCGGCGCCCCTTCCAGTAGTTGGTGAGCTGCCCGTTATGCACCACCGAAACGTCGGCGAACGGATACGCCCAATAGGGATGCGCCGAACGGATGTCCACGTCGGACTCCGTCGCCATGCGGGTGTGGCCGATCCCATGGGTGCCGATGAAGCCGCTCAGGTGATACTGGTTCGACACGCGCTCCGCATCGCCCAGATCCTTGATCAGCTCGAGCCCGAGGCCGAGTGAGAGGATCTCGGCGCCTTCCACGTCCTCGATATAGTCGGCCAGCTTGCGCCGGTCGCCATCGAAGGCGATGCGATAACGGAAGGCATATTCCGTCGCTTCTTCCTCCTTGACGATCTTGGCGCCGAGTTCCTGCAGCCGCTTGTCGACCTCGGCGCGCCGCTCCTTCACCTCGCGGCGGATGTCGAAGCCCTTCAACATCTCGTCCTGCTCGGCGACCTTGAAGCGTAGCACCAGCTCGTTGCCCTTCGGCTGGCCGTAGAGCGCGAAGCCGGTGGAATCCGGGCCGCGATGCTTCAGCGACTTCAGCATGCTGGTCATCTCGGTGCCGACGTCCCCGGTCTTGCGCCGGTGAATCAACCCAGCAATTCCGCACATGGCGTTTTCTCCTTATTGAATAGTCCCCCTCTCCCGAAGGAGAGTCCCCTTCTCCCCTTGCGGGAGAAGGATACGGAGGCTTGGCGAGGCGTAGCCGAGCCTAGCCGGAGTTGGATGAGGGGTGGCGCACCGACAGGTGCGCGCGCTCGCAAGAGCGCCCTTGCAGCGCTATGTGCAGCGCTTGCGCGCTGTGCGCCTACAGCGCGCCCCCTCACCCAGCTTCGGCTAAGCTCACTACGTTCGCTAAGCCTTCGCATCCCTCTCCCGCGAGGGGAGAGGGGGTGTTTGTTTGGGCTCGCGATGATCGCCAGCGCCCGCATCACGGCAGGTAGTCCCAATACTGCTCGAGGTCCCAGCGCGTGACGGTGGCGTTGAACTTCTCCCATTCGTCGCGCTTGTAGTGCATGAAGACGCGATACATCTCGTCGGGCATCGCGCGTTTCACCACTTCGTTCTGTTCGAGCGCGTCGAGCGCCTCGCCCAGCGACATCGGCAGCTTCTGCACCTTCTTGCCGGCAGCCATCGCCGCGTAGATGTTGCGCTCCTCCGGCTCGCCCGGGTCTATGTTGTTGGCGATGCCGTCATCGAACGCTTGCAGCAGGGCCGCGGCCATCAAGTACGGATTGACCGCCGAATCCACCGAGCGGTATTCGAACCGGCCGGGCGCCGAGATGCGCAGCGCGCAGGTGCGGTTCTGGTAGCCCCAGTCGGCATAGACCGGCGCCCAGAAGCCGGTGTCCCACAGCCGGCGATAGGAGTTGACGGTGGAGGAGCCGATCGCGGTCAGCGCGCGCACGTTCTTGACCACGCCGCCGATGCAATTGAGACCGACTGGGCCCGGCTTGGCATCGCCCGGCAGCGGCAGGAAGGTGTTCTCGCCGCCCTTGCGATAGCTGAAGACCTCCGGCATGCCGGGCAGCGACTCGCCATTGCCCAGCACGTTCACTTTGTCCTCGCCACCTTTCCAGAGCGAGAGGTTGTGGTGGCAGCCGCTCGCCGACACGCCCATAAAAGGCTTCGGCATGAAGCAGGCGATGATGTTGAACTCGCGCGCCACCTGCGCGCAGATCTGGCGATAGGTGGTGAGGCGGTCCGCGGTGCGCAGCGCGTCATCGAACATGAAGTTGAGCTCGAGTTGGCCCGGCGCGTCCTCGTGATCGCCCTGGATCATGTCGAGGCCCATGGCGCGGCCATACTCGATGACCTTGAGGAACACCGGCCGCAACATCTCGAACTGGTCGATGTGATAGCAGTTGGGCTTGGTGTAGCCGCCGTGCGGCAGCCCATCCTCGCCCTTCTTCAGCCACATCATCTCCGGCTCGCAGCCGTGGCGCAGATGCAGGCCGCCATGCTTCTTGCGGAACTCGTCATGCAGGATGCGCAGGTTGCCGCGGCAGTCCGATGTCAGATGGCCGCCGGGATTTACCCTCTCCTCGCGATTGCGGAAGCAGGTGCAGAACACGCGCGCGACCCTCTTGTCCCACGGCAGCTGCACGAAGGTCTCGGGATCGGGAATGCCGACCAGTTCGGAGGCCTCCGGGCCGTAGCCGATATAATTTCTGTGGCGGTCGACGAACAGGTTGGCAGTGGAACCATAGACCAGCTGGAAGCCGCGCTCCGCGGTCGCTTCCCAGTGATCGGCGGGGATGCCCTTGCCGACGATGCGGCCAGTCACCGAGACGAACTGGTAATAGATATAGGTGATGCCCAGCTCGTTGATCTTCTCTCGAACCTTCTTCACCAGCTCGGCGCGGCCAGGCTGATTGACATGGGCTTCCAAATCGGTCATCGCGGTCCTCCTCTCCCTATCTGCATTCACGTCGCCCCACGCGCGGCGCGCAAGACGTGCTCCCTGCCAGCAGTTCAATGCGTCTTCAGTCGATCTCCCCAAAAACCGTCATCCCGGCCAAGCCGCGCAGCGGCGTAGAGCCGGGACCCATGCGATCCATCGACGCCACGGCAATGCTCCATAGGCCCCGGATCACGCCACGCGATCGCTGCGCTCCGCGTGGCTGTCCGGGGTGACAGTGGAGCGGGCGCAAGCATCCCTCAACTCCACGGGAACGGCGAGTGCGAGGTCGGATGCAGCTTGCCTTCGGCGAAGCGGGAGAAGCGGAACGGGCTGAGCAGGTCGCTCTCGTTGCCGCAGAGATCGTCCGCCACCAGCTTGCCGACGCCGATCATCTTGTAGCCGTGGT
>NZ_QORW01000022.1 GCF_003574735.1 Dongia deserti
TGGCCCGCGATCAGTCACGATCGCACCAACAGGCCGGACATATGGACGCAAGCGATCGGACCTGCTCAACCATCCAATCAACCTTGCAGGCAAAGGGCCGTCCACATATGGATGGTCGGACCAAGCCCGACCGTGACGGTTATGGGCTAACAGTGGGGGGCATCCTTCTCACACCAGCTTCCCCGGATTCATCAAATCGTCCGGATCGAGCATGCGCTTTATCCGACGCATGAGGTCGAGTTCCGCCGCAGGCTTGCGGTGCTGCAGTTCGGCGCGGCGCAGCTGGCCGATGCCGTGCTCGGCGCTGATCGAGCCGGCGAAGCGCGCGACGAGGTCGTGGACGATGCGGTTCATCCCTTCGGTGCGGGCGAGGAACTGCGCTTTGCTTTCGCCTTCCGGCTGGGTCAGGTTGAAATGGATATTGCCGTCGCCGAGATGGCCGAAGGCCAGCAGGCGCGCTTCGGGCCAGGCGGCAAGGACGGCCTCGAATCCGGCCTTGACGAAAGCCGGCACCTGCGCGACCGGCACCGAAACATCGTGTTTGATGCTGGCGCCCGTTCGGTTCTGGCCCTCGACAATGCCTTCACGCAGCTGCCACAGGACGAGGGATTGCGCTTCGGAGCTAGCGACCGCGGCGTCGATGATCTCGCCCGCGTCCAGCGCGTCGGCCAAGCACTGCTCCATCGCGGCGCGAATGTCGAAGGCGGCGGAACTGGTGTTGGCTTCGATGAGAATGGACCAGTCGGCGAGACGCTCGAGCGGCCAGGCGAGCCCCGGCATGAAGCGCTGCCCCAGCTCGATCCCGAAGCGCGGCAGAAGCTCGAAGCTCACCAGCTGATCGGCCAAACCGGCGCGGCAACGCGCCAGCAAGGCCGGGGCGACGTCGAGGTCCGACAGCGCGACAACGGACGTGGCGCGCGCGACCGGTTTCGGGAACAGCTTCAAGGCCGCGGCCGTGATGATGCCGAGCGTTCCTTCCGAGCCGATGAAGATCTGCTTGAGATCGTACCCCGTATTGTCCTTGCGCAGGCCGTGCAGGTTGGAGAGCAGCGTGCCGTCGGGCAGCACGATCTCCAGCCCAAGGCAGAGGTCGCGCGCATTGCCGTAGCGCAGCACATTGATGCCGCCGGCATTGGTGGCGAGGTTGCCGCCGATCTGGCAGGTGCCCTCCGCCGACAGGCTCAGCGGAAACAGGCGGTCGGCTTCGTTCGCTGCCTGCTGCAGGTTGGCGAGGATGCAACCGGCTTCCGCGATCATGGAGTTGTTGAGCGGATCGATGGTGCGCACTTTGGTGAGCCGCTTCAGGCTCAGGAGAATCGCCCTGCCGCTGTCATCGGGCGTGGCGCCGCCGCTGAGACCGGTATTGCCACCCTGCGGCACGATCGGCGCGTGATGCTGCCGCGCCAGGCGCACGATGGCCTGTACCTCCGCGACCGTGCCGGGCAGCACAACGGCCCGCGCGCGGCCATGATAGATGCCGCGCCAATCGGCAACGAAGGGCGCTTGGGTGTCCGGCTCGATCAGGCAGTGGCGCGCACCGACGATCGCCTGCAGACCCGCGATCAGCGAGTCCATCGGGCGGCCTCGCGATAGCTACTGTGTGTAGGAAAGCGATAGGCGCGTGACACCGACATTGGCGCCAATTCCGACATTGCCTTCGACCTGCAACGGCTGGAGCGAGATCTTGCCGCCGTCGCCACCGAACAACAGATTGACCTTGACGCCGATTCCAGCCGAGCCTCCGGCCCCCGCGCCCGTGTAGTCACCTGCCAGCGCGCCCGGGGCGACGTTGTCGCCCGGTGCGATGACCCCCCACACGATCGATCCCGCATGAAAATAGCCGAGGTCGAAGCCCCAATCGCGGATCTGGCCGTTGTAGCGCTCGACCGCTCCGTTGGCGCGGTTGAACACGCAACTCACATTGCGGTTGGACCCGATCAGATACCCGAAGCCGGAGGATACGTTGCAGACCAGGCTGCCGAGATTGACGTCGGCCCGCGCCGCAGCGGGCAAGGCCAAGGCGGCACACGCGGCCGCAGCCGCGATGGCAAGGCGAGAGAGACGCATGAATGCTCCCCGTTGATGTGTCGATGGCGGATTGCGACTCCGCCCCTGTCCGATGGCTCATGATGGAACAAGTCGCGAAGACGGGGAAACTGTATTTTGATCAGGATATTGTGACCTGAACCACGGACGAACCGGCGAATCCGGCTAGCGCGCTGCGGCTGCGCGACGCAGGCGATCGTTAATGGCGATGCCGAGGCCGGTCTCCGGCACCGGCATCACCGCAATGGCGCAATATTGCGGATCATCCAGGCGGCGCAGCAACGCGAACAGGTTCGCAGCCGCTTCCTGCAGGTCGCCGATGGGGCTGAGATTGAGCGCGTCCTTGGGCGCCGACGGCCCGAAACCGAGCAGTATCTCGCCTGGCTCCGCCGCCGCGGCATTGAGGCGCACGGGTAGCGACGGAGCATAGTGGCTGAGCAAGCGCCCCGGCGAACGCGGCGCCGCGGAATCCTCGGCACCTGTCTCGATCGTGACCGGCTCCTGCAGGACCTCGGCGATCGCTTCCGCCGGCACGCCCCCGGGCCGCAGGATGCGCGGCTTGTCGTCGAGCAGGCTGAGCACCGTCGACTCGACGCCCACCGTGCAGGCGCCGCCGTCGATGACGAACTCCACGTTGTCGCCAAGGTCTGCCAGCACATGGTCGGCACTGGTCGGCGACAGGCGTCCGGAGGGATTGGCGCTGGGTGCTGCCAGCGGCAGTCCTGTCATCGTCAGCAGCGTTTGCGCGATCGTGTGTGCCGGTACGCGGATCGCGACGCTGTCGAGTCCCGCGGTCGCCAACAGCGAGATGCGGCAATCGCGCCGCCGCGGCAGAACCATGGTGAGCGGCCCCGGCCAGAAGCTGCGCGCCACCGCCTGTGCGTTCGCCGACACCTCGGCGAACTGGACCGCGTCGGTGGCGCTGGCAACATGCACGATGAGCGGGTTGAAGCTCGGCCGTCCCTTGGCGGAAAAGATCGCGGCGACCGCGCGATCGCTGGTGGCGTCACCGCCTAGGCCATAGACCGTTTCCGTGGGGAAGGCGACCAGCTTGCCCTGGCGCAAGGCACGGGCCGCGTCGCCGATCTCAGTCAAGGTCGGCTGCAGTCGTCTAGCCACGGCGTCCGCGGGCAATGAAATGCGGATTACGGAAACCCGGCTTGCCGTAGGTGAGAGGCCCGCCTTCCACTGTCGCCACCGATCCGCCCGCCGCCGCAAGAACGGCGTGGCCGGCGGCCGTGTCCCACTCCATGGTCGTGCCGAAGCGTGGATAGAGGTCGGCCACGCCTTCCGCCAAGCGGCAGAATTTGAGCGACGAGCCCGCCACGATCGTGTCGTTCACGTGCTCGCCCAGCGCCTCGGCTTTCACCCGTTCGTCCGCAGCGTGCGAGCGGCTGATGGTCATGGTTGCGCCCTCTGCCGGCAGATCGCGTGCCGCAACGCGTTCGAACGCGGACCCATTGAAGCTGCGCTCCGCGATGCCGGAATGGCCGCGATAGATTTCATTGAGCGCCGGCAGGTAGACGATCCCCAGCACGGGTTTCGTTCCGTCCACCAAGGCGATGTTGACCGTGAACTCGCCGTTGCGTGCGACGAACTCCTTGGTGCCGTCGAGCGGGTCGACCAGCCAGAAGCGCTCGGGCGCGTGCTCCGGCAAGCCATGGGCATGCGCCTCTTCTTCGGCGACCACCGGAATGTCGGGCGTCAGGCGGCGCAATGCGGCGACGATCACCGCCTCCGCGGCGACGTCCGCCGCCGTGACCGGCGACTTGTCCGCCTTGCGCGCGGCGGTGAAATCCCCTGCGTACACCTTCATGATCTCGTCGCCGGCGAGGCGGGCGATCTGCGTCAGCTCTTCTGCGAGTTGTGCGTGGGTCAATGGCCTAGACCTTTCGTGCCGTTTGTAGTGCTTGCCAAACCGCCAGCGGTGTTGCGGGCATATCTATGTGCGCGACGCCGCGCGCCGCTAGTGCATCGACCAGCGCATTCATGACGGCAGCCGGCGCGGCGATGGCGCCTGCTTCCCCCGCGCCCTTGATGCCGAGCGGATTGGTGCGGCAGGGCACTTCGATGAACTTGCATTCGATGTCCGGCAGATGATCGGCGCGCGGGAGCGTGTAGTCCACGAGCGAGCCGGACAGAAGCTGGCCGCTTTCCGGATCATACACCACATGCTCATGCAAGGCCTGGCCCAGGCCCTGCGCAACGCCGCCATGAATCTGACCTTCGACCAGCAGCGGATTCACGATCTTGCCGAAATCATCGATCACGTTGTAGCGGAGCACATCTATGATGCCGGTGTCGGGATCGACCTCCAGCTCACAGATGTGGCAGCCGTTGGGATAGGTGTTGGCGGGTGGCTTGAAATGCGCGCGCTCGGCAAAGCCGAACTCGCCCAGCTCCTCCGCGACATCGCTGTCGTAGGCTGCCGCCGCGACCTCGTCAAAGCTGAGCGCACGGTCCGTGCCGGTCACCGAAAAACTGCCTTCCGCGAACTCGATGTCCGCTTCCGCGGATTCCAGCAGCACCGCAGCGATGCGCTTGCCCTTGGCGATCACCTTGTTGGCGGCATTCACGATCGCGTGGCCCCCGGCATTCAACGAGCGCGAGCCGGCGGTGGCGCCACCATATGGCATCTGATCGGTGTCGCCCTGGATCAGGCGCACGCGGCGTGGATCGATGCCGAGCTGCTCGGCAACCAGCTGCGCATAGGCCGTGGCATGGCCTTGGCCGTTGGATTGCGTGCCGATCACGATGGCGACGCCGCCATCGGATTCGATCCGCAGCTCCGCGATCTCCTCCTCGCCGCCGGCGCAGGATTCGATATAGGTCGCCATGCCGATGCCGCGCAGCTTGCCCTTATCCTTGGATTGTTCGCGCCGTGCCGGGAATCCCGCCCAGTCGGCGAGTTTCATGCCTTCGTTCATCAGGCGCGCGAACTCGCCGCTGTCGTAACTCTCGCCGAGCGCAGTCTCGTACGGCATTGCCTCGGGCGGGATCATGTTGCGGCGGCGGATTTCGTCGGGAGTAAGGCCGGTCTCGCGCGCGCAGGTGTCGACCAGCCGCTCGATGAGATAAGCGGCCTCGGGCCGGCCGGCGCCGCGATAAGCCTCGACCGGAACCGTGTTCGTGAAGGCGCCGCGGATGCTGAGATGCGCCGTCGGAATCTTGTAGATTCCGACATTCATCGGCGCGCCGACGAACGTCGGGATGTAGGGCGCGAAGTTCGAGAGCGATCCGCCCATGTTGGCGATGGTCTTCACGCGTAGAGCGAGGAAGTGCCCGTCGCGATCCAGCGCCATCTCCGCGACGCTGACGTGATCGCGGCCATGGGTGTCGGACAAGAATGCCTCGCCGCGCTCGGCGATCCACTTGATCGGCCGGCCGGCCGTCTTCGCCGCCCACAGCAGCGCGCCATATTCCGGATAGTTGACGGCCTTCATGCCGAAGCCGCCGCCGACATCATTGGTGATGACGCGCACGCGGTCGCGCGGGAGGCGCAAGACATCTTCCACCAGCCAGCGCTGGATCCAGTGGCTGCCCTGGCTGGAGACATGGAGCGTGTAGCGGCCGTCATAGGCGTCATAAGCGCCGACCGCGCCCCGCGGTTCCATGGAATGCACCACCACGCGGTTGTTGATGAGCTCCAGGCGCACGACTTTCGCCGCTTTGGCAAAGGCCGCCTCGGTCGGCGCCTGCTCGCCGAGCTCCCAGTCGAAGCACAGGTTGCCCGGTGCCTCCTCGTGCAATTGCGGTGCGTCCGGCTTCAGCGCGGCGACCGGATCGGTCACGACCGGCAGCGGATCGAAATCGATCTGGATCGCTTCCAGCGCGTCCTTCGCCTGCTCGACGGTTTCAGCCGCCACCAGCGCGATCGCCTCGCCCACATGGCGCACGCGATCCTTGGCCAGCGGCCAGCGCACAGGGCGCGCGCTGTCGGTGCCGTCCTTGTTCTTCAGGCCCGCGTCGGCCGAGATGCCGCCCAGCTCCTTCATGTCCGCGGCGGTCGCGACCAGGACGACGCCCGGCATCGCGCGCGCGGCGCTCACGTCGATGCTCTTGATCTTCGCATGGGCATGGGGCGAGCGCAGGAACAGGCCATGCAATTGGCGCGGCAGGTCGATGTCCCCGACATAGCGCCCCGCGCCGGTCAGGAACCTGCCGTCCTCCATGCGTCGCATAGGTTGTCCGATGCCGAACTTCGCCATCGACTCTGTGTCCTTCAAGTCAGGTCAGTTACCGGCCGATGAAACGCGGCTTGCGCTTCTCAAGGAAGGCGGCGCGGCCTTCCTGGTAATCCTCGGTCTCGGCCGCTTGTGCCTGCAGCTCCGCTTCGACCGCCAGCTGCTGTTCCAGCGAATGATGGCCGCTGACATTGATCGCATGCTTGATGAGGCCGATCGCCGCCGTCGGCATGTCGGCCAAGCGCCTAGCCAGCGCATCCACGTCCTTCGTGAAATCCGTATCGGCGACGGACCTCCAGATCAAGCCCCACTCCGCCGCAGTCTTTGCCTCGATCGGTTCGCCCAGCAGCGACAGCCCCAGCGCGCGCGCCTGGCCCACCATCCGCGGAAGGAAGTAGCTGCCACCGCCATCTGGGATCAATCCGATATTGACGAAAGCGTTGCTGAACTTTGCGCTCTCTGTTGCAATGGCGATGTCACAGGCGAGGGCCAGCGAGCAGCCCGCACCCGCGGCGACGCCATTGACCGCCGCGATCACCGGCTGGGGCAACGATCGCAGCTGCCGTATCACAGGATTGTAATGACGCTCGACCACGGATCGCACGGCGCGCGTGTCGTCCATCGCTTCGTGATCAGTGAGATCCTGCCCCGCGCAGAACCCGCGTCCCGTGCCCGTCAGAATGACGGCGCGCACCGTGTCGTCGCCGTCGATATCCGTCAAAGCCGCGCTCAGATCCACGAGCATCCCCAGCGTCAGGCTGTTGAGCTTGTCCGGCCGGTTGAGGATCAGGCGCGCAACGGCGCCGTCGCGCTGGAGCAGAATAGGTGTTTCCGTCATGGTCTTTTCCGGGCGATGGCTTTGCCATAGATAGACGACGCAGCATGCTGCGACCAGCATGAAAAGTGTGGAGGGGTGGTTGCACAAATTTCTGGCAGCGGCTGGACTGAATGGCGCGATGGGCGTCGCATTTGGAGCCTGGGCCGCGCACGGGCTCGAGGGAAGATTGTCACCGGCGGCGCTGGACTGGATTCGTACCGGCGCCTCCTATCAGTTGTGGCACGCGGTGGCGCTGCTCGGTCTCGCGGCGCTTGCCACGCGCCATGCCACGCGCCTCATTGCGGTGGCGGGGACCGGCTTTGGCGTGGGCGCGCTCCTGTTCGGCGGCTCCCTCTATCTCTATGCCTGGACGGGGCAAGGATGGTTCGCGACCATCACGCCAGTGGGCGGCGCCATGATGATCGGCGGCTGGCTCGCGACCCTTGCGGCCGCCTTTCGCGTGGGTGCAAGATCGTGAGACGGGTTCTGAAATTCTGGCTGGCCGCTTGCGCCTTTGCGATCGCGGCGTGGCCCGCGGTGGCGCAGGATGCGGATGTGCAGCCGAGCTTCGATTGTGCCGCCGCCACGACGCCGATCGAAGTGCTGATCTGCGCCGATGCCACCTTGGCCGATCTCGACCGCGCGTTGGCGGACAGCTATCATGCAGCGCTGGCGACGCGCGTGGGCGAAGCGCAGCTCCTGTTGCGTGAGGAGCAGCGTGCCTGGGCGCGAAGCCGTTCGGGTACCTGTGGGGTCGACCGCGATCCTGCGATCGAGGTCGGTGCGATCGGCTGCCTGATTGCGCTCTATCGCGCGCGCATTGCCGAGCTGCAGCCTGGCAAGGGCGGCGGCAACGCCGCTTCGCCATCCGGCTACGGCTGGCTCATGGGGGATTGGACGGTCGCTGCCATTCGCAAGCCGCCGGCCGATGTGGTGCGCGCGGCTGCGGCTAAGGCGCAGCTTGGCCGCACCCTGCACTTGGCGGAGGGGCCGATCACGACGCTCGGCGGTGCCGCCTGTTCCTTTCCACGCTACAGCGCCGAACCCGCACCCAGGCCGGAATTCGGCGATTTGAGCGACTATCCGGCCGCTGTGATGGTGCGGCTGTCTTGCGTAGGTATTGCGTTGTTGGATTTTGTGCGGTTGACTGATGAAAAGATCCTGATCGGGAGGGTGAGGCCGTTTTCGAGTTGGAGCGCCGGCGCTAGCAGCGCCGGAAGAAGGAGAGGATGAATGACCACCGCCTTCTTCACGCATCCCGCCTGCCTTGAGCACGATACCGGGCAGGGACATCCGGAACGCCCCCAACGGCTCGAGGCCGTGTTGCTGGCGTTGGGTGAACCGGAATTCAGCAAGCTGGAGCGGCGCGAAGCGCCGCTGGCCGAGATTTCGCACATCACGCGCGTCCATGACAAAGCCTATGCGCAGGACCTGCTTGCGCGCACGCCGCAGCGCGGCTGGGTCGCGCTGGATGGCGATACGCTGATATCGGCCGGCTCCGGCGAAGCGGCGTTGCGTGCGGCCGGGGCGATGATCGCGGCGGTCGATCTGGTGCTGAAGAACGGCGCCGCCAACGCGTTCTGCGGCGTGCGTCCCCCCGGTCATCATGCCGAGAGCGACATGGCGATGGGCTTCTGCCTGTTCAACAATGTGGCGATCGGCGCGGCTCATGCGTGCGCGGCGCATGGCCTCAAGCGCGTCGCGATCATCGACTTCGACGTGCATCACGGCAATGGCACGCAGCACATGTTCGAGCATGATGCGCAGATCTTTTACGCATCCACGCACCAGATGCCGCTCTATCCCGGCACCGGCGCGCGCAGCGAAAAAGGTGTCGGGAACGTCTGCAACGCGCCGCTGCCGCCCTTCGCAGGCAGCGATGAGTTCCGCGATGCGTATGAGGAGATCGTGTTGCCGGCGCTCGACCGGTTCAAGCCGGAACTGGTCATGATCTCCGCCGGGTTCGATGCGCACCGCGCCGATCCGCTGGCGAGCCTCGAGCTGGAAGCGGAGGATTTCGGCTGGGTGACCGAGCGGCTGTGCGAGGTGGCGAAGACACATTGCGGCGGCCGGCTGGTCTCAACGCTCGAAGGCGGCTACGACCTGGAAGCCCTGGCGGAGAGTTCGGCCGCCCATGTGGCTGCCCTGCTCGCGGCAAAAACCTGATCTTTTCAGCCACTTGGCTCGATTCCGCCGGCCTTGCTGAGGGGGAGGGGCGTCGATAGAATGCCGCCCCGAATCATGGAATGGACCCCGCGTTCGCCGGACGCGGGGCAATCGTTTAGAGGCAAGGGAATGGCCCAGGACCAGGCGACCGGGACGAGCGTTCCGGCCGACATCGCAGCCTTGAGCTTTGAAGAGGCGCTGGCCGAGTTGCAGGAGCTGGTGAAGCGCCTGGAGCGCGGCGACAACAAGCTCGAGGACGCGATCAAGGCATACGAGCGCGGGGCGGCTTTGAAGCGCCATTGCGAGGCGAAGCTGCGCGAGGCGCAGCTCAAGGTCGAGAAGATTGTATTGTCCCAGGACGGCTCGGTGGGCGTCGAACCCACCAAGCTGGACTAGCCGTCGGAATTTCTTCTTCAGGGGATCTCACATTTGTCGATCGAACGTGCATTGAACGAAGCCGCAGCGGCGGCCAATCGCATGCTGGACCAGCTGTTGCCGCCGGTGATGGGGGCGGAGGGGCGCGTGGTCGATGCCATGCGCTACGCCACCATGGGCGGCGGCAAGCGCATCCGGCCCTATCTGGTGATCAATAGCGCGGGCTTGTTCGACGTGCATAGCGATTATGCGCTGCGCACGGCGGCCGCCGTCGAGATGCTGCATTGCTACAGCCTCGTGCACGACGATCTGCCGGCGATGGACAACAGCGACCTGCGCCGCGGCCGCCCGACGGCGCACAAGGAGTTCGACGAGGCGACGGCGATCCTGGCCGGCGACGGATTGCTCACCATGGCGTTCGAGGTGCTGGCCGATCCGGCGACCCATCCCGATGGGCACGTGCGCGCCGACCTCGCGCACGCCCTGGCGAAGGCTGCCGGCGCGGCTGGGATGGTGGGCGGGCAGATGATCGATTTGCTGGCGGAGCATGAGCGGCTCGATATCGGCGCCATTACGCGCCTGCAGCGGTTGAAGACGGGCGAGATCATCGCCTTCTCCTGCGAGGCCGGTGGCATCCTCGGCCACGCCCCGCCGCATATGCGCCAGGCCCTGGTGTCCTATGCCCACGATCTGGGCCTCGCGTTCCAGATCGTCGACGACCTGCTGGACGCCGAAGGCACCGCGGCCGAGACTGGCAAGCCGGTCGGCGCCGACGCGGCCGCGGGCAAGGCGACCTTCGTGTCGATCCTCGGGCTAGAGCGGGCGCGGGCGCAGGCGCGGCTGCTGGGTGATCAGGCCAATGGCCATCTGGAGATTTTCGGCGCCAAGGCGGATCCCCTGCGCTGGATGACCGACTTCGTGATCACCCGCAAGAGCTGATCCTCAAGGGTCGTAAGCCGGAATGATGGACCCATGTCGAGCGATATCACACACGCGGCCGTTGCTGCCGACACGCTCGCCGTGGCGCCGAACTGGCGCCGTGAGGTCTGCGAGACGCTGATTCTGACCATCCCCATCGCGGGCGGCCTGCTCGCGGAAATGGGGATGGGTGTCATCGACTACAAAATGGCTGGAGAGCTGGGCGACGTTGCGCTCGGCGCCGCGAGCTATGGCCTGCAGCTGATCTTCACGGTGATGTTCTGGGGCATGGGGGCGATCGCGGCCACGGGTGCGGTGGGCGCGCAAGCGCATGGTGCCGACGACGCGGCAGCCGTCTCGCGTTCCATGCAGCAGGGCTTTGTGATGGCAACTCTTCTGAGTGTGCCCATCATCGGCCTGCTGCTCATCGCGCGTGAGGTGCTGCCCTATGTGGAGGACGATCCCGAAGTCGTGCGCCAGGTGCGCGCCATCGTGCTCTACGGCTTGGGCTGGGTGCCGCTGGCTTTCTGGTTCACCGTGCTGCGTAATTTCGTGACGGTGATGAGGCGGCCTACCATCGTCACGGTCTGTGCGATCGCCGGCCTGCCTCTGGCCGTGCTGCTGAACTACATCTTCATGTACGGGAACTGGGGTGCGCCGGCGATGGGCGCGGCGGCGGTCGGCATGAACGGAACCATCATTGCCGTTCTGCACCTAGTCATGATCGTCGTGTATGTGCAATTCGTCCCGCGCCTGCGCCATTACCGGGTATTTTCCGGGCTGCTGTCGGTCAACAAGGAGATGATGCGCGAGCTGTTCCATGTCGGCATCCCGATCGCGCTCGCGTACCTGTTCGAGACTGGCCTGTTCTTCGTATCGACAGTGCTGATGGGTATCATTTCCACCCAGGCCCTCGCGGCGCACAGCGTTGTCCTGAATGTCTGCGCGGTCAGCTTCATGGTGCCATATGCCTTGTCGCAGGCGGCAACCGTGCGCGTCGGCTATGCCGTCGGTGCCGGGCAGCTGCGGGCCGCGCGCCGGGCGGGCGACGTGGCGGTCGCGCTCGGGATCATGTGGATGCTGCTGGCGGCTGCCATCATGTGGTTCTGGCCACGCCTGCTGACCGGCTTTTACCTCGATTCCGCCGATCCGGCCAACCAGGCGGCGATCGTCATCGCCATCGAGCTGTTCGTGCTGGCGGCGATCTTCCAGGTGGTGGACGGCACTCAGGTGACGACACAAGGCGCGTTGCGCGGCCTCAAGGACACCAAGGTGCCGATGATCATCTGCGGCCTCGGTTACTGGGTCTTCGGCCTGGGCAGCGGCGTCGCCTTGGCTTTCCTGTTCGATCTGGGCGCAATCGGGTTGTGGTACGGCTTGGCCATCGGGCTAGCTGTTTCCGCGGCCCTGCTCTTGCTGCGCTGGCGCCGCCTGTCGGCGCGCCTCGTTGCCTGATGGCGAGGGAACGCGCCGACAAGCTGCTGGTCGAGCGCGGCCTGGTCGAATCCCGCGCGAAGGCCCAGGCGCTGATCATGGCGGGCAAGGTCTTCAGCGCCGACCGCCGCATCGCCAAGGCCGGCGATCTGGTTCCCGATGACGCGCCGCTGGATGTGAAGGGCCAGGACCATCCCTGGGTCTCGCGCGGCGGCTTGAAGCTGGCGCATGCTCTTTCCCATTTCGCGCTCGATCCCACAGGCGCGATCGCCATCGACGTGGGTGCCTCGACGGGCGGCTTCACCGACGTGCTCCTGGCTCATGGCGCGGCGAAGGTTTATGCGGTCGATGTCGGCCACGGCCAGCTTGCCTGGAAGCTGCGCAACGATCCGCATGTCGTGGTGCTGGAGCGCACGAACGCGCGCCATCTTTCGCCCAAGGAGATTCCGGAGCCGACCGATTGGGTGGTATGCGACGCGAGCTTCATCGGCCTGGAGACCGTGCTGCCCACCGCCTTATCCTTGACCAAGCCCACTGCAATGGCGGTTGCCCTCATCAAGCCGCAATTCGAGGTTGGCCCCGATCGTGTCGGCAAGGGCGGCGTGGTGCGCGACCCGGCCCTGCATCAAGAGGTGTGCGAGCGCATCCACGCCTGGTTCCAGCGTCAGCCGGGATGGTCGGTGCTTGGCATCGTGGAAAGTCCGATCCTGGGTCCCGAAGGGAACAAGGAGTTCCTCATCGCCGCGCGCAAGTCGCCAGTCCAACCGACATCCACAAAGGAGGAACCATGAAAATCGCGTTCGCATCGTGGCAGTTCTGGGCTGCGCTGTCCGCGATCTCTGCTGCGCTGACTGCGATCTTCGCCAAAGTCGGCGTCGAGGCGGTCAACTCGGACTTCGCGACTTTCATCCGCACCATCGTGATCATGCTGGTGCTGGCAGCCATGCTTACCGCAGCGGGCGAGTGGCAGAATCCGGCCTCGATCTCGAGCCGCACGTACTTGTTCCTTGTCCTCTCCGGTCTCGCGACTGGCGCGTCGTGGCTGTGCTATTTCCGTGCCCTGAAGCTGGGCGACGCCGCCCGCGTGGCACCGATCGACAAGCTGAGCGTCGTCCTGGTCGCCGTGTTCGGCACCTTTTTCCTGAGCGAGAAACTGTCGCTCGCCAACTGGCTGGGCGTCGCCCTCATCGCCGGCGGCGCGATCCTGGTGGCGACGAAATAGCTCCTTACTCGACTCCCCCATTCACCACCAGCGGCGGCGACCACAGCAGGACCGCATCGGGCTGCTCGATCAGCGGGCGGAGTGCGCGCGCCAGTTCGCTGGCTCCTGGAACTAGCGCGGCGTTCTCCCTCAGCGCAGGCGCCGCCGCTCCGCCGCGCATGAACTCGCTGACCAGGCTCTCCCAGCGCTGCTCCTCGGACGGATAGCTGACCAGTGCGACGCCGGTCTCTTGCGCGATCTTGGTCTCCTGCTTGGCGAGGCGGATCGCCGTGCTGAGCCCGCCGAGTTCATCCACCAGGCCGCGCGCCTGGGCATCGGCCCCCGTCCAGACCTGGCCCTTCGCGGCTTCCTCGACCTCCTCCGGCGAGAGCTTGCGGCCGCTCGCGACCTTGCCAATGAAGTCGGCGTAGATCTCGTCCAGCCGGCTCTGCAGCTTGGCCCAGGCCTCCGGCGAATAGTCGCGATTGACGCTATTGGTGCCGGCGGCGGCCCCGGACTGCACGCCCTCGAAATTGATGTTGAGGTTGCTCCACAGCTCGGTCAGCACCGGCTTGCCCGCGAACACGCCGATCGAGCCGGTAATGGTTCCCGGCTGCGAGACGATCTTGGTGGCGGGCGCGGCGATGAAATAGCCGCCTGACGCTGCCTGCCAGCCGAAGCTCGCGATCACCGGGATGCCGAGCTCGCGCGCCCGCGCCACTTCACGCCAGATCGCATCGGCCCCGACATACGAGCCGCCCGGCGAATCGATCCGGAAGATGATGGCGCGCACGCGGTCGTTGATGGCGTCGGTGAAGGCCTGGACGATGGTGTCGGAGCCGAGGGCGCCGGCATCGCCGAACGGATCGGTCTCGCTGTCGCCCAGGATCACCGGCCCGTTGCCGCGGATGATCGCGAAGCGCGGCGCCGAGGCGGAGGATTCCGGAATCTGCGCGGCATATTCCGCGATGTCGACGGACGCATCCTCGCCCAGCACGCCATAAGTTACGGCCGCAGCCTGGTCCCAGTAGCTGAGTTCATCCACCATGCCTTCGTTCTTGGCCTCGTCGGCATTCCATGGCGAATTGTCGATCCAGCGGCGCACGATGCTGACATCCTTTTTGCGGTCGCCGGCGATGCCGTCCACCACCTGCGTCAGCCACGAATCCGTCAGCTGCTGCAGATTTTCGCGTAACGGCACAGGCATGGCGGTTTCGGTGAAGAGGTCAGGCGCGCCCTTGTACTCCTTGCGCTTGCTGACCCGCGGCTGGATGCCGAGCCAATTGAGCGCGGCGCGCATGAACGGCTGCTCGAGTATGAAGCCCATCAGCCCGACTTCGCCCGACGGCTGCAGGAAGATCCGGTCGGCACTAGCCGCCGCGTAATAATGTAGGGTGCCGTCGCCGGCTTCGCCAAAGGATTCGGCGAAGGCATGGATCGGCTTGCTGCTAGCGTGGAAACCGGTGAGGGCATCGCGGATCTCCTGCGCTTCGGCGATGTTGAGCGGACCGCGGCCGACCTTGAGCATCACGCCTTTCACGCGGCTGTCGGTGGCGGCGGCCTCCAGGCCCAGCACAATATCCTCGATGGTCGGCTTGCCGATCGGTGCAAAGGGCAGCGTGATATGTTCCTTTGCCAATCCTTCACTGAGATCGATGGTGAGGACGGCCTGATCGGGAACCTGGATGCGCGGCTTCGCCAACTCTTCGAAGAAAAAGAAACCGACCACGACCATGGCGACGATGGCGATGCCGATCAATGCCAGAAGCCAGAATATGAACCGCACAACAAAGCGGAGAAAGCCCATTTCACCAATCCGTCTTTTTTGTTGCCCCGGAACCGGGCGCCATCATAAGCCAGCTATATCGCCTGTGTCTTGATGATCAAATGGCATGAGCCGAACAGATAGCGCGACCGACGACAAAGTGGAACTGGTCACCACCGCCATGGGCGGGCAGGGCGACGCCATCGCAGCGTGGCAGGGCAAGCGGGTGTTCGTGCCCAACGCCTTGCCGGGCGAGCGGGTGCGCGCCCGCCTGCGGTCGGCAACCGGCGGAGACCTGGCCGCGACCGCGGTCGAGATTCTCGATCCCTCGCCGGATCGCGTCGGCCCGTCACGTGAAACCTGCGGCGGCTGCGCCCTGCAGCATTGGGCGGAGCCGGCGTATCGCATCTGGAAGATCGATCTGGTGCGCCAGGCGCTAAGCCATCGCGGCCTCGGCATCCCGGCGCGCATGGAGACGGTGTTCGTGCCGCCGGCGACACGCCGGCGGGCGGAGTTCGCTGCGGCAAAGCACGGCGGCGCGATCCGGCTCGGATTCCACGCGCGCGGCAGCAGCGACATTGTCGACCGGCACGAATGCCCGATCCTGGTGCCGGCGCTCCGCGCGCTGATGACGCCGCTGCGCAGGGCTTTGGGCGAGATTCTGAACGCGGGGCAGAGCGCGGACATTCTGGCGACCGAGACCCTCACGGGCATCGATCTGCTGATCACGGCTGACGAGCCGCCGAACGCCGCAGGGCGCGCGACCCTGGCACGGCTCGCGGCGGGCAGCAACATTGCCCGCATGGGCTGGCAGGGACAACGTGGCTCGCCGGAGCCGATCGTATTGTTGCAGCCGCCGCAGGTGCGGTTCGGCGACGTGCTGGTCGACCTGCCGATGCCGCCCTTCTTGCAGCCGAGCGCGGAGGGCGAGGCGGCACTGAAATCGGCGGTGCTCTCCATGATCGGAAAACCCAAGAAGATCGCTGAGCTCTATGCCGGTGCCGGCACCTTCACCTTCGACCTGGCGAAGATCGGGAAAGTGCACGCCGTCGAAGGGAGCAAACCGGCGCTTGCCGCACTGGAGCAGGCAGCTAACCGTGCCCAGCTTGGGCACCGCATCACCACGGAAGCGCGGGACCTGGAGCGCGCACCGCTCACCTTCCAGGAACTGAAGAACGTCGATGTCGTCGTATTCGATCCGCCGCGCGCTGGCGCCAAGGCGCAATCGGAGATGCTGGCGAAGGCGCGCGTGAAGCGGATCGTCGCGGTCTCCTGCAACCCCGCCACCTTCGCGCGCGATGCGCGGGCGCTGGTGGATGGCGGCTACGACTTTACCGCAATCACCATCGTCGACCAGTTCATCTGGTCGCCGCATATCGAGCTGGTGGCGGAATTCCGGCGGTGATGAACGCGCGCTTCAGATAATCGGAGTGGAAGAACGTGAAGCGCCGCTAATCCACCCCGCACTGCGCGCGGTGGCGCAGCAGGTGGTCGGCGAGCACGACCGCCATCATGGCTTCTCCGATCGGCACGGCGCGGATGCCGACGCAGGGGTCGTGGCGGCCGGTGGTGACGACGTCGATCTCCTCGCCGGCGGTGTTGATGCTCTTGCGCGGCTGGCTGATCGACGACGTGGGCTTGACCGCAAAGCGCACGATGACGTCTTGACCGGTCGAGATACCGCCCAGGATGCCGCCCGCCATGTTGGAGAGGAACTTGAGCTTGCCGTCCTCCCCGATGCGCATCTGGTCGGCGTTCTCCTCGCCGCGCAGCGCCGCGGCCGCGAAGCCGGCGCCGATCTCCACGCCCTTGACGGCGTTGATGCCCATCATCGCGCTGGCCAGGTCGGCATCGAGCTTTCCATAGATCGGCGCGCCGAGGCCGACCGGCACGCCGGACGCAATCACCTCGACCACGGCCCCGATCGATGAGCCGGCCTTACGCGTCTTGTCCAGCAACGCCTCCCATTGCGGCACGACCTGCGCGTCAGGGCTCCAGAAACTGTTGCGTTCCGTTTCCGCCCAATCCCAGCGCGTGCGGGCAATGCTGAGGCTACCGATCTGGATCAGCGCGCCGCGGATCTCTACCGGATCCGGCAGCAGATACGCCAGTACCTTGCGCGCGATCGCGCCCGCCGCCACGCGCGAGGCGGTCTCCCGCGCGGAGGATCGCCCGCCGCCGCGGTAGTCGCGGATGCCGTGATACTTGGCCCAATAGGTGAAGTCGGCGTGGCCGGGGCGGAACTGGTCCTTGATCCCGCTGTAATCCTTGCTGCGCTGATCCTCGTTCCGGATCATGAGCGAGATCGGCGTGCCGGTGGTCTTGCCCTCGAACACGCCCGAGAGAATCTGTACCGTGTCGCTCTCACGCCGCTGCGTGACGAAACGCGACTGGCCGGGCTTGCGCTTGTCGAGCCAAGTCTGGATGTCCGCCTCCGCGAGTTCGATGCCGGGCGGCGTGCCGTCGACCACGCAGCCGATCGCCGGCCCGTGGCTTTCGCCCCAGGTGGTGAAGCGGAACAGATGGCCGAAGCTGTTATGCGACATCCGCTCGCCTAACCTTTGCGCTCGGCAAAGTCCGTCAGCATCTTGGCCAGCTCGCCCGCCGCATCGGTGCGCATCATGCCGACCACGTTGTAGCCGCTGTCGACATGGTGCAGCTCGCCGGTCACGCCGCGCGACAGATCGCTCAGCAGATAGAGGCTGGCGCCGCCTACATCCTCGATGGTGACGTTGCGCGCCAGCGGCGAGTTGAGCTCGTTCCAGCGCAGGATGTGCCGGAAGTCGCCGATGCCGGACGCCGCCAGCGTCTTGATCGGCCCGGCGGAGATCGCATTGACCCGGATCTGCTGCTCGCCGAGATCGGCGGCGAGATAGCGCACCGAGCATTCCAGCGCGGCCTTGGCGACGCCCATCACGTTGTAGTGCGGCATCACGCGCTCGGCGCCGAAGTAGGAGAGAGTGAGGAGACTGCCGCCGTTCGGCATGAGGTGTCGCGCACGCTCCGCCACCGCCGTAAAGGAGTAGCAGGAGACGTCCATGGTCTGCTGGAAGTTGGCGCGGCTTGTCGTGACGTATTGGCCCTTCAGCTCCTCCTTATCGGAGAAGGCGATGGCATGCACCACGAAATCGAGACTGCCCCAAGCCTGTTTCACGGCCGCGAAGGTGGCGTCGAGGCTGGCATCGTCGGTGACCTCGCACGGTAGCACGAGGGACGAGCCGAGCGATTCCGCCAGCGGTTTCACCCGCTTCTGCAGCGCTTCGCCCTGGAAGGTGAAGGCCAGCTCCGCGCCGGCCTCGTGCGCGGCCTTGGCGATGCCCCAGGCGATCGAGCGATCATTAGCGACCCCCATGATCAGGCCGCGCTTGCCGGCCATCAGGCCGCTCTTGGAGTTCATTGAAGTACCTGCCACAACATCTTGATATCTTTACCGGAATCACAGGCATCCTACACCAATGCCGGGGTGGGTCAATGAACCCCGGCGCGGTGTGGGAATGGGTCGCAGAACAGGGGTTTAGTCGGTGCCGAACTTGCCCCGGACCTTGTACGGATGGTTCCGGGCAGATTTCTCGATCGCGGCCTTGAGCTCGGAATCGACCTCCTTCGGCAGCATCACTACCAGGCGCACGTACTGGTCGCCGCGCGCCCCGCCTTTGCCGACTTGCACGCCCCTGCCGCGCAGGCGCAGCTGCGTGCCGCTGTTGGAGCCCGCCGGCACCTTGAGCGAAACGCGGCCGTCGATGGTCGGCACGTTGATGATGGCGCCAAGCGCCGCTTCATAAAGCGTGATCGGCAGCTCGACCAGGATGTCGTTGCCGTCGCGGCTGAAGATCGGGTGCGCCTCGACCGTCACCTCGATGAAAGCATCGCCCGCCGGCGCGCCGCCGCGGCCCGGCAGTCCTTGCCCTTTCAGCCGTAGAGTCTGGCCGCTGTCGGTGCCGGGCGGCAGCTGCACTTCCAGCGTCTTGCCATCGGCCAGCTGCAGCCGCTGTTTGGTGCCGAGCACGGCTTCGAGGAATGGCACGCGCACCTGATAGCTGACGTCCGCACCCTTGAGCCGGACGGAATCGCGCGCGTCCTTGCCGAAGCCGAAGAAGTCGCCGAACAGGTCCTCGGTGAAATCCGCATCGTCCTCGAGCCCGAAGCCGCGGGTCGTCCGGCGCTGCTGCGTGCCGCCGCCGGGGCGGCTGTTGGAATATCGGAATCCGCGCGGCTGGCCGCTCTCGTCGATCTCGCCGCGGTCGTATTTACGCCGCTTCTCGGGATCGCTCAGGAAGTCGTAGGCGGCGGTCGTCTCCTTGAACTGCGCCTCGACCTTCTTGTCGCCGGGATTGAGGTCGGGATGCAGCTTCTTGGCGAGCTTGCGGTACGCGCGCTTGATCTCTTCATCGCTCGCGTTCCGAGTGACGCCCAGGACTCTGTACGGGTCGGTCATGCCGCATTACCCTCCGGGCCCCAAGGTAGGTGCGCCCGGGGGCGGCGACAAGAGCGGCTCGGCGGCCGCGTCGCTCAGTTCATCAGCTTCCAGGTGCCGTCGGGCTGGCGGCAGGCGGTGCCGGTTCCGCTCTGGCTTTGGCCGCCCGCGGAAACGCCGGTCTGGTAAGTGCGGCACGTGCCGGTGGCGGTCTGCTGGGTGCTGGTCGGCGTAGTATAGCCGCTGGTGTTGTTCTGCGGGTTGGACCATTTGGACGTCTGGCCGTCCGCATTGTTGTCGAGAGCGTAGCGCGCCGTGCTGTAGGCCTGCTGGCGGTCGCGCTCATCCAGGTAGTTGCCGACCCGGTTGCCGACCAAACCGCCCACCAGCGCCCCGGCGCCGATCGCCCACCATTTGCCATCGCCGAGCGCTGCGCCCGCGGCGGCGCCACCCAGCGCGCCCAGGACTGTTCCGCCTTGCTCCTTGGTGATGCCGCCACCGCCGCCGGAGCTGGCGCAGCCGGCCACCAGCGACAGGGCCAACAAAGCCGACAGGACCTTCCGTAACATCATGCGTTCCCTTGCGTTTCTTCCCTGCAGGCCGCGTTCGAACCGCAGCCGACTGCAGCGAAAATGAGGCCGCCGGTCCGTGGAATCAATGCTATAGAAGGCGCTCTCGGCAATGTGACGAAAGTCCCGGAAGTCCTTGAAATGTCTCAGCATCCGAACTCCGAACCATACGAACTGTTCCAGCGCTGGTATGCCGAGGCGGAAGCCAAGGAACCGAACGACCCGAATGCCATGGCGCTCGCGACGGTTGGTGCCAACGGTCAGCCTTCGGTCCGCATGGTGCTGCTGAAGGACGCCGATCCGCGCGGCTTCGTGTTCTACACCAACTATGAAAGCCGCAAGGGCCGGCAGCTCCTGGAGATGCACAAGGCTGCGATCGTGCTGCATTGGAAATCGCTCGGCCGGCAGGTCCGGGCGGAAGGCGCGGTGGAGAGCGTGACGGACGAGGAGGCGGACGCCTATTTCGCCTCGCGGCCGAAAGCCAGCCAGATCGGTGCCTGGGCTTCACAGCAATCGCGCCCGCTGGAAAGCCGGTTCGAGCTGGAAAAGCGCATCGCCTCCTTCAGCGCGAAATACGCCATCGGCGCCGTACCGCGGCCGCCTCACTGGTCGGGCTTCCGCATCATTCCGCATTACATCGAGTTCTGGGAGAACCGGCCGTTCCGGCTGCATGACAGGCTCGTCTATCATCGCGCCGACGACGGTTGGACGACGGAGAAGCTTTATCCGTGACGGCGATGGCGCCATCGGAGCAAGCACGGCTGATGCGGCTCGCCAGCCTCGCATCGGTCGGGTCGGCGTTGCTGTTGATCGTGCTCAAGCTCGGCGCCTTCCTGCAGACCGGATCGGTGAGCCTGCTGTCGACCTTGTTCGATTCCGCGCTCGATGCCGCTGCCTCGATCGTCAGTCTGATTGCCGTGCGCCAGGCGCTCGTTCCCCCGGACGCGGAGCATCGCTTCGGCCACGGCAAAGCCGAGCCGCTGGCTGGCCTCGTCCAGGTCGCTTTCATCCTCGGCACGTCGGTCCTCCTGCTCACCGAGGTGATCGATCGCTTTGTCACGCCGCAACCGATCGAAGCGCCGGAAGTGGGTGTCGCGGTGATGATTATTTCGCTGCTGGTGACGGGATTGCTGATCCTGTTCCAGCGCCACGTCGTGCGCCGCACCGGTTCCATCGCGATCAGGTCGGACCAGGCGCATTATGCGACCGACTTCCTGGTCAATTGCAGCGTCATCGCCGCTCTTGTGCTGAGCGCGGCGCTCGACTGGTGGTGGATCGACCCGGCGATCGGCCTCGCCATCGCAATCTTCATCGCCGCCACGGCCGTGCGGATCGGCAAGGACGCGCTCGACATGCTGATGGACCGCGAGATGGATGAGGCCGATCGGACCCGCATCAAGGAGATCGTGCGCGGCCATCCCGAGGTGCTGAACCTCCACGACCTGCGCACCCGCGCCGCAGGCCGCGACAGGTTCATCCAGTTCCATCTGGAGCTGGAAGGCTCGCTCAACCTGTCGGACGCGCATCGCATATCCGACGCGGTCGAGACCGACGTGCGTGCGGCGTTTCCCGGTGCGGAAGTGATTATCCACGAGGATCCGGCCGGCGTGGTCGAACGGCGCGCCTCGTTCCGCTATCATTGAGGAAGATCAAGATGAGTGGAGAAGCCAGAAAAACCGTCGTCCTCACCGGCGCCAGCCGCGGGATCGGCCATGCCACGGTCAAGCGCTTCAGCCAGGAGGGTTGGCGCGTGCTGACCTGCAGCCGCGACGTGATACCGGATTCCTGCCAATACGATCCCAACTGGACCAATCACATCACGGTCGATCTGGGCCGACCGGAGGAAACCGACCGCTTCGTGGATGAGGCGCTGCAGATCCTCGGCGGCCAGCCGGTTCACTCGCTGGTCAACAACGCGGCGATCAGCCCGAAGACCAGCTTCAAGGAGCGGCTCGGTATCCTCAACGGCGACGTCGATGCTTGGCGTGAGGTGTTCGAGCTCAATTTCTTCACGCCGCTGAAGCTGGCGCGTGGCTTTGCCAAGCCCCTGCACCAGGGCAAGGGCGTCATCGTCAACATTACCTCGATCGCCGGCCACGCGATCCATCCCTTCGCCGGCTCGGCCTATTCGACCTCGAAGGCCGCGCTATCGGCGCTCACGCGTGAGATGGCGGTAGAGTTCGCCGCCCTCGGCGTGCGCGTCAATGCCGTCGCCCCGGGCGAGATCGAGACCGCGATGATCGGCCCGGAGTACGAGGCGCTGATCCCGCGCATCCCCATGGGCCGAATGGGCACGACCGAGGAGGTCGCGGGCGTGGTGTTCCAGCTGTGCGGCCGGGATTTCGGCTATGTCACCGGCACGGAGATCTTCCTCACCGGCGGACAGCATCTCTTTTAGGCGGCGGTCTGGCGCGCCCACACGCGGCCGGTACGGTGCATCTCCGGGGCACGGAACGGACCAGCCTCTCCCGCGTTTTGCCTTGATCTCGATCATGCAGATGAGCGGGTGCGACGGTGCCGCAACCAATACCGTTCCAAACCGGTCCGGATCGCCGCGCGATGACAGAAGATGGACGGGCATTGGTTCCGAGTCAGACGTGCTGGCGGCGCGAACAGGCAGACCGCTTCGCGCTGATCGTGGATGCTGCGGATTACTTCCGTTTCGCCAAGGCGGCGATGCTCGAGGCCCAGCACAGCATCATGCTGATTGGATGGGACTTCGACACGAGGATCAAGTTCGAGCCTCAATCGCCGACTATGCACGGGCCCAACCGGCTGGGCCGGTTTCTCATCTGGCTGCCGAAGCGGCGCCCCGGCTTGCAGATATATCTCCTCAAGTGGGATCTGGGCATGGTCCAGGCATTGGGACGTGGGATGACGCCGTTGTTCGTGCTGGATCTGATCACAACCGCACGCCTCCGGCTGAAGCTCGATGCCGCCCACCCGGCGGGCGCTGCGCATCATCAGAAGATCGTCGTGATCGATGACAGCCTGGCGTTCTGCGGCGGGATCGACATGACCGTGGATCGCTGGGACACGCGCGAGCACCGCGATGGCGATCGGCGCCGGAGAAAGCCGAGTGGCCGCGCGTATGCGCCGTGGCATGACGCCACGGCGGTGGTCGACGGTGACGCCGCCCTCGCGATCGGAGATCTCGCGCGCGAACGATGGCGCCTCGCCACCGGAGAACGCATCGCACCAGCGTCGAGCCGGAGGCCTGCGTGGCCTCGCGATCTTACTCCCATCTTCGAGCGGGTCGAGATCGGCATCGCCCGCACAATCCCCGAGTTCGACGGCAACCCGGAGGTCCGGGAGATCGAGAGACTGTATCTCGAGGCATTCGCCCGCGCGCGCCGGACCATCTATATCGAGACCCAGTACCTTGCATCGCGCAAGCTGGTAGAAGGACTGGCGCGGCGGCTCGGCGACCGCGAGGGGCCTGACATCGTCATCGTCCTCCCGGAGAGCGCCGGGGGCTGGCTGGAGCGCAAGGCGATGGACGGCGCCCGGCGCAAGCTGCTGCGGCTGCTCTGGCGCGCCGACCGGCACCAGCGCCTTGGCGTCTATTATCCGGTCACGCAATCCGGCGAGCCGATCTATGTCCACGCCAAGATCATGATCGTGGACGACTGGCTGCTCCGCGTCGGCTCGTCCAACCTTAACAACCGCTCTATGGGTTTCGACACGGAATGCGATCTCGCCCTCGAGGCCGCGCCGGATGAGATCGAGGGGACGAAAACGCGCGGGGCCATCAACTCGATCAGGCGCGATCTCTTATGCGAGCACCTCGGTGTGGAGGTCGATGTATTCATGGCCGCGTTCGACCGTTCCGGTGGGTCGCTACTCAAGACAATCGAAGCCCTGCGCCGGCCGGGCAGAACGCTGAACGCCTTCAAGGTGGAGGACATCGCGGAGGATGAGAGCATCCTGGCCGAGAACGAGCTTCTGGACCCGGAGGGCGCCGCACCGAGCCTGAAGGAGCAGGCCATCCGGGGCCTGAGAGACCTCATCTCGCGCATGCGCGTGCGCAAGCAGACTTCATGATCGGGTCGGTCGTCAGGCGGTGTTCTATGCCTGCTTGGCCAAACCTTGTTTTGACGCTGCAACGTCCACGCGCCAATCCAAATCTCCTGTGGACAACGCACACACTCGCAGCAACTAGGCCAGTACTGCTCGAGGAATTAGGTTCTTCGGTTGATCAGGGCCGCCTGCGCCTCTACGAGGTCGGGGGAGGGCAGGTCCATGTCGTGCGAGACGTCGACCAGCCAGCTATCGCCGTGCCTGGTCGCGATCCAGTTCAGCAGACCTTCGCGCCTTGGCCACGGATCGTTGGCGAAGATCGATGCCAAGGGCTGGGCATCATGGCGGTTCCAGGCCTCGACCAGTTTGGCGGCAAGGCCTTCGATTGCGGTTATCGCTATTTGATCGATCATGGGACACCTCCCTGATCTAGACCGCTTCCCACAATTTCTGGAACCATTCGCGCCGCCCCTGCACTTCCTCGATCTCGTGGTCGAGCCAGGGGAGCATGGCGCTGTCGGTGTCGGTGTGGTGATCGCGCAGGTCGTTCAGGCGGATGAGCTCGCGGTCGCACACTTCCATCAGCATCTCGAGCTGCTGGCGGCGCTGCTCCGGCGTCAGCAGATCGAGAAAATGGAGCTTGAGCGCGACGATCAGCTTGTTCACTTCGCCCATCGGGCCGCGCAGATTGGCGTTCATCAGGCGCTGCAGCTCGGCCTCTCCGTCCTTGGTCAGGCGCACGGTCTGAGTGTCGTGCGGCGCCTGGGGACCGGTGGCCTCGATCAGCCCCTCGATCTTCAGCAGCTCCAGCGATGGACCCAACAGGTCGAGCGAGGGGCCAACGATGCGGGCGGTGAAATGCCGGATGTCCCGCGCCAGTTCGGCATAGACGCGCGGCCGCTTCGCCAGCAGGCCAAGGGCCGCTAGCCGCACCGCTTCGCTGGGAATCAGGCTATTATCCTTGTACATCCGAAGCTTAAGTGTTCAGCACGCAGCCCATTGTAGCGGGCCGGTGAGACTCTGTCCATGTCGATTGCGAACGATTCGCAACAAGGCGAATCAGCGCAGGCCGCGCAGCCGCTCCGAGCGTCGGCGCAGCAATTCGACCGTCACCAGCATCAGGACGGCGATGGTGATGAGGACGGTGGCGGCCGCCGTGATGGTCGGGCTGATCATCTCGCGGATGCCGCTGAACATCTGGCGGGGCAGGGTGCGCTGCTCGGTGCCGCCAACGAACAGCACGACCACGACTTCGTCCCACGAGGTCACGAACGCGAACAGGGCGCCCGAGATCACACCGGGTGAGATCAGCGGCAGGATCACCTTGCGAAACACGAGCGTAGGCGGCGCGCCCAGGCTGGCGCCGGCGCGGATCATCGACTGGTCGAAGCCGGTCAGCGTCGCCGTCACCGTGATGACGACGAAGGGTGTCGCCAGCAGCGTGTGCGCAAGGATGACCCCGACATAAGTGTTGTTGAGGATGATGTTCGATTCGCCCGGCAACATCAGCGGGTTGGCGTAGAAGAAATAGAGCGCAGCCGCGGTGATCACCACCGGCACGATCATGGGCGAGATCAGCACCGCCATGATTGCGGCGCGGAATGGAATGTTCGGACGCGATAGGCCGAGCGCCGCGATCGTGCCAAGCGTCGTCGAAAGGATCGTGCTGAAGAAGGCGATGATGACGCTGTTCTTGACCGCCGTCGTCCAGCGGTCATTGAAGAAGAAGTCCTCGTACCAGCGCAGCGACCAGACATCGCGCGGGAAGGACAGGAACTTGGAATCGTTGAAGCTGATCGGAATCACGATCAGGATCGGTGAGATCAGGAACAGCAGCACCAGGCCGCAGAAGATATAGAAGAACAGGCGCCAGACGCGCTCCTGCGTCGAAGCATACGGCGGCAATCCGAGGAGCGGGAGCTTGCTCATCCAGTCCTATCCCAGCTTCATCTTGTCGATGCCGACCAGCTTGTTATAGGCCCAGTACAGCACCATGGTGATGATAAGCAGGATGGCGCCGAGCGCTGCCGCCTGCCCGAAATTGATGATGTTGTTCATGTAGTAGGCGACGTAGTAGCTGACCATCTGGTCGCGCGGCCCGCCGACCAGCGCCGGCGTGATGTAGTAGCCGAGGCACAGAATGAACGTCAGCAGGCAGCCGGCGGCGATGCCTGGCACGGTCTGCGGGAAATAGACCTTCCAGAAGGCGTGGAACGGCCCGGCACCGAGCGAGCGCGCGGCACGCACGTGGCTCGGCGGGATGTTCTTCATCACGCTGTAGATCGGCAGTAGCGTGAACGGCAGCTGGATGTGCGTCATCGCCACGATGGTGCCGAAGCGCGTGAAGATCATCTCGAACCGCTGGTTGACGATCATCTCCGCCAGGTCGTTGAGCGGCCCCTCGCTGCGCAACAGCACGAACCAGGCCGTGGTGCGCACCAGCAGCGAGGTCCAGAACGGCAGCATGACGAAGATCATCAGCAGGTTGGCGCGGTGCGCCGGTTGAGTCGCCAGCAGATAAGCAACCGGGAAGCCGAGAATCAGGGTCAGCACGGTGACGACACCGGCGATCCAAAAGGTACGGCCATAGACATCGACGAAGACGGCCTGGTCGGGTGGCACGGACTCGAGGCCCTCGGCGCCGTGGCGCAGGTCGATCGAGGACAGCCAATAATAGGACGTGTAATGGCCTGAGGCGTTCCTGATGGTGCGCCAGAGCCGGGGATCTCCCCAGACCTTGTCGGCCTCCAGGAACACCTCCTTGTAGGGCCCGGTTTCCATCTTGCTGACGGTGCGGGTGATGCTCTTGAACTTCGAGATCGCGCCGGCGTACTCGTAGTTGATGCGCTTGGCGATTTCGCCGGCCTGGCGTTGTTCCTGCGCGGCTTTCAGGTCGGCCGCCAAGGCGGCGAAGGCCGCTTCATCCGGGACGCTCTGCCCGTCCCACTCAGAGAGCGCTTGGTTGGTGTGGTCCAGGCGACCGAACGTCTCTTCGTTGACGACGCTTTTGTAGCCCATGCGGCCGAGCGGGATGAGGAAGGTGATGAGGACGAAGAGGAAGAGCGGCAGGATCAGCCCCAGCGCCTTCAGCTTCCGGGACCGTTCGGCCCGCGCCAGTCGCGCCCTCAGCGAGACGCCGTCGATGGTGAGGAGAGGCGCCCTGTCCGCAATGGCCATGTGATGTGAATGCCTTCGTTGCTTCGAACGGGCGCCGGCAAGAGCGAAACCGGCGCCCGTTCGGTCTGCTACGCGGTGGTTACTGAGCCAGCCAGGCGTTGAAGCGCTTGGTCAGCTCTTCGTTGTTATCCGCCCAGAACACGAGATCGGTCGTGATCGCTGTCTTCATGTTGTCCGGGTAGGTAGGCAGCGTCGGCGCGATGGCCGGATCGACCAGCTTGATCGCATCGACATGAGTCGGCGCATAGGCGATGTATTTCGACTGCTGCGACATTTGCTTCGGATCGCTGGCGAACTTGATGAAGTCGTACGCCAGATCGACATTCTTGGTCCCTGCCGGGATCACCCAATAGTCCCAGTCGAACTCCTGGTAATCCCACACGATCTTGAAGTTCTTGCCTTCCTTGATCGCGTTGCCGATGCGGCCGTTCCAGGCGCTGGTCATCACGACTTCGCCGTTGGCAAGCAGTTCGGGCGGCTGGGCGCCCGCTTCCCACCACACGATGTCCTTCTTGATGGTGTCGAGCTTCTTGAAGGCCTGATCGACTCCTTCGGGGGTGCTCAGCACGTCGTAGACCTTCTCAGCCGGCACACCGTCGGCGATCAGGGCCCATTCCAGGTTACCGAATGGCTTCTTCAGGAGGCCGCGCTTGCCGGGATACTTCGTCGTGTCGAAGAGGTCCATCAGCGTCGTGGGCGGGTTCTCCTTATAGACGTCGGCGTTGTACGCGAAGATCGTCGAATAGGCGATCGTGCCCACGGCACAATCGAGTGCGGTACCGGGCAGGAACTTCGACTTGTCGCCGATCTTGGAATAGTCGAGCTCTTCCAGCAGACCTTCGTCGCAACCCGCGAGCGCATGCCCCGAATCAACGTCCATCACGTCCCAAGTGACGTTGCCGGCTTCCTTCATGGCCTTCAGCTTGCCAAGCTCGCCGTCATATTCCTCTTCGACGATCTTGACGCCCGTCTCCTTCATGTACGGCTCGTAATAGGCCTTGCGCTGGCTTTCCTGGTAGGCGCCGCCCCACGAGACGATGGTGAGCTGGTCCGCGGCCACCGCTTTGGGCACGTCGACCACGCTGAATACAGCAGCGACCGCCAGGGCGCTGACTGTAAGACTGAGTAACTGCTTCACGCGAACCTCCATGTTTTTCAGCAGCCCGCTTGGTGCGCCATCGCTGGCATCCATCCCCCAACGGTTCCGGGCTGGTGGAACCGCAGATGGTCGAGTTTAGAAGGCATCGAGCGCGCGGCAATCCTCCGCCCGCCACCCTATACGGATGGTCGAACCGGGTTCGAGGTCCGGCACGCCCTCCGAGTTCGGCACCTTGATGACGAAGTTGGCGTGGCCCAGCACCTGGACCCGTGCGCGCGTGTGGTCGCCGAGATAGATCAGCTCTTCCACCCGCGCTTCGAACTGGTTGGCGCAGGCGCCGTCGCCGGGATTGATGCGCACCCGTTCCGGCCGCAGCGAGAGCGTGGTCTTGGCCCCCACATTGCTGATGCCGACGGGCAGGGCGCGGATCTCGCCCGCGTCGCCGACCTTCACGCGGCAGTGGCTGCCGTTCAGCTCGGTCACGATGCCGCTCAGGCGATTGTTCTCGCCGATGAACTGGGCGACGAAAGAGTTCTGCGGATGCTCATAGAGATCCGCCGGGCTCGCCAGCTGCTGGATCGCGCCGTCATTGAAGACCGCGACCCGGTCGGACATTGTCAGCGCCTCGCCCTGGTCGTGCGTCACATAGACGACCGTGACGCCCAGGCTCTGGTGGATGTGCTTGATCTCCAGCTGCATGTGCTCGCGCAGTTGCTTGTCGAGCGCGCCCAACGGCTCATCCATCAGCACCAGCTTGGGATCGAAGACGAGCGCGCGGGCAAGGGCTACGCGCTGCTGCTGCCCGCCGGAAAGCTGTGCCGGCCGGCGCTTGCGCATCTGGGAGAGTTGCACCATGGCCAGGGCGTTCTCGATCTTTCTGTCTATATCGGCCTTCGACAGCTTCCGCACGGCAAGCGGAAACGCCAGGTTCTCCTCCACCGTCATGTGCGGGAACAGGGCATAGTTCTGGAACACCATGCCGATGTTGCGCTTGTGCGGCGCGACATTGTTGATCTCTCGCCCGTCCAGTTCGATGCGGCCGTGGGTCGGCACCTCGAACCCCGCAAGCATCATCAGCGTGGTGGTCTTGCCGGACCCGGAGGGCCCGAGCAGTGTCAGGAACTCGCCGCGCCGGATGGGAAGGTTCAGGTCCTTCACCACCAGCGTTTCGCCGTCATAGGATTTCTGAACGTCGATGAAATTGACGAACGCGCTGCCGCTCGTGCTCATGCGCTTTAGACCGACCCCTTCCCTGTAGGCCGACACCTTCGACGATCGGCGGAACGTTTCATTCGCTCTCGCCTCGACATGCCGGACTTTTTTGTAGGACCCCAATTCGGCCTTCGAGTCAATGCGGAAATTGAATGGTTTCATCATTCTGGCAAAAAGTGTGCCGCACCTGACCATCTGGTTAGGATGCCGCGCGGGAGTGAATGGCGCCGCGCAATGGGCGCACGCGGGACCGAATGGGAATTTGATGATGAGTCGGTGCCGATCTTCGCGGCATCGGCGCACAAAACAGAGGCACACAGCGACGCGCAAACGACGAGTGCGTGACCACGGCGCGGCGGCGAAGCGCAAGTCGGTACAGCCCGGCCCATGGCCATGCGCTAGTACGGAAGGCATAGGTCAGAGGTGTCGCGACACCGTAACGTCTTGCCGCATAATAACAAAAACAAACTATGTGAACGCCGAGACAACGAATTGGTAGGGACGCGCTGGTGCGCCACGTCGACCTTGATTTATTGCGTACATTCCAAGCGGTGGTGGAGACCGGAAGCTTCGCCAGCGCCGCGGAACAATTGGGATGCACGCAACCCGCGGTGAGCCTACAGGTGAAGCGGCTGGAGACCTTGTTCGGCCAGACGCTGGTCGAGCGGGCGCGTCCGGCGCGCGCAACGGAATCCGGGCAGACCGTTCTCGGCTATGCCCGGCGCATGCTGCGCCTCAATGACGAATTGCTCAGCCGCTTCGACCACGGGCGCGAAGGCATCACGCTGCGCGTCGGCATTCCCAACGATTTCTCCGTCGCGATGCTGCCGATGGCGCTAAGCCGTTTTGCGGCGACCGAGCCGGGCGTCATCCTCGACCTGCAATCCGACCTCAGCAGCGCGCTGCTCGAGGGATTGCGCGCTGGTCAGTACGATCTGGTCGTCGCCATGACCACCGAGCGCGTCAGCGACCTTGCCGTGAAGAACTGGAGCGAGCGGTTGGTCTGGATCGCATCGCCCGATGTGAAACCGAGCGCCGACAAGCCGCTGCCGTTGATCTGCTATCCGGAAGGCTGCGTCTATCGCGCACGCATGTTGCAGCGCCTGGCGGAAGACGGGATCAACTGGCGCATCGCCATGACCAGCTCTTCCTTCACCAGCATCGTGGCGGCCGTCGAATCCGGGCTCGGGGTTTCCGCCTTCGCGGAGAGCACCGCGCCGGCGCAGCTGGTGGTGGAGCGGCGCAAGCCCTGGCCCGATCTCGGCACCGTCAGCGTCGGGCTCTATCGCCATCCCGACAGCGCCAACGGTGCCGGCCAACGCCTTGCCGACTGCCTCCTGGAAAGCCTCGATACCACCGAGCGCAGGCCCCGCCGCCGCGGGGAATAGAAGCCATTGGTGCCTTCCGCCGCGCCCCCAGCATCGACTCATTGACTAATTCCCCAGCAGTCCCTGTCGCCTCGCGTCAGCTTGGCATGAGCCAAGAGCATGAACTATACAGTGCGCGGGGATAGATCGCGGGGTAGGTCAGTTGGCTGGGTCTGGTAGACAGAAGCGGGCGGCAGCCAGATCGATGCTTGGCGCTGAGGCGGAATTGCGTGCGGTGCGTATCGAGGCGGCTATCCTGCTGGACCGGGCGCTCCGGCTGGAAAGCCTGGCCGTCGCGGCCGAGGATTCAATCGGATCACGCATCCTTCGCAGCATCGAGACCTGCGCATCGGCGCTTCGTTCCACGGTCAAGCAGTCCGATTCCAAGCCGCGCAAACGGAATCCGGATGCCGGGCGTCATGCCGCTGTGCTGCTGAAATCCGGGCTATTCGATCCGGAATACTATCTTCGCCGTAATCCTGACGTCGCGATCGCAGGTGCGAATCCCGTCATGCACTATCTGGCGCATGGTGCCTCGGAGCTGCGCGACCCCGGGCCCTGCTTCTCGACTTCGTGGTATCTTGCGCGATATCCCGACGTCGCGGAAAGCGGCGATAACCCACTTTACCATTTCATCCTTCGCGGCTATTCCGAGGGTCGCCTTCCCGTTCCATCAAGCGATGCCGATCGCCGCCTCATCAGTGCACAGAGCTGCCCTGGCAGTGCTGCGTCGGCCCCGGTCGGTGTCGCGGGATCGAAGGAGACGGGCACACGCGAGAAAGGCGGGCGGCTCGTCGTCTACACGGCGTTGTTCGGCGACTACGACGACCTTTTCGTGCCATCTCCCGAGCAGGCGGAACGCTGCGACTTCGTCGTGTTTACCGATCGGCAGGATGTTCCCGCGCCATGGCGCCGCGGACCCGTCTGCTATGCGGCGCCCAACCGGTTCAAGCAGAATCGATTCTACAAGCTGCTGCCGCATAGGCTGTTCCCGGACTATGAATGGAGCCTCTATCTCGATGGCAATATCGATCTTCGGATAGATCCGGTGGAGTTCCTGGAGCGCTATTGCAGCGCCGGTCCGGATTTCTTCGTCTTTCGGCATCCCAGGCGCCAGAGCATACTGGAAGAGCTCGCGGCCTGCATCGAGTTGAGGAAAGACGACGCCGAACTGATGGTTCGACAGGTCGCTCGATACTTCGAGCACGGATTCCGCCACGCGTTCACGCTGACCGAGAACAACGTTCTGTTGCGCCGGCACAATGATCCGGAGCTGGCCGCGCTGGGCGAGGCTTGGTGGGAGGAGGTCAGGTCCAAGTCGCAACGCGATCAACTCTCGCTGTCCCATGTCGTCGAGAAGCAGGGTTACAAGGGGATTGCCCTGTTCGAGGACGGGCGGGCGACAGCGCGCTACTATCCCGGTCTGACGCTACGGCCGCACCGCGCCCAGTCCTGCTCGCTCGACCAGGCCGATGACAGCGTCGTCTAGGGCACTGAGCTTCGTCTGCGCAGAATTGTACCGCAGGTCCGGCAGCACCTATCTCCGTGCCGTCCAGCTTGCCGAGTTGGCCACTCGGCGGCTCTCTTCCGTGCGGGTGCGCAATCTCGCGGAGTTGAATGGGGATGTCCGAGACGAGGTCTTGGTATTCAACAAGTCATGCCTGCAGCCCCAGTTTCTGGCCGGTGTTCTGGAACGGCTGCCGGCTCTGCGCCGGCATGCCCTCTGCGTTGCCGATCCTATCGATCTGCTGATTGCTGATGAGGTCCTGGCGAACTTCGACGGCGTGATCGCCGCATCGATCGGGCAGGCGGAGCATCTATCATCCCGCCTCTCCAGTCCGGTGTTTCTCGTTCACCACCACGTCGACCTCCGTCTTCGCACATCGGCGAGGGAGTGGGATGGCGCCCGCGCGGCCTATTTCGGCGAGTTGGTCAATACCTGGCACGTCGGTACTCTGAATGACCTCGTCGATTTCTTCTCTGTCGACACCACAAACGCCGTCGATATTCCCTGGGCACGGCACGTGCCGTTCTACAACGTGCACTATTGCCTGCGCCGGACTCGTTCCATCGACGGATTCAAGCCGGCGACGAAGCTCTTTCTGGCGGCGTCGTTCGAGGCACCCGTCGTGATCGAGCGCTCCAACGACGAAGCGCGTCGTCTGTTGCCGCGCGACTATCCGTTCTTTGCCGAATCGACCGAGCTGGCCGAGATTCGCGCGCTGCTCCATCGGATGGCCGATGCGTTCGGGAAGGACGAATGGCTGTACGCCAAGAAAGTCATGGCGGCAATCGACTGCTACCGTCCGGATCGCGTCCTCGATGCGATCGAGGAAATGATGCGGAAGTTGGGCTAGAAGGCGCGCTAGGCGCTCTGCAGGTCGTCGTTTTCCGTGAGCCGGCCGACGATGCGGCGCAGCCGCGCCATTTCCTCCTTTACCGCCGGCGCGAGCGGCAAGGCGTCGCGCAGCTCCACCTCGCCCGCACCATAGCGGTCGAACGCATTGAAGGAGTAGGTCTCGTTGAGTGAAGCAACGTCCCTGCGCAAGCGCTTGTAGACGAATTCCTCCCACGAGCGATTGAAGTAGTGATTGATGCGCGCGGCGGAGGGCGCGGTGCGGGGATTGTGGAGATCGAGCGGCAGCCCCTGGAGGTCGGTGACGCGGCCGTCGATCTGCTTCGGAACATGGATGCCGATCCTTCGCGCGTCGCGCAGGCGCACCAGCGATTTCACCAGCCGGTGGAACGTCGGTGCCGCCTTGGTGAAGCGCTCGATAACCAGCTCGGTGCCGCGGTTCCGCTGGCCGGCGGATCCGAATATGCGCCATGGAATTCCGATTGCGCTGATCCCGGGATCGGATGGCAGGAGATCGTCAAGGGTGAGGCCGGGATCGAGCACCAGGAACTCGTCTAGATCGGCGAACAGGCACCATTCGACACGGGAACGCAGACGGCGCAGCGCATTGTTATAGGCGCGGCGCTGCCTATCCTCGCAATCCTTCCAGAAGACGGCATTGATGATCCCTGCGCGGGCGAGAGGCGCCAGAATACGGGGCGTACCGTCATTGCTCTCGTTGTCGTAGATCGTGATCTGCTCAAAGCCCAGGACCCGATAGTGAGCGATCCACTGCAGCAGATAGGGCGCCTCGTTGCGCACGATCGCCATGATGCCAAACTTCGCGGGGCGCGGCGCGAACCGGTACCAGGGACGCTTCGTCGTCCGCGTCTCCATTGTGGGCAAGAGCACGGGGACGCCCTTTGCCTTCCGCCCGATGATCCAGCCGGCCATCGGCCCGCCGCCGGTCTCCAGCGCGCAGGCCTGCGGAAACAGCGGCGCCAAGGCCCTTGGTGTCAGCCTGCGTCCGTCGGCCGGCACGTCCAGGGCGAAATCCAGGCAGGACGTGGTATGAACGAAGCATCCGCCCAGCCGCAGGACGCGCATGGTTTCGTGGGCGGCATCGCGCAGGTCGTCGCAGCGATGGAGGGCTCGGTCGGCGATGACGAAATCGTACTCATCGCTGAGCAGTGCCAGGTTCTCGAGCGTGAAATCCGGATAATCGAGGATGAGTAGCTTCGTCCTGGCTAGGCCCAGCCATCGCGCCAGCCAGACGGAACCCGTCATCACGACGGCCTTCTTGTCTTCGGAATCCTCGACCGCGAGGCGGCCCCTCAGGTCGTGCCGGATTGCGGAGCGGATGAACTGGAAATCAGGCCGGACCTCGAACGCGAGGCGCTGCGTCAGATGCGCCCGCAGTCTCTTCAGCCGATTCAACGCACTTTCCCCCAACCAGCATGCGGAACGCGGCTCTTATAGCATGTTCGGCTGGCTTGCCAGCGGGGGGCCGATATGTCGCCGGCCGGGAGCGCCTAGACGGCGACCGGCAGCGACAGCTCGCGCCAGCACGCGTCGAGCGCGTACGCCAGGCTGTCGATCATCGCATCGTCATGCAGCGGCGAGGGCGTGAAGCGCAGGCGCTCGGTACCCTTGGGGACGGTCGGATAGTTGATCGGCTGGGCATAGTGGCCGTGGCCGCGCAGCAGCCGGTCGCTGATGGTCTTGCAGGCGCCGGGATCGCCCACCTTCACCGGCACTATGTGACTGTCATTCGGCATCACCGGCAGGCCGATGGCGGTCAGCCGCGACTTCAACGTGCGGGCGCGCTCCTGGTGCCGCGCCCGCAGATCCTGCGCGCCGCGGATGACGGCGAGGCTCGCGCGCACGCCGGCAACGATGGCAGGCGGCAGCGACGTGGTGAAGATGAAGCCGGGCGCATAGGAACGCACGAAATCCACCAGGGCCGATGAACCTGCGATGTAGCCGCCGATCAGGCCGAAGGCCTTGGCGAACGTGCCTTCGATCACGTCGATGCGCTGGGCGACGCGGTCGCGTTCCGCGATGCCGGCGCCGGCCGGGCCGTACATGCCGACCGCATGCACTTCATCGAGATAGGTGAGGGCGCCGAACTCCTGGGCGACGTCGCAGATCGCGGCAATCGGCGCGATGTCGCCATCCATCGAATAGACCGACTCGAACGCGATGATCTTCGGACGCTTGCGGTCCGCCGCCGTCATCAGTTCCCGCAGATGCTGCGCATCGTTGTGGCGGAAGATGTGATATTCGGTCCGGCTGTTGCGGATGCCGGCGATCATCGAGGCATGGTTCTGCGCATCCGAATACACAATGGCGTTGGGCAGGTGCCGCGCCAGCACGCCAAGCGTCGCCTCGTTCGACACATAGCCGGAGGTGAAGAGCAGAGCCGCGTCCTTGCCGTGCCAGGCGGCGAGTTCGCGCTCCAGCATGACATGACCGTGGGTCGTGCCGGCGATGTTGCGCGTGCCGCCTGCACCCGCACCCTGGTTGGCGATGGCCTCCTGCATGGCCGCGATGACGTCCGGATGCTGGCCCATGGCGAGGTAGTCGTTGGAGCACCAGATGGTGACTTCGCGCGCCGGGCCGTCCGGCCGTTCGCGCCACAGGGCGCGCGGATAGCGGCCAGCCTGGCGCTCCAGATCCGCGAAAATCCGATATCGGCCCTCTGCTTTCAGCTCGCCCAGTCGTTCGCGAAAAAACCGCTCGAAATCCATCGCTACCGAAATCCCACCCGGACCCTGTCCGGGCCATTGTCGAACCAATCGATTCACAAACTATGAAGAGCTTTTGCTCCCATGGCTATGCGTTCTTTGGGCGCATATGACGGTGCACTTCGGCGAACGGCATGGCCTCCGACGCAAAGGAAAAGGTGCCATTTCCCTTGATTTCCCGCGCCGCCCGCATCAGAGCACCAAGCGCCGCCCGTGCCAGGGACGAGCCAAGGCTGATTCGCTTCACCCCTGCTTCTGCCAATTGTTGCACCGTGAAGGTGCCGCCAACCAGCCCCATGACGACATTCACTGGTCTCGAAACGCTGGCGCAGACCGTACGGATCTGTTCCAGGCTGGTGAGGCCGGGCGCATACAGCACCTCCGCGCCCGCTTGTTCGAAGGCCTGGAGCCGCCGGATCGTGTCGTCGAGGTCCGGCCGCCCGTGCAGGAAATTCTCCGCCCGCGCGGTTAGGACAAACGGGATAGGCAGCGATCGCGCCGCCTCGACCGCGGCGGCCACGCGCTCCACCGCCAGGGTGAGGTCATAGATAGGTTTGGCCTCGTCCCCGCTCGCATCTTCGATCGAGCCGCCCGCCAGCCCGATGGCAGAGGCCGCGCGGATGGTCTCGGTGCAATGCTCCGGATCATGGCCGAACCCGTTTTCCAGATCGGCCGAGACCGGCAGATCCGTCGCCTCGACGATGGCGCGCGCGTTGGCCAGCGTCTCGGCGCGGCTGAGGCTGCCCTCGGAATCCCGGCGCCCGATCGAGAAGGCGAAGCCCGCACTGGTGGTCGCCAGCGCCTCGAAGCCGAGCGAACTCAGCAGTAGCGCCGAGCCCGCATCCCACGGATTGGGAATCACGAACGCACCCGGGCGCTCATGTAGGGCGCGGAAGGCGAGGGCCTTTTCGAGCTGGGTGGACATGCTGATCTCCTCTCCCTTCAAATAAGGATCTCTTCCCCTTGTGGGGCAAGGATGCGGAGCCTTAGCGAGGCGCAGCCGAGCTTAGGCGGAGCCGGATGGGGGGTAGCACGGCGAGAGCCGGCGCGCTCTATAGAACGCAATTTGTCGAGGCCGCAGCGCGGCATTGCCCCCATCCCGACCTTCCCACTTTAGTTTCAGGGAAGAAGGCGACGGAGTTTGGCAGCAGTCTACGCCGCCGCGCTCAGGTGCCCTTCGCGCTTCAGCCATGTCTCGGTATCCTCGAGCGCCCTGGCGAACCGGTCGAACGTGCTGTCGATCTCCGCCTCGGTCGCCACCATCGGCGGGCAGAAGCAGAGCGCGTCTGCCACCGGCCGCACGATGAGGCCGTGATCATGCGCCATGCGTACCAGATTGGCGCCGACCAGCAATTTGGGATCGAAGCTCTCCTTCGTCTTCTTGTCCTTCACCAGCTCGATCGCGCCGACCAGGCCGACGCCGCGGCATTCTCCCACCAGCGGATGATCGGCGAAGGAATGGAGGCGCTTCAGGAAATGCGGCGCAAGATCGCGCACGCCGTCGATGATCTTCTGCTCCTCGTAGATCTTCAGCACCTCGACCGCGCAGGCTGCGGAGGCCGGATGGCCGGAATAGGTGATGCCGTGAGCGAAGGCGACGTTCTTGGCGCTATTGTCGCGCAGGGCCTCGTACACGCGCTGGTTCATCATGATGGCGGCGATCGGCATGAAGCCGGCCGATAGTTGCTTGGCCATGGTCATGATGTCCGGCTTCATGCCGAAGGTCTGCGACCCCCACCAATTGCCGGTGCGCCCGAAGCCGCAGATGACCTCGTCGGCCACCAGCAGGATGTCGTATTTCTGGAGCACCGCCTGGATCTTCTCGAAGTAGGTCCGCGGCGGAACGATCACGCCGCCGGCGCCCATGACGGGCTCGGCGAACATCGCCGCGATGGTATCCGGCCCCTCCGCCAGGATCAGCTTTTCCAGGCTCTCCGCGCAGCGCGTCGCGAACTGCTCTTCCGTCTCGCCGGGCTGGCCGAAGCGGTAGTGATGCGGACAGTCGGTATGCAACGTGCCGGCGATCGGCAGGTCAAAATCCTTGTGGATCGCGGGCAGGCCGGTGAGCGACCCTGCTGCGACGGTGACGCCATGATAAGCCTTCACGCGCGAGATGATCTTTTTCTTCTGAGGACGCCCGAGGCCGTTGTTCATGTAGCGCACCATCTTGATGACAGTGTCGTTGGCCTCGGAACCGGAATTGCAGAAATAGGCCTTGGACATCGGCACCGGCGCCAGGCTCACCAGCTTCTCCGCCAGCTCGACAGTGACCGCCGCCGTCTTCTGCGTGAAGGTGTGATAGAAGGGCAGCGCCTGCATCTGCTTGGCGATCGCCTGGGTCAGGCGCGGCACCTCGCCGAAGCCGAGCGAGCAGCACCACAGGCCCGCGAGCCCGTCCATGTATTCCTTGCCGTCCTCGTCATAGATGTAGACGCCCTTGCCGCGCGTGACGACGAAGCCGCCTTCCTTCTCGTTCTTCAAGGCGTTGGTGTAGCCGTGGAAGTGAAACGCGGCATCCTTCGCCGCCAGTGAATTCGGCCTCGGGCTCATGGTCTCGCATCCTCAGACAAAGCGAAGGCCAGCGACGAGGCTGGCCAGCATCCAGCGATACTATCCACGCTACGCCAAGCGAAGTCAAAGGCATGGCAATGTCACGGTACAACGACTAGCGTCTGGGCGCGTTCTTGCGTTCTCGGCGGCTCTGTGCGGTCTTGCGCGTCACCTGGCCCACTCGCTGCTCGCCGCAGTGCCGCGCAAGCGCTTCCCGCAGGCAAACGGCGGCCGGCCCAAGCGGCTCATCAGTGCGGCGCGCGAGGTAGCCGTTCACGATGCTGTCGCCGCGGTGGCCGAGCGCCGCAGTCGGTACACGCACCAGCCTTCCCTCGGCAAGATCCTGCTCCACCTGCCACAATGGCAGCCGGCCCCAACCGACGCCTGCCAGGATCAGCGCGTGCTTGGTATCCTGGCCGCGCACGCGCCAGGTTCCCGGTGAGAGCACCCCGAAATCGCGTCCCCCCGACAACAGCGTCGGATCCTCCTGCACGATCTGCAGATGATCCGCGAGCTCGATCGTGCCAAGCGGCTCCTTTCGCCGTGCGCGCTCCGCGAGCGGATGGTCGGCCGCCACCACCGCCACGAACGAGAACGACATGAGACGCTCGAGCTCGATGCGTGGATCGCGGAAGTCCTCGCCGGCCATGATGGCGAGCGAGCAACGGCGTTCGCGCAAGGCTGCGAGCGGGCCGCCAAGCGGCTCGAGCGAAAGGCGCGCGCTCACCGTTGGATAGGCATCGCGCAGATCGCGCAGCGCGGCGCCGACAATCGGCAGCGGAAACAAGGTGTCGACCACGAACGACAGCGTGCGCTCGATGCCGGCGCGGAAACCTTGCGCCCGCGCCCGCATGGCGTCGACCTTCAGCAGGATCGCGCGTGCGTCCGCGAGCAGGGCGTCGCCCTCAGCGGTCAAGGTCGGCCGATGGTTGGTGCGATCGAACAACGCGGTGCAAAGTTGGGCCTCGATGTTGCCGATGGCGTGGCTCACCGCCGATTGCGCGCGGGAGAGGCGCTGGGCAGCCGAGCGGAAGCTGCCGCTTTCCGCCACAGCCACGAATACGCGCATCTGGTCGAGAGTGAGGGCATCCAACATGATCTACTCCATAGATCAAACCGAGCTATATTTTGCCAATTCCTTAGAACGATTGAAAGGCGCCACATAGCCTCCAGTGTCGGCCAATGGAGAGGTGCAGATGACGAAGGTGCTGGTGCTCTATTACTCGTCCTATGGGCATATCGAAACGATGGCTCGTGCCGTTGCCAACGGTGTGCGCGAAGCCGGCGCGGACGTCACGGTGAAGCGTGTGCCGGAGCTGGTGCCGGAAGGCTTCATGCGAAGGTCCGGCTACAAGCTCGATCAGTCGGCACCAATCGCGACCGTCGCCGAGCTGCCCGACTACGATGCCATCATCATCGGCACGCCGACGCGCTTCGGCAACATGGCCGCGCAGATGAAGAACTTTCTGGATCAGACCGGCGGCCTCTGGGTCAAGGACAGGCTGGTCGGCAAGGTCGGCAGCGTCTTCACCTCGACCGGCAGCCAGCATGGCGGGCAGGAATCGACCATCCTCGCGACCCACGTCGCGTTGATGCACCTGGGCATGGTCACGGTGGGCCTGCCTTACAGCTTCAAAGGACAGATGCGCATGGACGAGATCACCGGCGGCTCACCTTATGGCGCCTCGACGCTGGCCGACGACGGCAAGGGCGGCAGCCGCCAGCCCAGCGCCAATGAACTGGCCGGCGCGCGCTATCAGGGCCGCTACGTCGCCGAAATCGCTGCCGCGGTCGCGAGCCGCCGCGACCGTCTGCTGGAGATCGCACAATGATCGCGGCCTCGCGCTGGCCACTCATTCACCTGATCGTCGGTGCCGGCATTGTCTCGGCGTTGCAGGTCGGCAAGGCGCCGGCGGCGCTCGCCACGGTGCAGGCCGATCTTGGGTTGGATCTGCCGACGGCATCATGGCTGCTCTCTGCGTTCGCTCTGGTCGGTGGCATTGCCGGAATCGCCATCGGCATCGCCGTCGACCATGTCGGCGCACGCCGCATGGCGATTGGCGGTCTCCTGCTGCAGGGCGTCGCGTCGGCCGCGGGCGCGCTGATGAGCGGCGCGGCACCGCTGCTGGCATCCAGGCTCGTGGAGGGTGTCGGCTTCCTGGCGGTGGCGGTTGCCGCCCCGGCGCTGATCGTCGCGGTGGCGCGGCCGCGCGACCTGAGCCGCGCGTTCGCGGAGTGGGGCACGTTCATGCCGGTCGGCATGGCCATCGTGCTGCTCGCGGCACCGATCTTGTCCGCGATCGGCTGGCGCGGTTTCTGGCTGGTGAATGCCGCGATCCTCCTCGGCTATGCCATAGTACTGGCGGTGGGCACGCGCGCGATCGCGCCGGCTGCCGGTTCGCGTCGCAGCATCGCCGCCGATATCAGAGACACCTTGGCCGCGCGAGGGCCGTGGCTCCTCTGCGGCCTGTTTGCCGCTTTCTGCGCCGGATATTTCGCGGTGTTTGGCTTCCTGCCCGTCATTCTGTCGGATCGCCTGGGCGTCAGCGCGGGAACCGGCGGTGTGCTGTCCGCCTTCGCCATCGCGGTGAACGCCATCGGCAATCTCGTGTGCGGGATCCTCTTGTCGCGTGGCGTCCGCCGGTCGCACCTTCTGCTGATCGGCTTCATCACGATCGGCATCTGCACGTTCGGCATCTTGAGCACGGATGTGCCCGGTCTTGCCGCCTATGCGCTCTGTGTCCTGCTGTCGCTAATCTGCGGCATCGTCCCGGTGGCACTGATCGATGCAGCGCCGCGCTATGCTCCGCGTCCCGATCTGGTCGGCGCGACCGTGGGCTTCCTGATGCAAGGCAACAACATCGGCCTGATCATCGGCCCTGCCGCTGCCGGGTACATTGCAGGCGCCTTTGGTTGGCCGGCGGTTTCGTTCGCCGTCGCGCTCATCAGCGCAGTCGCGATCTTCGGCGCCCTCGCACTCGCGCGAAGCGCCGCAGGACCGCGGTCAGCCGGCGAAGCGGCACGTAGCAAATCGGCTGGCCTCCAGCGTCAATGTCGCTAATATCCCCTGCATGGCAGGCGACCAGAAGGCGCCGCGCTCTGGCAAGGGAAGTAGTCATGACATTGGGCATCTGTGTTGGCGGCGTGTCCGGTTGGACCGGCAGCGCCATTGCGCAAGCGGTTCTGGATGATCCGGAGCTCGAACTCTCCGGCGCCGTTGCGCGCAGGTGCAAGGGCAAGGACGCCGGGCAAGTGATCGGCCGCACCGCCATCGGCCTGCCCGTTGTCGACAGCGTCGAGGCTGCGCTCGAGGCCGGCACCAGCGAGGTCTACATCGACTACACGCACCCGAGTTCGGTGAAGGTGAATGTACTTGCAGCACTCAATCGCGGCGTGCCTGCGATCGTCGGCACGTCCGGCCTCTCCGCCGCGGATTATGCGGAGATCGCCGAGGTGGCGGAGGCACGCGGCCTCGGCGTGGTGGCGAGCGGCAACTTCTCGATCACCGCCGCTTTGCTCCAGCATTTCGCGGTGATCGCCGCCCAGCATGTGCCCGATTTCGAGATCATCGACTACGCCAAGTCCACCAAGCCGGACGTGCCGAGCGGCACCGCGCGCGAGCTGGCGGAGCGGCTTGGCGCCATCGCGCCCAGCAATCCCGGCGTGCCGCTCGACAAGATCATCGGCCCCAAGGAAACCCGCGGCGCCAACATCAGTGGGGGCCGCGTCCATTCCGTGCGCCTGCCCAGCTATGTGCTCGCGGTCGAGGCCATCTTCGGCAAGGCGAGCGAGCGGCTCGCCCTGCGGCACGACGCCGGCACCAGCGCTGAGCCCTATGTCAGCGGCACCCTGCTCGCTGCCCGTCGCGTGCGCGAGATCAAGGGCTTGGTGCGCGGCTTGGACACGCTGTTGTTCGGCGAAGCGCAGAAGTGACGCTGCGGCCGGATTACCTTGGAGCCTATGATAACTGAGTCAATCTGGTACGGACTTCGAAACACCGTCTATGCGAAGCGACTGATCTGCTTCGCGAACACCCTGATTTGGTGTCGATGCGCAATGGCATTGGAGAGACGGCGTTGCATTCCTCGCTGTCGAAATTGATGCCGAAGGTGCAGCCTGGCTGCAGGCTAGGGGATTTGATCTGAACGTGAAGAATGAGTTTGGCACTCGCACGGCAGTACTCGCCCCTAGATCACCACCTTCCCATCTTCGCGGTGCGGCAGGTTGCCGGGGATGACGGCGACCATCAGCATCTCGACCTTGGGCGGACTATCGCCGAGGGGGAGGATCAAGGTTTCTTCGGAGAAGTGCTGCCGATCGAACAGGCCGTTCTTGCGGTAGCGGTAGGGCTCGCCGCTGTCGACCACGCGGTCATAGGTCTCCTTGATGAAGGCGACATATTCTTCGCCCGGCAGCTCGTCGAGATAGCGGCCGGTGTAGTCCGTGCCGGAGAGCTCGACGAGGATCGAGCCATCGAGCCGAAAACGATAACGCCGCGGGTCGCGCTCGACGTCGACCAGCGTCACGTAGCCGAGCACGTAGCGGAACTCGACCGGGTCGATCTCTGCCTTGCTCGGGAACAGCCGCGCGCCGCGCTTCTCCAGCCAGTAATCGAGCAGCCGGCGCAGCCGGTCATCTTCGAGCTGCAGGTCAGGCGCCTTGCTCTTCGCCAATGGAGAGAGCCTTCTGGTCTTGCGCAACGACTGAGAGTAGCGCAACGCCGTCGACCCTTAAAGGTGCACGAGACCTGGCTGGCTAAATCGCCACTTCCAGGGAGCAGATCAGGCCATTCGGGTTGTAGTCGAGGTTCGCGTTTCCGCCGCCACCCTGCAACGCACGCTCGATCAGGAAGGAGCCGAAGCCCTTGCGCTCCGGCGGGACCACCAGCGGTCCGCCAAGCTCGCGCCAGGTCAGGCGGACCACTTGTGCATCCTCCTCGCCTGCAACCTCCCAAGTGAGCCTGACCACGCCATAGGCGTTGGAAAGCGCGCCATATTTGACGGCGTTCGTGGCCAGCTCGTGCAGTGCCATGGTGAGCAGGGAAGCGTCCCGCGCGCTGACCCAGATATCCTCTGGCCCTTTGGTGAGGAAACGCGCGCTGTGCTGCGCCTCGAACGGCCGCAGGGCCCGGCGCACGACCTCGTGCAACTCCGCTCGGTTCCATCGTTCCAAGGTCAGCAGGTCCTGGGCGTTGGCGAGTGCCATCAACCGGGCGATGAACGCATCGCGCTCCGCCGCCGGAGCGCCCGCTAGCGTCTGCCGCGCGATCGCCTGGACAGTCGCCAGGATGTTCTTGATGCGATGCTTGACCTCGCCCACCAGCAGCTCTTGTTGCTGCTCGCCGCGCTTGCGCTCGGTTATGTCGCGCACGATTTTCGAGGCGCCAATGATCTTGCCGTCGGCATCCTTAATCGGAGAGACGGAGAGAGAGATATCCACCAGGCCGCCATCCTTGCGCCGGCGCACAGTGTCATAGTGCTCGATCTGCTCGCCGCGGCGGATGCGCGCCAGAATGCCCGGTTCTTCGTCCGCGCGCTCCGGCGGCATCAGCATCGTGACCGGCCGGCCGATTGCTTCCTGCGCCGTGTAGCCGAACAGCCGCTCTGCACCACGGTTCCAGGTTGTGATGACGCCATCAAGGTTCTTGCTGATGATCGCCTCGTCGGAGGATTCGATGATGGCGGCTAAGCGCCGGGCGTTCTGCTCTGTCCGGGCCCGCTGCAGGATCTCTATCTGCGCACTGCGCAAGAGTCGCGCGTTGTCGATAGCAATCGCGGCATGCGCGGCAATGCCGGCGACGATGTCTTCCGCCTCCTGCGTGAATATGCCGGCCTCGTCGTGGCCGAAGAACAGCCCACCCTGCGGCTGGCCGGTTTTCGAAACCACCGGCACCGCCAGATAGCTCGCGACCCGCAATTGGGCCACCTGGGCGCCGAAATCGGGCGCGTCATGCCTGTAGCGGGCATCTTTCCGGATGTCGTCCGACCGGACGGGATTGAGGCCGAGGGAGCCGGGATCGAAGAGTGTGGAATTGCGCAGCAGCTCGATCTTGGCAAATGCCTCACGCGGTGCGCCGCTAACGGCATAGAGCGTGTAGGAGTCGGAATTCCCATTGTCCAGCTTGTAGAGGAACGCGCCGAACCTCGCCCCGACGGCCTCTGTTGCGATGTCGGTTACGGTTTGAACGACATGCTCCAGGTCAAGATTGCTGGAGATCGTCTTGGCGACCCGGTTCAGGAACCTCAGCCGGTCCTGCTGCTCTCGCAAGTCGCGCTGAGCTGCTTTCAAACCCGAAATGTCGAGGATGCTGACCAAGGTGCGCGCGCAGCGCTCGCCCTCGAACGCGATGGTGAGCATTACATCCAGAGGCCGGCCGTGCAGCGTCTGCATGGTCCCTTCGCCCTCGAACCGCCGTTTCCCGTCCCACAACGCCGCCAGTTCTTCGACGAACACGGCCTGCGTCGCCGGCAGGAACACCCGGTTCAGGGACGTGAGCAGGTCGCGCTTCTCAGCCGCTCCAAACAGCTCGAGCGCGTACTCATTCACGTCGGTGATGCGCACAAGCTCCATCGCCCGCATCAATGCATCGGGATCGGCAGCGAAGTGGCCGCGCAGATCCGTCACGCCGCGGCCGCGCAGATCATCGAGCAGCGCTAGGACGTCGGAGAAATCCTCCTCCCACAGTGCCACGCGCGCGCCTTCGAAGATGCCGTGGTAGCGGCTCTCGCTGTCCGCCAGACGCTGCTCGGTTAGCCGCCAGTCGGTAACATCGACCAGCATATTGACGGCGCCGATCAGCGTCCCGCTTTCGTCGCGCAACGGTGTCGGGAACGGCCTGAAGCGAACGCGGCTGCCGTCCGGACGTTCGGCCAGTGCTTCCACGCCTCTGATCGCCCGGTTCTCCTTAATCGCCAGGGCCATGGGGCACTGGTCGTGTGGCATCGGCGTGCCGTCCAGCTGATAGAGCCGCCAAGACCCGCACCAGTAGCTGGAGCCAAGCGGCGGGCGATGGCCCCAAAGGTCAGCGGCTGCATCGTTGTAGTACGTGAGGCGCCCCTGGGCGTCGGTGATATAGATCGCGGCCGGTAGGAGCTCGATCACCTTGTAGAAATCGGCATGGAACGTTGTCGGAATCGCGCTGGCGGTCGCGGCGATGATGGCCCGGTCGAGCGGCTGTTGTCCCTTGACTTTCAAGCTCTTGGCACGGCCACTCATGCACGGATCTCCGGAAGCGCGCCTTCACGACAACGCTTCACGGTAGGTTGGGTTCCGTCAATTCAGCGGCTTCCGCGAAGGCCGCGAACTGTCGTCACTCGCCGCGCAGCGCTGCCAACGCGGCCTCCGCCGCCGCTTCGCCGGTCAGATGCGCGCCGTGGACATCGCCCATGTAGCAATGGTGAACGGCCTCGCCGGCGAAGAACAGGCGGTGCTCGATCGGCAGTCCCAATTCCGCGCGCGCAGCATAGCGTCCAGGTTTGGCGGCGGCATAGCAGCCTCTGATCCAGGGATCGTGATCCCAGTCGGCAAAGACGATCCGATCCGTCACGCACGCCTTCACGTCGTTACCGAAGATTGCCGCAAGCTGCGTCAGTGCGTAATCCGCCGTGGGGCGCGCGCCTTGCGCAGCCAGTTCTTTGGCGAACGGACCATTGAGCATGGCCGTGACGATGTTATGGCCGCCTTCGCGCACCACGAATTCGACCGATTCGGTGGCGCCGAGATCCGGCATGAGCATCATCGAGTCGACATCGCCGAACGGATTCCGCGTAAAGCCGAGCGCGACCTTGTTGCAGCTGCCGAGCGGCAAATCGGCGATCGCCTGCTGCTTCCGGTCGGGCAGTGATGGACTGAAACGGATCACCTCGTTCGCCAGCACGCCGGTGGAAACCGCGATGATCACCGCGCGCGCTTCGATCGTGCCGCGCGGCGTTTCCACCGCAACCCCGTTCCTGCCGCCCCAGGCGATGTGCGTTGCCGGTGTTTCCAACTCAACCGGAATGCCCTGCGCATGGCGCACAATCAGAGCGCCGAAGCCATCCAGGATCGGCCAATCGTCGCCCTCCCAGACATAGCGCGCGAAATCTAGAGCCGAGGATTGCGCAAGCGTCACGCCTTGCTTGGCGATGAAGTTCGCCTCGAAGAAGTCGTGCCATTTGCCGCGGACGGGAAACAGCGCGGAGGCGGGGCAATCATGCTCTCCGTCACCGATCGCGGCGATCTTAGCGAAGCAATCGTCGACATAGGCGAAGCATTCATCATGCTCGGGGCCGGAAAGGATGGCCCGGTTACGCGCGACGCGAAAATCCTCCGGCCCTTGTTTCACGTGGAACAAATAGCGATCGACCAGCGGAGTCAGTGGGTTGAGCGCCGGCGAGTGCAGCCAATGCCCACCGAGATCAACCGGCGCGCCGAGCGTGGCGCTGTCCGTGACGACGCGGCCGCCGATGTGCGGCTTGGCCTCGAGCAGGCGGAACGAGGCGCCCTTGTCCACGAGGCGCCGCGCCGCAGCCAATCCGGCGGCACCTGCGCCGATGATGACGATATCCAGCATAATGAATCTCCCGAATGCATGACGGGCTGCCGATGAGCGGCACCTCCGCCATGCGTCTTGTCCCAAGAAACGCAAGGAGCCGTTCCCAGCGAGGCGCGCCTCGTTCAGGGAATCGCTGCGCGGGAGATCAGGAGATGGACCAGTACAAGGAAGCGGCCTTTTGCTGAGTGGAGCAGTATCTTGGCCAGCCACCGGCGTAGAATCAAGTCATCTGGCAGTACGGCGAGCGGCGCTCAGGGGGCACAAGTCCGTGGCCTTGATGGATCCCGGCTATTGGTGGACCGCTTCGAGCTTGTGGCCGTCGGGGTCGGTCACGAAGGCTGCGTAGTAGGTCGGGCAGTAGTGCGGCCTCAAGCCGGGTGCGCCACTATCGCGGCCGCCCAGACGCAAGGCCGCCGCGTGAAAAGCATCGACTGCGGCCTGGCTCGGCGCTTCGAACGCCAGATGGAAACCATGACCCGGCGGCGATGCCGCAGCAGCCGGGAACAAGGCGAGCTTGTCATTGCCACCGGCTGTGCCGTAGCCGACGCCGTCCGCATTGCTCCAGACGCGGACGTACCCCAACGCCGACAAGACGCCGTCATAGAACGCCGCCGCCAGGTCGAGATCGGCGACGCCGAGTGATACATGGCTGAGCACGTCTGCTCCCCGCGATCTGTCCCGACATTCTTTGCGTGATGGCGAGATGGGTCAATCCCCGCCACTTGTCGCCGCTGACGCAACTCGCCATGCTGCCCACGGACAGGAGATCAGCATATGGACCGATACAAGGAGGCCGTGTTCGCTTGGGTAGATCGCCACATCGGCAATCTCTCGGACTGGAACCAGATCATCTGGCACTACGGCGAAACGGCGCTGCGCGAGTACAAGTCCGCCGCCTGGTATGTCGCACGCCTTAAGGAAGCGGGTTTCGAGGTCGAGGCCGGCACTGGCGGCATGCCGACTGCCTTCCGCGCCACCTGGTCGAACGGCGAGGGCCCGCGCATCGCGGCTTATGCGGAGTACGATGCGGTGCCGGGCAACTGCCAGGCGGCCGCCACCAGCAAGATGCCGCGTGCCGGCCTGTCGCCCCATGCCGGCGGCCATACCGATCCGCACTCCGCATTGGGCATTTCGGCGCTGGGCGGCGTACTGGCCGCCAAGGCGGCGATGACGGAGATAGGGCTCAAAGGCACGATCGTGTTTTTCGGCGAGCCGGCCGAGAAGCTGCGCCTGTCGAAACCGGTCCATGCGGCTAAAGGCTATTACGAGAACCTTGACGCGGCGATCAGCTTTCATCCGACCTACATGCTGCCGCTGGTGAACACGGCGCGCTGGGATACCCATTGCGGCGCCGGGTATGCCTGCATCTACACCTTCGAATGTCCGGAGCCGGAAAGCTGGCTCAGCGACTCGAGCTCGCCGATCCCGGCCAGCCACGTCGCGGCGCGGGCGCCGGGAGCGACCGACGCCTTGTTCCACATGTTCGGGCTAACGAAGCAAACCCAATCCAACATGCTGCCCTTCACCCAGGGCTGGTCGTTGAGCGAGGCGATCCTGACGGCGGGGCAGGCGACGGCGGACAACCTGCCGGCCCAGATCGCCGAGATCCAGTATCTCTGGCGCACGCCCACCATTGAAATGGCGGAGCAGGTCGCACGCGTGCTCGACAACAATGCCGAAGCCGCCGCCAAAGCCGCGCACTGCACCTGGAAACGCACCTGGGTGACCAAATCGCGGCCTGGCCTGCCCAACCATGCGCTAGCCGAGGCGACCTATCGCAACATCGTGCTGGCCGGCGCGCCGAAATGGGGCGAGGAGGCGATTCGCTTGGCGCGGGAGATCCAGAAGGAACTGGGCCTTACGCCGATGGACAAGCCCTATCTCAGCGCCTGCGAGACCACCATCCCTCCTATGGAGGCGGAGATGAAGCTGCGGCAGGATTTGCCGCCGTCGCAGCTCAATTCCACCTCGGACGATTACACCGAATACTGCTGGCACTGCCCGACGGTGCGCTTCTACATCGCGCGACCGATGCTGAAGGCGCCGAAAGGATTCAGCTATCCGGCCTGGGCGATGAATGCCCTGGGCGGCCTGAGGCCCTGCATCGATCCCATGATCCGTACCGCCGCCAAGACCGTTGGGGCGACCATCACGGACCTCCTGTCTAACAGCGAGCTGCTGCGGAACGCCCAAGGGGAATGGCGTCACCGGACCGGCGGCATCAGCGGCAAGGATTGGGTGGCACCCCTGCTGCCCAAGGACTTCCGTGTGCCGCTGGATTTCCGCTGGCCGGAATATGTGACGACAGCGCGCGGCGAAGAATGGTGGATCCCGACGAGAGGGGAGGAACGGTTATGAGCAGCGCAAGCGATCATGGGGGCGACTACGCACCGAACTTCGATCTGACAGGGGCGGTCATGCTGGTCACCGGTCCGGCCCGCGGGCTGGGGCGCGCCAGCACGCTGGCCTGCGCGGCGGCCGGGGCGGACATCGTGCTCGGCCTTCGCGACTTGAGCACCGATGGCGGCCTTGCCGCCGAGATCGAGGGGCTGGGGCGGAAAGTGCTGCCCCTCCAGCTCGACGTCACCAGGATGGATCAGATCAGGGACGGCGTGGCCCGTGCGCTGGACCGGTTCGGGCGGATCGACATCCTGCTCAACAATGTTGGCGTCGGACCGGAAAACCCGGCGGAAAAGGTGATGGAGGCGGACTTCGACTTCACCGTGAACGCCAATCTCAAGGGTACGTTCTTCGTGACCCAGGCGGTCGGCCGGAGCATGATCCAGCGCAAGAAGGGCCGGATTATCAATATGAGCTCCCAGGCCGGCAGCGTCGTCCTGCATGGCGAATCGATCTATTGCATGACCAAGGCGGCGATCAATCACCTGACCCGCTGCCTCGCCTCGGAATGGGCGCCGTACGGCATCACCGTCAATAGCATTGCCCCGACCTTCATCAATACTGACGGGACCGCGCCAGCGTTGTCCGACCCGGACTTCAAACGCAGGACCCTGGCCCACATCCCCCTTGGCCGGATCGGCGATCCCAAGGACGTGGCCGCCGCGATCGTCTTCCTGGCATCGCCGGCAGCATCGCTTATCACCGGCACCAACCTGCTGGTGGATGGCGGATGGTCGGTCGCCGACATGCGATCTGCGCTCTGATCGCGAATCCGGCTTGCCGAAAGTCATAAGAGAGTTTTGAATCCGCGCTGATCTGGGACTCGAAGGCATACCGGTCCAACGGGAGGGGTGAAGATGGCTGCTAAGAAGGCAACGAAGAAGCACGCTGGCAAGAAGGCGGCAAAATCCAGAAAGGCGCGCGTGAAGTCGAAGGCCAAAGTCGCGCGTAGGAAGGTCTCGCGCAAGAAAGTCGCCAAGAAGACCGCGCGGAGGAAAGCCGCCCGGAAAGCGACGCGCAAGTCGGCGCCGAAAAAGAAGGCTGCGAAGAAAAGGGTCGCGAAGAAAAAGACGGCGCGGAAGAGCGCCCCCAAGAAGAAGGCAGCGGCCCGCAAGGCCCCCAGACGGAGAAGGCCGACGCCCAGTCCGGTCATGGCGCCAGAAACGCCCGTGAGCTCGCTGGAACCGACGTCAGGCCCATCTCCCGAAGGGGAGTCCTCGTCGGGTGAAGGCTCCAGCGGCGAGAACACCGCGGGTTAGTGGCTGGGCACTCGGCTAGAGCCATCCATCCGCGACTCGGTCGTGCACAGCTCGCCGAAGGCGATTCGGCGAGCTGTGCGGTAATTCCGGAACTTCGAGGCGGTGCATCCGTCCGACGGGTGGTGTAGCATGTGGCTCCCTCACCAAACCCCGTTTCCCTGCTTCGCCCGTCAGCCATGCCATCTGCCCCCGCGGACGACCATGTCGATGTCGCTGCGGGTGATCCCTATGTCCTTCAAGAGGTAATCGCTGAGGCTCGCCAGATGCTCGGCTTCGCGCCGCGACCGATGGGCGTGCATCAAGCCTTCAAGAAAGGCAAAGATCCTTGTAATCGCCCGTGGGCCTTGCCTGTTGCAAGCGGTTCCCGGCCCTTGTGACGCTGTTGCGTTGAGGTTCGTCATTGTTTCCTCCATCCAAGTTGGAGGCAGGGTAGCGAACCCCCGCAACACTCGCTTGGGCGCCAGTGGGTTATTTCCTGACGGTTTTCTGGTTTTTTGCAGACGAGATCGGGCTTCATCCTTGCCGGTCCGGGCTCCCGGCTCCGATAATCGGCGACCCGACGGGAGGCGGTCAGTGATCTACCGGTTTGCCGATTGCGAGCTGGATACGGGGCGGTACGAGCTGCGCTGCCAGGGCGTCCTTAAGGCTGTCGAGCCGCGGGTCTTCGACCTCTTGCAGTATCTCCTCGAGAACCGCGATCGCACCATCACGAAGGATGAGCTCTACAAGGCGATCTGGCAGGGGCGCTTCGTATCGGAATCCGCCCTCAGCAGCCGGATCAAGGCCGCGCGACAGGCGGTCAACGACACCGGGGAGGACCAGGGAATCATCCGCACCGTGCATGGCCGCGGCTTCCGTTTTGTTGCGGAGGTGGAGCCTGCCGATGGTGATCGGCAGGAGCGCGGTCAGCCTCCTCGCGGGGAGACCAAGGTCTCGGTCGCTGTCCTGCCCTTCGCCAACATGAGCGGCGATCCGGAACAGGAGTATTTCAGCGACGGAATCACGGAAGATCTCACCACCGACCTTTCCAGGATATCGGGCCTGTTCGTGCCCGCGCGCAACTCGACATTCCGGTACAAGGGCGCGGCGGTGGACGTGCAGCAGCTCTGCAAGGATCTGGGCGTCCGCCATGTGCTGGAGGGGAGCGTTCGCAAGGCCGGCGGCCGCGTCCGGATCACGGCCCAGCTGATCGACGGCGAGACCGGTGGGCATCTATGGGCGGATCGCTATGACCGGGACCTTACGGATGTCTTCATCGTCCAGGACGAGATCACGCACCGCATTGTGGAATCGCTGCGGGTGACGTTGCTGCCGAGCGAGCGCAAGGCGATCGAGAAGGTCCCTACAGAGAACCTCGAGGCCTACCAGTACTATCTACGCGGCCGGCAGTTCTTCCATCAGCAGACCAAGAACAGCATGGAGATCGCGAAGCGGATGTTCGAGCGGGCGATCGCGCTCGACCCGAACTATGCACGCGCCTATGCGGGCCTCGCTGACTGCGAATCCGAGCGTTACATGGGCAGCTACGCGGACGTGACGCCGGAAAGCATTCTAGCGGCGAGCGCGCGGGCGCTGGAACTCGACGCGGACCTCGCCGAGGCCCACGCCTCGCGCGGCCTCGCTCTCTCCACCTTGGAGCGCCATGAGGAGGCCGAGCGCGAGTTCAAGGCGGCGATGCGCCTGGACCCGAACCTGTTCGAGGTGCTCAAGTTCTATGCGCGCGCGTGCCAGTCGCAGGGACGGTTCGCCGAGGCCGCCGAATACTTCGAGCGAGCCTGTGCAGCCAGTCCGGACGACATTCGATGCCCGGTCTTGCTGGCTCAGAATTACCGGGACCTCGGCCGTCGCCACGAGGCGGAGGTTGCACTGCGACGCAGCCTTGAAAAGATCGAGCGCGAGCTGCAACGCAATCCCGAGCGCTCCAATGCCGCCGCGCTCGGCGCCGTGGTCCTGGCAACACTCGGCGAGACGGCGCGCGCCAGGGACTGGGCGTCCATGGCGCTGTCGCTGGACCCGGACGATCTGCTCACACAGTACAACACTGCCTGTGCCTATGCTCTGATGGGCCAGGCTGAAGCAGCCATTGATCTACTGGAGCGCGCGATCCCGCGCATCCGCGGCCGGCTCCAGACACGAATCCGGTACGACAGCGACTTCAACTCGCTGCGTTCGCTGCCGCGGTTCCAGGCGCTGTTGAAGATTGTGGGCGGCTGATCACTCACTGCGCTGGTCTTGCCTTGGCGGATTTGCGCAGCTCCGCCCCGATGTTCCACAGGATTGCGGCCAGCACCAGGCCGCCGCCGAAAAAGGTTTCCGGCGCCGGCACTTCGTTGAAGAAGATCCAGACCCAGAGCGGCGACATCGGCACTTCGCTCGCACTGAGCAGGGCGGCCTGGGCGGAGGGCAGGCGGCGCGCGCCCATCGTATAGAGGCCAAGCCCACCGCCCTGCGTCACGATGCCAAAGGCCGCCAGCCAGAGGATATCGGTCACGGTGGCGGTGAACGGGTCGACCATCGGAAAGGCGATGATCGCGGCGGCAATGCCCGACAGCGCCGCCGCTTCCAGCATCGGCACATCGCGGTGGCGGCGCATGATCACCGTCATGACCGCCATGGTGAAGGTCATGAACAAGGCGGCGAGGTCACCCAGGATGTGGCCGCCGCCGAGGCCAGTGGAGCCGCCGACCGTGACGATGACGCCGGCGCCGGCCACCAGGCTACCGATCAGGGTGCGCCGGCCAGCCCGCTCGCGGAACCATAGCCAGGCGAAGATCGCGGTGATGAAGGGCAGGGTGGCATAGATCACCGTCACGTTGGCGACGGTGGTGTTCTGCAGCGCGTAAATGAACGCGATTTTGCCGGCCGCGGAGATCAAGATGAGCGCAATGCCGGCCAGGCTGAAGGCGCGCTGCCAGTCGAAGCCGAAGCGGCGCCGCTCGATCATCGCCAGCACTGCGATCGAGAGGCCGCCGAAGATGCCGCGCCAGAACACGACCACCCAGATGTCGATTGGGACCGTCCGCGCAAAGAAACCGGCGGTGCTCCAGGCCAAAGCGGAGCTCAGCACCAGGGCGATGCCGATTGTGGTGCCTCGGTCGGCGCTGGCGGGGGAAATGGGGTCGGCGGCGCCGGTCTGGTTCGTCATACGAGGGCTTCAGGCTTCCTTGCGCTTTACTGGACCAGCTTGACCCGCCCTTCGACCTTCGGCGCGATCGTGCCGGCCTTGGCGATGTAGGACATCACGTGGTCGGCCAGCAGCGTACCATCCAACTCGCCCAGGATGACGTTGCCCTCGGCGAGCATCGTATAGCCGTCGCCACCCCGCAGCATGAAATCATTGGTCGCGAGCCGGTATGTCGCCTGCCTGTCGAGCGGCTTGCCGGCCACCTCCACCGCGACGACGCGGCTGCCGCCGGGCTTCTTCAAGTCCACCTGCATGGTCAGGCCGGACACCTGCGGGAAACGGCCGGCGCCTTCCTCGACCTGCGCCACACCGTTCTCCAGCGCGGCCAGCAAGGTCGCGCCGGTCACCTCGACCAGCACGGTCTTGTTGCCGAAGGGCAGCTCCGTCAGCACGTCGCGCCGCAGCAGCCCAGTCCCGGCCGGATATTCCTTGTTGCCGCGAATGCCGCCGCCATTGACGATGGCGATATCGGCGCCGATCGCCGCGCGCATCGCGTCGGCGATCAGGTTGCCGATGGCTGCCTCGCCGCCGCGCACGGTCGGGCGCCGGCTGTCGAGCGGCGTCTGGGTCGTGCCGATGGCGACATCCAGCTCCTTGGACAGCTGGGCCTCGAGCTCCTTGGTCTTGGCTGCGGCCGCCGCGCTTGGCTCCACGTTCGCGGTATCGATCAGGCGGAAGTTCGGCCACCACGTGACGCTGCGCCGGCCATTCTCCTCCTCGACATCGATGGCAAGATCGATGGCGGTCACGAACTCGGCCTGTTCCTTGGATTCTGCCAGCAGGGTCTTGCCGTCAAAGAAGATATTGAGGTCGTGATCGTCAGCCGACAGGATCACGTCGGCGGCGCGGCTGTCGAACAAGGCGCGATCCTTGGAGCGCGCCGCATGGGCGACGGCGATCACCAGGTCTGCGCCATTCTTGCGCAGCTGGCCGGCTTCCGCGATGCCGGTTTTGACTGTCGGCAGAAGCACCAGGTCGCCGGGCGAGGACTTTTCCTGCGAATCGTCTGCGGCGAGGCCGACGACGCCCACTTTCACACCGCCGAATTCGAAGACCTTGGTAGCGGCGAAGCCGGGGAGGGGCTTGCCGTCGGGGCCTTGCAGGTTGGCGGCGAACAGCGGGAACTTGGCCTCGCTCATCCGCTGCCGGAAGACATCCGGTCCGAAATCGAATTCGTGATTGCCCGGCACGAAGACATCGGGTGGCGCGATGTTCAGCAGCTCGATCACGTGGCGGCCATGATCGAAACCGGACATCAGAGAGGGCGACAGGGTATCCCCGGCATGGACATAGAGCAGATGCCCGCCCTTCGCACGCTCCTGCTCAACCACGCCGGCCAGCCGTGCGAAGCCGCCGCGCGGGCCGGCGCCTTCCATCTTGTCGATGTCGTTGACCAGCAGGAGTGTGAGGTTGACGGTCTCGGCTTGCGCGGGAACTGCCGCCAGCACAAGCAGGATCGGGCCTACGATCAGGCGCCCGGTGCGACGAAAGATGTGATGTCCATGGTGAAACATGCATCCCTCCCATCGTGATATCGCGATGGGAGTCTTACCCCGGCTGTCGTGACACGCGCAATGTCAGGCTGATTATGCGAGCGCCTGATCCAAAGCTGTCAGCAGCCGATCGATATCGCGATCGTCGTTGTAGTGCGCCAAGCCGATGCGCACCACGCCATCCTCCGCCGTCAACCCCAGCGCCTTGATCAAGCGCGCGGCCCAGAAATCGCCGTGGCCGATGGCGATCTGCCGCGCGTTGAGCTTGGCGACGATATCGGCGGACGAGCGGCCGGGCACATGGAATGCGATGACCGGCGCAAGACGACCGTCGCTGCTCGGCTGGCGGCCGACAATGCGTACCTCGCGGCGCGATCCCAGAAAGGCCGTGATCTTGTCCGCGAGCTTTGCCTCATGCGTACCGATCAATTGATAGACGCGCTGCAGCCGTGCGTGGAAGCGATTGGCCGGCGTCAGCTTATGATGGGCGTGCAGCTTGTCGAAATAGTCCGCAATGCCGACGCACCCGGCCGCGAGCTCGTGATTGGGCCCGCCGGGCAGGAACTTGTACGCGACGTTCTCGTCAGTGATGAAATGGTGGTTCTGGTTGCGCAGCTGCTTCAAGACCTCGCGCTTGCCATAGAGCACCGACTGATGCGGGCCGCACACCTTGTACAGGCTGAAGACATAGAAGTCGCAATCGAGTGCCTTGACGTCGACCGGGAAGTGCGGCGCATAGGCGGTTCCATCGACGAAGGCGAGAGCGCCTGCCGCGCGGATTTTCTTCGCCAGCGCGGGCACGTCATGCACGATCGAGGCGACGTTGGAGCAGTGGGTGAACGCCACCAGCTTCGTGCGCGCGGAGAGAAGCTCGTCCAGAATCTCGTAGCGCAACGCGCCGGTCTTGCGATCCACCGGCCATTCGCGGACGACGATGCCGAACTCCTCCAGGCGGCGCCAAGCGCCGACATTGGCCTCGTGATCCTGCTCGGTCACGATGATCTCGTCGCCCGGCTTGAACTGATGCCGCAGCGCCTGCGTCATCAGGTAGACATGCATGGTGGTGGAGGGGCCGAGCACGATTTCGTCATGATCAGCATTGATGAACTCCGCCATCAGATGCTTGCCGTGCTCGATCCGCTCGGTCGCACGACGCGAGGACGCGAAGTTCCAGTTCGGCTGGACCTGCGTCTCGCTCATATATTCGCGCGTGCTCTCGATCACCTGGCGCGGCACATAGGTCCCGCCGGCATTCTCGACGAACACCCAGCCATCGGCGAGTGGTGGGAACTGCTCGCGCACGAAGGCAGTGTCGAGAGCGGTCATGCCATGGTTTCGATCTGATTGCACCGCTTCTCTTCCGTCATCGCCGGGCGAGGAGCGAAGCGACAAGACCCGGTGATCCGAGTTTGGACGTGCCGCTTGCAGGCAAATTTGGATGGCCGGATCTTCGTTCCGGCCGTGAGGGGGAGAGCCAGTCTGGATGGGTGATCACGATCTTGCCCTCAGGGCCGTGCTGTTGAGTGTTCGCAGGAACCGTGAAACCCGTGCGAGCCCTTCCTCCAGCACAGCGCGGTTGTTCGCGTAGCCGATCCGGACATAGCCTTCCATATCCAAGGCGCTGCCGGGCGTGAACATGACTCCCTCGGCCTCGAGCAGGCGGATGCAGAATTCTTGCGACGGCATGTCGAAATCGTATTTCAGCAGGGCGACCGTGCCGCCTTTTGGCTTCACGTAGGAGATCGACGGTTCCTGCGCCACCCAGCGATCGAGGAATGCGAGGTTGGTGCGCACGATGTCGCGGTTGCGGGCCAGGATGGCGTCGCGATGTTCCAGCGCGATCGAGGCAAAGTGGTCATCCAGCATGCCGACGCTGATGGTGTTGTAGTCGCGGTGGATCGAGACGGCGCGGATCAAGTCGACCGGCCCCACGATCCAGCCCAGCCGCAGGCCCGCCAGTGAGAAGGCCTTGGACATGCTGCCGGTGCTGATGCCGCGCTCATAGAGGTCGGCCATCGACACGGTGAGCTCGTCGCCCACCTGGTCCACGCCGCGATACACCTCGTCACAGAGGACATGCGCGCCGCAGCGGGCAGCCATGTCGGCGATTCGCTGCATCATCGCCCGGTCCATCAGCGAGCCGGTCGGATTGTTCGGGTTGTTGATGGCGATCAGCTTGGTGTTGGGCGTGACGAGGCGCTCGATGTCGTCGAGATCGGGGAGGAAGCCGTTCTCCTCGCGCAACTTGTGGATCTGCACGTCGGCGCCGTAGCTCTCCGGAATCGAATAATGCTGCTGGTAGGTCGGCACCACCGAGATGACGCGATCGCCCGGTTCCACCAGGGTCGCGTAGACCAGCGCGTTGGCGCCGATCGCGCCGTGGGTGATGACGACGTTCTCCGGCGCTTGCCGGGAATAGAGCGCCGCCACATTGCGCCGCAGCCGCTCGGAACCCTCGATGGCACCGTAGGTGAGCTTGAGCGGCAGCAGCTCGTCCACAATGACGGCGCGCTTGTCTGCCATGTCCAGCAGCTGCGCAACGGTCAGCGATTCAACGCACGTCTCAGCCAGGTTGTAGGCGCACTGCGTCTCGTACTGGTTCATCCAGATTTCGACGCCAAACGGCTTGATCTTCATGATGGGCGCTCGCTGGCCTATTCCTTGCTGGCCGGGTTCTTTCCGCCACGCGCCGCGGACCAGGCTTCGGGGTTCTCGAGGAACGAGCGCACGTCCTTCGCCTCCTCCGCGCTGAGGTGGCCGAGATCGCCGGCGACCTGCAGGACATCCCACCAGGTGGCAAGGCCGATGAGGGTGACGCCCTGCGCTTTCAGGTCGTCGAGCGCCTGCGGGAAAATGCCGTAATGGAACACGACCAGCGCATGGCTGACCTTCCCGCCGGCATTGCGGATGGCGTTGATGAAGTTGAGCTTGCTGCCGCCGTCGGTCGCCAAGTCTTCGACCAGCAGCGTCCGAGCACCTTCGGGCAAGACACCCTCGATTTGCGCATTGCGGCCGAAGCCCTTCGGCTTCTTGCGGATATAGGCCATGGGCAGGCCGAGCTTGTCGGCGATCCAGGCGGCGTAGGGAATGCCGGCGGTCTCGCCGCCCGCGATCACGTCCAGGCTTTCCACGCCGATCTCGCGCCAGATTGCTTCGATGGCATGGCCGGTGATCAGCATACGCGCACGGGGATAGCCGATCACCTTGCGGCAATCGACATAGACCGGACTGGCGCGGCCGGACGTCAAGATGAAGGGGTCTTTGGGCCGCATCAGGACGGCGCCAATCTCCAACAGAACGCGCGCGACGGCGGGGCCGGAGGGACCGGCGGAACCCGGGCTGGTCATATTGAGTCTATCTCCCAACGCAAGGTGGGATGGTTCTAGCGGTTGGACCAGTGTTCATGCAATTGTTAACCTACCCTTGGCGGCTTTGCCGCTAGAATGGTCTGGGCTGAATTGAGCTAGGATTTCAATGGCGTCGGCACCGCTCTCTCTCGCGCGCCGCATGCTGTTCGGCAGGAAGGCCGGCCTCGACGGCACGCTCCCGCCGGGCAAACGGCCGTTCCGTGTCCTGTCCATTGACGGCGGCGGGATCCGCGGCATCCTGCCGGCCATGGTGCTGGCCGACCTGGAGCGGCGCACCAACCGGCCGATCATCGACCTGTTCGACATGATCGTCGGAACCTCGAGCGGCGGGCTGATCGCCCTGGCGCTCGCCTGCCCCGGTGAAGGCGGACGGCCGCGTCATACCGCGCGGGACGTCGTCCGAGTCTATGAAGCAGATGGCAAGCGCGTCTTCTCGCGCTCGGTCTGGCACAAGATCCGCGCCGTCGGCAACTTGGCGGATGAGAAGTATCCGAGCACGGGCCTTGAAGAGGTCCTGGAAGGATATTTCGGCGATTGCCGGCTCAAGGATGCCCTATGTGACGTGGTCGTGCCGGCCTACGAGATCGAACGGCGCTTTCCGTTCTTCTTCAAGGTCAGCAACGCGCGCGTGAAGCAGTATTACGACTATCCGATGAAGCAGGTGATCCGCGCTGCCACGGCCGCACCGACCTATTTCGAACCAGCCCGTATCGAGATCGACGGACCGAACGACTATTATGCTTTGGTCGACGGTGCCCTGTTCGCCTACAACCCCGGCATGTGCGCCTATACCGAGGTGCTGCATCGCTTCCCGGATCACGAATCCATCATCATGGTCTCGCTCGGCACCGGCGAGCTGACGCGCCGCTTGCCCTATGACGAGGTGAAAGGTTGGGGCGCGGCGCGCTGGGCGCAGCCGACCTTCGCGCTGATGTGCGATGGCATCTGCGACGTGGTCGACTACCAGCTCCAGCAGCTGCTGCCGCCGACGCCAGGCGGCATGCGGCAATATTACCGTTTCCAGGCGCGGCTCGATGTCGGCAACGATGATATGGACGATGCCAGCAGCACCAACATCCGCGTGCTGAAACTGCTGGCGGAGGACATGCTGCAGGCCAACCGCGCCACACTGAGGCAGCTCTCCGAGCACCTGCTGCACTGGGCGCCGCCCAGGGCCGATGCGCCGCCGCCCAACGTTGCCAACGACCCCATGCCTTCCGGCGATTCGCTCGCGGAGGCGGCGCAAGCGTTCAAGGCCGAGGCAGCAAGCCGTGACTGAATCGTGACGTATCCCAAGGCGTGCGTCGAGGTGCCGTGGTGAGCGTCATTCTGGTCGAGCGCAGCCACTCCGCCGCGTTGGCGACGGTTCGGCTGAACCGTCCGGACAAGCGCAATGCCATGACCTTGGACATGTGGCGCGAGCTCAGGGAGGTCTTCACGCTGCTGGAGCAGGACGTGCAGGTGCGCTGTGTGGTCGTGCGGGGCACGAGCGGTCACTTCGCGGCCGGTGCCGATCTGTCGGAATTCCCGGCCCTGCGCGCGACCGCGGAGCAAGCGGAAACCTACGGCCGTCAGATGGTCGCCGCGCTGACGGCGATCCGCGATTGCCGGCATCCTACGATCGCTGCGATCGAAGGCCTGTGCGTGGGCGGCGGCCTTGAGATCGCGTTGATGTGCGACCTGCGGCTCGGCGCGGCAGACAGCCGCTATGGAGTCCCGATTCAGAAGGTCGGCGTGGCGATGCCCTATCCGGAGCTCGCCATTTTGACTCACATGCTGGGCCGCCCGACCATGCTGGCCTTGCTGCTGGAGGGGCAGCTGCATGATGCCTCCTGGGCGGAACGGCACGGCCTTCTGACCCGAACCGTGGCCGATCTTGAAGCCGAGTTAGCGGCCACAATCGGACGTATCTTGACCGGGTCTCCCGCCTCGCATCGCCACCACAAAAGCTTCACACAACGTGCCGTCGATGTGCTCCAGTCTCTCGATGCAGAGGATATCCGGCGCTCCTATGCGGCGGTGGAATCCGAGGACTATCGGGAGGGAATCGACGCCTTCCTCGCGCGACGGACTCCGAAATTCCCGGGTAATTGAATCTCTGGCAATTGAATCTAGGATTTGAAACATCTGGATTGGACGAAGCGGTCCCTCGAGGTTAAAGTGATTCCAGGGACGGTGGCTCGCCGCCATCGGAAAGGGACGGTGAAGCAATGAAAGAGCTGCAAGAAGGCTTGCGGATGCCCTATCGCGACTTCTGGGTCGCTTATCTGGATGCCCACCGCAAGCCCGCGACCAGAGGGATGCACTATCTGGCGACACTCACGGGTATCGGCGGAGCGGTGTTGGCAGTCTGGCTGGAGTTCCTCTGGTTCATGGCAGGCGGCATCGCTCTCGGCGTCGTCATAGCCGTCAGTTCGCACCACCTGATCGAGCACAACCAGCCGTTGATCCGGGTCAATCCGTTCTATGGTGCAGTGTCGGATCTCAGGATGTGCTGGCTCGCTTTGACAGGCGGGTTGACCGCGGAATACGCGCGGCTCGGGCTTGGCCGGCCAGGACCGAAGGAGCGCGTGGCAACCGTGCCGGCGAGGGACACGGCAGCCCGTCCGGCGTAGCCTCGACGCCTCCTCTCAACCGCGAGGCGTCACGTAGCGGAAGGTTCCATCGCCGCGCGCGATCACGCGGCCATCCTGGCTTTTGATCTCGGCCGTTCCATAGGCGATGGTGCGTCCGCCACCGATGTGCCGACCGATCGCGGTCAGCACGTCGCCCACTTTCGCCTGACCCAGGAACTGCATCGACAACGACAGGGTGACAGCGGGCAGGGCCTTGTCAGGTCCCTGCGCCAAGGCGACCGCGACTCCCGCTGCGGTATCGATCAGAGTGGCGAGCGAGCCGCCATGGGGCACGTTGAGCCGGTTCAGATGTTTGCGTTCCACGGCGAGCTCCAGCTCGCAATAGCCGGTGTCGCGCTTGGTGACGCGATACCCGATCAGCTCGGAATAGTCGCTGCGCGGGTGCTGCCAGTCCATGTCGTTCATCAGTGGTTCACCTGTTGTGACGTGGTCGCGTTTTCGGCGTCGAACCGGCTTCCACTTCGGCGGAAAGCGCTCTTCGAAGTGGTCGCGTTTCTGTCGCCGAATCTGCTTCCAGTTCGGCGGGCAACGCTCCGGGAGACCCGGCATGATCGGCAAGCGCCCTTGCCAGCTCAAGGGAAATCCTCAAGACTGCCGGCGATTGCGGGCGCGGACGAAGGCAGGATGATCGATCTCTACACCTGGGGCACGCCGAACGGCCACAAGATCCACATCATGCTGGAGGAGACCGGTCTGCCGTACCGGATCCACAAGGTGGACATCGGCGCGAAGGAGCAGTTCAGCCCCGAATACGTGAAGATCAATCCCAACAGCAAAATCCCCGCGATCATCGACCGGGACGGCCCCGACGGCGGGCCGGTGACTATCTTCGAATCCGGTGCCATCCTGTTGTATCTGGCGGAGAAGACCGGGCGCTTCCTGCCCGCGGAGGACGAGCCGCGCGCCCGCGTGCTGGAATGGCTGATGTTCCAGATGGGCAATATCGGGCCCATGTTCGGCCAGTGCTATCACTTCAGGAGCTCGGCGCCCGAGCGCATTCCCTACACCATCGACCGCTACACCCGTGAAGTGGGACGGCTCTACGGCGTGATGGACAAGCGCCTTTCCACGGGCGCCTATCTCGGTGGCGAGGAATTCTCGATCGCCGACATCGCGACCTGGCCGTGGACCAAGAATCCCGCTGCCTATGACCAGGACCCAGAGGACTTCCCGCACGTCAAGAAGTGGATCAAAAAGATCAGCGAACGGCCGACAGTGAAGCGCGCGCTGCGCGTGCTGGATGCTTGAAGGGACGCGTCGCGATGATCGACCTTTATACTTGGCCGACGCCCAACGGGCACAAGATCCATATCGCGCTGGAGGAAATGGGGCTTGCCTACGCGGTGCATGCGGTCGATATCGGCGAGGGCGATCAATTCAAGCCGGAGTTCCTGAAGATCAGCCCCAACAACCGTATTCCCGCGATCGTCGACCAGGACGGGCCGAAAGGAAAGCCGCTGTCGCTGTTCGAATCCGGTGCCATTCTCATCTATCTGGCGGAGAAGACCGGCCAGCTGCTCGCGCCTAGCGGCAATGCGCGCTATATCGCGGTCACGTGGCTGATGTTCCAGATGGGGAATATCGGGCCGATGCTGGGCCAGACCCACCACTTCCGCACCTATGCACCGGAGAAGATCCCGTACGCGATCGAGCGCTACACCAACGAGGCCAAGCGGCTCTACGGCGTGCTGGATCGCCGGCTCGGCGAAGCGGAGTACCTGGCAGGGGACTATAGCATCGCCGACATCGCGACCTTCCCGTGGCTGCGTTCGTGGGAACGTCAGGGAGTCACGCTGTCGGACCATCGCAACGTGGAACGCTGGTTCCACACGATCGAAGCGCGGCCGGCCGTCCAACGCGGATTGCAGGTGCTCGCCGACCGTGGCAACAAGCAGCAGCCCTTCACCGACCGCCAGCGCGAGATCCTGTTCGGCAGGACGCAGTACGAGCGGCGGTAGTCGCCTCCGTCACCACATGCCGCGTCCCCCCGTGTCAGGGGAAGCCGAGCGTGTTCTATGCAGACAAAAAGACGGCCGATACATTTGCATGCATCGGCCGGGAAGGGGGCTCTTCAGGCAGACGTTTCGGTTATCGCCAGCGCGCCATCAGCGTGTCGACGAACTCCTCGATCTGGCCGCGCTCGATGCCGGCGTCGCGCAGTAGATGGTCGTCCACCTTGTTCAGGGCCCGGATGATCTCGCGGCGGCGCCATTGCGCCCAGATCCACGACATCATTCGGGCGATCATGCGGATGAGATCGCGCTGCCCGGCGAGGGCACGCGCGCACCGATCCTGCTGCCGCAGACCGCGCGGCAGGGCGGGACAGGCGGTGGTGAGGTCGGTCATAAGATTTCTTCAAATTTGGTTCAGGCTCTCGAGCGCTATCTGAAGGTAAACAGTGCGGACCTTCAAACGAATCCTGCTTGACGGATCATTGAGCGGGATTTGAAGATGCGCCCATGGCAAAGCCGATCAATCTAGCGGCCTTGCGCGGCTTCGAGGCGGCCGCGCGGCACCTCAGTTTCACCAAGGCAGCGGCGGAATTGAACGTGACGCCGGCGGCTGTCAGCCACGCCATCCGCGAGTTGGAGCTGGATCTGAGGGTGCGGCTCTTCGAGCGCTCGAGCCGCGTGGTGCGCCTGACTGCCGCGGGCGAGACTCTGTCGCGCGCAGTGGCAGAGGGGCTGGGGACGATCGGCCGTGCGGTGCAGCGCCTGCGCGCGCTCGATGGCCGGCCGAAGCTGATGGTGACGACTTCGCCCTCGCTCGCTGCCAAGTGGCTGGTGCCGCGGCTCGATGGATTCCTGGCGCAGCATCCGGATGTCGACGTGCGCATCGACGTGTCGCAGCGCCTGGCAGATTTCTCGGAGGACGGTGTCGATATCGCGATCCGCTTCGGCACCGGTGATTATCCGGGACTGGTTGTCGAACGCTTGTTCGAGGAAACGGTGTTTCCGGTGTGCAGCCCGAACCTGCTCAGGAGCAGGCATCCGCTGAGGGAGCCGCGCGACCTCCGGCATCACACGCTGATTCACATCGAGTGGGACGCGCAATGGGCGACCTGGCCGAACTGGGCAATGTGGCTGCGCGCGGCCGGCGCACCGGAGGTGGATACGACGCGCGGCTTGCACCTCAGCCAGACCTCGCTCGCGCTGCAGGCAGCACTCGACGGCCATGGCGTCGCGCTCGGCGATTCGACCTTGGTTGCGGATGACCTTGCGGCGCGGCGGCTCGTCCGGCCCTTCAGCATGGCGCTGAGAGGTCCGTCGCAATTCGCCTATCACCTGGTGCATGCGCCGCGGCGCTCCGAAGAGCCGCTGATCAAGGCGTTCCGCAAATGGATTCTGGACGAGGTAGCGAAGACTGGCGTGCCGGACAACACTGCGGTGGATACGCTCGCGGCGCGGCGAAAGGCGAGGCGGCGGAAACGACATGGCGCGCTATCAGAGGCAGAGGACCTGTCATGAACTAGGCGCGACCAGCCATTGCGATGGGCCGCCGCCCGCCCGCAGCACGCCAGTCAGTCGCAGAATCGTATGTTTTCAGGCCTCAAAACGCAAACCGACTCACTCTTTTCTATAGTTAACCAAAAGGAAATGGCTGCATTCATCCCTTGTTAATCTAACATTCGAGCTAACCGCTATCAGCGGAAGGGCGACGCGCAGCAGTGATAAGGAGCCGCTATCGGCGCGGAAGGGCGTCCTCGATAGCGAGGGGAAGAGGGCAAGATCATGACGATGACCATGACCGTGCAACAGGGTGCCTCGGCCAATCGCCGCGACCAGATGCGGCGGATGGTGATCAAGGGGGCCAAGATCATCTTCAACAACCGCAAGAGCGTTCTCGATTGCCGCGTCCGCGATCTCACGGCTGATGGCGCGCGCCTCGACCTCTCGACGCAGCAGTTGCTGCCCCATGAGTTCGAGTTGCAGGTGGCGGGCGATCCCACGCGGCGCTGCGGGCTGCGCTGGGCGCGCGGCACACAGGCCGGCGTCCGGTTCCTCGGCTAGCTCGAACGGCATGGCAGTGACCTGCTAACTCCCGGTTCTGTCGTGGGATTTGACTTTCGGCTGCCCCGCCCTTAATTGAGAGGCGCGCATACGCCGTGGCGCAGGCTGCTCACGGCGGAGAGGTGGCCGAGCGGCTGAAGGCGGCGGTTTGCTAAACCGTTATACGGGCTTAAACCCGTATCGGGGGTTCGAATCCCCCTCTCTCCGCCAATTGTATCCTTCCTTTGGGCCATTCCACTGCATATTGTGGCTCACTGCCAGGTCGCGCACTCTGCTACATGGCGCTGCTACGACTTGATCCAATCATGTAGCAGCCGATTCGAGGCGATTCCTTCCAGCAATTGCCTGCCGTAATCAGTCGTCAATTTGCGCTCTCGGGATCGCTAAGCCCGGATATCCGACTTTCCGCAGTTCCGACATGAGAACGTCAATGACATAGCCGTCTCCATACTTGTCGCCGGTGGCCTCCCAATGCTTCTCAAGTCGACCCATTTCGCTCCAGTCAACCGGTGGCCCGCTCCATCCACCCAACTGCAACGCGATCTCGCGCGGGACACGCGCTGCCCTCAAGGCGTCGCGGAAGTTATGGCGGAATGAATGAAAACAGAGTCCTTCTGCAAGGCTACGCCTCTTGAGGAAGCGAGCGAACCACTTGGAGAAAGTGTCGGAATAGTATCCGGTTGGGGCTACCGGCACATCTTCGAAGATGCGGCGCTGCCCCCGTCGCCTGGCTCGATGCCAGAGATCAGAAAATCCCAGCTCAAGTAGCGCCGGATGAACAGGCACGATGCGCTTGGATGAACGGCTCGTCATTGAGCAGTACCTAAGCAGCTTGCTCCAGCCACTGCAGTCTTCGGTGGTAGCGAGCGCGGAAGCTCTCGCTGAGCGGCTCGATCGGCTTGAGCAATCCCTGCACAGCCCGCCGCAGCCACCGGCATCTTCGTCGAGAGCGAAAGCTACTCGAAAACCAGCTTCGACCCGAAGAGTCGCCGTCGGGGATAGATCGCCGCAGCGTGAGCTCGCTGAGCAGCTCGTCAAAGAAACCATTCCGGATGACAAGGGTGGTCGACGCGTATTGCGGACTGCGGAAATAGAACAGCGGCTGATCACAACGCTCCATATTCCTCGCCAGTCAGCAATGTCTGCCGCTAGGAAGGCCGTGCAGGCGTTAGATCCGGATAACGATGCTAGACGAACACACAGGAGACCCGTCGCGAGGGAAGTGACTCCAGGAATCATACGGCGAATGCGTGCTCTGCGGAAAACAGGCATGCAGAGGCGGCAAATTGCAGAGGCGCTAGGCTGTGATCCAAGGACAGTCTCCAGGCATCTGAAGTAGCGAATCAGCGCCGGGCAAATTGTTGCTCTCGAACGCTGGCCGCCTTCCGAGAGATTTCGAGCTCGCGAATTGAGAAGCGAACGCGTCATTATCTTGCGAACGCCGCACCCCTCATATAGCAATCGCCATGCTGCTGCCGAACATGACGAACAGGACAACGACTACCACTTGCGATCCTGCGATGAGGGCTCTTGGAGTCGAAGCTCAATTCCTCAGATGAGCTACCGTGTGCGGGCCAACTCCAACTCGGCCCAGGCAGCGTAGCTCTCCAGATCGGCTAGCAGACGCCTGGCTTCAGAAATTCTCTTGGGCCGAGCGCTGTATTGGGCGGCGTCCTTCTCGCCGAGGATGCGCGCGAGGCGGCGCTCCTGCTCGCCGGGCAGCCGCTTGCCCAGGGCCGAGCGCAGAGCCTTCACCGCTCCCGCGTGATCTTGCTGGTTCACCTGCCCAGCGACGCTTGCGGTCAGCGCGTCCGTGTAGGCAATGGCTGCCTGCACGGTCTGCGAGACGATTGGGTTCGCGATGTCGGCCTCCTCGGCCAGGGCGGCTTCAGTCTGGGCGGCCTTCATGAAGGCCCTCGCAACCTTGAGCCGACCGTCAGCGAAGGTCTTGTCCGCCGATTTGGACGGTCCCTTGCGCGTCATGACGCTTTACGCTGCCGGACTCGATGCTGGCGCTTCAGGCGATCAGCGAACACCTCTGGCGGATCTCCAACGACGCTCAGGCCATCTTGGGCAACCCCAACCCACCAGCGATCCTTCGCTTCTTTGAGTCGCAGCACATCATTCGTGCCGACGCCGACCACGGACGCGGTGAAAGCCAGCCTCTCCTCGGATTCTCGGAGCTTGTCGCGCAGCGCCTGTTCGATTTCCGCAATGTCCTCAGGTTCGCTGACGACGGCGATGTCCACGTCGCTGGTTCCCTTGTCCTGGCCACGGGCGACACTGCCATAGAGCCATACCGCCGCCACGCCCTCGCACGACTTTGCGGCCGTCCTGATCGACTCCAGGATGGCCTGGAACCGCTCTTCCTCTTCTCGAAAGAGGGCGTCCAACGCGCTGGCGAGCGGATGATCGGGACGCACGCGGTAGAGCCGACTGCGTTCGGAGCCAAGCTCCTCGACCAGCCTGAATGCCACTAGGGTTGCCAGCGCTTGTCGCACTCCGAATTTCGAGAGGCCAGTGCGCGCCACAAGTGACGGCGCGGACAGCTCGTGGCCGTGGCGTAGAAGCTCGCGCAACGTCCGGACGTTCGCGTTCGATCCAAGAATGCTGGTCAACGGATATCGTAGGGCGCCTTGTTGGGATTGTGCCAAGGGGTCCTCCAGCCTCTGCTCCAGTGAGCACGGTACATGAAAGTGGGGAGTTTTTCCAGCCCTATGGAATTAATATCATCCCTAAGATTTTTTTACATCTCACAGGGAATTTTTAGCTTCCAAGGCAGGTCTCTTGGTCAAAGGAATCGCGGCGAGAGCGGACAGAGAAACTCGGGTGCGCATCATGTCGGTTAGTGTACACCCATGGCGTGTGGTCGGCCTTGTTTTTTCGCGGAACGTGCCTAGATCTTGTACTTCGGTGGCATTCGAGCCAAAATGTATGGACCGCTAGGCTGAGGTGATGGACCGAGCCTGCGATGGCATCGGCCCTAACCTCGGAAAGCGAGTTCTATGCATGAAAATAGTCCCATCGGCGCAAGCCAGCAACGTTAACCTCCCCAAAGGCATCAGCCGCATCCGATCCCTTCCAGACCCCTCCCTGGGGGAGCTGTGGGACTCCATTGTTCTCGACGATGCGCTCAAGTCGAAGCTACTCAACCAAGCAGTGCTGAATTTCACGCTTCGGCCCAAGGTAAGTCGGAGCGTCATTCCGCTGCATGGCGTCATTTTCCTTGTTGGCCTGCCGGGCACCGGAAAGACATCCCTGGCGCGTGGTTTGGCAAATCGGGTGGCCGTCTCATTCAAGAACCGGGCGAGCTTTCAGCTTCTGGAGATCGAGCCTCACATGCTGACAAGCTCGGCGATGGGCAAAACCCAACGCGCCGTTTCGGAGCTTTTCTCTCAATCGATTGCTGAAGCTGTTGCCAATGGGCCTACCATCGTCCTGCTGGATGAGGTCGAGACTTTGGCCGCCGATCGCTCGAAGATGAGCCTGGAGGCCAACCCTGTCGACATTCATCGAGCCACCGATGCCGTCCTTGTGCAGCTAGACGCGCTGGCAGAACAGCACCCAAACCTGCTGTTCGTGGCAACAAGCAACTTCCCTCAGGCGGTCGACAGCGCGTTCATTTCCCGGTGCGATTTGGTCCTTGAGGTTCCACTTCCCGGCGAGAGCGCCTGCGCTCGCATTCTGGACGAGTGCCTGCTCGGTCTCGGCAAGACCTATCCCGCCATCTCCAAGCTGAGAACTTCACCGCAGGTCGCGGAGTGCGCGCGCGAATGCGTAGGCCTGGACGGCCGCACGATCCGGAAAATGGTCGCGAACGCTCTTGCAAGCACTTCGCAGACGGCAATGAACCCCGAAAGCGTCACTGCGCACAATCTCCTGGAAGCGGCTCGGGCGGCCAAGGCCAACAGAGGGGGCCTTCCAAAATGACAATCGTCGCCAGCAGGATATTCCGGAGTTCTCCTCACCGCGATGCCGCAGAGACGTGGGGCGCGATCGTCGATCTCCTCACCTCTGGAAAGTCGGGAAGCGCACGAACCGAACTGCTTTCGGTAAGCGGAGTTGCATCGAGCATCATCGCGGATCAGGCATCAAGGGATGCCCCCATCGTGGTGATATGCGACGGGCCGCGGACACGCATCTACTGCCTTTACGACGAAGACGCCGTCGACGGCTCGGGCGCGAGCGAAGACGCGCTTGGCTATGACCCTCTGAAGGGCGACTGGGGCGTCTCGCTGCCATGCTCCAAGGACGATCTCGCGTGGGTGCAATCTGCCCTCAAGAAGCATAGCAGCCGGATAACCGCGCGCGATCTCGACGATGGCATCGCCACGGAAGCGAAGACGCAGAACGCGGCGCAGCCGTTGGTCCTCGACGTGGAAGGATTCCTCGGCTCATGACAAGCGTCATCGTCAACACCTACACCCACTCGGTGACGTATGTCGCCGACAACATCCTGAAAAGCCTGAAGGACATCATCCGGCTCAGCGGCCTCGATCCAACCAGCTTTGTGGAGGATTGGGAGGTCAACAAGCGCGGTATCAAGACGTGGCTGGAGACCCGAGACCTTGAATGCGTGACGCTTGAGATCTTCGATCCCAAGTCCGACGCGCTGATCATTAGGTGGGACATCGATATCACGTACGGCTGGACGGAGGGGGACGGCAACTTCTGGACCGATACCGAGCAGTTGAAATACGCGATCCGCAAAGCTGGCGTAGCGCCCTCGGAAGCGCGATACCGTCTGATCGCCGACACGAAGGCAGGCCGTCCTGACGTGCTAGGCTGGTCATCGACCTCCTATCGCTCCACGAGCGGCATGGTTAAGCAGAGCCTTGGCGCCACGATCGAGCATAGTGGTCTGACTGCCAACGCCGGGTACTGGAGGAGGTAGCTTCAGATGCTGACCGTCGACGAGGCATTCCGCAAATTCAAGAGCCGTCTTGAGCTGAACGACAAGGAGCAGGCCAACGCGTCGGCGCGCCACAATGAGGTGCGCGACTACCTCGGAACAAAGTTCGGGATCGAGCGCAGCTTCCTTACCGGGTCGTACAAGAGACACACCAAGACGAAGCCGCTCAAGGACATCGACATCTTCTTCGTCCTGAAAGAATCGGAAAGCCACTACAGGTCCAAGGCGCCCGCTACTGTCATCGACGACTTCGCTAAGGCCTTGGTCGCGAAGTACGGGGACAAAGCTGTCCGAAAGCAGAGCAGATCAGTCAATATCGACTTCGGCATCGTTGCCGACGCGGAGGACAACACCGATTACCGCGTCATCAGCATCGACGCGGTCCCCGCGTTCGCCAACGGTGATGACTACGAAATACCGGATACCGATACCGGCAAGTGGATAAAGACCAATCCAGAGATCCATGCCGAGAAGGCGGTCACCGCCCACCAAGCGTATTCGAACGAGTGGAAGGGGCTGGTCCGGATGGTAAAATACTGGAACAACAACTCGAAGCATGGCGAGAAGCCGGTGAAGCCCTCGTTCTTGCTAGAAGTGATGGCCTTGCAATGCCTCCATGGCGGGTGGCAGGGCCGCTTCGATTATGAGATGCAAGGCTTCTTCGCGACACTCGCGGATCGCATCTTCGATGAGTGGCCGGACCCCGCTGGGCTTGGCCCAGCCATCAGCAATGGGATGGACGCGGCGCGCAAGCAAAGAGCCCAGACGCTGTTGCGCGCAGCAAGCCGAGAGGCGACATTGGCCATCGATCATGGTCGACGGGGCAGGAATGGCGAAGCGCTCAAGGCGTGGCGGGAGCTATTCGGGCCGAAGTTCCCGCTATCCTGACAGTGGAGCGGAAAGGACCTGCTGATGGCAAAGGCGAGCGAGACAAAAGACACGGCCTGGATGAAGGAAGCCTTCATCGACGTGCAGGCGGAGCTGACGCTGAAGCTAAAGCGGGCTGCACAGTCCATCAGCCATGCTGGGACACAAGGAACGGTCGTCGAGGACCACTGGATCGAGGTCTTCCGCTCCTATCTTCCGAATCGCTATCAGGTCGCGACCGGCTTCATCATCGATAGCCTTGGCAATCGCAGCCAGCAGATCGATGTCGTGATCTTCGACAAGCACTTCACCCCGACCTTGCTGGACCAGCAGAACCATCGCTACATCCCCGCCGAGGCTGTCTACGGCATCTTCGAGTCCAAGCCTCATATCGATAAAAGCTACCTGGAATACGCAGGCGAAAAGGCAGCCTCCGTCCGGAAGCTTCATCGCACCTCCACCTCCGTCGTGCATGTCGATGGAGTTTCTAAGCCAAAGGCCCAGTTCGACATCGTCGCGGGCATTATCGCCCCGAAGTCGAGCTGGGCTGACGGGCTCGGGGAGACGTTCCGAAAGCACCTACCAGCCGAGCCGCTTCAACGCCTCGACTGCGGCTGCGCCTTGGAGCATGGCGCCTTCGATAGCTTCGATGGGAAGCTCAAAGTAACGGAACACGACGCCGCGCTGATCTACTTCCTGTTCCGTCTCCTATCGAAGCTCCAGTCTCTGGGTAGTGTTCCGGCGATTGACTGGGCTGCATATACGGCCGCCATCAAGTAGCAAGGGCTAGCGAGATGGAGGACGACAAGAAGCTGGTCGTAACACCGCCCGAATTGAGGGACGGAGGCGGCAAAGCGCTAACACGCATCCTTCTGGAAATGGCAGCGCAGGCTACGCCAGTGACAGCCGCCCTGGCGCATCTCTACGGCTATACCCATCCAAGTCAGTTTGAGCAGGACCTCCAGAGGTTTCGGACGGATGTCGCGCAGAAGCTGACCGACCACGAAGAGCAGCTTCGCGCTCTCACCCACCTTCTGTCGCCTATGGCCGTCATTGGCGAGACCGCGATGCAGGTCGCGATCCATCTGCTTCGCATAAATACGACAGGACGGAGCGACCCCGTGCCGTTCGAGAAGCTTGTGGACGATCTCAAACACATCCCTCGCGATCGGCTTGAAGAGTCGGTGGCGGAGCTAAGCGCCCACGGGTTTGTGACGACCGCGGCGGCGAGCGGTCATGCAATAATCAATGTCCGACCGACCAATGCCGCTTTCCTGGCCTTCGATCAGGCGGCGACTGGACGCGATATCCAAGCCGATGCGGTCCATGTTGCATCTCTCTGGCTGGAGGACGAACAGCTTCGAAACGTCTTTAAGCTTTCGGAGCACCTGGGTTGGGAACCGCGCCGTCTCAATCCTGCGCTAGGCGCCCTCCGAACCGTGTTCGCTGAGGGACGCTGGAGCAAGGAGAGGCATCTGATGCTGGAGACGACTTCAGTCCTCGTTACCCTGGATGAGCGTTTCAAGCTGCGCCAGATCGTTGAGAGCGGGCGCGTCGGCTGACCGATGCGCCACCATTTCGTCTCCCAGTTCTATCTCAGCCGGTGGGAGGAGCCGCAGGATGGGAGAATCCCCACGTTTCTTCGGAAGACTGACGGTCAGATCGACCTAGTGCGGTTCGCAAAGCAATCCACGGGGTATGAGCACGACCTGTATGCGTTCACCAACGTGGACCAGGACGACAAACATGTCCTGGAACACGAGTTCTTCACGCCTAGCCTGAACTGTGCAGGCCCCCCCAATTCGGGAGCGAACAACTGGCTCAGCTAGGCCAGCCTATTGCGACTGTCAGCGACAGGCCGTTGAGACCTTCGTGTCGTCGCCATTCAGGAAGCCCAATTCGCCGATTATTGTTGCCTGTCTAGGCAGTTCCTCAGACGTTTGCTGCTGCGGCAATGGTCGCCAAAGCAGCAGTCACCATCAAACCTCGGGCGTGTACGCAGACAAGTCACCCAGCTCGGCAAAAGAGGATGCATTCAATGCTACAAGTCGTGCTACCACATCTTGCTACAATTATAGCGGAGCTTGCCCGCAGGGCATTGATTTGCAATGCAGATTTTCAGTGGCGGAAGTGACGGGAATGGAATCGGAGCTTCCCCCTCTCTCCGCCAGCGTACCATTCCACCTGAAAAATCAATGGTTTGGCAGGGCGTTCGAGAGCGCTCCGAGCGGCACTGTGTGCACCAGTTCCGTGGCACAATCCAAATCCAGATCCGGCCCAGGAGTATCCGTGTCGGACCTTAGTCGCCAATTCTGCGAAGGCTCATCATCAGCCTGAAAATGCGCCACCCTGAACATCGATGTCCGGAGTTAATGCGGTCTCCGACATCTCGTCAGCGTGAGTACCGAGTCCACGCTCTGTGCGTTGCTCGGACCGCGCACGTATATAAGGCACGAGCCTAGCGCCGCCTGCAGCTGCATCTCCTCTCGCTGGCTGCGAGTCGGCGCTCGTTCGATGGCGGTCAGTGCTCGCCATCTGCCGAAAACGCCCAATCAAGTCCGGCGCGTATGTTGTCGACTTGGCGGCGATGGATCGAGAGCCATTCGATGGTAGATTGGCGCGACCACGCGCGCCGCGTGTGTTCAAGCAGAGCTCGATAGAACTCGGCGTGCCACCGCGAAATCCGGTGCGCTTCTCTGCAGTCGCGCAGCTTCTGACGCACGTAGTCACGTGTCGTCTCGAGCAGGGGACAACGGAGCGCATCTCAAATTGCTCCACGACGAGCAGCGACTTCGCGACACGATTCGAGATACAGCTGACCACTGTTGCAGCCGGGATCTCTTCGCTCGCCGCCACGGCCTCGGCCGTCTCAAGGCTAAAGCTGCCCGCGAAGTTCGCGAGGCGTCGCAACACGGCGACCTCGGTTTCAGAGAGCGTCTGGTAGCTCGAGTCGAGCGTTGCCCTCAGGGTCTGATGACGGGGCAGCGCCGCGCCCAGACCGAGATGATGCTTGGACGAGTACATCCGTGAGAATGCGGAAACCGGATGCCACTTTGCCGGCACCTGCCGCGTGGGAAGCGGACCGGACGCCGTGATCGATGGCGAGCTCTGCGTTTACGGCATCGAGGGTCTGCGTGTGGTCGATGCCTCGGTAGTGCCCGAGGCGACAAACGGCACACGAACGCACCGACGATCATGATAGCCGAGAAGGCTGCTGATCTGATCAGGTCGCGAAAACCGCCTAGGAAGTACCCTATTATCGGCCCGGCCCGGTCAATGTGACCTGACGAGAAGACCTTCTCGAGTTTCCAGTTTCGGCAGAACCTGCTATCGATTCGGTGCTTGCCAGCGGCTAACTGGCAATGAGCCGTCGATGGGGTCCACTAGATCGAAGGAACAGACACCTTGAGATATGAACGTCCACAGACGATGAAGGAAGCCACCGGCCTTCTGGCGAGGGAGAAGGGCAGGGCCTTCGTGCTCGCGGGCGGCACTGACCTTCTGGTGCGGCTGCGCACAGGGTTCATCGAGCCCGACCTCATCGTCGACATCAAGCGCATCACCGCGACGCGCAGCATCGACGTCAGGTCGAACGGGTTCAGGATCGGCGCGGCGGTCACCGGCGCCGAACTAAACGAGCATGCCAAGCTGACCAAGGCCTGGCCGGGCGTGGTGGAGGCGGCGAACCTCATCGGCTCCAAGCAGGTTCAGGGGCGCTGTACAATGACCGGTAACCTGTGCAATGCATCGCCGGCCGCGGATAGCGTGCCGGCCCTGATGGCAGCGGCAGCGAAGGTCGTGATCGTTGGGCCCAAAGGCAAGCGCACCATCCCGGTGGAGCAGGTGCCGGTCGCGCCCGGCAAGACATCGCTCAAGAAGGGCGAGATCATCGAGAGCATCCTGCTGCCCAAGCGTCCGCCGCGCTCGGGTGACGCCTATCTGCGGTTCATTCCACGCACGGAAATGGACATCGCGGTGGTCGGCGCCGCGGTTAGCGTGACCCTGGATGCCAAGGGCATGTGCACCGATGCACGCGTGGCGCTCGGCGCCGTCGCCCCGACCGTGGTGCTGGTGCCGGAGGCGGCGAAGGCCTTGATCGGCACCAAGATGGACAAGGCCGCGCTCGACGCGCTAGCCGCCGCCTGCTCGGCGGCCTGCCGGCCGATCGATGACAAGCGCGGCACCAGCGAATTCCGCATCAAAGTGGCCGGCGTCCTGGCGCGCCGCGCTGCGCAAATCGCGCGCAAGCGCGCAGGAGGCAAGTAGATGTCAGCCATTCACGTCACGACCAAGATCAACGGAGACGTCGTCGATTATGTCTGCGAGGCGGACGAGACGCTCCTCGACGTGCTGCGGAACCGTCTTGGATTGACGGGCGCGAAGGAAGGCTGCAGCACCGGCGATTGCGGCGCCTGCAGCGTCACGATCGACGGCCGGCTGACCTGCTCCTGCCTTGTCCTAGGTGCCGAGGCCGATGGCCGCGAGATCGGCACCATTGAGGGCATGGCGAAGGGGGACGAGCTTCATCCGCTGCAACGCAAGTTCCTGGAGCATGCCGCCCTGCAATGCGGCATCTGCACGCCGGGCATCCTGGTCGCGGCCAAGTCCCTGCTGGAGCACAACCCGAAACCGACCGAGACGGAGGTGCGCTTCGGCCTCGCCGGCAATCTCTGCCGCTGTACCGGATACGACAAGATCGTCCGCGCCGTGATGGACGCGGCGCAAGAGATGCGGAGGGCCTGATCATGCCACTCGATAGCACCCTGCAAGGCAAGCGCGATTTCAAGGTGGTCGGGACCCGGCCGCTGCGGCCCGATGGCATCGACAAGGTGACCGGCCGCGCCAAGTTCGGCGCTGATGCGACCGCCCCGGGCATGCTGGTCGGACGCATCCTGCGCTCGCCGCACGCGCATGCGCGCATCAAGAAGATCGACACCAGCAAGGCGGAGAAGCTGCCCGGCGTGAAGGCGATCGTCACGCGCGAGGACCTCCCCGACCATACCGACGGCGATGCGTTGCTCTATGACGTGCTCTACAACATCATGGCGCGCGAGAAGGCGTTGTATGAGGGCCATGCGGTTGCGGCGGTCGCCGCCGTCGATACGCGTACTGCGCGCGAAGCGCTGAAGTTGATCAAGGTGGACTACGAAGTGCTGCCGCACGTCACCGATGTCGACGAGGCGATGAAGCCCGGCGCGCCGATCCTGCACAGCACGATCTTCACGGACGGCTTGGAGCCGAAGCCCAAGAAGCCGTCCAACGTCGTGCGGCGCTACGAGTTCGGCCATGGCGATGTCGAGGCTGGCTTCAAAAAGGCCGACATCATCGTCGAGCGCACCTTCAAGACCGAGGCGACGCACCAGGGCTATATCGAACCGCACGCCTGTCTCGCCAACGTCGGGCCGGACGGGCAGGGCGAGCTGTGGGTCTGCACCCAGGGTCACTTCATGGTGCGGGATACCTGCGCTCGATTGCTCGGGATGGACATCTCCAAGCTGCGCGTGACCGCCTCCGAGATCGGCGGCGGCTTCGGCGGCAAGACCACCGTCTTTATCGAGCCGGTTGCGCTCGCCTTATCGCGCAAGGCCAACCGGCCGGTGAAGGTCGTGATGAGCCGCGAGGAGGTGTTCAAAGCGTCCGGCCCGACCGCCAGCACTTCGATCGACGTCAAGATCGGCGTCACCAAAGATGGCCGGATCACGGCGGCGGACGCCACGCTGCGCTATCAGGGTGGCGCCTTCGCGGGCTCGCCGGTGGAGTTCGGCGCCATGTCGGCCTTCGCCTGCTACGACCTCGAGAACGCGCGCACGATCGGCTATGACGTCGTGACCAACCGGCCCAAGCAGGCGGCCTATCGCGCGCCCGGCGCGCCGATGGCGGCGTTCGCGGTCGAAAGCGTGATCGAGGAACTGGCGCGCAAGGTCGGCATGGAGCCGATCGATTTCCGCATGAAGAATGCGGCGCGCGAAGGCACCAGATCATCCTACGGTCCGACCTACGGTCCGATCGGCCTGCTGGCGACGCTGGAGAAGGCGAAGCAGCATCCGCATTTCAAGGCGCCCTTGAGCCCGAATCAGGGGCGCGGCATGGCCTGCGGCTTCTGGTTCAATTTCGGCGGCCAGACCTGCGTCTCGCTCAACGTCAACAGCGATGGCACCGTGGCGCTGTCGGTGGGCACGCCGGATATCGGTGGCTCGCGCGCCTCCATGTGCCTGATGGCGGCGGAGGAACTCGGCATCCCCTATGACAAGGTGCGGGCGATCGTCGCCGACACCAGCGCGCTCGGCTATAACGACGTGACCGACGGCAGCCGCACGACCTTCGCCACCGGCATGGCAACCATCCTCGCCGCGCGCGATGCGATCAAGAAGCTGACCGCGCGCGCTGCGCAGATCTGGGGCATCTCGGCCGAAGCGGTCACGTGGGAGAAGGGCTATGCCAAGCCGGCCGGATCGAACGCCGGCAACTTCCCGCCGATGTCGATCGCAGAGATCGCAGCCCAGGCCGGCGCCACCGGCGGGCCGATCGCGGGCCATCACGAGTACAGCGCGGACGGCGCTGGCGTTAGTTTTGCAACCCACATCTGCGATGCGGAAGTGGATCCGGAGACCGGCGCCACCAAGATCGTGCGCTATACTGTGCTGCAGGATGCCGGCAAGGCGGTGCATCCGAGCTACGTCGAAGGTCAGTTCCAGGGCGGCGCCGTGCAAGGCATCGGCTGGGCGCTGAACGAGGAATACATCTATGGCAAGGACGGCAGGCTGCAGAATGCGGGCTTCCTCGACTACCGCATCCCGGTCTGCTCCGACCTGCCGATGATCGACACGGTGATCCTGGAAATTCCCAATCCGGGACACCCGTACGGCGTGCGTGGCGTGGGCGAGACCTCGATCGTTCCGCCATTGGCCGCGATCGCCAATGCGGTGTCGGCGGCGGCGGGCGTGCGCCTCACCAGCCTTCCGATGTCGCCGCCCAGGATTCTGGCGGCGCTCGACCGCAAGGCTGCGGCGGAGTGAGAGGGCAAGGCGCCCGATGGTGAAGGTGGTCGTATGGGGCTCATTGAAGCCCCATACCGGCGGCCAAGCCGAGCTCGAGATCGAGGCCGGCAACGTGCGCGAGCTGCTCAATCGGCTGGGCGAGACCTATCCCGGCCTGAAGCCACAGCTTGCACGCGGCGTCTCGGTCGCGATCGACGGCGTGATTTTCCGCGACGGCCTCCACGAACCTCTGCGCAAGGACAGCGAGGTCTTCCTGCTGCCGCGCATGACTGGCGGGTAATGCGAGCAAGCCGCTTCTCCGAGTCGATGACGACCCGGTACGAGCGCGGCTATCCGCCAGTCGGCGCTATCTCCATGCATCGATGGGAAACCAGATCGCGCCGTTCGTGCATGTCAATGCGAGTCTATCCCAGAGACCTTGTTCGAATCGCTATCGGCTCGCTGTTGTGCCGCTTACCGTCCGCCCGCTGGCTGCGCCAGCATTCGTTTCCAGGCAACATCCGGAAACTACGCAATATCATCATCATCCAGCAGCTATCGAGGTGATGATCGGCGGCGCGGGTAATGATGTCTACCACGTCGACTCGATTGGTGATGTCGTGCAGAAGCGGCCAATGGCGGCATCGATACTGTCCGCACGAGCATCGACTATACCCTGGGCGCGAAGCGAGAGGTTCGCGGCCAGAGTGAGCGCCTCCCGCGATCGCGCCAGCGCCCGGTCGGCCTCGCCCTGGTGCCAGAGCGCAAGTCCCGAGAAGCACCGGCAGCAGACGCCGGGATCATGCCCCGAATATACATAGGTGAGGCGGTGGTCACGCTGCCGATCGTAGAGCCCAATGCCGGGTTCCGCGTGATGCCTGGCACCGGCATAGTCGCCCATGAAGAAGCTGTTGCTCCAGAACAGATGGTGCGTTTCGATGTTCATCGCCGGATCGTCGGCCTTCTGGGCCAGCACGACGACCATAAGGTCTTCGCGCGAATTCGCCTTCGGGGTCAAGGGATTGCAGCGCTTCGTCCGATGCGAACCGCTGCGACGGGTGCACGAATGTGTGTTTGGTGTTCTGGCTCTCGAGAGCCAACCGATTGATCCGAGGCTCTAATTGCCACTTAATTCCGGCAATTTAGAGAAAATAAACCCGTTCCCACGATCATTCCGGAATCGGCATTTCCGGGGACTAGCCGCTTGATCATCCCGTTCCACGTCCGCCGCATGCTCGCAACCCTGCGGGCCACGCTGACCGAGGACATGGCCCGCCGGCGGCTCAGTCCGACGCCGGCGCGCATGCCCGCGCTTCGCGGTGTGCGGTCGGCAACAGAGCAATCGGTCCGGGCCATCTGGCATCGTCTGAAGAAGGATGGATCCGCATCGGATGACGATGAGGACATCATCGCAGATCCACAATCCGTGGCAGCTGCCGCGGCTTATTCCAGGAACATCGAGAATTTCATCGGCACGGTGAAGGTGCCGCTCGGTGTCATCGGCCCGCTGCGCATCAACGGCATTCATGCCAACGGAGAGTTCTTCGTACCCTTGGCCACATCGGAAGCGGCATTGGTCGCATCCTACGGCCGCGGTGCCGACGTTGTCTCGAGCGCCGGTGGTGCGAGTGCGGCCATGGTTTCCGAAGGTGTGTTGCGCACGCCAGGATTTGTGTTCCGCGACCTCATGGAAGCGGGCCTGTTCATCGACTGGGTGGCGTCCAACGACGATGCCTTGCGCGCCGCGGCGGAGGCAACCACCCGCCATGGCAAGCTGGTTTCGATTGAGCCGGTGATCGACAACGATACCGTCTTCCTTCTGTGTCGCTATACGACTGGCGATGCATCCGGTCAGAACATGGTGACGATCGCCACGCAGGCCGCGTGTCTCTATATCGAGGCGAACACGCCGATCAAGCCGCGTCACTGGTTTCTGGAGGCGAATTTCTCTGGCGACAAGAAGGCCTCCTTCCTCGGCCTGCTGACCGGACGAGGCCGCAAGGTCACCGCGAGTGTCATTATTCCTGATGAGCTGATCGAACGCCGGCTCCATACCAGCGTCGAGCGAATCCTGGAGTATGCCAAGATCGCCAATCTGGGGGCGCTGCTGAGCGGTCAACTCGGCGCGCAGGCGCACTACGCGAACGGGTTGGCGGCATTCTACATCGCCACCGGCCAGGATGCGGCCTGCGTCGCGGAATCGGCGACCGGCTATACGCGCGTTGACCGCCGCGATGGCGGCGTATTCGTCTCCGTTACTTTGCCCAACATCCTGGTCGGTTCGGTCGGGGGCGGCACGTCCTTGCCAAGCCAGGCGGCCAGTCTGGGCATTCTCGGCCTGCGCGGGCCAGGTAAGGCGGCCGCTCTGGCAGAGGTGGCGGCCGTGCTCTGCCTTTGTGGCGAGGTGTCCATCATCGGCGCTATGGCGGCGGGCCAATTCGCGCGCGCCCACCACAAGCTAGCCAGACAGAGGTAGCACTATGTCCGATACCACCTCCGCTCGCGCCCAGCTTCCTTTTCTTCATCGGTTTTGGGCCTACCAGGCCGAGCGGTTTCCACTGCTCCGCACCGTGACCTTGCTGATCGTGTTCACGGCAGCCAGTATCAGCGTCTCCGCGCACCTTTCCCAGCGCGCGCTGCCAGGGCTCTGGACATTCGTGGTGGCGGCACTGGTAGCGCTCATCGTGTTTTTCCAGATGCGCGCCAGCGATGAGGTCAAGGACCACGACGAAGATTACCGCTATCGTCCGGAGCGGCCGATTCCGCGCGGACTGGTTTCGCTGCGCGAGGTCGTCACCGTAGCGCTGCTGCTGGTGCCGCTCGCCATCCTGCTCGCGGTCTCGCTCACTCCCTGGCTGCTGGCGCTTCTGGGTCTCGTCTGGCTGTGGCTGGGGCTGATGACGGTCGAGTTCTTCGCGCCCGCATGGCTGAAACCGCGGCCCTTTATCTACCTGGTCTCCCACATGCTCATCATGCCGATCATCGACCTGTTCGTGACGGCGACGGAATGGCTGCCGCATGATCGCTGGGCGCCCAATGGATTGTGGCTGTTTCTTGCGCTCAGTTTCTTCAATGGCTGCGTGCTGGAGATCGGCCGCAAGATCTGGGCGCCGCAGAACGAGCGCGATGGGGTCGAGACCTACTCCCAGCTGCTCGGGCCGCGCCGCGCCGCCGCTCTCTGGGCTGGCGCGGCCGCGGCCGCGCTGGGTTGGCTGATCGCCGTCGGAGTCGCAGTCGGCGCTCTGCTGCCGGTTGCAGCGATCGGGACAGTCGCCTTCCTGGTCGTCGCCGTGACCGCTTTGCGCTTCCGGGCCAATCCCACGCCGGAGGGACAGAAGCGAATCGATGTGCTGGCCGGGCTCTGGGTGCTCGTCTGCTACGCCGCAGCCGGCTTCGCTCCGTTGCTTGGCCTCGAGGCGATCACATGACGCAAATGATCGGTGCGCTCCGGGACCGGATGGAGGTCGCCGATTTCGGCGGCAAGGCGGCGGCATTGTCGCGCCTGGTCGCGATGGGCTTCGACGTGCCGCCGTTCATCGCCGTCAAGCCGGAGGCGTTCCGGATCGACGGGCTTGATGCCGGCGTTTCGGCGAAACTGCAGCAGTCGCTCGACGACCTCGGTGAGGGGCCGTTCGCCGTGCGCTCCTCGGGCCGGGAGGAGGATGGGGCCAGCCACTCCCATGCCGGGCAGTTCTTGTCGGTGCTCGAGGTCAAGAAATCGGAGGTGGGTGCCAAGGCTATCGAAGTCTGGCGCTCTGGCTTGACCGACACGGTCCGGACCTATCGCCTCTCCAAGGGCCTCAACGCGGATGGCGGTGCGCCAGCGGTTATCGTGCAAAGAATGGTCAAGGCGCGGGCGGCCGGCGTGCTCTTTACAGCCGATCCCGTCAGCGGCCGGCGCGAGCGCCTGGTGGTTTCCGCTGTGGCTGGGCTGGCGGATCGCTTGGTCGGCGGCGAGATCGACGGCGACGATTACGTGCTCGACAAGGCCGATGGCCGCCTCATCGATGGTCCCGATTCCGGCGCGTTGCGGCCGGCGGATCTCGAGGCGCTGGCGGAACTGGCGAAGCGCGTGGAAACCGCTTTCGGCTGCCCTCAGGATATCGAATGGGCCTTTGAGGACGATCGGCTCTTCGTGCTGCAGGCTCGTCCTATCACGACGTCGCTGCAGGAAGCTCCGATCAGCGATCCGGTCGTGACGATCTTCGACAATTCGAACATCATCGAGAGTTATCCCGGCATCACGTCGATCCTGACCTACAGCTTCGCACAATATGTCTATGCCCGCGTCTATCGCGTGTTCGTCCGGCTGGTCGGCGTAGACGAGGCCACCATTCGCGCCCATGCCGCGGTGTTCGACAACATGCTGGGCCGGATCAACGGGCGGATCTATTACAACCTGATCAACTGGTACCGCACCCTGGCCCTGTTGCCGGGTTTCGCCATCAACCGCGGCTACATGGAAACCATGATGGGCGTGGGCGAGGCGCTGCCGGCGGCGATTGTCGATGCAATCGCGCCGCCGCGGGCGCGTGGCTTGGCCGTAATCGGCGAGTGGATCCGCATCGGCCGGGTCGCCTTCCGGCTGCTGTTCGAGGCTGGTCGGCTCAAATGGAGCATCGCCGCATTCTATCGGCGGCTGAATCGTGCACTGGAGCAGCCATCGGATCGGCTGTCCACGATGCCGTTGACGGCACTCGCCGCTGAGTACCGTCGCATCGAAGCCGAGTTGCTGGACCGCTGGGATGCGCCGCTGATCAACGACTTTCTTTGCATGATGGCGTTTGGAGCCTCCCGCAAGCTGCTGGAGCGTTGGGCTGGCACCGAGGGGCTCAGCGCTCACAACGATATCATGATCGGGCAGGGCGACATTGTCTCAGCAGAACCGGCGCAGCGCATTCGCAGCATGGGCGCGCTGATCCACGGCGACACGCCGCTGATCGCGCGGCTCGCGGCCGGCGACAGGACTGCGCTCGACGCCCGGTCCGACCTGGCGGCGGCGGTCAAATCCTATCTCGAGAAGTTCGGCGACCGCTGCACCGAAGAGCTGAAGTTGGAAAGTGCGACTCTGGAGGATGATCCGACGCCGCTGCTGGCTGCGATCTCCGCCGCCGCGGGAGCTGGCGATGCGCACCGTCCGGCGGTCGGAATCGAGGCGCGGCTGAACGCGCTGTTCCCCCACCATCCGGCGAAGCGGTGGATGGCGCGCTGGGTCGTCGGCTGGGCCAAGGCGCGGGTCAGAGACCGCGAGAACCTGCGCTTCGAACGGACTCGTATCTTCGGGCGCGCCCGCCGCCTGTTCCTTGCCATCGGCCGCCAGTTCGCCGCGCTGGATGTGATCGAGAAGCCGCGCGATGTCCTGTTCCTGACCGTCCAGGAGATCCTGGGGGCGATCGAGGGCTTCGGTGCCACGGCCGATCTCAAGGGACTGGTCGCGGTCCGGCAGCGTGAGCAAGAGCGCGACCGCGGTTTGCCCGAGCCGCTCGAGCGGGTTTCAATCCAGGGCGCCGTCATCTCCGGACCGTCCTCCAGCGCTGATACTGCGCCCACGCAGGTCGCGGACGATCGTCAAAGAAAAGGCACTGGATGCTCGGCGGGCAAGGTCGTTGCCGCCGCACGCGTCGTCCGCGACCCTAGAACGGAATCGCTCGCGCCAGGCGAAATCCTGGTTGCCCGCAATACGGATCCAGGCTGGATCGCCGTCTTCACCAATGCCTCCGCCATTGTCGTCGAGCGCGGCAGCCTGCTCTCACATTCCGCCATCGTGGCGCGCGAACTCGGCATCCCGTGCGTCGTCGGCATCAAGGGCGTGCTGGATTGGGTCCGTCCCGGCGAAAGGCTCTCTGTCGATGGCGCGACCGGTCTCGTGGTGAAGATCGATGGCTGAGTCGCAGATCGCCGGCAAGGCACGGTTCGACGACATCCGCTATGCCCAGCTATGGGAGGATGCGGAAGTCCTGGTTGCCGGTTTGGATAGCCGCCCCGGGGCGACGCTGGTTTCCATCTGTTCCGCCGGCGACAACGCGCTCGCCATGCTGACGCTGGATCCTGCAAAGGTCGTCGTCGTCGATCTCTCCAGCGCTCAGATCGCCTGTCTCGTCCTGCGCATGGCTGCGTTCAGGGCGCTGAATCATGTCGGGTTCCTGGAACTGATGGGGGCGGTGCCCTCGGCGCGGCGAAGCCAGCTCCTGGACCAAGCGGCGCGGACGTTGCCTCCTGGAGACCAGGCGTTCTGGGATGCGAGAAGGCCGGCGATCGTCGCGCACGGGCTCGGCGGGATCGGTAAGTTCGAGCGCTATTTCCGAATCCTGCGGCGCTGGCTGCTGCCGTTGGTGCATGATCGGCGCACCATCGACGGGATCTTCGTGTCACGCCCGCCCGATCAGCGGGCACGCTTTCTCGCCGAGCGTTGGAATAATCGGCGCTGGCGTTTCCTGCTGAAGTTCTTTTTCTCGAATGCCGTGATGGGCCGGTTGGGTCGCGATCCTGCGTTCTTCGACCACGTCGACGGCAGCCTCAGCGATCACGTGCAGCGCCGCATCAATCACGCGGCGATCACGCTGGATCCCTCCTTGAATCCCTATCTGCACTGGATCCTGAAGGGCACGCATGGCAAGGCGCTGCCGATGACCTGGCGCGCGGAGCATTTCGCCACTATCCGTGATCGCCTCGACCGGATTGACATCCGGCCGGGTTCCCTGGAGCGCTTCGTGTCGACCGGCGAAACGGCGGACGGCTTCAACCTGTCGGATATCTTCGAATATATGGACGAGGCAACCTTCGCGGCGGTGTATGGCTCGATCCTCAGCGCCGCGCGTCCGGGTTGCCGCCTGGTCTATTGGAACATGATGGTGCCGCGGCGGGTGCCGGAGCCTTATCGCGCGCGTGTTCGCCGGCTGCGGGACGTCGAAGACCGCGGCAAGGCCGCTGACAAGGCCTTCTTCTATTCCGATTTCGTGGTGGAAGAGGTGCTGGCGTGAGCATTGCCGTCAACCTCGCGCTCGTTGCCGCATCGATCCTGCTGCTGCTCGGCGTGATGGCCGGAGTGAAGGCCGCCGCGGGCTCGCTCGCGATCGGCAAGGAAACGCAGCGCAAGCTCATTCATGTCGCCACCGGCCTCTACTGCATCGCGCTGCCGCTGATCTTCGATGAGCGGTGGCCGATTCTGGTGCTGGTGGCTGCCGCTTTGGTCGTTCTGCTGGCGCTACGATCGCCACAGATCATGAAGACAGGCCTGGCTTCGACCTTGCACGGGGTGGAGCGCAACTCGCACGGCGAGATCTATCTGGTCCTGGCGGTCGGTTTCCTCGCGTTTCGCACGGAAGGAGACCTGGTCGCTTACGTGCTGCCTCTGCTGGTTCTGACGCTGTCAGACGCCGCGGCGGCGTTGGTCGGCGTGGCCTATGGCCGCCGCAAACTCGACGTGGAGGAAGGCGCCAAGAGCGTGGAAGGCGCTGTCGCCTTTTTCGCCACCACCTGCCTCATTGCGATGATCCTACTGTTGCTGATAACCGACGTGCCGCGATTGAGCGTCGTGCTGCTCAGCCTGATGATCGCGGCCTTCGGCGCCATGGTGGAGGTCAACTCGTGGAAGGGCCTCGACAACCTCTTTATCCCGGTCGGGCTGCATCTCTTCCTGGTCAGCCATCTGGACTCGCCGCCTGTCCAGCTCCTCGTGCTCACCGCCGGCTTCCTGTTGGTGGCGGCATTCGTTCTTGCGGCGGCGCCGATGCTGCAGGTCACCCGGCAGGCGGCGAAGGCGGCGACAGTGCTGATCTTCCTGGTCTGTTCGGTGACCGCGCCGCACAACGCGATCCTGCCGGCGGTTGCGATCCTGGCGCATCTGGCGGCGCGACGCAGCCGGCCGTGTCGCAGCCGTCATCCGGACCTTGACCTGCTCGGCACCGTCGCCGGTATCTCGCTGATCTGGCTGTTCGTCGGCGAATATGCCGGTATGACCGCCATCAACATGTTCAATTTCACCTTCGGCATCGCTGCGGTCATGCTGTTGACCTTAGCCAGCAGCGTGTGGCCGAAATGGGCGGTGGCCGCCTCCGTCGCCGCGATCTTCGCGGCTCTGCTGGTCATCGCCGGGTGGAATCCGCCGACGGCGCAGTGGCATCCGTTGCTATGGCCCTGGGCTGCAACTGCAATGGCAGGAGGCTGCCTGCTGGCGCTGTGGGCGCCCGGATGGTTCGACCGCTATCGCGGCCCGCGCGTCTTCGCACTTGCGCTGATCGTGCCGGTCCTGCTGTTCGTGACAGGGAGATTCACCACATGAGAGCCGGCCCCGAAATCCTCACAGTAGACGGCGCCGAGGCGACGATCCATCGCGATGCCCCACATTGGGAAGGCCTCTCCACCGCAGCTCTCGGGTCGTTCCTCTGCAATGATGCGCAGAGCGGCGCCGCATTGTTGGACCGGGCCGCGGCGATACTGGCCGGCGAAGGCTTCGCCGCCTTGATTGGCCCAATGGACGGCGACACTTGGCATCGCTATCGCGTGGTGACGGAGAGCGACGGCAGCGCGCCCTATCTGATGGAGCCTGTCAGCGGGCCAGCCGATCACGCCGCTTTTCTTGCTGCCGGATTCGCGCCTATCTCGGAATACGTTTCTATGCGTGGCGCCTTGTCGGGGGCGATCGATCCCGCGCCCAAGAGCGTGCGGGGCGTGCGCGTGGTGGCGTGGGATGGCAACAGGTCGGAGCAGCTCTTCGACCAGCTGTTCGCCGCGTCGGCGTCGGCGTTCGAACGCAACCGCTTCTTCAAGCCGATCGAGAAGGCCGCCTTCCTGAAGCTGTACGAACCGGTCATTCCGCTCATCGACCCGCGTCACGTGCTGTTTGCGCAATCGGACGGCGGCGAGCTGGTGGGATTCCTGTTCGGCATCCCGGACCGGTTGGAGGGAGAGCTGCCGAAGACGGTCATCCTGAAGACCTATGCCTCCGGATTGCGCGGTGTCGGCCATCTGCTGGCAGACACCTTTCACCGCAATGCCCTGGCGCTTGGCTACAGCGATTTCATCCATGCCTTGATGCACGTGGACAACATCTCGCGCCAGCGCAGCCTTCGTTACGGCGGCACCGTCTTCCGGCGCTACGCCCTGATGGGCCGGCGCCTGTGACCAACCTGCGCCCATGAACCTGATCGAGACATTCCTGGCGACGGCCGAAAGGCGCGCCGACCGGGTCGCGATCGTCGCGCCGGATGGGCGCCCCGTGACGTTTGCGGAACTCGCCGGTCGATCGGCGACGCTCGCCGCGGCATGGCAGCGCAAGGGCATCGAGCCCGGCGACCGCGTTTTGCTTGCCATGGCTCTGGGATCGGATCTTTACGCAAGCATCGCAGCGCTCTGGCGGCTCGGCGCCACGGTGGTCTTTCCTGAACCGGCGATGGGCCTGCGCGGCCTGCGGCACGCGATTGCCGCGACGCGGCCAAAGGCATTTCTCTCTGCCGGCAAATTCCGTTTCCTGAGACTTCTGTTGCCTGAACTCTGGAAGATACCTCTGAGCCTGCATCCCATCGCGGACTCTATCGCTATCAAGGAGGTATATGACGCCGGCAAGGATCATCCAGCGTTGATCTCATTCACGAGCGGGTCCACCGGGCACCCCAAGGGAATCGTGAGAACCCATGGGTTTCTAGCAGCACAGAATGCGTGTGTCGCGCAATTGCTGAGCCCATCCAGGGAAGATGAGACTGACCTGGTGGCATTTCCGGTCTTCGTCATCGTCAATCTCGGACTCGGAATTACCTCGGTTCTCCCGAACTGGCGCCTGACGCGCCATGATGAAGCCGACCCGGCGGCGCTGGCTCACCTGGTTCGAGAGCGAAAAGTCACGCGGATGCTGGTGCCGCCGTCGATCTGTGAAGTCGTTGCAGGAAGCGACGAGCTTTGGCCAATCGAAGCCGTTTTCACCGGTGGCGGGCCGGTGTTCCCCGATATCCTCGAACGGCTCGCCAAGCGAATGCCACGCGCTGATATCATCTCGGTCTACGGATCCACCGAAGCGGAACCGATCGCTCATCAGAGCATGCATGAAATATCGGACGCCGACTGGCAGGCCATGCGCACCGGCGCGGGCCTGCTCGCAGGCCCTCCGATTCCCGAGGTTTGGGTCCAATTGCTGGATGACGAGATCCTCGTTGCCGGCGAGCACGTCAACAAGGGCTATCTGGACGGGTCGGGCGATGCGGCGAACAAGATCCGGATCGATGGGGAGGTCTGGCATCGGACGGGAGATGCCGGCCGGATCGATGACAAGGGACGGCTTTGGCTGCTGGGCCGGAGAGATGCCAAGGCCGGTGGTCTCTTTCCGTTCAGCGTAGAAGTGGCCGCGCGTTTCTGGCCCGGAGTCCGGCGCGTGGCGCTGGTGCCAGGCACAACGGCGGCGGTCCTGGCCGTGGAGGGCGATCGCTCCTGCTACGGCCAATGGGCGCGGCTCGCCAGCGAACGCGGCGATATCCGTCTCGTGCACCTGGACCGAATACCGCTCGATCGGAGGCACCGGTCGAAGGTCGACTATGTAGCCCTAAAGGCGATGGCGACCTAAGCAGATTTTGGAAAAGAACGCGCGGTTACGCGCGGGTAATGACGAGCCGCTCTATCTGTGGAATCGCGGCGCGCGAGGAGGGCCCATTCGCCTATCGCAAACGCCATCATGATAGATTGGGGCCGATGTTCGTGCCGCTCCAGGAAGCTGGGGAATCTCGCGGCAGCGACCTGGTACGTGAACGTGCTCGTCATTCAGCAGCAGTTCCGCGGATTGAGACTCAGCACGAAGCTCCTGGCCCTCGCCGATGACATTGGATGCTCGCTAGGCAAGCGCGGCATGAGCGTCATCACTCTGCCATTCAGGATTTCGCCGGATAGAAGTCCTCCGGCTTGCCTTCGCTGAACCAGCGCGGCGCTGACCATCGGCCCGGAATGTGACGCGCGGCCCAGGTCGCGAGTTGCTGCAAGACCGGTAACAGATCGGCGCCGCGCTTGGTCAAGCGATACTCATGGCGCACGGGGTTTTGCTGGTAGGGCGCCTTCGTGATCAAGCCATAGGATTCCAGCCGCTCCAGCCGGTCCGCGAGGATGTTGCTGGAGATCGCTTCGGGCATCTCCGCAAGGTCCCCATAGCGATGACGGCCGGCGAAGATGGTCCGAAGGACAACCAGCGTCCACTTGTCCCCGACGATGTCCAAGGCCGAGGCGACCGGACACTGAGACCGGAAATCAGGCCACATCTCGATACCTCCAATTCGTCACTTTCATCTTGAAAGTGACGGGAACTCGTGCTCTAGTAAACAAACTTGCATTTTGCAAGTTGCTGGAGCGGACGCCGAGGATTGAGCATGTCCAAAGCGGGGCAGTTGAGGTCGAAAGCCGCCGAGACAGCGGACGCGACCGACTTGGCAGGCCGCATTCGCGCCGTCATTCCCGCGATGGGACGATCGGAGCGGCGCATGTTTGGCGGTGTCTGCTTCATGCTGAACGGCAACATGGTCGCCGGCACATTCCGCGACGAGCTGCTGGTGCGGGTCGGCAAGGAGCGCAACGCCGAGGCGCTGAAACAGCCGGGTGCTCGGCCCATGGAAATGCGCGGGCGGCCGCTCGACGGCTACGTGATGGTGAAGCCGGCGAGCCTCAATGATGGCGCCCTGAAGGACTGGATCCGCCTTGCCATGAACCATACAAGCAGCTTGCCGGCGAAGTCGAAGCCCGCGCGGAAGGGAAAGGGACGGAAATGATGACGCGCTATGCGCTGGCGATCCTGGCCTATGTGGTGCCGACATTCGCCATCGGCTTTGTCTGGCACCTGGTCTTGTTCGAGCAATATTACGCGGCGCTGCAGATCTATCGCAGCGACATCATCATACCGTTCGGCTTGCTCTCGATGCTGATCCAGGCGATCCTGTTCGCCTGGATCTACCACAAGGGCTTTGCCGGGCAAGGCGGCACCTGGGTCGGGCGCGCCGCGCGTTACGCCGCCGTCGGAGCCCTGTTGTCGTGGAGCTTCACGACCCTCGCCGTCGCCGCCAAGAATCTGATGGCGTCGGTGCCCGATTACATCGTGATCGAGACCGCATTCACCATCGTGCAGTGGATCATCGTCGCTCCGTTGACGACGTTGGCCTTCGCTCCCAAGGCCGGTATCAAAGCGGCGACTGCGTGATCCAGAGCCGCTCGTGACATGTTTCGACAGTCGATTGCATAATCCTGATGCGGCATTATCCTCGCTTCGCACGCAATCGATTAGGACGAGAGGCATGCCCACCAAGACCGAAGGAAGCATCCGCGTCGGCATCGGCGGCTGGACGTTCGAGTCGTGGCGCGGGACGTTCTATCCCAAGGACTTGCCGCAGAAACGCGAGCTGGAATATGCCGGCCAGCACCTGACCGCGATCGAGATCAATGGCACCTACTATGGCTCGCAGAAGCCAGAGAGCTTCGCGCGCTGGCGGGCGGAGACGCCGGAGAGCTTCGTGTTCTCGGTCAAGGGCCCACGCTTCGCCACCAACCGCAGCGTGCTGGCAGAGGCCGGCTCCAGCATCCAACGCTTCCTGGCGAGCGGCGTGACAGAGCTCAAGGAGAAGCTGGGGCCGATCAACTGGCAGTTTCTGCCCACCAAGAAGTTCGATCCCGCGGATTTCGAGGCGTTCCTGAAGCTGCTGCCGGACAAGGCCGGCGGTCTTGCCATCCGCCATGTGGTCGAGGTGCGGCACGAGAGCTTCCGTGTGCCGGAGTTTGTCGCGCTGCTGCGCAAGTACCGCATCGCCACGGTCCTGACAGACAAGGACGCATTCCCGGAAATCCCCGATATCACGGCGGATTTCGTGTATCTGCGCTTGCAACGCTCGGCGGAAAAAGTGGCTACGGGCTACCCGCCGAAGGAACTGGACAAATGGGCAGAGCGGGCGCGTGCCTGGGCGATGGGCGGCGCGCCGGAGGACTTGAAGCCGATCGGTGCGGCCGAGAAGAAAGCGTCGAAATCGCGCGACGTGTTCATTTTCATGATCAACGGCTTCAAGCCGAAAGCGCCGGCGGCCGCGATGGCGCTGATCGAGCGCGTCGGCCGCTAGTGGTCGTCAGCGGCCAACGTCGAGAAAGACCTCGATCCGCGTCGATCGGCCCTCTGAATCCATGGCTTCGATCGTGGTGAAGCCGCCACCGTCGGGGTACCATTCGCCGTTCCAACGCTGGGTCGGGTCCGCCAACGGCTTGCCGTTGACAAACCAGATCAGACGCCCTGCGCCCCCAGCAGCGCGCAGGGCGATCGGCGCCAAACCGTTCGGCGACTTCTTCGCCTTCAATCTGCTGCCGTCCACAGGGAACGTGATGCTGAGGGCGTTGGGATCGCGCTTCGGCGCGATCACGCCACCGATGGGTCGTTCGAAGCGGCGCAGCCCTGGCGGCAGCTCGCCGGTCGGGCCGCTGATGATGCCGGCGGGCGGCGCGGCACGCAGCGGCGGCGAAGCGGGCAGCAGTTCGGCGACCCTGAACAGAATGGGCGCGGCGGCTTTCATACCGATGCAGGCATCGCAGGGCGTTCCATCCGGTCGTCCGACCCATACGCCGATCGTGTAGTCGCCGCTGAAACCAAGCGCCCAGGCATCGCGATAGCCGTAGGAGGTGCCAGTCTTGAATCCGATGCTGCGCGTCTGGCCTGCATCATCTGCGTAACCCCTCGGCGCCGAAACGCCCTCCAGCGCCCGCGCCACATACCAGGCCGCGACGGGCCCGAACAATGTGCTTGGCGTCGATGGAGTTTGATCGGGCGCAGAGCTCAATGCACGAACCTGCCCGCCGTTCGGTATGGCGGCATAGAGCGTGACAAGCTCTTCGAGTGTGAGGCCGAGCCCGCCGAGCGCGAAGGGCAGGCTGGCGCCGCCGCGGCTTCGATCGAAACGCGCCGTAACCCCCACCTGCTGCAAGGCAGCGTCGAAGCTGAGCGAACCGATGCGGTTCAGCAATGCGACCGCCGGAATGTTCAACGAATGCTGCAGCGCTTCGCGCGCCGTGACGTCGCCATGGAAGCCATCGTCGAAATTGGCGGGAACGTAGCCGTCGAAATCGCGCGGGCTGTCGGACATCAAGGTGTCCGGATGAAGCAGCAGACGATCGAAGCCGATGCCATAGATGAACGGCTTCAGCGTGGAGCCCGGTGAGCGCACGGCTGTTGCCATGTCGATCATGCCGCGCCGCTCTTCATCGAAATAGTCCGGCGCGCCCACGTAGGCGACGACCTGCAGGGTGGAGTTCTCGACCACCATCGCCGCCATGCCCACCTCCGCCGGAAAATCGCGCAGGCGGGGCTGCAGCAACTCTTCCACCGCACTTTGCATCGTTGCGTCGATGGTTGTGTGGAGGAGATGCTGCCCTGGATCCGACTGCCGCGCCAGCCGCTCGGTCAGATGTGGCGCTAGGAAGGGCAGAGGATGGCGCTGCCGCGGGACTGGCGCGCGCTTGGCTTCCTCCGCCGTTTTGCGGTCGATTACGCCGCGCTCTGCCGCGATATCCAACACCCTGTTGCGCGCATCTTCCGCAGCCACCGGGTCGCGGTCGGGACGCAACTGCTCCGGCGCGCGGGGCAGGGCAACCAGCAGGGCCGCTTCGGCCTCGGTCAGGCGCCGGGGCTCCTTGTCGAAATAGGCCCGCGATGCCGCGCGGATGCCCTCCAGGTTGCCGCCGAACGGCGCCAGAGTCAGATAGACGTCGAGGATCTCCAGCTTTGAATGATGCACCTCGAGCTGCAAGGCACGTGCCATCTCGATCAGCTTAGCGCGCATGGTGCGCGGCCTCGGCTCCAGCAGGCGCGCTGTCTGCATGGTGATGGTCGAAGCCCCGGAAACGATGCGGCCGTTGCCGGCCCATTGCAGCAGGGCGCGTCCGACTGCCAATGGATCGACGCCGGGATGGCGCTTGAAACGCTGATCCTCGTAGGCCAGCAGCATGTCGAGATAGAGCGGATCGACCTCGCCGGCGTGCGCTGGCAGACGCCACACGCCATCCGTCGCAAGAAAGATCCGCAGCGTCTCGCCCCTGCGGTCGACGGCGACCGTGGACAGCCGGTCGAACCGGGCGAAGTCCAGCGGAAGAACCCGATCGCCGATCACTCCTGTGAGGAGGACACATCCCAGCGCCAGAGCGAACCAGCGCCACGATGTCAAGCGTGCGCGCCTCATGGATGGCTGGGCAGAATGCGGATGCGGGTCGTGGCGCCGCGCGCGAAGGCATTGGGGCGGAACAGATCCTCCACATAAATGCCGGGCATGGTGAACTCGCCCGGCGTCACCGCACGCACCATGTAGGCCATGCGGAACTGGCCGCGATAGTGCCAGTAGTAGCGCTTGATGTCGGCGGTCGCGACAAAGCGATCCTCGCGATACTCGGCCAGTTGCAGCGTGCTGAGGTCGCCCAGCCAGGCCAGATTCTGCGTCGTGTCGTTCTTGTCGAACTTCACGTTCTGGATCTCGACACCGCTCGGCAGCATGTCGACGATCGTGGTCTGTCCGCCGGATTCGCCCAAGCGGCGGCCCTCGATGATGACGACGAGAAGATCGTTCTGGCGGATCGCGTCCAGTTTCACCGGATTGCCGAACCGGTCCACGATCTTGCGGCTGATGGTGAAGCCGTTCTCCTCCGCCGGCAGGTCGCCGACCGGGTTGCCGACCGCCGAAACCGTCAGATAGACGGGGCGCTCACCGGCAGTGCCGATGGTGGCAAGGACGTCACCCGCACCGCTTGCGACGGAGAAGCGCCGCAGGTAAGGCTGATTCCACGCCGCGAGCGTGGGCAGGGCCTGCCCGTCGACAACGATGTCGATGGACTCCGCGCTGCTGCTGAGCGCTTCGCTCAGGTAGAGCAGCCATGCCATCTCCTGCGCGCCGAGGTATTTGACAGCGGTCGCATCCTTCGCCAGCGCAGCGGCGAGCGCGGTCACCCGTGTGCGGTCCACGACGCCGCTTTCGGCCATCATGGTGATGATCGCGGCACGTTCGCGCAGTGGCGTCGCATAGTCGTAGAGACTGCCTTCGCGATCGCCGCCGACCAGATGGAGCAGCGAATCCTTCGTGTGTTCGATGGAATCGAATGCGACTGCAGCCATCTGCAGATCACCCAGCCGGGCGAGCGCGGCGCCCACTTGCGCCCGCGCCAATGCTGTCGGCAGCCTGTCGCCGCGCGCTTCGAAGAAGCGGCGCAAGCGACCGGCATCCATGTTGCCGGATCGCGTCAAGACGTAATAGGCATAGGCCTGCACCGCCAGATCGTGACCGCTCGTGCGGTCCTCAGAGACGAAGCGCGTCATCCACCGTATGCCGCGGCGATAGGCGAGCTCCGGAACCCGCGCGCCCTGTTCGTGGGCGCGAGTCAGAAAGTCGAGCACATAGCCGGTCAGCCATTCCTCCTCCCGATCGCTCCAATAGATCCAACCCGGCGCGAACGTGCCGCGGGCCACCTGACGGCCGAGGATCGACTCAATGGCACGTTCCATGCGCTGCCCCTGCTGCTCGCTATTGCCGAGGCCGAGCGCCTCGTAGGTGCGGCTGAAGTAGAGCAGGGGGACAGCACGGCTCGCCATGTTGGAGGTCCAGTAGTAGGGATCGCGGCTGAGGGTCCCCACCAGGCCGGCGGCACCGAAATCCGGCACCGAACCCACATTGAGATCGACGATCGCAGTATCGCGGAACAACCCGTCCGCGACCGCCCAGTCGAGCTTCAAGTCCACATCTGGCGCGAGGATCGCCGCCATGCGCCGGGTCTCGATCGGATTCTGTGGCCGCACCGAGATGTGCCAATCCCGCTCGAGCATGAAGCCATCAGGCCCAATCAGGGTCAGATGCACCTTGCCCTCGCCGGCCTTGATCGCGTGAAGGCCGCGAATGGTGCGATAGCTGTCGTCTCGGTCGAGGGCGATTCCGCGCCCATGATTGGGCGTGGCAGCGATCGAGACGGCGTCGTCGGCCTCCAAGATGGCGACATACTTGCCGGCGGGACCCGCGAGATTGCTGAGGCTGAGCGTGATATCGGCCCGGTCTCCTGGGGCGAGGAATAGCGGCAGCGCCAGTTCGGCAACGACTGGGGCGCGAACCGTCAGCATCCGGCTGGCGGCGCCGACTTTGTTCGCCGACCAGGCCACTGCCATCAACCGCAGCCTGCCATTGAAGTCGGGCAGCTTCAGCGGGATGGTCGCGTGACCGGCATCGTCGACGCGCACAACACCGGAGAAAAGCGAGACGACTTGGGTGTTGCGCTTCGGGGCGTTGGCAAGCTGGCGTGATTGCGGCGGGGTGACGCCGTCACCACCGGATCTGACCTGTCCGCGTTCAGCGCCTAAGGGATCGATCAGGCTGCCATAGAGGTCGCGGATGTCGCCGCTCAATCGCCGCTTGCCGAAATAATAGGGCAGCGGATCCGGTGACGCGAAGTCGGTAAGGTGCAGTACGCCGTCATCGATGGCGGCCAGAGTGATGAAGACCTCTTCGCCTTCGCCGCCTGTAACTGTTAGGGGAACTGTGATGGATTGATTGGGCTCCACGATATCCGGCGTGTCGATCGCGACCGTGAGCTTGCGCAGCGACTGGTCGATGGGCACCCACGCGGCGCCGATCGCGCGTTGCGGCAGCTCGCTCCGCTCCGGATCGGCCGGCGCGAAGGCGTTGGCCACCAGATAGAGGCCGGCCGTCGTATCGTCCGGCAGCGTAAAGGTGACATCCGCGCCGCTCGCCGGGATGGTCTTTCGCCACGTCTCGCGAATGCCGCGATCGACCAATGTCAGCAGCACATCGCTATCGTACGGCGGCTTCACGAAAGCCGTTACACCGGCCCCCGGCGCGTAAGAGGCCTGTTCCAACGTGACCTCGACCTGGTCGGGCGCGGCGGCGATGCGATCCCCGCTCGACCACCAGCCGGGGTAGAAGCCGATGCTGGTGGCGGCACCGGTCTCGAGGTCGAACACTTCCAGGCGATAGCGGCCGCGACCGACCTGTTGATCGATCCTCGCCGGCTGGCCGGGCGCCACATCAACAAGTCCCCCAGCGATGCGCGGTGAATCGCGCTCGACCACCTGCCATCGATAGCCGCCGTCGATGGTGGAGTAGAAATGCCACTCGCTGAAGACCTTGACCAGCTCCCAGGTGAGGCCCTTGCGCTCGATCATGCGTCCTTCCGGATCCAGTGCCATCACCTCGAAGGCAAGTTGTGCGTTGGCATCGACATAATCGCCGCTGAAATTGGGCTTGAGGCCGATTGCCACCGGGCGAGTCTCGACCGGAACGGTCAGATTGCGCTTGGCCGGCCGGCCGCCGACATCGAACAAGGTTGCGTGCACCAGGGCTTCGAGCGGCTGTGTCGTATCCGGTAGGGCCTTGAACTGGAACTCCGATGAAACGCGGCCTTGCCCGTCCGTCACGATCTTGGCCGGATTGATCTGGATTGCCGGCAGGTCGCGGTCCTGCTCACGGCCGAACTGGTAGCCGGAGAAGGCCGGATATGGCTTTTGCGCACGCCGGATGATGACGGCAATCTCGCCGTTCAGGTCGGCGGCCGGCGCACCATAGAGGTACCGCGCGTCGATCTCGATCGGCGTTGCGACACCCCGTTTCGCGATCGTGGCCTTGCTCGCGAGGTCGAACTCGATGCGCGGCGGCACGAAATCGCCGACCTCGAAACTGGTCGACCCGATCGTGGCGCCGTCCGGGCTCGCTTGCGCGGTCGCCGTCCATTGGCCGCTCTTGGCCGTCATCGGCAGAGCAAGGTTGAGCACATAGCTGCCGCCGCCCTGATCGGTCAGGGTGCGGCGGTCGATCTCCACGCCGTCGGGGCTGAGGATCTTGACGATCAGAGGCAGCGCGCTAGCCGCGCGTGCGTGATCGTCACGCAGCAGGAAGACGACATTCGCCGTCTCGCCGGGCCGATAGATGCCGCGCTCGGCATAGGCGAAGACGTCGAGCGGTCCCGGTATCTGCCGACCGCCGACGCCGCGATCAGACAGATCAAGCGCAGGACCTTCGAGATTGACGAAGGAGAACTCGCCGTCCGCGCCATAGGCATAGATCGCGGCCGCGCGATTGCCGCCCTTGCCGCGCACCATGCCGGGGTCGAAGCGGGCGAAGCCGTCGGCATCGCTTGCCACTCGCGCCAGCTCCTTGTTGTTGCGAGCCAACAGCGCCACGGCCACACCGGCGACCGCCTGCGCCGTCTGCAGAGAGCGGACCTGAACCAGCAATCCCTCATCGCTGACAAAGCTGGTCAGGCCCAGGTCCGAGACGACGAACCACTGGCTGGCCGGTGGGATGCGGCGGTCGTCGTCATCGCGCAGGTCGGTGCCTTTGGCGGCAGCGGTCGCGATATAAAGGCCGGGTCTCAGCGCGCCGATCGTGTCGTCGATCGGCAAAGCGGTGGTGACCGGCTTGTTCGGCGCGTTGCTGATCAGCAGCTCGCCGCTCCAGACCGGCTCGCCCTCGCTGCCGCCGACGCCATAGGCGTTGCTGTATCGGTCGGCACCGAACCGGATGCGGTCGATCGAATTGCGATCATTGACGCGAGCGATCTCAACCTGCACCCGGTCGATATTGACGGTGCGGATCGGCAGTCCGTCGTTGCCGAGGCGCGGCAGCACCGTGCCTTCGCTGGCAAAGATGATGCTGGGCCGCATGGCGCCAATCTTCACCGCATGTTCTTCGGCCAGGGCGAGCGAACCATGCACGCCGGGTAAGCCGGCCAGCAGCCTCACCTTGTAGTCCTGGGCGTGCGCGAATCCTTCGACGCACAGGACCTTGTCCCGGATCGTGGCGGCGATCTCGATCGCCGGCTCGACCTGGATGTAATGCTGCATCGCAACCTTGGGCGAGCGATCGAGGTGACGGTTGAATGTGAAGCAGGCTTGCGGGACCGGCCTTTCAGAGACGATCTGCAACTCCATGGTGCGCAGCGGCGCGTTCGCATCGCCCAGCTTGCCGTCGGAGCTTTCGGTCGCGAAGCGGATGATGATGTTGGGATCGGCCGCCGCGAGATCGATAAGCGCGACCGACATGGCCAGAACGGCCAGCGCCAGAAACCAGCGCATCGTGATAGCCCCCAAGAATCAGCGAAGAATGCGATCGGTTCAGGAAAGAACGGGCTCGCGGAAGTCAGGCGGCTTGAGGGAAATCGGGCGGGTGGAAGCCATCGGGAGCACCGTCGCCCCAGCCATTGGGGTGCAAAGAATTACACCGATAGATTGCGACTATCCTGTGGCGGAAAGAAGGAGCGGGCGTGGCATGTGGAGAGGCCGGCGGAATACGCGCGACGTGTCATTTTCATAACCAACGGCGTCAAGTCGAAAGCGCCAACCGCAATGGTGGCGATGATCGAGCGGCTGTAGCGTCACGGCTGTTGAACCGCCTGCTCTTGTCACGAGGAAGTCCCTGGTCTTGCCGCACAGTGCGGGACAACTAGGCGCTATGAGAGAGTCACGTCGCACTGGATTTGGGGGTGTCTCGTGAGCAGTCAAAGTAAAGCTGTTGGAAGTCGAGCTAACGAACTGAGATCGCTCGATATCAGTAAGCGCTCGCCTGAGCAGATCGCGCAGCTGTCTGCCCGCCGGAACGTGCAGCACAGGCACTTGCAGGCTTCTCCGGACCCGCTGAGATCGGACCGTCACGCGGTTGGCCGGCCCGCGGCAAACGTCGCGTCAGACTCGCACGATGAGAAAGCGCCGTCGGGAGTTGCGGTCCCGGAGCCAAGGCGGCTTCGGACGATCGCATACAGCTCGGACTTCGCTGCTGTTCTGGCGGCGGGCCGCGCAACACCTGCGGCGGAATTGAAGGCATCAAGACTACCCCCGCCTGCAGCTGCAGCGCTCTGGCCGACCAGGAGGAGTCACCTATCTGGCGTGCGATGGCTGCAGGCCGGTCTGGCCTCCGCTTTATTCGCCACAGGCGTATACGCCGCCATGCAGTGGCACAAGCAAGACGCATCGGTCGCCGTCAATGCCAACACAGATGCTGGGGCGCTCGCGAAGGCAGCCATGCCCGTATCAGCCGGGCAGCAGCGACTACCAATCCAGATGGACGCACCGCTACTGCCGGCGGCGATGCGGACGCCCGCGACCGACGCTGCGGCGTTGCAAGAGATCATTGATGCAGCGCTCCTTGCCGACGCTCCTCCCACAGATGCTGTGGCGCAGCCGCACCTAACGCCGGTTTTGAAGCCGCCTCTGCCTATCGCACAGACCATCCAATTGGCTGCGGAGCCCGAGCCTGCAGTGGCGGCGCCGTTGGAACTCTCACCCATTGGCCCGCCGGTGCCGATTCGCGGCGCTGCCGCTTCGGCTAATTCCATGCGATTGCCCAGTAAGGGTGATGGGCAAGACGCGACAGAAGCCGCAGCGATGGACGATGGATGGTCGTCCGACTTTGATCAGCGAGGCAGTGACAAGCCTAGCAATACCCGAGGGCGTGCCGAGGGCGCTGCTCCATTGGGTGACCAGGCATCTGGCTCTGCCGGATCGGACCCGTCGGCTGGCGGCACTGGCGGCTCGGCCGGCGATGCAGGGACAGGCGATCAGGGCGGCACGGGCGCAGGAAGCGGTTCGGATACGGGCGGAAGTGCTGGAGGTTCCGATGCGGGAAGCGGCACGTCGGACGGCGGCACGTCGGACGGCGGCACATCGGACGGCGGCACATCGGACGGCGGCACATCGGACGGCGGCACATCGGACGGCGGCACATCAGACGGCGGCACATCGGACGGCGGCACATCGGACGGCGGCACATCAGACGGCGGCACATCAGAGAGTGATGGATCCGACAGTGGGTCCGAAGGCGACTCCGACGATGGCGGCGCGATCGGCGATGCGGGCGAAGCCGTCGGTGGTGCGGTGGGCGATGCGGGCGAAGCCGTCGGTGGTGCGGTCGGCGGCGCCGGCGAAGCCGTCGGCGGCTTGACCCGGTAGAGACCGTTACCTGCCTCGGCGCACGGTGCCGTTAGCTGCTCCGCCGTCGGCACTACTGCTGCTTGGGCAATGCGCTTGTCACGAAAAAGACCCTAACTGCGTGAAGACTCGTGGGAACGGCACGCACGCCGCGATGGTTCGCGTCATGCTGGATTGAGGGTACCCCATGAGCCTTCACAGTAGCGCAGTCAGGAAGCCGGCGAACGACCCGAACCCGTTCGATGTCAGCAAGCGCCGACCTGAACAGATCGCACAGTTGTTCGCGCGTTGGAAAGAGCAGCGCAAGCGCCTGGAGCACAAGCACGAGCCGGAGCCTGCTGCACCGCGGGTTGAGCGCTTCGTGCCGACTGTCGTGTCGGCGCGCGCGGAACGGGAGGCGCCGGTCTCCAAATCAACGCAACGGCAAGACCCGGAACACCGCGCGCCCCAGTACACCGCCGATTTCGCTGCCATCCTGACGAGCAGTGACAAAGCGGCGGCCCAGCGAATCAAGGAATCAAGGCTGCTCCCGGGAGCACTCGCGTCGCGCGCCCGCGCTGCGAACGGATCGCGCATGCGGTGGGCGTTGGCCGGAGCAGTCTCTGTCATTGCGGCTGCGGCCACCGCCGGAACTGCATTGTGGCCGCAGACGGACACGCTGACCAGCACAGCGGCGGCGCCGGCGCAAGCTGAACCTGTGGAGCTGCCGCTCGAAGTTCAGGCAGCGCTGCCCTTGCTTCCGACGGCAATCGCTCGCCCGCGGACAGCGGAGCCGTGGCTCCTGCAGCAACTGGCCGATCTTGTGAGTTCACCTCCTTCGTCTGAGCTAGCAAATGCGCCCTTTGCAGTGAAGCTGAAACCCGGCTCGGCTCTGGTTCAGACCGCCGGCGACGGCGTTGGAGCGACCGTGCCTGCCGATGTCGCTGCATTCCCATCCGAGCCACTACCCTTGGCCGAAGCTCCGGGAGAGTTTGTGACCGGTGCCGGTGACTTGACCGCGAACCCGGAAGCGGAGGATCAGGCTGCGTCGATGCCTCCAGCGTCGAACCCTGCCGACCCCGGTCGAGGCGGCAATGACAGATCCGACGTGCGCTATCGTTCTAGCACGCCCGTCGATGGCGAGGGACCTGCCACTGCTGGATCGAGTGGCGCGGTGGCCGATTCTGGTGCGTCGGCCGCCAGCCGCAACGGCGGTTCAGCCAGTGGAACAGAAACCGGCGATCAAGGCAGCACAAGCGCCGACAGCGGTGCCGATACCGGCGACGCCGATAGCTCGGGCAGCGATGCTGCCACCGGCTCTGACGAATCAAGCGCCGACAGCGGTGCCGATACCGGCGACGCCGATAGCTCGGGCAGCGATGCTGCCACCGGCTCTGACGAATCAAGCGCCGACAGCGGTGCCGATAC
>NZ_QORW01000023.1 GCF_003574735.1 Dongia deserti
CACCATCGAAACCACCTGGCGCGGCATCGGTCAGCTCATCGACGTCTTCACACCACAGGAATGCGCTAACTACTTCAGAAACTCAGGATACGCTTCAGAATGAAGGAATCACGCTCTAATGGGGCTTAAAATTGCGTTGATGTCAATTTTAGATAGTTTGTCGATTTTAGACTGGATGGGTTGGTGTCGCGGCGGTGCCATACCGCAGCAGACCCAAAGAAAAAGGGCTGCACCTTGCGGTGCAGCCCTTCGAGCATTCGGAGCTCTGATCGACGTTCGGTCGATTAGAAGTCCATGTCGCCCATGCCGCCCATGCCGCCCGGAGCGCCGGCGGGAGCCGCCTTCTTCTCGGGCCGCTCGGCGACCATGGCTTCGGTGGTGATGAGCAGGGCCGCGACCGAGGACGCGTCCTGCAGGGCGCAGCGCACGACCTTCGTCGGGTCGATGATGCCGGCCTTGAACATGTCGACATACTCGCCGTTCTGCGCGTCGAAGCCGATCGCACCGCCCTTGCCTTCGAGCAGCTTGCCGACGACGACCGAGCCGTCCACGCCGGCATTCTCGGCGATCTGACGGACCGGCTGCTGCAGCGCACGGCGGACGATGTCGATACCGGCCTTCTGGTCCGGATTCTCGCCCTGCAGCTTCTCCAGCACCTTGGCGCCATAGAGCAGCGCGACGCCGCCGCCGATGACGATGCCTTCCTCGACCGCGGCGCGGGTGGCGTGCATCGCGTCGTCAACGCGATCCTTGCGCTCCTTCACCTCGACCTCGGTGGCGCCGCCGACCTTGATCACGGCCACGCCGCCGGCCAGCTTCGCGAGACGCTCGGCCAGCTTCTCTTTGTCGTACTCGCTGGTGGTCTCGTCGATCTGGGCGCGGATCTGCGTGCAGCGGCCCTCGATCTCCTTTTTCTTGCCGGCGCCGTCGACGATCGTGGTCTCCTCCTTGGAGATCACGACCTTCTTGGCCTTGCCCAGCATGTCGACGGTGACGCTCTCCAGCTTGATGCCCAGGTCTTCGGAGATAACCTGGCCGCCGGTGAGGATCGCGATGTCCTCCAGCATCGCCTTGCGGCGATCGCCGAAGCCCGGCGCCTTCACGGCCGCGACCTTCAGGCCGCCGCGCAGCTTGTTGACGACCAGGGTCGCCAGCGCCTCGCCCTCGACGTCCTCAGCGATGATGAGCAGAGGGCGGCCGGACTGCACGACCGCTTCGAGGATCGGCAGCATCGGCTGCAGGCTGGACAGCTTCTTTTCGTGCAGGAGGATGTAGGGGTTCTCCAGTTCGGTGGTCATCTTCTCCGCGTTGGTGATGAAGTACGGGGAGAGATAGCCGCGGTCGAACTGCATGCCCTCGACGACGTCGAGCTCGGTCTCGAGGCCCTTGGCCTCCTCGACCGTGATCACGCCCTCGTTGCCGACCTTCTGCATCGCCTTGGCGATCATGTCGCCGATGTCACGCTCGCCGTTGGCCGAGATGGTGCCGACCTGGGCGATCTCGTCCGAGGTCGAGACCTTCTTGGAGCGCTTCTTCACGTCCTCGACCACAGTCGCAACCGCGAGGTCGATGCCGCGCTTCACGTCCATCGGGTTCATGCCGGCGGCGACCGCCTTCACGCCCTCGCGGACCAGAGCCTGCGCCAGGACCGTGGCGGTCGTGGTGCCGTCACCGGCCATGTCGTTGGTCTTCGAGGCCACTTCGCGCACCATCTGGGCGCCCATGTTCTCGAACTTGTCGCTAAGCTCGATCTCCTTGGCGACGGTGACGCCGTCCTTGGTGATGCGGGGTGCGCCGAACGCCTTGTCGAGCACCACATTGCGGCCCTTCGGACCCAGGGTGACCTTCACGGCGTTGGCCAGGATGTCGACGCCGCGCAGCATACGGTCGCGCGCGTCGCCAGAAAAACGAACGTCTTTCGCTGGCATTGTAGTCTTCTCCGGTTAGTTCTTGTCGTTGATCACGAAAAAAGGCCGCGAGACTTACGCGACCTTCTTCTTGGCGGTGGCAGTGCCCTCGACGATGCCGAGGATGTCGCTCTCCTTCATGATGAGGAGATCCTCGCCGTCGATGCGCACTTCGGTGCCCGACCACTTGCCGAACAGAATGCGGTCACCCGCCTTCACATCGAGCGGGGTGATCTTGCCGTCTTCGCCTTTGATGCCGGCGCCGGCCGCAATGACTTCGCCCTCCTGGGGCTTTTCCTTTGCGGTGTCCGGAATAATGATGCCCCCAGCAGTCTTCTCCTGCTGCTCGATCCGACGCACGAGGACGCGGTCATGGAGCGGGCGGAATTTCATGGAAATCCTCCAATTGGTCTTGAGTTTGGTCGCGCTTTCCCTGTGGAACCCGACCCGAGCCCAGGCGCCCTGTTAGCACTCAGGCTCGGTGAGTGCCAGCGATTTAGGGCCACCCTCAGCTTCCGTCAAGAGGCCGTGAGGCGGGAATTTTCGCGTGAGCCCTACGAATTTAGCAGCAGAGCTATCGCGCGAGTGCTAACACATTGGAATTACGGGTATTTTGCAACATTGTTAAGGATTTTCGGTTACCATGTCTGTGTCGTCATTGGAGCGAGTCGCGCCGGTAGCCTTGGATCTTGGCGTCGAACCTACCGGCTGATCTCGGGTTACGAACGGGGGACGAGAGGTGCCGATGTCCGGTTTGGTCATGCAGCTGAAGCAGTACCGATTAACCACGGCGGAGATCCTGTATCACATGCCGGATCATCCTTCGCTCCTGCAGACCTATCTCTGGCAGGACTATGATCTGGCCCCGCAATTTCCGACCCTGCGCAAGTTCCTCGATTTCTGGGCGCACAATCTGGACGGCCGGCTCCATTCGGTGAAGGTCGCCAGCGTCGACCTGCTGGCGCCACCCAAGTGGCGCAACGCCAACGAGCTGCTGACGATGCATTAGAGACCGCGCCTAGCGAAGAATTGCCGTAGCATCCTTCAATGACCTGATGTCACGACACGCTGATTTGCGATAGTCGGCGCGCGTTGCTAAACAGGCGCACGTGAATTCTGTCGGTGCCCGCCTTTGCTTCGTTCCCTTTACGACTGGACCATGGAAAAGGCCCGCCACCCGAAGGCCATCTGGTGGCTGGCGGGGGTGAGCTTTGCGGAGAGCTCGGTCTTTCCGATTCCGCCCGACGTCATGCTGGTGCCGATGGTGCTGGCGGACCGGCAGCGCGCCTGGCGCATCGCCGGCGTGTGCCTGATCGCCTCGGTGTTGGGCGGCATGCTGGGCTATTACATCGGCTATGGCCTGCTGGAGAGCGTGGGGGAATGGATCATCGCGCTCTACGGGATGCAGGACGGGCTGCTCGAGTTCCAGAATTGGTACCATGAGTGGGGCCTGTGGGTGATCCTGATCAAGGGTGCTACGCCAATTCCCTACAAGCTGGTGACCATCGCGAGCGGTATCGCGCATTTCAGTCTGCCGGTCTTCATCATCGCATCTGTGGTGACGCGCGGCATCCGTTTCTATCTGGTGGCGGGGCTGCTCTATTGGTTCGGCGAGCCGATCCGTGCTTTCATCGAGCGCCGCCTGACCCTGGTCACCACGGCGTTCGTGGTGGCGCTGGTCGGCGGCTTTGTCGTCGTCAAATATGTGATCTGAGCCCCAGGACATGGCCGCGCGTCAGCCGCTCCTACCCGTTTCCTCCGTACCATGGCTCGCCACCGGCGCGGCGCTGGCGGCCCTCTGCATCGCCTGGCTGTCGCAATATGGCTTTGGCCTCGCGCCGTGCGAACTGTGCTACTGGCAGCGCTACGGCTATTGGGGGGCGATCGCGCTGGGCGTCGTCGCCATCCTGCAGCCGGCGCGGACGGCGCGGCGCTCCGTGGCGTTGTGGCTACTGACGCTGGCCTTCGTGACGACTGCGGGGATCGCCCTGTTCCATGTCGGGGTGGAGCAGAAATGGTGGGAGGGCACCGCTGCGTGCGCCGGCCAGATCGCACCAGGCATGAGCGCGGAGGAGCTGGAGCAGGCGATCATGGACGCGCCGATCGTGCGTTGCGACGTGCCGGCCTGGACCATGTTCGGAATCTCCATGGCGGGCTATAATCTCATCTACGCGCTGGCGCTGGCGGCCTTCACTGCCTGGGGCGCGTTGAGGAGCAGGGACGCGTGACCGATCATTCCACCGAGACGGCGAAGGAAACCCCACGGGAAACTGCCGGGGGGCGCCTGCCCGGCGATCTCACCAAGGAGGAGCTGATCGAGCGCATCATCCGCGTCGACCATGCCGGCGAGTTCGGCGCCAAGCGCATCTATGAAGGCCAGCTCGCGATCCTGCGCGGCAAGCCGGAGGCGCAACCGATCGAGCGCATGTATGCGCAGGAGCTGGAGCACCTCAAGGCGTTCGAGACGCTGATGGTGGAGCGTCGCGTGCGGCCAAGTGCGCTGCATCCGGTGTGGAATGCCGCCGGCTTTGCGCTGGGCGCGGCGACCGCACTGCTGGGGCCGAAGGCGGCGATGGCCTGCACCGTCGCGGTCGAGGAAGTGATCGACGCGCATTACCGCGCGCAGTCGGAGAAGCTCGGCGCCGATGAAGCGCCGCTTAGGGCCAAGATCGACAAGTTCCGCGCAGACGAGCTCGAGCACCGCGACGCCGGGCTGGAGCACGGCGCCGAACAGGCGCCCGCCTATCCGCTGCTGACTGGCGCGATCAAGGCCGGGTCCAGACTCGCGATCTGGCTGGCGGAGCGGATTTAAGGTCCCGCTCATCTGGCGACGATACCCTTCGCCCCTAGTCTAGCCGAAGTCTGATGGGGGGCGCGGCGACAAGCCGTGCACACTCGCAAGAGCGCCGCCCCGATAGGTGACGCAATGCCATAGCGTTTCGGCGCAGCGCCCTCATCCAATTCCGCCTAAGCTCACTTCGTTCGCTAAGGCTGCGCATCCTTCCCCCGCGAGGGGGGAAGGGGTAGTCTTTTGGCATGAATGTTCGTCTCGCCACCAAAGCAGATGCGGACGCGTGGCTCGCCATGCGCGTTGCGTTGTGGCCGGATGCCGATCCGGATGCGCTGCGCGGCGACGTGACCGCGTTCTTTACCGCGCGCAGCGAGCCGTTGATGCCGCATCAGGTGTTCGTGGCGGAAGCGGACGGCAAGCTGGTGGGCATGCTGGAGCTGTCGCTGCGGCCCTATGTCGATGGCTGTGATAGTTCGCCGGTGCCGTTCATCGAAGCGTGGTACGTGACGCCCGACAAGCGGCAGCAGGGCATCGGCGGCGCGCTCGTGAAGGCCGCGGAGCAATGGGCGATCGAACATAGCCATACCGAGATTGCGTCTGACTCGTTGCTCGAGAACAAGGTGAGCGAACGTGCCCATGGCGCGCTCGGCTTCGAGGAGGTCGAGCGCGCGATCCGGTTCCGCAAGGCGCTCAAAGGCTAGGCGCTGTTCGTGTTTGGCACGGCGCGCGCTGACGCCATTGCCATCACTCACCTGTCATCCCGGGCTTGACCCGGGATCCATTACGCAGCGGCACGAGCAGCTGAACCATGGACCCCGGCTCGCGCTGCGCTTGGCCGGGGTGACAGAAGGAGAGAGCGTTGAGCACGGTGCGACGCGATTCATAAACGTGTGCACGGCCGCGCCCCGTCTAAACGACTGGCCACAATCGTGACGAAGGAGGACGCTCACAACTCGCGCGTCAGCCAGCGACGGAGTTGGCGGGCGGGCCGATATCGTTGCTGGCGAGGGGGAGGTTGCCCCAGAGGCCGAGCTCGCTCCAGGCTTCGTCCTCGCCGTCCTTGTACCAGACGCACATGAAGCCTTCCTCGTCGATCTCGACGCTGGCGGGCATGCGCCAGCTCGGGTTCCAGCGCATGCGGTCCTCCAGGCGATAGCCGGAGCGCAGCAGCAGCGAATTGTCAGACGGCCGGCGCGCGATGATCGTGCCCTCGTACAGCACGATCTTGCCGATGTCCGTCATCAAGGCGTAGTGCGGCTTGGCGCGGCCGGAGAATTCGCCAGAGGCGCTGAGGCGCATCGCGAGTTCCGCACCCTTCTTCACCGAGGTGCGATGGTGGCGCATACCCTGCATCGGGATGGCGTGGAACAGGTAGTGTGCCTCGATGCCGTTCTCGCGCATCAGCGAATAGAGCTCCGCCAAGACCGTGAGGTCGTCGTTCACGCCCTTCAGCAGCGGGTGCTGGTTGTAGATCGTGGCGCCAGTCGATTTGAGGCGCGCGATGGCGGCGCGTGATTCCGGCCAGAACTCGATCGGGTGATTGACGTTGACGCCGATCTCGATCCGGCGATCCGGCAACGAAGTCAGGACGGACAGCAGGTTGTCGTTGATGCGCTCGGGATCCTGGAACGGCACGCGCGTGCCGATGCGGATGGTGCGGATGTTGGGCGCGCGTACGGCAAGCGCCTCGAACGCCGTGCGCAACAGCTTCGGTGCCATCAGGGGGTCGCCGCCGGTGATCAGGACCTCGTCGACCCCGGCGCATTCCTCGGCCTCGCCGAAATAGCGCGCGGCGTTGATGATCTCTTCCTCGCGCAACGTCCTCACCGGGTACTGGCCGCGCAGGCACCAGCGGCAATGCGCGGCGCACACGGTCGTCGGCTCGAGCAGCACAGTCCGGCGATAGAGCCGCTCGACGCCCGCGAGGGGCTTGCCGTCGAACTGGAGATGGATCTCGGATTCGTAGTGCCGCCGGCGCTCCTGCGGCGAGACCGCGGCCTCCACCGGATTCTTCACGTACTGCAATGCGATGGCGCGCCACTCGGCGCTGTTCATGCCGCAGCGCTGCTCAAGTTCACTCATCTTGCGGCGCAGGAACGGCGTGATGAGCTCGATGAAGTCGCCAGTCTTGGTCCCAGCCATTGCTGTTCCCCCGCAACTGTGATCAGCCGGTCCGGCGACCATAGACCAAATCCTCCACGAATGTCGCTTAGTTCTGCGGACCTACTCCTTTTGAGCGAGTGTGAGACAGGTGAGTCTCGCAGCTGAAGGAATAGGTTCATGGTAGATGCGCGCGCCGCTACACCCTGATGCACGGAGTGTGAAAACCGTAATGGTGCTGCGGACTATTTGAGCTGCGGTGCCATGCCTTGAATCAAGATGGCCGTTGGCTCGACAGAGCCATCGACGCGCGCGAGGCCGATTCGATCACCGTGGCGCGACAGATGCACGCAGCCGCCGGCGAAATCGCCATCGCCGTAGCGGAAGCACATTAGGCCATCCTGCCGAAACGACCATTTACCTTCATATCTGCCGGCTGTCTTGGAGAGGCCGATGATCCGACCGTCGTGTGTGTAGTGCTCGATATAGTCATCGCCGGCATCGGTCCGGCCGCTCATGGAATTGCCGATGATCTCCGACTTCATCTGATCGATGGACATGAACCTGGTCTCGTCGGCGATGGCCGTGCCGAGCGATGCGATGAAAATCAATGGTGTGAGCAATCTGCGCATGGTCTCCTCCGACTATTGAGGACTGCAGTATGACCATGATGGCGTTATATGCGCCGCGCGGCCAATGCCGACGGCGGATGGAAAGGATGCGTGTCGGTTATTGCCGCGTCGCGTCAATGCGCGGCTATTGCCGCGCGGGTGCGGGCGCAGGCAGGCGCCAGTCGGGCAGCCAGCGGCGCGCGTGTGCGAGGCTGGTCTGCACCACAGGGCCAACGCCCAACGCGAATACCACAGTGCCGATGCCCACCGTGCCACCCATCAGCCAACCGATCGCCAGGGCCGAAGCCTCGATCGCGGTGCGCGACAGCCGGATGCTCCAGCCGAGCTTTTCGTGAAGACCCATCATCAAGCCGTCGCGCGGGCCGGCGCCGAGGCCGGCGGGCAGATAGAGCGCGCTGCCCAATCCGATGCAGATCATGCCGGCGATCAGCATCGCGCCGCGCAGCCACAGGCTCTCGATCTCCTGTGGCAGCAGCCACAGGCCGAGATCGGTGAACGGCCCGATGGTCAGCGCGTTGAAGATGGTGCCGATGCCCGGTCGCTGCCTGAGCGGAATCCACAGCAGCAGCACCAGGACGCTGGCGATGATGCTGGCGGTCCCGATGGTGATGCCGAGCTGGAAGCCGAGGCCTTGGTGGAACGCGTCCCACGGCCCGAGGCCAAGACTGGCGCGCACGAACAAAGCGAGCCCGAGGCCCCAGAACAGAAAGCCCGAGAACAGCATCAGCCAACGCTGCGGCGCGATCGACAGAATGGAGCGCATCGCGCTGACTTATGAGCGCGCACGCGCCGCGTCAATGACGGGATTGATGCGATACATGTTGGCGCCGCGCGCACGCGAGCCTTGCACCTCTCTGTCATCCCGGCCAAGCCGCGCAGCGGCGCAGAGCGGGGACCCATACGGACCTTCCGCAGCGCTGTTGGATCGTATGGGTCCCGGGTCGTGCAGCTTCGCTGCCCGCCCAGGATGACAGTTTTAATGATGCGACGCCGCTCAGCTCGTTTCGAGCACGGTATCCCAGTAAAGAAAATCCCGCCAACTCTGGTGCAAGTAGTTTGGCGGGAAGGCTCGACCATTTTCCTGCAGCTCGTGAGTCGTCGGCTGCAGTGGCGGTCGCCTTGGATGCATGCCCACCTCGTGCGGCAGGTGCCGGCCCTTCAGGAGGTTGCAGGTCTGGCACGCCGTCACCACGTTGCTCCAGCTCGTCCGCCCGCCGCGCGAACGCGGCACGACGTGATCGAAGGTCAGTTCGGGGGCCGGGAAGGTATCGCCGCAATACTGGCAGCGAAAACGGTCGCGCAGGAACACGTTGAACCGGGTAAAGGCCGGCCGGCGCGACTGGTGCACGAACTCCTTGAGCGAGATGACCGAGGGGAGCCGCATCGAGAAGGATGGGCTGTGCACCTCGTTCTCATACTCCGAGATGATGTTGACCCGGTCCAGGAAGACGGCCTTCACCACTTCCTGCCACGGCCATAGCGACAGGGGGAAATAGCTCAACGGCCGGAAGTCGGCATTGAGGACCAGGGCCGGACAAGCTTCAGGCGATGCCTGCACGCGCACGCTCCGTCATCAAACCGTGACGGGTGACGGCCCCGTCACACTCGATACACCATAGCAATAGAGGGCCCGAGCCCAAAACGCAAGATATTGAAATCAGCTATAATATTGATTTCATTCGATTGTCATTCCACCGCGGGCGCGGCGTTGAAGCACCGGCGCAGGAAAAGCGCGCCCCTTTGCGCGCCGATCTGGTCGATGGAATGGGGCAGGCCGGGCCGGGATTCAGTCTCAATCGGGACCCCCGCGTCTCTCAGGGCCTTTTCCGCCTGGGCCAGGGCGCCGAAGGGGACCACCTGATCGGCCGTGCCGTGGACCAGGAAAACGGGCGGCTTGGACTTCAGCTCGCCGGCCAGCAACTGCGGTGCGATCAATGAACCGGAAAAGCCTAAAATGCCGGCGATCTGGTTGGGCCGGCGCAGCCCGACATGGAGCGACATCATGGTGCCCTGGCTGAACCCGACCAGCGCCAGGTCGCGGTCGGCGAGGCCGCGACGGGTGAGCTCCGCATCCAGGAACCGGTCGAGGATCTCCGCGGCGAGGCGCGCGCCGCCCAACAGCATGTCCGGCGTGCGGTCCTCGAACCCGAACCACTGGAACCCGAACGCCGAAATTTCGCACGGGAATGGCGCGTTGGGCGACATGAACTCCGCCTCGGGAAGCGCCTGCGCGAAGAACGGCGCCAGGCTGATGAGGTCGTCGCCGTTCGACCCGTAGCCGTGCAAGAGCACGACGAGCTGCTTCGCCTTGCCGCCGCTGGCCGGCGCATGCGAGGAGCCGGAGAGTTCCATCATGTGCTTTCCTAGTCTGGTGCACTGGCATCTAGCCGATGGTGGCGGCGGGAAACAAGGGCTGGCGGCTAGGGCACGCGGCCGGCGCGCGCATCCAGGGCGTACGCGCGCAACGCCGGCGGCAAGTTGGGATTGGCGGCGAGGTACTGATCAACCACGTCAGACCTGCCGCAACCATGGCCAACGCCGTGCAGGGCGCTTTCCTGGCAAGCGATGTTCGGCAGCGCAAGCGTTCGGCGTATGACAGTGTCAACCGCTTCGCCGATGCGGCCGCGGCGGTCGTCGCCCGTCTCGCTCCGCAGCGAGATGATGTCCCTCCACATGTAGCAGACCCCGTTCAGCTCGCTACCGCCCGGCTCGGCGATGTGCGACAGCACCGGTGCGCAACGGGGCGCAAACACCCGTTCGAATAGCGCATAGATGGTGTGAACGCAGGCAACCGCAGCCTCAGTTGTCACGCGCATGCGGTAGAGTTCGCGCCAGCAGCCACCTAGCTGCATATTCGTCAGGTAGTACAGGCCGCGCAATCTGTTCGTCGCTCAGACCCTCGAGCGCTGGAACCGGATCGCTGCAAAGCCCGTGAGATGATCGACGACGTGGAGCGGATGATCCCAAGGGTCCTCTTCCAGGCTGCTCCACCACGGATCGACCTGCTCCGGATCGCCACAGAACACGATATTGTGCCATTCCTCGAAGCTGCGCCGGACGTAGCCGTCACCCAGGATGCGCTGGGTCAAACGATGGCCCCCTATTGAACGCAACCCGCGCGCGCCGCGTGTGCATAGCGCACGAGCTCCGGGCGCAGGGTCGGATTGGCGGCGAGATAAGCATTGATCGTGGTTTCGGTAAACTCCGGATAGGCGTGCGCCCAGTGGCCGAGGCCGTGCAATGCGCTCTCCTGGCAAGCAGGGTTCGGCAGACGCAGTATGTCCTCCATTTCGGAGAGACAGCCATCCTGGATTGGATCGGAGCCCGACGATTCCTTCACCGCTCCAATCGGCATGATGTCCCACCACATGTAGCAGATGCGATTCAGCTCATTGTCGCCAGGCTCATCGAGATGCGACAGAACAGGTTCGCAGCGCGGCTGGAACAGGCGGGCGAACAAGCTGGACATCGCCTCGACGCAGGCCAATCGCGCCTCGATCGGCACGGTCGCGTCGGTCAGGAACCGGCAATAGGCACCGGCGCCATTGTCGACGAGATAGTAGAGGCCCTGGCCGATCTGGCTGTCGGCGAACTGCTCGGCCAGTGGCTCGGGTGTTTCGAACAGCTGAGTCATATAGGCGACGGCTTGCGCCGGCTCGGGATCCCACCAATCCTCGTCTGCATTGAAATACCAGGCCTGTTCAGAGAAAGGCACGGCATGGCCGAACACGTAATCGATCCAGTCTTCATAGCTGAGATCGGTCTTTGACATCACTTTTTGCCTACACGGCCCGCGCCGTCGCGGTTCGCATTTGATGCGTTAGCCCTACAATTTCTTGGCGCGTTCGGCGAAATTTATATTGACCCTCGTCCATTCTAAAGAAGACAATTAAGTCTACCAGACCAATCTCCGACAGAGGGCGACCATGGCAACATGGCTTGTCGGTGGGTCGTGGACGACGTTGCCAGCACTGAGGGTGCCGTCAACTTTTTCGAGGCGGCAGAAAATCAGGCAGCGTTCGGGAACTCTGAATATCGTGAAATCGCCCGACCCGACATCTCGGCCGGCTGAGGGAGGCCGGGACAGGCGGGATTAGATCAGGGGTGGATCATACCTCCTGTGGCGCATGAGCGGGACGTTCATGCGGCGCGCAGAATTTCGATCGCAAGTGGGGACGAACGCACTGGAAGCAGTGCACGCGCCGGCCTGAATCCGCCAGAAGGCGGACGCGTCGGCGCGCAAGCGCCGAAAAGGCGTGTCGAAGAACGGGTGTGTGCGATTCGGAGGGTTCCATGAAACGCAGATTGGCGTACGAGATCTGTTACGCCATTGCCGCGCTGTGGGCTATGCCGCAGGCCGCGAAGGCCGCCGGCATAGCGACCGTCGTGGACGTGGTGAACGAAGGCTTTCGGCAGCCGCCGGGCGACAAGGAGATCACCGCCAGAGTTTCCGACGAACTGGTGCAGAACGAAGCGTTGCGCACCAAGCGGGAGTCGGTGATCCAGGTGCAGTTCATCGACGGCTCCGAGCTCAGCGTCGAGCAATTGAGCGAAATGGTGCTGTCCGACTACGTGTTCGATGGGGCGGCCGCGTCGGGCGTCATCAATCTCAATACCGGGCTGTTCCATTTCAACTCGAACGGCAGGCCGGATCAGGGCGTAAAGCTGCGCACGCCGGTCGCGACGATCGGCATCCGCGGCACCGAGTTCCTGGTCCATGTCGACGGTGACGATGCAACCATCATCGACATCCTGGATGGCTCGGTCGATGCAATTCCGCACGGCAAGGGCAAGGCGGCCACGTGCGTCGGCGGCCAGAGCATCCTGATCGCGAGTGCGAATGCAGACGCCCAGTGCGGCGACATCGGATCCTTCTCGACTGCGGCTGGCCCGGCCAGCGGGCCCGAAACTCCGGGCAGCGAGCATGAAGCTCGAGATCGCGAGCAGGAAGCACGCGCCGATCCGCCGGCGCGGGATACTAGCGGGAAGCCTGGTGGTGAAGATCCGGGCGGTGAAGATCCGGGCGGCGAGGATCCAGGCGGCGAGGACGGCGAGAAGGGCGAGCACGGCGAGAAGGGCGAGCACGGCGAGAAGGGCGAGGACGGCGAGAAGAGCGAGCACGGCGAGAAGGGCGAGCACGGCGAGAAGGGCGAACACGGCGAGAAGGGCGAACACGGCGAGAAAGGCGAACACGGCGAGAAAGGCGAACACGGCGAGAAGGGCGAGGGTAGCCGCGGCGGACACTAGCCCGGTCTTGGCAGAGACGGGTCCTGCCTGACCATCGGCCAGATGATCGGTTGGTGACTCGTTGCTGCGACCAGATCCAGGCCCGCCTACACCGGTGGCGCGGCGTGGTAGTAGTGCCAGAGCATCCGTGAGGCATAGGAGCGGTACGGACGCCACGGCTCCGCGATCTCGCGCAGCTCCATCGGGCTCGGCCGCTCCTTTAAGCGCTTCATCCGCTGGGCAGCGACGACGAGGCCGAGATCGTGGGCCGGCAGCACATCGGGCCGGCGCAGGCCGAACAGCAGGAACACTTCGGCGGACCAGACGCCGAGCCCTTTGACGCTGGTGATCGCGGCGATCACCTCTTCGTCGCTTTGCCGGCGCAGCCTGGGCATTGAGAGGCGACCATCGAGAAAGGCCGCTGCGAGGTCCCGGCCATAGATGATCTTTTGCCGGCTGAAGCCGATGGCGCGCAGATCATCGTCGCTCAGCTTCAGGAATGCTTCGGGCGAATTCCCTTCGAGTGCTGAATCGAGCCGGGCCGAGATCGCCTTGGCGGCGTGGGTCGAGACCTGCTGAGCCACGATCACATGCAACAGGCCCAGGAAACCAGCAGGACGTCTGCGCGCCGGTGGCGGGCCGACCTCTTCGATCGCGCGCGCGAAGTCCTGGTCAGCCTTGCCGAGATGGGCGAGGGCGCGTTGCAGCAGGTCGCGATCTTCTTTAGGTCTAGCCATATGCGCCTGCACTCTATCCTTGCGGTTTCATGATCGTCACGCGTTTCGCGCCCAGCCCGACGGGCTACCTGCATTTGGGCCACGCGCATTCCGCGCTGGTGGGGTGGCACAGCGCGCGGGCGGAATCCGGCCGATTCTTGCTGCGCATCGAAGACATCGATCCGACGCGCTGCCGGCCCGAGTTCGAAGCAGCAATCCTGGAGGACCTCGCCTGGCTCGGCCTCGATTGGGATGGGCCCGTTCGACGCCAGTCGGAGCATCTGGCGGACTACGCGGGGGCGCTCGACCGGCTGCGCGCCATGGGCCTCATCTATCCGTGCTTCTGCAGCCGCAAGGACATTGCCGCCGCGGTGACAGCGCCGCATGGGCCGGAGGGACCGGTCTATCCCGGCACGTGCCGCAACCAACCACCCGATTGGGTGCACGCGCGGCAGGAGCGGGGCGATCCCTATGCCCTGCGACTGGATGTCGCAAAGGCCCGCGCCATCTCGGGCGCCCTGGCCTTCACCGATGAACGGGAAGGCGTAGTGGAGGCCCGACCCGAGACCCTGGGCGACGTGGTGCTGGCGCGGCGGGACGCGCCCGCCAGCTATCATCTCTGCGTCACGCTCGACGATCACCTACAGGAGGTGACTTTAGTCACTCGCGGAGTCGACCTGTTCCACGCCACGCACGTTCACCGGCTGTTGCAGGCAATTCTGGGCTTGAATGTTCCCACCTACGCACACCATCTGTTGCTGACCAACGCCGCAGGGGAGCGGCTGTCCAAACGCGACGGCGCAATGGGCCTGAGGGCGCTGCGCCAAGCGGGCCGATCGGCGGCAGAGGTGCGGGCGTTGGCGGGATTCCCGACGTAATCCCGAGGACAGACCGAAAAACTAGGGGGCGCGGGTCGATGGGCCTGCGCGCAAGGGATGGATCCTGAGCTCTACTCGGCCCTGCTCGCGCTCGGCCAAGTCATCATCATCGACCTCGTTCTCGCCGGCGACAACGCGATCGTCGTCGGCATGGCCGCGGCGGGCTTGCCCAAGGAGCAGCGCGGCAAAGTCATTCTGATCGGTATCGCAGCGGCCACCGCCCTCCGCATCTTCTTTGCACTCATCACCTCACAGCTCCTCCTGATTATCGGCCTGACGCTGGCGGGTGGTTTGCTGCTGCTCTGGGTGTGCTGGAAGTTCTGGCGCGAGCTGGTGGAGCAACGGCGCGAACGCCTGCGTCACGCGGCCATGTCGCAGCATGAACTGACCAAGGACGAGCGGCGCGAACTGGCCGAGCCTCCGGAGGCGCTGCCGGGCGCGCCGCCGGCCAAGACCATGCGGCAGGCCATCACCCAGATCGTCATCGCTGACGTCTCCATGTCGCTCGACAACGTGCTGGCGGTCGCCGGCGCAGCGCACGAGCATACCTGGGTCCTGATCGTCGGCCTCGTCTTGTCGGTCGGACTGATGGGCGCGGCGGCAACCATCATCGCGAACGTGCTGAAGAAGTACCACTGGATCGCCTATGTCGGCCTTGCCATCATCCTGTGGGTCGCGCTCGACATGATCTATCGTGGCTCGGTGGAAGTGGTGACTGAAATGGGCGACATAGGCGCGCTGCAGATGCTGCAGTAGGCCACTACCATTCTGTTTATTTCGTCATGGTCGTGCTTGGCACGACCATCCACCAGTTTGCCTGGAGCCGTGCGGTCCTGCCGAGAGAAACTCGTGGATGGTCGAACCAAGTCCGACCATGACGAGAGAATTTCAAGAGTCGAGGCTAACTCTCATGCCGCCACAGGCCGAGGGCCAGGTCGCTGTAGTCGGGATGTTCCGGCGTAAGGTGGCCGTGGCGGATCAGGAAGTCGATCACTACCAGCGCCACATTGAACTTGAAGTCCTCGCCGGCTGACAGGATCGATTCGACTTCGTCGAGTTCCATCAGGCGAAAGCTCGCGATCTCGCCATCCTTGTTGACGGGCGTGAAGTCGGCGGGCAGCTCCAGATCGTAGACGAACAGGGTATCGTTGCGCAGCCAGCCCTGATGCTCCATGCGGTAGCGGAGGGCACCGGCCGGCCTGGCGCACGCGGCGAGGGCGGCGGGGATGGAGGCTTCTTCCTCGCACTCCTTCGCCAGGCACTCCTGCACGCCCATGCCAAGTGAAATGCCGCCGGCGACGAGATGGTCCAGCTTGCCGGGCTCGATCGGTCGGTTGTCGGCGCGCTTGCCGACCCACAGTTTCAGGCGTCCGCGCTCGCGCACGAAGCCGTTCATGTGCACGCCGTAACCATGGACGCCGAACATCGGCACGGCCGAACGCTCCAGCCGCATCATCGGCGCTGCGCCGAACCGCGTCAGCACCGGGAACCACTCGTTGCGCCAGCCGGTAAACACGCCCGCCTCGTAGAGGTCGCGCGCGACGTCGCCGATGGCGGCGGAACGGTGTTCGAAGCTCGCCAGATGATCGCGCAGACGCACCGCGCTGTCGTCGACGGAAAGCACGGTCGGATAGTTGGCCAGCCGCGTGGCGATGTCGCGCCGGACCCAGCCTGCCGTCTCTCCGACGATCAACCAGGGCAGGAACTTCCGCATGTCCGCGCTCTGGCAGCGGTGGATGTGATCGATCAGGCTCATGTGCGCACGTAGGGGGTTGGCCTGCGCAGCTCAGCGATCAAATCGAGATAATCGGGATCGTCCGGGCCGACAATTCCGAAACGCACCAGCAGGTCGAGCTTCGCCAGAGCAGCGTCGAACATGAAATCGTCGGCATTGCGCAGATTCTCTTCCAGGCGCTTCATCGACCAGAGCTGGAATTCCGAGACCTCGCCATCGTCGTTGCGCGGCTGGAAGTCGGCCGGCAACTCGAGATCGAAGTTGAACTGCACGCCGACACGCAAGCCCTCGGCCGCCTCGATCAACATGGTGGTCACGCTGACCGGCCTTGCGCGCTCCGCCAAGGTCGGGCCGATGCAGGCCTCCTCCGCGCATTCCTTCAGGAGGTTCTCGGCGATCGAGATGCCGTAAGGCTGCCCGCCGCCGACCACCAGGTCAAGCATGCCGGGATCGACGTGCTTGGTCATGGCGCGGCGCGCGATCCAGACTTTGCATTCCTCACCCGCGCGCACCAGGCCATTCACATTGATGCCGTAGGTCTGCAGCCCGAACAGAGGCGTCGCCGCGCGTTCCATCAGCAGCAGCGGTGCTTCGCCGAACCGGCGGTTGACGGGATAGAGCTCGCCGCGCCAGCCGGGAATGGCACCACGCTCATGGAGCTTCGCCAGTGCATCGGCAACTGCCGTGCTGCGGTCCTTGACCTCGGCGAGGCGGTCATGCAGATGTACTTCGCGATCGGTCAGGTAAAAGATATCGGGAAACTCGGCGAGCAACTGGGCGAAATCCGGCTTGATCCAGCCGACGTGACGATCTGCCACCATGAAGCGACGATATGGCGCCAGGTGAGCGCGCGGATAGCGGCGGAACAGCCGCAACAGGCTGGACGATTCCACGCTCACGCGCCCCTCTCCAGTTCTTGCAGCTTTAGCATCTGCCACCGTCTCGCCGCAATTGCGCCTTCGCCCCGCCATCTACGCGCGCGACACAGGTCTACCTGCCGCAGGAAAGCCAGCGCCACGCGCGTTGCAGCACCTTGGCACGGTTCTAGAGAAGGGGAAGGCAAATGCAAAGGTCAAAGCTGCCTGGTTCACGACTCTGGATCGCGGGTGTCTCCACGGTTGCCATTCTGCTGGGCTGCGAGGGCCAACCGGTCAAGGAACAAGCCGCCAACGGCAACCAGCCAAGCACGCAGGAGGAGGCCAAGCTCGATTCGGCTGGCCTCCAGAAGAAGAAAGAGGAGGCGGTCGCGGCGGGCGGGATCGTGCCCCAGGCCGCCCCAATGCTACCCTATGGCGAGGAACAAGGGGCTGCTGCGAGTGCTCCAGCACCACAGGCTGCGCCGAACTACCCACCGATCCAGATCACAAGGGGTGTGCTGGAGAGTGACTATCAGTCCGGCTACCGCCAGCCGCCTCAGCCTGGTACAGGCGAGAACTACCTGGCCGTCAACGATGGTCCCGTGAAGCAGGTCGCGCAAGCGCCGGTTTCGGCCTTCTCCATTGATGTCGATACCGGCGCCTATTCCAATGTGCGGCGCTTCCTGATGAATGGCCGGATGCCGCCCAAGGATGCGGTGCGGGTCGAGGAGATGATCAACTACTTCTCCTACGACTACCCGAAGCCAGAGGCCGGCGGCGATCCGTTCCGCGTGACCACGTCAGTGGTCCGCACGCCGTGGAATCCCGAAACGCATCTGCTGCACATCGGCATCAAGGGCTATCAGCCGCCGGCAGAAGAGCGGCCGGCCGCCAATCTCGTGTTCCTGATCGACGTGTCGGGCTCGATGGATCAGCCGGACAAGCTGCCTTTGCTGCAGGCCGGCATGAAGGTCCTGACCGACCAGCTCCGCGACGATGACAAGGTCACCATCGTGGTCTATGCCGGCGCGGCGGGCCTGGTGCTCGAGCCGACCGCCGCCAAGGACAAGGCGAAGATCAAGGCGGCGCTGGACCGGCTGAAGGCAGGCGGATCGACCGCAGGCGGCGAAGGCCTCGCGCTCGCCTATGCCAAGGCCAAGGAAGCGAAGATCGAGGGTGGCATCAACCGCATCATTCTGGCGACCGACGGGGACTTCAATGTCGGCGTCACCGATATCGGACAGCTGAAGGACATGGTGGAGGACGCGCGCGACAGCGGCGTGTCGCTCACCACCCTTGGGTTCGGCGAAGGCAATTACAACGATGCGCTGATGGAGCAGATCGCCGATGTCGGCAACGGCAATTACGGCTATGTCGATTCGCTTAAGGAGGCGAAGCGGCTGCTCTCCGATCAGCTCTCCGGCACGATCCAGACCATCGCCAAGGACGTGAAGATCCAGATCGAGTTCAATCCTCGCGTGGTCGCGGAATATCGCCTGATCGGGTATGAGAACCGCGCGCTCAACCGCGAGGACTTCAACAATGACCGAAAGGACGCGGGCGAGATCGGCGCCGGCCACACCGTGACTGCGATCTACGAGATCGCGGTTAAAGGGTCCAAGGGGCTCGCGATCGACCCGCTGCGCTATGGCGAACATGCGGATGAGCGGGTCGACCCCAGGGCAGCCGAGTTCGGGTTCCTGCGTCTGCGCTACAAGGCGCCGGATGCCAATGTCTCCAAGCTGATCGAGACCCCGCTGCCGGTGGCCGCGCTGGAGAACGCGGACGATGCGCCCTCCGATGCGCACTTTGCAGCGGCCGTCGCTGCCTTCGGGCAGAAGCTGCGCGGCGGCGATTATGTCGGCGTGTTCGGCTACGACCAGATCGCGGAGGCCGCCCGCGCCTCTCGCGGCGATGACGGCGACGGCTATCGCGCCGAGTTCATCGAGCTGGTGGAGATGGCGCGGGCGCTCGACAACGGGTCCTAACCTCACTCTAACCACGTCCTCCTTCCAAAAACTGGGGCGGCCGCTGTTGCCTTGGCACGGTGGCCGCCCAACCTTATGATCGAGTTCGGACTGGAGGGCATCAGGTGAGACACTCGGTCGGATTCTGGCTGCTGATATTGCTGGGCGGGACGGTGGCGCTGGTCTTCTTCCTGGAGCAGCTGTTTCCCGGTACGCTGGACAATCCCGATACGCGCATGAGCATCATCTACCGGGTGGGCTGGATCGCGCTGATCGGTGCGTCGGTCCTGACCTTCGCGCGCGCCCGGCCTCAGAGCGCGCTGCGTAATGCGGCGATTTGGGCGGTAATCTTCGTCGTCCTGACCGGCATCATATCCTTCAAGGAAGATGTCGCTTTTGTCGGGAAGCGGTTCATGGGCGGGCTCTCGCCCATGCAAGGGATGGCGCACGACGACGGCACCATCAGCTTTCCCGCGGGACCCGACGGGCACTTCTACATCCAGGCCCTGGTCAATGGTAACCGTGTCACCTTCATGGTCGATACCGGCGCCACCGATATCGTGCTGGCGCCGAAGGACGCGCAGCGCATCGGCTTCGATCCCGAGGCCCTGCGCTTCGACCGCCTCGCCCAGACCGCGAACGGCACCGTGCGCGGCGCCTCGGTCCGCCTCGACGATCTGGTAGTGGGACCGATCGCCATGAATAGCGTGCCGGCCACCGTCAACGGGGCCGACATGCCGGAAAGCCTGCTCGGCATGGCATTCCTCAACCGCCTCAGCGGCTGGCGCGTGGAGCGGGGCCAGTTGACGCTGGTGCCTTAGCCGATCAATGCTCCTTCGGTCAGCCCAAGGCCAAGCACTGGCAGGACGAAGGAGCAGGTCGCTAGCCGATAATGTCGATTACCGCCGCAGCACGCGGCGGCAGGCATCTTGGCGCGCTTGCCAGCCGGTCCGTTGCAGCTCCGGCTCGTCGTGTTCCTCGACCGGCCAGCCCAGGCAGAGATAAGCCACCAGGGACCAACTCTCCGGCACGCGCAACTGGCGGGCCGCCGCTGCGGGATCGAGGATCGAGACCCAGCCGGTTCCGATGCCGCGGGTGCGCGCCGCCAGCCAAAGCGTATGCACCGCGAGCACCGCGGAGTAGCGCAGAGTCTCCGGCATCGTCTGGCGACCGAGGCCGAGGCCCTGGCTCGTGCCTTCCTCGCAGAACACGGCGAGATGGCGCGGCGCTTCCTGGAGGCCGGCGAGCTTCAGGCTGGCATAAAGCCGCGCGCGCTCGCCGCGATAGCCGGCGAGGGCGCGTTCGTTCGCCGCGTTGAAGTTCGCGATGATGGCGGCGCGGTTGGCGGGATCATCGACGCTGACGAAGCGCCAGGGCTGCGCATTGCCAACGGAAGGCGCGAGGCAGGCGAGGTCGAGCAACTCGTCGACGAGCGCATCGGGGATGGGATCGGTGCGGAAGCGGCGCACGTCGCGGCGCCAGCGCAGCAGCTCGCGCAAATCGTGGCGGAAGCGGTCATTGAATTGCGGCGAACGCCGGAAGGCGACGATTTCGCGGAACATGGCCTAAGCCGCGCGCGAGTGGGCTGCTTCGACCAGGTCAACGATCTCGACCATGATGCGGCAGATGTCGTAGTCCTTGGGCGTATAGATGCGCGCGACGCCCATCGCCTTCAGGCGATCGGCATCTTCCGGCGGGACGATGCCGCCGACGACCAGCGGCACGTCGCCGAGGCCGCCCGCGCGCAGGCGGTCCAGCACCTCTTGCACCAGCGTGATGTGCGAGCCGGAAAGGATGGAGAGACCGATGACATGGACACCTTGCTCCTGCGCCGCCTTGGCGATCTCCTCCGGAGTCAGGCGGATGCCGTCATAGACGAGGTCCATACCGCAATCACGCGCGCGCACGGCGATCTGCTCGGCACCGTTGGAGTGTCCATCGAGCCCGGGCTTGCCGACCAGTATCTTGAGCCGCCGGCCGAGTTTGGAGGACACCGCATCGACGCGCGCCCGCAGTTCGTCGAGATCCACAGCCGGTGCGTTGGCGGCTGCGCGTGATACGCCGGTCGGCGCGCGATATTCACCGTAGGTCTTGCGCAAGGTGGCGCCCCATTCGCCGGTGGTGACGCCGGCATGGGCGCAGGCGATGGAGGCGGGCATGATGTTCTGGCCCGCGCGCGCGTCGGCATGGAGCTGCGCCAGCGCCGCTTTCACCGCCGTCTCGTCGCGGCTCGCGCGCCACGCCTTGAGGCGCCCGATCGCCTCGGTCTCGGCGGTCTCATCGATGGTCAGGATGCCGCCATCGCTGCCGGCGGTGAGCGGCGATGGCGCGCTGTCGGTATATTTGTTGACGCCGACCACGACCTGCGCGCCGGCTTCGATTGCGGCGAGGCGCCGCGCATTCGATTCGACCAGACGCTGCTTCATGTAGCTCGATTCGATCGCGGCGACGGCGCCGCCCATCTCGTCGATCAGCCGCAGCTCCTCGCGCGCGGCCGCTTTCAGCTCCGCGACTTTGGCATCGATCACGGTGGAGCCGTTGAAGATGTCGTCGTATTCGAGCAGATCGGTCTCGAAGGCGAGGATCTGCTGCAAGCGCAGCGACCATTGCTGGTCCCACGGCCGCGGCAGGCCGAGCGCCTCGTTCCACGCCGGCAGCTGCACCGCGCGGGCGCGCGCATCCTTGCTCAGGGTGACCGCCAGCATCTCCAGCAGGATGCGATAGACGTTGTTCTCGGGCTGCTGCTCGGTGAGGCCGAGGGAATTGACCTGCACGCCATAGCGGAACCGACGTAGCTTCGGATCCTCAACGCCGTAGCGCTCGCGCGTGATCTCGTCCCACAGCTCGGTGAAGGCGCGCATCTTGCACATCTCGGTGATGAAGCGCAGCCCGGCGTTCACGAAGAAGCTGATGCGCCCTACGACCTGCGGCAGGTCTTCCGCGGGTACGCGCGCCTTCACGCGATCCAGCACGGCGATTGCGGTCGCCAGCGCATAGGCCAGCTCCTGCTCCGGCGTCGCGCCCGCTTCCTGCAGATGATAGGAGCAGACGTTGGTCGGGTTCCACTTCGGAACTTCGCGATAGGTGAAGGCGATGACGTCGGCGGTAAGCTTCAAGCTCGGCTCGGGCGGGAAGATATAAGTGCCGCGGGAGAGATATTCCTTGATGATGTCGTTCTGTACCGTGCCCTGCAGCTGCGCGCGGTCGACGCCATGCTTCTCCGCCGCAGCGATATAGAGCGCCAGCAGCCACGGCGCCGTCGCATTGATCGTCATCGACGTGTTCATGCGGTCGAGCGGCAGGCCATCCATCAAGGCCAGCATGTCGCCGAGGTGGCTGATCGGCACGCCGACCTTGCCCACTTCGCCCTTGGCCAGCGGATGGTCAGGGTCATAGCCGGTCTGGGTCGGCAGGTCGAAGGCGACGGAGAGCCCGGTCTGCCCGCGCGCGAGATTCGTGCGATAGAGCGCGTTGGAGGCCGCCGCCGAGGAATGGCCGGCATAGGTCCGGAACAGCCACGGTTGGTCCTTGGCTTTACCGGTGTGCGGCGATTCTCCCTGGTCCATTGGCGCCCCTGATCTCAAGTTCCGCCATTAACGGCCTGTTTTGCAATGCAATATAGGGTCTCAGTGTTCCCGTCGTCCAGCGCACGCCAGTATATGCTGCGGCGCAAAATTCGTTTGAAATCGAAAACCGAAATAATAACATACAAATAGTGCGGTGCAGCATAAGGATCGCGAGTCAGGGCCAGCGGCCACCTGCGCACCAACCAATGGAAATGGAATCATGTGGCCCTATACCCAAGAAGAAGTGACCTGGCTTGCCCTCCCGATCGAGCGTGCGGCGGCTGAGCGAACCCAGCGCGCGATCGAGCAGCGCTGGATGAAGGAGGTCGGCGTCCTGCACCAGCCGGCCAATGACGCCGCCTGCGAAACGCGGGCGGCCACCGGTCAGCCCTGGCGATAGCTAGCTTGGCGACCGCATTCGCTTTGCAACGCATTGCTGCGCGCCGCCTCCTGCCGCGGCGTGTTCTCCGGCTTCTGCTTCGCATGCGACGACAAGCCTGGCTGCAGACGCGGCCAGCCGCCGCATCGCGGCTCGAGACGCGACGGCTCAACCTGGCGCTGCAGGGCGGCGGCGCGCATGGCGCGTTCACCTGGGGCGTCCTCGATCGATTGCTCGAGGAGCACCAGCTGGCCTTCGAGGCGATCAGCGGCACCAGCGCCGGCGCGATCAACGCAGTGCTGGTCGCCGACGGCTTGGTGGAGAACGGGTCGGCCGGCGCCTTGGAAAAGCTTGCGCGCTTCTGGTCGGCGCTGTGCGGGCAGACCGGCAGCTTGGAGACATTGCCCGGGCTGCAGCGCCTGCAGCATGCGAGCCTCGACCTGATCGGCAAGTTCCTGGCGCCCGCCCAATTCAATCCGCTCGACTTCAATCCGATGCGGGAGCTGCTGCGCTCGCTCGTGGATTTCGAGCGGCTGCGGCGCGAAGGGCCGGCCTTGTTTATCGCGGCCACCGACGCGGCGACAGGACGCAAGCGCATCTTCACCCGCGCGGACATTTCGCTTGAGGCGGTGATGGCGTCCGCCTGCCTGCCCCAAGTCCATCAAGCGGTGGAGATCGACGGCAGGCAATATTGGGACGGCGGCTATGTCGCCAATCCGCCGCTCATGCCGCTGATCAATCCGGCGAAGGCGGAGGACACGTTGCTGGTCCAGCTTATCCCGCTGACCGCGCAGGACGTGCCGCAGGATCAGGCCGGCATCAGCGAAGGGATCAACCGCATCATCTTCAACGCGCCGCTGCGCCATGAGATCGCCGCCATCGAGCTGATGGCGAGCCGCAAGGTCGCGCCCTTCCTGCGGCACCGCTTTCACCTGATCGACGCGACGCCTTCGACGGCGGAGCTGCCGGCAGGCAGCCGTCTGATGCCCGACTGGCGCATGGTCTCCAAGCTGCGGCTGGACGGACGGCAAGCGGCCGATGCGTGGCTCGCCCGCAACCACACCGCCATCGGCAAACAGGCGACGGCGGATCTGCCGGCGATGTTTTTGTAGGCGGTGATCCGAAGGAAAATCGCGTTCTACTCTTTCGTCATGCCAAGGCTTGGCCTTGGCATCCACGAGTTTTGAAGCGCGAGATCATGCCGCCGTGAGCAAGCTCGTGGACCCCAAGGCCAAGCCTTGGGGTGACGGAGTATGTATCGACTACGCCGCGTCCAATGCCTGGCGCACATCGGCGAGCAGGTCTTTCACGTCCTCCAGACCGATCGACAGGCGGATCAGGCCGGGCATGATACCCTGCGCGGCCTTCTGCTCCGGTGAGAGGCGCTGGTGCGTGGTGGTCGCGGGGTGCGTTGCCAGGGACTTCGAATCACCGAGATTGTTGGATATGAGGATCAGCTTGAGCGCGTTGAGGAAGCGGAACGACGCCTCCTTGCCGCCCTTGAGATCGAGGCTCACCATGCTGCCGCCGGATTTCATCTGCCGGCGCGCGAGCTCGACCTGCGGGAAGTTGTCGAGCGTCGGATAGTGCGCGTGCGCAAGCTTGGGATGGCCCTGCAGCTCCTTGGCGATCCTTTCGGCTACCTCGCACTGGCGCTGCAAACGCAGTTCGAGCGTCTCGAGCCCCTTGAGCAGGATCCACGCATTGACCGGGCTCAGGCTCGGGCCGGTGTGGCGGATGAAAGGCTGCAGCGTCTCGTTGATGTATTTCGCGGTGCCGAGGACCACACCGCCGAGGCAGCGGCCCTGCCCGTCGATATGCTTGGTCGCGGAATAGACCACGATGTCGGCGCCGAATTCGAGCGGGCGCTGCAGCAAAGGCGTTGCGAATACGTTGTCGACGATCACCTGCGCGCCGGCAGCATGGCCGAGATCACACACGGCTTTGAGATCAACGAGGCGTAGGCTGGGGTTGGACGGCGTTTCCAGCAGCACGGCCTTGGTGGGTTTGCTCAGCGCCTTGCGCCACTGTGCAAGATCGCGGCCGTCAACGAACTCGGTTTCCACGCCCCACTTCGGCAGGATCTCCTGGACGATGTAGTTGCAGGAACCGAACAACGCGTCGGCCGCGACAACGCGATCACCCGCTTTCACCAGGCAGGCGAGCGAGGCGAACACGGCGGCCATGCCGCTGGCAGTGGCGCGCGCAGCCTCGGCGCCTTCCAGAAGTGCCATGCGCTCCTCGAACATCGACACGGTCGGATTGCCGAAGCGGCCATAGACGAAGCGCGGGCGCGAATTGTCGAACGCGGCCTCCGCCTCTTCCGCCGAGTGATAGACATAGCCGGAGGTCATGTAGATCGTCTCGGCGGTCTCGGCGTGCTGCGAGCGGGTCTGGCCGCCATGCACCATCTGCGTGGCGAGACCCCATTCGGGAAGAATTTCGCGCTTGTAGTTCTGCATCGTCCTGGCTCCCCCCGGATCGCCGGAGATCCTGAAATCCGGGCACAAAAAAAACCTCGACCGGCACAAAGGTCGAGGCGTGCTGAAATTCGCCAGGCACCTTTTAGCCGCTTGTTTAACGTGGCCGCAATCCGGTCCAAATCACCACGTGATTGGGCGCATGTATTCATAAGCCCGCCGCGGAGTCAAGGTGGCGCCGCCCCCCGCCGATCGCATCGAACGCACACGCCGATAGCCGCGACAGAGACTTTGCCGGCTTGCAGATGAAGAATTTTATTTCCGCGCGTGCGCTTCTCGATCGAGGACCGCTCGCTCAATCTCCACAGCCTCGCTGGGGGCGCTCGTGGCGCGATGGTCGCTCGATCATCTGGAGAATCGCGTCGTGCCGATATTCGGCCGCGACCGGGTTATCGGCGACCGGCGCCTGCCGGACTCCACGCTGACGGTAGGGAACGATCGGGATTATGCAACCGTGCGCGCCGCCGCGGCCGGCTTGCTGCCTCTGCGTGAGCGGGATTGGCGGCAACTGTTCTTTTCCCTGATGACGCTGAAAGCCTCCCCAGCCGGTCGGTGCTACTCCCTCTAACGGCGCTCACTCTGACGCTCGTCATACTGTGGCTCCTGCTGGCCTGACGTCGCAGCGCACGACGAGATCGCTCAGATCGAGACGCCCCAAGGCCGCGATCCTGTAGCATTGGTGAGGCGCGACCTCAACGCACGGATCGGTTCCTCCAGCGAGTCGCGCCGCAACCAAGCGGCGCGGCTGGGGTTATGGCTAGGACGGTTGGACCTTACCTGTCCCGCATCGCAGCACATCAGGATGGAACTTTATTTCCGAAATATCTTATTACTGGTTACTTTATACTTAAGTCGGAGGGTAAACCGGCACGATCCTGACCATTTTGCATTGCGCAATCGCAAGTGCGAAGGCATGATGGGTTTTGAGGGGAGCCGCACACCAGCGATAGGGAGATCAGGCCTATGTCCGAGACGGCAGAAGTGATCCAGCTTCACAAGGGGAACGGGGGACGCAAGGACCTGTATGAGGTCGGCGAGATCCCGCCCATGGGCCATCTGCCGACCAAGATGTATGCCTGGGCAATCCGGCGCGAGCGGCATGGGCCGCCCGAGCAGTCGATGCAGATCGAAGTGGTGCCAACTCCCGTGCCTGAAGCGGACGAGGTAGTCGTGCTCGTGATGGCGGCGGGCGTGAACTACAACGGCGTCTGGGCCGGCCTCGGCAAGCCGATCTCGCCGTTCGACGTGCACAAGGCCGAGTATCACATCGCCGGGTCCGATGCGTCGGGCATCGTGTGGGCCGTCGGCTCCAAGGTGAAGCGCTGGAAAGTGGGCGACGAGGTGGTCGTCCACTGCAACCAGGATGACGGCGACGACGAGGAGTGCAACGGCGGCGATCCGATGTTCTCGCCCTCGCAGCGCATCTGGGGCTACGAGACGCCGGACGGATCTTTCGCACAATTCGCCAAGGTGCAGGGGCGCCAACTGATGCCACGGCCGAAGCACCTGACCTGGGAAGAGAGCGCCTGCTATACGCTCACGCTCGCCACCGCCTATCGCATGCTGTTCGGCCATCGCCCGCACATCCTGCGGCCAGGGCACAACGTCCTCATCTGGGGCTCATCGGGCGGTCTCGGCTCGATGGCGGTGCAGTTGTGCGCGACGGCGGGCGCCAACGCGATCGGAATCATCTCGGATGAATCGAAGCGCGAGTTCGTGATGTCGCTTGGCGCCAAGGGCGTCATCAACCGCAACGACTTCAAGTGCTGGGGCCAGCTGCCCGATGTCAACGACACGGCGGGCTATGCCGACTACATGAAGCGCTGCCGCGAGTTCGGCAAGGCGATCTGGGCGATCACCGGCAAGGGCGTCGACGTCGATTTTGTGTTCGAGCACCCGGGTGAGCAGACCTTCCCGGTCTCCTGCTTCGTGGTGAAGCGCGGCGGCATGGTTGTATTCTGCGCCGGCACGACCGGCTACAACCTCACCATGGATGCCCGCTTCGTGTGGATGCGGCAGAAGCGCATCCAGGGCAGCCACTTCGCCAACCTGCTGCAGGCGAGCCAGGCCAATAACTTGGTGCTGGAGCGGCGCATCGATCCCTGCATGTCCGAGGTGTTCGGCTGGCACGACATCCCGGCCGCTCATACCAAGATGTGGAAGAACCAGCACAAGCCCGGCAATATGGCGGTGCTGGTCCAGGCGAAGCGGCCCGGCTGCCGCACCCTGGAAGACGTGATCGAAGGGTAAGGCTCTCCCATGTCGGCTGGAGCGCACGGCGCCTGCGACCTGGCGCTGCAGGCGGCCGAAGACGTGCTGACGCGTGCGCAGGCGGCGCTCAGCACGAAGGTGGCTCTCGGCGGCAGAATCGATGCCGCCGCTTTGGACCGTCACCAACATGCCGCGCATGGGTTTGCGTGGCTCGCTACCTACGTTGCCGCTCTGCGCGCCACGCTTGAGTGGGCGGACAATCTTGATCGTGCCGGCAAGTTCGGCGAGCGCGAGCGGCTGATCCTGCAACTCGGCTTCACGGAGTACCTGGCGCAGATCCTGGGCGGCATCCCCATGAGCCAGGGCGAGATGGTGCGGCCCGCCGACCTCGGCCTCGCCGAAGCCGATCTGGAGAAGCTGGCGGGCCAGCTGGCGCACTTCCAGCAGGCGGACCTGCCCTTCCTGCGGCGACGTCTGGCGGAGTTGATCGAAGAGAGTGAATTCGGCGAGCCAGGCCTTGAGGACGAGGCGCTGCTGATGGTGCGCGACCAGTTCCGCCGCTTTGCCGAGGATCACCGCGAAGCAGCGCATCGCTGGCATCTCAAGGACGAGCTCATTCCGCTGGAGGTCATCGCGCAGCTCGCGGAGATGGGCGTGTTCGGCCTGACCGTGCCGGAGGAATTCGGCGGGTCGGGGCTTGGCAAGCTCGCCATGTGCGTGGTCACGGAGGAACTGTCGCGCGGCTATATCGGACTGGGCTCGCTTGGCACGCGCTCGGAGATCGCGGCGGAGCTGATCCGCCTCGGTGGCACCGAGGAGCAGAAACGGCACTGGCTGCCGAAGCTCGCGAGCGGCGAGATCCTACCGACGGCGGTGTTCACCGAGCCGAATACCGGCTCTGACCTCGGCGCGCTGAAGACGCGGGCGGTGAAGGATGGCGATGTCTACAAGGTGACCGGCAACAAGACGTGGATCACCCATGCTGCGCGCGCCGACATGATGACCCTGCTGGCGCGCACCGATCCGAGCTCGACCGATTATCGCGGCCTCTCCATGTTCCTGGCGGAGAAACCGCGCGGCACCGATGCCGATCCGTTCCCGGTCAAGGGCATGCGCGGCGGCGAGATTCCCGTGCTCGGCTATCGCGGGATGAAGGAATACGAGATCGGCTTCGACGGCTTCGAAGTGCCGGCGAAGAACCTGCTCGGCGGGCGCGAGGGTGAAGGCTTCAAGCAACTGATGGCGACCTTCGAATCCGCGCGTATCCAGACCGCGGCGCGCGCTGTGGGCGTCGCGCAATGTGCCATGGGGCTGGGTTTGAAATACGCCCGCGAGCGCATCCAGTTCGGCAGGCCGATCTATGAGTTCCCGCGCGTCCACGGCAAGCTCGCCTGGATGGCGGTCGAGACCATGATCGCGCGCCAGCTCGGCTATTTCGCCGCGCGCGAGAAGGATTCGGAGCGGCGTTGCGACATCCCCGCCGGCATGGCGAAGCTGCTGGCGGCGCGCGTTGCCTGGGCCAACGCCGACAACGCGCTGCAGATCCACGGCGGCAACGGCTACGCCCAGGAATACGAAATCAGCCGCGTGCTGTGCGACGCCCGCATCCTCAACGTGTTCGAAGGCGCCGCCGAGATCCAGGCCCAGGTGGTCGCCCGCGGGCTGCTCAGCGGGCGGAATTAGAGTCGTTCCAACAGACTCCTTGCTGCAAAGCGAGCCGCCTCCTCCCCCGACATAAGGGAGGTTAGGGAGGGGGAAGCCGCGTTTCGGTGCGCGAGAATCTTCGCTCGCTTCCCCCACCCCGGCCCCTCCCCAAAGGTGGGGGAGGGGAATCCGCATGGTTCTGCGCCATGTTCAAATGCACTCCGATAAGTGCACATAGGTTCGTCGCGAGACACGCAGCGTTTGCTATGCTCTAATCGCCGCGAGAGCCTCGCCGACGGTGGATCAAAGTTCCATGCCCAAGCACGTCGATTTCTATTTCGCACTCAACAGCCGCTACTCCTATCTCGCCGCGACGCAGATAGCGGCGCTGGAGAAGGAATGTGGCGCGGAGGTGGCGTGGCGGCCGCTCGATTTCGACCTGCTGATGGTGGCGCGCAAGTGGGATCCGTTCTCCGGCGCGCCGACGTCCGGCCAGTACGACATCGCCTACCGGCGCAAGGACGTCGTGCGCTGGGCCAGATATTACGACATTCCGCTGCGGATCGTGGAATGGGAGAAATACGACTGGCTGCGCTTCAATCTGGCGGCCACCGAAGCGGCCAAGGAGCCGGAGGGCTGCGCCAAGTTCTCCCAGGCGGTGTTCGCCCTCACCATGGGTGAGCGCGAGGGACGCGACACCGAAACCGTGATCTCTTCGGCGGCGCATGATGCGGGGCTGGACCCGCGGCGTCTTATCCAGGCCTCGAAAAGCTCCGACACCAAGAGTGAGCTGCATCATGCCATCACCGACGCCGTCGCACTCGGCGTGTTCGGCGTGCCGAGCTTCGTGTTCGACGGCGAAGTCTATTGGGGCAATGACCGCCTCATCCTGCTGCGCTGGGCGCTGACGGGGAAGCGATAGGCGCGATTCTACACGCTCTCACTTCCGTCATGGTCGGATCAAGTCCGACCATGACGATTGAGTGAGCAGCGAGAGCGACACGTGGCGGAGTTGCGCTACGCCACCACCACCTTGTCCACCTTCTTCAGATCATCCAGCGGGATGTGGCAGGCGATGCGGTGGCCGCTGGCGGTGGTCTGCATCGGCGGCGCCTCGTTGTCGCAGATCGGGCCGAGCTTGCGCGGGCAACGGGTCGCGAAGGGGCACCCCTTGGGGCGGTTCTGCGGGCTGGGGATGGCGCCTTCAAGGATGATGCGGCGCTGGTGCACGTCGGGATCGGCGATCGGCACCGCCGAAAGCAAGGCCTCGGTGTAGGGATGATAGGGTGGCGCGAAGATTTCGTCAGTGCGCCCGAATTCCATCACCTGGCCCAGATACATCACCGCCACGTAATCGGCGAGGTACCGCACGACCGACAGATCGTGCGAGATGAAGATGAGGGTTGCGCCGCGCTTGGCCTGGATGTCGACCAGCAGGTTGATGATCGCGGCCTGCACCGAGACGTCGAGCGCGGAGACCGGCTCGTCGGCCAGGATCAGGTCCGGCTCGCCCGCCAAGGCGCGCGCAATGGCGACGCGCTGCTTCTGGCCGCCGGAGAGCTGCCGCGGCATGCGACTGGCGAACTCCAGCGGCAGATTGACGGTTTTCAGAAGTGTGCTCGTCTCGTTCTTCGCCTCCCGTCCGCTCAAGCCGCGCAGCTTGCGGATCGCGCGCTCCATTACATAGCCGATGGAATGGCTGGGGTTGAGCGTGCTGTCAGGATTCTGGAACACCATCTGGACCGCGCGCTTGGTGTCCGCTTCGCGATCCTCCACCGGAATCTGACTGATCTCCTTGCCGGCCAGCGTCACCATGCCGGCAGAGCCGAGCTCGATGCCGGTCAGCACCTTGGCGAGGGTGGATTTGCCGCACCCGGACTCGCCGACGATTGCCAGGGTCTGACCGCGATTGGCCTCGAGCTCGATATTGTCGACGGCGTGCACGTCATAGCCCTTGCCGCCGAACATGCCGGTCGACTGGTGATAGGTCTTGCGCAGGTGAGCGATCCTCAGCACCGCCTCCGCATCGACCGGCTGATCGCCAATGGCGACCGCCTCAATGCCCTGCGGCAGCTTATCGTGCGACGGCAGTTCCTCAGCCCGCACGCATTTGACGCGATGGCGCTCGCTGAGGCTCAAGGTCGGCAGCGGATCCTGGCTGCAGCGCTCCGCGATCGCGAAGCGGCAGCGCGGCTGGAACACGCAACCCTTCGGCCGGTTGAGGATCGACGGCACCTGCCCCGGAATCGCGGTCAGCGGCCGGCTGTTCTTGTCCGCGCCCAGGGTCGGGATACAGCTCAACAAGCCCCGCGTATAAGGATGGCGGGGGTTGCGGAACACGTCGGCGATCGGGCCTTCCTCCACCAGCTCGCCCGCATACATGACGCCGATGCGGTCGCAGATGCGCACCACCGTGCCGAGATTGTGGCTGATGAAGACGATGGCGGTGTTGTGCTTTTCGCGCAGGCGCGCCACCAGATCGAGCACGGCCGCTTCGACCGTGACGTCGAGGCCGGTAGTCGGCTCATCCATCACCAGCAGCGACGGTTCCGCCATGAGCGCCATGGCGATCACCACGCGCTGCTGCTGCCCGCCCGACAGCTGGTGCGGATAGCGCGTCATCATGGTTTCAGGATCGGGCAGGTTGACCTCGCGCAGCATCTGCAGCGCGCGGGCCCGGGCTTGCTGCTCGTTCTCGCCGAAATGGATCATCGGCACTTCCATGAGCTGCTTGCCGATCGGGATGACCGGGTTGAGGCTGCTCATCGGGTCCTGATAGACCATGGAGATCTTGCGCCCGCGAAGGGCCCGCAGCTCCGCCGGCGACAACTTGGCGAGATCCTTACCCTCGAACAGGACCTGCCCGCCGGTGACGCGGCCGACTGTGCCCAGATATTGCATGACGGCGAACGCGACGGTGGACTTGCCGCAGCCGGATTCGCCGACTAGGCCGATCGCCTCGCCCTGGCCGAGCTTGAAGCTGATGTTCGGCACCACCTTCATTTCGCCCGCGCGCACGAAATAGGAGATGCTGACATTGCGCAGCTCGAGAACCGGCGGCTTGCCGGCGCCGGCGCCGGGCCGGCTGTTCGTCTCAGTGGCGGTGGCGAATTGCATGCTTTACTCCGTCTAATCCCGCATGCTGATCTCGCGCATGCCGTCGGCGAGCAGGCTGAAGCCGACCACCAGCGAGGTGATGGCCGCTGCCGGGAACAGCGCCATGTGCGGAAAGATCGACATCAGCGCGTAGCTGTCCTTCACCATGCCGCCCCAGTCGGGCGTCGGCGGCGGCAGGCCTAACCCCAAGAAGCCGAGCACGCCGATGGCGATGGTTGTGTAGCCCATGCGCAGACAGGCATCGACGATCAGCGGCCCGCGCGCATTGGGCAGGATCTCGATGAACATGATGTAGAGCGCGGATTCGCCGCGCATCTTGGCGGCGGCAACATATTCGCGCTCGCGCAGCTCCAGCGTCATGCCGCGCACGATACGCATGATTTGCGGCGAGGCGATGAAGATCACCGCCAGGATGATGTTGAGCGCGCTCGGGCCGAACCGCATGATCACGATGATATAGAGCACGATGGCCGGGAACGACAGGATGATATCCGAGATGCGGTTGATAACAGTATCGGCCCAGCCGCGATAATAGCCGGCCAGCAGGCCCAACAGGCTGCCGATGGCATAGGCGATTGCGACCGCGACGGGCGCGACGGTGAGCACCGTGCGCGAGCCCCAGATCACGCGTGCAAGAATGTCGCGGCCTTGCATGTCGGTGCCGAACCAGTGGATTGCGTTCGGGGTCGGATCGACCAGCGCGTCCAGGTCGTTGGAGTTCGGCCCGAACGGCGAGATCACCGGCGCGAAGATCGCAACCAACACCCAGAACACGACCAGGAAGGCGCCCACCATGCCAACCGGGGATTCGCGCAGCAGGCTTACGCGCGCCCAGGTCCGGGTCACTGCACCAGCGGTATCGCTCATCGCCATCCGTCGCTCTCCCTCAACTGAAGCGGATACGCGGGTTCAGCATCATGTAGCCCAGATCGCCCGCAATCTGGGTAGAGACCGAAACCAGCACGGCAAATAGAGAGGCCGCCTGCACCGTCGCCACATCCTGCGACAGCGCGGAATCCAGCAACATGCGTCCGAAGCCGGGATAGGCAAAGACCGCCTCCACCACCACGACGCCGGTGATCATATAGTTGATCTGTAGCAGGATGACGGTGAAGGGCGCGATCATCGCATTGCGCAAGGCATGCTTCAGGATCACGTCGCGGAAGGTGAGGCCCTTCAGGATCGCCGTGCGGATATACGGCCGCGTCATCACCTCGACCATCGAGGCGCGCACCATGCGCACGACATAGCCGAGGTCATAGAGCACAATCACGGTCACGGGCAGGACGAGCTGTGCGGCGATCGGCCAGCGGGCGCCGGCTTCAAGCGTGGCAGTGCCGGGCAGCCAGCCCAGGCCGATCACGAAAATGCTGGCCAGGAACACGCCGGAAGCGAATTCGGGCACCGAGGTGGTCACGATGCTCGCGACCGAGATGGTGCGGTCGAGCTTCGAGCCTTCGCGCATGCCGGCGCTGATGCCGAACAGGACCGAGAGCGGCACCATCACCGCGAAGGCGATCGCCGCCAGGGTCAGGGTGTTGCCAAGCCGGTCCCAGATGATGTCGTTGACCGGCAGCTTATAGAGCGTCGAGTAACCGAGATCGCCGCTGAGCACATTGCCCAGCCACTCGAAATAGCGTTCCCAAACCGGCCGGTGGAGGCCGAGCTCCTCCATCAGGCGGTCGCGCTGGTCCTGGGTCGAGAAGGGACCCAGAATCTTGGTCGCCATCTGTCCGGGCGTGAACTCGAAGGCGGCGAATACCAAGGCTGACACGACCAGCATCGTGAAAACCAGCGACGCCAGCCGCTTCAGAAAGAAAGCAAGCATTCGTCCCCTTCCGATATGAACGGCGGGGTCCGCGCGGTGCGCGCGGCCGCCTCCCTGATGTTTTCTTATTTATAACCCTCAGAAAACCATAGGTAAGTCAGGGTGTAAATGGAACCCCCTTCGCGACGCGGACTATCGCCTGAGCGACCGTCGCTTATTCCCTAAAAGCGGGCAGGGAGAAGGATCTTCGGTTGATCCGACGCAATGGTCCTACCCCTCAGGGGCCGGGAGAAATTCCTTCTGGGAAGGCCGAGCCATTCCTTACGGCCATACCCAGAGGTCGATGGTCTCGTTTCGCCCACGGACCTGCTGGCCGGCGAGCCGGCGCATGCCGCTTAGCATGTCGTCGCGACCGGCCCGGTGCACATTGGCGATGAACTTGGCAGAGGCGACGATCGCGGCCTTGTGCTCCTTGCCCATCTCCTGCAAGCGGCTTGCCACATTGACGGTGTCGCCCGCGACGGTGATCTGGCCCTGGTGCTCGCCGCCCAGCAGTGCCGCGATCACCGGCCCATAGTGCAGGCCGATGCGCATACGCACCGGCTCCTGGCCTGCCGCCTCGAGATCGAGGTTCCAGTCGCTCAAGGTGTCGAGCAGCTGGCGCGCGGCCGCCAGTGCCCGGGTGGCGTCGGTCGGCGTCGGCTCCGGCAGGCCGAAGATGATCATGGCGCCGTCGCCCATGAACTGCTCAATGACGCCGCGATGGGCGAGGGCGGAGCGCTCGATGCGCCCGTGCAGTTCACGCAGGAAGACGACGGTCGCGGTAGGGCCCAAACGCTCGGCCCGTCGCGTGAAGCCCGCCACGTCGACGAACATCACCGCGGCTTCCTGCGCCCGCTGATGGAAGCTCGGGCTCTGCTGTTCGGCCAGGAACTCCGCCAGGAGCGGCGATTGATAGCGCGCGAGATTGTCGCGCTCGGACTGAAGCCGGCCGGAGATGCGCCGCTGCTGCACAATGCGCGCGGCGAAAGTGAGGATGCCCACGCTGAAGAGCGTCAGAACATAGGTCGTCGCATCGAGCCAGAGATAGGCCGCGGTGAACGCGTATTGCAGGCCCGCAAAGGTCACGGCCCACAGCGCGATTGTTGCGATCGCGGCGATCGCCAGGGAGCGCCGGTTGGCCGCGAGGAAGGCCAACATCGACAACAGGACAGCAACGACGATATCGATCGCCCACGTGGATGGCGCGCGGAGCAGATATTGGCCATGGGCGATGTTGGCGGCGACCGTCGCCAGCACCTTGACGCCCGGCAGTTCCACTGCGAATGGCGAAAGAAACACGTCGCCGGACGCGAGCGCGGTGGCGCCGACGAAGATGGCTCGGCCGGCAAGCAAGTCGGGCGGCACCTTGCCTTCAACCACGTCGATAAATGAATAGCTCGGGATGCCACCACCGTCGCCATAGTGATTGATGCCGATCGCATCATAGGTGTCGGTGGCGATTTGCTGGTTGCCTAGCGCGATGCTTACGCCAGGGGTCAATTTCATAGCCGAACGCGGCAGATCGCGTAGCAGCCGCACGGCTTCTAGCGGCATGGCGGGCAGGTAGTCTGCCGATCCAATCGGCATTGCAAGCACCATGCGCCGGATGGACCGATCGGCATCGCGCGGCAGATTCACATGTGCCAGCGATGCGACCCGGGCGAAATCGCTGACTGGCAGCCGGAAGCCGACGGAACCCTCCGGCCGTTCGTGGGCAGCGCTGGCGGTTCCCGCCACTTCGAGCCGGCTGCGCTTCACTAGCTCGGTATCGGGCGGGATGTCGGCCGACTCCGTCGTCGCCAGTATCACGTGGCCATGGCGGGCCAAGGCTGCCACCAGCAGCGAATCGCCGGATGAGAGTGCATCGCCCTCACCACCGGCCTCGCGTTCCAGCAGCAGGAGATCGATTGCCAGAACCTTGGCGCCGGCATCGGTCAGGCGATCGACCGCGTCGGCAAGAGCTGCGCGCGGCACGGGAAAGCGTTGCAGCCGATCGACGCTCCGATCGTCGATCGCGACGATGACGAAATCATCCGGTGCCTTGAGCGGCCCGCGCAGGACATGACGCAGGTCGAGCAAGCGGCCTTCGAGCGCGGCGGTCAGCGCGCTCGTTTCGCCGGGATGCCACCAGCCGATGGCGGCCCCGGCGATCAGGCACACGAGGACCCAGTACCAGGGCAGCTTGCCGATGGTGGTACGCAAGCGACCTCGCTATTACAGGCCGAGCCTCGCCAGAGCATTGGCGACTCGCTGGGCGCCCCATACCTTGGCTTCTCCCATCGTGCCGTCGGCGGTCACGTCGACGCCATAGGTCGGCGACAGGCGGACATTGTCGCCGCGCTTACCCAACACATCGACAGTGCCCGCCAGCACGAACACGTTGGTGCCGCGCTTGGGCGTTTCCATGATCCATTCGGTGGAGCGCACCGACGCGACAGCAACGGGGCCGAACACGTTGAAGCTGCCCCAGGTCCTGATCGGCGCCAGGAATCGCGCAATGCCTCGATGCAGGCTCATGCCGATGGAAGCATCGTCTGCCTGCTCGCCTACCAGAGAGCCCAAGCCGACCTGCGTGTCGGGACCAAGCGTCACGCGCGTGCCGTCGCTGCACGCGACATCCACGCGACCGGACGGACCGGTCTGCAACACATCCCTGGCGGCAAGCTCGGTTCCGACCTGCACATTCGTGCGGGCGCCAGCATGCGTCAGGCTTGCCGCGCCGGCGACTTCGGCCACCGCGCAGGCACGGTCCTGCGCAAAGGCAGGCTGGCCGAGCACCAGGAGCGTACCGATACATATTGGTAGCCAGCAGCGTCGATTGGTTCCTGGATGTCGTTCACCCATGGCTCGCCTCGATTCCATTCAAATTCCCCTCGCTAAGGTGATAGAATATGCAACCATCCGGCGTTTCGGGTCGCGCAGCAATGCCGGGGTAGGCCTAAGCAGTCAAATAGATTGAGCCAATAGGCCGACGACGGTGTGAAGGGGTTCACAAGCCCTTGCGGATAGACCGCCATTTGTAGCTCTATGGCGTCCCTCAGGGCGGCCGGACGACAATTTTGGATACATTAATGGGGCGATTGGACCACAGCGAGCGCCAGGCGCTCATCCGGCGCAGCTTTCTTTTCAAGGATGTGGCACAGCCGATCCTGGAGCGGCTGGCTGCCTTGTCGGTCACCAAGCACCTGGACCGGCGCGAGAACTTGTTCAACCGCGGCGATGAGGGCGATGCGCTTTACGCCGTGGTGAACGGGTTGGTCCGCATCTGGGTCGGCAGCGACAGCGGCAAGGAGTTGACCTTCTCCATCATGGAGCCGGGCGACGTGTTCGGCGAAATCGCCTTGTTGGATGGATTGCCGCGCACCGCCAACGCGACCGCACAGGAAGCGACCCTCTTGCTGGTGATCCAGCGCTCGGCCTTTCTATCGGTGCTCGACAGCGAGCCGATCCTCGGGCGGCACATCATCGAGCTGCTGTGCGAACGCATGCGCCGGAAGACGGACCTGCTGAGCGACTTCGCCTTTGCCGATCTACCGGTGCGCCTGGCGCGCAAGCTCGGCGATCTGATCGTGGCGCATGGCGAGATCGATGGCAACGAAGCGCGGCTCGGCCGACGCTTTTCACAGACCGAGCTCGCGCAGATGCTTGGCGTCTCGCGCGAGGCCATCAACAAACAGCTCGCGGCATGGAGCCACAAGGGCATCGTCAGCACCGAAGATGGCGGGCTTACCATCCTCGATCTCGGCACGCTGCGCGAGCATGCCGCGATCGACAGCATAGACCGGGTGTGAAGTGCCTCACAGCGGGGCGAGCGCCGCTGGCCTAGGTCTTTGATGGCTTGCCTGCGTCAACCGGCGCAGCTTCGGGAGAGAAGAAGGAGAGGGCCTATGATCATGAAGGATCATCGCGGCGCGCCAGTGACGGGCGCCGATACCAAGGCGGTCGAGCTCTACGAGACCGCGATCTGCCAGTTCAACTGCTATGTCGGTGATCCGGTCGCGACGGTCGACAACGCCATCGCCGAAAGCCCGGACTTCGCCATGGCGATTGCGCTCAAGGCCTATCTGCTGCTCTCCGGCATGGAGCGCGGGTCCGTCGCGAACGCGACAGAATTGCTGGCGAAGCTGCACAATCTGAAGCTCAATGACCGCGAGCGGCGCCACGCCGCGGCCATCGCCTGCCTGATCGACGGAGCCTTCAATCGCGCCTCGGAGCGATTGGACGACATCCTGATCGACGATCCGCACGACATCGTCGCGCTGCAGATGGGTCACCTCCTCGACTTCTACCGCGGCGACAGCCGCAATCTGCGCGATCGCGTGGCACGAGTGCTCGCCGAATGGGATCAGCGCATGCCCGGTTATCACACGCTGCTCGGCATGCACGCCTTCGGCCTCGAAGAAATGGGCGATCATGCCCGCGCGGAAGAGAGCGCGCGCCGCGCCATCCAGCTCAACAAGCGCGATGGCTGGGCGTATCACGCCGTCGCTCATGTGATGGAGATGATGGGGCGATACGAGGAGGGCGCCGGCTTCATGCGCGACAATGAAGCGGGTTGGGCGCCCGAATCCTTCTTCCAGGTGCACAATTGGTGGCATCTCGCCCTGTTCCGTCTGGAGGCGGACCAGACAGCCGAAGCTCTGAAGCTCTATGACAGTCCGATTCGCGGCGGCTCCTCCGCCACGGTGCTCGACATGGTGGATGCTGCGGCCCTGCTGTGGCGGTTGAAGCTGCGCGGCGTCGATGTCGGCGACCGTTGGCAGGCGATCGCCGATCGCTGGCAACCGCTGGTCGAGGACAAGCTCTATGCCTTCAATGACTGCCATGCGGTGATGGCGCTGCTGGGCGCTGGGCGCATCGGGGAGGCGGAGCGCACGGTCTCCATCCTGACCGAGACGGCGCGCAAGCAATCGGACAATGCGTTGATGAGCCGCGATGTCGGCCTGCCACTGGCGCGCGCCCTGCTGGCGTTCGAGCAAGGCAAGTATGCCGCGACCATCGACCTGCTGCGCCCGCTGCGCAACATCGCTCAGCGCTTCGGCGGCAGCCACGCCCAGCGTGACCTGATCGACCTCACCTTGATCGAGGCGGCGCATCGCGCGGGCGAGCTTAGCTTGGTCCGGGCGCTCGCCAATGAACGGCTGACGCTCAAGCCCAAGAGCCCGCTGGCCCGTCGCTATCGCGACCAGGGCACGAAGCGGGCAGCGTAAGTACCTCTCAGCCACTCCTCACCCGGGCACCGCAAGGAGCCCGGGCTTTTGGCTTGCGCGCGGCGTTACTCCTGGATGCAAGTGTAGTAGGTCGCGGCCTCGTGGAAATTGGTGTTCACGGGGCGCACCTTGATCTTGCTGGCGCCCAGGATCTCGGCACAACCCTCGCCGATGGTGCCGCTGCTCTTCCAGTAGCCGTTGGCCTTCCAACGGACGTTGACACCACTCACGCTGCCCTCGCTGACGCAGATGGCCGCGTTCACGGTGTCGCGCTTGGCGCGGGCGATCTTGACGTCGTTGCCACCTTGGATGGTTGTCACGTCCGACTTGGTGGCGGATTGGCAGATCGTGCCAGTCTCGCTGGGCAGAAGCCGATATTGCTCGGCCTGCGCAGCTGAACTCCCCAGCATTGCAAGGGCAAGCGCCAGGCCTGGAACCATTGTCATGGCGATGATTTTCATGGCATGTCCCCTGTCTCCGTCGAGGAGGGCGCATTGAACCTACGCCCGGGTACCCAACACGGGAACGACAATTTTGCTCCGGGCGCGCAGCATCTTCTCGATGGCGAGAGTGGTATCTCGCGGCGTGCGATCCTGGCGGCAACAATAGGCGCGCTTGCCACGGCCGGCGTGGCGCGCGCCGGGGAGGGTTCAGCCATGCCCCATGTAGCCTTGCTCGGGGATTCGATCTTTGACAATGCTGCCTATGTGGGCGGCGGGCCGGACGTCATTGCGCAAGTCCGGGAGCGCCTGCCGGCAGGCTGGCGCGCGACTCTGACTGCGATCGACGGCAGCACGATCCGGGATATAGGCGATCAGCTGACCCGCGTGCCGTCGGACGCGACGCACCTTGTCGTCAGCATCGGCGGCAACGACGCGTTGGGCTATTCGGACATCCTGGGCGCGGCCTCCAGCTCGGTTGCCGACACGCTCATGAAGCTTGCCGATATTCAGCAGGAATTTCGCAGCGGCTATGTCCGAATGGTCGAGGCGGTGGTCGGCAGGAAGCTGGCGACGGCATTCTGCACCATCTACGATCCGCGCTATTCGGACCCGATCGAGCGGCGTGTCGCCACTACGGCACTTGCGGTGATCAACGACGTTATTGTTCGCGAGGTGGTCATGCGCGGCCTTCCACTGATCGACCTGCGCGTGGTGTGCGGCGAGGATGCGGATTTTGCCAACCCGATCGAGCCCTCGGTGCAGGGCGGCCGGAAGATTGCGGGCACGATCGTGTCGCTCCTCACGCAGCACGAATTCGATGTCGGCCGCAGCCAGGTGTTCGTGCGCTAGCGGAAGAGCGCAAGAATCGGAGTGTCAACCGAGGATGGGGGTGGATTCTGCTCGCATCGCGAACGAGGCTCGGCATGCGGACCTGCAATGCCCTTCTTGCGCTGGCAGCAAGCACTGCGCTGCTCCTCTTTCCCGTCTTGGTCTGGGCGGAGGAGTCGCTGCAGGCGGATACTGGAGCTACGTCGTCGGCCACATCTCCGAAGACCGGAAAGGAGCGCTTGAGCGACAAGGCAAGCGACGAACAGCGCGTCAACAACTGCAAGGTTCCGCCGGAACGCCAAGGAACGAAGACGCGTCCCAACGGCTGCCCGCAGGCGGATCGGACGGTGCCGACGAACTGACTGTATCCAGGGCGCGAAAATCGCGACAGCGTCGCTGCTGCCGCAACTCGACTTGTCCACGCCCGAGGCAAGTGCTCAGGCGCCAGGGCCGAATCGCGCGCATTGACCCCACATTGGCGGTTCGCCACACTCCGGCGCCGGGAGCCGCACGCGCGGCGCTGACAATCGGGCGAAATCATGGTGCGCATCCGGCTAACTGGAGACCATTCGAGCTATCATTGCGGATCCGCGGCCGTCACGCAGGTCATTGCCGCCGAATTGCGGCGACACGGCGAGATCGTGACGGGCGATGATTTCGATGTCCTGGTCGTGAACGGGGAAGGCTCGATGCACCATGGCGGTGGGGCCTTCCGCGACAAGATGCGGCTGATCGAGATGGCGACCGCGAGCGCACGGCCGGCGTTCCTCGTCAACAGCGTCTGGCAGGACAATCCGCACGAATTCGATGCCGCGCTCGCAAAATGCCGTCAGATCGTGGTGCGCGAGGTGCTTTCGCAGCGCGCGATCGCACAGCATGACGTCACGGCCGATGTCGTGCCCGACCTGTCCTATTTCGCCCCCATCACGCGCGGCGATGCCGTCGACCTCAAGGGCGGCATCGTGATGACGGACTTCCTGTCCCATGAATTCGGCAGCTTTGTCCGCCTCCGGTCGCGCTGGGCGGAGCGCTTCTCGTTCCTCGACATGCGCGCGATGGACTGGTCGTCCCTGGTGGGGTCGCTGAAAACGGCACGCCTGCTGCTGACCGGACGCCATCATGCCGTCTATGCCGCGTGCAAGGCGCGCACGCCTTTCCTGGCCCTCGCCGGCAACACGCACAAGATCGAGGGCATTATCGCGTCGGCGGGTGCGGATATTCCCGTCTTCAGGACATTCTCGGAGCTGAAGGCGTCTATCCAGGAAGCGGAGAACTGGCGCAGCCGCTACGATCGGCTGTTCGATTGGCTGGAGCGGCAGGAACCCTGGCGGTTGCCGGCATAAAGTCCGTGCAGCTGCGCGAGCGCAGCAATCATGTCGCTGCGCTCGATACGATCATGAGCAGGGCCGCTGTGGCGGTCCCGCACACCCACAGCCAGAAGCATTGCCGGGCGCGGACCGGTTGAGCGCCGAGCTCCATCTCAGACGCTCCCCAGGTCCTGGTTGGCCAGCGGAATCCTCCGGATGCGCTTACCGGTGGCGGCGAAGACCGCGTTCAGCACCGCCGGGGCTGCCACCGCGATGGTCGGCTCGCCCACGCCGCCCCAGAAACCGCCAGAGGGCATGACGATGGTCTCGACCCGCGGCATGTCGGCCATCCGCATGACGTTATAGGTATTGAAGTTCTCCTGCTCCATGCGTCCGCCCTTGACCGTGCATTCGCCATAGAGACAAGCCGAGAGTCCGTAGACGAAGGAGCCTTCGACCTGGCGCTCGATCTGAGCCGGGTTCACTACATGGCCGGGGTCCGTCGCCGCGACGATCCGATGGATCCTCAGTTGACCGTCAGAGACCGAGACCTCGGCCGCCGCGGCGACGTAGCTGCCAAAGCCCATGATCTGGGCCAGGCCGCGATGGACTCCCTGCGGTGGCGTGCTGTTCCAGCCGATACGCTCTGCCACCGCTTCGAGCACGGCCAGATGCTTCGGATGGTCCACCATCAGCTTGCGCCGGAAGGCTAGGGGATCCTGCCCGGCCGCGTGTGCCAGCTCATCCATGAAGCATTCGAGATACAGGGCATTCTGATTGAGGTTCACGCCGCGCCAGAATCCCGGCGGGACCGGTGGATTCCTCATCGCGTGATCGATCAGCAGATTCTGGATCGTGTAGCCCAACGCGTATTCGTCGCCGCCGTTGGCGAGCCCCTGGAACACGAGCGGGTCGCTGCCGTCGTCGCGCAGGCGCTGCGGCGCCGCACTGGTCAGGATGGACTGACCGGAAATGCGCATGTGGAATCCCGTCAGACTGCCGGCCTCGTCGAGCACCCCGGTCAGCTTGCATTGCGTGGTCGGGTGGTAGAAGCCGTGCAGCATGTCCTCCTCGCGCGACCAGATCAGCTTGATTGGCGTGCCGGGCATCTGCTTGGCGATCGTCACAGCCTGGCGCACGAAATCCTGGAATCCGCCGCGCCGGCCGAAACCGCCGCCCAGATGGACCTTGTGTACGTCGCACTGCTCGATCGGCAGCCCAGCCGCTTCGGCGGCAACTTGGAGGCTCAATCCTCCGCTCTGCGTCGGCGCCCACACGTCGCAGCGTTCGGGCGTCCAGAGCGCGGTAGCGTTCATCGGCTCCATGGTGGCGTGGTTCTGGTACGGGAACGCATAGGTGGCGGTGATCACCTTGCCGCCCTTCGCGATGACGCCGCGTGCATCGCCGATCGAGGTGCCCACGAAAACCCGCTCGTCGGACTCGAGGCCTTCGGCCAGCAGCTCCGCTATGCTGGCGCTGCTGACGCCGGTGTTCGATCCCTCGTCCCAGGTGATAGGCAAGGCATCGAGCGCGGTCTTGGCGCGCCACCAGGTGTCGGCGACCACGGCGACCGCCGTCTCGTCCACCTGCAATACCTTGCGCACACCGGGCATGGTCTGCACGGCTGCGGCGTCGAAGCGCGCGAGCTTGCCGCCGAATACCGGGCAGGCGCGGATCGCGGCGTTCAGCATGCCTGGCTGGACCAGGTCGATGCCGTATTTCTGCTTGCCAGTCAGCTTGTCGGCGGTATCGAGCCGATGCAGCGGCTGGCCGGCGATGTTCCAGTCCTTCGGATCCTTGAGCTTGACTTCGCTAGGCGGCGTCTGGCGCGCGGCGGCGTCCGCCACCTTGCCGTAAGTCGTGGTGCGCCCGCTCGGCTGGTGCGTAATGACGCTGTTGGCGGCCCTGCATTCGCGGGCCGGCACGCCCCATTGCTCGGCGGCAGCAGCGATCAGCATCTCGCGCGCGGCGGCTCCTCCCTGGCGCACATATTCGTGCGACCGGCGGATCGCTCGGCTGCCCGTTGTCGTGAAGTCACCCCACACCTCATTGCGGGCTAGATTCTGCCCCGGCGACGGATATTCGGTCGTGACCTTTGACCAGTCGCATTCCAGCTCTTCGGCCACCAGCTGTGCGAGGCCGGTGAGCGAGCCTTGCCCCATCTCCGAGCGCGCGATGCGGATGACAATCGTGTCGTCGGGTCTCACTACCACCCAGGCATTGACCTCGGGCGGGAGATTGCCGGCGGCCTCAGCGAACGGCACGCAAAAGCCGAGCGACAAGCCGCCGATCGTGGCGGTCGAACCAACGATGAAGTTGCGCCGGGAAAGTTTGGCGATTGCGTTCATGAGTGCTCCTCCCCGTGCTTCAGGCTTGCTCGACAGCGCGCTTGATGGCCGCGCGCACGCGGTTGTAGGTGCCGCACCGGCAGATGTTGGTGATCTCCGCGTCGATGTCGGCATCGGTCGGCGCCTTGTTCTGCGCGATGAGCGCGGCCGCCGCCATGATCATGCCGGCCTGGCAATAGCCACATTGCGGGACATCGAGTGCGAGCCACGCCTTCTGGACCGGATGATTGCCGTCCGATGATAGCCCCTCGACCGTGGTCACATTCTGGCCGGGCTCCACCGCGCTGATCGGCAATACGCACGACCGCGTGGCGGCTCCGTCGACGTGGACCGTGCAGGCGCCGCACTCCGCGACACCGCAGCCATATTTGGTGCCGGTCAGGCCCAGCTGCTCCCGGAGCACCCACAGCAAGGGGGTTTCCGGCTCGACGTCGACATCGTGGGGGATTCCGTTGACCGTTATGCGCGCCATGACTGACCCTTCGGTTGTGCCTGAATTGGTGGAGGCGACGCAGCGCCTCACCGCATGTGCCGGGTCAACCTAGCGGGCGAGTGTCGCGTGGATTTGCCCCGCATCGCGCTTTTTGTCGCGAGATATGCGGGGCGGTCGCGCTGGCACACTTTGATACAAATTCATCCCCTTCCCCCCGTGCGGGGGAAGGATACGGAGGCTTGGCGAGCGTGTGCGACCCCCGGGTCCAAAGAGCCCAGGGCGTAGTTGGATGGGGGGAAGGCGCCGAAGGCGCGCAGCGCGCAAGCGCTGTTGGGCAGCATCGAAACGATTCGATCGCGGTGCTGCATTGGCGCTCTGGCCTTCGCCCTATCGCACCTTGGGTTCCTGCGGCAGGCGGATGAGGGCGCGCAGGCCGCCGCTGCGCAGGTTGGTGAGCTCGATATCACCGCCGTGGCCGCGCGCGATGGTGCGGGCGATGGAAAGGCCGAGACCGACCCCGCCGGTGGTGCGGCTGCGCGAGCCTTCCAGGCGGAAGAAGGGGGCGAAGACGCGCTCGAACTCCTCTTCCGGAATGCCGGGGCCGCTATCCTCGATGGAAATCTCGAACGAGTCCTTGGTGAGGGCGAGACTGACGCGCGCGCAGCCGCCATAGCGCACGGCATTCTCGATCAGGTTGCGCAGCGCGCGGCGGATCGCGGCCGGCCGGCAGCGATACGGCACCTTGCCGCTCTCCGCGAAAGTGACGTCCCAGCCGAGATCGGCGAGGTCGTTGCACACGCTTTCCGTCAGCGCCGCGAGGTCGATGACGCGGGTCGGCTCGCCGGTCGCCTCTTCCCGTGCGAAGGCGAGGGTTGCTTCGGTCATGGCCTGCATCTCGTCGAGCGTCGCCAGGATCTTCTCGCGCATCTCGGAATCGGTGACGAACTCGGCGCGCAGGCGTAGCGAGGTGATCGGCGTGCGCAGATCGTGCCCGATGGCAGCCAGCATGCTGGTGCGGTCGGACACGAAACGGCGCAGCCGCTCCTGCATACGGTTGAAGGCCTCGGCGGTGCGGCGGATATCAATCGGCCCTTCCTCGGGCAAGCGCGCCGTGTCCTCGCCGCGGCCGAAGGCCTCGGCCGCAAAGGCGAGACGCCGCATCGGCCGCGACACACGATGCGCAACCAGCACGGCAATCATCGTCAGGACCACTGCAGTAATGGCGAGGGAAACGGTGGATTGAGAGGTCCAGATCGACCCGTAGGCCGCTTTTGCAAACGCGGCGTTCAGCCACGTTCCGTCCTGGAGCTGAACCGTCAGGCCGGAGCCGAACGTGTGATCCAGCCGCACGTAGTGGGCCACCCGGCCGAGGGACCAGTCCCGCGCCGCCAGCACGCCCCAGGTGCCCGGATCCGACGCTTGGGCCTGCGCCGCGATCAGCGCCGGGTCGGCCGCCGATGCATGCCGTTCCGGCGTGCCGTGCGGGGCCGGTTCGGGTTCCCCATAGCGCGGCAGAGGCTGGGCGAGGCGGTGCCACGCCTCCTCCTTCCAGGCTGCTACATCATCGGGCTTCTCCTTGGTCAGCCAGAAGCGCGTGTAGGTGGTGGCAACCGCCTGCAGGATCTCTGGGTGATAGACGGCGGGCGTGGTTTCCAGCAGCTGCGCGACCGAGGCGGAGCGCACCAGGAATTCCTCCTTCGCGGCAGCACGCAGCGCATGCCCGCGCTCGTCCCAATAGACGAAAAAGCTGATGGTCTGCGAGACCACCAGCGCCAGCAGCATGAAGCCGATCAGCTGGCCGACCAGGCTCCTGGTCCAGAAGCACCGCGAAAACAGGCATCTGATGCCCATCATGCCGGCGTTACCTCGGCGGTAAAGCTGTAGCCGCCGCCCCAATGCGTCTTGATCAGCGAGGGATTGCGAGGATCGAGCTCGATTTTCTTGCGCAGCCGGCTGACCTGGTTGTCGATGGAGCGGTCATAGACGTCCGCCGCGCGCCCGACGGTGAGGTCCAGCAGCTGATCGCGCGTCAGCACCAGGCCCGGCCGCTCGACCAGCACGCACAGCAGGCGATATTCCGCCGTGCTCAGCGGCACCGCGACGCCATCGGCGCCGATCAGCTCGCGCCGGCCGACATCGAGCGTCCAGCGATCGAAGCGCACCGCCTTGTTGCGCTGGGCGGAGCGCTGCGGCGGCAGGCTGTTGGCGCGGCGCAGCACCGCCTTGATGCGCGCCAGCAATTCACGGGGATTGAACGGCTTTGTCACATAATCATCTGCGCCGATCTCGAGGCCGATGATGCGGTCGGTCTCTTCCGCCGCTGCCGTCAGGAGGATGACAGGCAGGTTGCTGGTCGCGCGCAGATACCGGCAGACGGAGAGGCCGTCTTCGCCCGGCATCATGACATCGAGCACGACCAGGTCCGGCGCGCTGCGCTGGAGCAGATGACGCAGGCTGGCGGCGCTGTCGGCAGCACTGACGCGGCAGCCATGCTGCCCCAGATAACGCCCGACCAGTTCACGGATGTCCTTGTGATCGTCGACGATCGCGATGTGGGGCATGGATTCCATGGCTGCAGCTCCAATGCCGAATTTTTTAGCACTGCCCGAGCCCCCGCCCCAGGAGGAAAAGTGTATCAAACTTTGTCAGCCGGCGCGCCCGTGACAGGTTGCGGCTTTTGCGGGCCCCGATCGACAAAGTTCTGCTACAGGCCCCTGCCAGTCTGGCCCCGTTCTCAAGGAGACGGGTCATGATGCATCTCGAAAGCTACCAGTGGGAAGACCACGTGCCACCCAAGGGCAGTTGGAAGTTCAATCTGGCGATCGGCGTGTTGGCTTTCGGGCTGATTGCCGCGGCGCTGCCGGATACCCCTGGCGACATTGCGGCAAATCTATCAGTTTCGGCAGAGCCTGCGGCGGACATCAACGTCTCCGCTCTCGACGGACGAGCCCGGTTCACGCCAGCTTCATCCACGGGTAACGTCGGTGAGCGGGTCCAGTGCCCGAATGGCTACGCGGATTCATGAGGATCGGAACACATCCTTCAAGCTGGTCTTGCCGCTGCCGCGCCTTGCCGGCTGCTGCTGCGATTCATGCGGCGCCCAGCCGGTGAGGAAAAGGACCTGGAAGGTCGCGCACAGGCGGCCCTCGCGATCGGCGAAGCGGTCCTGATAGAGCGCGGCGGTGCGGGCGAAAATGGTGCGGCGGGTCGGGTGCTTCAGCCTTTCGAGCAACACGTTGGTTTCGCCCATGCCGCGGAGATCGCGAAGCAAGGCGAAGACATCGCCGTAGGTGACGGTTATCGTATCGACATCCGCCACCGGCAGCGCGAAGCCGGCGCGCTGCAACAGGCCGGCGGCATCGCGCAGATCGGCGAAGGGCGAGATCCGCGGACTGGCGCCGCCGAGCTCCGCGAGCTCCGCTTCCATGAGGCAGCTGCGCAGTTCCGTGAGCGTCCCGCTTCCAAACAGGCTGGCGAGAAACAGTCCATCCGGTTTCAGGCTGCTGCGGATCTGGACCAGCGCGCCCGGCAGGTCGTTGACCCAGTGGAGCGCGAGATTGCTGAGGATCGCATCGAAGCATTCCGCCTTGAAGGGCAATAGCTCTTCGTCGGCGACCAGACTCGGGCCTGCCTTCTGCAGCCCTCGTGCGTTGATGAGCGAAGCATCGGATTGGATCAGCGTCTCGATGCCGCCGCGGCCGTTCAGTGTGCGGGCCAGCAGGCCATCGCGCGCACCAAGATCCAATGTCAGCGGAAAGCTGCGTGCGATGTCGCTGAGGCGGTCGCACAGCCGCTCGCCAATTTCCTTCAACAGGAAATCATGGGCGTGCAGATCGCGCGCCGCCCGCCCCCGCCGCTCTCGCAGCAAGCGGCGATCGAAAATACGCGCCTGTTCCGGGACAGTGCTCTGAACCATTCCACCTTCCAGCCGCGGCCAATTGACAGGAACCGGTGCCACTCCGCAAGCTGCCGGGATGGTCCTTGCTCCCGTCCTGCGCAGATCGGCCTCCTGGCTGCTGGATGCGATCCTGCCGCCGCGCTGTCTGAAATGCGGCGAGATCGTTGCGGATTCCGGCTCTCTATGCGGCCGGTGCTGGTCCGCGCTCAAGTTCCTGGGCACGCCTTGCTGCGCCTGCTGCGGCTTTCCCTTCGAGTTCGACATGGGCGAGGGCAGCCTGTGTGCCGCCTGCACCGCCAAGCGGCCGCTCTATGACCGGGCACGAGCGGCGCTCACCTATGACGACGCCAGCCGGGATTTGGTCCTGCGCTTCAAACATGCGGACCGGATCGATGGTGCCGCGACCTTCGCCGGCTGGATGGCGCGGGCTGGGGCGGACCTGGTGGCGTCGGCGGACGTTATCGCCCCGGTGCCGCTGCACCGCTGGCGGCTGGTCCGGAGGCGCTACAACCAGGCGGCCGTGCTGGCCAACGCCATCGGCGCCTTGCGAGGAAAACTTGTGGTTCCGGACCTGCTGGTCCGGCAGCGGGCGACGGCGTCCCAGGGCCATCTCGGCCGCAGCCAGCGGCAGCGCAATGTAGCCGGCGCCTTCGCCCTCCATCCGCGCCAGACGCAACGCGCGGCGGGGGTTCGGATTTTGCTGATCGATGACGTTTTGACGACCGGGGCGACGGCGGAAGCCTGCGCCAAAGCCCTACGGCTGGCAGGGGCGAGTGCCGTCGATCTGCTGGTTCTGGCGCGAGTTGTCAGGATACAGCCCACCTAGCAAATATCGGGCAGCAACCTACTTGCAAAATGCTTGTTCACGGCCAAAAGTACTGACCTGATAGCAACTGCCGAGAGGCGTCAGATGCACGACAGCCACGGAAGCGGACAGACGCATGGCGCGCGTTGAAATCTACACCACCATGCTTTGTCCCTATTGCTGGCGTGCCAAGAAGCTGTTGGAAGAACGGGGTGTGACCTACCGAGAGGTCGATGTAATGTGCGATAGCGGCCTGCGCGCTGAAATGCGTCAGCGGGCAAGCGGCCGCACCTCCGTTCCGCAGATCTTCATCAACGGGCAGCATGTCGGCGGTTGTGACGATCTTTACGCTCTGGATCGCGCGGGCAAGCTGAAACCCCTGCTGGACCAACCAGCGTCGGAACTGCCGGCCTCCTGATCGGCCGGCAATCTGATTGGACGAGGGCATGAGCAAAGTTTTCAAGGCTGCGTGTGTTCAAATGAATTCGGCCGCGGAGATCGCGCCGAATCTCGAGAGCGCGAGCGCGTTCATTCGGGCGGCGGCGGGCGCCGGTGCGCAGCTCGTCATGACGCCGGAAAACACCACTTTGATCGAGCCGAACCGCGCGCGGCAACTCGCCAAGACGCCGGTCGAGGAGGCGCACCCTGGCATCCCGCATTTCTCCGCGTTGGCGAAGGAGCTCGGCATCTGGCTGCTGATCGGCTCGATGCCGGTGCGCGCCGACGAAAGGCGCATCGCCAACCGCAGCTTCCTGTTCGATCCGTCGGGCAGCACCGTCGCGCGCTACGACAAGATCCACATGTTCGACGTCGATCTGCCGAACGGCGAGACCTATCGCGAATCGAACGGCGTGAAGCCGGGCGAGCAGGCGGTGGTGGCGCAAACGCCCTGGGGCGCGCTCGGCCTCACCATCTGCTATGATGTGCGCTTTGCCTATCTGCATCGGGCGCTGGCCCACGCCGGCGCGGTGATGCTGACGGTGCCGGCCGCCTTCACGGTGCCGACCGGCCAGGCGCATTGGCACGTGTTGCTGCGCGCCCGAGCGATCGAGGCCGGCTGCTTCGTGTTCGCGCCGGCGCAGACCGGGGAGCATGCGGAAGGCCGCCGCACCTATGGCCATTCGCTGATCATCTCCCCATGGGGCGAGGTGCTGGCGGATGCGGGCGACCAGCCGGGCTACATCATGGCCGACGTCGATCTCGAGCAGGTATCGAAGGCGCGCGCCATGGTGCCGGCGCTGCGCCACGACCGGGAGTTCGAGCGGCCGCACAGTTTGATGCGGGCCGCCAGCGAATAGCGGCCATTGCCGCAAGATTTCAGTCGCAAGGGAGGAAGAGATGTCGCTACGCATCAACGATACCGCTCCGGACTTCGAGCAGGATTCGACGGCCGGAAGGATCAAGTTCCACGACTACCTGGGTGACAGCTGGGGCATCCTGTTCTCGCACCCCAAGGACTTCACCCCGGTCTGCACCACCGAACTCGGCTACATGGCGCGCCTGAAGCCCGAGTTCGACAAGCGCAATACCAAGATCCTGGGCCTTAGCGTCGACCCCATCGGCAACCACGAGAAATGGTCCAAGGACATCGAGGAGACTCAAGGCGCCAAGGTCAACTATCCGCTGATCGGCGATTCGGACCTCAAGGTCGCGAAGCTCTATGACATGCTGCCGGCCGGTGCCGGCGACACGTCGGAAGGCCGCACGCCGGCGGACAACGCCACCGTGCGCTCGGTCTTCGTCATCGGCCCGGACAAGAAGATCAAGGCGACGCTCACGTACCCCATGAGCACCGGCCGCAACTTCGACGAGGTGCTGCGCCTCTTGGATTCCTGCCAGCTCACCGCCAAGCACACGGTCGCCACGCCGGTGAACTGGAAGCAGGGTGAAGACGTGATCATCCCGCCTTCGGTCTCCGACGACCAGGCCAAGCAGAAATTCCCCGGCGGCTGGAAGGCGCTGAAGCCCTACCTGCGCATCGTGCCGCAGCCGAGGTAACACATTTCGACTGATCTGGTCTGTTGCCCCGCGGCTTCGGTCGCGGGGCTTTTATTGAGCAGTTCACTGACGCGGCTCCCGGAGGAGCGGTGATCAGAGAGATTGCCGCAAGAAGCTCACACGCTGCGGGGCGCCACAGCCGGCCAGATGTGGACGACTAGTGTCGCGGCGATTGCGCCGGCGGCACCGAATCCAGCGCCGTGCCAGTCAAACGATGGCAACAGGTCGCTGTACAGGAGCAGCGATCCGCCAGCCCCTCCGCCCACCACCGCCGAGCTCAGAAGCGAGGCTGGGCGATACCTGAAGAGCGGCGTGAGCAGGCTCATCGCCAACCCGGTGAAGAGCGCTGCCTTCCAACCGACCGGCAATCCGCAGAGCATGACCACCGGCAGCAGAACGATCGCTGTGAGCGTGCTATCGAGAAGCGGCCGCGTCGACACGATCGTCCAAAAATCGAAGGTCGCGCCGCCGACGAGCGGCCCCACAACCAGGTAGACCAAGATCCGAAGCAAGTGCTTTTTGGCACCGTGCCAAAGCCGAGTTTCCATTGTTGCCGTGTGAAGCCGAGAGATCGACTCCATTCCAGCAGATCTCAGTATCGGCATGGTAACCCCTCACACGCTGACTTGACGGAAGCAGTATATTGTGGAATTGTGCAATTAGCAAATTAGCTAATGATTGAGTTTTCGCATGTCGCTGGACAAGGTCTTTGAAGCGCTCGCCTCCGGCCCGCGGCGGGAGATCCTCGCCTACCTATCATCGGCGGAGCTCTCGACCTCCGAGCTGGCGGAGCGCTTCAAGATGAGCGCACCGACGATTTCGCGGCATCTCTCCGTCCTGGAGAATGCCGGCCTCGTCACCAGCGCACGGCACGGGCAGTTCGTGCTCTACAAGCTCGCGCCCGACAATCTCGTGAACACGCTGGCCGGCTTCGCCTTCGAGCTGTGCCCGGTCGGCGGGCCCTTGAAGCGCGAGTCGCGCAAGCTCGCGGCGCAGAAGAAGACGAAGACGAAAACGAAGACGGTACGCAAGCCGGGCTGATCTTCGCGGCCGGCGCTCAGGCAAAGAGGGGAAAGCCATGCAGCATCTGCCGGAAAGCCTCAGTCATCATCGCGTTTCCACCGACGATCTCAACAGCGTCATCGAAGGCGACGTCCGCTACGCGCCGCTGAAGTCGCTCTGGTTCCTGGGCATGGCCGGCGCGGCTGTCATTGGCGGTGTCTATTTCTTCACGTGGTCCGGCCTTCTCCTCTTCTTCCTCGTCACCGGCGCCGTGCTGCTGCTCGGCCACTCGCTCGGCAGCCACCGCAAGCTGATCCACAACAGCTATGAATGCCCGAAATGGCTCGAGTATTTCTTGGTCTATATGGGTGTACAGGTCGGGCTGGCGGGGCCGCTGGGGCTGATGCGTGCGCACGAGCTGCGCGACTACGCGCAGCGTCTGCCAACCTGTCATGACTACCTGCGTCATGGAAGTTCGTTCTGGAAGGATGCGTGGTGGCAGCTGAATTGCGAGCTCATACTCAAGAATCCGCCGAACATCGCGATCGAGCCGCGCATCGCGGAGGATCGCTTCTATCGCTTCTTGGAAGCGACCTGGATGCTGCAGCAGATCCCGCCGGCCTTGCTGTTCTACGCCATGGGCGGCTGGAGCTTCGTGATCTTCGGCACCTGCGCGCGGGTAACGGCGGGCGTGCTCGGCCACTGGCTCATCGGCTACTTCGCGCACAATGACGGCGGCATGCATGTCGAAGTGAGGGATGCCGCCGTGCAGGGGCGCAACATCCGCCTCACCTCCATCCTCACCATGGGCGAATGCTGGCATAACAATCACCATGCCTATCCTGGCTCGGCGCGGCTTGGCCTGTTCGCGGGCGAATGGGATCCAGGCTGGTGGACGCTGCTGCTGTTTCATCGGCTGGGGCTCGCCTGGAGCTTCCGGCTCCCGAAGGATTTGCCCGAGCGGGCGGAGCTGCATTCGGTCGATCGGCTGGCCGGTGCGGTCCTGCAGCCGGCGCGCTACGATCTGCGAGAGGCACGCTTCGTGAAGCCGCGGCTCGCCTGCTATTTCCGGCAGCTCCGGGAACTCCGTAATTCCGCAGGGCGGCTCCGCATGGAATGGCCGGCGGGCACCCTCAATCTAAAGCCGATGCGCACGCTCGTCGGCGACAGGGTGGAGCTTACCGTCGATCCAACACTCGATCTGCTGGTTGTGCATCACGACGCGAGGAGCTTCGTCGGCCTTCCCGCGGTCTGCCTGGCGATGGCGCAGCGCAATCTCGGCACGTGGATCGTCGCGCTTATCTTGATGCCGATGGCTGTGGCGCTTGAGTCGGTGCGCAGCGCGATGTCGCTGCGCCCGGTGGCTTGAGGTTCGCCGCTAGCGCAGCCGCTGTGCAACCATGCGCTGGACGACAGCGCGCCTGGGTTCCGTCACGTCGCCGCACTCATAGGCCAGCACCTGCAACGCCTGCGTGGCGGCGAATTCCAGCAGCTCGCCGGGGCGGAGCAGGAAGTCGGGATTGCTGGGCTTCCCGAACCGCTCGTTGCCTTGGCCGAAGGTCTCGTAGATCAGCACGCCGCCCGGCGCCAGCGCGCCGGCCAGGTGCGGGAAGAGCGGGCGGTGGAGATAGTTGGTGACGATGATCCCGTCGAACCGCCGGTCGCCCAGCGGCCAAGGGGAGCCGTCTTCCAGGTCGGCGGCCAGGACTTCGACACCGGCCTGCGTCAGGTCATGAAGGTCAGCGACATCGCGGTCCAGCGCGGTGACCTGACAGCCTAAGTTCTTGAAATAGCGGGTATGGCGTCCGCTGCCGGCGGCCAGATCAAGGACTTTTGACCCAGCGGGAATGAGGCCGGCATGGGCCGCCACCCAGGCAGAAGGACGGGTCTCACACGCTGTTGTCATAGCTGCGACGCATTTAGACTTGTTAAACTTTCCAGCTGTGCCATCTGTTAAGCCCGGAACACGCGATCAACGGCAACTTTTCGAGCGATGATTCTTTACCAACTCCGCTGTGCCAAGGAGCACGAATTCGAAGCCTGGTTCAAGGATGGCCAGACTTGCGAGCGGCAGCTTGCGCGCAAGACGGTCGAGTGCCCGTCCTGCGGCAGCCGCAAGGTCTCCAAGGCGCTGATGGCACCGCGCATCAGCGGGTCCGAGAAGAAGCAGCAGTCCGCGAACCTGCCTGCCAAGCCGGCGGTGGATGAGAACCGTCATCCGATGTCGGTGATGGCGACCACGATGCGCCAGCATCTGCAGGAGATCCGCAGTCAGGTCGAAGCAAATTGCGACTATGTCGGCGACAAGTTCGCCGAGGAAGCGCGCAAGATCCATTACGGCGAAACCGAATCGCGCGGCATCTACGGCGAAGCGACCGATCAGGAGCATCAGGAGCTGGAGGAAGAAGGCGTCGAGGTTGCGCGCATCCCCTGGCTGCCAAGGTCGGACGCTTAGGATTCAGTAATCAGAGATCAGATATCAGAAGTCTGAAGATCGCTGTGCGGTCTGATCGCTTAGTGTCCGCAACACCGTCATTCTCTGAAAGAAGCAAAGTCTCCCGGCTCCAGGGAATTCACACGCAACATCAAACCCGCTTCGCTGCCAGCATGTAGTTGACGTCGAGGTCGCGGGTGAGAGACCAGCGGTCGGCCAGAGGATTGTAGGTGACGCCGGTCATCTGCTCGATGGCGAAACCAGCCTGGCGCAAAGGGCGCGCCAGCTCGGAGGGCTTGACGAACTTGCGCCAGTCGTGGGTGCCGCGCGGCAGCCAACGCATGACGTATTCCGCGCCGACGATCGCCAGCGCAAAAGCCTTGGCGGTGCGGTTGAGCGTCGCGAAGAACATCAGGCCGCCCGGCCGCACCAGCTGGGCGCAGTTCGCGATGAAGGCATCGACGTTCGCGACATGCTCGATCACTTCCATTGCCAGCACAATGTTGAAGTGCGCGCCGCGCTCCACCATGTCCTCTGCCGCACATTGCAGGTAGGTGATCTTGAGCCCGCTCTGCTCCGCATGTGCGCGGGCAATGCCGATGTTGCGCTGGGAGGGATCGACGCCGGTCACGTCTGCGCCCAGATGGCGCATCGGCTCGGTCAAGAGGCCGCCGCCGCAGCCGATCTCGCACAAGGACAAGCCCTCGAACGGGGTATCGCCCGGCTCTCGGCCGAAGTGGCGCGTGGCGACATCGCGGATGAATCCGATGCGGGTCGGGTTGAGCTGATGCAGCGGCTTGAAATCGCCGGTCGGGTCCCACCAGGCCTCGGCCATGGCGCTGAACTTGGCGATCTCGGTGCTGTCGACCGTCGTGACGGCGGGATCGGGGATGGAGTGGAAAGACATCGATACAATCGGCCGATTCTGGCGGAAATCCGCCGTTGAAACGAAGGCCCAGCCCTTGCTTCGCTGGGTTCCTTTGAGTATGGATAGCCGCCGCCGGCAAGACAATGCCTTCCGGCCGGCAATCTGCTGCAGTTTAAGGGTTTTTTCCGAACATGAAGGCGCCGGCAAAGACCAAGACCCGCGTGGTCATGAAGTTTGGCGGGACTTCGGTCGCCAATATCGAGCGCATTCGCGCCGTCGCCCAGCGCGTTAAACGCGAGGTCGACGCCGGCAACGAGGTCGCGGTTGTGGTCTCCGCCATGTCCGGCACCACCAACCAGCTGGTCGCCTGGTGCGGTGAATTGTCGCCGCTCTACGACGCCCGCGAATATGACGTGGTGGTGGCCTCGGGCGAGCAGGTGACGTGCGGCCTCCTCGCCATCGCGCTGCAGACCATCGGCGTCAATGCCCGCTCCTGGCTGGGCTGGCAGATCCCGGTGGAGAGCGATGATGCCCACGGCAAGGCGCGCATCACGCGCATTCGCACTGAGGATATGATCGCGCGCTTCGCCCAGGGCCAGGTGGCGGTGGTCGCCGGGTTCCAGGGCGTGGGCCAGGACAATCGCGTGACGACGTTGGGCCGCGGCGGATCGGACACCTCGGCGGTGGCGCTGGCCGCGGCCCTGAAGGCGGACCGCTGCGACATCTTCACCGATGTCGACGGCGTCTACACGACCGATCCCCGGATCGTCGCCAAGGCGCGCAAGCTGGACAAGATCAGCTACGAGGAAATGCTGGAGATGGCCTCGGTCGGGGCCAAGGTGCTGCAGATCCGCTCGGTCGAGATGGCGATGAAGCACGGTGTCAGGCTGCAGGTGCTTTCGAGCTTCGAGGACAAGCCCGGCACGCTGGTGGTGGATGAGGATGAGATCATGGAACAGGAACTGGTGAGCGGCATCGCCTACAGCCGCGACGAAGCGAAGATCACGCTGCTCAAGGTGGCCGACCGGCCGGGCGTCGCCGCCTCCATCTTCGGCCCGCTGGCGGACGCCAACATCAACGTCGACATGATCGTGCAGAACGTGTCGGAGTCGGGCGACACCACCGACATGACCTTCACCGTGTCCAAGGCGGATTTCGAGCGCGCCAAGCAGGTGATCGAGGGGCAACGCAATCAGGTGCAGTTCGCGGGCATGATCGCCGATTCGAACGTGGTGAAAGTATCGGTGATCGGCGTCGGCATGCGCTCGCATGCCGGCATCGCGCAGCGCATGTTCAAGGCGCTGGCGGAAAAGGGCATCAACATCCAGGTGATCTCCACCTCCGAGATCAAGATCAGCGTGCTGGTGGCGGAGGAGTATACTGAGCTCGCGGTACGCGCCTTGCATACGGCGTACGGGCTCGACGCCGCATAAGGGAATCAGGACCACAGACAACAAGATGGACCGTGCGCACGCCGAGGCACTGCTGAACTACCTGTGGCGTCGCGGAACCGAGTTCCTCGGTTGCCGCTACGCCATCATGGGCGGGGCAATGACCTGGGTTTCGGAGCGCCATCTGGTTGCGGCCATCTCCAATGCCGGCGGGTTCGGCGTGATCGCTTCCGGCTCCATGACACCCGAGGTCCTGGCGACTGAGATCGCCGAAACCTACAAGCTGACCAGCCAGCCCTTTGGCGTGAATTTGATCACGCTTCATCCAAAACTTGAGCAGCTGGTCGAGGTTTGTCTCGATGCAAAGGTGGGGCATGTGGTGCTGGCCGGCGGTCTGCCGCCGGCGTCCGCCATCCAGCGGTTGAAACAGGGCGGCGCGAAGGTGATGTGCTTCGCTCCGGCGGTCGCGCTTGCCAGGAAGCTGGTGCGCACCGGCGCCAATGCCATCGTGATTGAAGGCATGGAGGCCGGCGGCCATATCGGCCCGGTCTCGACCAGCGTTCTGGCGCAGGAGATCCTGCCCGTCGTGCGGGACGTTCCGGTGTTCGTGGCGGGCGGCATCGGCCGAGGGAACGCCATGCTGGGCTACCTGGAAATGGGCGCGTCGGGCGTGCAGCTCGGCACGCGCTTTGTCTGCGCGACCGAATCGATCGCGCATTCCAAGTTCAAGCAGGCCTTCATCCGCGCGGCAGCGCGCGACGCCATGCCCTCGGTCGCACTGGACAACCGCTTCCCTGTCATTCCGGTGCGGGCGCTGGTGAACGAAGGCGTGCGCAAGTTCATGGACGTGCAGAGGCAGGTCATCGAGAAGTTCGACCGTGGCCAGCTGGACCAGAAGGCGGCCCAGCTCGAGATCGAGCATTTCTGGGCGGGCGCCCTGCGCCGCGCGGTGATCGAAGGCGATGTGGAGACCGGCTCGCTGATGGCGGGCCAGAGCGTCGGCATGGTCACCAAGGAGCAGCCGACCGCGAAGATCATCCAGGAACTGATCGAAGAAGCGCTCCAGGCCGTGCTGGAACGCCCCAAATCCATCTCCGGGTAGGGCCATGACCGACGGGATTGGCCTTACCGGAGCGCGCATTTTGCTGAAGCGCTTGCGCAACGTGATGGCGCGGGGCGGTCCGGCACAGATGCGCCTCGATCAGACCGTGAAGCTGATCGCGGGCGAGATGGTGGCGGAGGTCTGCTCCATCTATCTGCTGCGCGCCGGCGAAGTGCTGGAGCTGTTCGCCACCGAAGGCCTCAAGAAAGAGGCCGTGCACAAGACGCGTCTGCGGGTAGGCGAAGGCCTGGTCGGCGACATTGCCAGCCATGCGCGGCCGCTGGCTCTGGCCGACGCACAGCATCATCCGCAATTCGCCTATCGTCCGGAAACCGGTGAAGAGATCTATCAATCGCTGATGGGCGTGCCGATCCTGCGCGCCGGCCGGGTCATCGGCGTGCTGGTCATCCAGAACCGCACGCGCCGGCAATACAGCGAAGAAGAGATCGAGACCCTCGAGACCGTCGCCATGGTGTTGGCGGAGCTGGTTGCGAGCGGCGAGCTGGTCAGCCAGGACGAGCTGCGGCCGGGCGACGGCATCGCGCTGCTGCCGATCCGGCTGGATGGGATCACGCTTTGCCCAGGCCTGGCGCGCGGCGTCGCCGTGCTGCATCAGCCGACGCTGCAGCTCCTGAATCTGGTGGCAGAGGACCCGGCGCGCGAAGTCGAGCGGCTGACTGCGGCGCTCTCGGAAATGCACAGCTCGATCGACGCGCTGCTCTCCGCCGGTGACATCGCGGGCCATGGAGAGCATTTCGAGGTGCTGGAGACCTATCGCCTGTTCGCCCAGGACCAGGGCTGGCGCAACCGCATGATGGAGGCGGTGCAGTCCGGCCTGACCGCGGAAGCCGCGGTGCAGAAGGTGCAGAACGACACCCGCGCCCGCATGCGCGAAGTGACCGACGCCTATCTGCGCGAACGGCTCGCCGATCTCGACGATCTCGCCAACCGCCTGCTGCGCCATCTGCTGGGCGCGGACGTCCCGAGCACGCGCCGCCTGCCGGACGAGGCGATCGTGGTCGCGCGCGCCATGGGCCCGGCCGACCTGCTCGACTATGACCGCACGCGCCTCAAAGGGCTGGTGCTGGAGGAGGGCTCGCAGAATGCGCATGTCGCGATCGTTGCGCGGGCGCTCGACATTCCGGTGCTCGGCCGCTGCCAGGACCTGATGCAGAAGGTCGGCGACGGCGACCCGCTGGTGATCGACGGCGACAACGGCACGCTCTTCATCCGGCCGTCGGACGATCTTCTGCAAGCCTTCACCGAAAGCATGCGCCAGCGTCTGATGAAACGCGAGGCATACGAGGCGATCCGCGATCTGCCCGCGGTGACGACCGACGGCATCAAGGTCGATCTCCTCATCAATGCCGGCTTGCTGATGGACGTGCCGCAGCTGGCGGCCACCGGTGCCGCCGGTATCGGTCTCTATCGCACCGAGATCCCGTTCATGATCGCGCACGAATATCCCGACGTGACGCGCCAGACGGAGATCTACAGCAAGGTCCTGGACGGCGCGGGCGACCTGCCGGTCATTTTCCGCACCCTCGATATCGGGTCGGACAAGGTGCTGCCTTATTGGAAACGCGATCCGGAGGAGAATCCGGCTATGGGCTGGCGCGCCATCCGGATCGCGCTCGACCGGCCGGCCATGCTGCGCCAGCAATTGCGCGCCATGATGAACGCGGCCTCGGGGCGCAAGCTGTCCGTCATGTTCCCGATGGTGACGGAGATCGCGGAATTCGATTCCTGCCGCCGGTTGCTGGATTTGGAGCTGCAGCGCCAGGCGCGCCGGAACATTCCGCTACCCAGCGAGGTTAGGGTTGGCGCGATGGTGGAAGTGCCGGCCTTGCTTTGGCAGCTGCCGGAATTACTACCACGCGTCGATTTTCTGTCGGTCGGAAGCAACGATCTGCAGCAATTTCTGTTTGCAGCAGATCGCGATAATCCGGCTGCGGCTGGGCGGTACGACACGTTGGCGCCTGCGATGCTGCGGGCCCTGGCGGAGGTAGCACGCGCCGCGAGCGAAGCGGGCAAGCCGCTTGGCCTGTGTGGGGAGATGGCGGGCGACCCGCTGGCGGCGATGGCGCTGCTCTGCCTGGGTTACCGTGCCCTGTCGATGGCACCGCCACGCGTGCTGCCCATGCGGGCTACTATCCGCGGCCTGGATTTCAAGGGGTTACGTGGTTACTGGCAGACCGTTCGACACCTCGACGGGCCTTCCTTGAGGAGCGCGCTGCTTGATTATGCGTCGGATCACAAGATTCCCCTTTAACACATTGCGACGCCTCGGCCGGGGTATATATTTAGCTCCTAGAGACCAGCGTCCGGCGGCACGAGGGCAAGGGCGGAATCTTGTAAGGATTCCGAAAGTGTTCCGGGCAGATATATGGACATGATGGACGGGTCCGGCACCACAGAGACTAACCAGGCCGCGCGCGGTGGCCTGATCGAGATTGGCGCCATGCTCCGCAGCCGCCGCGAAGAGGTGGGCCAGGATCTCGCTACCGTTTCCGCCGTCACCCACATCAAGCCAAATTATCTCAAAGCCATCGAGGAGGGCCGGCGCAAGGATCTGCCGGGCACCGCCTACATGATCGGCTATATCCGCACCTATGCGAACTATCTCGGTTTCGATGGCAATCGCCTGATCACCGACTACCACGATGCGCTGGCCGGGCAGCACAGATGGGTGGATAAGCGCGCGGCGCCGGCGCCGCCGGCCGGCATCGGCTTGCCCGAGTTCCAGGTTTCGCCGGTCATTCTGCTGGCCGGGTTCCTGATCCTGGGCATCGCGGGCTATGTTGCCTGGGGCTACGCAACCGCCCCGAGAGAGAGGGCGACAGAGACCGCCGAGATTGAGCCGCCGGTGGAGCCGGTGACCCCTGATACTGCCCCGGTTGTACCACCAGCTACCAAGCCGGCCGTCCCGTCGCCAACGGGCGCCAATGCCAGTGCGCCAGCCGAGATCCCGGCCGGAGAGCCGCCGGTCGCGGAAGCGCCTGTCGGCACGCCCATGGGATCCGAAGCGGCTACGGAAGCCGAGGACCAGGTGCCACCCGAGGCTGACCTCGCCAACACGGGCGAGGAAGTGCTCGAAGAATCCCCGCCGCAGCAGGCAGCCGCCGCCCAAGCCCAGGGCCCGGCGGGAAAAATCGTGGTGCGGGCGCGGCTTGAAAGCTGGATCCAGGTCACCAACGCCAAGAAGGACGTTATCTTTTCGCGAGTTCTCCGGGCGGGCGAGACCTATACAGTGCCAGACGAACAAGGCCTGATGTTCACCACCGGCAATGCCGGCGGCGTGGAGATCCTGGTCGATGGCACCAAGCTCAAGAGCCTGGGGACAGTGGGGCTAGTGAAGCGCGATATCCCGCTCGATGCCAAGAAGCTGAAGGACGGCAGCGCCTTCAAGACCAGCAAAGCCACGCCGACCACCAACTGACCTCCTGATCGGCACGGATTAGCCCTTCTATTTCAAATGGTTGACAAGAGGGCAGTGGGCTTGATCTTTTGCCCCTCTCAGCGCATCTTCTGCCCGAATGCGGCGATGCCAATCGCACGCCCGTTGAATTGCGCCCATTTTGCCTCCTAGGTGATCGGGTGCCCCAAACAGGAAAGATGGATTAATGAGCGTCCGCCCTTATCGCGACATCCACCGCCGCAAGTCCCGGCAAATCCAGGTGGGATCGGTGCTGGTGGGCGGCGATGCGCCGATCACCGTCCAGACCATGACCAACACGCTGACGGCGGATGCGGCGGCGACCATCACGCAGATCCAGGAGATCGAGGCGGCCGGCGCGGATATCGTCCGCGTCTCGTGCCCAGACGAGGAATCGACGGCGGCGCTGTCGCAGATCGTGAAGGCGACCAAGATCCCGATCGTCGCGGACATCCACTTCCACTACAAGCGTGGCATCGAGGCGGCTAAGGCCGGCGCGGCATGCTTGCGCATCAATCCCGGCAATATCGGCAGCGCGCAGCGCGTGAAAGAAGTGGTGCAGGCAGCCAAGGACCACGGCTGCTCCATGCGCATCGGCGTCAATGCCGGCTCGCTCGAGCGCGATTTGCTGGAGCGCTACGGCGAGCCATGCCCGGAGGCGATGGTCGAATCCGCGCTCAATCACGCGAAGATTCTCGAGGATCACGATTTCTTCGATTTCAAGATCAGCGTGAAGGCGTCGGACGTGTTCCTGGCGGTCGCCGCCTATCAGGGTATCGCCGAAGCCTGCGACTATCCGCTTCATATCGGTATCACCGAAGCGGGCGGCTTGCGCACGGGCACGGTCAAGTCCTCGATCGGCCTTGGCATGCTGTTGTGGTCTGGCATCGGCGACACGGTCCGCGTCTCGCTCTCCGCAGATCCCACGGAGGAAGTGAGGGTCGGCTACGAGATGCTGAAGTCGCTGAATCTCAGGCATCGCGGCGTGAACCTGATCTCCTGCCCGTCGTGCGCGCGGCAGAACTTCGACGTCATTAAAACGGTGGAAGCGCTGGAGAAGCGCATCGCCCACATCACCACGCCCATGACGGTCAGCATCATTGGCTGCGTGGTGAACGGCCCGGGCGAGGCGCGCGAGACCGACATCGGCTTCACCGGCGGCGGCAACAACACGCACATGGTCTACATTGCCGGCGAGCAGCACCATCGCCTGAAGGACCAGGACATTGTCGAGCATATGGCCGAACTGATCGAGAAGAAGGCGGCCGAGATCGAGGCGGAGAAGGCGGCCAACGACGGGAACGAGGCCGCCAGCAGCGCCGCCTAGGCTCGCTTCGTTTTCTCAGGTCGCCAAGCGTAACTTTTCCAGGAAGGTTCTTCGGTGTCTCAGCTTCAGCCGGTTCGCGGCACGCATGATCTGTTGCCGGACGAGATGCGCCGTTATCGGCACGTCGTCGATACCACGCGCGCCGCGGCGGAGTGCTACGGCTACCTCGAAGTCGGAACACCGATCTTCGAGTTCTCCGAGGTGTTCAAGCGCACGCTGGGCGACACCTCCGACATCGTGACCAAGGAGATGTATACCTTCACCGATCGCGGCGGAGAGACCATCACGCTCAGGCCGGAAGGAACGGCGAGCGTCGCGCGCGCCTTCATCTCCGGCGGCCTCGCCCAGCACGTGCCGCTCAAGTATTTCTACAGCGGCCCGATGTTCCGCTATGAGCGACCGCAGAAGGGCCGCATGCGCCAGTTCCACCAGACCGGTGTCGAGCTGCTGGGCGTCGCGGACCCGCTGGGCGACGTGGAGATCATCGCAGTCGGCGTCGAGGTCCTGCGCCGCATCGGCATTTGGGATCGCTGCTACCTCGAGGTCAACTCGCTGGGCGATACGGAGAGCCGCAAGGCCTATCGCGACGTGCTGGTCTCCTATCTCTCCGGCTACAAGGAGAAGCTGAGCAAGGAAAGCCTGGAACGGCTGGAGCGCAATCCCATGCGCATCCTCGATTCCAAGGACGAAGGCGACAAGGAGATCGTGGCCAACGCGCCGGTATATTCCGAGCACCTCAACCAGGCGAGCCTCGATTTCTTCTCGCGCGTGCTGGAAGGGCTGGAGGCCATCGGCATTCCCCATGCGATCAATCCGCGCCTGGTGCGCGGGCTCGACTATTATTGCCACACCTGCTTCGAGATCATGAGCGATGAGCTCGGTGCGCAAAGAACGGTGATGGGCGGTGGGCGCTATGACGGACTGGTCGGTATCATGGGCGGGCCGGAAACACCCGGCGTTGGCTGGGCCAGCGGTGTCGAACGCTGCATGATGCTGTTGAAGGAAGAGCCGGCGGTGCGCCGGCCGATCGCCCTGGTGCCGATCGGAGATGAGGCGGAGCGCGAGGCGCTGATCCTCGCCAACACGATCCGGCGGGCCGGCCTGCCGGCCGATCTCGGCTATTCCGGCAACATGGGCAAGCGCATGAAGCGCGCCAACAAGATCAACGCCCGCGTCGCGGTGATCCTGGGCGAGACAGAGCTTGCCAAGAACGTCGCCGCGCTGCGCGATCTCGATAGTGGCGAGCAGCGCGAGGTGCCGCTCGACAGCCTGATCGAGTCCCTTGCGCACTATCAGTGACATAAGCCGGCATGGGGTAGGCGATTCGACATTCCTGATCGTCGGGGTCAACCATCGCACAGGGCCGCAATTGCTGCGCGAGCGGCTGCAGGGCGACGCCGGAGACGTCTTGAGATTGCTCGGCCGCTGCCGCGAGAGCGGTATCTCCCAGGCCATGGCGGTCGTGACATGCGATCGCTGCGAGGTGTGGTGCGTGACACCGGACGCAGCGACGACGCAAGCGACGTTGACGGGGCTACTGGCAGAGGCCGGCGGCGTGACCGAAGCGGAGATGGCGCCGCGCCTGCATGCGCTGACCGACGATGCGGCGCTGCGTTATGCCTTCGCCGTCGCCGCTTCGCTCGAAAGCCAGATCGTGGGCGAGCCGCAAGTGCTGGGGCAGGTCAAGGAACTGCAGCAGTTGGCGCAGCACGCCGGCATGAGCGGGCCGGAGCTCGATCGCATTCTGGAGGCGGCGTATCAGGCCGCCAAGCGCGTGCGCAATGACACCGGCATTGCGGGGCAATCGGTCTCCATGGCGGCCTGCGCCGTGAGCGTGTTGCGCCGCATGCACGGCGATGTCAGCAACCTCAACGGCCTCCTGATCGGCGACGGCGACATGGCGGAGCTGATCTTCGAGCAGGTGTCCGCCACCGGCATGAAGCGCTGGACCATGGTCCACCCGCAGGAGCGGCGCGCCAAGGCGTGGGCCGAGCGCAACTACACCCACTGGCGACCGTTCGGGGAGCTGCCGGCGGCGTTCGCGGCCTCGGACCTGGTGGTCAGCGCCCTCGATCTCGGCGCCGAGCTCGTCTCCGTGGAGATGGTGAAAGCGGCGCTGAAGGCGCGCAAGCGGCGACCGATCTTCTTGATCGACAGCGGCGTCCCGGGGGATATGGATGCGCGCATTGCGGATCTGGACGATGCGTTCCTATATACGCTCGACGATCTGGAGCGGCTGGCGATGGCCGGGCGCCAGCATCGCGCCAGCGAGGCGGAGGAGGCTTGGCGCATCGTCAATCAAGCCGTGGCATCGTTCCGCCGGCAATTGACGGAGCAGGAAGCCGCGCCGGTGATCGCCGACCTGCACCGGCACTTCGAGCAGCATCGCGCCGAAGTGCTGGCGCAGCCCGGTATCGATGCGACGGAGGCGACACGGCGTCTGGTCAACAGGCTGCTGCACAACCCGAGCCTCGCGTTGAAGGCGGCGGCGCCGGGCAAGGATCTGGAGGCGGCTCTGCGCCGCCTGTTTGGTTTGAACAACAAGGAAGACAAGACGTGAGCTTGGAACCAAAGCTCGATCGCGTGGTGAAACGGCACGACGAATTGGCATCGCTGCTGGCGAGTCCGGACCAGAAGGACGCGCAGGCCTACGCGCGTAATTCCAAGGAGTATGCCGACCTGACGCCTTTGGTCGAAGCTATCCAGCAATGGAAGATCGCGAAGCGCGAGCTGAGCGACCTGGAAGCGCTGTTGGCCGATTCCAAGACAGAGGCCGAGATGCGCATCCTGGTGGAGGACGAGGTCGTCGCCTTGAGGGCGCACGTGCCGGAGCTGGAGCGCAAGGTGAAGCTGATGCTCCTGCCCAAGGACGAGGCGGACGAACGCAACGCCATCCTCGAAGTGCGCGCCGGCACGGGTGGCGAAGAGGCGGCCTTGTTCGCGGCGGCCCTGTTCCGCATGTATGCGCGCTATGCGGCGCTCAAGGGCTGGAAGTTCGAGCAGATGGACGTCAATGAGACCGGTCTCGGCGGCGTCAAGGAAGCGACCGCGACCATCAGCGGGCGCAACGTGTTCGCGCGGCTGAAATTTGAATCCGGCGTCCATCGCGTGCAGCGCGTGCCGGAAACCGAAGCATCTGGCCGCATCCACACCTCCGCCGCGACGGTGGCCGTGATGCCGGAAGCGGAAGAGGTCGACATCCATATCGACGAGAAGGACCTGCGAATCGACGTGTTCCGCTCGAGCGGCCCGGGCGGCCAGTCGGTCAACACGACGGACAGCGCGGTGCGCATCACCCACATCCCGACCGGTGTCGTGGTGCAGCAGCAGGACGAGAAGTCGCAGCACAAGAACAAGGCCAAGGCGCTGAAGGTGCTGCGCGCGCGGCTCTACGACATGGAGCGTACCAAGCGCGATGCCGAGCGCGCCGCCCATCGCAAGAGCCAGGTGGGATCGGGCGACCGGTCGGAGCGCATCCGCACCTACAACTTCCCGCAAGGGCGCTGCACCGACCACCGCATCAACCTGACGCTCTACAAGCTCGACAAGGTGATGGAAGGCGCCGCGCTCGACGAAGTGATCGATGCGCTGATCGCGAACGATCAGGCCGAGCGGCTGGCGGAAGTGGAGTGACGATCGGCGATCTCCTGAAGGATGCGGCGGCACGCATCGCTGCAGCCGGTCTTGAAGACGCGCAGCGCGAGGCGCGGCTGCTGATGATGGAGGCGACCGGCCTCGACCGTGCAACAATCTTCATGCATGCCGAGCGTGTGATCGATCCGGCGGCAATAGTCCGTTTCCGGGAACTGGCGGCGCGCCGCGCACAGCGCGAGCCGATGTCCCATATTCTGGGGCGACGCGAGTTCTGGTCGCTCACCTTCAAGGTGACGGCCCACACGCTCGACCCGCGTCCCGATTCGGAGACCTTGGTGCAGGCTGTGCTGGATCAAGTCCCGGATCGATTCGCGCCGCTTCGCCTGGTGGATTTCGGCACCGGCACCGGATGTTTGCTGCTTGCGCTGCTGCATGAGCTTCCCCGTGCCGAGGGGCTGGGCGTCGATGCGTCCGAGCCGGCGCTCGTCGTTGCGCGCGAGAACGCGGCCGCGCTGGGGCTGGCCATGCGCGCGGCCTTCCGTCGCTCGGATTGGGACGAACAGGTCGACTCGGCGTTCGATATCCTCATCTCCAATCCGCCCTATATCCCGAGTGGCCAGATCGACACACTGCAGCCGGAGGTCGCGCAATACGAGCCGCGCGCGGCGCTTGATGGTGGAACGGACGGCCTGTGCGCGTATCGCCGGCTGGCCCCAGCCGCCACACGGCTGCTGATCCCTGGCGGGCTGGCAGCTTTTGAAATCGGGGTCGACCAGAGCGATTCGGTTATCGAGATCATGGCGGGGGCCGGGTTGCGGCATATTGCAACAGCCAAGGATCTGGCCGGCATTCCGCGTTGCCTCCTGCTCCGAAAACCGTAGCTAAGTCAAGAGCTTGAAGCCGTCGAGTGGCTGCAACTCAGGGCTGTCAAAAAAGCTATTGGAAAGCCGCCCTGAAATGATTAGGGTCAGCGCCGGCAGTCGGGGCTGACCATGGGCCGCGCCCGGGGGAAAGCCGGCCATCGCACAGCGAAGCCAGCCCCAAAACAGCGCCTCCGCACATTGACTGCGTCTAGCGCCAAGGGGAAGCGGTATAGCCGCTTCGAGATATTGCAAAACGCGCAAGGACGCCGACATGCGGCTTGATCTGCCATTCTCGATCACAGTCGATGACGAAATGACGCTCACATGAAACAGAACAACAACAACAACAACAACCGACGCGCTCGCGGCCGTGGTCCGCGAAAGCCCCACGGGATGGGTGGCGGCCAGCACAAAGTTCAGTCTTTTGACAGCAGCGGGCAGGAAGTACGGGTCCGCGGCAATGCCTATCAGGTCTTGGAAAAGTATTTGCAGTTGGCCCGCGATGCGGGCGCTGCCGGCGACCGGATTGCCGCCGAGAACTTTCTCCAGCATGCCGACCATTACTACCGGGTGCTGAGCGCCATGAATGACGGCCAGCGGCCGCGCATGGGCGGGCGCGAACTCTCTGTTGCCGACGTGAATGTGCAGAACGTGAGCCAAGGCCTGTCAGCCGCGATGTACAATTCCGGCGGCCCCGGTGCCCAGGGCATAGACGGCATGCAGGGCGATAATCCCGGCAATCAGGCCGGCCAGAGCCACGGCCATCAGGGACAGAGTGGGCACCGTCAGGGCGGCCATCAGCATGGCCAGCACGGCCAGCAGGGCCGTTCTCATGGCGATGGCCAAGCCTCGCAGCCGGTCAGCGGCAGTGCCACCCAACCCAACGGCCACGGGAACAACTACGGCAACTACCGGGCCGATCAGCAGCCGTCTTATACCGCACCGAGCGAGCCGGCCGGCGCAACCCCGCCGGTGGCCAGCGATGACCAGCCGGATTATCCCGAGGAATTGCTGCCGTCGCCTGCAGCGCCTGCCGAAGCATCCGAGGCGGCCGCCGAGGAGCCGGAAGAGGGCGTACAGCGGACGGTTCGCGCGCCGCGCCAGCGGCTTCGCGGCCCGCGCCGCGGATCGCGACAGGGCGATGGCCGCGGGAACGAGGCCCGTCAAACCGAGGCTCAGGGCCGCGGACAGGCGGACCCGGAGTAAAGTTGCTTGCGCGCCCGCCCTCGACTGCGGCGGGCGCGCCTCTTGTTTATACGTTAAGCATTCCCATATCGTCTCCAGGGATAAGCTTTCGGGCTTTCTCGGGTAGCATCCAAGAGCGCGTGCTGACCTGATCGGGCGCGCTTGAGCGAGGGCGATTATGGATCTGGAAAAATTCACCGAACGGTCGCGTGGATTCCTGCAGGCTGCGCAAGCGCTGGCCTTTCGATCGGGTCATCAGCGGCTCACTCCCGAACATCTTCTGAAGGTCTTGCTGGATGACAAGGACGGCCTTGCCGCCGGCCTGCTGTGCAAGTCCGGTGCCGATCCCGCGCGCGCCTTGGCCGCGATCGAGAAGGCGCTCGACAAGCACCCGAAGGTCGAAGGCTCCGGTGCGGGCCAGGTCTACATGGCGCCCGAACTGGCGCGCGTGCTCGACCAAGCGGAGAAACTCGCGGAGAAAGCGGGCGACGGATTCGTAACCGCCGAGCGCCTATTGCTGGCGCTTGCGCTGTCCAGCGACGGGTCGACCGGCCGCGTCTTGAAGGATGCCGGCGCGACGGTGCAGGGCCTCAATGCCGCGATCAATGAATTGCGCAAGGGCCGCACCGCGCAAAGTGCCAGCGCCGAAGACAGCTACGACGCGCTGAAGAAATATGCCCGTGACCTGACGGCGCAGGCGCGCGCGGGCAAGCTCGATCCCGTCATCGGACGCGATGAAGAGATTCGCCGCACCATCCAGGTGCTGGCGCGCCGCACCAAGAACAATCCCGTGCTGATCGGCGAGCCCGGAGTCGGCAAGACGGCTATCGTCGAAGGCCTTGCTCTGCGGATCGCCAATGGCGACGTGCCGGAAGGCCTGAAGCACAAATCGCTGATGTCGCTGGATCTCGGCGCTTTGATCGCCGGCGCGAAATATCGCGGCGAATTCGAGGAGCGCGTGAAGGCCGTGCTGCAGGAGATTGCCGCCTCGGAAGGCGATATCGTCCTCTTCATCGACGAGCTGCACACGTTGGTCGGCGCGGGCAAGGCGGAAGGCGCGATGGATGCCTCCAACATGCTGAAACCGGCTTTGGCGCGCGGCGAGCTGCATTGCGTCGGCGCCACCACGCTCGACGAATATCGCAAGCACATCGAAAAGGACGCAGCGCTGGCTCGGCGTTTCCAGCCGGTGTTCGTCAGCGAGCCGAACGTGGCCGACACGATCTCGATCCTGCGCGGCCTCAAGGAGAAGTATGAGCTCCATCACGGCGTGCGCATCACCGATGGCGCGATTGTGGCCGCCGCGACGCTCTCCAACCGCTACATCACAGACCGCTTCCTTCCCGACAAGGCCATCGACCTGATGGACGAGGCGGCCAGCCGCTTGCGGATGGAGGTCGATTCCAAGCCGGAGGAGATCGACGAGATCGACCGCCGCCTGGTCCAGCTCAAGATCGAGCGCGAGGCACTGAGGAAGGAAAGCGACGAGGCGTCCAAGGACCGGCTGAAGACCCTGGTCGACGAGATCGAGGAGCTGGAAGAGCAGTCGCGGCGGCTGACCGAGGAATGGCAGGCGGAAAAGCGCACGCTGCAGGATACCCAAAAGCTCAAGGAGCAGATCGACCAGTCCAAGCTGGAAGCCGAGCAGGCCCAGCGCCGCGGCGATTTCGCGCGCGCGGGCGAGCTGACCTACTCGGTGATCCCGGGTCTGGAAAAGAAGCTGAAGGAAGCGGAGAATGCACAGCAGCACCGCATACTGAACGAAGTGGTGAGCGACGAAGACATCGCCTCCGTCGTCTCGCGCTGGACCGGCATTCCGGTGGACAAGATGCTGGAGGGCGAGCGCGACAAGCTGCTGCGCATGGAGAAGGTTCTGGGCGATCGGGTGATCGGCCAAGAAGAGGCGATCGTCGCCGTCTCCAATGCCGTGCGCCGCGCGCGCGCCGGGCTGCAGGATCCCAACCGGCCGATCGGCTCGTTCCTGTTCCTTGGTCCGACCGGCGTCGGCAAGACCGAGCTGTGCAAGGCGCTCGCCTCATTCCTGTTCGACGACGAGCAGGCGCTGCTGCGCGTCGACATGTCGGAGTTCATGGAGAAGCATGCGGTCGCACGGCTGATCGGCGCACCTCCGGGCTACGTCGGCTATGAGGAGGGCGGCGTCCTGACCGAAGCGGTACGACGCCGGCCCTATCAGGTGATCTTGTTCGACGAAGTGGAGAAGGCGCATCCGGACGTTTTCAACATCCTGCTGCAGGTGCTGGATGACGGCCGCCTGACGGACGGGCAGGGCCGCACCGTCGATTTCAAGAACACGCTCATCATCCTGACCTCGAATCTCGGCAGCGACATCCTCGCTGCGCAGAAGGACAGCGAAGATGTGGAGCTGGTCCGAGCCCAGGTGATGAATGTCGTGCGCCAGGCCTTCCGGCCGGAGTTCCTGAACCGGCTGGATGAGATCGTCCTGTTCCACCGCCTGTCGCGGTCGAACATGACCGGGATCGTGGCGATCCAGCTCAAGCGGCTGCAGGCGCTGCTGGCAGACCGCAAGCTGGAGCTGCAGCTCGACGACAGTGCCAAGGAATGGCTGGGCGAGGCCGGCTACGATCCGGTCTATGGGGCGCGGCCGCTGAAGCGCGTCATCCAGCGCGAGCTGCAGAACCCGCTTGCGACGTTGGTGCTGGAGGGGCGGTTCAAGGCGGGCGATGTCGTCCGCGTCTCCGCCGAACGAGACGGGCTGACCATCGACGGCAAGAAGCTGTCCGAAGCAGCGTAGAAAGCAGGAATTGAATCTGCTTGAGCGGCGTCAGCATCCAACGTTTGCTTATGCCGTTCGTGTCTCGGCGCCGCGTTGACCCATGCGGACGTATTAGTCAGCACAGCTTGACGATTTGTTTACATCATACCGCCTATACGACGGACAGGTTCGTTTGCTCATGGTGAGAACATGTCCGTTCGAGGCCGGTTTAGTGCCACCGTTGTAATCCTGGCGCTTAGTCTGAGCGGCCACTCCCTGGCGCAAGAGACGGCGAGCGCGCCCTCCTCGATTTCCGCCGATATCATCACGCCGGAATTTGTGGCAAGCCTGCGTCAGCAATTACAGCAGCCGGTCACCATCCTGTCCGTGACATCCTCGAACAAGCGTCACGAGGGCGTGCAGCAGGCGGAGATCGATCAGCTCGATGCTGCCTGGAAGAGCGAGGCAAAGTCCGATGATCAGCCGCTGATTGCGGAGATCCTGAGCAGCCCGCTGTCCAGCTATCTGCTCTACACCCAGGCCAAATCCGCCGGCCTCTTCACCGAGATCTTCATCATGGACAGGTTCGGCCTCAATGTCGGCCAGAGCTCCGTCACCTCGGATTACTGGCAGGGCGACGAAGCCAAGTTCCTGAAGACCTTCGCGGTGGGACCCGACGCGGTCTTCATCGACGAGCCGGAATATCACGACGAAACCCAGACCTGGCGCGCTCAGGTTAACTTCACCATCGTGGATCCGGCCAGCAAGGCCGCGATCGGCGCGGCCACCGCCGAAATCAATCTGACCGAGCTGCAGCGCCGGCTCCAGACCGGCCTCTAAGGGGTATCCGTTTATGCGTCTTTCCGATCTCTCGGTCGCAAAAAAGCTCATTGCTGCCTTTTCCATCCTCGGCGTCGTGATCGTCTTCGCCGGCATCATCGCGCACCTGCAATCCGCGCGCATCGAACGGGCGAGCGGCATCAGCGACGCGACCGTGCTGCAGGCCAAGAGCGTCAATACCGTCCTGGCCGACGCGGCCAAAATGCAGGCGGCGATGCGCGGGCTCCTGGTCACCGGCAGCTCCCAGTACGGCAAGGAATTCGAGGCCCTCAGCGGCGAGTTCGACGCGGCGTTGCAGACGGCGCTGCAGCATGCGGCGGGTGACGACGCTCTGACCGCGAGCGTCAAGGAGATCGGCGCCGTCGTCGACGCCTGGCGGACCGGGCCCGCCGCGCGCCAGCTGAAATTAATGCGCCATCCCGATACGGTGAACGAGGCGCGCGCCATCGAAGTCACCGGCGCCGGTGAGGAACTGACGTCGAAGCTGGAGGCCGCCGGCGCGGCCGTGACCGCCGTTCTCGACGCCAATTCCGCCGTGGCCAGCGCGGAGAAGACGGACGCGCTCGAGACGACGTCGATCACGGTGCTGCTGAGCGCGGTTGTGACCTTGGCGGCCTCGATCGGCTTCTTCTTCTGGCTGTCGCGCTCGATCGGCGCGCCGATCCGCTCGATCACCGGCACCATGAACCAGCTTGCCGGCGGCGATATGACAGTCGCGATCCCCTTCGCCGACCGCCGCGATGAGGTCGGCAACATGGCGCGCGCGGTAGAGGTGTTTGCGCAGAATATGCAGCGCAATCAGGAGCTTCAGGCCGAGGCTGCGCGCGACCAGGCCGCCAAGGAGCGGCGCGCCTCGGAGATCGCGCAGCTCGCCCAGCGCTTCGATCGCGATATCGAAGCCATTCTCAAGGCGCTGGTGGGATCGGCCGAGACCCTCGACAAGACCGCAGGCGCGCTCGACCACACCTCGCACGATTCGCTCGAACAAGCGCAAAAGGTCGCGGCGGCGGCGGCAGAGGCCAGCGCGAACGTATCGACCGTCGCGGCGGCGACCGAGGAGCTATCCTCCTCGATTATGGAGATCAGCCGGCAAGTGTCCACTCAGGCCACCATCGCCTCGCAATCGGAGCGTTCGATCGACGAGACCACGGCGCGGGTCGAAATGCTGACCGAAGCCTCGACCAAGATCGGCGACGTCGTCCGGCTGATCACCGAGATCTCGAACCAGACTAACCTGCTGGCGCTCAATGCGACGATCGAGGCAGCGCGCGCCGGCGAGGCGGGCAAGGGCTTCGCGGTCGTCGCCAACGAGGTGAAGAGCCTTGCCAACCAGACCGCGCGCGCGACCGATGAGATCGCGGTGCAGATCGCCGCGATCCAGAATTCGACCCAGTCGACCGCCGATGCGATCCGCTCGGTCGGCACGCAGGTCAAGCAGATGACGGAGATTTCGAGCGGCGTCGCCGCCGCCGTGGAGGAACAGAACGCCGCCACACGCGAGATTGCGCGCAACGTGCAGGAAGCCTCCGCCGGCAACGCGGAAGTGTCGCAGAAGGTGGAATTGGTAGCGCGCGCCGCCGAAGGTACCAAGGGTGCCGCGGCCACCGTGCTCGACGCTTCGCATCAGCTCGGCACGCATACCGACAATATACGCGAGGTGATCGAGCACTTCGTGCGCAACATCCGCGCCGTCTAGGCGGCGCGGACGGTTTCGCACTCAGTTCCTGTTGTCGATGGTTCCCGGCAATGCAGGAATGGTCGGTGGCTTGGCGTTCGATGGAAGCGGCGGCGTCGGTTGCTGGGTAATGCCCTGCGGCTTGGCGCGCTGGGTCTCGGGGATTGCGCCCATGGGTGGCTTAAGCTGCGAGCGATTGCAGGCCTGACGCTGCGAGCCGGCGGCGACTGCAGAGCAATCGAAACCGGGCGGATATTTCGGCTGCGGCGCACCTTCTGCTGCTGCACCCACCGGGACTAGCATTGCCAGCAACAGGCTGAATAGAAGCGATCGCACGGCTTCTCCGTCCTCCTGTCTCGGGTCTTCCGTAAACATGGAGAGTATCCCGCCGTTGCAGAACAGGCACAACGGCCGGACCGGAGAACACCAAGGCTCTCCGCCGAATCTTCCGGGTTCGTGACGTGTGGGCCCGCCTAGAGCGTGATTCCTTCATTCTGAAGCGTATCCTGAGTTTCTGAAGTAGTTAGCGCATTCCTGTGGTGTGAAGACGTCGATGAGCTGACCGATGCCGCGCCAGGTGGTTTCGATGGT
>NZ_QORW01000024.1 GCF_003574735.1 Dongia deserti
GCAGCCGTGAACACCGCCGTCGTCGCCCCGCCACCGATCCCCGTCGACAGACCCGTCGCAAGACCGTCCTCGAACACCGTCTTCGAGATCGTCGCCTCATTGTTCTCAGGGATGTCGTCCTCGATCTGAATCGCCAGATGCGCCGTGTCGGACAGGCCAGTGGAATCCGTTACCTTCACACCAAGACTGAAGTTGAACTCGTCCTCGGACAATGGATCCGAGTGGTTGAACGGCTTTTTGAGCTCAACAGAGTAGTTGTACAGGAATCCATCTACGGTCGAGATCTTGATTACGATTGCATCGGAGCCGGCCGTCTGGCCGGTCAGCGTGTGACCGTCAGGACTCAGAATCCAGGTCACTGGCTGGCCGTTGAAGGTGGTCGGCAAGCCATCGGTCAGCAGCGTCACAGTCAGCGTGTCGCCGACATCGGGATCCGACACGACGAACGTTCCGGACGCAACGGCGTCGTCGGTATCGTCGCCGGCTGGAGAACTGTCCTTGTTTCCGCCAGGGAGACCTTCGTCGGACACAACCGCTTTGCCATCCTTCACGAGCGGATCGTTCGGGAAGAAATCAATCGTCGGCGGGTTGGGAGGAGTCTCTTCTTCCTCCTCTCTCACAAACTCGACCCGCTCATCATCGATCAGCTTGTACTGCAGCAGCGTGGGATCGAGCACGCCGACCGCATCGAGACCGCCCAGCAGAGGCCCCGCTGCGAACGGCACGAAGATACCGCTGCCCTCGCCATCACCACCGGCCGCGCCTTGTGCGCCCGCTGCGGCGGGGCCGGCGGCGGTCTGGATGTCGAGATCGGGCAAGGTGCCGGCGAGGACTTCGACGATGTCCACCACATCGCCGTCATTGGTCACGATCGTGATCGGCGATTTCTCGTTCGCGGCCACATAGCCTTGCAGAATGATCGTGCGGCCATCGATCACGATGGCGAGGTTGCCGTCGGCGCCGAGCTTCGCGAGCAGGCCGTCCGGAGAGTCGGTCGGCAGTTCGATCGTCTGGCCCGGCTTGACCGGAATCACCACGATCTGCTGGCCCCGCGGAATATTCACGGGGATGGGCGCATCGGTCGCGGCCGCCAGTTGCACACTGCCGAAATCCGAGCCGCTCGCGGCCATGTCGGAGTCGGTCTCGACGCTCATCTCGCCAGGCAGATGCGTGGAATCGGTCGCCATGTGATAGCCCTCTCATGTGTGCCGTCGAGCGCCGTACCCGACGGTATTTGGCCGGCCGTTCAGACCGTCCGAAGTCCCCAAGAACGTTGTGCGGAGGATGCGTGGGCAGGAAAAAATGCGGATGACATTTGACCCAAATGCCCGGCGCCCAGACGCGGATAGCCCGCTTCTGCGCCACCGGAACCCGCATTTCCTCCCTTGCCCTGCCCCAACGCCGAGATCGCGACCTAGGCGGTCGAGACCTCCCCACGTTCCATTTCCATTCCTCTGGAATTTCAGCGCCTTAGCGATCCCCATCGCCGGTGCCGAAAAAATTAAGAAATGGTATCTTTCGAGGGGCAATTATCGAAAATGCAGATGAACGCCAGATGAATGCAGGACTGCTGACTCACACGGCGGTATGGTGCAAATGTCGATTCCTACTTTTTTCGGCAGCTGACGATCAGCTCAGCCGAAGATTCGCGCAGAATCGCCCGGACAGAATCGACCTAGGGGCTAGAGCACGAAGGCTAGGCAGCCGCGTCGATCATGAGAAAATAGAGCAGGTCGTTTTCCGACCGCACGACCGCGGGGCAGATGCTGCCCTTGGCCATGATCAGCCGACCGGGCCGCAGGCAGATGACGCGCGCCGGGAATACGTTCGACCGGCCGTGCGCGTACTGATCGAGGATCTGCGGCAGCGGCACCGGCACCTTGATCTGCATGTAGCGGTCGATCGGCTTGTCGCGGAGCGAGGCTTCGTCAATCGAAAGCCATTTCTGCGCGGCTGCGTTGGTCTTCAGCACCAGGTTCTGTGCGTTGAGCAGGAAGCATGGCGCAGGGCACGCATCAGCCACCGATGCAGCGGAGATCCCCTGCGTACTCATCGAAAGCTCGCGCAACTTCTGCTCGAGATCGTGGACCTGGAGCTTCAGTTCATCGACGCAATAGGAGCGCAGCGTCGCAGACAGATTGGCGCCCGGCGGGCAGGTCTCCGCAATCTCGCCAATCAAGCGATTGAGCCGCTTCCCACGGCGCTGCGCGGAACGCTCCAGGATTTCCCAGATGTCCGCGCCGAGCTTGAGCGAATAGCGTCGCCCACGATGCTGGACGATGCGGTGGATGATCTTGAGTTGTGGCGCGCGCGCAGGCCCGCCCTCGGCGGGGCTCCGGGCGCCAGTTTGTGAGGAGATCGCGGTATCCGCAGCGCTCATGCTTGATGCTAAGAACGTCGTCTAGTCGATGTTTTTCCTTGAGGAAGTGTCATTCTATGCTAATCATGCGGTGTGAGCTATCCCCAATCGCAACCGAGGCCTCGATCTTAGACGGGGAAAGTGGGCCATGCCATTCGTGAAGCGCGACGCGACTGGGCGTATCGTCGCCCTCTATCGCGAGCGAAGCGACGAAGCGAGCGAATACCTCGCGGCGGGCCATCCGGAAATTGCGGATTTTGCCGGATACGAGGGTGTGCGCGGCGAGCACTCCAACATGCTCCAGTCCGACCTGGAAATGATCCGGGTTTATGAGGATTTGATCGATATCCTCATCAGCAAGCGGATTGTCGTTCTGACCGATTTCCCATCCGCCGCCCAGGAAAAGCTGGTGCGGCGCAAGCGCCTGCGCAGCTCTCTTAGTTCGCTGACTGAAGTTCTTGCGCCCGAGGATGACGAGGGCGACGAGGAAGTGCTGCCCTGAGGAACCGAGCACAAGCGCTGAATCAACAAGGGCCGCCTCGAGAGCGGCCCTTCGCCCTTCCGAGTGAGGGTGGCGTCAGCCGTGGTGCTGCAGCTCGACCGACATACCCGGCGCATAGAACAGCTTGGTGCCGTCCTCGAACACCCAGTAATTGAAGCCGCCGACCTGCAGCCCGCTTTCGGTCAGATGATCATTCGCAACACCGGACTCGAGCAGCTTCAGCTCGGTCACGATCTGCAGCTGCGGATCGTCCCCGGCGTTCACGATCACGATCTCGCCATTCGAATCCGGGAGCAATTCGCCCAGGGTCAAGGTCACGGTCTGGTCCAGCGAGCTGTTCAACCCGCTGCCTTCGACCGCTCCAAAGTCAAGATCTGCCCCGGCCTGCGTCCCGTCAGGCATCGGCAGTTCGGTCCCGTCGTCCACAATCATGTCCCTCGGATCTATGGTCATCCGTGATTGCCCTCTCTATCCCCAATACAATTTAGTTCAGATTTGAGCTAATCGCAATCTTATGCCACACACTGGGGTCTGCGGCTCAACCGAATATCGCGATCCTCCCGATCGCGTTGATCCTAAAACAATATGCCGATCAAATGCGTTCCTAATATTCCAGCTGCCGCGGCCGCGCAATTTCGGAAAGTTTCGCCTCGATGGCAGATTTTTGCGGCAGGCTGGTCTGCGCGCCGCGGGTCAGGCAGGACAAACCGCCCGCGACGGAGGCCCGGTGCAGCGCCTCGGGCAGTTCCGCCCCGGAGACGAGCGCGGCCGCAAAGGCGCCCACGAACGCATCGCCGGCTGCGGTCGTGTCGATCGGTGAAATATCCATCGCCCCAACCTGCCAGGACAGTTTCGGCTCGAACGCCAGGACCCCCTCGCCGCCCAGGGTGACGATGCAGGTGATGTCCGCCGCCCCCGCAATCGCAGCGGCAGCCGCGCGCGCCTCCAGCCGGCCGAGGCCGAGGCCCGCGGCCACTGCCACCGCCTCCGTCTCGTTCACGATGAGCCAGTCGAGTGCGGCGAGAGCGATGCCAGGGATCGGGCCGGCCGGCGCGGCGTTGAGCAGGATCCGTGCACCACGGGCGGATGCGCGTGCCACCAGCGCCCAGTTCTGCGCCGGCCAGACTTCCATCTGCATCAGAATGACGGTCTCGGGCGTCAGCCATTCATCGGGCACTTGGCGCTCCAGCGCCGTCGCATTCGCGCCGGTTGCCAGCACGATCTGGTTCTGGCCGCTGGAATCCACACAGATGAAGGCGCAGCCGGTTGGGTGCTCATCGCGCTCGACATGGGTGATGTCGACCCCGCCGGCGCGCAACTCCGACAGCGCCACATCTGCAAAGCCGTCACGGCCCACTCGGCCGACCATCGCCACCTTGGCACCAGCGCGCGCCGCTGCCAGCGCCTGGTTCGCACCCTTGCCGCCCGGCACCATCTGGTAGCCGGGGCCAAGCACAGTCTCGCCCGGCTTCGGCAGGGTCGTGACAGGCACGGTCAGGTCGACATTGAGCGAGCCGAAGACGACGATCACGGAGCGCTCCTCTCAGTTCCGCCAGCGCAAGACGAGATCGCCGCCGCCCTGCTTGGCCGGCACCGCGCATTCAATGAAGCGGCCCGCCGAAGCAACCTCGCACTGCAAGAGTTGACCATCATAACGGGCTTCGAGCAACCGGTCGATTGAGGCGCGCGGAATGCGCACCCGGCCACCGCCAGTTGTGCGGCACGACAATGCGTCCTCCGCGATCGCCAGCCGCGACCAGGTGCCCCGCATATCGGTCGCGGCGATCTCGACGTCGTCACGAAGCAACAAGACCCAGCCGTCAGCTGCTTTCACCACGATTTCGTGCCCCGCGACGCGCAATGGACCAAGGCTCCACTTGCCGGTCTTGAGGTCGATCTCCCAGCCCGCCCAGGGCGTCAGGCGCGAGACTTCCAGCGTTGCAATCAGCGGCATCAGGCCGCCCCAGCCATAGAACAGATCGGTGTCCGGCTGATCGTCGGCAAGGCCGCTTTCAGCGTTGAAATTCTCCGGGCACTGACCCTTGCGCCACGCCTGCTCGAACAGCCGATAGCTGTCCGCCGCGAGCCGACCCGCGGCTTCATCCTGTCCGGCGCGCCGTAGGCCGAGATACGTGAGCAGATTGAGCGGCGGCCAGATTCGGCCGCGCCAATAGACGTTGTCACGATAAGCCGGATCGTCGCGCGTCACCGACGGCAGGCGCCAGAAGCCACCGAACTTGCGCGGATTGTCCAGCCAGTTGAGCAGATGCTGCGTCTGCTCCGGTGTCGCAACGCCGGCCAGCAGCGGATAGAAGCTGGTCGGCGCGATCGAGCGCACGAAGCGCCCGTCCCACAAACGATTGGCGAACACCTTGCGCTCATCATCCCACAGCCGGTCACGCACCCGGACCGCCAATGCTTCGCCGCGCTGGCGCAAGCGCTGGGCGGCCGCCGTGTCGCCGCGTTCCTCCGCCCATCGGCTCAGAATTTCCGCATCCAGCACCAGCAAAGAATTCAATCCGACATCGGCGGCGGTCAGATTGCCGCTGGCACGATCCAGATCGGTCTCGTCGTGGATCGGCGAATTGTCCATGCTCGATTCATTGCGCGCGCCAAGCTTGGTGCCGCGATAGAGCCCGTCGCCGACGCCCGGCGAAGTACCCCACCCCATCAGGCCATCGCCGTTGCCGTCGCGATGGCTGAACCACCAATCATGATTGGCTAGCAGCTTCGAATAAGCGAGATCGACAATGAACGAGTCACCGCTATGCGCGGCGATCATCCAGGTCGCGAGGCTGCCGATCGGCGGCTGCGATCGGTCGACCCAGGAATCGCGCCCGGTCATCAGGCATGGCAGGTTGCCCGCTGGTTGCGCGTTGCTGAGCAAGGCTTCCAGGTTCTCGACCGCGATGTCGCGGTCGAACAAGGCTGCCATCCAGGCATGATAAAAGATGTCGTCCAGCCAAAGCCCGAAGCCGCCGAATTTCTGCGCTACCCAGGCGCGCGATAGCGATGTGTAAGGCCGCGTGTTGATGGCGTCCCACACCGAATTCCAGCCGACGACATCGCGCACTGCGTCGAGCGCATGACCGCCGCGCCCGGTTTGCAGCTTGGGCAGTGTGACGGTTTCTGTAGCAAGGGCGCGACGAGCTCTATCCGACGCCTCTTTCTGCGTTGTCCCGAAGGCGATGGCGACGGACAAACGCGGCGTCTCTTCGAAATTGTAGCGCAGGCAAGGAAAGCTGCCGCGCGTCCCCCTGGATGCGAGATGGAAATAGCCCTGCTGTTCGAACTCCGCGCGCAATGCCGCCATATCGGCATGGAAGGTTGCCATCAGCGCCGGCGCTTGTGCCACCAGCGCGACGGTACCATGTCGCGGGTGAGACGCGAGGAGATCACCGGTCGTCTCATCGTAGGTCCAGTCGATGGGCGGCTCATTCGGATCAGGCTGCCAACGTAAGCACCAGCACAGCCAGAAGCGCAGACCCCACTCGCCCAGTTTGACGGTGGACCAGGCCGCGCGCAGGGTATCCTGCTCGGGCCGATCATAGTGCAGATCGAAAGTCGTGCCCGTCTGCGATAAGCGCAGGGCCATCTGCTCGCCGCGCACCGAGCGCGGTCCGTAGCGCACGCCTCCGCTCTGCGCCGGGAAGTCGGTGAAGGCGTTCTTGCTGGCTGCATAGGCAACAGGCGCGAGTGTAAGGCCGCGCGGCAGATGACTGGCCTGCGCCGGCCATTCGCTGACCCAGCTGTTCCAGCCGCGGCCGGATTGCTGCAATTTTGTCAGAATATCGGTCATTGCCAGGCTGCCAGAATCTGATCGACGGTCGCCGCTTCGACCTGCTCGTCCAGGCGCTGATACAGGATCTCGAGCGCCTTCATATGGCACGCTTGCGATGAACTGGTCAGCGCATCAGTGGCCAGGATCACTCGCAAACCAGCCTGCAGCGCATCCATAGCAGTCGACAGCACGCAAACGTCGGTTTCGGCACCGGTGAGGATCACGGTCTGCGCCGCAATGGCAGCGTCTCTTAGCTCCGCGCACGCCCAGGCCGAATAGACCTGCTTGTCGGCCACCCGCCTCGCCCATGGGCGCAGTTCCTGCACAATCTCGATCTGGGCCGGTTCGAGCCGATCCAAGGTCACGCTAGACCAGCGTCGATAGAAGCGTTGCCAGGTGCCGTTGGCTTGTGCCGCGCTCTGCGCAGGAATGAAGCGGCTGAAATAAGCGCTATCCGGCCGCGCCGTCAGCAAGCGCTGGGTCGGCGGAATAATACCCGTCAGCGATTGCGTGCCCCATTCCGGATGGGACCGGAACAGCTCCTGCATATCGACGACAATGTGCAATGCCGAGGGAGGGATTGGGCCGAACAGTCGATTCACGGCGTGACCTGTACGAGGTGATCAGGGGACCAGGACAACACGACCTCGGAGCCTGGCGCGACTGTTCCTTGGGCCAGATTCTGCCGGAACAACGTGATGACTTGGTTGCCGACTCTGACCCGATAGGTCGTGCTGTTGCCGGAGAAGACGACGTCCAGCACCTTGCCGCGCACGGCGTTAGTGCCTGCCTGAGAGTCCGTGCTCAACTTGATCTTCTCCGGCCGCAGCGCCAGCAAGACCGTTTGACCCGCCTGCCCGCCGATCAACCGGCACAATGCCTCGCCGCCGAGGTCCAAGGCGACGCGCGCCAGGCCATTCGGCTCGATCGCCGTCACGCGGCCTTGCAGGAAATTCGCTTCGCCGAGGAAGCCGGCGGCGAATTTCGTCACTGGACGCTCATAGACCTCCATCGGCGCGCCTTCCTGGATGATGCGGCCGAAATTGAAGATCGCGATGCGGTCGGACAGGGTCAGCGCCTCTTCTTGGTCATGCGTCACGAAAATCGTGGTGATGCCGACCTGGCGCTGGATGCGGCGCAGCTCCACCTGCATCTCCTGGCGCAGATGTTTGTCGAGCGCACCCAGCGGCTCGTCGAGCAGCAGCACTTTGGGCCGTGTGACCAGCGCGCGCGCCAGCGCCACGCGCTGCTGCTGCCCGCCCGACAGCTGCTTCGGCTTGCGCTGCTCCAAGCCGCCGAGGCGCACCATGGCGAGCGCTTCGTTGACGCGCCGCGCGACCTCCTCGCGCGGCCGGCCGCGCACTTCCAGGCCGAAAGCGACATTCTCCGCCACCGACATGTGGGGAAAGAGCGCGTAGTTCTGGAACATCATGCCGATGTTGCGGGCATGGACCGGCACGCCGCCGACATTCTGCCCGTCGATGAGGACCTGCCCGCGGTCCAACGACACGAAGCCGGCAATGGCACGCAACAAGGTCGTCTTGCCGCTGCCGCTTGGCCCCAGAAGGCCGAAGAGTTCGCCCTCGCGGAATGTCATGGTGACGCTATCCAAGGCAGCGACCGCGTCGTACTTCTTGACCGCGTCAGTGACAGTAACCGTGCTCATCGTTCTCCACCGAAGCGATAGAAACGCGCGGTCAACAGCAGCACGCCCATCGAGACCACGATAATGATGGTGGAGATGGCATTGATCTCCGGCGTGAAGCCCTTGCGAATGGCGCCATAGATTTCCACCGGCAAGGTGGTGACCCCCGCCGGCGCCAAGAAATAGGAGATGACGAACTGGTCGAACGAGACCGCGAAGGCGAACAGGCCTCCGCCGATCACGCCCGGCGCCAGCAGCGGCGCCGTCACGCGCCGGAAGGTTTGCCACGGGGTGGCACCCAATGTCGCCGCTGCTTCCTCGACCGCGTGCGGGAAGGTCGCAAGGCGCGCGCCGACCACGACGATTACATAGGGCAAGGACAAAGCGACGTGACCCAGCAGGATCGCGAACAGGCCGCGCTTGATGTCGATCCAGAAGAAGAACACCAGCATGGCCGTGCCAATCACGAGCCAAGGGATGGCAATTGGCGGGAACAGCAGCAGCTGCATGATCGTCTTACCGCGGAAGCTGTAGCGCGCGAAGGCGAGCGCCGCCATGGTGCCGAGCGTCGTCGCAATGATGGTGTTCACGATGGCGATGCCGACGCTGTGGATGCCAGCATCGATCAGCTTGGTGTTGCTGGTGAGCGCGCGGTACCACACCGGGTCGAACTCGAACGGCAGCGCATAGAGCGGCGAGGCATTGAAGCCGAGCACGGCCATCACCACGATCGGCACGTAGAGGAACGCGAGCACCAGCCAGAGATGCGCGGTCAGAAGCGTGGAGCCGAGCTTCATAGCCCCTCCATGCGCTTGCGGGCCGCCGGATAGAGCGCCAGGCAGATCAGCAGCACCGCGCCGAGCATCAGGAAGGACAACGCCGCGCCGAACGGCCAGTTGGCGGTGACCGTGAATTGCTCCTCGACCGCCATGCCAAGGGTGGCACCCTTCGCGCCACCCAGGATGCGCGGTTCCATAAAGGAGCCGACGGCCGGCACGAAGATCAATGCGGAGCCCGCCAGCACGCCGGGCAGGCTCATCGGAAACACCACGCGGCGGAACAGGGCACCGGAGCGCGCACCCAGGCTGCGCGCCGCTTCGATCACGGAATCATCGATCGCCTGCAGCGAGATGTAGCAGGTGAGGATCATGTACGGCAGATAGGAGTGAACCAGGCCGACGACGACCGCGGGATAGGAATAGAGCAAATTCAGCGCTGGCGCGTCGGGGGCGACCACATGGATCGCCTGATCAGCCAGACCGCCGGGCCGCAGCACCATCGTCCAGGAGAAGGTGCGCACCAATGCGTTGCTCCAGAACGGCAGCACGACCATCAGGAACATCGCCTCGCGCCAACGCCCCTTGATCACCTTGGCCAGGGCGAGCGCTGCCGGATAGCCGATGATCAGACAGCAGATCGTCACGACCGCGCCCAGCTCGAGCGACCAGAGCATGAGTTGCTGATAGACCGGCCTCTCGATGAAGGCTGCGTAATGCTTCAGAGTGAGGCTGGCCGGCTGCGGCACCAGCGGCGATTTGTCGAGGAAGCTGCAATAGAGCATCGCCGACAGCGGCAGGAAGATGGTTACCGTCAGCCACAGATAAGCCGGCCCGGTCAAAGCCAGGATCGTTCCCCTATTCCGTTGGTCGGCGACGGCCATCCCCTGTTCCCATCAACTCAATTCACGCAAGGAAGGCGCCACCGGTGGTCCAGGCACCGGTGGCGCATTGTCGCGTCGCCTGAAAGACGCGCGCTACTTTGCGAACTCCGTCTTCACCTCGGTCCACAGGTCGGAGTAGGTCTGGCGTTCGTCGTCGCTGAGTGGCGCCATGAATTGCAAGCGCTTGATCGCCGCCTGGTCACTGTGGATCTGCCGCCCCACATCGTCCGCCGGCAATTGCTCGTTCGCCTTCGTATTGGCGGAGGCCGGCGCGCCGACCGTAGTTGCCCACTCTACGTAGAAGGTCGGGTCGACCATGTAATTGATGAACTTGTGCGCGCCCTCGATGTTGGGCGCGTTCGCCGCAACGGCGAGTCCGTCGAACCAACCGATGCCGCCTTCCTTCGGCACCATGTAGCCGACGGGCAGCTTGAAGTTGGTCTTGGACCTTGCGGCCGAGCCGCTCCAATAGACGGAGACGTCGAACGTGCCGGATTGGAACAACTTGTTCCACTCGTCCTCCGACGACCACAGGGTCGCAATCTGCGGCTTCAGGCCCAGCAGCTTCGCCTTCACCTTGTCCAGGTCTTTCGGGTGGTTCATGTCCTGGCCGGTCGCGATTGCGCCGTAGGACACCGCCTCGATCGCATCGTCGCGCACCGAGACACGCTTAGCGAACTTCGGGTCCCACAGCACCTCGACCGACTCCGGCGCGGGCTTCACCTTTTCCGTGTTGTAGGCAATCGCCGTCATGCCCCACACCCAGGACACGCCATAGACCTTGCCGTCCTTGCTGAGCAGCGCGGAATCGCGCAGCGACGGATTGAGGTCGTCGAAATGCGAGATCTGCGCGGTGTCGACCGCCTGGATCAACCCTTCGCCTGAGGCGATGCCGTTCCAGGCGGAGTTGGTCAGGACGACGTCATAGGCGCCCGGATTGGTGCGCAGCTTGGTGATCATCTCCGGTTCGGAGTTGAAGTAGTCGTGCACCACCTCGACGCCGGTCGCTTTCTTGAAGGCCTCGACCGCCCATGCCTCATCCGTGCCATAGCCCTGCCAGTTCAGCACCGTGATCTTGCCCGCCGCGCTCAGGATGCGCGGCGCTCCGATCACACCCGCGGCCGCTCCAAGACCGATGGCACCGGCCCCGGCGACAAAGCGCCGGCGGGTGATCCGTGAATTCGACTTAGACATCAGGCTCCCTCCATGTAACGGCCCTTTGGCGGGCCGATTGATTGCTCCCAGACACTGCCAGCGCCATCCCCAGCGCGACCGAACGGGCCCACCAGCCGGAGGATCGTTCGTATACGAACGATCTAGCCATTCTGCACCACCCGCGGGCAGAGTCAACGCTCCCGCGGTTCGGATCAACGCCGCTGTCGTGGTGAGAGAAGTCCGCCGCGCCCGCCACCGCAAGTCAAGTCTGCGTCAGGCTTCCTCTTTCTTCGACTCTTGACTTGTCGGTCAGGAAGCTCCGCTATTCCCGGACCTTTGGATTGCTAGTCAGCATGGTCGAGCGAAGCAGATCGAGCCAACTGTCCGGACCTTTGGTCCCGCGCACTGCCTTTCCGCTCCTGATGGCGCGCGACATCGCCTATCTCGACAGCGCCGCCAGCGCACAGAAGCCCAAGGTTGTGCTGGATCGGATGCGGCAGTTCTACGAGACCAGCTACGCCAACATCCATCGCGCGGTCTATCCGCTGAGCGAGGCAGCGACGGAAGTCTATGAAAGCGCCCGCACGCGCGTTGCCAGGTTCCTCAAGGCGCCATCTTCGGAGAGCATCGTCTTCACGCAGAATGCCACCGAGGCCATCAATCTCATTGCCCATTCCTTCGGTGGACCGCGGCTGAAGCAAGGCGATCGGATTCTGGTCACAATGCTGGAGCACCACGCCAATATCGTGCCCTGGCAGCTGCTGCGCGACCGGCTCGGGCTCGAACTGCTGGTCGCGCCGATCGATGGCGCCGGCAATCTCGATCTGGAGGCCATGGATCGCCAGCTGGCGCAGGGGCCGAAGCTGGTCGCCGTCACGGCGGCCAGCAATGCGCTTGGCACCCGCACGCCGATCAAGGATGTGGTCGCCGGCGCACATCGCGTCGGAGCAGCCGTGATGGTCGACGCCGCGCAGGCCGCCCCGCACGGCGGGATCGACGCCATCGATTGGGATTGCGACTTCCTGGTCTTCACCGGGCACAAACTGTACGGCCCCGACGGCATTGGTGTGCTCTATGGCAAGCCGGAGCTGCTGGCCTCCATGCCGCCGTGGCAGGGCGGCGGCGACATGATCCGCACCGTCAGCTTCGCACATACCGAGTTCGCCGACCCGCCGCAGCGTTTCGAAGCGGGCACGCCGCCCATTGGCCCTGCGGTGGGCCTGGCGACAGCGATCGACTTTATCGAAGCCGTGGGGTGGGATCGGGTTGAAGCGCATGACAAGGCTCTGACGGGCTACGCCTTGGAGCGGTTGCAGGACATACCCGGCATCCGCCTTATCGGCGCGCCACAGGAGCGGATCGGGATCGTGTCCTTCACGCTGGATGGCGTGCATCCGCACGATGTGGGCTCGCTGCTGGGCGAGCGCGGGGTCTGCGTACGCACGGGCCATCACTGCGCGCAGCCGTTGATGGATCATCTCGGGCTGCCTGGCACCATTCGCGCCTCCTTTGGTGTTCACAATGATGCGGCCGATATAGACCGGCTGGCGGATGCGCTGGTGGCGGCGCGGCAAATCCTCGCACGCTGAGCGTCCAGTGCCCCTTGAATAGGCGTCCGCTTCGCGGCACAAACATCGCGGGAAGTTTGTATCGAGGCTTGATATGATTGTTTGCATACCGGACGTCCTGACGGCGGACGAAATCAAGAAGCTCCGCGCCGAGGCAGCCCTTCTGCCCTTCGTCCCGGGCCTCGAGACGGCCGGCGGCCGGGCGCGGCGCGTCAAGAACAACGAACAGGTCTCTCAGAAGGCGGAAGAGCGGAAGCCGCTGCACGAGATCGTCGTCGGCGCGCTCATGCGCAGCAAGGAATTCCAGCGCGCTGCCTTGCCGAAGCGCGTCCGCCCACCGCTCATCAGCCGCTATCGCGAGGGCATGGCGTATGGCAAGCACGTCGACAATGCGCTGATGGGCCCCAAGATGGGGCGCGAACGGTCCGACGTTTCCGTCACCGTCTTCATCAGCGACATCGACGAATATGACGGCGGCGAGCTCGTCATCCACAGCGCGTTCGGCGTCCAGGAAGTAAAGCTGCCAAGCGGTTCTGCGGTGGCCTACCCCTCCTCCAGCCTGCACGAGGTCGCCGCAGTCACGCGCGGCGAACGGCTGGTGGCGGTGACCTGGGCGCAATCCTATGTGCGCGACGAAAGTCAGCGCGAAATCCTGGCGCACCTCGCGCAGGTGAAGGACAAGATGAACGACGCCATGCCCGATGCGGAGGAGACGGATCTCGTCCACCACGCCTACACCAACCTGCTGCGCATGTGGGCGGAGACCTAGCTAGGCCTGCTCATAGAGGTTGTTATGCCGTCATTGGTCGCCCGGATCTCGGCGCCTCGCATGCCATGCGGCAAGCACTTCCCTCTCTTCTTCGATGGTCAGTCCAGCAACTGGACCGTTGCTGGCGCGTAACCAGCCAAGAATATCAAGCGTGGTCTCCGAAAGCGCCCGCAGTTTGAGTCCGGCGTTTCGCGCCGGGGTCGCGTCGCGAGTAGCGAAACCAGCGTAGTCCGGCAACGGCAGCCACAATGGGAGGGAACGCGGGCCGGCCCAAGATTTCACGTTGTGCTCCTCGAGGAATGCACGATTGACCCAAGTAAACGTGCAGGACGAGCCCAGCGCTGCCGCGCACTCGGCCAGCAATTGGCCGCGGGTGAGCGTTGGCCCGATTCCATCATAGATACCAGTAAGGCGGGTCTGCGCAGCATCAACGATCCATTGGGCGAGGTCGCGCACATCTATGAACTGAACGGGATCATTCGGCGTTCCAGGCGCAAGCACTTCGCCTCCCCTTGCAAGCCGGGCTGGCCAATAGGTGAACCGCCCCGTCGGATCCTCCGGTCCGACAATAAGACCTGCCCTGCAAATAAGGGCGCTCTCACCCACAGCCTGTTCGCACGCGACCTTGGCAGCACCATAAGTTTCTTCAGTACTATGCTTGATCTCCGGTGCGGTGGGTGCCAGCAATGGCGCTGTGTCCGACCGCTGCCCGGGCGTGTGATTGTCCGCATAGACACTTATTGTTGAGATGAATGTCCAATGCCCGGTCTGCCGTTTGAGTGCGACGACTGCCCCGCGCACCTGGCCGGGATGACGTGATACGTCCACGACAGCGTCGAACTTCTGGCCCGCAAGCGGCTCAAGCCCATTCGAAGCGTCGCGATCAACGCGCACGAACCGGGCGCCAGATGCAATCGGACCCGCGAGCCCCCGTGCGGCGCAGGTCACATCATGGCCGGCAACGCAGGCATGGGCAGCAATGGCGCGGCCAAGAAACTGGGTGCCGCCTAGAATCAACAGCCGCATGAAGCCCCTACCCCGCCGCCGAAGCGATGATATTGGATCGAGCCCGAGGGAGCGGGCCGGAATTTGATAGTTACCGTATCAGATTTCGTAGTTTGGGGTGGAATTCTCAATGAGGATTTATCCAGCTCGCGTCGATGCGGCCATGGCTCTGCGTTATTGAGTCCACGCCCTAGTCTAACGACCGGCGAAGGCCTCCTCGAAAAATGCGGCGACACGCCTGAATAAAATCTCGCGGTTGCTCGAGCGATAGATCCCGTGGCCTTCGTTGTCGAAGGTCAGCAGCGTGTAGCGAATCCCGCCGCGATCGAGATCGCGAATGGCGGCGTGCGTGTTCGCGGGCGAGACGTTCGAATCCTTGAGGCCGTGCACGATCATCAGCCGCCCCTTGATGTGGTCAATGAAGTTCGCGGGCGAGGCGTTGAAATAGCGCTCCGGTTGCGCGGATGGCGTGCCACCCATCATCTCCTCGCTGTAGGCGCGGCCATGCGGCATGCCGGTCTCGTTGTAATCGATCGCCAGTTGATACATGCCGCAGATCGGCACGGCGGCGTTCACCAGGTCGGACGATTTGGTGATCTGGCACCAGGAGGAGTAGCCGCCGTAGGACAAGCCGATGATGCCGATGCGCCCGCGCTTGCCCTTGCCCGCCGCGATCAGGCTCTCCAGGCCGGTGCAGATGTCGTCCTGCTCCCGCCCGCCCCAGCCGTCTTCCTTGATCGCTTCGCGGAATGCACGGCCATAGCCGGTCGAGCCTCGATAATTCGGATCGAGCACGGTAAAGCCGACCGCGACCAGGAACTGGATTGTGTTGTTGATCCAATCCTCGCTATGCCAAGTCGGTCCGCCGTGGACGTACGCGATCAGACCCTTGCTTGGCCCGTCCGGCTCGTAGAGCCAGCCGGCGATTTCCAGTCCATCGGTCGAACGCCAGCGATGGGGCCGAGCGGGCGTGCGGCGCATGCTGGTGCCCGCGAAATGCGCCGACGTTCGCGAAACCTCGTTCAACGCACCCGTCGCAGGGTCGAAGCGCACGAGCTCGTGCGGCGCGCGCGAGGAATAGCGTTCGCACAGCCATGAACCGGACGGGAGCTGTTCGATTGGGAGCAAGCTGTGGCCCTGCGCTTCGATCCGTCGTTCCTCGCCGCTCGCCACATCCAACGATGTCGCGTGCAGCACGCCCTGCCGGAACTCGATGACAGCGGCGCTCTTGCCATCAACGCCCGCAATAGCATTGTCGACCGATCGGCTTGGATCGTCGATCAGCCAATGCAGCTCGAGACCGGGCAGCGTCAGGATGCCGACGCGATCGTGGCTGTCGGTCTCCGCCCAGACCAGGATCCGGCTCCGATCGATCCAGGAGCCCTGCGCCTTGCGTGCATCCCCGACGTTGAGGATTTCGCGATCCTCCCCAGTGTGGAGATCCAGGAGCCAGATCTGGCTGCCGCTCGGATGGCGCTCGTGCCGGTGATAGAGCACGAGCCGGTCGTCCTCGCAGAATTCCGCCGGTCGTTGGCTGAGGCTCTCGGACGAGCTCACGATCCGCCGTTCGCCCGCGGCAAGGTCGTGGAGATAGATGCACTGGCCTTCGATCGCCTGTCCCAGGCGATCATCCCAGCTCGCTGTGTAGAGGATTCTCCTGCCGTCGCGGGTGAAACGCCCGCCGAACACGTAGTGATCGTTCTGCTGCAGTGTCACCGGCTGCTTGGCGCCACTCCCCAGATCGAGCAGGAAGAGATGATCATGCTCTGACGAACCTTCCGATTGCGCCAGCAGCAGGCGCCTGCCGTCCGGCGAGAAGGACCGGACGTACGTGTGGTCGGGTTCGTCCGTCACGCGCCGCGGTGCCGCTGATCCATCGGTGGGCGCCAGCCAGACGCTGCCGGCCTCGGTCGGGCCGGTCCAGGTCCAGCCAGCATGGCGGCCGTCCTTCGAGAGCTTCGGCTCCCAAAAGATCGGATCGCGCGCCCAGTCATGCGCCAATTGCCCGATATCAGGCATCGAACGCGTCGGCAAAAAAGCGCGCCAGACGGCGGCACAGATGCTTGCGGTTCTCCGGCTTGGAAATGCCGTGGCCCTCATCCTCGAACAGCAGCAGTTCGTAAGGGATGCCGGCTGCATCCAGTCGCCGCCGCACGTCGGTAACGTTCTGCGGCGTGACGTTGGGATCGTTCAGACCCTGCACGATCATGAGGCGACCGCGGATGCGCTCGACGAAATGGATCGGTGAGCGCTCGCGATAGCGCTCCAGCACCTGCGCAGGCGACCCGCCTATCATCTCTTCGGAATAGGGACGCAAGTCGGGCCGCGTGGTCTCGTAATCCACCACCAGGTCGGTCATGCCGCAGATCGGCGCGGCGGCCTTGATGATGTCCGGCGGTGTGCGCGTGATCTGGCACCAGGAGGAATAGCCGCCATAAGAGGTGCCGGTGACTCCGATGCGGCCGGCCGCCGCAACACCGCGCGCGATCAGCGCTTTGGCACCGCAGGCGATATCGTCCTGCTCACGGCCGCCCCACCCTTCCTGCTTGATGGACTCCTGGAACAGCAAGCCGAAGCCGGTCGAGCCGCGATAGTTCGGCTGCAAGACGGCGAATCCGGCCGCGACCAGATACTGAAGTTCCGGATCGAAGGCGTCCTCCGAATGCGCGGTCGGGCCACCATGCACCAGAATAATGGCGCCGCGGACCGTGCCTTTCGGTCGACAGAGCCAGCCCTGGATTTCGACGCCATCGCCCGATTGCCAGCGGAAGTCTTCTGCCGCCGCCAGTTCCGCTGCCGCTATGCGCCGATCCGGAATGTCCGAAAGCGAAACTGTCGCGTCGCCGCTTTGGCGCACCAGGCGCGTCGGATGGCGCGCATCGTAGTGATAGCCGATCCACGCGCCGTCCGCCGCCGGTCCGACCGGCAGGAAGGCGCCCTCCAACCCGGGGAACAGCGTGCGCTGCCCACTGGCGGGATCGACCAGATAGGCCAGGTCGCGTGCGCCCCTTGTCTCCGTCACGACGATTCTGTCGGATCGCTTCGGCCAATGCGCGCCGGAAATCATCAAGGCAGGATCGTCGATCAGCCACTGCACCTGATCGGTCGCGCTATCCAGCACGCCGACCCGCTGGTGAGCCTCCGCTTCCGCCGTCACTACGATCTGCCGACTGTCGGGAGCCCACAGACCTTCCACCTTGCGCTTGTCGCCTTCGTTCAGGATCTCGCGGTCTCTCGACCCGTCCATGCCGACCAGCCAGAGCTGCTCGCCGGCTGGATCGCGGTCCTTGCGATAATAGAGAACCTGCTTGCCCTCCGGCGACAGCCGTGGCGTCACATAGGCCGCCCGCTGAAGCCGCGCCAACGCGACGCGTTCGCCGGTCGCGATCTCGTGGCGGTAAATGACATTGGTCTCGATCTCCCGGCCCGTCGCCGGGTCGCGGTTCGCCGCATAGACGAGAAATCGGCCCGAGGGATCGATCTGGCCGCCCTGAATGTAGAAGTCCGGCCGCTCCTCGGTCAGCGCGCGCGTCGTGCCATCGAGCGCGATCTGGCTGAGCCCTACGCGCTCGTCGCCATCACGCGACTGGCCGAGGATGACGGAGGCGGAGCCCGGTGCCCAGAAGAACCAGTCACAATCGCGATCATTGGCAATCCACCTTTGCGGCGGCGCGCTGCCGTCGGCGGGCGCGCGCCAGAGCTGCGTCGCGTCGCCGAGATTGCCGGCGATCCAGGCAAGATAACGCCCATCCGGCGACAGGCGTGCGCCCCAGGGCTCACTGACGCGGAATAGCCGGTCCAGGAACGGCTCAAGGGTATCGAAGTCGGTCATCGGAGTATGGCTTCAAACGAAATGGCAGGCGACGAGACGCCCGTCGGCGCGCGGCGCCAAAGCGGGCTCGCTACTATGGCACAGATCGGTCGCCATCGGGCAACGTGTGCAGAACCGGCAGCCGGCCGGCGGATTGAGCGGCGACGGCAGATCGCCCTGCAGCATGACGCGTTCGCGCGCGCGCTCGGCTTTAGGGTCTGGCAGCGGGATGGCGGAAATCAGCGCTCTCGAATAGGGGTGCATGGGATTGGCATAGAACGCATCGCGCTCGGCGATTTCCATGATCTTGCCGAGATAGAGTACCATCACCCGATGGCTGATGTGTCGCACGACTGACAGGTTGTGCGAGATGAACAGCAGCGACAGGCCAAGCTCGCGCTGCAGCTTGCGCAGCAGATTGATAATCTGCGCCTGGATCGAGACGTCGAGCGCGGAGACCGGCTCATCGCACACGATCAGCTTGGGCCGGAGGATCATGGCGCGAGCGATGCCGATGCGCTGGCACTGGCCGCCGGAGAATTCATGCGGATAGCGGCGCATCATCTCCGGCGCCAAGCCAACCTGCGCCATTGCCTCGCGCACGCGCGCCTCGACCTCGGCCTTCTTCAGTTCGGGGTGAAAGGTCTTGAGCGGACGCGCGATGATCTCCCCCACCGTCATGCGCGGATCGAGCGATGCCAACGGGTCCTGGAAAATGATCTGCAGCTCGCGCCGCGCCTTGCGCAGGCCAGCCTTGTCGAGGCCGAAGAAATCCTGGCCCAGCCACACGACTGTACCGGCGGTCGGCTTGGTCAGCCGCAGGATGGCGCGGCCGAGGGTCGACTTGCCGCAACCGGATTCGCCGACGATGCCGAGGGTCTCCCCGGGCTGCAGATCGAAAGAGACCCCATCAACCGCCTTCACCGCGCCCTTGGCGCCGGCCAGCAACCCCTTCCCGATCGGGAAATGGACCTTGAGGTCGCGGACACTGAGCAGGGCTTCCGGCATTTCCGACTACGCCGTGACCAGATGGCACGCGGCCGCGCGCTTGCCATTCGTCGTGCGACGCAAGGTCGGCGTCTCGACCGTGCAGCGCTCCATGCGCCGCTCGCAGCGCGGCGCGAAGGGGCAGCCGCTGATTTGCCCCGCCAAGGCACGCGGCGTGCCCGGAATGGTGCGGAGGTCATGTGCGGTGTCGTCGTCGAGGCGCGGTGTCGCCGCCAGCAGGCCTTGCGTATAGGGATGATGCGGCGTCGTGAACAAGTCCCCGATCGCCGCCTCCTCCATGATCCGCCCGCCATAGAGCACGATTACCCGATCGCACAGCCGCGCGATGACGCCCAGATCGTGGGTCACGATCACCACCGCCGCATTCAACTCATGAACCAGGCCATTTAACAGATCAAGGATCTGCGCCTGCACCGTGACGTCCAGCGCGGTGGTCGGCTCGTCGGCGAACAGCAGCGCCGGCCGGCACAGCAGCGCCATCGCGATCATCACACGCTGGCGCATGCCGCCGGAGAATTCGTGCGGATAGAGCGAAATGCGCCGCCGCGCGTCGGGGATCCGCACACGCTCCAGCATCTCGACCGCGATATTCACCGCTTCCGCCCGGCTCTTCCCTTGATGTGCGACCAGCACCTCCGTCAACTGGTCGACGACGCGCATGTAGGGATTGAGCGAGGTCATCGGGTCCTGGAATATCATCGACATGGATGAGCCGCGGATCCTGTCCAGCCGGTCCGGTGTTGCGTTCAGAACCTCCTCCCCCTCAAACGTCACACTGCCCGAGCAGCGGCCGTTCGCCGCCGTTAGGCCCATCGCCGCCATCAGGATCTGGCTCTTGCCCGAGCCGGATTCGCCGACGATGCCCAGCACCTCGCCGCGCCGCACGTCGAAGCTGACGCCGTCGACCGCGCGCACCCAACCCTGCTCCAGCTTGAAGTCGACGCAGAGCTCGCGCGCCGAGAGGATCGGCGCCGCCGCCTGCCGCGCCGCCGTTTCAGCGCTCGTTCGGGTCGAAGGCATCGCGCAGCCCATCGGCTATGAAGTTGAGACAGAACAAGGTCGCGGCCAGGAAGCCACCCGGCAGCAGCAGCAGGCGCAGATCGGTCTCGATCGCGCGCGCGCCGGTATCGATCAAGGAGCCCCAGGAACTGGCCGGCGGCTGGATGCCGAGGCCGAGGAAGCTCAGGAAGGATTCCGTGATGATGACCTCCAGCACCAACAGGCTCGAATAGACGATCACGACGTTGAGCGAATTCGGCACGATATGCTGCCGGATGATCTGCCATTCCGTCATGCCGCCGGCCCGCGCGGCGTCCACGAACTCGCGGTGGCGGAGCGATAGGGCCTGCCCGCGCGCAATCACCGCCGGAGTCAACCAGAGCACGACCACGATCGAAACGAACAGACCCATGATGGTCCGCCCTACCAGCAGGTTGATCAGCACGACCAGGAAGAAATAGGGAATGCCGTAGAGCACGTCGACCGTACGCATCAGGAAATTGTCCAGGCGGCCGCCGATATAGCCGGCCGTTGCGCCATAGACCACGCCGATGAATACCGCCGCCAGTGCGCCGACGAACCCGACGGCCAGCGAAACCTGCCCGCCCGTCAGCACGCGCGCCAGCAGATCACGTCCGAATTCGTCCGTGCCGAAGGGATGCAGCGAGAACAAGTCGATCGGCGCGGCGATGTTGTCGAAATCGGCGTCTTCCGGATCAAACGGATAGAAGAGCGGCCCCGCGAGGCACAGCAGTGTAATCAGCGTCAGGATGATCATACTGCCGACAGCAAGCTTGTTGCGGCTGAACCGGCGCCAGGAGGCCCGGAACGGGCTTACCCCCATGCTCGCCACCGTTTCCAGCGGCTGCGCAGTGCCGGCAAGCAGCTCACTCATAGCTCACCTTCGGGTCGATGATGCCGCGCGCCACGTCGGTGACGATGTTGGCCAGAATCACGATTCCGCCATAGAGGATCGTGACACCCATGACCAAGGGATAGTCGCGATTGGCGGCACCCTCGACAAAGTAGCGGCCGATGCCGGGAATGCCGAAGATCTGCTCCACGATCACGGAGCCGGTCACCGTGATGGCGGTCGCCGGCCCCAGATAGGCGACGACCGGCAGCATCGCGCCCGTCAACGCCTGCTTCCAGATCACGCGGCGTGCGCCGATACCCTTCGCACGCGCGGTGCGCACGTAATTCGTGCGCAATGTCTCGATCATGCTGCCGCGCGTCAGGCGCGAGATGTAGGCAATGTTGGGCAGCGCCAGTACGACGATGGGCAGGATCTTGGCATTGAGTGAGCCGTCCCATCCGGCGACCGGAAGCCAGCCGAGCTTGAGTCCGAAGAATATCTGGAGCAAGGGACCGATGACGAAGGTCGGAATGGCGATGCCGATCATGGCGATGGCGCCGGCCGAGAAGTCCGTCGCGCCGTTCCGCCGCAGCGCGCCGGCAATGCCGAGCGCGATGCCCACCACGGTCGCCAGGATCATGGCCCAGAAACCGACCTCAAGGGAAACGGGGAAGCCGTGCACGATGAGCTCCGTGACGGAGAAGTCGCGATACTTCATCGATGGCCCGAAATCGAAGTGAAGCAGGCCCCACAGATAGCGGCCGAACTGCATCCAGACCGGCTCGTCCAGGTGATAGGCCTTGTTGAGATTGGCGATGATGGCTTCGGTCAGCTTGCGGTTGGCGGAGAACGGACCGCCCGGCGCCAGCCGCATGACAAAAAACGAAATCGCGATCAACACGAACAAGGTCGGGATCGCGCCAATGATGCGCCTGATGGAAAATGCGAGCATCTGATCGAAGCAACGCGGCCCGGCGCACTATGCCGCCGGGCCGCTCACTATCGCTATCCTTCGATCCACATGTATTTCGACGGGTGGACGTCGAGCATGTTGTCTTCCCACCCCTTGAGCTTCGGGCTGACCAGATGTCGCGACGTCGTCACGTTCAGCGGCACGGTCAGATAATAGTCGAGAAGGATCTTCTCCGCCTCGGCGAGGTACTTGTAGCGCTCCGCGATATCGGATTGCTGCGAGGCCTTTTCCATCGCCGCCTCGTAATCGTCGTTCTTCCAGTTATAGCCGGATTCGGCGCTCGGCTGCATGTAGACGACATGCGACTCCGGTCCAGGCATGTCGGCAACCAGGTTGTCGTTCAGGACCTCCCAGCCGCCATTGTAGAAGGTATCCATCCAGGCCTGGAACTCCTGCGCATTCACCTTGGCGTCGACGCCGATCTGCTTCCACATCAGCGCGACACCCTCGGCCTGCCGCTTGGCAGTATTGTCGGTCGTGCTATCGATCGTGACCTTCAGCGGCTTGTCGGGACCGAAACCGGCCTCCTGAAGCAACGCCTTGGCCTTGGCGATGCGCTCCTCCTTCGGCATGTCGCACTCTTCGACATGCGGCTGCGGATAGCGCGGATCGTTCGGCGGCGAGTAGCCGCAGTTCGGCTGGTAGCCGGCCTTCAGGATCTTGTTCTGCAGAACGTCGCGGTCGATCGCATAGGCCAGCGCCTTGCGCACGCGAATGTCGTCGAACGGCGCCTTGGTGATGTTGAAACTGAGATACTGCGCCTCGACATAGGTGGTAATGCGCAGCTGCTCGCCATATTCCTTCTTCAGCTGCTCGAGCTGGTCGCTCGGCACCTCGTTCGTGACATGAAGCTCGCCGGCCTTGAAGCGCTTCAGCTCCGTCTGGTCGTCCTCGGTGACGTGATAGACCACCTTGTCGGCCTTGACGTTCGCCGCGTCCCAGTAATTGGGGTTCTTGACCAGCGTCACGTGGGACTGCGGCACGTTCTCCTTCATCATGTAGGGGCCGTTGTTGACGATATTCTCCGGCTTGATGAAGTCGCCGCCGACCTTCTCGAAGCTCGGTGTGTGCAGCGGTGGGATGTGGTAGGAGCCCATGAGATAGAGCATGTTCGGCTGCGGTGCCAGCAGCTTGATCACCACGGTCTTCTCGTCCGGCGCACTGATGCCGACGCTCTTTGGGTCGCCGCCCTCTGCCTCGTTGAACTCCGCGGCGCCGGCCACTTTCACGGTCGAATAATAGTAATATGCGCGCGGTGACGCGGTCTTGGGATCGAGCTGGCGGATGACGCCGTTGACAAAGTCCTGCGCGACAAGGGGGTCGCCATTCGACCATTTCAATCCGTCCCGCAGATGGAACGTCCAAGTCAGGCCATCGTCGCTGACCTCCCATTTCTCGGCCGCGCCTGGGCCGATCTCCGCCTTCGCATCGGAGGCGACCAGGCCTTCATACATGTCGTCCTGGATCCATCCTTCGCGCGCGCCGAAATTGAGGTGCGGATCGAGTGTATCCGGCGACGAGCCGAATCCGCGATTGATGACCATCTCCGCCGAGGCCGGCGTGGCGACAGTAGCCGTGGCAAGGATCACCGCGCTCAGCAGCACGGCGCCGAGCCCGCGCGCAAACAGAGTTCCCATGGTTGTCTCTCCCTGTGGTTCCAGTCTCTTGCCGGTTGAGCTTATGTTGCTCCTGTTCGTTTTTCCGGCCAAGCTCCCCCGGATCAAGTGCGGAGCTGTATACAGGTTTGACCCTAACGCATGGCCCGCGCCGGCGGCAAGACCATTCCTAGACAGGACTAACTTCCATGAACGTCAGCTTAGACAGTGCCCTTGAAGAGGCCGAGAACCGCTATGTAGCCGCCAACCCGAAGAGCGCCGCGCGCCACTCCTCGGCCTCCTCCTCGATGCCCGGCGGCAATACGCGGACGGTGCTGCACTATTCACCCTTCCCCCTCGCCTGGGCTAAGGGAGACGGCGCACATCTGACGGACCTCGACGGGCACCATTACACCGACTTCCTCGGCGAATATTCGGCCGGGCTCTACGGCCACTCCAACCCGCTGATCCTGGATGCAGTCCGCGTTGCATTGGAAGGCGGGATCGTGCTCGGCGGACCCAACCAGTACGAAGCCGAGCTCGCGGCGACGATCCGCGATCGCTTCCCATCGATCCAGCTCCTGCGGTTCTGCAACTCCGGGACCGAGGCGAATGTGTTCGCGATCCAGACGGCGCGCGCAGCGACCGGGAAGCCGGCCATCCTCGCCTTCGAAGGCGGCTATCACGGCGGCGTGCTCTATTTCCGCAACGGCGGCGCACCGCTCAACCTGCCGATTCCAACTCTGACCGCGACCTACAACGACCCGGATGGCGCGGAAGCCATGATCCGGGCACATGCCCACGAGCTCGCGGCCGTGATCGTGGAACCGATGATGGGCGGCGGCGGATGCATTCCGGCGGATCGCGATTTCTTGGTGGCCCTGCGCCGCGCCTGCACCGAGTGCAATGTCATCCTGGTCTTCGACGAGGTCATGACCTCGCGCCTCTCGACCGGGGGCTATCAGGCAATGGTGGGCGTCACACCGGACATGACCACGCTCGGCAAGTATCTGGGCGGCGGCATGAGTTTCGGCGCGTTCGGAGGACGCACAGACCTGATGTCGCGCTTCGATCCCGAGCGCGCAGACGCCTGGCCTCATGCCGGCACCTTCAACAACAACGTGCTATCGATGGCGGCCGGCCTGGCCGGCCTCAAGACGCTGCTGAACGCGCCTGCGCTCAACATGCTCAACCGCAAGGGCGACAGGCTGCGGCAGGCGATCAACGACGTGGCCGAGCGTCACGACATCGCGCTGAAGGCGACCGGCGCCGGCTCCTTCGTCGGGATTCACTTCAGCCGCAACGACATCAAGCGGCCCGGCGATCTCGACCCGGCCGGGGCGGACCGGCGCACCAAGCTGCAAAACCTGATGCACCTTGATCTGATCGCAGCCGGCCAGTTCTACGCGCGGCGCGGCTTCATCGCCCTGATGCTGCCGATCACGGATGCGGAGATCGACACGTTCGCTGGCGCGGTGGAAGAGTTCGTTACCTCGCGCAAATCGCTGCTGGGGTGAGAGGCGGTCGTCAGTTCCCCAAATAAGCCCGCACCTCCGGCATCGTCGAACCGAGCACGCGCTCCGTCTCGTCCACCAGTACCACGCGGCCGGCGTGGACGAAGGCGGTGCGGCCGCCGGCGTGGCGCGCGTCGCCGGGGTCATGCGTGACCATGATCACCGTCAGGCCTAGCCGCCCTTGCAGCGCGCGCACCAGATCCAGCATCTCGCGCCGCAATCCCGGTCCGACTGCGGCGAACGGCTCGTCCAGCAGCAGGATTGGGCGATGCCGCACTAGGCAGCGCGCGATGGCAACCCGCTGGCGCTCGCCACCGGAGAGCTGGCCCGGCAAGCGATGCTCCATGCCGGCGAGGCCAACATCGGCGAGCGACTGCCGGACCTCCGTCTTCTGCGCTGTGTCCAGTCGCAGATTAGGGTCGATGCCGAGCCCCACGTTCTTCTCGACGCTGAGATGCGCAAACAGATTGTGATCCTGGAACAAGGTCGTGCAGGGCCGCTTGGCCGGCGGCAGCACCGTGATGTCGTAGCCGTCCACCAGCACTTGCCCGCTCAGCGGCTGCTCGAAGCCGCCGATCAACGACAGCAGCGTGCTCTTGCCCGCGCCGGACGGGCCGACGATCGACAGGAGCGCGCCACGCTCGACCGCAAGGTCGAACTGCATTTCCATGTCCTCGTAGCGGAACGCAAGGTTCCTGACCTCAAGGTGCAGCACGGCCACCCACCAGACGTTCGACGACTTGGTAGAGCACGAAGATCAGCAGCATCAGCAGCGCGGCCGTCACCGCTGCGCCGCCCATGCGATAGGCGCCGAGCTGGTCATAGAGCAGCAGTGTCAGATTGCGCAGCTTGGCGTCGCCGAACAGCCCGATGCCGATCAGATCGCCCAGAGCCATCGCGGCCGCCAGCGCCAGCGCCGTACCGATGCTCGGCCTCAGGATCGGCCAGTCGATCAACCGCCAGCGCGACCAGCCGGTGATCCCAAGGGCCCGGCACAGATGATCGTGCCGCGCCCGCGCGCGCTCCACGGCGGGACGCAGGATTGCTGCCGCAAACGGCACGATCATGATGGCATTCAACAGGACGATCCCGACGATCGCGCGTGGCATGCCGTCCAGCGACAGACGCAGGATCAGGAAGCAACCCAGGCCGAGCGCCATTGGAGAAACGGCGATCGGCAGGATGAGCGCAGCGCGCAAGATGGCCGCATGGGCCGGCTTGCTCGATCGTGCGCCGCCTTCGGCCAGCACCATCGGCAAGGCAAGCAGCAGGGTCAGCAGCGCCGCAGGCACGGCCAGGCCGATGCTGATCAACGTTGCCCGCCCGACCAAGCTCCAGTTCAGCGAAGCGTTCACGAGGCCGGTGAAGCCGTCCACCAACGTCGCCGTCACGGGGCCGATCAGCAGAACCGCGGCAGCACCGATCAGCACGCCATCGAGCACGCGCGCTGCCATCGGGCGCTGCCCCCAATCCTGCTCCCGCGTGCGCCAGCCGCTGCCGATCACGGCATCGCCCACGGCGCCCTGCGCCAGCGCGAGGCACGCGAGATTGAGCGCAAGGCCACCCAGTGCCAGCGTCGCCGCTTTCGGCGGGTCGAACTCGAAGCGGATGGCCTCGAACACCGCCACTTCGAACGTTGCTGCGCCCGGCCCGCCGCCCAGTGCCAGTACGATTGCGAAGCTGCCAACACAGAGCATGAAAATGGTTGCCGCCGCATGCGGCAGATAGCGCCGCAGCATCGGCCATTCGATCAAGCGAAAAATCGACCAGCTCGACATGCCGAGCTGGGCCGAGAGCCGCCAGGTCTCGACCGGGATCGAATGCCAGCCCGGCAGCAGCAGACGCACCGCCAGCGGCAGATTGAAGAACACATGCGCCAGCACGACGCCGCCGAGGCCATAGATATCCGGCCTCGCCTCCAGCCCCGCCGCGCCGAGCGCCCGTGCCAGCCAGCCGTTCTGGCCATAGACAGCAATGATGCCGAACACCGCCACCAGAGAGGGCAGCACGATCGGCAGCGACATCAGCCCAAGCAACGCACGCCGGCCGGGGAAGTTCGTCTCCCGAGCGAAAGCGCGTGCGACCAGGACGCCGAAGGCGGCCGACATTACTGTGGAGAGGAGAGCCTGCGTCAGTGTGAAGCGCAGGATGTGCCAGACGTACGCACTGCCGAGCAGCGTGCCTATCTGCGCTTCGCCGGCTTGCGCAAACAACATGAGCAGCGCTGCGCCGACCAGGAAGGCCAGCAGCAGCGCGACGCTCATGCCGAGCGCATCAGCGCCGATTATTGGCCGGCGCTGTTCAGCCACTCGTCGATCCACGCGCTGCGGTTCGCCGCGACCTTGTCCTGCGGCATCAGCAGGCTCTTGGCCGGAACCGGCAGCTTGCGGAAGGCCTCCGGCAGGGCATCGCCGAGATCGATGGCGGGATACATCCAGTTGGTGGTCGGGATCTTCTCCTGCGCCGGGCGCGAGATGAGGAAGGCCAGGAATTTCTGCGCCAGCTCCGGCTGGTCCGATGTGTTGAGGCGCGCGGCAACTTCGACCTGCAGATAGTTTCCTTCGGCGAAGTTCACCGCTTTGTAGCGATCGGTGTTTTCCACCATCTGGTGATAGGCAGGAGAGGTCGTGTAGCTCAGCACCAGCGGCGCTTCGCCTTTCAGGAACAAGCCGTATCCTTCGCTCCAGCCTTTTGTGACCGTCAGCGTCTTCTTGGCGATATTCTTCCAGGCACCGGCCGCCTCGTTGCCTAGCACTTCCCTGACCCAGAGCAACAGGCCAAGACCGGGCGTCGAGGTGCGCGGATCCATATAGATCAGCTTCGGTGTATCGCCTGCCCTGGCGAGCTCCGCAAGGCTCTGCGGCGGATCGGGCAGCTTCTCGCTGTCGTAGACGAATGCGAAGTAGCCGTAATCGTACGGCACGAAGTCGGCATCGTTCCACGCGATCGGCAGCTTCACCGCGGAGAGGTCAACGTCATGCGGCAAGACGAGTCCGGTCGCCTTGGTCTCGGCCGTCAGGTTCGTGTCGATACCGAGCACGATGTCGGCGTCGGTCTCCTCGCCTTCCAGCTTCAAGCGCGAAAGCAAGGCTGCGCCATCCTCCAGTGCGACCCAGTCGATCCTGCAGCCGCACGTGCCTTCGAACTCCTTCTGCAAGGCGGGGCCAGGCCCCCACTCCGAGACGAAAGAGTTGTAAGTGTAGATGGTCAAAGTGGGCACATCGGCCCGCAGGGGTGCTGACGCGGCTGTACTGGTTGCAATCACCGCCGCCAGCAGAGCACAACGACGCAGAGTCATCTCGTCCTCCACCAAGCGGCGGAGGAAATCGAGGGCGATGCTCAAATCTCGCTTAACTCAGATCCCTCCGCCGGCATTATCCGGATCAGGTTCCTCGGGTTGATGCGGCATCGCATCTCTCAGCCCGGCATGGGGCACCCCGTTGAGCGCGACCACCATGGGAACCGCGATGGGCATTGTCAAGCATCTGTCACACCGCTTTGAGCCAATGTGTCATGCGGGAATCAGCCAGAAAGACCGCGCAGGCGTCGAGGTAGCTCTCCGCCGTTTGCATCAGCGCCGCCTCTCCACGCGCTGCGGCCTCCATGGCGCACCAGCTGCCCGCCACCAGGGCGATGGCGGCCTTGAACAGGCCAATCCGCGCTAAAGTTTGTTCGCTTGCGTTGCCGAAGATGGTGGCCACGAAGCGGCGCGCCGGCTCATCGTCATCCACCGGGCGGTGCATCAAGACCGAAGCCGGATCCCAGGCCGGGTCTGCCATAGACGAGAATTCCCAATCCACGAGCCACAGCCTGCCGTCTGCGCCGAGCAGGAAGTTGGCCATGCTGGCATCGACATGGGCCGGCACCAGCGCCCGTGGCGAGCGCGCCAATGCCGCTTCGATCGGCTGCGCCGCCTGCCGCAGCGTCATGGCGCGCGGGTGGGCATATTGCCCGAGATAGCGGTCGATCTCACCGAAGGGATGGCGCTCTCCCCGAAACGGCCGCTTACTGCGCTGCAGGCGTGACAGCAGCGCCGCCACCTTCTGCAACATCGCCGGATCGTTCAGATCGGCTGCGGTCAAAGGCCGCGCCCCGGTCACGAAGCGCGTCACCAGCAACCTTTCATCCAGGAACAAGATCGGCGGCGCCAGGCCAAGTTCTGCGGCGATCGCCGCATTGTGCGTCTCCACGTCGCGGTCCAGGTATTGGGTGGTCGGTCCCGCGATACGGACGACATAAGAGTCCGCGCCGGCCGTGGCGCGAAACGTCTGATTGGTCACGCTGCCGATGGGCTCGACCCGCCAGTCCGCGCGGTTGCGGCCGGATAGGAAAGGAACGCGCTCCAGAAGATCCAGGTCGAAGGACAAACGGTTCAATTTAGTTAAACTGTTCTTAACCGGGCCATGACACAGTTTCCTATGCAGCCACTGAAAGCAACCGTCTAGATCTATGTACCCCGAGGCTTTATCGGTCGTCCTGGTTTCGGCTTCGCCTGCCATCATCGACCTTGTTCGCAACGCGTGCGCCAATGGCGCCAGCAGCGCGATCCAGTTCGCCGCCGCTGCCGATGCCGGCGCGGCGCAGCAGTACATCTCCGACCTCGATGGCGTGGTCGTCGTGCTCGATTGCGAAGGCTCAGCACCCACCGCCGAGTACCTGCGCCAGTTCGTGAGCGAGGATGCGGTCGCGCCGGTGATCGTCCTGACCCGCGATTTCTCGCCTGATGTGGAGTTGGAGATGATGCAGGCCGGCGCCGCCGAAGTCCTGCCGGCAACGCAGCTGAATTACGGCACCCTCCGGCGCGCGCTGCGTTACGCCCTGGACCGGCACGCGATGCGGCGCAAGCTCGCACGACTGACGCCCTTCGATCCGGTTTCCGGCCTGATGACCCAGTCGATGTTCTGGGAGATTCTCGGACTCGCCGTTCGGCGCGGTCAGCGGAACCGGGACTTCTTCTCCGTCCTGCTGATCGATTTCGACTGGAGCGATCTGCCCTCCGACATTGCCGATCAGGCTGTCCCCATGCTCTTCAAGCGTTTTGCGGAGCGCATCAAGGCTGTGATGCGGGCCAGCGACACGGTCGCGAAGTTCGACAAATCCCAGATCGTCGTGCTCGCGGAATCCATGCCGCGTGTCGAGGACGTCCAGGTGGTTGCCGCCAAGATCCTCAGTGACATCACCGCCCCCAGCGCCTATCGCGATCGCTACGTGACGGTCAAAGCCGCCATCGGCATCGCCATCTACCCGACCAGCGGCACCACGCCGGAGGATCTGATGGTCAGGGCGGGCGACGCGCTCGCCACCTCCATGGAGCGCAGCACCAACCGCTTCGCCTTCGGCTGACCCGGCAGATTCTGCCGCGCGCGCAATCTTTGAAGGTCCCGCGCGCTCAAAAAAGCCGCAATTTCAATCTATTCGCCGACGTCATGGCCGGCATGGCGATTGCTTCGCCTTGGGCGTCCGAACCACAACAGTTCGAGAGGTCCATCATGCTGAATATGTTCTCCCGCGCGGAGACGCCTGCCCCGGCCAAGGCAACCGCCCCCGCCAAGGCGTCACCTGAGCCCTTGCGTCTGCTGCGCGAGCAGCCCGTCGCTACGGCCAATGCCAACCCCAAGCCGGCTGCCCGCAATGCCACCCGCACGCCCAATGTCGGCCAGTACCTCCATCACCTGCAGCATGATCTGAAGAGCTACGTGCGCGCCGAGACAGTGAATGCCGTGATCGGTGCAACGCCGGGCGAGATCCAACGGGTCGCGCGCATCGTGGCCAAGCTTAAGGGCCGCTATCTGGCCACGTTGATGGACCTCGGCAACGCAGCGAAGGGGCCGGTCGGTGAATCCGAAGTGCGAGAGCTGCGCCGCGTCCGCGAGATGTATGAGGAAGTCGAACTCGGCCTAACCCGCCTGCGCGAGGCGGTCGAAATGGGTGATCTCGAGCTCGACGGCGTACGGGGGGAATAGAGCTTACTTCCCCTTTTTCTTTCGAACCTCATCCCAATCGGCGTCGGTCAGTTCACGCAGGAAGTTGAACTGACCGGCGCCTTGCAGCCATTCGCCACCGTCGATGGTGACGGCCTCGCCGTTGATGTACGCGGCGCCATCCGACAACAGAAATGCAGCAAGGTTCGCCAACTCCTCATGGCGGCCGGCACGGCCGAGGGGATTGTTGGTCTCGAACGTCTTCGCCAGATCGGGACGCGGCACCAGCCGCTCCCACGCGCCTGGTGTCGGAAAGGGTCCCGGTGCGATTGCGTTGAGGCGAACACCCTGCCCGCCCCATTCCACCGCCAGGCTGCGGGTCATGGCGAGCACGCCTGCCTTTGCCATGGCCGATGGCACGACATAGGCCGAGCCGGTCCAGGCATAGGACGTGATGATGGACAGCACGCTCGCTGGGCGCTTCTCGGCCAGCCAGCGCCGGCCGCATCCGACCGTCACGTATGCAGAGCCGTGCAGCACGATGCCGAGAACGGCGTCGATGGCGCGCGGCGACAGCTCCTCGGTCTTGGCGATGAAATTGCCGGCGGCATTGTTGACCAGCGCATCGAGCGGCCGATCCGCCCACAGCGCATTCAGCATTGCATCCACGGCTGCCGCATCGCGGATGTCGCAGCGGTGCCACGCCACGCGCCCAGGCGCGATCTGCTCCAACTCCAAGGTCGCCTGCTTCAGCACCTCTTCGCGCCGCCCGCAGATCGCCAGGCTGGCGCCGAGCTCCAGGAAGCGCTTTCCCATCGCGAAGCCAAGGCCGGTACCGCCGCCGGTGACGAGGATTCGCTTGTCGCGCAACAGACCTGTTTCGAACATCCTTCACGCCCCACTGAGCTGTGTTTGCCGGGCATTATCGCCGCCCCTTGATTGCCATGCCAGCCTTGAACGTGTAAGAAAGCGAGCCATGGCGCGCGATGCACTCAAGGAAGCTCGCAAGATCCAGTTGATGGAAGCCACCATCGACTGCATCGCCGCGCGCGGTTTTGCCGACCTGACCCTGGCCGATGTGGCGAGGGCGGCCGGCCTTAGCGTCGGCATCGTCAACTTCTATTTTCGCAGCAAGGACGTGCTGCTGATCGAGACGCTGCGGCATCTGGTCGGCGAGTACATCCAGCAGACCAACGAAAATGTCCGCAAAGCCGGGCCGAGCGCTGCAGCGCAGATCGAAGCGATGATCGAGTCCGATTTTCATCGTACCATCGCAAACCGCAAGAAAGTGACAGTCTGGTACGCATTCTGGGGTGAGACGCGCTGGCGGCCGGAATTCCTCAAGATCTGTCAGCAACACTCCGATGCCTTCCACGCCGAGACATGCGAGATCTTCGCGCGCCTGGCCGCCGAGGGCGGCTATCAGAATGTCGATGCCGATCTGGTCACGCGCGGTTTCGATGCCATGATCGACGGCCTCTGGCTCGACATGCTAATCAACCCGAAGGCCGTCGACCGCGACGCAGCCAAGCTGGTCGTGCGCACCTATCTCGCCGGCATCTTCCCCAACGAGTTCGGCCGACAAAGCACCGGTGGCGTCGCCGCCAAGGCCGCCACCGCCTGACGTCACGCGCCCCATTCGGGCCGCATTCCGCGTACTCTTGCGTTCAACAGGTTGGTCGTCATGCCTTATCCCCTGCCCGTGGAGGCGCGCGCCCTCCAAGCCGCTGTTCGCCGCTATGTCGATGAAGAGCTCATTCCCTGGGAAGTGCATGCCGAGATGAACCAGGGGGAAGTGCCGCCCGAGATCCTGGCGCGGCAGAAGAAGGCTGCGCGCGATCTCGGCCTCAATTCCATGGACGCGCCCAAAGAGCTCGGTGGCGGCGGTGCCTCGATGCTGCTGCAGGCGATCGCGCAGGAGCAAATCGGCCGCGTCACCAACGCGCTCGGCTGGCGTTTCTCGAATGTACAGCGTTGGATGGTGAGCGCCTGCTCGTCGTATCAGATCGAAACTTGGGTCAAGCCGGTGATTGCCGATCAGCGCCATGAATGTTACGCGATCACCGAAGCCGAAGCCGGATCCGACGTCGATGCTATCCAGGCGACCGCGCGCCGCGACGGCGAGCACTACGTGCTGAACGGTGAGAAGTGGCACGTCACCTCCGGCAACCTCGCCGACGTGATGATCTTCCAGGCCAAGCTTGCGGATGGGCCAAACGCCGGCGCCCATTGCCTGTTCTTCGTCGACAGCGACACACCGGGCATCGAGATGGTGCGATCGCCGGCCTATTCGCACACCTTCGCCGCGCATCACCCGATCTTTCGCTTCAAGGACGTGCGCGTGCCGGTCGCCAACCGCATCGGCGAGGAAGGCGACGGCATGAGCTTCACGCGCGACTGGTTTCGCTACGAGCGGCTGATGATCGGCGCACGCTGCTGCGGCGCCGCCGCGCGGCTGATCGACGAAACGACCGCATTTGCCAAGCAGCGCGTCGTGTTCGGAGACGCGCTCGCCGACAAGCAGGCGATCCAGTTCGTGCTGGCCGACAGCCTGACCGAATTGTGGGCCGCGCGCCTGATGGTCTATCGCACCGCAGAAGCGATCGATGCCGGCGAGGACGTGAAGGTGAGCCATGCCCAAAGCTCGATGGTCAAGCTCTACGCTTCCGAGATGGCAAACCGCGTAGCCGACCGCGCCGTGCAGATCTTTGGCGGCCGCGGCTACATGCGCGAGAACGTGGCCGAGCGCTTCTATCGCGAGCTGCGCGTCGAGCGCATCTGGGAAGGCACCAGCGAGATCCAACGCCTTATCATCGCCAACGGCCTTCTGAAGCGTGGCCAGGCGCCGCTGGTCGAGTAGCGGCTGCCGTTCGGGGGACACTGTCATGTGGAAAGCTGTGCAGCCGGTGGTCCCGGTCCTGCTGGGAATCATCCTGATCGAGGCGGCGCTCGGGATCACCGGCACGCTGATCGGCGTGCAACTCGCGGATCGCGATGTATCGGCGTCTCTGATCGGCGTCGTCTTCTCTGCCTACAATGTCGGCTTCCTGCTCGGCACCCTCACCTGCGAGCGGATGATCAATAATGTTGGCCATATCCGCGCGTTCGGCGTGTTCGCGGTCAGTGCCGCCATTGCCACGCTGCTGTTCGCGCTCACCACCGACGTCTATGCCTGGACGTTATTCAAGGGGCTGTCCGGCTATGCGCTGGCCGGCGGCTTCATCGTCATCGAATCCTGGCTGAACGATAAGGCGACCGAGCTCAATCGCGGCCGCATCTTCGCCGTCTACATGGTGGTGACCTGGGGCGCCGGCGGTCTATCGCCGCTGACGTTGAACATCGCGCCTATCGAGGGCGATTTCCTGTTCAAGGTCTGCACCATTCTGATGGCGGCATCGATGATTCCCCTGGCGCTGACCAAGATCGGCAATCCCGAAGTTGGCCACAAGCAGAGCTTCGGCGTCCGGAAGCTGATCCAGGCCTCGCCGACCGGCGTCGTCTGCTGCTTCGCCTCCGGACTATTCACCGGCTCGCTCTATTCCCTCTTGCCCGCTTATACGGAGGCGGTCGGGTTCGGGGCGCGTGAGCTGTCGATCCTGATCGCCGTCGGCACGGCCGCAGCACTCATCGTCCAGTTGCCGGTCGGCTACGTCGCCGACCATTACGGACGGCGACCGGTCATCATCGGAACGAATGCGCTGGCAGGCGCACTGGCGCTGGCGATCGCCATGGCGCCTTCCCTCACCTTCACCGGGCTGCTGGTGCTGTTCTTCGCCATGACGATGTTCCAATCGCCGCTTTATGCCCTGGGCGTGGGGCAGACCAACGATTATGTCGACCGCAAGGACTTCGTGCGCGCCGCCGCTGGGCTATTGTTCGTCTGGGGCCTTGGCGCCAGCGTCGGGCCGACGCTGGTTGGCCTGGTCATGGATGCGATCGGCGAGACCGGCCTGTTCTATTATGTCGGGATCGGCTACGGCCTCGTCGCGCTGTTCGCGCTCTATCGCGTGTTCCGCCGCCGCGCCAAGACGCCGAAGGAGCAGAGCGATTATGTCCCGGTGCCCAACATCCAGGCCGTCTACGGCGCCCCCGAGCTCGACCCGCGCGGCGAGTTCCAGCAATCCGCACGCTCGCGCATCGGGACAGGTTTCGAGGCGTAGCCGCTACGGCACCGTCACCAGCGGCAAGTGCCGCTTGAATGGCACCTCGCCCTGGCCTGGTGCATCCAGCTCGCGCGCGTAGCGATGGCCGTGATAGACCGCGTGGGCGATGAAGCCTGGCGCGAGGCAGTCGCCGATGCGGGTGACGGATTTGATGCCGGCCGCTTTCACCGCCTCCGGATCGGCGGCGAGCGCGAGATAGAGTTCCTCGTTGGGCAGGCGCGAGGTCACCAGCACCACGGCCGCCGCTTCGATCTGCTCCTTGCTGGCGGCGTAGGCGCAGGTGATCTCGACGTAATCCTTCGCCACCGCCGTCACGTCGTGATGGGTCACGACATCGATTCCGAGCCTGCGCAGCTGCTTGTTGATATGCACTGCTTCAATGGTGTTGCCGGCCCAGGCGGAAGCGATGTCACCCGGCGTCACGAGCGTCACGTCATGGCCGGCCTTGCGCAACTTCTCCGCCACGACACCGCCGATGTAGAACTCCTCGGTATCGTAAACGACCACCGGACCTGACGCTGGCAGTCTGTCCGCCATGATGTCGTCGGGCGTGAAGACCTTTGCCTGCTCCAGGCCCGGAATGGGCAGCCAGTGGCTGCGGCCATAGCCGTCGCGCCGCCACGTCGCGCCGGTTGCCAGCACCACGCGCTCGAAGCCGAACTCCAGCGCGTTCTCCGCGGTGAGCTTGCTGTCATAGTAGATCGTGACATGCGGCATCTTCTCGATCTGCAGCATGCGGTGGTCGCGCACGCGCGCCCATGCCGAGAGCCCAGGCAAGCGCGATTCCCTAATCACGCGCCCGCCGAGCTCGGTGGTCGCCTCGGCCAGATGCACTTCGTAACCGCGCCGGCCCAAGGCACGCGCTGCCTCCAAGCCCGCCGGGCCGGCGCCGACGATCAGCACGCGGTCGTTCGATCCACGCTCGCCGATGATCTCCGGGTGCCAGCCCTTGCGCCATTCCTCGCCCATCGTCGGGTTCTGGGTGCAGCGCATTGGCGTGATGGTATTGTCACCGCTGATGCAGATATTGCAGCCGATGCATTCGCGGATGTCTTCGAGTCGGCCTTCCTCGATCTTCCTGGGCAGAAACGGATCCGCAATCGAAGGCCGCGCGGCGCCGATCATGTCGAGCACGCCGCGCTTGATCTGCGAGACCATCGTGTCCGGCGAGGTGAAGCGGCCCACACCCACGACGGGCTTGGTAGTCAGCTTCTTCACAAAGGCGGTGAACGGCTCCTGATATCCCTCTTCGGCGAAACGCGACGAGTAGGAATCGAATTTCCAATCGCTGATATTGACGTCCCACAAGTCCGGCAGCTCCGCCAGCATGGCGACGACATCGCGTGCCTCGCCCTGTGCCGTGATGCCGTCCGGCCCCATCATCTCGTCGGTCGCAAAGCGCACCGCGACAGCGCAGGCTTCGCCGACGGCATCCTTGGTATCCTCGATCACTTCGCGGAGCAGGCGCACACGGTTCTCGAGGCTCCCGCCATATTCGTCGGTGCGCGTGTTGCGCCGGCGCTGCAGAAAGTGCATCGGCAGCGAGAGATCGTGGCCGGCATAGACGTAGACGATGTCGAAGCCGGCCTTCCTGGCGCGGATCGCGGCCTCGCGGTGCCAGCGGCGGAAATTGCGGATGTCCTCGCGGTCCATGGCGCGCGCCTGGAACGGGTAATAGCGCGTGATCTGATGGACGGGCCCGATCGGCACCTCGCGGCTGTAGAAGTTGGAGGCCGATGGGCCGTTGTGATTGAGTTCGACCGCCGCCAGCGCGCCATGGCAATGCACCGCCTCGCACATCAGCGCGTTGTGGGGGATGTCGTGATCGTCCCACAGCCGCGCCTCGACGAACGGGGACACATCGCTGGTGGGATGGATCTCGCATTCCTCGGTCGATACGACGGCCCAGCCGCCTTCCGCCTTCATGCCGCGCATGGCGGCATGGGCGTGCGGATGGCCGTGCCCCATGCCGTTGCAATGCGGCACCTGGAAGAACCGGTTCTTCGCGGTGACCGGCCCGATGCGGACAGGCTCGAAAAGGATGTCGTAACGCGGATCGCGCGCCATGATGCCCCCAGAAACGCTACGTAACCAAGCAAATCGGCCGGCACTGTAGCCGATTTCGCCCCACCGGCAACCGGCTAGGCATTCGGTCGCGGCATTGCTAAGTTCCCGGGCCAATGAGGGGGAAATAGGCGTGGCAAAGCACAAACTCGCCATCGCGCGCCTCTGGTACGAGGCCAACAGCTTTTCGCCGCTGCGCACCAATCTCGCCGCCTTCCAGGCGCGCGAGTGGGTGAGCGGCGCGGCGGCGCGCGCCTTCTATGCCGGAACGGCGACCGAGATCGGCGGCGTGCTGGCCGTCGAGCCCGATCACCCGGACTGGGAGTTCCACTACCTCCATTGCGCCGCCGCGCCGCCGGGCGGATTGGTGGAATCCGCCGCCTTCGCCGCAGTCAGCGAGCGCATTCTCGGCGGCCTCGGCGAGCAAAGATGGGATGCGGTCTATCTGTCGCTGCATGGCGCGATGGCGACTGTCGATGACCCGACGCCGGAGTTCCATTTGCTGCAGGCCATTCGCGAGACGATCGGGCCGACGCCGCTCGCCGCTAGTTTCGACCTGCACGGACATCTGAGCGCGGAGATGGCCGCGTTGCTCGATGCCACCTCCGGCTACCACACCTATCCGCATATCGACATGGACGAAGCGGCAAGGCGCACGCTGGCGCTGCTGCTCGCGAAGGCGGAAGGCCGCGCGAATCCGAAGGTCGCGGTTGCCAAGGTGCCGTCGATCATGCCGAGTTTCAACATGCGCACGGCCGACGGTCCGATGGCGGAACTGCAGCAGCTGGCCGGCATGTGGCGGCGCCAGCGCGGCATGCTGGATGTGACGATCTATGGCGGCTTCGCCTATGGCGATTCGCCGTTCGCGGGTCCGAGCGTCGTCGCGGTCGCGGAAAAGGACCAGAAGCTCGCCCAGCGCTGCGCCAACCAGCTCGCCTCAGAGTTCCTGAAGCGCAAGCAGCAGTTCTTTATCCGCCTGCCCCGCGCCGCCGATGGCCTTCGGCAGGCGCTCAAGGCCGAGGGCAAAGGACCGGCCATCGTGCTCGACCCGGCGGACAACCCGCTGTCCGGCGGCATCGGCGACACGCCAGCTTTGTTCCAGGCCCTGCTCGAGGCCAAGCCGCCGGCCGGCTCGGTGTTCGCGTTCTTCTGGGACCCGCCGCTGGTCGAAGTCTGCCACCAGGCGGGACTCGGCACCACGGTCGATGCCAAGCTCGGCGGACGCGTAACGCTGGACTTCGGCTTGTCCGTGCCCATCCGGGCCAGGATCCTGAAACTCACCGACGGCAAGTTCCGCAACGAAGGGCCGTATGAGCACAATCTGGCCGTCGATGTGGGCCGGACGGCCCTGCTGGACGTCGGCACGGTCCGGGTGATCGTGACGGAACGCTGCCAGACCCCGAATGACCCGGCCTATTTCCGGCTGCACGGGATCGACCCGGAATCGGTGCCTCTGCTTTGCGTCAAGGCCAAGAACCACTTCCGCGCCGCCTTTGCCGATATGGCGCGCTGCCTGATCGACGTGGACTGCCCCGGCCCCGCCTCCGCCGGATTGTTCCATTACAAATTCCACCACGCCCCCCAGCACATCTGGTAAGGCATATCTGGCAGGACAATTTGCGTCGGCTGGCAGCTTGATCCCGATGGCAGCTGGTCGCTAACTTGGCGCTTTGGCCCCTCTCTCACCCACGGAGCTGGCATGGATATCCGCGACGGGTTCATCGGCGCGATCGGCAACACCCCGCTCATCAAGCTCAAGAAGGCCTCCGAGCTGACCGGCTGCACCATCCTGGGCAAGGCCGAATTCCTCAATCCCGGCGGGTCGGTCAAGGATCGGGCCGCCCTCTTCATCATCGAGGATGCCGAACAGAAGGGCGAGCTCCGCAAGGGCGGCCTGATCGTCGAAGGGACGGCCGGCAATACCGGCATCGGCCTGGCACTGGTCGGCAATGCGCGCGGCTACAAGACCCTGATCGTGATCCCGGACACCCAGTCCCAGGAGAAGAAGGACATGCTCCGCCTCGCGGGCGCGGAGCTGAAGGAGGTGCCCGCCGTTCCCTACAAGGATCCCGGCAACTACGTGAAGGTTTCCGGCCGCCTGGCCGAGGAACTGAAGCCCAGCAACCCGAACGGCGTGATCTGGGCCAACCAGTTCGACAATGTCGCCAACCGCCAAGGCCACTACCGCACCACCGGGCCGGAGATCTGGGCCCAGACGGACGGCAAGGTCGACGGCTTCACCTGTGCGATCGGCACCGGCGGCACGCTTTGCGGCGTCGCGATGGCGCTCAAGGAGCGCAACAAGAACGTCAAGATCGCCGTCGCCGATCCCGAGGGCGCGGCGATGTATTCCTACTTCGCCACCGGCGAGCTGAAGGCGGAAGGCACGTCCATCACGGAAGGCATCGGCCAGGGCCGCGTCACCAAGAACGTCGACGGCACGCCGGTCGACTTCGCCTATCGCATTCCCGACAGCGAAGCCCTGCCCATTATCTTCGACCTGTTGAAGGATGAAGGCCTGTGCATGGGCGGCTCCACCGGCATCAACGTCGCCGGCGCCATCCGCCTGGCGAAGGAGCTGGGCCCCGGCCACACCATCGTCACCATCCTCGCCGACTTCGGCACGCGGTACCAGAGCAGGCTGTTCAACCCGGAGTTCCTGCGCTCCAAGGGACTGCCGACGCCGGATTGGCTGTAGGCATTGCAGGTGAAGGGATCGCTCATCAGCCTCGGTGTCTTCCTTTGTTGCGCTGCGGCGCATGCAGAGGAGAGCCTTCCCGTCATGACGACACCTGACGAAAATGCCTTTCGCCGTAAGATCGAGAGCAACTGGAACGTGGCGCCGGTGCTGGAAAGCGACTGCACTCGCGTAATGGTTCTTCGCGTGCATCTCGAAACCGACGGTACAGTGAAGGAAGTTGTGCTGGTCGAGCCCGAACCACTTGATGCATCTTGCAAGCAAGCCGCAGTCGTCGCCGAGCGCGCTATATGGCTGTCAAGCCCGCTACCAGTGCCCCAAGGCCTGACCGACCTTACACTGAGCTTTGACCACACCAAGCTCCAGTAGACTGCGCTTACATTTTCGGCGCCGTCGCCATGAAGCTCGGGCGCTGTTGCATCGCGAGCCACCAATTCGACAGACGTGACAGCTTGGTCATCGCGCGGGTGCCTTCGGGGAATTGCATGAAGTAGCCGATGATGGGCGCGAGAAAGAGGTCCGAGAAGCTGACGTCGCGGCCAACGAGGTACGGATCGGAGCCGAGCATCAGGTTCTGGATCGCATTCAGCGCGTGCTCGGCGGCCGGCGCGGCGGTGGCGATCGCGGCTGTGTCCGATCCCTTCGTCTCGTCGGCGAAGGAGTAGCGCAGCACGATGTCGCCGATGATCCGCTTGTAGCCATAGGCGTTGATCACCTCGACGATCTGCTGGTCGCGGGTGCGCCGGTGGATGTGCGGGTGCGCAAGGCGGCGGCCGGGGAATGCATCGTCGATGTAGTGCGCGATGGCGTTGGTCTCGTAGATCGCGAAGCCGTTGTGCTCGAAGGCCGGCACCCTCTCGAACGGGTGACGCTGAATCCAGTCCGGCCGGTGGTGCGCCCCGCCGATCATATCCACATCCACCAGTTCGTAGTCGACGCCCTTCTCCGCCAGCACCATGCGCATGGAGCGCGTGTAGGTGCTGTAGGTCGGGCCATACAGGATCGGCTTGCCCATGCTTCTCTCCCGTTTTGCGCGCGACTGGAGCTAAGCGCCGCGGTCCTTGACCGTCAAGGTGGCCCCTCGCATGATGCCCGCTCAGGAAACCGGGAGGATTCGCCGCGATGGACTTGCTGTTCCGCCAGGACGCCTATCTCAAATCCTGCGACGCTGCGGTGGTCGGCGTCGACGAGAAGGGCATCCGGCTGGATCGCACCGTGTTCTATCCCATGGGTGGCGGGCAGCCTGGTGACGTCGGGCGCCTTGCCCTGCCTGACGGCGGCGTGATCGAGATCGTCGATACGGTGAAGGGCGCCAACCACGAGGATGTGGTCCATGTGCCGAAGCCCGGCTCGCCGTCGCTGGCACCTGGGACCAAGGTGCGCGCGGAGATCGACTGGGACCGCCGCCACCGCCTGATGCGCATGCATACGTGCCTGCACCTGCTCTCCGCCGTCATCAAAGGCGACGTGACAGGCGGCCAGGTGGGCGACGGGAAGGGCCGGCTTGATTTCAACCTGCCGGACCAGAGCTTGGACAAGGACCTGATCGCGCGGGAAATCAACCGCCTGATCCAGGAGGACCACCCGGTCAACCCGCGCTGGATCACCGACGAGGAGCTGGCGGCTCAGCCGGAGCTGGTGCGCACCATGCCGGTGAAGCCGCCGATGGGCACCGGCAAGGTGCGCCTGCTCGACATCGACGGTGTGGATCTGCAGCCGTGCGGCGGCACTCATGTCGCGCGCACCGGTGAGATCGGGCCGATCGAGGTCATCAAGATCGAGAACAAGGGCAAGATGAACCGCCGCGTGAATCTCGCCCTCGCCGGCGCCGCACAATGAGCTACACAAATCCACAGAGTCTCGTCTCCACCGCGTGGCTGGCTACCAACCTGCAGCAGCCGGACCTGCGCATCGTCGACGCGACCTGGTACCTGCCGATGCAAGGCAAGGACGCGAAGGCTGAGTATCTGCAGCGCCATATTCCCGGCGCGGTGTTCTTCGACATTGACGACATCTCCGACACCACATCGTCCCTGCCCCACATGCTGCCGCCGCCGGAGAAGTTCGCATCCCGCGTCCGCAGGCTCGGCATCGGCGACGGCAATCGCATCGTGGTCTATGACGCGAACAACATGGGCGCGGCGCGCGTCTGGTGGATGTTCCGCATCTTCGGCGCGCGCGAGGTCGCGATCCTGGATGGCGGCCTCACAAAATGGCTGTCGGAAGACCGTCCGGTCGAGGATGGCGAGATGAAGCTGCAGGAGCGCCATTTCACCGCGCGCCTCGACAACACGCAGGTCCGCAGCAAGGAGCAGATGCTGCGCAATATCGACACGAAGCGCGAGCAGGCACTGGATGCGCGCGCGGCCGGCCGCTTCCATGCGAAAGAGCCCGAGGTATGGCCCGGGCGTCGCGCCGGTCACATTCCTGGCGCGCGCAACCTACCCTACAACCAGCTGTTCAATGCCGACGGCACGATCAAGGACGACGACACGCTGCGCGGGCTCTATGAAGGCGCCGGCATCGACCTCAAGAAGCCGGTCGTCGCGTCCTGCGGCTCCGGCATCACGGCGTGCTCGCTGGCGTTCGGGCTGCACCTGATCGGTCACCGTGACGTCGCGGTCTATGACGGATCCTGGGCCGAATGGGGCCTGCCCGGCGACACGCCGGTCGAGACCTGATGCTCATCCGGCCGTACGTCGCGAACGATTTTGCGGCCGTCACGGCCTTATGGGACGCGACGGGCATTTCGATCCACTACAACGATCCCACGAAGGACATCCCGCGCATGCTGGCGACGCACAATTGCCAGCTTTATGTCGGCGTCCTCGAGGATCGCGTGATGGCCTCCATCATGGTCGGCCATGAAGGCCACCGCGGCTGGCTCTACAAGCTGGCGGTGCTGCCGGAGTTCCAGGGCAAGGGCTACGGTCGCGATCTGGTGCGCCAGGCGGAGCGCTGGCTGGTCGCCCGCGGCATGCCGAAAGTGAACCTGATGATCCGAGACACCAACGTCAAGGTTCGCGAATTCTATCAGCGTCTGGGCTACACGGTGGCCGAGCGCACCGTGATGGAACGCTGGCTCAAGCCGGACGTGATCGATATGAGCCCAGCCGAGTTCGACGTCATCACCACGTATCTCGAGATGACGGAGCGGCCGACGCGCCCGACTGTGCCCTGCCCGCCCGGGCAATACGCGGTGCTGCGATTGGAGCGGCCCTCGGTTCATTTCTATCGCTATCTATACAATCTGGTCGGCGAGCGCTGGATGTGGAGCGACCGGCGCAAGCTAAGCGATGACGCGCTGGATGCCGAGATCAATGCCGAGGGCGTGGAGATCTACGTGCTCTATGCCGGCGGCGAGCCGGCCGGCTACGTCGAGCTGGATCACCGCCCGAAGCCCGACATCCGCATCGCCTATTTCGGCCTGGCGCCCTCCTACATTGGGCGCGGCCTCGGTCGCTATCTGCTCAATTGGGCGATCGACCAGGCCTGGACCTATGGGCCCGAGCGCCTGCTGGTCAACACCTGGTCGTTCGATCATCCGCGCGCCTTCGCGAACTACCAGAGGGCCGGCTTCCGCCCCTATCAGCAGACGCGGGGCAAGATCCTCGATCCGCGCCTCGAAGGGATGGTGCCGGCCGACGTGCAGCCGCGCCTCGCGCCGCCGGCGGGCGCATCGTGAGCGAAGCGCGCCTGCAACGCGTTAAGGATCAGGACCGGCGCCTGATCGAGATCATCGTCGACGGCTGGGCGATGAGCGCGATGGAAGGCGACACTGTGCTGGTCGCGATCCTGGCGCAGCGCCAGCTTTTGCGCGACGCGCCGGGGGAGCCGGTGGGGGCCGGCTTTTGTCTCATGGGGGCATGCCAGGACTGTTGGGTGTGGCAGGAGGACGGGCGGCGCATCCGCGCCTGCTCGACCTATGCCGAGCCTGGCATGCGTATTCGGACCACATGGCCAGATCATCTGCTCGCATCCTAATCATCGGCGCCGGCCCGGCCGGGCTGCGCGCCGCCGAGATGCTGGCGGAGGCCGGCTGTTCCCCAACCCTGATCGATGAGGCGCCGCGGATCGGCGGGCAGATCTATCGCCAGCCGCCGCGCGTGCCTGGCTTCACCCGCACCGCGGCGGAGCTCTATGGCGCGGCTGCCGAACGCGCGCGCGACCTGTTCGTTACGTTCGATCGGATCCGAAACCGGATCGATTACCGCCCAAGTTCGCTGGTCTATGACCTGATCGACAATCGCGTCATTGTCGCCAGCGAGGGCAAGAGCGAGGAGGTCCCCTTCGACGCCTTGATCCTCGCGACCGGCGCGATGGATCGCATTGTGCCGGCACCAGGCTGGACCTTGCCCGGCGTCTATACTGTAGGCGCCGCCCAGATCGCGTTGAAGCACCAGGGCGCAACGATCGGCAAGCGCGTGGCGTTCGTCGGGATCGGTCCGCTGATGTTCCTGGCCGCTCATCAGTACGCCAAGGCAGGCGTGGCGCCGGTGGCGGTGGTGGTGCCCTCGCGCTTCCGCTCCTTTGCCGCCGCAGGCCTGCGCTTGCTGCAGATGCCGCGCGAGTTCTCGTTGGGCCTGCATTGGCTGCTGGATCTGAAGCGGCGTGGCGTGCCGATCCTGTTCGGCCATCGCCTGGCGCAGGTGCTTGGCGAGGAGACGGTGACCGGCATCACTGTACGCCGGCGCGGTGCGGAGCGCGCGATCGTGTGCGATGCCGTGGCGATCGGCTACGGACTGCAGTCCGAGACGCAGCTCGCCGATCTGACCGGGATCAGGTTCGCGTTCGACCCAGCGCGCCGCCAGTGGCTTCCGGAATCCGATCCGCTGGGCCGTGCGACCGGTCGCAAGGATGTGTACCTCGCCGGCGATGGCGCCGGCATGCTGGGCGCCGATGCGGCGGAGGCGCGCGGGCGCCTGGCGGCGCATGCGCTGATGACCGATCTCGACATCTCGCACGTGACCTATCGTCCGAAAGCGGACCTGGAGACGATCGCGCGCGCCACGCAGCTGCAGGCATCGCTGCGCGCCGCCTTCGATCTGCCCGCCGATTTCTTTGCCGCCGTCTCGGACGAAACCATCCTGTGCCGCTGCGAACAGGTACCGGCCGGGGAACTGCGCGCCATCGCCGGTCTGATGGGGGCGCGGGAGATGAACCGCGCCAAGTCCTACTCGCGCATCGGCATGGGACGCTGCCAGGGCCGCATGTGCGGCCACGCGGCGGCGGAAATCCTGGCGGACAAACTCGGCGTCAGCCTAGACAGCGTGGGCCGCCTGCGCGGCCAGCCACCCATAAAGCCGGTGTCCGTGGGCACCGTCGCGGAGCGCAAGGCATGAGCGCACGCATGAGCCTCAAGAGCGATGTGCTGGTGATCGGCGGCGGCATTGCTGGCTGTGCCACCGCGCTGCAGCTCGCGCGCCGCGGCTGGAAGGTTACGCTGCTGGAGCGCGACCAAGCCGGCGTGCGCGCCAGCGGCGTCAATTTCGGCGGCGTGCGCCAGAACGGCCGCGATCTGCGCGAGCTCCCCATTGCCATGCGCGCCCGCGCCATGTGGGACGAACTGCCCAGCCTGATCGGCTTCGATGGCGAGTTTCGAGCCACCGGCAATCTGCGCCTTGTTTCAGACGAAGACCGCGCAGTACAGCTCGACAATTTCTTCACCGCGGCAACAAAGCAAGGGCTCGGCTTGGTGTGGCTGGAGCGCGCCGAATTACGAGCGCGCTACCCCTGGCTGTCGGGCAAACCACTGCGCGGCGTGCTTTGCCCGAACGATGGCCACGCCAATCCCCGCCTGGTCGGTCCCGCTTTCGCCTTCGCCGCGCAGGAATCCGGCGCGACCATCATCGAACATGCGGAGATCACCGAAGGGTGGTACGCCAACGCCACGTTCCAGCTGCGGGCCTTGGACAATCGCACGTTCGCGGCTCCCGTCCTGGTGAACTGCGCGGGCGCCTGGGCCGGCAAGATCGCGGGCTGGTTCGACGAGCCGGTGACGTTGGTGCCCGAGATCCCCCAAGTGCAGGTGACGGAGCCACTGCCGTACCGCATCGAGCCCGTCCTCGGCTTTGTCGGCGGCGATTTCTATCTGCGCCAGACCTTGCGCGGCAACATCCTGTTCGGCTCCGGCCAGGGCCGCGCGACGGCGGACGCTCTGCGCAGCCAGCCGTTGCCGGAGAGCATGAAGCGCGGTGCGCAGATCGCAATCGACTTCATCCCCGATCTCGCCCATGTGCCGATCATCCGGACCTGGACCGGCGTCGACGGCGACACCTCGGACGGCGTCTGCGTTGTCGGCCCCAGCGAGACGCATCCCGGGCTGTTCCATGCCTTCGGGTTCAATGGCCACGGCTTCCTGCTTGGCCCCGCGGTTGGCGCGGTGGTGACCGAGCTGATCCTGGACGGCGGCACGTCAACGGACATCAGCGGTCTGGCGATCGACCGCTTCCGGCCACGCCGCAAGGCATCAGCCGCGCCGGCGCGCGCCCAACATCCAGATGAAGAGACCGAGGCAAGCGCCGAAGAAAATGGTGCCCAAAGCACCGACCATTGTCCCGTCGGTGTAGACCAGCACAAACAGGCTGCCGATAGTCAGGACGCCGCTGAGCGCGATCAGGATCGATAGGCTGACGGCGCCATGCGCTTTGGCGGAAGCGGAGATCGCCTCGCCATAGGTCAGCCGCTCGCCCGCCAGCGACCATGCTCGCACGCGCGCCCACAGCGGCGTCAGCGCCACGAGCGCCAGAGCCATGAAAATGCCGATCGTCAGCAGCCAGCGCGGCCGGAAGGGCTCCCCGCTGATCATCAGCATCGGCACGATCGCGACGAGCACGCAGATGTAGTAGATATTGAGATAGTGGCGAATCCAGGCGCCATCGGCTTCGCTCGGGATGATCCGGCCTTTACCGAGCTTGCCCCAAAGGAAGAAGAGCTCCCGTCCCTCCGCATCCTTCTTGAAGGACGCAGCCGTCAGACCGTCGAAATATCCCATGTCGCCCCCGCCCCGACAGCCTGCGTCAGTGATGCAGGATCTGGCTCAGGAACAGCTTGGTGCGGTCCGACTTCGGGTTATTGAAGAACTCTTCCGGCGTGTTCTGCTCGATGATCTCGCCGAAATCCATGAATATGACGCGGTTGGCGACGGTGCGTGCGAAGCCCATCTCGTGCGTCACGCACAGCATGGTCATGCCGGAACGCGCCAGCTCGACCATCACTTCCAGCACTTCCTTGATCATCTCCGGATCGAGGGCGGACGTCGGCTCGTCGAACAGCATGACCTTCGGGTTCATGCAGAGGGAGCGGGCGATCGCGACGCGCTGCTGCTGGCCGCCCGACAGCTGGCCCGGATACTTGTGTGCCTGCTCCGGGATCTTCACACGTTCGAGGTAGTGCGTCGCCACCTCTTCCGCCTCCTTCTTCGGCATCTTGCGCACCCAAATCGGCGCCAGGGTCAGGTTCTCCAGCACGGTCAGGTGCGGGAACAGATTGAAGTGCTGGAATACCATTCCAACCTCGCGTCGCACCCGATCGATGTTTTTAAGATCATGGCTCAGCTCCACGCCGTCGACCACAATCTTACCGCGTTGATGTTCCTCGAGCCGGTTGATGCAGCGGATCATGGTGGACTTACCGGAGCCCGAGGGTCCGCAGACCACGATGCGCTCGCCGCGATAGACCGTGAGGTTGATGTCCTTGAGGACGTGGAACTGGCCGTACCACTTGTTGACGCCGCTAAGCTCGACCATCACGTCGGTGCCAACTTCGAACTGGCTCGCCGTCTTGGACTGTACTGCGGACATGATCTGATCCCTCTTCTGCCTAGCGCTTGTGACCGGTATGCAGCTTGCGCTCCAGATGCATGCTGTAGCGCGACATGGAGAAGCAGCACACCCAGTAGACGATGGCGCAGAACGTATAGCCCGTCAGGTCGGCGCCGATCCAGTTGGCGTCCTTCGAACCGGCCTTGACCATGTTCAGGAAGTCGTAGAGCCCGACCATCGAAACCAGGGTGGTGTCCTTGAAGAACCCAATGAAGGTGTTGACGATGCTCGGGATGGATACGCGCAGCGCCTGTGGGAGGATGATCAGGCGCATCATCTGCCAGTAGCCGAGGCCAAGCGCCATCGCGCCCTCGAACTGGCCCTTGGGAATGGCCTGCAGGCCGCCACGCACAACCTCCGCCATGTAGGCGGAGACGAAAGCCGTCGTGCCGACCAGCACGCGCAGCAGCACGTTGACATCATAACCCGGCGGCAGGAACAGCGGCAGCATGATGTTGGCCATGAAAATGACCGTGATCAGCGGCACGCCGCGCACGAACTCGATGAAGATCACGCACAGCAGATGAACGATCGGCAGATTGGACCGCCGCCCCAGCGCCAGCAGGATGCCAAACGGCAGCGACAGCACGATGCCGACCAGCGCGATCACCAGCGTCAGCATGAAGCCGCCCCACTGCGAGGTCGGAACTGGCAATAGGCCGAGCCCGCCCCGCAGCAGCCAGAATGACAGGATCGGGAATACGACGAAGAACCCGATCGCCGCCTGCCTGCGGAAGCGCTCCGGCCCGCCCAGCAGTCCATAGATGCCGACGGCTCCCAGAATGAAGGAGAGGATGACGCGCCAGCGCTCGGTCTCCGGATAGAAGCCGAAGATGAACTGCTCGATGCGCGTGCGCACGAACAGCCAGCAAGCTCCGTCCGGCCCGCAATCGGCGTATCGGGGCGAGCGGTCCCCGATGATGACCTCCGTCGGGAAGACCCACGTCGCCCCCACGATGATCCAGTTCAGCAGCGGCGGAACGATGAGGTAGAGCAGCAGGAGCGAAATGATCGTGAGCGCGATGTTGAGAGGAGACGAGAACAGGTTCTCCTTCAGCCACGCCACCGGCCCCGTCGCTGCGCTCGGCGGCGGCAAGTCCGGCTTGGGTGCTACGGTGACGGTCTCTTCTGTCATCCCCGCCCCCTATCGCTCTACCAGCGCAATGCGCTTGTTGTACCAGTTCATGAACAGCGAGATCAGCAGGCTGATGATCAGGAAGAAGACCATCATGATCGCGATGTTCTCGACAGCGCGCCCGGTCTGATTGAGCGAGGTGCCGATGATCGAGAACAGGTCCGGATATGCGATGGCGCCAGCCAGTGTCGTGTTCTTCACGACGTTCAGATACTGGCTGGTCATCGGCGGCACGATGATGCGCAGCGACTGCGGAATGATGACCAGGCGCAGCGTCGTGCCCGGCCTGAGGCCGAGCGCGTAGGACGCCTCGGTCTGGCCGTGGCTGATGGCCAGAATGCCGCCGCGCACGATCTCCGCAATGAAGGCCGCGGTGTAGGTGCTCATGCCGAGCACGAGCGCGGCGAGCTCGGGCTGCACCACGAGGCCGCCCTGGAAGTTGAAGCCCTTCAACTCCGGTATCTGCCATTCGACAGGGTTGCCGAGCAGCAAGCTGACGAGCAGCGGCAGGCCGATCACGATGCCGATTCCGACCCGCACCTTGGGGAATTGCTGGCCGGTCGCTTCCTGCCGCCTGCGCGCCCAGTATGCGATAATGAAGGCGATGACGAGGCCGACCAGCAGCGCCATCAGAACGATGCCGAAATCCTCCTGCGGCAGCGGCCGCGGCATGTAGACGCCACGGTTGCTGAGGAAGACGAGATCCAGCAGGCTGGCCGCCTGTCGAACGTTCGGGAACAGCTGAATGGTCGCTTCGTACCAGAAGAGCAGCTGCACCAGCAGGGGGACGTTGCGCACCGCCTCGACATAGGCGGTGGCGAGGCGCGAGATGAGATAGTTCTTCGACAAGCGGCAGATGCCGATGACGACACCGATGATGGTCGCGATCACGATCGAGATTGCGGAAGCCATCAGCGTATTGAGCATACCGGCGAAGATCAGCCGGCCGATACTCGAGTTCAGATTGGTGGGGATAAGCGAGAAGCTGATCGCGAACCCTGCCGGCGCATCAAGGAAGCCAAAGCCCAGCGGCACTCCCATCGCGCGCAGGTTCGCAACCATGTTCTGGATGACGAGCCAGATCCCCAGGCCGAGAACGGCCACCACGAGGATCTGCCAGATCAGGCCGCGCTTGCGCTCGTCGCGCCACCACGCAACGGATGACCGCTGGCTCCTGCGGCCTACGCTGATGTCTGCCACGTCTCACCTCCCCCTGGACTGAGGTGGAACCCAAAGCGGGAACGCCCGGCGATTGTTGCCGGGCGTTCGTCGTTTCAGCTTGCCGTTAGCGGGCCGGCGGCGCGTATTGCAGACCGCCTTGTGTCCAAAGGGCGTTCAAGCCTCGCTCGAGCCCCAGCGGCGTGTTCTTGCCGACATTGCGCTCGAAGGATTCGCCGTAATTGCCGACCTGCTTGATGACGTTGTAGGCCCAGTCGTTGCTGAGGCCCAGACCCGGACCAAGCTTGTCGGTGATGCCGAGCAGGCGCTGCACTTCCGCATCTGCGCCAGGAGTGCCCTCGGCGTTCTTGGACTTCACCTCGTCCACGTTGGCGGAGGTGATGCCCTTCTCCTCGGCAATGAGCATCGCATAGTGGGTCCACGAGATGATGTCGCCCCACTGGCTGTCACCGGCGCGCACGGCCGGACCCAGCGGCTCCTTGGAGATGATCTCCGGCAGAATGACGTGGTCGGCCGGATTCTTGAGGCCCGTACGCTCTGCCGCCAAGCCGGATGCATCCGTCGTGTAGGCGTCGCAACGGCCTTCATCGTAGGCGGAGCGGGCCTGATCGCTCTCCTTGAACTTCACCGGCTGCGTGCCGAGGTTGTTCTGCTTGTCGAAGTCGCCGAGGTTCTTCTCGGTCGTGGTGCCTTCCTGCACGCACACGGTGGCGCCCTTCAGCTCCTTCGCGCTCGTGACACCAAGGTCCTTGCGCACCATGAAGCCCTGGCCGTCATAGTAGTTGACCGCCCGGAAGTCGAAGCCAAGCTGGCTGTCGCGCGACAGCGTCCAGGTCGTATTGCGGGACAGCAGGTCGACCTCGCCCGACTGCAGGGCCGGGAAACGCTGTTCCGCGTTCGTCGGCTTGTATTCCACCTTGCTGGAGTCGCCCAGCACGGCCGCAGCGATCGCCTTGCACAGATCCACGTCAAGGCCTGCCCACACGCCCTGATCGTTCGGCGCCGCGAAGCCGGCCAAGCCGGTGTTCACGCCGCACTTCAACTTTCCCGCCGCCTTCACGCTCTCCAGCGTCGAAGCCGCCTGGGCCGCTGTTGACATGCCCGCAACGAGAGCGATGCCGGCGACCAAAGTCTTTACATGCTTCATTTGAGTAACGTCCTTCCCTGATTTTTAGCGCAGTCTTCTTTGTTCTCGCCGCGCAGTGGTTAGCGACCATTGCGGGCGTAACCTTCCGGACTTTTACACATTCCAGCCGGGTGCTACAAGCATCTACTCGTATAAACCGGGACCTAAGAGCATGGCCCAACAGGGTAAAAAGGACCGCACGGTCGCCACCCACGCCGGCAGCCATCCGCACGAGCACCAGGGAGTGGTTAACCCGCCGGTCTACCGGGCTTCGACGGTCCTGTTCCGGTCCGTCCAGGACCTGCGCGAGCGCTACAGGCACAAATATGAAACCGTCACCTACGGCCGTGACGGCACGCAGACTCACCGGCTGCTGGCGGAGGCTTTCACGGCCCTCGAAGGGTCGGAACGGGCCATCATCCTGCCGTCCGGCGTAGCGGCCGTTTCCACGGCCCTGCTCATCAGTCTCAGCCCAGGCGACAGCCTGCTGATGGTCGACAGCGCCTATGAGCCGACGCGCGAGATCTGCGATGGACTGCTCGCCAGGATCGGGGTCGAGACCACCTATTATGACCCGATGATCGGCGCCGGGATCGCCGGGCTGATCCGGCCGAACACCAAGGCGATCTATCTGGAGAGCCCCGGCTCGCTGACCTTCGAAACGCAGGATATACCGGCGATTGTCGCGGCGGCCAGGCAAGCGGGCTGCCGCACCATCCTCGACAATACCTGGGCCACGCCGCTGTTCTTCAAGCCGCCGGCTCACGGCATCGACATCGGCGTCTACTCCGCCTCCAAGTATATCGGCGGGCATTCCGACATGATGATGGGGATCCTCACCTGCCCCGCGGCGCTGCACAAGACAGCCGCCAAGATGGCGCATGGCTACATAGGCCATGCCGTCTCGGCTGATGATGCCTATAACGCACTGCGCGGAATGCGGACGCTGCATGCGCGCCTGGTGCAGCATCAGGAGACGGCGTTGATCCTCGCGCGCTGGCTGGCCGATCGGCCCGAGGTGGAGCAGGTCCTGCATCCCGCCTTGCCCGGCACGCCGGGACATGAGTTCTGGAGGCGCGACTACACGGGCGCTTCCGGCCTGTTCGCGGTGGTGCTGAAGCCCTGCAAACCGGAGCAGGTGGAGCGTATGCTGGATAGCATGCGCCTGTTCGGCATGGGTTATAGCTGGGGCGGCTTTGAAAGCCTGATGATCCGGGCTGATCTCAAGACCTGCCGCACCGCCAAGCCCTGGCACGCGGTCGGCCGCACACTGCGCATCCATGCCGGCCTCGAGGATCCCGAGGATCTGATCGCCGATCTCGAGGATGGTCTGGCGCGCTACAGGGGTGAGTGAATGGGTGCGCCGCAGGGCTTCCTGGACAGCGTCGCCTTCGATGCCAACGGCCTGGTGCCGGCGATCGCGCAGCAGCACGACACCGGCGAAGTGCTGATGATGGCCTGGATGAACCGCGCTGCGATCAAAGAGACGCTTGAGACCGGCCGCGTCTGCTACTGGTCGCGCTCGCGCGCCAAACTGTGGCGCAAGGGCGAGAGCTCGGGCCAGGTGCAGCGGCTGATCGAGCTGCGCATCGACTGCGACAATGATTGCCTGCTGCTGCTGGTCGACCAGACGGGTGTTGCCTGCCACACCGGCCGGCGCTCTTGCTTCTTCACTGCGATCCGCGACGGCGCGCGCACAATCATCGCCGATGTCCAGATCGCACCGGAAAAGCTCTACGACAAGCCATGAGCATTTCGCTGCAGCACTGCCGGGAGATGGATACGGCCGACCCGCTGGCGCGGTACCGCGACGCCTTCGCGCTGCCGGAACGGATCGTCTATCTCGATGGCAATTCGCTGGGCGCACTACCCAAGCAGGCGGAGCAGCGCGTGCGCGATGTCATGGCCCGGCAATGGGGCCAGGACCTGATCAAGAGTTGGAACCTACATGATTGGATCGGCGCACCGCAGCGTGTCGGTGCGAAGATTGCGCGGCTGATCGGCGCCCAGCCGCACGAAGTGGTGGTCGCGGATTCGACCTCGCTCAACGTCTTCAAAGCGCTGGACGCCGTCCTGCGCCTGCGGCCCGATCGGCACATCATCCTGTCCGATGACGGGAACTTTCCGACCGATCTCTACATGGCCCAGGGACTGGCGAAACTGCTCGGCGCCAAGCACGAGCTCAAAATCGTTTCATCCGACCAGATCACGGCATCGCTGACCAAAGACGTTGCCGTGCTGATGCTCACTGAGGTGGATTACCGCACCGGCCAGCTGCACGACATGGCAGCGCTTACCAAGGCAGCACACGACACGGGCGCCCTCACCCTTTGGGACCTGGCGCATTCCGCTGGCGCCTTTCCGGTCGATCTCAACGGCTGCGGCGCGGATTTCGCGGTCGGCTGCGGCTACAAGTATTTGAATGGCGGGCCCGGTGCTCCGGCCTTCATCTTCGTGGCCGAGCGCTGGCACGAGCGCGCGGAACAGCCCTTGTTCGGCTGGATGGGCCACGACGCGCCCTTTGCATTCGATCTGGATTACCGGCCGCGGCCCGGCATCGATCGCTTCCTGGTCGGCACGCCGCCGATTCTCAGCCTCACCGCCTTGGAGGCTGGGCTCGATCTGTTCGCCGATGTCGAGCTTGGGTCCCTGCGCCGCAAATCCGGCGCGCTGGGTGACCTCTTCATCGCGTTGGTGGAGCAGGAGCTGCCGGACAGCGGCCTCGTCCTTGCCTCGCCGCGCAGTGCGGCCGAGCGCGGTAGTCAGGTGTCCTTTCGGCATCCGGAAGGCTATCCCATCATGCAGGCGCTGATCGCCCGCGGTGTGATCGGCGACTTTCGGGCGCCGGACATCCTGCGCTTCGGCTTCGCCCCCCTCTACGTGTCCTTTGTCGATATCTGGGATGCGGTGGCGCAGCTCAAGGCTGTAATGGCCGGAATGGAGTGGCAAAGGCCGGAATTCCGCCGCCGCGCAGCTGTCACCTGACGGTTCGGAACACCGCCGGGGCTGGATTTTCCCCGCCAAGCGGGGCAACATGCCGCCAGTTATCAGTGTGAATTGAAGCGAGCTTGCCATGCGGCCGATTTTCGTGATGGTCAAATGCGATCCGGGCACGGCTTATGACGTGGCCGCGCGCGCGCTCGATACCATCGAGGAAGTGAGCGAGCTCTATTCGATCTCCGGCACCTACGACTTGCTGGTCAAGTGCAACCTGCAGAGCGACATGGATGTCGGCCGCTTCGTCACCGGGCGGCTGCAAACGCTGCCGAACGTCAAGGACACGTTGACCATCATCACCTTCAACGCATTCACTTGAACCCAAAAAATCTCAATGGGGAGGGCACATGAGTTTCCGCAAACAGGCGCTGCTGGGCGCCACTTCCATCCTGGCTGCCGCCATGGCAGCCTCCACGGCCAACGCAGCGGACGTGAAGGTCGGCATCCTCTTCGACGTCACCGGCCCGATCGCGAACTTCATTCCGCCGATGCTCGATTCCGTCACATTGGCGACTGAGGAGGTCAATGCCGGCGGCGGCCTTCTCGGCGGCAGGATGGTGAGCGTGATCGGCGACACCACCGGATCGTCGCAAGGCGCCGTCGACGCCGCGAACAAGCTGGTGAACATCGAGAACGCGGCCGCCATTGTCGGCGCGCTGATGTCCGGCACGACGATCGCGGCGGCCAACAGCGTGATCGTGCCGACCGGCATCATGCAGATCTCGCCGACCGCGACCTCGCCCGAAATGACCAACTTCGCCGACAACGATTGGGTGTTTCGCGTTGTCCCGTCGGACGCCTACCAGGGCCAGGTGCTGGCGAAGCTGACCATGGACCAGGGGGTGAAGAAAGTCGCGCTGACCTACGCCAACAACGACTATGCCGCGCCGCTCGCCAAGGCGTTCGCCGATCACTACAAGTCGCTCGGCGGCACCATCACCGCCGAGGTGAAGCATGAGGAGAAGCAGCCCTCCTACACCACGGAGCTGGCGACCTTGTCGAAGGGCGGACCCGAGGCGCTTGTGATCATCGCCTATGCGGGCGATTCCGGCCTGACGCTGGTGAAGGAGGCGCTCGAGAACGGCCTGTTCAAGCGCTTCATCGGCACGGACGGTCTGCGCGACAATCTGCTGATCGAGAAGATCGGCGCGGAGCATCTCAAGGACTCGTTCTTCACCTCGCCCTCCTCGCCGAAGAGCGAGGCGGCAGACAAGTTCCAGCAGCTCTATGCCGCAAAGTTCCAGAGTACCAAGGACAAGATCTTCATCGGCCAGGTCTATGACTCGGTGATCCTCGCCGCGCTCGCCATACAGCAGGCCGGCGGCACCGATCGCGAGAAGGTGCGCGACGCCCTGCGCGAGGTCGCCAATCCCCCGGGCGAGTCGGTCGGCCCCGGCGACTGGGCCAAGGCGCTCGAGCTCATCAAGGCCGGCACCGACATCGACTACACAGGCGCCACCGGCTCGATGGACTTCGACGACAAAGGCGACGTCGCAGGCGTGATCGGCCACTTTGTGGTCGAGGGCACTGGCTACAAGGAAGTCGGATTGGTTACGCCTTGATGAGCAGTGAATGAGCGATGATAAAGGGCTCGGTCCCAATCCGGGCCCTTTTTCTTTGAACATTAAGCCGCCGGCTTGATTCTCAGAACTGAAAGCAGCTCCCTTCCATCATCCCCGCCATCCCCCTTGAGATCGATGCGGATGATGGCGTCCAAGGCGGCGGCGTAGGCGGCGAGCTTGCGTTGCAGGCTGCTCTCGGTCGGCAACGCTTCGTCCTTGATGGTGCGGCACATGGCTTCGCCGATGGTGGTGAGCAGGCCGTAATCGAATGAGCCGCCGACGCTCTGCAGGTCGCGCGCCAGGTCGTGGAGCTTGGAGCGCCACACGTTGTCATCGTGCCGCGGCGCGGACATCAGCACGAACATGTCGCGTAGCGTCCGGTTGACGTGACGGCGGAACGAGGTGCTGAGCTCGAGCATTGCGACGCTGGCCACCGCTTCCATGCGACGCAGACGTTCGTGCGGCATGACGCGCACCTTGTCGCGCAGTGCTCGGCTCATAGTTGGGGATCCTTGCGGCGTTCGACGCCGTCATAGCCAGCCATGCCGACCAGTACGCGCCGGTCGGGGCCGACATAGACATCGCCCTCGACGAACGCGCGCTCGTCCATGATGACACGCACCAGCCCCTCGTACAGGCGCCGAAAGGTGAGCGGCTTGACCAGGATCCAGTTGGCGCCAGCGTCGCGTGCCTTTCCAACATAGTCGCGGTCTACATAAGCCGATGCCACCAGGATTGCGATATCGCTCGGAATGCCGGCGCCGCCGCGGCGGATGTCGTGCAGCAGCTCCAAGCCGTCCATCCCAGTCAGGTCGAGGTCGATCACCACGATGTCGGGCCGGACCGTCGCGATCTCGGCGCGCGCGGAGCGCGGATTGGCGCAGGTCACGACGCTGCCGACACGCATGATGGAGAACAGTCGCTGCATGTAGGTGCGCACGAACTCGTTGTCGTTGATGACCAGCAGGGAAATGCCGCCGAGATCGAGCGCCGGCACTTCGCGGCCGAATGTCCGACGCGCAACCGGAGACAGGCCGACCGGCTTACCGACGATCGAGGCCCGGTGCTCTGCGCTCTGTGCCTTCATGCGGTTGCCAGCCATGCGCCCAGTCTCAAGATTTGACCATGGGATCGATCACGTGCGATTCTTGCCGGGCGAGGAGTTAATGCGGCTTTAATGCTCGGGACCCGGAACTCGCGATCCTCACACCGCGCTGCGATGCGCATTTGTGGAAAATTGCACCCATGCCAATTCGCGCTGTCCTGTTCGATGTTTACGGCACTTTGCTGGACGTTCATTCGGCGATTGCGCGCGAAGGAAAAGAGCTGGGACCGACCGCAGACGCGGTCTCTCGGCTGTGGCGGCAGAAGCAACTCGAATATACTTGGGTGTGGTCATTGCGCGGAGCGCATCGCAGTTTCCGCGCGTTGACCGAAGCTGCGTTGGATTTCGCGCTCACCTCTCATGGCATCCACTCAGCTGTGCTGCGAGATCGCCTCATGACGGCCTATGAGAAGCTCGACGCCTTTCCGGAGGTTGCAGAAGCCCTGACGGCGCTTCGAGCGCAGAGCCGGTGTCTGGCCGCGCTTTCCAACGGCGACCCGGACATGCTGGAGACCGGATTGCAGGCCGCCGGGATCCGAACATCACTCGATGCCGTGCTCTCGGTCGCGCCGCTGCAGATCTTCAAGCCGGACCGCAAGGTCTATGGATTGGGTCGTGCCTGGGTTGGTGCGCCGGCAGAGGAAATCACCTTCGTCTCGGCAAATGCCTGGGACGCAGCCGGTGCGGCCGGTTTCGGATTCCGCACCTTCTGGATCAATCGCATTGGCCAGCCGGAAGAATATGACATCGCAGGCCACGCGACGGTGATCGGGAGCCTCCGCGATCTCGTGGCACACGTGGCATAGCTTGATCCAAGGGCGGATGGCACGTCGCACGCGTGCATGTTAGCGTCGAGCAACCTGCCCGCGCTTCGTCCCCGAAAAGGAGTCACCGATGCGTCCGTTCGCTCTCGCCCTCGGCGCTGTGTTGATCTGCGGAATGGCGATCGCGCCCGTGCGCGCAGAAGAGCCGATCGACCGGCCCGTGGATCTGGCGCTTGTGCTGCTGACAGACGTCTCGCAGAGCATGGATGATCGCGAATATGCGATGGTGAAGGAAGGCTACAAGGCCGCCTTCTCCGACCCGCAGGTCATCCAAGCCATCCTCGCCAATTCCAAGGGCATTGCAATCTCCTATGTCGAGTTCTCGGGCAAGGATGAGTTCATTGTCGTGAAGGGCTGGGATGTGTTGACCGACGCCGCCTCGGCCCAGGCCTTCGGCGAGGCAGTCGCTGCCGCCATACGCACGAGCTCCGGTAATACCGCACTCGCGCCCAGCATCAGGAAGGCCGCGGACATGCTGACGGCGGCCGACGTGGGCGGCGCGCGGCGCGTGATCGATGTGGCCAGCGACCATCCACACGATGGCGGCCGAGCAGCGATCGTCCGGGACTTTGCTGTCGCCGCTGGTATCACGATCAATGCCTTGCCCATCATAGACGATCGCCCGATCGGGACTTTCGACGGTCACCTGAGCTATGCCACGCAGCAATGGGGCCACGAGGATCCGGTCGAATTCTATCGCAATCATGTGATCGGCGGGCCCGGCAGCTTCCTCGTGGAAGTGCGGGACTACGCCGCCTTCGGCGAAGCCCTCAAGCGAAAGCTCCTGCGCGAGCTCATTTCATCGCCGGGTAGCGGCGACGGTTCCGAAACCTTTGCGTTTGCAGAGTGATTGAGGGATAGACCTCGCGTCACAAGCCTGCCCCGCGGCGGGGATGGATTTTCGCCTCGCATGCTATATTGTCCGCCTCATTGCGCTTTCCGATCCTCACTGGACCAGCGAAATAGACGAGGCACACGATGGAATATCGGCTCCTAGGGCGATCCGGCCTGAAAGTTTCCGTGCTCACCTTGGGTACCATGACCTTCGGCGGAGAGGGGTTTTTCGCCAAAGCCGGCAATTCGAGCGTGCAAGAGGCGCGGCGCATCATCGATATCGGCCGCGACGCCGGCATCAACCTGCTCGACACGGCCAACGTCTATTCCACCGGCCGCTCCGAAGAGATGATCGGCGAAGCGCTGGAGGGCGGTCGCAAGGATCTGATGATCGCGACCAAGGTCCGCTTCCCGATGGGCACGGGACCGAACGAGGCCGGTCTGTCGCGCCATCACATCATCCACGAATGCGAGGGCAGCCTGCGCCGTCTGAAGCGCGATGTCATCGACCTCTACCAGGTGCACGAGTGGGACGGCCTGACGCCCCTCGAAGAGACCATGGAGGCGCTGGACACGCTGCTCAAGGCCGGCAAGATCCGCTATGTCGGCTGCTCCAACTATTCCGGCTGGCACATCATGAAGGCGCTCGCGATCGCCGACCGCGACGGCCGCTCGCGCTTCGTCAGCCAGCAGATCTATTACTCGCTCCAGGGCCGCGAAGCGGAATATGAGCTGATCCCGATCACGCTCGACCAGGGTCTCGGCATCCTGGTGTGGAGCCCGCTCGCCGGCGGCCTGCTCTCCGGCAAATACCGCCGCGGCAAGCCGATGCCGGAAGGCCGCCATCTGCAAGCCTGGGGCGAGCCGCCGATCTATGATGAGAAGAAGCTCTATGACACCATCGAGGTGCTGGTCGCCATCGCCGAAGCGAAAGGCGTGCCGGCCGTGCAGGTCGCGCTGGCCTGGTCGCTGGGCCGGCCGGGCATTACTTCGCTGGTGATCGGCGCGCGCAACGAGGAGCAGCTGAAGGCCAACCTGCCTAGTGTCGAGCTGAAGCTAACGCAAGAGGAGCGCGACAAGCTGGATGAGGTGAGCGCGCCGACCCTGCTCTACCCCTATTGGCACCAAGCCAGCACCGCCCGCGACCGCCTCGGCCCCGCGGATTTGGCACTGCTCGCGGCGTTCGTGAAGGGGCCGTCGCGGTTCTAGAGCAGAACGGCCTTGCCGCCCGCCCTACCCCGTCATGGTCGTGCTCGGCACACTGCTGTCCGGTTAGGGGCATCGTGGACAAGGCGCATGGCTTGGATTCAACTAACCTGTCAATCACCAGGTGACAGACCACCTGTCGATCACCCAAAGCCACGTTCCATCGTCTTGGCGCCGCGCAACCTCAGTGGTTATGTCACCATCAATGCTGCGCGTCGAAGTGAGGGCCAGATCACCGCAAATAAGTACTGGGCGCTGCTCCCCTAGCTTGAACCTTCGTCCTTCCGGTCCCAACCCAGTAACTTGGAGTTTGGTGAAAAACTCATGAATAGCTCCCTTGCCTCGCACCAGCCGTCCGTCGCCGAGGTCAATCACCGCGTCCGGCTCAAACAAAGCGGTCATGCCAGTGACGTCACCTGCGTTCTCGCTAACTACCAGCTGCCGCTCTAATTCCTGGGGATCGTAGATCGGTTCCCTTCTGGTTAGATCACTCATAATGACACTCCGCCAAATGTCGTGGACTTTTCCCAAACGTCTCCAGCAACAGCGCGATGAACCGCCCCGCGTCCGCGTCGAACGCCACATCGCATTGCGGCTCTCCGCCGCCGCGGAAATGCGTGTCGATGACCGTGCGTCCCACCGTCAGCGTGCCGCTGGTCTCCACCGCCACACGATGCCGGCGCGTGGTGATAATCGCCGGATCGACCAGGTAGCCGACGCACACGGCATCATGCACCGGCGTGGTGCCGGCGACCGCCATGCGCTGGATCGCGTCGTGCGCCTGGATGCGATGGCCGATGAACTCCGCCGCGGCAGTGCCCGCCGGCGTGCCGAGCGCGCGCAGGTTCTCGCAATCGTCATATGAGACCAGCGCGCGGTGGGTGGCATCGAGCGGTACCATCGTGATCTTCCGGAACTTGGCGGCAAACACGATGGAGGCTGCCTCCGGATCGCCCCAGATGTTGAACTCGGCCGACGGCGTGATGTTACCCACTTCATGGCCGCCGCCCATGATCACGATCTCTGGCACGCGCTCGATCAGCTTGGGATAGAGCGTCAGTGCCGTCGCGATGTTGGTGAGCGGCGCCACCGGCACCAGCGTGATCTCGTCGGTCGTGTTGCGGTAGGTCTCGATCAGGAACTCGACCGCGCCGACGTCTGCCTTGCGGCGTCCGGATGGCGGCACCGACAGGGTTCGGCCGTGGATCTGCCCGGCCAAATCGTTCACAGCGCGCGGGATCGGAAAATCAGGCCGGACCAGCGGCCGCGCCAGTCCCTCATAGACCGGAATGTCGCTGCGTCCGACGTGATCCAGCACGCGCAGCGTGTTGTCGGTGCAGTATTGCACTTCGACATTGCCGTTGACCGTCGTGCAGCCGACCAGATCCAGCGCCGGATGCAGCGCCGCCAGCATCACTGCGACGGCATCATCGGTCCCGGTATCGACATCGAGAATCAGTTTGCGCTTTGCCATGGCGCCGAGCCTAGCGGCTTTCAGGCTTGTCGTCGATCATCCGCGGCGGCCGCTCCGGCACCAGGCCCTTGGCGAAGCGCTGCAGAACCACTTGCAGCAAGATCCCGATCAACAGCACGCGGATGTAGCTGGTGCGGGTGATCCACTCGCCCGGCAGACGGTTGGTCAGCAGTTCCGTCGCCGACCAGATGATCCATATGATCAGTGCGCCCAGGATCGCGCCGCGATTGTTGCCGCTGCCGCCGACGATCAGCATGACCCAGACCAGGAAGGTCACCATCATCGGCTCGGTCGCGCTGAGCCCAAGGAACTTGAAGTAGTGCGCCGACAAGGCGCCACCCAGTGCCATCACCATGGCGCCCAGCACGAAAGCCTCGACGCGGAACTGTGTCACGTCCTTGCCGATCGCGGCGGCCGCCATGTCGCTGTCGCGGATGGCGCGCATGGTGCGGCCCCAGGGCGAGGCCCAGGCCCGCTCCGCCGCCCAGTAAATGATCGCGACCAACGCCATCACTAGCCCCATGAACGCGAGATGGTTCCACGTGCTGGGCAGCCCTTCGAACGGCCGCGCGATGTTGGGAATGCCGCGCGTGCCGGCCGTCAGCCATGCCTCGTTCTTGATAAGGAGCCGGATCACTTCCGCGATGCCGATGGTCGCCATCGCCAGATAGTCGCCGCGCAGCCGCAGGCAGATGCGCCCGATCGCCCATGCGATCACGCCGCTAAGCAGCATCGCGATCGGCCAGGCAAGCACGATCGGCAACCCGAACCCACCGAGATAGTTCGGGCTTTCCGGCGTCGTCAGGATCGCGGTCGTGTAAGCGCCGATGGCGAAGAAGGCTGCGATGCCGGCGTTGAACAAGCCGGCAAAGCCCCATTGCAGATTGAGGCCGAGGCAGAGCACGGCATAGATGCCGCTCATCGTGCCGAGGGAGATCAGATAGTTGAGGAAGCCGGGGGAGAAGATATCCATCAGAACGCCCTCCCCCGGAACAGCCCGGTCGGCCGCCAGATCAGCATGATGACCATCACCGAGAACGCGACAGCCGGCTTGTAGCCCGGCGCGATGAAGGGCTCTTCCGAGAACCAGGGATAGGTTGCCAGCTCCTGGCACAGCCCGATGGCCAGCCCGCCGGCGACCGCGCCGTACGGCCGCCCGATGCCGCCCAGCACCGCCGCCGCGAACAAGGGCAGCAGCAGGTCCCATCCCATGTTGGGATGCACCTTCGTCTGGATGCCGATGAAGACGCCGCCTGCGGCCGCCAAACCGGCTCCGATAATCCAGGTCCAGCGCACCACCTGCTCCACGTTGATGCCGGAGACGCGCGCAAGGTCCGGATCGTCGCTGACCGCCCGCATGGCTTTGCCGAGGCGCGTGCGGCTCAAGAACAGATGCAGCGCGATAACAAGCGCGGCGGTGACCAGCACGATCGTCACCTGGCGCGGCGCGATCTTCAGCATCCCGAACTCCATCGGGAAACGGATGCCGATGTCGTAGGTCTTCACATCGACACCCCAGATCAGCTGGATGGCGGACCGCAGCATCAGCATGACGCCAAAGGATGCGATGACTGTCACGATCCCAGCGGAGCGGCGGAACGGCTTGTAGAACGCACGATCCAGCAGCAGCGCCACGAGCGCCGTACCGATCACCGTGATCGGCAGCGCCGCGTAGGGGCTCCAGTCGAAATTCGCGGTGAAGATGATCGCGAGATAGGCGCCGAGCGTCATCATGTCGCCATGCGCGAAATGCGCAAAGCGCAGAATGCCGAACAGCAGCGAAATCCCGATCGCCCCCAGCGCATAGATGCACCCGACCACGAGGCCGGGCAGCAGATACAGATTGATGAAATCGCTGAGGGCGATCATGTCGACCTTCCCCCATTCCTGTATCCCGTCTCCCAAACTGGGGGAGAGTTAGGGAGGAGGAAGCCGCCGCACGATGGGAGAGAACCTTCGCTCGCTTCCCCCACCCCAACCCTCCCCCAATTTGGGAGAGGGGGAAGCGCGCCCATGCTGCATGTCGGCACTTGCATCCTCTCACCCACCCAGAAACGATTCGGCCACTTCACGATTGACCAGCAGATTGGCCGCACTGTCCGTGAAGCGGTTGCGGCCCGTGGCGAGGACGTAGCCGACATGGCCGATGGCAAGCGCTTGCTTGGCGTTCTGCTCGACCAGCAGGACACCGACGCCGCTCTGGTTGATCGCGATGACGCGGTCGAAGATCTGGTCCATGTAGAGCGGCGACAGGCCCGCCGTCGGCTCATCCAGCATCAGCAGCTTCGGCTCGAGCATCAGAGCGCGGCCCATCGCGACCATCTGGCGCTGCCCGCCAGAGAGCTCACCTGCCGCTTGCTTCAGTTTCTCTCGCAAGGGCGGAAACAGCCCCATCACCGCTTCGATACGCCGCGCAATGTCGCCGGGTTTCAGGAACGCGCCCATTTCCAGGTTCTCGCGCACGCTGAGCGAGCGGAAGACATTGCGCTCCTGCGGCACATACGCGATGCCGCGCGCCACCAGCCTGTCGGCCGGCTGGCGCGTGATGTCGTCACCCTGGAACAGCACACGGCCCTCGCGGATCTGCGCCAGGCCGAAGATCGCCTTCAGCGCTGTCGATTTGCCGGCACCGTTCGGCCCGACGATCACGGAAATCTTGCCCGGCTCGACCGCCAAGTCGATGCCGTTGAGGATGTCGACTGCACCATAGCCTGCTACCAGCTTGTCGATCTGCAGTAGGCTCATGGCCGCGCCTCCGGGGCCGGCTTGTGATGGCGCGCACCAAGGTAGGCTTCGATCACCGCTTCGTTGCTGCGGATCTCTGCCATCGTGCCTTGGGTGAGGACCCTGCCCTCCGCCATCACGATCACCGGATCGCACAGCCGCGCGATCAGATCCATGTCGTGCTCGATGACGAAGAAGGTGTAGCCGTGCTCGCGATTGAGCCGCTCGATCTCTCCCGCCAGTTCGCTCAGTAGCGTGCGATTGACGCCGGCCCCCAGCTCATCCAGCAGCACCACCTTGGGCCGGATCATCATGGTGCGGCCAAGCTCCAGCAGCTTCTTCTGACCGCCGGAGAGATTGCCGGCATATTCGCGCTCGAGATGCGTGAGGCGCAGCTGTGCCAATACCTCACGCGCCCGCGCGTGCAGCCCCTGCTCCTCACCGATGACCGTGCTCCAGTCGAACCAGGCACGCAGCAGGTTCTCGCCGGACTGCTTCGGCGGTACGGCCATGAGGTTCTCGATCACCGTCATGCGCGAGAATTCCTGCGCGATCTGGAAGGTGCGCGCGAGCCCGCGATGAAACAGCCGGTGCGCGGGCCAGCCGGTAACGTCCTCGCTATCGAGCAGCACGCGCCCGGAATTCGGCGCGAACAGACCCGCGATGATGTTGAACAGGGTCGACTTGCCGGCGCCGTTCGGCCCGATCAGCCCGGTTATCGAGCCGCGCGCAACGGCCAGCGAGCAATCATCCACCGCGTGGATGCCGCCGAAACTCTTGCTCACATGCTCGACTTGGATCATGCCGCGCGCACTTTCCGGCGCGCTCCCGATTGGCACATTGCCTAGAGCCGCGCCTCCGGCAGGTAATTGGCGAACTCGTGCTCCACCGCCTTCGGATCCCCCGACAATCCATAGAACACGCCGGCCGCCATGTCGCCGGGATAGATTTCCTCGGCGCGCCGGTGCAGGCCGTCGACGATCGCGGCCGCCACATAGGAGGGCTGGATCTTCGGCACGTTGACGCCGGCCGTCATGTCGGTTTCGACCGCGCCGGGCAGCACACCCATGACATGGGTGTCCTGCGCCTTCAGCTCCGCGCGCAGCGCCTGGGTCAGGCTGTAGAGCGCCGCCTTGGAGGCGCAGAGCGAGCCCATCAGCGGCAGGTTCACGTGGGAGAGGATCGACAGCATGTTGACGATGGCCCCGCCGCCATTCGCTTTCAAGATCGGCTGGAAGGCGCGGCACATCGCCAGCGTGCCGAAATAGTTCACCTCCATCTCCCGCCGCGCATTATCCGTGCCATTGATCGCAAACAGCGGCGTGTTGAAGTTGATGCCGCCATTGTTGACCAGCAGCGTGACGTCACGCGCGGTCTCGACGGCCGCCGCGATCTGCGCGCCATTGGTGACGTCGATCTCCATTGCCTGAAGACGATCCGGCGCTTCCGCGAGCAAGCTCTTGATTCCATCGAGCTTGCGCGCGCCGACATAGATCTTCCTGGCGCCGGCCTTGAGCAGCGCCCGCACCGTCTCCGGCCCGATGCCACGGTTGCAGCCGGTCACCAGCGCCACCGCATCCTTGATCAGATCCTTGCCCGGCGCGCCGTTGTATCGCCGGATCGATGCCTTGGACGGCGTCTGCACCAGATCCTGATCGTAGGCCAAGATTACAAGCTGGAATCCCTGCAGGCGTCGATCCGCGGCCATGGTGACACCGGGGGTGAACAGCCCACAGAACTTACCGGCTTTCCGGGCCGCCTGCAGGACAGACTGCATCGCCGCTTCGTGCTTCGGACCCAGGTCGGGAAAAGTGCCCGTCGCTACCGAGAGATCGAACGGCCCGATGAACAGCATGTCGATGCCCGGCACGGCGGCAATGGCGGCGGCATTCTCCACGCCGGCTGCGGTCTCGATCATCACCGCGACGAAGATCGCCGCGTTGGTCTTCGGCAGATCGGCCTTCATGTCGATCGCGGGCCGGATGCCGCCGGAGGAGCGCCGCCCTTCGGGCGGATATTTGGCGGCCGCAACCACGCGCTTCGCCTGCTCCGCGCTTTCCACCATTGGGACGATGATGCCGAGCGCGCCGCTGTCCAGCGCATTGCCGATGGCGAAGAAGGAATCGTCCTGCGTGCGCACCAGCGGCGTCGCCTTGGCGCGCGTCATGCCGATCGCAGCCTCCAGCGTCGGGCGAGTCCACAATCCATGCTGCATATCGAAGACCAGCGCGTCGATGCCTTCCTGCACCATCAGTTCGGCGACGGTCGGCGAGCCGAGCGTTGCCCACATCGCGCCGACGCAGCCGCCGGTGCGCAGCTTCTCGATGACTGGATTCTGCATGGCGATCAGACCTTGCCGGCGCTTTCCGCCCAGCGCTTCATCAACGTGTTGGAAGGCAGCGTTTCGTCCAGCAGCTTCTTGGCGCTTTCGATGCCAGCCGCAGGCAGGCTCTCCTTGTCGATCAGGCCGATCTGCGCCAGCACCGACGCCTGATCCCAGTAGATGTGCTCGTGATAGATCTTGTTGCCGCGGAAGCAGACGATCGCGACCAGCGGCACCTCGACATACCTTCCGGTCGGCGGAACGCCCGGCAACATCCAGTCGATCTCGCGGTCGTGTGTGAAGCAGAACAGCATCTCGTCCACCACGCGATCGGCGCCGATGGTGCGCGAGACCGGGATGAGCTTGGTGTCCGCTGGATTCCCGTTGACGAAATGGTGCTGGTAGAAGCGCGCCAGCTCCTGCTGCCCCACGCCGCCGGTCATGGTCGGGATATGGTTGACGTACGGCTCCGCGACCATCGTTTTCATGGTCGCCGCCACGTCGCGGGTCCCAAACTCATATTCGCAATGCTTGTCCCACAAGGCCGAGAGATCGTACTTGGGGCCCATCACACGGCGGAACAGAGCGATCGAGCGTGAATGCGCAAGATTCGCCGCCGGCTTGTTGAAGTGCTCGCCCATGGTGCGCGCGAAGGCGTGATCCTGGCCTGGGTAGGTATAGATCTCGGCGTCCGGGCGGTTGCCAAGGGCCGCTTTGATCTGCTCCTGCGCCTCTTTGGGGCAGTATTTGTCCTCGCCCGCCATGTGCAGCACCATCGGGCAGCGGATCTTATCCTTCTCGTTCAGATGCCCTTCGATGCCGACGCCGTAGTAGCCGACCGCGCAATCGACGCCCGCGCGCGCCGCCGCGAGATAGGCAAGCTTGCCGCCGAGGCAGTGGCCGAGCGCGCCGACCTTGCCCGTGCATTCCGGCCGGCCGCGCAGGGCCTGCACGCATGCCGCGATGTCCTTCACGCCCGCATCGACGTCAAACTTCTGGAAGAACTCGAACGCCTTCTGCCATTCTTCGGGCGAATAGCCCATGTCGACCATCGGCTGCATACGCCAGAACAGGTCCGGCGCCAGCACGACGTAGCCCTCCTCTGCATAGAGGTCGGCGACCTCGCGCACATAGGCGTTGACGCCGAAAATCTCCTGACAGAGCACAATGCCCGGGCCTCGGCCGCTCGCCGGCACCGTCATATAGGCCTTGAAGCGTCCGCCATCGGCAGACGTGATTTCGATAAAGCTTCCCATGGATGCGCTCCCCAGACCCGCCCGTTTTCGGGCATTTTCAGGAGCACCCTAGCCGCAAGAACGGGGGCAAGTAAACCGGGATGGGGGCCGCCTTGCCGCTCGCGAGGCACGCCCCTCGTCGCCACACCACCGTCAGCCCGGACTTGTTCGGGGGTCCATGCCGCAGTCGCACGTGCAGCAGGTCGGTGGATCCCGGCTCAAGGCCGGGATGACAGTAACAGAAGCAACGCCGGCGTGACGATCGCCCATCGCCGAATCACATCTTCAGCCGCTCGCCCTTCGGATCGTAGAACGATTTCAAACTCGCCCGCGCCGGCACTTTCCTGTCCGCCACCTCGATCTCGAAGCTGCTGCCCTCGAGCAGCGCCTGGTCGACGCCCTCCGGGTGCCGGACGTAGCCCATCCCGATCGCGCAGTTCATCGTGAAGCTGTAGCCGGCCGAGGTGATGTAGCCCGCGTTGCGACCATTCAGGAAAATGGGCTCGTTGTGATAGAGCAGCGGCCCAGGGTCCTGAAGCGCGAACTGGACCAGGCGCTTGGTTAGGCGCTTGCCCTTCTCCGCCGCTACGGCTTCACGCCCGATGAAGGGTACTGCCTTGTCCATCGCGCACAGGAAGGCGAGGCCGGACTCATGCGGCGTATCGTCCGGGCTGATATCGTGGCCCCAGTGGCGATAGGCCTTCTCCAGGCGCAGAAAGTTCATGGCATGCATGCCGGCAGGCTTCAGGCCGAACTCCTGTCCCGCTTCCAGCAAGAGGTCTAATGCGCCCAGCGCATAATCGGCCGGCAAGTAGATCTCCCAGCCCAGCTCGCCGACATAGGAGATGCGGAGCGCCAACGCCTTGGTCCAGCCGAACTCGATCTCCTTGGCCGTGCCGAACGGATAGGCTTCGTTCGAGAGATCAGCGCTGGTCAGCTTGGCGAGCAGCTTGCGGCTGTTCGGCCCCATGACACCGAGCACGGCGTAGAGATTGCTGACATCCTCCATCCTCACGTCCGCACCGGGCGTGACGTTGCTCTTCAGGTAGTGCCAGTCGCGCGTCGCGGTCGCGACAGCGGTCACCCCCAGGAAGCGCTCCTCCGCCAGCTTGGTGACGGTGAGGTCCGCTTCGATCCGCCCCTTCTTGTTCAGCCACTGCGTATAAGTGGCGCGCCCGATCCGGCCGACATCGGCGCAAGAGATGCGCTGCAGTTCGCGCTCTGCATCTTTGCCGGTCACCAGGAATTTGGCGAAGGAGCTTTGGTCGAAGAAGCCGACATTGTTGCGAGCATTTCGACATTCCTCGCCGCAATACTCGAACCAGTTCTGCCTTCCATACGAATATTCATAGACCGGCTTCACGCCTTTCGGCGCATACCAGTTGGGCCGCTCGTAGCCCGCGACTTCGCCGAAGCAGGCGCCAAGCTCCTGCTCCTTCGCGTAGAACGGCGACTTGCGGATGCCCCGCGAGGTCTCGAACTGCCGATACGGCCAGTGCATCGCATAAAGCAAGCCCAGCGCCTCTGAAACGCGCGGCACCAGGAACGATTTCGCGCTGTGGTGGGCTGAGAAGCGGCGGATATCAACGTCCCACAAATCGAACGGCGGCTCGCCCTCCGCGATCCAGTGTGCCAGCGCCCAGCCAACGCCGCCGCCCGACTGGATGCCGATGGAGTTGAAGCCGGCCGCGACAAAGAAGTTCTTCAGCGTTGGCGCCTCGCCCAGCACATAGCGCTGGTCGGCGGTGAAGCTCTCCGGTCCGTTGAAGAATTTGCGGATGCCGACCTTCTGCAGTGACGGCACACGATGCATGGCGCCCTCCAGGATCGGCGTGAAGTGATCGAAATCCTCCGGCAGCTCATCGAAGCAGAAATCCTCTGGAACGCCGTCGACCGCCCAAGGCTTTGCCTTCGGCTCGAACGCGCCCAGCAGCAGCTTGCCGGCGTCCTCCTTGTAGTAGGCACAAGCGTCCATGTCGCGCAGCACCGGCAGGTCAGGATTCATGCCCTCCATCGGCTCGGTCACGATGTAGAAATGTTCGCAGGCCTGCAGCGGGATATCGACGCCGACCTGCCTGCCGATGCCACCCGCCCACATGCCACCGCAATTGACGACATACTCGCAGGTGATGACCCCCTGCTCTGTTTCGACTCCAGTCACGCGGCCATCCTTGGTCAGGACGCGCGTGACCTTGGTGTCCTCGAAAATCTTGACACCGCCTGTGCGCGCACCGCGTGCCAGCGCCATCGTCACATCGGCGGGGTTGCACTTGCCGTCCTTGGGGTAATAGATCGCACCGATCACGTCATCGACATTGAGCAGCGGCCATTTCTTTTGCGCATCCCGAGGCGAGATCGCCTCCGCGATCACGTCGAAGCCGCGCAGCATCGCTGCGCCGCGCAGGAATTCTTCCCATCTTTCCTTGTTGGTCGCGATCGAAAGGCTGCCCGGCTGGACGAAGCCGGTCGCCTGCCCAGTCTCTTTCTCCAGGTTGGTGTAGAGATCGACCGTATATTTCGCGAGCCGGGTCAAGTTCGCGGTATAGAGCGACGCGCGCACCAGGCCGGCCGCGTGCCACGTCGTGCCGCTGGTCAGCTTCTTGCGCTCCAGCAGGACGACATCCTTCCAGCCGAGCTTGGCGAGATGATACCCGACTGAGCAGCCGGCGATGCCGCCGCCGATGATGACGACCCGCGCCTGCGTTGGAAGTGCCATACGGTAGCTCCCTCACTCTTCTGGCAGATATTCCGACATGCTAGTCCCGGACACTCAAGAGCCGACCTTTCCGCTGCACGGGATACTCAATAGCCTGCTGGGCCTGGCGGGACCGGTCCGCTCGGGGCAAGTGCTCCGTCCTCGTCGTGCTGCTCGTTACCCACAAGCGGCGGGCAAAATACGCTCACGAGATGAATGTCGGTATGGGCGCGCACGCGGTGCCGGTCCTTGGGTCCCACGTTGTAGGCCATGCTGGGTTCGAGCTTCCATGTCTGGCCGGTAGTGAGGTCGGTCACCTCGCCGGTGCCGGAAATGATGTGGTTCGCCTCCCAGTGATGCTTGTACCAGAGGGTCGCGTCGGCGCCCGCAGCGAGGTGTACGTCCGAGAATCCGAAGCCGAGGTCATCGGCTTTGACCAGCATACGGAGAGTGCGTGCCTGCCCGTTGGCCGCAATCATCTCCTTCCCGGCCCGACGCATCTCGTCTGCGCGTTTGACGAACATGCGCCGGTCGGTCTTCTCGATAGGGCCGCTGGCCTCGTAGGCGCCATCCTCGTCGAATCGCTCGTCTCCTCTGAGCGGTGGGCAGAAGATGCTTATATGATGGATGTCTTCCGTTACCAGGAAGCGATGCCGGTCATTGGGTCCGACGACGTAAAGAACGCGGGCGTCGAGGAGCCACCTCTCTCCACTCGTTAGATCCGTCACCTCGCCCTTGCCGGAGATGATGTAGTTGGCCTCCCAGTGGTGCTTTAGCCAGATGACCGCATCAATGCCCTTCTTAGCTCGGTTCTCGTTGTACGAGTAGCCCATGCCGTCAGTGGCGGTGAGGAAGCGCGCAGAACGAAACGTATCATTGCCGAACGGTAGCCTGATGCGTCCGAGCTTCTCGAGCTCGTCAAGCGTGCGAATAAACACGGCATACCTTCCTTTTCGGTCGTTCGAGGTTTGGAGTGGAGAGGCGGGTCCTGTTCAGCTAATCTTGGCTTCGCGATCGGCTATAATCCGAATCTCCACCAGCAGTGCCGTGACGCATTCCGCAACCCGCGTGGAGTGTTTCAGCGGCATATGCATGCTACGCCCTTAACCGCACATTGTCCGGATCGAAGATCGGCTCCTGGCTGACTACCGCCTTGCGGCGGTCGCCGAACACCTCGATCTCGAGCTTCTGACCGACCATAGCGAGATCCGTGCGCACGTAAGCGAGCGCGATACTCTTGCCGATGGTGTGGCCGTAGCCACCGGAGGTGACGAGGCCCACCAGCTCCTCACCGCGATAGACCGGCGCGCAGGCGGGCGCATCGCAATCCTTTGCGTCCTCGAGGATCAGTGGCACGAAGCGCTCCTTCGGCCCCGTCTCACGCTCTTTCACCAGCGCCTTGAGGCCGCGGAAGTCCGGCTTCTGGAAATCGACGAAGCGGTCCAGGCTCGCCATCAGCGGCGTGTATTCGTGGGTCATGTCGCTCTTCCAGCCGCGATAGACCTTCTCCAGGCGCAGCGAATCCATCGCGTACATGCCGAAGTCGCGGATATCGAATCGCTCGCCCGCTTCCCACAGCGCGTCATAGATCGGCACCATCTGCTCCATGGGCACGTGCAGCTCCCAGCCCAGTTCGCCGACGTAGTTGACTCGCATCGCCAGCATGCGGGCATAGCCGATCTCGATGTATTTGGCGGACAGCCACGGAAATGCCTTGTTGGAGAGATCAGCCTCTGTGACCTTGCTCAGCACGTCGCGCGACTTCGGACCGGCGATGATGATCGAGCCATAGCGCGCCGACAAATTCTCGATCCGGATCGAGCCGTCCTTCGGCATGTGCTTCTCGAGCCAATCCAGATCGTGCCATTCGGCGGCCGCGGCAGACATCAGGTAGAACTTGTCGTCACCGAAGCGCGTGATGGTGAACTCGCTGACGATGCCGCCCTTGTCGTTCAGCATGTAGCTGAGGCTCATGCGATTGAGCTTCGGCAGCTTCCCGCAGATCATGTGATCCAGCCAATCGTTGGCGCCCTCGCCTTCGATCACCAGCTTGGTGAAGCCGCCGAGATCGAGGATGCCGACCCGCTCGCGCACTGCTCTGCACTCCTCGGCCACGGCGTCGTGCCAGCTGGTGCGGCGGAAGCTTGGCTTACGCGATGGATCATCGCCCTGGCGCGGGAACCAGGCCGCCCGCTCCCATCCGCCGCGCGCGCCGAACGACGCGCCTTTGGCTTTCAGCTTCTCGTAGAGCGCCGTGGTCTTGGCAGGCCGCCCGGCCGGCCACTCGTTGGCCGGGAATGCGATGGCGTATTCGTTCTGGTAGAGCTCGACCGCCTTGTCGACCACGTAGCGCTTGGTGGCGTAGTCGGTATAGCGCCGCGGATCCAAGGTCCAGAAATCCCACTCCGGCTCACCATGCGCGATCCATTCCGCCGCGGTCTTACCGGCGCCGCCCGACTGCGAGATGCCGAAGGAGAAACAGCACGCCTGGTAGAAGTTCGGCAGCCCGTGTGCCGGGCCGATATAGGGATTGCCGTCCGGCGAGTACGGGATCGGGCCGTTGATGACGCGCTGCACGCCCACGGTGCCAAGTAGAGGCACGCGCTCGATCGCCTTCTCGATATACGTTTCCAGCCGCTCCAGATCGTCCGGCCAGAGCTGGTAGGCGAAGTCTTCCGGAATGCCGTCCAGCCAATGCGGCGTTGCCTGCCACTCGTAGGGGCCGAGCAGCAGCCCCTGGCGCTCCTGCCGCAGATAGTACGAAACATCCGGATCTCGCAGCAGCGGCAGCTTCTCCTTGCGCGCCTCCAGCTCCGGGATCATCTCGGTGACCAGGTACTGGTGCGACATGGAGATGATCGGCAGATACTGCCCGACCAATGCCATGATCTCGCCCGCGCGATAGCCGGCGGCGTTCACCACGATCTCGCAGCGGATGTCGCCCTTGTCCGTCTTCACCAGCCATTCGCTGTCGGCGCGTTCCAGCGCCGTCACGCGCGTGAAGCGTTGGATGCGCGAGCCCAGATCCTTGGCGCCTTTGGCATAGGCCTGCACCAGCTGACTCGGGTCGATGTCGCCGTCGAAGGGGTCGTAGAGTCCACCCAGCACGCCGTCCATTTCCATGAACGGATACTTGTTCTTGATCTCGTTGGCGCCGATCACCTCGAACTCGATGCCCTGCGCCCGCGCCATGGCCGCGACGTGGCGGTATTCGTCCATCCGCTCCTTGTTGTTGGCGAGGCGGATCGAGCCGGTGATGTGGTAGTTGATCGGATAACCGACCTCGTCGCCCAGCCGCGTATAGAGCTTCGAGGAATGGCGCTGCAGCTTGATGATGTTCCAAGAGGTGGAGAAGTTCGGGACGTTGCCCGCTGCATGCCAGGTGGAGCCCGAAGACAGCTCATTCATCTCCAGCAGAAGGCAGTCGGTCCATCCCATCTTGGCCAGATGATAGAGCGTGCTGCACCCCACAGCCCCGCCGCCGATGATGACCACGCGCGCGTGATCGGTCATGAGTTTCTCCCCTTCACTCTCTTCGCGCGATGCTCAATGCGCATCGCTCTTACCCTGTTCATTCGTCATGGTCGTACTTGGCACGTCCATCCATATGTGGACGGCCCTTTGCCTGCAAGGTTGATTGGATGGTTGAGCAGGTCCGATCGCTTGCGTCCATATGTCCGGCCTGTTGGTGCGATCGTGACTGATCGCGGGCCAAGA
>NZ_QORW01000025.1 GCF_003574735.1 Dongia deserti
CCCACGGCACGCCGATCAGCGCGATATCGAGCCGCGCCGCATCGGTGACGTGCGGCAGGCGCATGAACGTTGGAATGGCGCCGAACCGCGGCACCAGCGCAGCGTCAACCGGCTGCGGGTTCTGTGTTGCGTCATTCATGCCAAGTTACTCCATGTTGATGGCGCATCATGCACCGTACGCGATCGTGAGAAAACCGGTGCGATTAACCTTAACGATGCATGAACTCATAATGGAGTGTGCCGAAATAGCCTCCAAGACAGATGAAATTCAAATTTGACTGAAATATGTCTCTATCCAGGAAGCGATGCTCATCGCAGACAATGTCAGCGCTGAACGTCGCTCCGAGCTACCAAAGGAGTCACGACCATGAACGCCATCTCAGCGCTGTCCTATACGAACGATAGTGGCGCCCCGGCGCACCTTGCGTCGCACGCGGCAGACGTCACGATGGGTCTCGGCCCCAACCAGCTGACGTGGCTGCGTCGGCGGATCGGCGCCTTCAAAGATCTCGAGGATCAGCGGTGGCAGGTTCGGCAGGACGCCGTGCGCGCGGCGCGCATGGCCGGCCTGATCTAGTCTCTAGATCCGCTTCCAGCTCGTGCCCTGCGGGCCGTCCTCGAGGATGATGCCCTTCGCGGCAAGATCGCCGCGGATGCGGTCGGCTTCGGCGAAGTTGCGGGCCTTGCGCGCAGCCTGGCGCGCAGCGATCTGGCGCTCGATCTCGGCGGCGTCGACGCCCTCGGTGGATTGCAGCCAGGCGGTCGGATCCTGCAGCAGGAGCCCCATGAGATGCGCGGAGCCGAGCAGGTCCGCCTTCGCGGCGCGGATCTCGGCTTCGCTGGTCGCCTTGTTGAGCTTTGACAGCAGCTCGTGCATCTCCGAGATCGCCAGCGGCGTGTTGAGATCATCCGCCAGCGCCGCCAGCAGGTGGCTCGACGGCTCCGGTTCCACCGCGACGTCCGCGTGCTTGTGCAGCGCCGTATAGAAACGATCGAGCTGCGCCTTCGCCTCCTTGATTCCCTCGCGCGTAATGTCGGTCGGCTGGCGGTAATGCGATGACAGCAGCGCCAGGCGGATCGCTTCGCCGCGGTGCCCCTCCTCCAGCAGCTCGTGCACCGTGAAGTAGTTGCCGAGCGACTTGGCCATCTTCTGCCCGTTCACCTGCACGAAGCCGTTATGCATCCAGGTCTTCGCCATCACCGGCGTGCCGTGCGCGCAGCGGCTTTGCGCGATCTCGTTCTCATGATGCGGAAAGATGAGGTCGATCCCGCCGCCATGGATGTCGAACACCTCGCCCAGCAGCGCACCCGACATCGCGGAGCATTCGATGTGCCAGCCCGGCCGGCCGCGCCCCCAGGGCGATTCCCAGCCCGGCTGGTCCGGCGTACTCGGTTTCCACAGCACGAAATCGGCCGGATGCTTCTTGTAGGGCGCCACCTCGACCCGTGCGCCGGCGATCATATCGTCGAGAGAGCGGCGCGACAGCTGGCCATAGTCGGGCATGGCCGGCACGTGGAAGAGAACGTGGCCCTCAGCCTCATACGCGAAGCGCTTGGCGATGAGCGTTTGCATCAGTGCGGTCATCTGCGGCACGAATTCGGTGGCGCGTGGCTCCCTGGTCGGCAGCATCGCGTTCAGCGCGCCCATATCATCGTGGAAGTATTTCGTGGTGCGCGAGGTGATGCTGCCGATGTCCTCGCCGCTTTCCTTCGCGGCGTCCATGATCTTGTCATCGATATCGGTGATGTTGCGCACATAGGTGACATGCGCTTCGCCATAGGTGTGGCAAAGCAGGCGGAACAAGGTGTCGAACACGACGACCGGCCGCGCGTTGCCGATATGCGCGTAGTCATAGACCGTCGGACCGCAGACATACATGCGCACGTTCCTGGGATCGATCGGCGCGAACACCTCCTTCTCGCGCGTGAGCGTGTTGTAGAGATGGATGGTCATCGAGCAATTTCCTCCACACCAACTGTCACCCCGACCGAGCGCAGCGAGAGCCGGGGCCCATGCGGTGCGTCAGAGTCGCCGAGGGAATGCATGGGTCCCGGCCGCTTCGCGGCTGGCCGGGATGACAGATGAAGAGCAAAAGCGCTCACGCGGTCTCTCCCTTCAAGCGCTTCAGCGCACGGGCGCGGCCGATCAGCGGCAGCAGCAGTTTCAGCTCCGGGCCATGGTCGGACGCGGTCAGGGCTTGGCGCAAGGGCATGAACAAATCCTTGCCCTTGCGGCCGGTGGCATTTTTCACCGCGTTGGTCCAGGCGCTCCAGGTCTCGGCGCTCCAGGGCTCCGGCGGCAGCAGGTCCGCTGCCTTGGCGGCGAATTCGGGGTCGGTGATCGCGGGCTTGACCGGCCCCTTCACCACCGATTGCCAGACCGCGACATCCTCGACCTTCTCGACATTGGCGCGCGCGACGTCCCACACCGCCGCGTCGACATGGCCGAGGCCGATGGCAGCCAGATGCTTGTGCGCTTCCTCGAACGGCAGGTGATGCAGCAGCCGCGCATTCAGATGCTTGAGTTCGTCCGGATCGAAGCGCGGCGAGGATTTGCCGAACTTGGAGAGCTCATGGTCGGACAACAGTTCGTCGAGGCTGCGGACCGGAACGGCGGGATCGCCGGTGCCGATCTTTGCGAGATACGCATTGATCGCCATCGCCTCCAGACCGTCGTCGCGCATCTGGCCGATGGAAAGCGAGCCTAGACGCTTCGAGAGCCCCTCGCCCGCTGCATCCACCAGCAGCGGCAGGTGCGCGAAGGTCGGGACCGCGGCGCCGAGCGCTTCGAAGATCTGAATCTGGGTCGCGGTGTTGGTGACGTGATCGTTGCCGCGGATCACATGCGTGATCCTGAAGTCGATATCGTCGACGACCGACGGCAATGTGTAGAGATAGGTGCCGTCCTCCCGCACCAGCACGGGGTCGGACTGGCTGGTCTCGTCGATGTGCTGCGGCCCGCGCACGACGTCGTTCCACGTGACATCGCGCGGCTCCAGCTTGAAGCGCCAATGCGGGCGCTTGCCTTCGGCTTCCAGCTTCTTGCGGTCGGCGTCGGTCAGCTTGAGGGCGGCGCGGTCGTAGATCGGTGGCTTGCCCTGGGAGAGCTGCACTTTGCGCTTGAGCCCAAGCTCCTCTGCGCTTTCGTAGCAGGGATAGAGCCGCCCCCCTTCGCGCAGGCGCTCAGCTGCTGCGTCGTAGATGGCAAGCCGCGCCGACTGGCGGTCGAACAGGTTCCAGGCGAGGCCGAGCCATTCCAGGTCTCTCCTGATGCCGTTCGCGAAATCTTCGGTGGACCGTTCCCGGTCGGTGTCGTCGAGGCGCAGCAGGAATTCGCCGCCCGCCTTCCTGGCATGGAGCCAGTTATGCAGGGCGATGTAGATATTGCCGACGTGTAGCCTTCCCGTCGGCGACGGGGCGAAGCGAACGCGCACAACCATCCTGACAGACGCACTCCATTCGCATCAAACCTTGGCACTGAAGCCATTGGTGATCGGGTAGCGCCGGTCGCGACCGAAGGCCCTGGACGAGATCTTGACCCCCGGCGGCGCCTGGCGCCGTTTGTATTCCGCCAAGTCCAGCATACGCCAGACCCGAGCGATGGTCGCTCGGTCATAGCCTTTGGCGGCAATCTCGTCCACCGTCATTTCGCGCTCCACCAGGCACTCCAGGATGCCGTCAAGCACGTCATAGGGCGGCAGCGTGTCCTGATCGGTCTGGTTAAGCTTGAGTTCGGCAGATGGGGCCTTGGTGATCACTCGGTCAGGCATAACGGTGCCTTTCGGACCGAGGGCGTCCAGCGGGTGGTTGGCGTTCCGCCAGCGGCTGAGCTCGAACACCGTCATCTTGTAGATATCCTTCAGCACCGAATAGCCGCCGCACATGTCGCCATAGAGCGTGGCATAGCCCACCGACATCTCCGACTTGTTGCCAGTGGTCAGCAGCATGTGGCCGAACTTGTTGGAGAGGGCCATCAGCGTCAGCCCGCGGGCGCGGCTCTGGACGTTCTCCTCCGTGGTGTCGATGTTCCGTCCGGCGAACGGCTTCGCCAACATGTGGGCGAAGGCCTTCATGGCCGGCTCGATCGAGATCATCTCGTAAGAGATGCCGAGCATTTTTGCGACGGCCTCGGCATCCTCCAGGCTCTCGCGGCTGGTGTAGGGCGACGGCATCATGACCGCGCGCACCTTGTCGGCGCCGAGCGCATCGACCGCAACGGCGGCCGTCAGAGCGGAATCCACGCCGCCAGAAAGGCCCAGGATCACGCCGGGGAAGTGGTTCTTGTTCACGTAGTCCTTCAGGCCCAGCATCATCGCCTGGTAGATCTTCTCCAGAAGCGAGAATTCCCGGGGGATGGGCGCGGGATCGCAGGTCCAGCCCTCGTTGGTGCGGCGCCAGTGCGTCAGCTCCACCGCCTCGCGGAACATCGGCAATGCGCATTTGATCTGCTGTCCGCGGTCCAGCACGAAGGACGCGCCATCGAACACCAGCTCGTCCTGTCCTCCAACCTGGTTGACATAGATGATGGGCAGGTCCGTTTCCTGCTGGCGTGCCACCGAGACGTTCATCCGCTGATCCAGCTTGTCGATCTCGAACGGGCTGCCGTTCGGCGACAGCAGGATCTCCGCGCCGGATTCGGCGAGGCACTCGGCGACGTCGCAGAACCACAGATCCTCGCAGATCGGCAGGCCGAGGCGCACGCCCTTGAAGTTCACCGGCCCTTGCAGCTGGCCCGGCTTGAACACGCGCTTCTCGTCGAACACGCCGTAGTTCGGCAGCTCGTGCTTGAAGCGGCTGGCGGCGATCTTGCCTTCAGCCAACAGGAACAGGCCGTTATAGACCCCCTCGCCGTCGGCCCAGGGCGAGCCGACCAGCATGGCTGGGCCGCCATCGATGGTCTCTGCCGCAAGCTCCTCCAGCGCCGATTTGCAGGCCCGCTGGAAGGCCGGCTTCAGCACCAGGTCCTCGGGCGGATAGCCGGACAGCACCAGCTCGCTGCACATCACCAAGTCGGCGCCCTTGTCGGCTGCCGTCGCGCGCGCCTTGCGGAGCAAAGCGAGATTGCCGGCGACGTCGCCGACCGTGGGATTGAGTTGCGCCAGCGCGATTTTCAGTTCGTGGGTCATGGCCGCCTGAGGGAAGCAAGGACTTAGAGAAGATTACGGACAACGGAGGGGAATGCAAACCCGAGTTCCGTGCATGCGAGGCCAGCTTTTCCCGCATTTGCCAAGGCTCCTCCGGCCATGGTTCCCTATCAGGGTTTGACGCGGCATCTGCTTCCACGCTGTCTTGGAGGGGTTCCATGTCTCGATACATGCTCGCGCTTGGACTCATGGCGTTGGCGCTTTCCGGCACAGCCGCCGCGCAGGACAGTCCGTACGACATCGTGCCCGCTCCGGTTGCCGAACCGCTGAGCCAGCGTTTCGTGCTCATCGTCCTGGACCAGGCCGACCGCGACCTGACCAAAGGCGACTCCAAGATCAACATGATGTTCGACACCCAGACCGGCCGCTCCTGGATCCTGGAATACGGCCAGAAGCCCGGCAGCAACGAGCAAGGCTACGTCTGGATCGAAGTGCCATACGTAAGGCCCCCGACGAATTGATAGCTGAAGGTCTTAGCCCGCCAAACGAAGACACTGACAGAAGCAGCCCCAATCCCATCATGGTCGTGCTTGGCACGACCATCCACGAGTTTGCCTGATACAGCGAAGTCCTACTCATCGACACTCGTGGATGGGTTGGATCAAGTCCGACCATGAGGAAAGAAAGCAGCCGATGAATAGTACCCGCGCGCTTGAACACGCTCACCCCATTGCGCTCGCCATCGGTGGTGCGATTGCGCTGGCTTCGGCGATGGGCATCGGGCGGTTTGTCTACACGCCAATCCTGCCGGAGATGGTGGCGGCGTTGCATCTGACCGCGAGCGAGGCCGGGCTCATCGCGTCCGCCAACTTCGCCGGCTACCTGATCGGCGCGCTGGTTGCGGCCGCGCATGTCTTCGCGCCGCACCGGCGCGGGTGGATGCTGGGCGCATTGCTGATCAGCGCGCTCACCACGGGCGCGATGGCAGCAACTGACTCGCTTGTCGCCTTCTTGCTGCTGCGCTTCCTGAGTGGCTTCGCCAGCGCCTTTGCGCTCGTCTTCACCTCTTCCTTGGTGCTGGATCGGCTCTCCGCGGCGGGGCGCAGCCACATGGCCGGGCACCAGTTTGCGGGCGTCGGCGCCGGCATCGCGGTCTCCGCGATCCTGGTCGCGCAGCTCACCGCGCATCACGTCGCCTGGCAATGGCAGTGGATCGCGACCGCCTTGCTCTCGCTGGTGGCCGTGTTTGCCGTCGCGGCGCTGATCCCAGCGCGGCGCGAAGGCGGTGGTGTGGCAGCCGCGAACCGCAATGGCGGCATCGGCAGCCCCCTGGCCGCGCTTATCCTTGCCTACGGGTTGTTCGGCTTCGGCTACGTGATCACCGCGACATTCCTGGTGCAGCTGGTGCGCACCAGCTCGGAGATGGCGCCGCTCGAGCCCTTCATCTGGGTGATCGTGGGACTGGCCGGCATTCCTTCTGTCGCGCTGTGGGCCGCAATCGGTAGGCGCATCGGCCTCGGGCATGGTTACGCCTTGGCCTGCCTGGTTGAAGCGGCGGGCGTGCTGTCGAGCGTGCTGTGGAACGCACCAGCCGGTGCCATTCTGGCTGCGATCCTGCTGGGCGGCACCTTCGTCGGCATCACCGTCCTGGGCCTCGTCGGCGCGCGGCGTCTCGCAACCGGCGCGGCCTCGCGCATCATCGGATTGATGACTGCGTCCTTCGGCCTCGGCCAGATCATCGGGCCGATATTCGCCGGCTGGATGCATGATCTCACCGGCACGTTCCTGCTGCCGTCGGTGGCTGCCGCGGCGGCGCTCGTGCTGGCCGCGGCGCTGGTCTGGTGGCTCAGCGCGGAGGCGCTCCGCCGCGCCTAGCGTAAGTGCGCGACCTGCTGATCGATCGACTTGGTGAACGCCGTGACTGTGTCGCCCGTGTGCTTGGTTGCGGCAGGTTCGATGAACATCACCCACGCTTCATCCGTGGCACGCGGCCGATGCTCGATGCCGCGCGGCACCACGTGGAAGTCGCCCGTTTTCAGCACGATTTCGCGATCGCGATAGCACATGGTGAATTGGCCGCTATGGACCAGGAAGAACTCGTCTTCCTCGGCGTGCGCATGGAACGGAAACTCGCCCTTGAACTTGGCGAGCTTCACATATTGCCCATTCACGATCGCGATGACGCGCGGCGAGAAGTATTCCGTGATGGCGTTGAACTCGTCGACAAGATGACCGCAGCAGGACATGACAGGTTCCTCCCTTCCGCTTCCAATATGAGCGGATGGTCGGAGCGTCTTGAACGTTTGTGCGCTCACACCTGCGTCAGGCCCACACGCCTTGAACTCCTCCGGAACTCGCGTGCGACCATTGCGCGCTGCTAGAGAGCCGATCCAGCCGCTCGGCCCTAGGGCTCGGGTACCAGTTTGGTCGGCGCCTCGAGCAGGGCGAACTCGTAGCCTTCACAGCTGACATCCGGGTTCGTCGGGCTGAACACTCCCAGCGGGTTCTCTTTGAACAGCCAGGCATGCAGATCGTAATGGGCGAAGTCCTTCGGGATGAGCGGTTCGTGCCCTTCCATCGGACCCTGGAAGGCTTGGCCCAGGAGCGTCGGCCGTTCCTTCGCGACTGCCAGCGGGACCAGCCACTCAGCGGCGACCAACTGCAGCTTCCCGCCAACCGGCTCATAGATCAGCACGTTCGGCCGCATGGGATCGGGCGGCCCGCTCACAGTGAGGTTGACGAAATGAATGCCCATGCCTCCCTTCGGATAGTCCATGTGGCCGTCGATCTTCTCGCCGCTGTAGTGAACGCATCCAACCGTCGACAGATAGGCATCGCGGATCGCGACGTAGGGATCCTGATACTTCGAGAGCGCCTGACGCATTGCATCAAGTTGTGCCTTGGTCGGCTCCTCGGCTTGTGTCTTGCTCGGCTCTTCGGCTTGGGCCGAAGCCATCGCCAAGCAAATTGCCAGCGCAATGGCAGCGTGGCAGGCGTGCAGCATCGTCTTCATCGAGCACCCCCCACCCAACATTTGCCGGATGAACTCCGGCTTACGGACTCTGCGCTCGATTTGCGTTTCCCGCAAGATTTGCGCGTTGCCGCCGGCCTCGGCCGGTCGGCGACCGGCTCCAATCAGAAGCGCGCGTGGGTGGGGATAAACGCCTACTTCCGGAACAGGAACTCGCGACCGATCTTCACACGCTTCTCGCCGTTGTATTCGACGATGTCGGCGGTGGCGTAGGTTTCGGTCCAGCGTTGCGGCAGGAAGGAGCCGGTGCCGACGATGTCGATTGGCGCGTTGGCTTCGGCCATCACCTTGCACTTGGCGGGATCGAAGCCCGAGGAGACGACGATCTTCACCTTCTGGAAGCCTTCGCGGTTGAGTGCCTCGCGCAGGTGCCAGACGGCGGCGGCGGAGACGCCCGCGCCGACCAAGTGGCGCAGCTCCGTCTCGTTGCGATAGCCGCGGATGGCGTCGGGCACGTTGCGGTCCAGCACCGCATAGGAGACGGAGGGATCAAGCCCCTCGATGAAGCGGCTGCCGGGCGTATCGATCCGCACGGCCAGCTTGCCCTGCGAGGCCAGATGCGCGAAGCGGCGCGCGACGGTCAGCGCATCGGTCACCTCGCGGGCGAAATAATCGACCAGCACCGTCATCGGCTGATCGGGGAAGGTCTCGTGGAACATCTCCGCCGCCCGCAGCGTCGAGCCGGCGTAGCCGATCAGCGCATGGGGCATGGTGCCCATCGCCTGTGCCTGGCCGAAATAATGCGCGGTCGCCTGCGTGGCATTGCCGATGAAGCCGACGGCACTGACCTTGCGCCGCGCGCGGTCCGACCCGACGCTGGCGGCATAGGCCATGATCTCTTCCATCTCCAGCCCGGCGCAGTGGCGCGCTTCCATCGCCAGGAAGGCGACGCGCGGCAGGTCGGAGCACATGGTAAAGGCATTGAACGCCGCCACGCAGGCCGGGCCCAGCTTCTGCAACAGGATCGTCTCGAGGTCGGAGAGATGGTAGAGCGAGCCGGTGATGTACATCAGCGGCTCACCGGCGCCGACCCAACGGCCTTCGGCGTAGCGCAGGTCGATCTCGAACTCTGTCCCTCGATCCTTCGCCATCTCCTTCAGCCAGTCGATCGCGAGGCGCGGCGCGGAAATGACCGGGCGGCGCATGAAGACCGCATAGGTCACGCGCGCGTCGCCGAACTTCGCCACCACCGCCTTGGTCTTCAGGAAGTAGTGGTCGGTCCAGCGCTCGATGGAGCCGTTGCCCGGCCCCGCGGCCGGACGTTCCGCGGCCGGCGCGGATGAGGATTCAACCGGACGCAGATGATCAGGATGCTTCGGCAATGCGCGCACCTTGTCCGTTGCGCTCGGCCTTCAGCTGCTCGGCGATCAGGAAGGCGAGCTCCAGCGACTGGCTGGCATTGAGCCGCGGGTCGCAATGGGTGTGATAGCGATCCGCCAGGCTGTCCTCGGTCACCGCCTTGGCGCCGCCAATGCACTCGGTCACGTCCTGGCCGGTCATCTCGAAATGGACGCCACCGGCATGAGTTCCCTCGGCGCGATGCACGGCAAAGAAGCTCTTCACCTCGCTCAGGATCCGATCGAACGGCCGGGTCTTGTAACCGCTCGCGGACTTGATGGTGTTGCCGTGCATGGGGTCGCAGGACCACACCACCTTGGCACCGTGGCGTTTCACCGCGCGCAGCAGTGCCGGCAGCTTCGCTTCCACCCTTTCGTGGCCCATGCGGGCGATCAGGGTCAGGCGGCCGGGGGTGTTCTGCGGGTTGAGCGCGTCGATCAGGCGCAGCAGGTCATCCGGCTCCAGCGTCGGACCGCATTTGAGCCCGATCGGGTTCTGGATGCCCTTCATGTATTCGACATGCGCGCCGTCCAGGTTGCGTGTACGGTCGCCAATCCACAGCATGTGGGCGGAGCAGCCGTACCATTTGCCGGTCAGACTGTCGACGCGGGTGAGCGCCTGCTCGTAGTGCAGCAGCAGCGCCTCGTGGCTGGTATAGAACTCGGTCTCGCGGATCTGCGGGACGGTCTGGGAGGTAAGGCCACAGGCCGCCATGAACTCCAGCGTCTCGGAGAGGCGCTCCGCCAGCTCCTGGTAGCGATGGCCGAGCGGGCTGTCCGCCACGAATTCGAGGTTCCAGCGATGGACCTTGTGCAGGTCGGCGAAACCGCCCTGGGCGAAGGCGCGCAGCAGGTTGAGCGTCGCCGCCGCCTGGTTGTAGCTCTGGACCAAGCGCTCCGGGTCCGGCGTGCGTGCCTCGGCATTGAACTCCATGCCGTTGACGATGTCGCCGCGATAGGAGGGCAGCTCGACCCCGCCTATGGTCTCGGTCGGCGCGGAGCGCGGCTTGGCGAACTGGCCGGCGATGCGCCCCACCTTCACCACCGGCAAAGCGGCGCCGAAGGTCAGCACCACGGCCATCTGCAGCAGCACGCGGAAGGTGTCGCGGATATTGTTGGCGGAGAACTCGGCAAAGCTCTCGGCGCAGTCGCCGCCCTGCAGCAGGAAGCCCTTGCCCTCCGCCACGTTGCCGAGCGCTTCCTGGAGGCGCCGCGCTTCGCCGGCGAAGACCAGCGGCGGGTAACTCTTCAAGCGCTCTTCCACCGAATTCAGCTTGGCCGCATCCGGATAGTCCGGCACCTGCGAGACTGGCCTGGTCCGCCAGCTATCCGGGGCCCACTTCGCGTTCATGATCGTCCCTTGCTGCTGCTCGTTCATCCCACATGGGAAAGCACCATTTCCCGGAGCTTGTCCAGGCGGCCTTTCCGCATGAGCGGCAAGCTAACATGCAGGGTTGGCGGCAACAATCCTCAAAACATCCCGCAGAATCAATTAACTAGGCCGAAAGCTTCGATCGCTCTGAGAGGGCGTTCCGATTACGCTTTCCGGTTACTGGGCCAGGGTGAATTCCTGGATCCACTGGTCGTTGATGAAAAGCACGACACACCCGCCGCTGGCATAGCCCCGGCAGCGTTGCTCTGCCTGCCTGGCCGCCAGCCGGCCGGACGGAACGGATTTGAATTCGTCTTCCAGGTAGTAGTCGTCGCAGTTCTTCCAAAGCCGCGACTGACAGATGTAATAGGCGGCCGATTGGCCATCGCGCGAAACCGCCAGCGCACCGTAGCGGCCGGACACTTTGCTCAAATATTCACCGATCACCTTGGCCGCTGCCGCGCCGACGACGATGCGGTCATCCGGCTGGCTGCTCTCGGCCGCCTGCACGGCAGCAAGTGATGCGCCCAGCACCAAACCGGCCACAGCGACAGCCGAAATGGCCTTCTTCAAACCCGCGAACATGGACCCCTCCGAATCAAGCGCGCAGCGCACCCTTATTTCGTCGCCTCACAGGGGGAATGCAAGCAGCGCTCGCGCCTGCCTGTGATGCCCTTCACACAGCGCCGGGCTAAGGCTGGATTCCGAACTCGCGCTGCTGGTCATCGTTGATAAAGAGCAGGATGCAGGCTGCCCCGCTTTGCGCGCGGCAGCGGGTCAGCGCCTCGTCCCGCGCGATCTTGCCGGATGGAATGGCGATGTTGCTGTCGTCGGCCCCCGGCTCGTCGCAGTTCTTCCACAGCCGCGATCGGCAGACGTATGAGACCGCCATGTCGCCATCCTGCGAGACGGCCAAGGCTCCATAGCGGCCGGACACCTGGTCGACATAGCGTTGTATGTCCGCATCGGCTGCGGCGGTGACGACGATGCGACCATCGGGTTGGAGGCCGGGTTGCTGGGCCTCAGCGAAAATCGGCGCGAAGCCCGCTAGCATCGCGCCAATGAAACACAGCCAGGTCCGCGCGCGGAGACTCATCGATGGCCACCCCAGTTGTTGCACGGCGCGAGACTAGCGCGCCTCATGGAAGCCGCGGTAGCTCAGAATGAACCGTCTCCGCAGACTGCGGCGATTGTGGCCCCAGTACTTCGTGGACAGTCACCTCTTCCGCACGGCCCCTGACGTGAATTGCCCCTAGCGATCGGCAGACAAATCCGGTCCCGGCGGCACGCACCGTCGACTCGCTCGCGAGGATGCTGGTGCCGAGCTCCTTGTTGGCGGCTTCAAGCCGCGCCGCGACATTCACCGCATCGCCGATCGCCGTGTAGTTGATGCGATTGATCGAGCCGACATTGCCGACCACGCAGCTGCCCGTGTTGAGCCCGATGCGGATCCGGAACGCACCGGCCTTCCCCGCCTCGGCGCGGAGTTTCTCCTGCACCTTGAGCGCGGCGCGCATGGCGGCAGCAGCGTGGTTCGGCAACGGTACGAGCGCGCCGAAGATCGCGACCACCGCGTCGCCAACATACTTGTCGATGATGCCGCCCTCCGCTTCGATCGCCTGGCCGATCATGGCGAAATGCGCGTTGAGCTCCGTCACCAGCTCCTTCGCATCCATCTTCTCGGCCAAGGTGCTGAAGCCCGCGATGTCGGAGAACCAGACGGTGACCTCGCGCGCCTCGCCACCCAGCTCCGGCGGCTGATCGCTCTCCATCAGCTTCTGCGCCAGATGGACGTCGAGATAGCGCGAGAGAGCGAGCGCCATCCTGCGCCGCTCGCGATCGATCACGAAGGTGCGCAGGCCGAGCCCGATGAGAAAGGCCGCCACCGCAGCCGTCACGCCACCCAGCAGCGGCGCGAACCAGTCGACTGAAGCAGACGCAACCGTGCCGGCCAGCCATAGCAGCAACGTGCCCGCGAGCAGCAGGCTCGCCGTCTGCGCGCGCAGGAAGATGGAGAAGACCGAGCCGCCCGTCGCCATCACGGTGCAGGCTAATAACACGGCCCATCCCGGCCAGAACCGCGCCAGTTCACCGCGCATGAGATCGTTCACTGCCTGGGCGTGGATGAAGACACCTGGAATCGTGCGCCGCCCGATCCGTTCGGCTTTGCTTTCGGTGCCACAAGGCAGCAGTTTCGGATTGCTACTCTCGAGGAACGCGCGGCCTGGTGTCGACTTGCGATCCTCGACGTCGAACTCGGCGCCAATCAATACGATCTTGCCCGCGAACGCGTTCGCCAGCGGCTCCATCGCGCCGGACACGGCGCATTGATGGACATCCTGCATCGCATAGACCGGCGCCACGGATACGTCGCCATAATTCGGCGCCAAGTGGCGCAGGTTTTCTGGCAATTGGCCGATGTCGAACCCTGCACGCTGTGCAATGGTTGGGGCAAAGGACGGCACCCTTTCCGCGCCAACTCCGTGCCAGAGCGGAACGTACCGCACCACACCATCCAGGCCGATATGGACATTGGCCGATCGGATGTTCTTCTGAAAACCGACTACTGAACCAATGAATCTGTGCTGATCGAAGGTCCTGCTGCCACCCGCATCGGTCTTGGCCAAGACCACGCGCTCCGCGGCAGCCAAGCGGTGCAAGGACGCAAAGAGCGGCCGATCGTGTCCGCGGACTACGGTTTCGGCGATCGTGGAAAAGATGATGTCGACACCAATCACCTTGGCTCCGGCAGCATCTAGCGCATCCAGCACGGTGCCGAATTGAGGCGCCCATAAGGCAGATGGAATGTCTTTGAACGCGGTCGCCTTGAAGGTGTCTTCGTCGATATTCACGACCACGACATGCGGCGTCTCTTCGAGGTGGCGGTCGCCGAAGATCGCGTGGCGCAGAGTCAACAGCGCGTCAAAGGATAAGCCATAGGTCAGGAGTCGCTCAGTGACGGCGCCGATCAGGAATGAGAGAATCGCGACGATCGCCGCGAAGCGAACGCGCGTCTTCATGGGTCAGAAGCGCACGACGCGCTGCAGGGTTACGACGGGGCCGACGCCGGCATTGTCCGCGATCTTGAATGCCATCTTGCGGCCGCCGCAGCTCGCGGAATAGATCCCGCCCGGCGTCAGCTTCATGCCGGTCTGCTTCAGATCGAGGGTGCGGCCGAACAGTGAGACGCGAATCGGCGGTTCCTGCCGATCGAGGCGCTGGATAACGAGCGACGGGTCGCTCGGCACATCGCCCTCGCCCAACACGAAGACCGGCTGCTGGCTCGGCACCACGTGCACGACTTCGCCTGCGTCTGCACCCAGGCTGCGGATCGCAACCACCGCCGCTTCGTTCGCGCCGGCAGCGCTGTCGGGATCGACCGATCCGTTGCAGGGCACGATCGTGCGCTTGACGGTGCCGCTTTCCACCGTGCTTTCGGCCTCGCCGATCGTGACCCTGCCACCCGATATCTCCTCATGAGCGCAGGAATCCATATAGCCGAGCGTCAGTGTCTGGCCCGGCTGAAGGGTGATCACCGTGCCTTCCGCCAGGATGTCGAACGCCCGGACCTCTGCGTGCGACGGGGAGATCGCCTCGACAATCGCACTCAGCCCCTGCGCTGTCGCAGAAGACGGGATCGCAGCAACCATCAGGCCGGCCAGCAATCCGGAGCCCAGCCATTTCCTGACAGATGCCAGATACATGAATCCCATTCCCCCGATCTTGGCCCTTATCATAGTGGTGGAGCGTCCGTGCGCTGTCCAGCCCAGCCGCTGTGTGACCGGTCACACGGCGGCGCGCTTTGATCAGGCAGCGGCGCGCGCTATCTTGGGCGCGCCATGAAACCGAAACACACCAACACGGGCGCGCGGCTGCGCGTGGTTCTGGGGCCGGGCATCGCCCTGGGGCCGGGCAAGGCCGACTTGCTGGAGGCGATTGCGGCGACCGGCTCGATCTCCGCCGCCGGACGCAAGCTCAGGATGAGCTATCGCCGTGCCTGGTTGCTGGTCGAGGAGCTCAACAGCTCGTTCCAGAGCGCCCTGGTGGCGGCAGACAAAGGCGGAGCCCATGGCGGCGGCGCGCGCCTGACCGAGCTCGGCGCACGGGTGCTGCGCCACTTCCGCAGCATGGAACGCAAGACGCAGAAAGCGATCGCCGCAGACTTGAGCGCGCTCGCGACCATCGCCAAGCCGCAAAGATAAGATCTAGATCGCGCCGCTATCGGCGCCCCTATGCATATGCGGTGTCCCGATGTCGCTCTTCGCCAGGGCGACGGATTTCAAAACCGCATGCGCCGCGACTCCCGGCTTCAAGCCAAGCGCGGCGACGGAGCGGCGGGTAAGCCTGGCGAGCAACAGATCCTGCCCGGCGCGCAACTGCACCACCGCGCCCGGCCCCTCGCCAATTTTCACCTCGGTCACCGTGACCGGCAGGATGTTGAGCGCGGAAAGCCCCTCGGGCCGTGTGCGGGCCAGGATCACGTCTTGCGCTGGAATGCGCAGACGCAAAGCATCTCCCATCGCTGCCTCGATGCGCGGGAGGAACAGGCTGCCCGCCGAAACCGCCAGCTCCGTCAATCCATCCTCGTGCTGGGCAACGATGCGGGCCTCGATGACGGCGCCGGCTTCTCGCGAGCCGACCATCGGCACCGCCTCCGGATCCGACAGGACCTCGGCCGCCGGCCCGGTGCGCAGCACCCGGCCGTCGCGCAGCACGACCATGTGCTGGGCGAGCCGCGCCACCTCCGCGACCGAGTGGCTGACATACAGGATCGGCACACGCGACTGGTCGCACAGCCGCTCGAGATAAGGCAGGATATCGGCCTTGCGTGCTTCGTCCAGGGCTGCGAGCGGCTCGTCCATCAGCAGGACCTTCGGCGCGGTCAGAAGCGCGCGTCCGATCGCCACGCGCTGTTTCTCTCCTCCAGAGATCTGCGATGGGCGCCGCGCGAGCAGCGTGCCGAGATCGAGCGCGTCTACGATCTCCTCCGTGCTTGGACCACCGAGGGCTTTCGCGCGACGGAACGCGTAGTCCAGATTGCCGCGCACGGTGAGATGCGGAAACAGGCGCGTGTCCTGGAACACATAGCCTACGCCGCGGCGATGCGGCGGCACGTGCGTATGCCCGTCCTGCCAAACCTCGGACTTCATCGCCACGCGACCGATGGCGCGCGCTTCCAGCCCGGCGATCACGCGCAGCAGCGTGCTCTTGCCGGATCCCGATGGACCGAACAGACCCGTGACGCCGGAGAGCTGGAAATCCTGCGCGACCTTCAGGCTGAAGTCGCCATAGCTCAGGCGGATATCGACTGACAGCGCCATCGCTTAGCCCACGTGCACAGGAAAGCGGCGGTTCACGACGTAGACCAGAAGCAGCACAAGGAAGGAAAAGATCAGCAGGCCGGCAGACAACACATGCGCGTCGGCATAGCGGATCGTCTCGACCTGCTCATAGATCGCGATGGAGATGACCTTGGTCTTGCCCGGAATGTTGCCGCCCACCATCAGCACCACCCCGAACTCGCCGATCGTGTGGGCGAAGCTCAGCACCGCGGCGGTCAAAAAGCCGCGCGCGGCCATCGGCGCGGCGACGGTGAAGAACCGATCCGAGGGCCCCGCGCGCAGCATTGCGGCGGCCTCGAGCGGCGTACGGCCGATCACCTCGAAAGCCGCTTGCAAGGGCTGGACTGTGAACGGCAGCGAGTAGAAGGTCGATGCAACGACCAGCCCGATGAAGGAAAAGGTCAGCGTGGTGCCCGTCATTTCCAGCCAGAATCCGCCAATGGCGGATTTCGGGCTGAGCAGGATCAGAAGATAGAAACCGAGCACCGTCGGCGGCAGCACCAAAGGCAGCGCCGTGATTGCCTCGACGGCCGGCTTCACATGGCTCCTGGTGTGGGCCAGCCACCAGGCGATCGGCGTGCCCAGAATGAGCAGGATCGCGGTCGTGATCGCTGCCAGCTCGAGGGTCAACCAAAGTGGGCCGAGGTCCGGCAGCGCCATGAGTCACTCGGTCCCGTAGCCGAAGGACGCGATGATGGCTTTGGCCTTGTCGCCCTTCAGATAGTCGAGAAAAGCGATGGCGGCCGCGTTGCCGTCGCCGGCCTTGAGCAGGACCGCATCCTGCTTGATCGGCGTGAACAGCGCCTGCGGCACGTCGTAGCGCGATCCTTTCGGTGCGCTGCCCGGACTCTCGATTGCCGACGTGGCGATGAACCCCATCTGTGCCGCCCCCGTATCGACCATCGAAAAGGTCTGGCCGATATTCTCCCCCATCACGATCTTGGGCTGGATCGTCTCCCACAGGCCCATCGCCGTCAACGCCTCGCGCGCGGCAACGCCATAGGGTGCCAAGTCCGGATTGGCGATGGCGACGTGCAGCGTCTCGGGCGCGGTCAGCGCGGCTTTTGGATCAGCGCCGATGCGATCGGAATCCGCGCTCCACACCGAAAGCATGCCCACCGCATAGGTGAAGCTGGTGCCGAGCACGGCGGTTCCCTCGTCCTGCAGCTGCGCCGGAGTCTTTATATCGGCCGACAGCAGCACGTCGAACGGTGCCCCTTCGCTGATCTGGGCGTAGAGCTTGCCGGTGGCGCCCGTCGTCACCTGGATCGTATGCCCCGTATCTTTGGCGAACTCCGCGCCGATCGCCTCAACCGCGCCGGCGAAATTTGCCGCCACCGCGACCAGTGCTTCGTCGGCCCGGGCCATGCCTGGCGCAGCGATCAAGGCAGCAAGTGCGACAGTGCGCAGAGTAGGATGCATGGAGACCTCAGCGAGCGACATATCCGGCCAAGTATATCAAGCGAACTCGCGCCGGATTGGCAAGCGATATATTCGTGTAGATATATCGATGGCGCCACCAGACGTCATCCCGGACAAGCCGCGAAGCGGCGCGATCCGGATCCATGGTCCAGTCGCATGAGCAGCGGCGGAATGGATCCCGGCTCAGGACCGGGATGACGATTGAGTGGAACGTGCGACCGGAGTATTCATGGGCCGCATGTCACGCATAGAAGCAAAACTGAAAGAACTCGGCCTTACCCTGCCGCCGCCGATGCAGGTGCCGGGCGGTATGGCGTTGCCGTTCCCGTGGATCAACGTGCGCGGCGATCGCGTCATCATCTCGGGGCACGGGCCGCAGAATCCGGACGGTTCGCTCGCCGGCCCGTTCGGCAAGGTCGGCGCGGAGGTGTCGCTGGAGCAAGCGCAAGAGGTGGCGCGCAAGGTCGGCCTGTCGATCCTGGGCAGCCTGCAGCGCGAGCTTGGCGATCTCGATCGCATCGCGGGCTGGGCGCGCGTGTTCGGGATGGTAAACAGCGCGCCGAAATTCGACCGTCATCCGGCGGTGATCAACGGCTTCTCGGATCTGATCCTGGCAGTGTTCGGGCCGGAGATCGGCCGCCATGCGCGCTCGGCGATTGGCGTTGCCGGCCTCCCATTCAACATCGCGGTCGAGATCGAAGGCGAAGCGCTGTTGCGCGCATGAACGAAAGCGGCGAAGTCGCGCCAGTACATCCGTGGCGCGATTACGCCGCTTTCTTCCCGCCTCGCGCGGGAACTCTATGGCTGCACGATGATGTCGTTCCGCACGGCGCGCACGCCGTCAACGCTCCAGGCGATCTGCTCGGCCTTGGTGCGGTCGGCCACAGTCGGCACAAAGCCACTCAATTGCACGACGTCCTTCAGCGTCTCGACCTTGACCTGGTTGGCCAAGGCCACGCTGCCTTCGGTCGCGAGCTTCGTCTTCACCTGGGTGGAAATGGCCGCGGAATCAACATATTCGCCGGTTGATTCCTGACCCGATCGCACGGAACAGCCCGCGGCCGCCACGCTGAGCATCATCAGCGGCAGCAGAAACCGAAACTTATCCGTAACTTTACGCACGGTACTTTCTCCATGACGCACAAACCTTGCGCTCTCCGCCGAGGCGGGACGCGATAAGGGTAAAAACGTCCAGGAAAAGGTTTGGTTCCCCTAGCGCGGGCCCCAGTAGTCGCTCGGCCCGTACCAGCGCATGGCGCGCGGCGGCCGGGTCGCCAGGGCTTCGCTCGACTGGAAGGCGAGCAACTCGCCCAAGCGTTGCAGTCCGACGGGCAGATCGTGCGTGCGCTGGACCATGTCGGATCCCTGCTGCACATTGCCTTCGATAATGACGGGCCCGCGATCCGTGATCGCCACGTCGAATCCGATCATGATGCGGTCGGGAAACAGGCGCGCGGCCGTTGCCACCATCGCCACCGTTTCCGGCCAGCATGGCAGGCGCGTGCCAACAATCGCTGCACCCGTGACCGGATGCTGATGATGCAGCACGCAGGGCCGCTTGATCCAATTGTCCCAGGCGGGTCCGATCTCTCCAGTCGCGACATCGACGCGGCACACAGCGCCGCCTTGATGGAAGTTGTCGACCGAAGAGCCGGCGGCAAGCGACATCTTCAGCACCGCGTTCGTGACTTCGAAACCGCCCGTCTCGGTCTTGCACGTGGTGATGCGCAGCGACGTCAACCCGCCCCCAAAACGCAGGAGATCGGGATGATTCCTCAGGCACTCCTGCATGAGGTAGCGGCCGCGCCGCGCGACCAATGTCAGAATGTGCGCCCGCAACGCGGTCTCTGTCAGGCGCTGCCCGGCTGGACCTTCATACGATCCGTCACGATAGACCCACTTCTCGCAGCCGCGGCCGCCCTTGCCCTTCGCCGGCTTGAGAAAGAGATCGTGCGGCGGCAATCCCTCGCCCGTGTGGCGCTCAGGCGCGAACGTTCCATCCGCAGTCGCCACCTGATAGATGATCGGGCTCGCAACGCCGGCCTTTTCGCAGCGGTGGAAGAAACGCTGCTTGTCCTTGAGCCACTCCTTGGTGCTGCGCCGCATGGTAACGCGCGTGTGGAAATGGACCAGATTGTGGAAGCCGCCCTTCAGCTCGTAGCGCAGAATGTAGTGGCGCGCATTGGCCAGCCGCTCCGGGCGAAACAGGTCGAACACATAATATTTGTCCGGCGGGATCGAGTAGCGGATTGCGAGCCAGAGCTGCTCCACGATCTGGCGCCACACCGGCTTGCCGGTCGCGCGCGCCACCGCCGGCGCGATGCGACGGGTGAACATCCACAACATGACGATGAAATTGACCGGCCAGAGCACGCACAAGGCTGCCGTCAGCGCAACATGCTTTGGGCCCATGCTGCGCCAAGCGAAGCGGGCGTAGGCGGCGTGAATCTTGTCCGAAGCGGATCGTGGAGTCCCTAGGGCTGCCCAGAACAGGCGATAGGGCGAACAATAGGGCAGTCGAGTTTGGGCCATCTTGGCAAGCAGCCATAGCGGGCAAACCCAAAGCCGTAAAGAAATATCGCTTGTGCCGCCCGGCCATAGACGGAGCAGTTGGCGGGCGATAATGTCGCAGGACCCTATCGGAGATGCGACGCGTGACGACCAACCTGAAAGCCCGCCTGAAAGCCGGGGAAAAGCTCCTCGGCGCCTGGACGATGACCGACTCGCCGGACAATGCCGAAGTCATGGCACAGACGGGCCTCGACTTCGTGCTGATGGACCATGAGCACGGCCAGGCCACCCTACCCGCCGCCATTGCCCAGCTGCGCGCCATCAAGGGCACCGGCTGCGCCGGCCTGATGCGCGTGCCGTGGAACGACATGATCTATATCAAGCGGGTGCTCGACGCCGGCATCCAGGGCATCATGGTGCCGCAGGTCAACACGCCCGAAGAAGCGCGCGCCGTCGTCGCGGCCTGCCGCTATCCGCCGCTGGGTATCCGCGGCGCTGCCGGCGGTACCCGGGCCAGTTCCTACGGCGTCGATATGGGATACTTCGGCCGCGCCGCCGATGAGCTCCTTGTGATGGTGCAGGTCGAAACGCCGCAGGCGGTGGAGAACGCAGCGGCGATCGCGGCCGTAGATGGCGTGGACGTGGTGTTCATCGGGCCACGCGACCTCTCCGCGTATATGGGCAAGCTCAACAAGTTTGATGATCCCGAGCTGCGTGCACTGATCACTATGGTGGAGCAGGCAACACTGAAATCCGGCAAGGCACTCGGCACGATCGCACCGACAGGCGCGCTCGCCAGGCAGCTGTTCGACCAGGGCTACAGCCTGCTCATCTCCGGCAGCGACATGACGCACCTTCGCGCCAGCATCGTGCAGATGATGAAGGAAGCGGGACGCGGTTAAGGCGCGCCGCTGGCATTCCTCTCCCGCCGTCACCCCGGCCAAGCGTAGCGCGAGCCGGGTCCATTCCGCAGTCGCCACGAGCGTCTGAGAAATGGATCCCGGCTCAAGGCCGGGATGACAGTTGAGAGTGTGATGACGTCAGAGCGACCTGGACGTTATTTCTCATATGCCTCGTAGTGCCGGCAGGTCGGCTCGTATTCCAGCAAGTAGTCCTGGTCGAAATCGTAATAGCGCGCCTGCTCGACATTCTCGCCGGCGAAGCCCTTGATGGCCTCGAGCGACTCCCAGAAGGTCAGCATCTCGATATGCGCGACGTCGCCCTCGAGGCGGCGGAGCGCATAGGCCGCGAGATTGCCCGGCACCTCCCGGTAGCGCGGGATGGCGACCTCCCGCATGTGTTGAAGATAGGCGTCGCTCTTGGCGGCCGGAACGCGTCCGTGCCAGATGCGTGCGATCATGACCATGTCCTAGAATTGCAAGCGCTCTCGGGCGCAACTCCATCGCAACAAAGAGCGAATTGCAAGAGCCTAGATCATCTGGAACTTGCCGGTCATGCAATAGCGCCGGAAGGCTTTCAGCGTGCGGGCGCTGTTGGGCATCAGGCTGGCCGGCAAGTCCTCGAGCGCGAACCAGTCAAGCTCCAGGGTCTCGCGCGGGTCGAATTTTGGCTTCCCGCGTGGCTTGCTGGCGTGGAATAGGACGGCGACGCTCTGCGTCCGGTCGCCGTTGGGAAAGGTGATGGTCTCGTGACGCGGATCGGACGCGATGCCGAACACCTGCGGCCGCTTGATCTTGAGGCCGGTCTCCTCGAGCACTTCGCGGATCGCGGTCTCGACAGTGCTGTCGCCGACCTCCTGGTGACCGCCCGGCAGCCCCCAGCAGCGAAAATCCTTGCGCAGCTCCAACAGCACGCGGCCCAGCCGGTCATGCACCACGATGCGCGCGCCGGGAATGAGGACCAGCCGCGTCCCGACAATCTTGCGCAGCTTGCCGAGATAGGATTTCGAGAACTCCATGGCCTACTCCGCCGCGACCGGTGTGCGCATGGTGACGAATTCTTCGGCGGCGGTGGGGTGGATGGCGATGGTCTGGTCGATCTGCTGCTTGGTGGCCTTGAGCTTCACGGCGATGGCGAGGGTCTGGATGATCTCCGGTGCGTCCTGCCCCACCATGTGGGCGCCGACGACGGCCTGGCTCTTACGGTCGACCACCAGCTTCATGAGCGTTCGTTCCGGACGCCCGGTCATGGTGTGCTTCATGGGGCGGAAGGTCTCGCGGTAGATGTCCACTGCGCCATATTTCGCGCGCGCCCGCTCTTCGGTTTCGCCGACGGTGGCAACCGGCGGCTGGGTAAAGACGGCGGATGGGAAGTCGGAATGATCGATCATCCACGGCTTGTTGCCGAACACGCTGTCTGCGAAAGCGTGGCCCTCGCGGATCGCGACCGGCGTCAAGTTCACGCGATTGGTGCAGTCGCCGACGGCATAGATATTGGGCATGCTGCTCTTCGACCAACCGTCGACCTTGATGGCGCCGACATCGTCCAGCGCGACGCCAATCCTCTCCAGTCCCATGTTGCGCGTGAGCGGGCGCCGGCCGGTGGCATAAAGCACCTGGTCGCAATGGATCGCGGTGCCGTCATCCAGTGTCACGGCCAGGCCGCCCGCCACCTTGTCGATGCGCGTGACGTTGGTGTGGCAGCGCACGTCGATGCCCTTCTTCACCAGCTCGTCCTGCAGGAAGTTGCGCACATCGCCATCGAAGCCGCGCAGCACCTGCTCGCCGCGATAAAGCACAGTGGTTTTCGAGCCGAGCCCGTTGAAGATTCCGGCGAACTCCAGCGCGATATAGCCGCCACCGACCACCACCACGCGCTCCGGCAGCGTCTCGAGATGAAAGCACTCGTTGGAGGAAATCGCGTGCTCGATGCCGGGCAGCTTCGGCAGCTCCGGCCAGGAACCGGTGGCGATCAGGATGACCTCCGCGCGCACCTGCTTGCCACCGATGGAGATCGTGTGTTGATCCACCAACTCGGCGCGCGATTCGATCAGCTCGACTCCGGCCTTTGCCAGGGTTGATTTGTAGGCCTGGTTGAGCCGGTCGATCTCCTTGTCCTTGTTGGCGATCAGGCGCGCCCAATCGAAGCTCGGCTTTGGCACCGACCAGCCGTAGCCGTCGGCGTCCTCGAAGTCCTCGCCGAAGTGGGAGGCGTAGACCAACAGCTTCTTCGGCACGCAGCCGCGGATGACGCAGGTGCCGCCCACCCTGCTCTCTTCCGCAATGCCGACCCTGGCGCCATAGCCGGCTGCGATGCGCGCCGCACGCACACCGCCCGAGCCGGCGCCGATGATGAAGAGATCGTAGTCAAAAGCCATGATGCGCGCCTGGATATTGAATCGTTTGCAGCAGTCTATTAACGGTGCTTCGGCACCGCAATGAATCGTGCCGAAAGCGCTTGACCATATTTAGTAACTTATTATGTTACAGATCGCTGCGTCACCACTGCGAACGGCCTGCCGATCGAGGGCGGCCGGCGCCCCCACCATTCGGAGCAAAATGTCGATGAAGCTCTATTACTCACCCGGTGCCTGCTCGCACGCGCCGCACATCCTGCTACGCGAAGCCGGCCTGGATTTCTCGCTGGAGAAGGTCGATCTCGCCGCGAAGAAGACTGAGACCGGCGCCGATTTCAAGACCATCAACCCGTACGGCTACGTGCCGGCCCTGCAGCTCAAGGACGGCACGGTCCTGACCGAGGGACCGGCGATCGATCAGTACATCGCGGACCTCGTCCCGGCGAAGAAGCTGGCCCCGGCCGCCGGCACGCCGGAGCGTTACAAGCTGCAATCCTGGCTGAACTTCATCTCCACCGAGCTGCACAAGCAGTTCTCGCCCCTGTTCAACAAGACGGTGCCGGAAGAGTACAAGACGATGGTGAAGGAGAAGCTCGCCACGCGCTTCGATGCGATCAACGAGCATCTGTCGAAGAGCAAATATATCCTCGGCGAGAGCTTCACCGCGCCGGATGCGTATCTCTACACCGTGCTGAACTGGGCGAAATATTTCGCCATCGATCTCGCGAAGTGGCCGGCGATCAAATCGTTCATGGAACGGGTCGCCGCGCGCCCGTCGGCCCAGGAGGCTGCGAAGGCCGAAGGCCTCGCTGGCTAGGGTGAGGACAGGCAGGGCGGATTCCTTTAGGTCGGCCCTGCATGGAAGGGCCCGGCGCACCCCCCGCGCCGGGCCTTTTTTCTTCGGCGTCACGATGTCGCGAGCGCGTGGCGGCTCCGGCGTTCAGCCTTGCGGATCCGACCCTCGGTGCGCATAGTTGGATCGTGCAACGTTCCCTTGCCAAACAGCTGATCGCACTGCTGCTCCTGCTAGCGCTGGTCGCCGGCGGGGATCGCTTTGCCGTCATGACCATGAGTTCGGGCATGGACGGCATGCACATGAGCGACATCCAGAAGCCGGACACGAGCTGCAAGGCGTGCGGCGGAATGACGGCCGATATGCCGTGTGATGCAGTCTGTGCGGCTCTCCCGGCAATCGACGCGAGTCCCGTTGGCCTTGCCGACGTTCGCGTCCATGACCATTGGATGACGCGCTCGGAACCGAGCGCCGACTATTCGATCAGACCGGATACCTCTCCGCCTCGCGCCTGAAGCCGACGGTTTCGCGCATCTCAAACTCAAGTGGAGAGGAGTGTCTCCCATGACGTCGAGATTACGTTTGTCCATTGCCGCCTTATTCTCGTCTGTGCTGGTAGTCGCGCTGTTCGCCTTCGGCTCGGCGATTGCGCGCGCAGAAGCGACGCCCGACCCCGAGATCGTGAAGCGCTTCGAGTTCCTGAGTCAGAATGGCAACTCGTCGTGCAGCCGCGCTTTTCGGGATTCGATCCTCGACATGCCGGTGGACGCCCGCCTGCAGGGTTCATGCTGCATGGCAATGGACCTGCATCGCTACAGCGAGCAGATCGAAGGGCTGAAGCAATATGCGCATATCACGGACGTTCCGCCCGACCCATACGACGTGGCCGCGCCGCTCGCGCGGAAGCTGCTGCTCGCCTATGAGAAGCCGCTGGGCCCCGAGGAGCAGAAGCACTACGACTTCGCGATGGAGAACTCCAACGAGAAAGGACCCTGCTGCTGCCAGTGCTGGCGGTGGGAAGTGTTTGGCGGGCTCGGCAAGCTGCTGATCCGCGAGCACGGCTTCACCGGCGAACAGGTGACACAGGTCTGGAATCTGTCGGATGGCTGCGGCGGCGAAGCCCACCTGCACAATTGATGTCCAAATCAAACGACAAGGATCGATGATGAAAAGATCATTTTCCGCCGCAGCCGCTTTGGCATATGCGATCATATCCTTCGCCATGCCGGCAACGGCCGCGGACTCCGTCCCGCTGTCGAAGCTCGAGACGCAGACGCATTATCACGGCCTGGCGGTCGATCCCACCGACCCGTCACGGCTGTATCTCGCGACCCATCACGGCTTCTATCTGGTCGCAGCGGACGGAACGGCGACCCGGCTCTCGCAGGTCCAGGATTTCATGGGCTTCACGCCGCATCCGACCGATCCATCGGTGCTGTATGCCAGCGGGCATCCGAGCAACGGCGGCAATCTCGGCTTCCTCATGTCCGTCGATGGCGGCGCGAACTGGACACAGATCTCGCCAGGCCTCAACGGGCCGGTGGACTTTCATCAGATGGATGTGAGCCCCGCCGATCCGCAAGTGATCTATGGCGTCTATGGGGGCATCCAGGTCAGCCGCGACGGCGGCAAGACCTGGTCGATGGCGGGGCCGGCGCCGGAGGGGTTGATCGCGCTTGCGGCCTCAGCCCGTTCTGCCGACCGGCTCTATGGCGCGACCCAGAATGGACTTGTGATTAGCGATGATGCGGGCGCCACATGGCAGGCCGTCGCTTTCGGCGGCGAGACCGTGAGCATGGTTGCGACCGGACCCGATGACATGCTTTACGCCTATGCCGTCGGGCAAGGCTTGATGAGCGCCAAGGAGGAGAAGCCGAATGAATGGTCGCCGCTGTCTTCGGACGAGCGGATTCAACTGCATCTCGCGATCGACGCACGCGATCCCAATCGCATGTTCGCCATCGCGCACAAGGCCGGCATCATCCAGAGCACCGACGGCGGCAAGAGTTGGCAGAGCTTCGGCCAGCCATGAGGCACCGCCCATCGGCGATCTGGAGGGTGACGGCGGCGGTGATCGTGGCGACCGGCATCGTTGCCGGCGCGATCTGGTGGCTCGGTGAACAATCGCCGCGCATCGATCCCAACGACGCACAGCAGGTTTCCGCCGGCGAGGTCGTCTATCGCGCGCACTGCGCCTCCTGCCACGGCGTGAACCTGGAGGGGCAGCCGGACTGGCGCAACCGGCTGCCCAACGGCCGCCTGCCCGCGCCGCCGCACGATGCCAGCGGCCATACGTGGCACCATCCGGACGACGTGCTGCTGCAGATCGTGCGCGACGGGCCCGCCTTCTACGCGAGCCTGGGCGTCCAGACCGACATGCCGGCCTTCGGAAATGTGCTGTCGGAGGAGGAAATCGCGGCCGTCATGACCTATATCAAGAGCACATGGCCGCCCGAGATCCAGGCCCGGCAGGCCCGGATGAACCGCTAGGTCTGACATAGTCCCGTTACAAAGCAGGCCGAGACTGTTTGCATTGCACGACAAACCTTTATGGAGGCGGCATGATCGACCGCATGCTCGACTTTCTGACCGGCCGACAGGCCCCGGCCCTGGCGGACAAGCCCGACGAACTGGAGCTGGCCGTTGCGGCGCTGCTGATCGAAGCGGGGCGTATGGACGACCAGTTCGACGCGGCCGAGCGCGCGACCATCGAGCGGCTGCTCCAGAACCGGTTCGATCTCTCGCACGATGCCGTCCAGTCGCTGATGGACTCCGCCGAAAGAGCGGTTCGGAGCGCGACGCAGTTCTTCCCGTTCACCCGCGAGATCGTGCAGCGCATCAGCCCCGAGGACCGCGCCCACATCCTGGAGATGATGTGGGAGGTTGCCTACGCCGACGGCGTGCTCGACCCGCACGAAGACGCATTGCTCCGCCGCATCGCCGGGCTCATCCACGTCCCCGACCAGGAACGCGGCCTAGCGCGCCAGCGCGCGCTGGAGAAGGTCAAGAGCAAGGGGCCGTGGGGGCAGTAGTATGCACGAACCGCGCAAACACTCTTCTGTCACACCGGCCTTGAGCCGGGATGGCGGCCTGAGAAGCGGTAGTGCGAGCCTTCACAAAATCCGGCAATGCTTCGGGTCGATGCGCAGCTCGACCGTCTGCCCCACTGTCAGGGGCTTGTCCTTGAGGCTGGCGAGGCCGAGCAACTTGGTGCCGTCCGCGAGCACGATCTGATAGCGCGCCAGCGCGCCTAAGTAATCGACGTCCGCGACGGTGCCGGGCAAGCCGCCCTGCCCCGCAGGCAGCAGATCGATCTTTTCCGCGCGCACCACGACGGTGACGGTCTCGCCAACCTGCACGCGCCGGTTGGTCGTCGCGTTCAGCACATGCATGCCGAGCCCGACCTGGGCGTGACCATCGGCCGACGCGCGCACCTGGCCGGTGATGAAATTGGCATTGCCGAGGAAGCTCGCCACGAAGGCGCTGTGCGGATGCTCGTAAACCTCGCGCGGCGCGCCGACCTGCTCAATCTTGCCCTTATTCATCACCACCACATGGTCGGACATGGCGAGCGCCTCGCCCTGGTCATGAGTCACGAACACGGTGGCAATACCGATGCGGCGCTGAATGTTCTTGATCTCCACCCGCATCTCCTCGCGCAGGTTGGCATCGAGCGCGGAGAGCGGCTCGTCCAGCAGCAGCACGTCCGGCTCGATCACCAGCGCGCGCGCCAGGGCGATGCGCTGCTGCTGCCCGCCCGACAGCTGCTGCGGATAGCGATCCTCGACGCCGGGCAGGCGCACCATGTCGAGCGCCCGCGCCACACGCTTGCTGATCTCGTCCGCCGTCACATTGCGGTATTTGAGCCCGAACCCGACATTCGCGGCGATCGTCTTGTGCGGGAACAGAGCATAGTTCTGGAACACGATGCCGAGATTGCGCCGGTGGATCGGCACATCGTTGATGCGCTGGCCCTTGATGCGGATCTCGCCCGCGCTTGGGCTTTCGAGGCCCGCGACCATGCGCAAGGTCGTGGTCTTGCCGCAGCCGGAGGGGCCGAGCAGGGTCACGAACGAACCGGCTGGGACCGTCAGGTCGATGTTGTCCACGGCGAGAATGTTGTGACCAAACCGCTTGGTCACCTGGCTCAATTCAACGGCATGCATTGCGATGATGGCTCTCGATACTTCTGAAGCGGAGCCGGCGGCGACTCCCCTCCGCCGCCGGCTCCTCCCGTCACGCTCTCAACCTCCCCGGAGGCGCGCCAGATGCTCAGGCGCCCTTGGAGATGCGTTCCCACTCCTTCTTGAAGGCGTCCTGGTTCTTCGTCCAGTAGTCCGCCTTCTCCCAGATGAAGTTCTCGAACTTGCCGGTCGGATCGAAGCCCGGCAGTGACTTCACTTTTTCGGTCAGCTCGACCTTGTTGGGGTCGAGCGCCGGCGGATAGTTCTGCCCTTCGGCGATCGCGATGGCGACCTTGGGCTCGCTGCAGAAATCGAGCAGCTGCTCGCATTCCGGCATCGGGCTGCCCGCCAGCACCATCAGGCCTTCGAGCCAGGCGAAACCCGCATTGGCGGTATCAACCCAGCCGATATCGTGGCCGTTCTGCTGGAGATAGGCGACGCGGCCCGACCAGCCGTCGGAGAGGATGATCTCCTCCTTGCTCATGAGGTCGATGAACTCCTGGCCCGAGCCCCAGTATTTCACCACCAGATCGCGCTGCTTGCGGCAGGCTTCCCACATTTCCTCGACGTCGGTCGCCCCTTGCGGATCCTGACCGGTATAGAGGCTGGCCATCCAGGCGCGCGTCTGCCAGCCGTCGTACATCGCCATCTTGCCCTTGTATTTCTCGTCCCACAGGATCTTGGCGCCGGCTTCCTTCGCCTCCGCGTCGGAGATGTATTTGCGATTGTACGCAATGCCCGTCGTGCCGTAATCGAACGGAATGGCGGAGAGCTTGCCGCCGGTCTCGTTGCGGAACGCGTCGAGCGTGGCGGGCAGGATCAGCTTCAGGTTGGGGATGTTCGCCTCGTTGATCCAGGCGCCGAATCCGGCCTTGTTGAAGCGCGCATAGTCATAGACGCCGCTCACCAGAAAGATGTTGTATTCGCCGGGCTGCGATGCCTTCACCTGGGTCAGGAACTCGTCGGTGTCGCCAAACTCACCTTCCACGACCTTGATCCCGGTCTTTTTCGTGAAGGCCGGAAAGGCGTTGTTCCGAAATGCCTCGGATACGATGCCGCCCCAGCCGTCGAACCGGACCTGCTCCACCGCCGCGAGCGCCTCGCGCGTGAGCCCTCTGAACGGACCGCCGACCACGCCGACCGCGGCGGCAGCCACGGTCAGGAAACCCATCAACTGGCGGCGGCTGATGTCGCCATTGCCACACGCCTCCAGCAGGCGCTCGTACTTCTTGTCGTCACCGAATCTCATAACTCTTTCCTCCCGATTTTCGCCCGGAACCGTCCGGGCGTCCTCATCTGCCGCGGCTGAAGCGACGGACCACGAATCCGCCGATCAGTGGCAGCAAAATCGTCACGATGATCATCACCGAGCCGAGCGCGTTGATCTCCGGCGAGATCGAGGTGCGCAGCATGGCGAAGATCTTGGTCGGCACAGTCTCGATGCCGGGCTTCTTCCAGAACAAGGTCGCCGTGATGTTGTCGAACGAGATCGCGACCGCGAACAGGAACCCGCCCAGGATCGCGGGCGAGATCAGCGGCAGCGTCACTTCGCGGAAGGTCTGCAAACGATTGGCGCCGAGGCTCAAAGCTGCCTCCTCGAAATTCTGGCGCAGCCCGACCAGCCGCGCCTGCACCACCAGCACAACGAAGGGCAGCGCCAGCACCGTGTGACCGAGCAACAGCATGCCGAAGCTGCGATAGACACCCATCAGCTTCAGGAACATCAGCAGAGCGACGCCGAGCACCACTTCGGGCACCAGCAGCGGCAGCGAGATCAGCGTGCTGATCCCGTTCTTGGCCTTGAACTGGTAGCGCACCAGGGCGATGGCGGCCATGACGCCAACGGCGGTCGCCACGAGCGAGCAGCCGAGGGCGAGAACGATCGAGGTCTGGAACGCCTGCAGGATCGAATCGTTGGCGAACAGCTTCTCGTACCATTGCAGGCTGAGCCCCTCCATCGGGAAGGCGCCGCTGCGCGAGCCGTTGAAGGAGAGCAGCATCACCACAGCGATCGGTGCGAACTGGAAGATATAGACGGCGACTGAGAACAGGCCGAGCAGCCAGAGCGCCGCGCGCGATTCCAGCGTCGCACTCATCGCGCAAAGCTCCGATAGATGTCGCTCAGGCTCATGAAGCGGTTGTAGACCGCCACCAGCAGGCCGAGCGACAGAAGCAGGATCACCGACAGCACGGCGCCGGTCGGCCAGTCGAGCTGCGAGATGATCGCCTCGTAGATGAGATCGGGGAAGAACAGGGTATCCGGTCCGCCGAGCAGGCGCGGCGTGACGTAGGAGCCGGCTGCCAGCACGAAGCACAGCATGCAGCCGGCGCCGAGGCCAGGCAGCGACAGCGGCAACGTCACTTCGCGGAACGTCTGCCAGGGCGAGCAGCCCAGCGTGCGCGCGGAGGCTTCGAGATTGCGATCGATGCCATCGAGGCTGACATAGATGTTGATGATCATGTAGGGCAGCAGGAAATAGACCAGCCCCATGATCACCGAGAAATCATTGTAGAGCATCTTCAGGGGCTCATCGATGATGCCCAGCGAGATCAGCATGGTGTTCAACGCGCCCGTCCGGCCCAGGACGCTGATCCAAGCCATGGTGCGGATGATGTAGGAGATCCAGAACGGCAGGAACAACAGGAACAGCAGCAGCACCTTGTTGCTGAACTGGATGCGCGCCAGGAAATAGGCGGCCGGATAACCGATGATTGCGCAGGAGATCGTCGTGATCAGCGCAAGCTTGAAGCTGCCCCACAGGCCGAGCCAGTAATAGTAGTCGGTCGCGACGGCAATCCAGTTGCCGAACTGGAAGGCCGGCACGTCGAGCCCCTCTGCCGTGCGGATCCAGAATGAATAGACGGCAATGAACAGGATTGGCGCGACCAGGAATAGCGCCAGCGAGACCAACGCAGGCGACAGCAACGCATAAGCCCTCGTGTTCTGTTGGTCCAATTCCTCCGGCCCCCTGTTCCGCTCCGTTCCGCGTTTCGGCGTCGCGCTCTTGAGGGCGCTGCCAGCTGCCGGCGCATGCGGCGCGTTTTTGAGCGGGCAAGCCTAGCATGCTTGCCGTGGCACGCAAGCTGGGCATAATTGGTTCGAGATTGGTCTGAGACAATTGGTGGCTTGATGATTCCGTTCGCACGCATGCACGGTAGCGGCAATGACTTCGCGGTAGTCGACGATCGCGCCGGTCGGTTGCGCCCACATCGCCGGGCATTAGCGCAAGCCTTGTGCGACCGGCGTCGCGGTCTTGGCGGCGATGGGCTTGTCCTCCTGTCGAACGGCAGCGCCGGTCACGTGGTGATGAGCTACATCAACGCCGACGGCAACGACGGCGAAATGTGCGGCAATGGCGCGGGCTGTGCGGTGCGGCGTGCCTGGGAGTTGCGTTTCTTCCAAGGATCGGAAACCGTTCTGGATACCGATGCCGGCGCGATCGGCGCGCGGATCGACGGGTTCCGCATCACCATGACTATGACTGATCCGCAGGACGAACGGCTCAATCTCTCCATTCCGACTAGCGAAGGCACGCTGCTCGGCCACTACATCGACACCGGCGTGCCCCATGTCGTGCTGTTCGTCGACGATGTGGCCCAAGCGAATCTCGCCGAACTGGGGCCAGAGGTTCGCCATCACGCGCTGTTTCCGCACGGCTGCAACGTGAACTGGGCAGCGCGGGTCGACGAGAATTCATTCCGCATGCGCACGTATGAGCGCGGCGTTGAGGCGGAGACTTTGTCCTGCGGCACAGGCGCAACTGCCATCGCGCTCATCGCCTACCGCCTCGGCCTCGCCAAGCCGCCGGTGATGATTCGCGCGAGCGGCGGCGGCACGCTCAACATCGAATTCGACGAATCGTCGGCTGGTCCCCTGCGGAATGTCCGGACCACCGTCGAAGTGGAGCGCATCGCCGAAGGCACGATCGATGCCGATTGGCTCGCACGGCGCGGCTTCGCGCTCTGAGCAAGGATCGGAGCGCGACCCAGCTCAGCGCACGGCACGCTGCCACTCAGTCGACCGAGTGGAGACAAGATGCACACCCACCAAGTATCGCGGCTGCCAGAGACACCGACCGACCTGATGATGCGCGCCAGGCACACCAATGCGCTCGATTGGACGCAGATCGCAGCGGACCTGGATGAGCATGGCTGTGCCCTCACCGGTCCGCTGCTGCCGGCGGAAACATGCACGCAGCTGATCGAGAGCTACGAGGACGAAGCGCGCTTCCGCAGCACGATCGTGATGGCGCGCCATGGTTTCGGGGAAGGCGAGTACAAGTACTTTGCCGCGCCACTGCCGGCGACCGTTGCGACATTGCGCGCCGGCTTCTATCCGGCGCTCGCGAAGATCGCCAATCGATGGAACGAGCGCCTCGGAATCCCGCAACGGTTTCCGGCGACGCTCGACGACTATCTCGCGCGCTGCCACAAGGCCGGCCAGAAACGGCCGACTCCCTTGCTGCTGAAATACGGGCCGGGCGACTACAACTGCTTGCATCAGGATCTCTATGGCGAGCATGTGTTTCCGCTTCAGCTCGCCATCCTGTTATCCGATCCCAGGCGCGATTTCAGCGGCGGCGAATTCGTGTTGACCGAACAGCGGCCGCGCCGGCAGTCACGTGTCGAGGTAGTGCCGATAGGCCAGGGCGAAGGTGTGATCTTTCCAGTCCATCATCGGCCGGTCGCCGGCGCGCGCGGCACCTATCGCGTCACCATGCGACACGGCGTCAGCCGCCTGCGCTCCGGCCACCGCATGACTCTCGGCATCATCTTTCACGACGCGAAGTGACGGCGCTTCATCTTCATGCGCGTATGACGAGACAATCCGCGAGGGGAGAGGGGACTCATTTGTGATCGAGCAGACGCCCGGCTACTGGTGCCCGATCGAGGGCTCTTCGCGGTTGTCGGCGATGATGTCGATGCGAGTCGCCTGGCGCCAGCGCAGGAGCAGTAGGAACCAGATCACCACCACTTCCGCCGCAGGCCAGGCGATCGCCATGGCGTTGGTGACCGCGAACGGAATGACCGCCGGCAGGAACGTCGCCAAGCCGGCGCCGATCATCAGCATGGGCAGTGGCCAGTAGGCGATCGCCAGCACCACCAACCCGGTCAGGTCCGCGCGATTGCGCGTCTTGCCACCGAAATTGAGCCACAGCAGGAACAGCATGTCGCGCAGCACGAACAGCAGCAGGGCGGCGATGTTGAATGCGATCGGCCCGAGCGCGAACCAGTTGGCGTCGCGCTGCAGCGTGAACCACCAGGAATCCTCCCAGGTCAATTGTCCGCCGCTGGCGATCGACCAGATGGTGGCGGCACCGGCAACCACGGCGAGGATGTACGAGATCAGCCACCAGGGCATGAACTCCAGGGCGCGCCACCAGTGCAGCGCCTTGAGCCGCGCGAGGCCCCAGCGATAGCGCACCGGATCCTTCACCTCGGCGAAGAATGCGGCATAGGTCAGCATCAGCGCGCTCACGCAAGCGATGGCGAGGCGCGAGCTCAGCGCCTTGGTCTCCCAGCTCACGAACCCGGCGGCATAGGCCATGGCGAAAAGCGTGAAGAGCTTCCATACCCAGGGACGGTTGACATAGAGCAGCTCCGCCCGCATCAGCCGCCACGAAGCGAGCAGCGCCCAGATTGTGAACACACCGGCCGAGCTGAGATAGAACAGATTGGCGTCATAGGTTCGATCATACCAGCGGATGGTGCCGACGCTGGCTGCCCATGGGTTCGCCGAATAGTCCCAGCCGACCGCCAATCCGAACGCCAGCAGCCCCGCGATCTGCGCCATCGTCACGGCGAGGCGGCGACGGAACTGCACCTTGCGCAACAGCAGCAGCGCGACCACGAGCGCCGTCGCCTGACCCAGGACAGCGCCCAGCAAAAGGGTGGCGACCTGCTGCCACACGGCGACACGCATGGCGCCGGCGGACGCCTGCAACCCGAACCATGCCATCACGCCGAGGCAGATCAGTCCGCAGTACCAGGGGAAGATCGCGCCGCCGAACATCTTGCCCCACACCATCGACCAGGCGGACATGCCGGACATGCGCTGGCCTTCCCAGGTGCCGCTCCCGACCTCTTCGGCCAATGCATCCGCCACGCGGCGCGTGCTCCACAGTGCTATCAGCAGCACGAAGCCCCAGCGCGCGAACTCCGCCATATGGCTGGGCGCCGGCGCGATGGCCTGCAGCAGGGCCGCAACGATGATCCCCAGCAGGATCGGTGCGGCCAGCACCCTGCCCCAGCTCAGTTGGAGCCACAGGTTGCGCTGGAACTCGGCGCTGAACCACATTCTCAGCCACCTCGCCCGATCTTGGGCAGGGCGCGTGCTGCCTCTGCCGCACGCACCTGCTCGAGATAGGCTTCCTGCAGCCCCTGCTCGTCGATCGCGAACTCAATGACGTGCAGATCGGCCGCCATGAGATGCTTGAGCAAGGTGTGGCGAGACACCGCGCTCGCCGGATACTCGAACGTGCAGGTCGAGCCGATGAGCGTGATTTCGGTGACGCCGCCTTCGTGGCTCAGCACGTCGACCAGACGATGCTCGCCACCAGCCACTTCGACGCGGATGCGGACGCGCTGCTTGGACATGGGATCAAGCGCGCGGTGATGCAGGATGCGACCCTCGCGGATCACCAGCATGTGGGTCGAGTAGTCCTCGAGTTCCGCCAGGATGTGGGAGGAGACGATGATGGTCATGCCCTTGTCGCGCAGCGCGCGCAGCACGGCTGACAGGCCCATGCGCGCCTCGGGGTCGAGGCCGGCCGCCGGCTCATCCAGCAGCAGCAGCGCCGGCTCATGGATGATGGCTTGCGCGATGGCGAGGCGCTGACGCAGGCCGCGTGACAAGGCGCCCGCCTTGTCGCCCATCCGGTCCAGGATCTCCATGCGCTCCGCCGCCAGATGAACGCGCGCCGCCTGCTCGCCCCGCGGGACGCCCAAGGCGGCCGCCCGGTAGGTCAGGCACTGGCGCACTGTCAGCTCGTCATAGAGTCCGTAGAAATCCGGCAGGAAGCCCATGCGCTGATGGGCGTCGCGGGGCGTGTCGTGGATGTTGAGCCCATCCAGCATGACCTCGCCAGCAAACGGCCGGTCGAGCGCCGCGAGGCAGCGCAGCAAAGTGGACTTGCCGGCGCCGTTCGGTCCGACCAGAGCCGTGATGGTCTTGGGCTCGACGGAAAACGACACGTCGTCCAGGGCGCGAACCCCCGGATAGTCGAAGACCAGATGTCTTACAGATAGCATGGAGGCGATTCGTCCCTGAGGACTCGAGGCGGGTCAAGCTTTACCCACGCGCCGGCCGGCGGAAACGTGCGGAATCTCACGAGGTTAGGGCAAGTTTGGGGCGCTCAGGGGCAGCGAAAGCCAAAGACCAAGCGCCTAAAGTTAAGGTAAATGTCGTCCTTCTTCTAAGCAGCGCTTAACGAGTGCGGAGTCACCCTTATCGGATCGGCGGTCGATCCTGAGGGGTCCACGACATGCTTCTCACACGTCAGCGTGCGAAACTGAAGTTCTGGATCGCAGGCGCCTTCTTGTTCGCGCTGGCTGCCTTCGTTCTTGTGCAACCCACCGAGAGCCGGGCGGACGCCTGGGAGTGGCTGACTAACCTCCTTCGGGACGATGCGGATGTCGAGAACGCGTCTCTGTCCGGGAGCAATCTGCCATCCGACGCCATCGTGACCGGCCGCGGTGAAACGCGCACCATCCAGCTGGGCCGCGACCTGATGGAGCTCTACCCTGTTACTGCCGTCACGTTCGAGGTGTCAGGCACGAAAACCACGGTGCATCTTCTTGGCGGAACCATCCGCGCCAAAGTCGCAAAGCGGCAGAAGAACCAGACATTCGACGTTGAGACCCCAAATCTGGTTGCCACGGTCAAGGGAACGGATTTCGAAGTCAGTGCGATCGACGGCGCATCGGCAGTTTCGGTCTATGAGGGGAGAGTTGCCGTCAAGGCGGTTGGTCGGATTGGCGGGCTGGACGTGACGCCTGGGAAAACGGCCACCGTGACCAACGCTGATCGCGCACCGGCCTTGGCGGCCACGCCCGCAGGCGGCGCTGCCGCGGCCGCAAAAGCACGTGCGGGCAGCGGCACCTCGAAGGTCGATGCCGCCTCGAGCGATCAGCTGGCCGACGATGACGACAGCACGGGGTCAAGCAGCAGCGAGGGCACGTCTGGCAGCAGAGGTGATGGCGGCGGCGGCGATAGAGAGGGCAGCGGCGGCAGCAGCGGCAAAGGTGGCAGCGGCAGCGGTGGTGGTAGTGGTAGCGGTAGCAGCGGCAGTGGTAGTGGTAGTGGTAGTGGTAGCGGCGGTGGCAGCGGCTCCGGCGGTGGCGGTGACGATGGAGGAGATGGCGACGATGATTAGGCCATCGCAGAAACGACTGCTGGCGAAGGCCATGTCGGAGGAACGCCTCTCCTACCCCTTGGCCTCCGCCAGAAGCGCGCGGACGCCGAGCCCGAGTAGGCCAACATCGCTGCCGGGAATGATGAAGCGATAGCCGTGCGCGGCCATTTCCTTCGCCATCCCGCCGGAGATCGCGGTGCTGCCCAGCAGCTTGCCACTCGCCAGGATCGCGTCGGCCGCGCGGTCGATCTCACGCGCACCACGGGATCGTCGAACTGATTGAGCTGCCCAGCGTGGCCGAAAGATCGCGCGGACCAATGAAGATCACGTCGACACCTTCGACTGCGGCCATCTCCGGAATGGCGTCGATCGCCCGCGCGTTTTCCACCTGCACGACGATCAATAGGTCCTCGAAGAATTCCTGGTGGTAGGCCGGATTGAAGCCATACTTCATCGCGCGCATGCCGCCGAACGCGCCGCGGATTCCGGTCGGCGCGTAGCGGCAGGCATCCACGACACGGCGCGCCTCGGCCGCGCTGCTGACGTTTGGCACCATGATGCCGGCCACCCCGGCATCAAGCGCGCGCTTGATATAGACGTAGTCGTTGCTGGGAACGCGCAGCACGCCGACGCAATCGCTGCCCTTGATGGCGCGAAGCTGGCCGATCGCATCATCGATGCTGCCCTGCCCGTGCTCGTGATCCAGCAGCAGGAAATCCATGCCGGCATAGCCCAGAATCTCCGCCATGTCGGCCGAGGCGCTGAGCATCCAGGCGCCGAAGCAAGCCTGACCGGCTCGCAATTTGTGCTTCAGCGGATTGCCGTTGGACATTTGATGGTACTCCTGGAAAGTCGCGCTCGCCCCGCTCTTGGCTACCGTGCTCATTTGCCGGTTGCAAGACGGCGGCTTGACCAGGCCGAGCTTTCTGGCGACGAATGCAACTTTTACGTGGCTTTGGGGGCAATACATGAGAATGGCTTCGTAGAGTATGTCGCGGTTGGCGCGATTGCGCTGCTGGCCGGATGCGGCGGGCAGAGCCCGGACCGGAATGTCGTGGGGCGGGAATTATCAGCGGGCGCAGCGCGCAAACTATTTCCAACCTTTCGCCACGGCGGCCAATGTAATGGTTTCGGACAGAGAGTATGACGGCGATCTGCACAAGGCCCGGTCGGTGGACGTGGTCGACCTCGATTCCGCACACGCGATTTACGGATGCCGCGACTGGCGACTTCTTTGACCTCCAGCGATACCCCGGCAAGCGCAGCCTGCTGAAGGGACCCTTCGGGAACCTGGAATGGGCATTGATTGCCGATGGTGTGCCGGCAGCAGAGATCTATCGCGAATTGGCGACCAGCACCGGCGTGGATCGCGCCTTCAAGAAGCTCGACACGATCAAGTCTGAGATCGTCTGGTGGGACTATGGCAAGGGAAGCAGCCAACCATACCAGTTCCTATCCGATTCTCGGGTCGTGATGGCGAGCGCATGGTCCGGTGGCATCAAGAACCCACTTAATTCCGGCGCCTTTGGGACTATGTGGGACTACCAGGAAATCGATTGGAACTATTGGGCCATTCCAAAGGGTGCCAATTCCGACTTGGCCTATGAGTTCCTGAAGCTCGCCAGCAGCCCGGCTCAGATGGCCCGGATGGCGGAGGCCGTCCGATACGGCCCTCGAACATGGATGCGGTGCCGATGATCGCAAAGGCTGCCTTGGATGATCTTCCGGATCACCCCGCGCACATGGCAACCGCGTTTCCGCTCGATCCGGAATTCTGGGCGTCGCACCATGACGCGTTATCGAGGCGGTTTTCCTCCTGGCTGGCCGAGTGATCTGGGGCACATCGAAAAAGAAACGGGCGGAGCCGAGGCTCCGCCCGTTCGCGTTACATCAGTCCGGTGGGCCTTTAGATGCCCATGCAGAGATACTTGACCTCGAGATAGTCCTCGATGCCGTATTTGGAGCCCTCGCGGCCGATACCGGACTCCTTCACGCCGCCGAACGGCGCCACTTCGGTGGAGATGATGCCGGTGTTGATGCCGATGATGCCGGACTCAATTTGCTCCGCCACGCGCCAGACGCGGCCAAGATCGCGGGCATAGAAGTAGGCAGCGAGGCCGAACTCGGTATCGTTGGCGAGCTTCACCGCCTCTTCCTCGGTCTTGAAGCGGAAGAGCGGCGCGACCGGACCGAAGGTCTCTTCGCGCGTCACCTTCATGTTGGGCGTGACGTTCACCAGGATCGTCGGCTCGAAAAAGCTGAGGCCGAGCGCGTGGCGCTTGCCGCCGGCGGCGATCTTGGCGCCCTTCTGCACGGCGTCGGCAATATGCTCCTCGACCTTTTCCACCGCCTTCATGTCGATGAGCGGGCCCTGCTGGGTCTCACCCTTGAGGCCATCGCCGACCTTCAGCTTGGCGACCGCGGTGGCGAGCTTGGCGGCGAAGGCGTCATAGACGCTGTCCTGCACCAGGATGCGGTTGGCGCACACGCAGGTCTGGCCGGTGTTGCGGTACTTGGACATGATCGCGCCTTCGACCGCGGCGTCGAGGTCGGCGTCGTCGAACACGATGAAGGGCGCGTTGCCGCCCAGCTCCATCGAGGTCTTCTTGACCGACTTGGCGCACTGCTCGAGCAGGATCTTGCCGATCTCGGTTGAGCCGGTGAAGGTCAGCTTGCGCACGATCGGGTTGGAGGTCATCTCCCCGCCGATCTGGGTGGCGGAACCGGTGACCACGTTGAAGACGCCGGCCGGCACACCGGCGCGGTGCGCGAGCTCAGCCAAGGCGAGGGCCGAGAACGGCGTCTGGGTCGCCGGCTTCAGCACGATCGGGCAACCGGCGGCCAGTGCCGGGCCGGCCTTGCGGGTGATCATGGCGGAGGGGAAGTTCCACGGCGTGATGGCCGCGACCACGCCGACCGGCTCCTTGGTCACCACAATGCGCTTGTCGGGTTGGTGCGCCGGGATAACGTCGCCATAGGTGCGCTTGCCCTCTTCGGCGAACCACTCGATGAAGGAGGCGGCATAGGCGATCTCGCCCTTGGACTCCGCCATCGGCTTGCCCTGCTCCGCTGTCATCAGGATCGCCAGGTCCTCCTGGTTCTCCATCATCAGGTTGAAGAGCTTGCGCAGGATGTTGGCGCGCTCCTTCGCCGTCTTCTTGCGCCAGCCGCCCCAGGCGGCATTCGCCGCCTCGATGGCGCGGCGCGTCTCGGCGGCGCCCATGTTGGGGATGGTGCCCAGTACTTCTCCGGTCGCCGGGTTGGTGACATCGATGGTCTTGCCGCTGTCGGCATCGGCCCACGCGCCGTTGATGTAGCACTGCTGGCGGAACAGGCTCGGATCCTTGAGCGACAAAGCGGATGGTTTCTTGAGCGCGGCTTGCGACATGATTTCTGATCCTCGACTGTCAGGATTGATGGGGCAGTATAGTCAGAGATAGGGCGCGATAAAGGAGATTAAAGACCTCAGGGTGCTCACAGAAAATAATGCAAATTCTGTGGCTTAGACTGCGGTCCTGAGCGACTCTTCAGGTTCTGGCTCATGCCGGTCGATGAGGTCGCGCCAGAAGGTCGTGTCCTCGAATTCGTAGGAGACCTGCAGCGGCTCATCGAATGCCGCTTCGCGGCTCTTCATCAGGCGTATGAGCGCGCCGGCATCGCGCCGTTTCAGATCGAAGCTGTTCGTCCGGAGCCAGGACTTCAGTGCCGCTGCGTCCTCTGCCGCCATCCCGGTGCCGACCGCCTCGGCCAGGATGCGGTCCCAGGTGCGATCCTTGTAGTAGATGGATTGGGCGCTTTGCAGCACGAGGCGGCGGGTCGTATTCGAGAGCACGCCCCTTGCCTGCGCGCGCGACAGGTTCGCGCGCACATTGGCCAGCGCCTCTGTGACCGAGGGGTACCCGAGCTCCGCCGGCCCATGCAGCACCGCAACCTCGGCATCATCGATCAGGGCGCCGCGGCGATAGGCACGATAGATGACGCCCACGCCCACCATGCCGAAGGACCACAGCTCCGACGCCCGCAAGGCACCCATGCTGGCCGCGCCGAACACGTGGATGCCTTGCGACATCGCCCACAGGATCTCCTTGTGCCAGACGGCTGGCTGCGCCTCGAAATAGCCGTCGATCAGGGCAATGGCGCGCGGGTTCTCGCAAGCCGCGCGGTAGATGTCGCCTTCGGCGGCTGGCGGCAGATAGGTGAGCCCCGGCACGCCGGCATCGGCGCGAGCGAGGGAGGGTCCGGCGAACACGAAGATGGTCATGCGAGGCTCTGCTGGAAGCGTTGTGCGCGTTCACCCAGAGCATAATCGGGCGCGTCTTCCGGGTCGAGTTCCAGTCCGGGGACCATGAGCCGCACCACCGGAATGCCGAACTCTTTCTTGGTCAGGTCAACCACGCAGACATGCTCGGCACCGACCGCCTTCACCCGCTCCAGCAGGAACTTGAGATCGGAGTCGAAATCGCCCCGCGCGTTGTCCGGCACCTCGTCGAAGCGGCGTGCTGGGATGCGGCTCTCCCACAATCTGTTGGCCAGCTCCGAGATGCGCTGGTGCGCCGGCTCCTCGTAATTGTGGCGCTTCAGATCGTCGCGCGACCCGGAGATATAGGTGAGGCGCGACTGCACCGCCTCGGTGATGGCGCGAGACAAGGCAATGCCGCGCGACAGGTGGCAGCCCGCGCCACAGAAGGCGCCCAACGGCATTCTTGTATTGCCCGGCCCCTCGCGCAGACGCACGAAGAAGGCGGCTACGCCGACATCGCTGGTCATGTCCCAGACCGAGAGCAACATCTTCGCCTCGGTCAGGCGATCGATCAGCACGCGGCAATAGGCATCGTCGACGGTATCGAGGTCGAGCCGCGTCGCGGCGCGCGCGACACGCGGCAGCAGCGCCCAGAGTGCGTTGGCATCGCGCTCGATGATCTCGTAAAGGCCGGCGCAGATCGCTTCCAGGCGGGTGTTGCCGGAGGCGAGCCCGTTGCTGCAGACCGGGAAATGGCCGCTGTTCTGATGCTCGCGGAACTCGCGGCAGTCGGTGTGGATAAGCTCGTACGGCACCCAGATCGGCTCGTTGTTGAACAGATCCTCCGCTTCGATCCACGGCAACTCGGTGCGGTCGGTCGCATTAAAGCCGTGCGTGCGCGGCACGATGCCGAGGTCGACTACGCGCCGCCCCCGCTTCAGCGTCCGGCGCGACGCCACTGGAATGGGAAGATCGATATGCTCCCCGTGCCACGTCTCCGCCGCCTCCATGAAGCCGGAGGCGCGGGCGGCATCGAGATCCAGCCCCTTGCCCTGCGCGACCGAAAGGGCCCGGGAGTTGGGGCGGCACGCCATGATGACGGGGATGCCGATGTAGTCGAGGCCGGTGACGTCGGCCAAGCGGGTAATGCCCATCGGGGCTGCATAACGGCGAAATCGCGCCAGCGTTTCCGCTGGCGCGACTGCCCGATGCGTTCCGCGCAAATAGGCTTTAGGCGCGGCCCCGTTTACTTGGTCCACTGCGCAAACGGTCGATCAGGCCGCCTGCGGGTGGATGGCACGTGCGCTGCGCGTTGGCTCCACGCACTGCCGTGCGCTGCGGGTCGGTTCCACGCACTGCCGCGCGCTGCGGGTCGGTTCCACGCACTGCCGCGCGCTGCGGGTTGGCTCCACGCACTGCCGCGCGCTGCGGGTCGGTTCCACGCACTGCCGCGCGCTGCGGGTCGGCTCCACGCACTGCCGTGCACTGCGCGTTGGCTCCACGCACTGCCGCGCGCTGCGGGTCGGCTCAACGCACTGCCGTGCGCTGCGCGTTGGCTCCACGCATTGCCGCGCGCTGCGATCGTCGGTGATCGCGCGGGCGTTGCGATCGTCGCTCCCGCCAAGCTCCATGACGAAGTCGACGCCGATCATCCGGGAGTCGCTGGTGGCTTCCAGCGTGCTCAACTCTTTTTCCAGCATACCGAGAACTTCGCTCCCACTGTCCTCCAGCGGGCTGCCGATCGCTTCAGCCGGAATGAGATAATGCCGGCCGCGGATCTTCACGAGAATATCGCCGACGCCAGCATCCCCTTCTAGGGATTGTGTGTGCTCGATCATGCGCCCCTCCTCGCAGTAAAAAGATGGTTAGTAAATGCTTTACGAGCTGAGCCCCCGTTAATAGCCCCTTAACCATAGAGCCAGGTTGTTACAAGTCAAGCAGCCACACGGCATAAGGGGTGAATTTTTCAACCTGTGGTCGGGCGACCATAGAACAAAAGGAATAGTTGCGGGGGAGCAGCTCAGATCGAGGGAATTAAATCCCGCAGAACCATCGTAGTGCTGTCAAAAAGGCGATCGGGTTCTCGAACATGGGCATGTGGCTGGCGCCGGGAATGACCGAGACCTTGGAGTCAGGCGTCAGCGATGCGAAATCTCGATTGGCGGCGGGAGTGGACTCATCATACTCGCCGCACAGGAATAGGCAGGGCACGTTGATGCGCGGCAATAGCACGCTGCCATCGTAATCCTTGAGCATGCCGGTGCAGGCGAATTCGCTGTCGCCCCACAGAGTCCGGTAGAGCTTGCCGTTCAGCTTCTTGAAAAGGCGCATGACTTCCGGCGGCTCCTGGCCGAGGCGGCAGAAATGCTGCTTCATCAGGCTGCCGAGCGCCGTCTGATATTCCGGGGTGTTGGTAGTCCCGGACGCCTCGTGCCGATCGAGCACGATCTGGATATCCGCCGGCAACGCCGCCTTGTGCGCGGCGTTATCGGCGACCCAGCGCGCGGTGCTGATCAGCGGACAGGCGAAGATTGCACCCTGTAGTCCCGGAGCACCGCGCGCGGCATATTCGACCGCGATCAGGCCGCCCCAGGAGTGACCGAGAACGATGCAGCGCTCGATCTCCAGCGCGGCGCGCAGCGCATCCACTTCGGCGACGAAGCGATCGATGGTCCAGTTGCCGGGATCATCCGGCCTGTCGGAGTCACCACAATCGAGCTGGTCATAGAGGACGACGGTGCGCTCTTCGCTGAGCTTGGTGAGCGGTAGCAGATAGTCGTGCGAGCCGCCTGGCCCGCCATGGATCGCGATCAGCGGTGCTCGATTTGACTTGAGATGGCGGATGCCATCCATGCGCCACCAGATGCGGCCACCCGGCGCATCGGCATAGCCGGTCCGTTCCGGTCCGATCGGGGTAATGCTGGCTGCCAGCATTGCGCACCTCTCCCCCACATCTGGAGTCTCGCTGACTTCCTAGCGATGAAATGCGCCCTCAATATGGCGGGCTCAGATTTGCATTCAGCCCGCGATCGCTTGCACCGCTGCGAAGCCGGAGCGAATCGCACCTTCAATGGTAGATGGCCAACCCGTATCCGTCCAATCACCGGCCAAGAACAAGTTGTGATGCGCTGTCACAGGGCCGGGACGCCGGCGCAGCTGCGCGGGCGTGGCGGCGAAGGTCGCGCGCTTCTCCTTCACGATGCGCCATTGCGGCATCGGCGTTGCGCCCAGCTTCAACGCATGCTGCACATCGCGCCAGATCGACTGCGCCAGATCTTCCGCCGCGCGATCGATCAGATGCTCGGCCGCGCTGATGGTGACCGAGACATGGCCGGGCTTCACGAATACCCACTCCGCGGTCCCGCCGATCACGCCGAGGAAGCTATGCGGCGCGACGTTCGCCGGCTCGATGCCGTAATGCGCATTGACGATGCCGCGGAACTCGGTCGGCACGACAAGATCGGGCAGCAGATCGATTGCAACCGGCGCATTGACCGCCAGCAGGACGGCCTCATCGGCCGCCACATCGACCTGGCCCTTGGCGCCGAAATCGAGCGAGGCGACCGCGCCCGCAGTCACGGTCAAGCTACGCAGCCGGTGACCGAAGGATATCTGCCCGCCCCGCGCCGCGAGCTGCTTCAGGGCGGGATCGACCAGGCTTTCCGACAGGCCGTCGCGCGGCAGCAGGGCATGGAGCGCTGCCCCGCCGCGCCCGAAGGTCTCTGCGAACAGATGCCAAAGCAGGCGCGCGGAGGCTTCCTCGGGTAGCGTGTTGAGCGCGGCAATCGTCAGTGGCCGCCACAGCCGCTCGTAAAGGACCGACTCGGCCGGCAGCACCGCACGCACGGTATCGCCGAGCCCCGCGTCGCGCAGCCTCAGCGCTTGCAGATAGTCCCACGCACGGGAGCCGGCGACACGCCGCTGGGCGAGCAGGATCCACCAAGGGAAGCGATGGTCGGTCGGCCGGACCGACCAGCGCTCGCCGGTCCTCAAGTCGACGAAAGGGAACTCCGCCATGTCGCGGGCGATGAAGGTGGCCGCGGATTCGATCTCCGCCACATAGGCCATCGCCGCATCGTTCCCGGAGACGAGCAGGTGGTTGCCGTTGTCGACCCGGCAGCCGAGCTCGGCATCCAGGTAGGAGCGGCAGCGCCCGCCGGCATTCTGTGCCGCTTCGTAGAGCCTGACATGCGCGCCTGCTTTCGCAAGCCGCACGGACGCCGCCAGCCCAGCGAGGCCAGCGCCGATCACATGGATGCGGCGCCCGTGCAGAGACTTGGCCACGCTCACAGGAACCCGTGCCGGAAGGCGAGCCAGATCTTCTGCCATTTGGGCAGCGAGACGCGTGCAAAGGGGTCGCGCCAGTCGGCTTTGATGAGCCGCTCGAGGATGGCGCGATAGACCCCGCCCATGATGGCCGCCGGGCGCATCGGACCCTTGGCGCAGGCGGCCATCGCGACCCGGGCGCCGGCGAAATGCTGCTGGGCGCGCCGCGCCAGCTGCCGGCAGGCCGTGCGCAGGTTCGGGTGCGCCATGACCTTCATCGGCTCGTGCTCCAGGATGCCGGCGGCGTGAAGCAGCTCGATCGGCAGATAGAGACGGCCGCGTTCCGCATCCTCCCCCAGGTCGCGGAGGATGTTGGTGAGCTGCAAGGCACGGCCGAGGTGATGGGCGACGTCATCCGCCTGCGGCTCGGTCGCACCGAAGGCCCGCACCGACAGCCGCCCCACGGCGCTCGCCACCCGGTCGCAATAGAGATCGAGCTTGACCATCGAGGGCGCAACGATGTCTTCGACCGCGTCCATCTCCATGCCATCGATCACCGCCAGGAAATCCTCCCGCCGCAGGTCGAACTTCTTGACGCAGGGCAGCAGCGCCTTTGCAATCGGATGCTGCGGGACGCCGTCATAGAGCCGCGCAATCTCGGTCCGCCACCCGTCCAGCCGGCGTTTCTTGTCCGCGATCTCCGCCGGTTCATCGGCGATGTCGTCGACCTCGCGGCAGAAGGCATAGATCGCGAACATGGCATCGCGCCGCGCCTGCGGCAGCAGCCGCATTGCCGAATAGAACGACGTGCCGGAAGCCTGCACCTTGGCCGCGATGTCCGATTGCAGGCCGGCCATGTTGGTGGTGATTGCGCCGTTGCCGCTCATGACGTCCGCTTGGGTTTGGGCGTGGCGAGCGCCCAGGCGATGCCCTGGATCGCGCACCAGGCGACGGCGGGCTTCTTCAACTTCACGCGTTCGGCCAGCGGATCGCGCCGCCGCAGATGACGGATCAAGGTATCGGCCAGACGCACGATAGTCGCGCTCTCGCAGCGCAGGCGCGTATCGCGCAAGGCGGCGGGCAGCTTGCGCGCGCGCTGCATCAGTTCGTCGGTCTCGTCCAGCAGGCGATCGAGCACGCGGCGCAAGGCGGGCGAGCATTTCGGCTCTGCCAGCGCTTCGACGCCGATGCCTTCGGCCTCTAGGTGATCCAGCGGCACGTAGACCCGGTTCATCTCGAGATAGTCCGCCTTGCAATCCTGCAGGTGGTTGATGACCTGCAGCGCGTCGCACAAGGCGTCGGAGTAATGCTTGCCTGCCGGATCCTCGCCATGGACGTCGAGCAGATAACGGCCAACCGGTGAAGCGGAGTAGCGGCAATATTTCATCAAGTCCGCCCAATCGTCGTAGCGCAGCTTGGTCGCATCCCAGCGGAACGCGATCAGCAGATCCGTGCAATCGACCGCGGGCACGTTGGTCACGTTCAGGCTCTCGCGCATCTCGGCGGCGACCGGCACATCGCGCCGCGCAGGGTCCTTCAGCACCGCTTCCATCAGATCGAGGCGCGCGACCTTGTCCTCCGACGTCAGCGCCGAGTTGTCGGCGATGTCGTCGGCCGTGCGCGCCCAGCGATAATAGGCGTGCACATGTGGGCGCAGAGCGGGGCGGATCAGCGCGGAGCCGACCGGGAAATTCTCCGTGCTCTTGTTCTTGCCCGAGGGCGTTGCGATGTCCACGGCCGCCTCGCTCATCGCCGCTACACCGGCTTTTGGGCCTGCACACGACCCTTCCATTCGCCGCCGCGTCCGATCAGGTGCCGGCGCGCGGAATCGATGGTCGCCGCGAGATAGAACAGAGCCGTCAGCGGCAGCAACGGCGCCCACCAGATCGGCTGGCGATAATAGACGAGAGTCTGCAGATAACTCAGCGCCATCAGTGCCCAGGCCGCCAGCCCGAACGCGCGCGCGCCGACGTCGGGCTGGATGGAGAGCAGCGGTGGCGCGAGGAAGGTCAACGCCATGCCGAACACGCAAACCGCGAGCAGCAGCAAGGAATGTTGGAGCTGCGTGAAGGCCGAGCGCGCGATCAGGCGCCAGATATCGCCCCAGGCGGGATAGCCGCGCAGCGAGCGCACGCCGTCGGCCAGGCCGAGCCAGATCGGCCCGTGCTTCTTCAGCACCTTGCCCAGCGCGCAATCGTCAATGAGCGCGTTCCTGATGGCCGCGATGCCGCCGGCCGCTTTAAGCGCCTTGCGTTGCACCAGCATGCACCCGCCGGCCGCGCCCGCCATCTTCTTCTTCGCATCGTTTACCCAGGCGAAGGGATAGAGCATCTGGAAGAAATAGACATAGGCCGGAATCAGCGCGCACTCGGCGAAGGTATCCGTCTTGAGTCGCGCCATCAAAGACGTAAGCGCGAGATTGCCGGCCTCTGCCCGCGCCACCAGCCCGCGCAGGCTGCCGGCGTCATGGGCGATGTCCGCGTCGGTCAGCCACACATACTTGGCGCCGGGGGAGAAATCCTCGAGCTCGCTTGCGCCTTGATGGACGGCCCACATCTTGCCGGTCCAGCCCTCGGGCAGCGGCTTGCCGGAAATGACGCGGACGCGATCCGCGGCGCCGAGCTCTGCGGCTGTGGCGCGCACAATGTCCGCCGTGCCGTCGCTGCTCTGGTCATCCACCAGGATGATGCGCAGCTTGCCGGGGTACTCCTGCCTCAGAAGCGAGCTCAGTGCTTCTCCCACCACCAGCGCCTCGTTGCGCGCGGGAATGATCGCGGCGACCTCCGGCCAGTGCTTCGGACCGTCGGTCGGCGCTTTGGCTGGCCGCTCGCGCCAATACCGGCCATGGAACAGCACCAGATAGACCCAGATGCCGAGGACCAGGCCGGAGAGCAGGATAACCCCTTCATTCATGGGGCAAGCTATAGCCAGGAAGCCCCGCCCCTGCCACCCCCAAATGGGCCACTACCGCCGCGCAAAGGCGGTCGCCAGCAGGACGCCCAAGGCAGCCGAAACGGCGCCGATCGCCGTGCGCAGGTCCGGCCGTTCGCCGACCACCGGGATCGCCAGCAGCATGGCGGACAGCGGCAGCAAAGCGGTGAAGGACGAAGCGCGCGTGGCGCCCAGGATCGCGACCGCCCTGGTATAGACCAGCAGCGCGACGATGCCGGTCAGCGGCCCCTGATAGATGAGCTGCAGCCAGAACTCGGCGGGGCTCGCCTCCCACAGCCTCTGGCCCGGCAGCAACAGATAAATCGGCAGGAACAAGGCGCCCGAGACGACCATGATGATCCCAGTCGCATGCAGCGCGTCGACGCCGGCGCGCCGCGCTTCGATCGTGTACGCGGCCCACATGACGGCGGAGACTAGGCAGATGGCATAGCCCGCCAGCTGCCATCCGACCGCCCGCAGCAGCGCGGGCACGACGATCACGGCAATGCCGGCGATGATCAGCCCCAGCCCGATGCGCGCAACCCGTCCTACACGCTCGCGCACGGTAAAGGCAGAGATCAGCGCGACGAACAGCGGGATGGTGCCGGGAATGAGCACACCTGCCTCGGCCGCCGTCGCCAGCGCGAGACCGTGCGAGGCCAGCAGCACATAGGGCGCCCCGGCGCAGATCACGATCAGCGCCAGGCCCCGCCAGCCAAATCGGTCCAACTCCAAACCGCGCCGCCATACCACCGGCAGCAGGATCAGCGCTGACGCGCCGAAGCGCAGCGCCGCCAGATCCTCCGCCGTCAGCGTGCTGGTCACCGCCAAGCGGGTGATCACCAGCCATCCGGACCAGATCGCCACCGCGACCAGCGCCAGCGCGCAGCCCGCCAGAACCCTCCAAGGTCTGGGCATAGCCCGGTCCGCCGCTATCGCTGGCTGGCACTCGTTCATGCACGCTCCGTCTGATTTCCATTTGGTCTGCGCAAACAGTGCTTGGGAACCGGCGCGCCTGATCGTCGACGGACGACGGTTTTAGCTCCTCCAGGGACCGCTGCCGGACGGATGGCTCGCCTCCTCTCACGGGCAAAATCGACGGCAGAACAGGCGCTTGTCGATAAAAGCGCGACTCCCCTTGACTCTCTCTATACAACCGAGGCTCACTTATGAGTGATCACTCACTCGCATTCCTGGGAGGGATTGGACGTGCCTGCCGTAGCCACCCGCCACCGCCTGAGGTCCGCCGCGCTGGAGTTGTTCGTCGAAAAGGGCGTCGCCGAGACCACGACCCGAGATCTGGCGAAGAAAGCCGGCATCGCCGAGGGCACGATCTATCGGCACTTCGAATCGAAGGACGAACTCGTTCGGGACCTATTCCAGGACCACTATTTCCGGTTCGGTGCGGAGCTCGATCGCATCCAGCGGGAAACCGTCGGCGATCTCGACGCCAAACTGCGCGCGATGATCGACTACATGTGCCGGCTGTTCGACGAGGACGCGACGCTCTATCGGTTCCTCCTTCTGGTGCAACACACAGCGCTGCCGAACATCCGCTCCGCACCCACCAGCCCGGCAATCATCTTCCGCGACCTCGTGTCACGCGCCATCGAAGGAGGCGAGATCCCGCGGCAGGATCCTGGTCTCGCCGCCGCGATGACGGTGGGCGCGATCATCCAGCCTGCCCTTGCGCTGATTTACGGCAGCGTCACCGGAACCATGTCCGACTTCGCCCCGGCGATCGCCCGCGCCTGCGCGGCACTGCTGCGCGCGCCGCAGTCTCAAAAAGCACACCCAGGCGCGCCCGCACGATAGGGAGGAAGACGTCGATCAGCGTTCGAAGCCCGCTGCTCGGCCCGCGTGCCTGGAAGCGCCACTATAGCCCTCGTAGCTCATTGAAAAGACGGGGCCAATGGACGGCTGGGGTTGGCGGCCGGCGCCGCCGTCATAGCTCAGTTCCCCTGACTTTGCCTCAAAAACTAACGCAATTTTAAGACCTGTTACCCCAGTCTAAACCGATACAAAAACGGTGGCGCAGAAGCCCCATGAATTCGCTGTCAGGCCCGGTTCCGGGAGAATTGAGTGAAGCGGCAACCGCCGTTCGGCGAGCACTTCTGCTCACCGTGCGGGAGGATGGATTCCAGGCGATCGACAGCGCGTTGGCCGCGCTCGATCGCCCGCCGGCGGAACGTGTCGACAGCGCTGAGCAGGCGATCGCCACCCTGCGCACCGGCGGCTTCGACCTGACGATCGTCGACCTGGTCCGGGAAGGCACCCAGCATCTGGCGGCGATCGAGATCCTGCGCGGCGATGCGCTGCTCGCCAGCATTGTGTGCGTTGCGGTCAGCGCCGACGTGCAGAGCACACCGACTCAGAAGGCGATCGAGATCGGTATCGACGACATCCTGCGCGAGCCGCTGGACCGCTCGGTCGCGCGGCTATGCTTCTCAGCCTGCCTCGAGCGCCGCAAACTGCGAGAAGATTCCCTGCAATATTGGACGGCAACCGCGAACGACGAGAGCGATGACCACCCTCGCGCCCTGCTCGACGCGCTGCCGGAAGCCGTAGTCGCGTTGCGCGAGGACGGCGCCATCGACCTCGCCAACGCCGCGGCGGAACGCATGTTCGGCCTGAGCGGCAGCGCACTCATCGGCACGCCCTTCTCGGCGCTGGTATCGCGCGCTGTGGACGATGGCCGCGGCGCCACCTGGACGCCCGAGGCTCTGACGAATCTGCGCGGCCCCTCGACGGCGATCCTGCGTTTGCCGGGCGGGTTCAGCCGTCCTGTCGAGATTCTCGCCAATACTTATCAGCGTTTCGGCCGCTCTTTGATCGCATGCGTGCTCCGCGAAGTCGATTGGGCGATACCGAGATCGAACGCGGCAACGGGTCCGATCCACAGCGCGCTGCAGAGCGACGGTCCCAACGGCCTGCGCGCCAATGCCGAGCTGTTGCATGAGCTCGCAAAGGAAGTGACTACGCGCCTCGACTTGATCGGCCGCAACATCAACATGATGAGCGACGAGGTGTTCGGGCCGGTCGGCGTCGCGATCTACAAGAGCTATCTTTCGGAGGCGCTGGGCGGCATTGATCAGGCGCGCGCGCTGCTCGATGGTGCTGCCCATCCGGACAAAGAACGGCGCAAGGATAGCGGCGCCGAAACCGCGCTACGCGAGCTGGTGACCGACATCATTGCCAAGCGCCAGCGCAATGCGGAACGTCGCCGCACCGTGATCGAGACCGAGATTGAATCGAGTGCTGCTCTGGTCCATCTGCCGCGCCGCCTGCTCGGCAAGGTGATCGAGGCGCAGCTCGATTTCGCCCTCGCGTGCGTCGAGCATGGTGGCGAAATCGTATTGCGCGCACAATGCGGCTCGGACGAAAGGCTGCTGCTGACCATTCAGACCAGCGGCTGCGCCCAGTCCGCCGCCGAGGTCCTGAAAGCCGCCCGCGAGCCCACCGACCGCAAATCCGCCCAGCGCCCGCTCACCATCGCCTGGAACGCGCTCCGCAGCGCCGCAAAGGTGCTGGACGGCGTGGCCGAAATCGACGTCGCCGAAGGCAAAGGCGCCATGGTCGTCGCCATGCTCCCGCAACGGCGTAGATCGGATCGGGAATAGGAATCGATCACCTCCTTACGCAGCCCGCGCGATGATCTGCACCGGTGCGATGGTGCCGCGTTCGAGCGTCGCCATCACATTGCCGAGGCGCTCGCGGAAGGCAGGACCCATCAGGACCTGCTGGTTCAGCGGCGGCATGCCATGTTTCTCGGCCTTCTCGCGCATCTGCCGCGCCAGATCGAGCACGAATTCGCGCCGGTTCTCCTCGCTTTCAATGGTGAAGCCGGCCGCGCTCAGCAGGTGGCGATAAGTCTCTGGCGTCTCGACGAAGCTGGTCTCGCGCGTCTGCGCCCACGGCATCGGATACGGCAGATCGCCCTTGCCTGCGTGCATGATTTCATAGACGCCGAACAATGCACCGGGCTTCAGCACCCGACGCACACTCTCGAACAGCCTTGCCTTGTCCGCGATGTTCATGCCGACATGGATGAGCGTCGCGGCATCGAACGCGCCGGCACTGAACGGCAAATCGAGGGCACTGCCCTGGCGGAAGGAAACGAGATCGCTGAGCCCGCATCGGCGCGTAAGTTCCGTCGCCACCTGCACGAACTCGTCGGTCAGATCGATGCCGGTGACACGGCAGCGATGGGTCTCCGCGAAGAAGCGTGCTGGACCACCGATGCCGGAGCCGACATCCAGTACATGCATGCCCGGCGCTAGCCCGAGATCCTTTGCCAGCGCGGCGGTCGCCGGCACCCACCCGAGATGAAGCTCGTCGCCTGTCGACAGATCCATGGCCGAGAACCGCTCTGGATCCTTGCCCATCGCCCGCAACGCATCGAAGATCGCCTGCTGCAGCGAGCCATGCGTATAGTGCTTTGCGACCTGCCGCTCGGTACTCATCGCCGCCTCCGCCAGCCGTCAGCGCTTGCGCGCCAGCAGGATTCCGTCGTCCGCCGACAGCAGGCAGAAATCCACCCGGCCGTCGTCCTTGATCTTCAGGTTGAGCGCACGCAGGGCATTGGTGTCCTTGTCATGCATGTCGGGATCGGCGACGTGACCGCTCCACAGCATATTGTCCAGCACCATCAGCCCGCCCTGCCGCAGCAGCTTCAGGCATCCCTCGTAGTAGGCGTCATAGCCGGTCTTGTCGGCATCGATGAACGCCATGTCGAATGTACCGGCTGCATCGCCTTTCAATAAAGCTGCAATGGTTTCCGAGGCCGGTGCAAGGCGAAGGTCGATCTTGTGCGCGATGCCGGCCTGCTGCCAATGCTTGCGGCCGATGGCGGCCCACTCCGCGTTGACGTCGCAGGCGACGATGCGCCCATCCTCCGGCAAAGCCAGCGCCATCGCCAGCGAGCCGGACCCGGTGAAAGTGCCGACCTCGATCACGTGCTTGGCGCCGGTGAGCCTGATGAGCATCTGGAGCAGCGCATCGGATTCCGGACGACTCATCATGCCGGAGCCAGGCAATTTGCGCGTCTCGGCGCGCAGGGCCTGTTGCGCCGGAATCTCGCGCGACATCCGCTCGTCGATGAAGCGCGTGACCAGCTCGGCCGAACTCAGACGTTGTGCCATTGAATCTCCCTTGATCCATCCGGTGCAATCCGCGGCGGGATGTCACCAATCCGTCATCCAGCTATTGTAAGCTGCGCGCATGATAAGCGTCATCCGACTCGCTGTTCAATCCGAAGCAACATGGCCGGCGTGAGGCTCGTCGCGCTCGCGCGCACGGCGAGCCCCCTGACCTACGCCGATCCGACCGCGCCGGTCTTCGAGCGCGCCCTCATCAATATGATCGAACTGCTCGGCGGGCGATCGCGGCTGGTGCGGCTCTATGAACAATGGCGGGATCAATGGCCGCTGAGCGGCATGTCGCTGTGGTCAAGCGCGCTCTACTGGCTTGGCATTTCGCTCGAGATGGAGGGCGAGCCGTGGCCACCGCCGGTCAATCGCCTTGAGCGCCTCGTGGTCATTGCCAATCATCCCTATGGCCTGTTGGACGGCATCGCGATCTGCGCGTTGGCGGAGAAGCTTGGCCGCCCGTTCAAGGTCCTTGCGCACAGCCAGCTCATGCGGGTGCCGGAGGCGATCCCCTATTTCCTGCCGATCGATTTCAACGGGACCGAGGATGCGCTGCGCAACAACATCGAAGCGCGGCGCCGCGCGCTCGACGCGGTGCGGGCGGGCGAGACGATCGTTATCTTTCCGGCCGGCGGCGTGTCGACCGCGCCGTTGAAGCTTCCGCTCAGAGGGTTTGCGCGCGCGGACGATCTGCCGTGGAAGAACTTCGCCTATCGGCTGATCCGCTCCGCCGAGGCGACTGCCCTGCCGGTCTATTTCGTCGGGCAGAACGGACCGATGTTTCACGCCGCCAGCAAGATCAGCCTGGCGTGGCGGATCGCCTTGCTGATCGGCGAGTTGAACAAGCGCCGCGGCAAGCCCCTGCAAGTCCGTGTCGGCAGGCCCATTTCCTGGACTGAGTTGGCGGCAATCCCCTCCGCCGCCCTCGCGATGCGCGAATTGCGCCGCCGGACCTATGCGCTTGCCAACAACAGCTAGCGGCCGGGCTGCCACAGGCCACTGAGATTGGTGTCAACACGGGAGTCCGCAGCGGCGGCACATTTGCGGGTCGCCGAAGCCATCAATGTTGCAGCCGCTTGCAATGAGTGCCACGATGTTCAACCTGAATACAGCGTCTCGACGGATCGACAACTTGAGGACGCGTCTGAGTTCTGGCACTCCCATATTGCGGCGTCCGGTTCTGGAGCATGGGCTGGACGCCTTGCCGGCTTCTGCATCCCCGTCACTTCACAGCCTGCTGGAATTCTGGTCTCGGACCGCGGGCAGCGACGAGGTCCCGAACCGCGCGCAGCTCGATCCATTCGCGCTGCGGCCCTGGCTCGGCCATATCAGCATTTATGAAGCGGTCGACGGCGGGCACGACTTCCGGATCCGGCTGGAAGGCACCGCGATCGTCGCCATCACCGGCGAGGACTGGACCGGCAAGCGAGCCAGCGACGTCGACGCGCGATATGGCTGCCGCATCACCGAATTCATGCACGAAGTCGTGTGCACGCATCGGCCCATGATCCATACCATGCGCGTCTTCCAGAATGATGTCGAATCGATCACGCGCCTGCTGCTGCCGGTGCGCAGTCGGCGCGGCGGCCTGGTCGATCAAGTCTTTCTCGTCATCTACGCGGATCCGCAGCAGATCGCCGCTTGATCCGCCGGTCGATCGAATCCGCGCCTTATCTCGACAGGATCCGATAAGCCTCGAGTTCAGCCCGCCTGCACCTGGCGCACAAAGGCGTCCGCCTGCTGTTGCAGCTCGGTCGCCTTGGTCGCGAGATTGTTGGATTCGTCGAGCAGCAATCCCGCCGCGCGGCCGGTCTCGTCGACCGCGTCGGTCACAACCCGGATGCTGTGATTGACATTGCCCGTGCGCTGCGCGGCGCGCTGGGCATTGCTGGAGATTTCCTGCGTTGCGCTCGCCTGCTCGCGGATCGAGTGGGCGATATGGCCGGCGATGTCCTTGATCTTCGAGATCGAGTCCTTGATGCCGCTGACCGCGCCGACCGCGCTCGAGGCGATGCCCTGCATCGATGCGATCTGGCCGGTGATCTCCTCGGTCGCACGCGCGGTCTGACTGGCGAGGTTCTTCACCTCGTTGGCGACGACCGCAAAGCCCTTGCCGGCTTCGCCCGCGCGGGCGGCCTCGATGGTGGCGTTCAGGGCCAGCAGGTTGGTCTGGCTGGCGATCTGGTTGATCAGCTCGACGATGCCGCCGATCCCTTCCGCGGCGCGCGCGAGACCATTGATGGTCTCGGTCGTGCTGCCCACCTGCTTGAAGGCCTGCTCGGAAGCAGCGGTGCTCTCGCGCATCTGGCGGTCGATCTCGTTGATCGAGGCGGTCAGCTCTTCCGCCGCAGTCGCGACCAGCGAGACGCTGTTGTTGGAATCATCGGTGGCGTTTGCCGCCGTATCGACTTCCGTGCGCGAGCTGACGGTCGCCGTCTTCAAGCTCTGCGCATTGATCTGCAGGGTCTTGGCGGACTTCAGAACCACGTCGACGATACCGGCGACGCTCGCGGTGAAAGTCGCCGCCAGGGCGTGCAGCGCGCGGCGGCGCTCCTCGGCGGCAGCCTTCTCGGCCGCTTCGCGCTCATGGCGCAGCTGCTCCACTTCGCGCAGCTGGCTCTGGAAGGAGGCGACGGCGCGGCCCAGCGTGCCAATTTCGTCGCGCCGGTCCTGGGCCGGAATGGCGACGTCGAGCTGACCGTCCGCCAGCTTCGCGATCGTGCCTGCCATGGCGGCCAGCGGCCCGCTGACGATGTATCCGATCGCGAACAGCAGGCAGGCAATGAGCGCGCCGGCGATTGCCGCCGAGATGCCGATGCCGATCCACAGATGGCTGCTGATCTCCGAAAGCAGGGCATCGTTGGTCCAGGCCAGCGCCAAAGTGCCGACGCGCCGGCCTTCAGCGCCATCGACGACGGGCGCGATGGCGATGAAGTTGTCGGTCGTCTTGCGGATGAAGACCTTGCCTTCCTCGACCTTCGGCTTGGCTTCGGACATCAGCGCATTGAAATTGACAGGAGCGGCATTGGCGTGGGTACCGGACGAAAGCACCTCATCGTCGATACCGTAGACCGCGATGGCGCTGAGGGCCGAGGCATCCGATTCGAGATAGCGCGCATAGACCTTGGCGATCGCTTCTCCCTTCTTGAACTTGACGCCGCCCACCGCCTGGGCCGCGATCATGTCGGCGATGGCCAGACGGTTGTTGTCGACGGTCTCTAGCACCAGCTCGCGCTGTGACATCGATTGATAGGCGAGGACGGCGGCAAAACCGACGCCGAGGCCGACAAAGACCGTCAGCGCGATCTTCCGGCCGATGCTCCAAAACCTTCTTGGCGCTTCATTGATCATGGCGCGGCCCCCTGATCTGAGTCGGCGCAGGGACGGACCGCGCAGACCCGTCCCCGCAAATGCTGACTCACTGCTACTGCATCATCAGGCCTTCGGCATCGAGGCCGACAGTCACGACGCCGATCGGCTGGCCGCTGGCCGGATCGACCACGGTCATGCTGGTCTGCACCTGGAACTTCTGGGTCGACGCATCTTGCTCGACGTCGTCGACGAACACGGTGCCGGCGCCCTTGGTGAAGGTGTTCTTGTATTTGGCCTCGTCGCCTTGCCAGTAGTCGCTGGTGGCATCACAGATGCCGACGTTCAAGCCCTTGTTGTCCATCAGGATGATTTCCGTCACGACGCCGCCGGCGCCGCTGCACCAGCCCTTGGCCTTGACGGAAGCGGCGCTTCCCATGATCTGATCGATCAGCGGGCGGGCTGCGGCACCGACCTCGGCGCGCCACTGCTTGTCGAGCTCGTCGATCTTGCCCTGATCGTAGCCGGCATTGGCCGCGTTGGCCGCATTGAGAGCGGCGACGACATCGGCATCGGCCACCCATTTGGCGATTTCGCTCTTGGTGTAACTCTCGGCCTTGGCCTTGATCTCGGCCTCATTGGCGAAAGAGGCGGTTGCAATCGCGACGGACATGGCCGCCGCGGCGGCTCCCAGAACAAGTGATTTCTTCAACATTTCTGCTTTCCCACTGCGGATTGAGAAGACGGTAGTCCAGGCCGCAGGATGCAAAAGCAGTACTAAGAATAAGTTTATACTATGAGTTTATATTTCCGGCCTTCGGCATAAATGACTCGAATGCAAGGTGATCAAGCCGCCCAATTGCGCTTGTTGGTTGGGTCCGAGTGATCCGGATAGGAAATGAAACGTTTTCATGAGCCGCGCGCGGGCTACTGGGCGGTTTGACGCTGCGCGAGCGCATGGTCCGGCTGATAGCCGAAGCGATCCGCGGCGGCCGCCGTCTCCTCCGCAATGATCGACAGCTCGGCAGAACTGAAGCGCGGCCGATAGTACGTTGGCTGGTGGAATCGCCCCGTGGCCTCCTGCAGGAACCCCGAGCCCGCCGACAGGCCGCAATGGGATAGCAGCGCCAGCAGGGTCACACGCGGATCGGCGCACAGGTCCTCATAGCGCACGATATAGACGGCTTCGCGCAGCTCCGGATCGCCTTCGATCAGATCGGCGATATGGTGGTGGATATGGGCCCAGTAGCGCGCCCAGCCGCGGACCTCTTCCCCGCTGCGCCAAAGCGCGACGATTTCCGCCGTCGCCGCATCGTTGCCGACGTTGATCGGCACCCGGCCCTCTCCGAACTCGAAATGCCCGACACGGCGCAGATGCCGTCGTGCTGGTGGATTGTCGCGCTGACCATCCAGGAACAAACGATGCTGCTTCATCAACGAGGCGACGTGCCAGGTCGGATCGCGCACCGGAACGATGAAGCGGGCATCGGGAAACAGCGTCGCGAGATAGCCGATGCGCGTGACGTTGTAATTGCCTTTGGCGGCATAGCGCCGCCGGCCGCGCACAGCCAGGAGCTTGCGGATGTGGTCGCGATAGAATCGCTCGAAGAGCGATTGATGCGTGTTCCGATCGAGCACCGCGCTTACCGACGGATCGTGCTGCCCGGCAAAGAAGGCCATCCACAAGGGCTCCTCGAACGCCTCCGGGCTTTCCGAGGTGACAGCGATGCCGTCGCCATGGCTGCGCTCCGCCGGCGCCTCATCACTGCATGGCACCCGATCAAGCCAGCGGTTCCAAACATAAGGTGTGAACAGCATCGGGAAGTCGCGGTAGCGGTGGGTCGCAACATCCGGATGACGCGCCAGGGTCTCCAGGAGAATGGTCGTGCCAGAGCGGGCCAAGCCGGTCACATAGATCGGTCGATCGATCCGCACGTCAGCCAAGGTGCTGTCGAGGAGCCTGGTCTCGAGTGATCCCAGCTTGATCCACCAATCGGTGTGGCGCTCGATGAATCCGCCGAGACGATCCATCCACGGCGCAACCTCGAAGCCCTTGCGCGGCGCTTCCGGCATCTCAGGAGATCCGCGCAACGCGCATGATGAGAAGCGACGCGATCACCAGTGCCGACAGCGCCACCGTGAGCCAGGAGCGCAGCCAGTCCGGCCCGACCGGCAGGTATTGCCGTTCCGGCAACCCGATGGATACACCCTCGATCGGGCCGTTGTCTGGCAGATAGCCGGCCGGATTGCCGACAAGAAGATTCCACCAATGGCGCTTTTCGATCCGGGTGATCGGCTGTGCCAGGGTCAGGCGCGTGACTTCCGCGCCGGCATCATCCCGCAACGCGATCTGCCCACCCGTCCTGCTCGGCTGCCACTCAGCCGAGTATGTCTGAGGCTCGACCGCGATGGTCGGCGCCTGTTGGTTCTCCGGAAATTGATAGCCATAGGCACCATCGAGCCAGACCAGCAGTGCCAGCACCGGCAGCGAGGCGATGAGCGCGGCCGGAAACACCAGCCCGACGTGCCGCAGTGCCAGCTTCATGGACTGCCGCATCAGCGGCAACGCGGTTTCCAGATCGCCCTCATGGGCATTCAGACGTCGCCGTGCCTCCTGCGCGGCCACCTTGGCCTCGGCGATGCGCCGCTGCGGCGAGAGCCAGCGATAGAGCGCCAGCGAGACCGCTGCGCCGGCGATCGCCCAGAGGATCAGCCGCAGCAGAGGCGGCAGCGTGGCAAGGCTGCCGTCCACCAAGTCAAAGAACGGCTCAGGTAGGTTGAACAATCCCATTACATGCGCCGGTCTTCACGGTCACCCGATGGGTTGGAGAGCATCGAGTGCGTCGGATCATCGTCCGCCGGTGGCTGGGCCCGCTTGTTGCGACGCATCATCCGCCGCAGCGGCCACAGGAGCACGAAGCCGAGGCTCACGACCACGGCCACGACAAGGCCCCACAGCGCGCCCAGCAGGGTCAAGCCGGCACCGGGACCGACATAGGCGAAGGCGGGAAAAGCGACCAGGGCTGCTGCACTGGTACTGATGGCGAGCACGGCCGCTCGCCGATATTGCAGGTTCATTTCGAAGCCTCCTTCCTGGTTTCGAACAGGGTGCGTACATCGGGATCCAAGGTGCCGGGATCGATGCGCTGGCCCCAGGTAGCGATGGCGATCATGTCGCCATTCGCGCCGCCGCGGGTCGGATTGACGAAATTCCACACGATCTCGCCTTGACGCGTCACTTCGAAGATGCGTCCTCCGTCCGATTCCGTGATCAACGCATTGCCGTTAGGGAGGGTTTCGACGGAGGACCTCAAAGGGCTGTGAAACGGGTGCGACTCATCGCCCTGATAGCTCCAGAGCACGGCGCCGGTCTTGGGATCGACCTCCAGCACGCGTGCCGCGTTGGCATCGCGAAAGCCGCCCAGGTTGTCGAACAGGGTGATATGCCCGTTGGGCAGCAGGCTGGCGTCATGCTGCCACAGCCAGGGACCGCGCATCGCCCACACCATCTCGCCGGTCTCCAGCGACACGACGGCGATGGCGCTCATGTCGCGGAACGAGAGCAGCACGTCGCCTTCCTTCGCGAACGGGAAGTTCTGTGCCTGCTCGGCCGTGATGTATTGCACCGAGTTGGCGTGCAGGGGATCCCCGGAGGCATAGCCGGGGATGGCGAGGTGCAGCAGCTTGTAGCGCGACTGCGCCAGAGCGCGCGTCAGCGAAATCTTGTTCAGCTCCTTGCCATCCGGCGAGAGCACCACGACGAAGTCTTCGAGATAGGGCTGGTCGAGCTTGCCCATGCCTTCGGGGTTGTCCGAGCTGAAAGCGTTGGTCAGCACCAGGATGCGGCCATCCGGCGCGACGTCGAAGTCATGATGCGTGTGCGCGAGATAGCTCCAGATCACGTTGGAATCGCGATCCATCTTCACCATGCCGTAGCCCCACGGCGTGTCGCCGGCCGCGGCATAGATCGCCAGCAGGTCGCCGTTGGGCAGTAGGCGCGCTTTATCCATCAGGATGAGGTTGTCCGGCTGCGGCTTCTTGATCTCCGACCCCTGGTGCCAGATCTCGCTATAGGGCCGGCGCCACTGGTGGACCACGCGGCCATCCATGTCGATGAGATGAGCGGCGGCCTCGCCGGCACTGGTGTAGAGTGTATAGCCTTCCAGCGCGCGGCTCGGATCATGGATCGTGACGCCCTTCTCGCCATTGCGCGCCTTGCGCCACTGGTCGGTCACGTAGGGATCTGCCGTCTCCTCGCGCTGCGCGATCAGCGCTTCGCCGGCCAGGTAGGCATCGCGCAGATAACGGTGTGGGAAGGCCTCGCCCAGAACGGCCATAGCCCCGCCCACAAAGGCGAGAAACGCGACCGCCGCCATGAAAAGGACCGATCCCAGCTTATCGAACATCACCCGCTCTCTGCTGTGTCCGAGCCGCCCGCACCAATTGCGCCGGCTCGCCAGACGGGGACATCGCAGAAGCCGCACGGAAGCACCCGCCGCGACCACGCCCGGTTAGCAAAGGTTAAACGCCGGCGGAATGAGTTTTGCTCCCCGGGCTAGCGTAAAAATCTTGTGACGTGACATGAGAACTGCGAGGGCCCAGGCAGCAAAACGCCCGCCCCTGCGCAGGGGCGGGCGTGATGCTTGCAAGTACGCGGCAGTTTGCCGCGTGCGACTGGCTAGGCGACTTCCTGCTTGTGCTCCGCGCTCGGCAGGGCTGCCGGCTTCTGTGCCGCCAGCTGGCGGTCGCGCTCGGCCGCCTCTGCCTTGATGCGGTTCATGACCGAGCCGGTGCCGGCCGGGATCAGGCGGCCGACGATCACGTTCTCCTTGAGTCCGATCAGCGAGTCGATCCGGCCGGAAACCGCGGCCTCGGTCAACACGCGCGTCGTCTCCTGGAACGAAGCCGCCGAGATGAATGACCGTGTCTGCAGGCTGGCCTTGGTGATGCCGAGCAGCACCGGGGAGCCCTTGGCCAGACGGCCGCCTTCCTTCAACGCCTTGGCGTTCTCCTCCTCGAACTCGGAGCGATCGACCTGCTCGCCCGCGAGGAAGGTGGTGTCGCCCGGATCGAAGATCTCGATCTTCTGCAGCATCTGGCGAACGATCACCTCGATGTGCTTGTCGTTGATCTTCACGCCCTGCAACCGGTAGACCTCCTGGATCTCGTTAATGAGATAGGTGGCGAGCGCCTCCACACCCATCACGTTCAGGATGTCGTGCGGCACCGGGCTGCCGTCCATCAGCAGATCGCCCTTCTGGACATAGTCGCCCTCCTGCACGGAGATGTGCTTGCCCTTCGGGATCAGGTACTCGCGCGGCTCCTCCGAGGCATCCTCCGGCACGACTACGATGCGACGCTTGGTCTTGTAGTCCTTGCCGAACTCGATACGGCCCGGGATCTCGCTGATGATCGCGAAATCCTTGGGCTTGCGCGCCTCGAACAGCTCGGCCACGCGCGGCAGACCGCCGGTGATGTCGCGGGTCTTCGTGCCCTCGCGCGGGATGCGCGCCAGCACGTCGCCCGCCTTCACGTGGGCGCCGTTCTCGACCGACAGGATGGCATCGACCGACATGAAGTAGCGCGCCTCCAACCCGCTCGGCAGGGTGATGACGTTGCCCTTCTCATCACGCAGCGTGATACGCGGCTTCAGATCGCTGCCGCGCGGCTGCTGCTTCCAGTCAATGACCACGCGGTTCGAGATGCCGGTGGTCTCGTCCATCACTTCGCGCATCGACAGGCCTTCGACCAGGTCGATGTAGTTCACGATGCCTTCTCGCTCGGTGATGATCGGCAGGGTGTACGGATCCCACTCCGCCAGCTTGGAGCCCTTGGTCACCTTGACACCATGATCGGCCAAAAGCCGGGCGCCGTACGGGATTCGGTGACGCGCCCGCTCGCGGCCCTGGTCGTCGTTCAGCACGATCTCGCAATTGCGGCCCATCACCACGGGAACGCCCTGGCTGTTGAGCACGACGTTGCGATTGCGCACATCGACCGTGGAGTCGATGGTCGACTCGATCGAACTCTGCTCTGCGCCACGCTGCGCAGCGCCACCGATGTGGAACGTGCGCATGGTGAGCTGCGTGCCCGGCTCGCCGATCGACTGGGCGGCGATCACGCCGATCGCCTCGCCGATATTGACCGGCGTTCCGCGCGCCAGGTCGCGGCCATAGCACTTGCCGCACACACCGGTCCGCGCCTCGCAGGTCAGGACCGAACGGATCTTGACCACGTCGATGCCGGCCCGCTCGATCTCATCGACCAGCGGCTCGTCGATCATGTCGCCGGACTTCACGATAACATCGCCGGAGAGCGGATCCTTCACGTCCTCCGCGGCAGTGCGGCCGAGGATGCGATCGCTGAGCGCCGAGATCACCTCGCCGCCCTCGACCACCGCCTTGGCGGTGAGGCCCCTGCTGGTGCCGCAATCCTCCTCGGTGATGATGGCGTCCTGCGCCACGTCCACCAGGCGGCGGGTCAGGTAGCCCGAGTTCGCCGTCTTCAAGGCGGTATCGGCCAAGCCCTTGCGGGCGCCGTGGGTCGAGTTGAAATACTCGAGCACGGTCAGGCCTTCCTTGAAGTTGGAGATGATCGGGGTCTCGATGATCTCGCCCGACGGCTTCGCCATCAGGCCGCGCATGCCCGCCAGCTGCTTGATCTGCGCCGCGGAACCGCGCGCGCCCGAATGGGCCATCATGTAGACCGAGTTGATGCCCATGCCGGCGGCGTTCTTCTGCATGACCTTCATCATCTCTTCGGCCACGCGCTCGGTGCAGTTCGACCAGACGTCGACCACCTTGTTGTATTTCTCGCCCTGGGTGATGAGGCCGTCGAGATACTGCTGCTCGTACTCCTTCACCTTCTCCTGCGCGTCCTTCACCAGGCCGTGCTTGGTCGCCGGGATGATCAGGTCGTCCTTGCCGAAGGAGATGCCGGCCTTGCAGGCCTGGGCGAAGCCCATGGCCATCATGCGGTCGGCGAAGATCACCGTCTCCTTCTGGCCGCAATGGCGGTAGACGAAGTCGATGACGGTCGTGATCTCCTTCTTGGTCAGCAGGCGATTGATCAGGCTGAACGGCACGTTCGGGTGCTTCGGCAGGAGTTCCGACAGCAGCATGCGGCCCGGCGTGGTGTTGATCACCTTGGTCACGCGCTGGCCACTGTCGTCGTAGTGATCGACGCGTGCCTTGATCTTGGTGTGCAGCGAGACGACCTTGGCGTCCAGCGCGTGCAGCGCTTCACCGGTATCGGCGAAGGCCATGCCCTCACCCGGCTCACCCTCCGCCTCCATCGACAGGTAGTAGAGGCCGAGCACGATGTCCTGCGAGGGCACGATAATCGGCTTGCCGTTGGCGGGCGACAGGATGTTGTTGGTCGACATCATAAGGACGCGCGCCTCGAGCTGGGCTTCCAGCGACAGCGGCACGTGGACCGCCATCTGGTCGCCGTCGAAGTCCGCGTTGAAGGCCGTGCAGACCAGCGGATGCAGCTGGATCGCCTTGCCTTCGATCAGCACCGGCTCGAACGCCTGAATGCCCAGGCGATGCAGGGTCGGCGCGCGGTTCAGCAGCACCGGATGCTCACGGATCACCTCTTCGAGGATGTCCCAGACTTCCGGACGCTCCTTCTCCACCATGCGCTTGGCGGCCTTGATGGTGGTCGCCATCGCATAGAGCTCGAGCTTCGAGTAGATGAAGGGCTTGAACAGCTCCAACGCCATCTTCTTGGGCAGGCCGCACTGATGCAGCTTCAGTTCCGGACCCACGACGATGACGGAGCGGCCCGAGTAGTCGACGCGCTTGCCGAGCAGGTTCTGGCGGAAGCGGCCCTGCTTGCCCTTCAGCATATCGCTGAGCGACTTCAGCGGACGCTTGTTGGCGCCGGTGATGACGCGGCCGCGACGGCCGTTGTCGAACAGCGCATCGACCGATTCCTGCAGCATGCGCTTCTCGTTGCGCACGATGATGTCGGGCGCGCGCAGCTCGATCAGCCGCTTCAGACGGTTGTTGCGGTTGATGACGCGGCGATAGAGGTCATTGAGGTCCGAGGTCGCGAAGCGGCCGCCATCCAGCGGAACCAGCGGACGCAGCTCGGGCGGAATGACCGGCACGACATCCAGGATCATCCACTCGGGGCGCGAACCGGATTCGACGAAGGAATCGACCAGCTTCAGCCGCTTGACCAGCTTCTTGCGCTTGGCCTCCGAAGAGGTCTCGCGCAGGTCGGCCTTCATCTGCTCGCGCTCGGTCTCCAGGTTGATCGCGGAGAGCATGAGCTTCAGCGCCTCGGCGCCGATGCCGGCCTGGAACGCGTCCTGGCCGAACTCGTCCTGCGCGTCGAGGTACTGGTCCTCGGTCAGCAGCTGATGCAGCTTCAGGGGCGTCAGGCCCGGCTCGATGACGACGTAGTTCTCGAAATAAAGGATTCGCTCCAGATCCTTCAGCGTCATATCGAGCAGCAGACCGATGCGGCTCGGCAGCGACTTCAGGAACCAGATGTGCGCGACGGGCGAGGCCAGCTCGATGTGGCCCATGCGGTCGCGCCGCACCTTGGAGAGTGTCACTTCGACGCCGCACTTCTCGCAGATGATGCCGCGATACTTCATGCGCTTGTACTTGCCGCACAAGCACTCATAATCCTTGATCGGGCCGAAAATGCGCGCGCAGAACAGGCCGTCACGCTCCGGCTTGAAGGTGCGGTAGTTGATCGTCTCCGGCTTCTTGATCTCGCCGTACGACCAGGAGCGGATGCGCTCCGGGCTGGCGATCGAGATGCGGATCTGATCGAAGGTCTGCGTGCCAGTGGGCTGGCCGAACACATTCATCAATTCATTGTTCATCATCTTCTCCTCGGGCGGCCCCGGCCGGGCAGCGGCCCGGCCGGTTCAGCCCATCCGATCAGTACTGGTTCTGCGTCAGCTCGACATTGAGGCCGAGCGAGCGGAGTTCCTTCACCAACACGTTGAAGGACTCGGGGATGCCCGCCTCGAAATTGTCGTCGCCGCGCACGATCGCTTCGTAGGTCTTGGTGCGGCCGGAAACGTCGTCGGACTTCACCGTCAACATCTCCTGCAGCGTGTAAGCAGCGCCGTAGGCCTCGAGCGCCCACACTTCCATTTCGCCGAAGCGCTGACCACCGAACTGCGCCTTGCCGCCCAGCGGCTGCTGGGTGACGAGGCTGTACGGGCCGATGGAACGCGCGTGGATCTTGTCGTCCACCAGATGGTGCAGCTTCAGCATGTAGATGTAGCCGACCGTGACCTGGCGATCGAACCGCTCGCCGGTCCGCCCGTCGGTCAGGATCACCTGGCCGGAGTTCTTGAGGCCCGCGCGCTCGAGCATTTGCACGATATCGTCCTCGCGCGCCCCGTCGAACACAGGGGAAGCCACCGGCACGCCCTTGCGCAGGCCTTCGGCCAACTCGACCAGCTCGTTGTCCTCCAGGTCCATCAAGTCGGACTTGTAGGTGCGCTCGCCATAGATTTCCTTCAGGCTCTTGCGTAGCTCCGCGGCCTTGGTGTCGCCCTTGTGGACCGCGTCGATCATCTGGCCGATTTGGCGGCCGAGATTGGCGCACGCCCAACCCAGGTGCGTCTCCAGGATCTGGCCGACATTCATGCGGCTGGGCACGCCCAGCGGATTGAGCACGATGTCGACCGGCGTGCCGTCCTCCAGATACGGCATGTCTTCGGCCGGCGTGATGCGCGAGACGACGCCCTTGTTGCCGTGGCGTCCGGCCATCTTGTCGCCCGGCTGCAGCTTGCGCTTCACCGCGACGAACACCTTGACCATCTTCATGACGCCTGGCGGCAGCTCGTCGCCGCGCTGCAGCTTCTCGACCTTGTTCTCGAAGCGCTTCTCGAGGGCCTTCACGGAATCCTCGAACTGCTTCTTGAGGCCTTCGATCTCGGCCATGCGCTTGTCGTTCTTCACGCCGATCTGGCGCCACTGGCCAGGGGTGAATTCCGACAGGGTCTTTTCCGTGATCTTGGTCTCGGCCTTCAGCGCCTTCGGACCGCCGGTGGCGGTCTGGTTCATCAGCAGCTCCTTCAAGCGGCTGTAGAAGTTGCGCTCCAGGATCGCCTTTTCGTCGTCGCGATCCTTGGCCAGCCTCTCGATCTCGGCACGCTCGATGGCGAGCGCGCGCTCGTCCTTGTCCACACCGCGGCGGGAGAAGACGCGCACTTCCACGATCGTGCCGGAGACGCCCGGCGGCAGGCGCAGCGACGTGTCGCGCACGTCGGAGGCCTTCTCGCCGAAGATGGCGCGCAGCAGCTTCTCTTCCGGCGTCATCGGGCTTTCACCCTTCGGCGTCACCTTGCCGACCAGGATGTCGCCCGGCTTCACCTCGGCGCCGATATAGACGATGCCGGCCTCGTCGAGGTTCTTGAGCGCTTCCTCACCCACGTTCGGAATGTCGCGGGTGATTTCCTCCTGACCCAGCTTGGTGTCGCGGGCCATGACCTCGAACTCCTCGATGTGGATCGAGGTGAAGACGTCGTCCTTCACGATCCGCTCTGAGATCAGGATCGAGTCCTCGAAGTTGTAGCCGTTCCACGGCATGAAGGCGCACAGCACGTTGCGGCCGAGCGCCAGCTCGCCAAGGTCGGTCGAAGGACCGTCGCCGATGATCTCGCCCTTCTCCACCACGTCGCCCACATTCACCAGCGGACGCTGGTTGATGCAGGTGTTCTGGTTGGAGCGCTGGAACTTCAACAGGTTGTAGATGTCGACACCCGGGGCGGCGGTGTTGGTCTCCTCCGTCGCACGGATGACGATGCGGGTCGCGTCGACCTGGTCGACGATGCCCTTGCGGCGCGCCACGATGGCGACACCGCTGTCGCGGGCGACCGTGCCTTCCATGCCGGTGCCGACCAGCGGCGCATCGGCCTGCAGCAGAGGCACCGCCTGGCGCTGCATGTTGGAGCCCATCAGCGCGCGGTTTGCGTCGTCGTTCTCGAGGAACGGAATGAGCGCTGCGGCCACCGATACCAGCTGCTTCGGGCTGACGTCGATATACTGCACGTCCTCACGGCGGGCCATCACGAACTCGCCCGAACGCCGGCAGGAGATCAGATCGTCCGCTAGCTTGTTGCGGGAATCGAGGCGCGCGTTGGCCTGCGCGATGGTGTATTTGCCCTCCTCCATCGCCGAGAGATAGACGACCTCGTCGGTGACCGCGCCTTTGTCGACCTTGCGGTACGGGCTCTCGATGAAGCCGTACTGGTTCACCCGCGCGAAGGTGGCGAGCGAGTTGATCAGGCCGATGTTCGGACCTTCCGGCGTTTCGATCGGGCAGATACGGCCGTAGTGCGTCGGGTGCACGTCGCGCACCTCGAAACCCGCACGCTCCCGCGTCAGTCCGCCTGGGCCAAGGGCCGACAGGCGCCGCTTGTGCGTGATCTCCGACAGCGGGTTGGTCTGGTCCATGAACTGCGAGAGCTGCGAGGAGCCGAAGAACTCGCGGACTGCCGCTGCCGCTGGCTTGGCGTTGATCAGGTCGTGCGGCATCACCGTATCGATCTCGACCGAGCTCATGCGCTCGCGGATCGCGCGCTCCATGCGCAGCAGGCCGAGGCGATACTGGTTCTCCAGCAATTCGCCGACCGACCGGACGCGTCGGTTGCCGAGATGGTCGATGTCGTCGATCTCGCCGCGGCCATCCTTCAGGTCAACCAGGACCCTCAGGATCGACAGTACGTCTTCCTTGCGCAGGACGCGGATCGAGTCCGGCGAGTTGAGGTTGAGGCGGGAGTTCATCTTCACGCGGCCGACCGAAGACAGGTCATAGCGCTCCAGGTCGAAGAACAGGCCCTGGAACAAGGTCTCCGCCGTGTCGAGCGTCGGCGGCTCGCCGGGACGCATGACGCGGTAGATGTCGATCAGCGCTTCCTCGCGCGAGGAGTTCTTGTCGGCCATCAGCGTGTTGCGCATGTAGGGGCCGACATTGACGTGATCGATGCCGAGGGTCGGCAGCTCCTTTACGCCGGCCTGATCGAGCTGGTCGAGCACGGCCTGCGTGATCTCGGCGCCGGCCTCGACGAAGATCTCGCCGGTCTTCTCGTTGATGATGTCGACGGCGGCGTAGCGGCCATGCAGCTCTTCCGGCTGCACCAGCACTTCCTTGAGGCCGCCTTCCTGCAGCTTGCGGCCCAAGCGCGGCGTCATCTTGGCGCCGGCTTCCGCCATCACCTTGCCGGTCTTGGCGTCGACCAGGTCCGCAGCGAGCTTCACGCCCTTCATGCGCTCCGGCTCGAACGCCATGGTCCAGCCCTTCTTGCCATGGCTGTAAACGACCTGCCTATAGAAGAAGTTGAGGATTTCCTCGGCGGACATGCCGCCGAACCGGCGATCCTCGTCTACCAGCTCACCGCCCTTGGAGAGCTTCTGCTCGACGCCCTTGCTCCACAAAGCCAGCAGCAGCGTCGTCGCCGGCAGCTTGCGCCGGCGGTCGATGCGCACATAGACGAGGTCCTTGGCATCGAACTCGAAATCAAGCCAGGAGCCGCGGTACGGAATGACGCGCGCGGCGAAGAGATACTTGCCGCTGGAATGGGTCTTGCCCTTGTCGTGATCGAAGAACACGCCGGGCGAGCGGTGCATCTGGCTGACGACCACGCGCTCCGTGCCGGCGACGATGAAAGTGCCACTGGAGGTCATGAGCGGCATGTCGCCCATGTAGACATCCTGCTCCTTGATGTCGCGGATCGAGCGCGCGCCGGTCTCCTCGTCGTGATCCCACACGACCAGGCGCAGCGTCACCTTCAGCGGCGCGGCGTACGTCATGCCGCGCTGCTGGCACTCCTCGACGTCATATTTCGGCTCTTCCAGCTCGTAGCGGACGAACTGCAACTCCGCCTTCTCGGAAAAGTCCTTGATCGGGAACACCGAGCGGAACACTTCCTGCAGCCCGATGCTCTCGCGTTTTTCAGCCGGGACGCCGATCTGCAGGAACTGGTCGTACGAACTCTTCTGCACTTCGATCAGGTTCGGCATCCGCGTGATCTCGCCGATCCGGCCGAAATCCTTGCGAATGCGCTTGCGTCCCGTGAAAGGTTTTGTCATCAGCGACCTCTATTTTCCCTCGAAGCGCGACTCGACCGCCGCGCTTTCAAATCCGATCCGATCGGGCTCAACACCCGGTAATTCCCTTGCCTCTTTGCCCTCGCTCCAACGGTCGGAGACATTCGACCATCGGTCCGATCCCATTGTTCGCGCCGATCGGAGAGGCGCAATTTCCTATCACTTGAGGACGCGGGAAGCGCCGATCGCAAAACCGGCGCTTCCCCCGTTCGAACAACCCAGCTGAAGGCCTTACTTCAGCTCAACCTTGGCGCCGGCGTCTTCCAGCTTCTTCTTGAGATCCTGAGCTTCCTGCTTGGACACGCCTTCCTTCACCGGCTTCGGCGCACCTTCGACCAGGTCCTTGGCTTCCTTCAGGCCAAGGCTGGTGATGGCGCGAACTTCCTTGATCACGTTGATCTTCTTCTCGCCGCCGTCGACGAGAACGACGGTGAACTCCGTCTTCTCCTCGGCCGGAGCAGCGGCAGCGGCACCGCCGCCGACGGCAGCCACCGCGACCGGCGCGGCAGCCGAAACGCCCCAAGCCTCTTCCAACTTCTTGGACAGCTCGGCGGCCTCGAGGACGGTCAGCTTCGAGAGCTCGTCCACCAACTTCTGCAAATCAGCCATTTCATTCTCCTAGGCTTATCTCATAACGCGTTGCTTGAACTTCAATTCGGAACCGCTTGAAGAACTGACCGTCACGCGGTCTCGCTCTTCTTGGCATAAGCCCCGAAGACCCGCGCCAACTGGCCGGCCGGCGCTTGCAGGACCGTGGCGACGCGCGTCGCCGGGGTCTGCAGCATGCCGAGCAGCTTGGCGCGAAGCTCGTCGAGCGATGGCAGAGTCGCGAGCGCCTTGATCCCATCGGGACCAAGAACGTCCGCACCCATCGAGCCACCGACGATGGTGAGCTTCTCGTTGCTGTTCGCGAAGGTGACGGCGACTTTCGCCGCGGCCACCGGATCCGCCGAATACGCGATTGCGGTCGGACCCTTGAACAGCTGTTCCAGGCCTTCGTACTTCGTGCCTTTCAGAGCGCGCTGTGCCAGCCGATTCTTAGCGACTTTGTAGCCAGCCCCTGCATTCCGCATCTTGCGCCGAAGATCGCTCACTTCGGCCACCGTGAGGCCCGCCTGCTTGGTGATGACCACCAGGTTGGCGGAACTCAAGGCGTTCTGCAGAGCAGTGACCAGCTCTTGCTTGCCAGATCGGTCCACTGTTCGTCTCCGAATCTGGATGCGATGAACCACCATCGCACCCGGTTGCGCTTGGACCTTTCGTCCTCGCCCGGTCGGGCAAAGCCGGAAGATCCGGTTTTGCCTGTCCCAGAAGCTCAAGCCGCGCTTCGCCCAGGGAACCCGATCGGACTTGGCCGATCGGCCTTGAACGAAATTCGGTTCAACTCCCGTCTATTGCAGGCGATTGCCTCATTACCTCCGCCCCGACGGATCGGCTTGGAGACCTGCAGTCTCGGACAGGGTGGAGAGGTTCCCCCCTCCCATCACCGCAGCGGCTCACACCACAACGGCGAAACTCACTAACTCGCTCAACTCGCCGGCTTAGCCGACGATCGAACCAACCTCCAGCTTCAAGCCGGGGCCCATGGTGGACGTCAGCGACACCTTCTTGATGTAGGTGCCCTTGGCGCCGCTCGGCTTCGCCCTATTGATCGCCGACACGAACGCCTTCACGTTTTCCACCAGCGCCTTCTCGCTGAAGCTAGCCTTGCCGACGCCGGCATGAATCAAGCCGGCCTTCTCGGCGCGAAACTCCACCTGGCCGCCCTTCGCGGCTTTCACCGCCTCGGCGACATCGTTGGTGACGGTGCCGAGCTTCGGGTTCGGCATCAGGCCGCGCGGGCCCAGAACCTTACCCAGCTTGCCGACGGTCACCATCATGTCCGGCGTGGCGATGACGCGGTCGAAATCCATCTGACCGGCCTGCACCTTCTCCGCCAGATCGTCGGCGCCGACGATGTCGGCACCCGCCTTCTTCGCGGCCTCGGCCTTGTCGCCCTTCGCGAACACCGCAACGCGCAACGCCTTGCCGGTACCGTTCGGCAGGGTGACCACGCCGCGGACGTTCTGGTCCGAGTGGCGCGGATCGATGCCGAGATTCATCGCGATCTCGATCGTCTCATCGAACTTCGCCTTAGCAGACGCCTTGACCATCTTCACGGCCTCTTCGACGCCATAGAACTTGTCGCGATTGATGGTCGCGAGCGCTGCCTTGTATTTCTTGCCGGCCATCGCTTAGTCCTCCACCACCAGGCCCATGGAACGGGCGGACCCCTTGATCATCTGGGCCGCCGCTTCGAGGTCGTGCGCGTTGAGATCCGCCATCTTCTGCTTGGCGATCTCGCGACACTGCGCCATCGTGACCGTGCCGACCGTGCCGCGGCCGGTGGTCTGCGAGCCCTTCTCGATCTGCGCCGCCTTTTTCAGGTAGTAGCTGGCCGGCGGAGTCTTGGTGACGAAGCTGAACGAACGGTCCGAGTAGGCCGTGATCACCACCGGAATCGGCATGCCCGGTTCCAACTGCTGGGTCGCCGCGTTGAACTCCTTGCAGAACTGCATGATGTTCAGACCGCGCTGACCCAACGCCGGGCCCACCGGCGGTGACGGATTGGCCTTACCGGCCGGTATCTGCAACTTGATGTAGCCTTCAATCTTCTTTGCCATGTCCTACCTCAGTGGACCCACAGAGAGTCCCTAGGTTTGCGGTGCGGCACTTGGCTGGCCTCCCGCAAGTTCCGGCGAAACCGTCGCCGCGCGGTTCTTCGCAGGTCAGACTTTCTCGACCTGCGAATATTCCAGTTCGACCGGGGTCGCGCGGCCGAAGATCGACACCGCCACCTTCAGGCGGCCCTTCTCTTCGTCCACTTCCTCGACGAAACCCGTGAACGAGGTGAACGGACCGTCATTGACCCGCACCTGCTCCCCGACCTCGTAGATGATCGCGCGCTTCGGCCGCTCCACGCCCTCCTGCACCTGGTGCAGGATGCGCAAGGCTTCCGCCTCGCTGATGGGCGAGGGCTTGCCCTTGGCGCCGAGGAAACCCGTCACCTTGGGCGTGTTCATGATGAGGTGCCAGGTGTCGTCGGTCAGCTCCATCTTCACCAGCACATAGCCGGGGAAGAACTTGCGCTCCGTGTTCACCTTGGCCCCGCGACGCACCTCCACCACTTCCTCGGCCGGAACCAGGACGTCGGTGATCAGCTTGTCCATTCCCTTCTGCACCGCCTGTTCCTTGAGCGACTGCGCGATCTTGCGCTCGAAGCCCGAATAGACGTGCACGACATACCAGCGGTGTGCCATCGACTTACTTCCACAGCCCCAGCAAATAGGTCACGCCCGTGCCGAGGAACCAATCCACGACCAGGAAGAAGATGGAGGCCAGCACGACCATCAGGAACACCATCGCCGTGGTGACCCAGGTCTCCTTGCGGGTCGGCCACGTGACCTTCTTGCGTTCCGCGTTGACCTGGCGGCCGAACTCAACCGGGCTGATCTTTGTCATCTAAATCCTGACCAATTCCATTCGAAGCTTCAGCGCGCGCGGCATTCCCTCATTCGGGTCGCTGGCAGGAGTGGAGGGGCTCGAACCCCCAACCCCCGGTTTTGGAGACCGGTGCTCTACCAGTTGAGCTACACTCCTATGTCGCGCCGCCGAGTTCTCCTTCTAACGCCGATCCGGCGACCGCTTTCGCTGCCGCCGGAACGACCCAATCCCAGGCATTTCGGCCCCGGAAAGAGGCCGCGATGCCCTTTACTCTATGATGCTGGCGACGACGCCGGCGCCGACGGTTCGGCCGCCTTCGCGGATCGCGAAGCGCAGGCCCTCGTCCATCGCGATCGGCGCGATCAGGTGCACTTCCATCG
>NZ_QORW01000026.1 GCF_003574735.1 Dongia deserti
GCCAATGCGGATAAGCTTATCCATGGACGGCTCCCTTCAATGAGATCTGCAACGACCTCATTCTGGCACATCGATGCCGCGCGGGGGCCGTCCACACCATCACGAGTTTGCCTGCCACCTTTCCGACATGCCCATCGAAGCTCGTGGATGGTCGGACCAAGTCCGACCATGACGCAAGAGCCAGAGCGAGTGGAAGGAACAGCCAAACGTCAAACCTTCGGCCGCATCGCCTCGCGCGGCAGGCGCACAGGGAACCTGGCCCGGATCGCGTCGTCCACCGCATCCGGCACATGCCGCGGGAAGTTGCGTTCGAGGATCAGCTTGGTCTGCTTGATCGCCTTGTCGACAATGTTGGTCGAGCCGCGCTCCACCCATTCCTTCGGTGACGTGCGATCGCCGACAGTCGGATAGACGTATTCCTTCTGCATCAGCCGCAGTGTCTGCTCGGAGCCGAGATAGTGGCCCGGTCCTTCCAGGCAGGTCTGCCTGATGGTCTCGACCGACAGGCTCTCGTCGGTGACTTCAATGCCGCGGATGGTGCGCTGCGTCGCGCCGAGGATGTCGTTATCGATCAAGATGCTTTCGAGGCAATAGCCGAGCAGGCTCGCGTGCATGCCGGCGGATTCGTAGATCAGGTTCGCGCCCGCATTGCCGACCAAAGCATGGTTGTACGCCTTTTCGTAGCCGGCCTGCGCGTCGGGGATCTTGGAATCCGTCATGCCGGAGGCAGTGCCGCCCGTCAGGTCGTAGAACTGGAACATCTGCGCGCAGCCTGCCGAGAGCAACGCCTGCTCCGGCGAGCCGCCCGACATCGCGCCGGTGCGCAGGTCGGACACGAACGGCCAGGTGCCGAAGATCGCCGGCGCGCCGGGCTTGAGGGCGTTCACGTACACCAGGCCAGCGAGGCATTCCGCGACCGCCTGCACAATCGTGCCCGCCAGCGCCGCCGGCGAGGTAGCACCCGCCTGCGCCGCGGATAGCAGCAACACGGGCATGCCGCCTTCTACCGCGACTTCCAAGCACCGGCACGCATCCTGCGCGAACTTGAGCGGCGGCACGACGAAGCAGTTCGACTGGCTGACGAAAGGACGCGCGCGCCACTTGTCCTCGCCGCCGGCGATCATGTGCAGCATCTCGAGCGAAGCGCGCAGATGCCTCGGGTCCACCCAGCTGGTGCCGACATGCTTGGTCGTGCCCATCACGGCTGCATAGCAGGTGTTGAAATCCATCTCGAACGGATCGGGCAGGTCCCGGCACACGACGGCGCGCTGAAAGAAATGGATGTGCTCCATCTCATCGACGACGCGCGCGATGTCGTAGAGGTCCTTGGTTGTGCTCTCGCGATATTCGCCGGTGACTGGATCGATGATATGCACCGCCGCGCCGGCGGTGCCGAAATAGACCCTGGTGCCCCAGGGCTCCATGTCGAACTTGGGGTCCTGGGCCTGCAGCGGAAAGCGCCGCGCCGCCATCGCCACCGTGTCCTCGACCAGCGCCCGCGGGAAGGTGAGCCGCCCGTTCGAGCCGAGCTTTGCCCCCGCGCGCGTCATCGCCTCGATCCCGCTGGGGATCGCGTCGGCGAATCCGATCTGCTCCAGCACGTCGAGGGCCGCAGCGTGGATCTTCTGCATCTCCTCCTGGCTGAAAAGCTTGAAGCGCCCGCCATTCATTCCCGGCCAAACCGGGCGCTCATTCATGGCGAGCGGCGCCGCACGCAATGCACGACGCGCCTCCCGCCCCCCACGGCGCGGCGATTCAGCTTGAACAACGCTCATAAGATGACCCTTCGGGTGAAGCCTGACTTCCTTCTGATTTTCCCTTGAAAACAATGGGTCAACAAGCGAGACTATTTCACGGAAACATGAACCTGGCTCATGGAATGAAAGGCCGAGATCTGCCCCCGCTCTCCGCCCTGCGCGCTTTCGAAGCCGCAGCGCGGCATCTAAGCTTTCGGGTTGCGGCGGAGGAGCTAGGCCTCACCCAATCGGCCATTTCCCATCAGGTCGCGGCGCTGGAGCAGCATTTCGGCGCACGGCTGTTCGACCGGGCCGGCCGCCGGATCGCGCTCAGCGAGCCGGGCAACCTGCTGTTCCCGCTGGTGCGCGACGGCTTCGACCGCCTGACCCAGGGTGCCGAGCTGCTGCGGCGCTCCCGACTGACCGACGATTTGCGGGTGCAGGTCTATGTGACGGTCGCCGTGCGATGGCTGATCCCGCGCCTGCATCGCTTCCAGAGCGCCAACCCGAGTGTGGTCGTGCGCATCAATACCAGCGTGCTGGATTGGGAGTTCGACCCCCACATCGCAGACCTCGGCCTGATCTGCACGTCTTCGCCCGACCGGGCGGGCCTGCACTACGACCTCTTGTTCGAGGCGCTGCTGTTCCCGGTCTGCACGCCGGCGGTGGCGCAGAGCGGGCTAGGCCTGCGCCAGCCCGTGGACCTCGTGAACCACGCGCTGCTGCAGGTCTATACCACCGCCAACGACTGGCAGCTCTGGCTGAATGCAGCCGGCGTACCCAACCTCAAGGGCCGCGCCGCACCGCAATTCGATTCCTATCTGCTGGCGATCGAGGCGGCGCTCGATGGTCAGGGCGTCGCCCTCGCGCCGCATTTCATGGTAGCGGAGGATCTGAAGCTCGGGCGCCTCGTTCGTCCGTTTGCCGTGGAGGTCCGCCAGCCAGCCCGCTGGTATCTGGTCTGCCCGGCCGAGCGCCGCGCCGAACGCGCCATTGAGGCCTTTGGAGCCTGGTTGAAGGCCGAGGTGACAGGCGATCCCGCCATGTTGCAGGCCGCCTAGGGTTTTTGAGCTGGTTCAAGCATTTGCCCAGCCGGACTTGGGGCGGAAGGCCTTTTTGCCCCGATGCCGCCCTTGCAAAAACCCTGCTATTTACCTAGCTTCCCGCTCGACTTCCGGTGGCCGGCGGGGTGTAGCTCAGCCTGGTAGAGTACCTGCTTTGGGAGCAGGGTGTCGCTGGTTCGAATCCAGTCACCCCGACCATCCGGAAAAGGGCGTTTCTGGGGAGTTTGGGATGCAGGTGCGGATCTATCAGCCGGCGCGGAATGCGATGCAGTCGGGCAATGGTAATACCAGGCAATGGGTGCTCCAGTTCGTCTCGCCCGTGAAGCGCGAGGCCGATCCCCTGATGGGCTGGACCACTTCCGACAACATGCGTACGCAGGTGCTGCTGAAGTTCGACACCAAGGAAGAGGCGATCGCATACGCGCAACGCGAAGGTTACGCCTATACGGTCGAGGAGCCCGCGCCCAGACGGCTTCAGGTGAAAGCCTACGCCGACAATTTCAGATATGATCGCGTCGGCCGCTGGACGCACTGACAGCGGCATACGGCCAGACCCCGTAGCTCAGCCCGGATAGAGCAACTGCCTTCTAAGCAGTAGGTCACTGGTTCGAATCCAGTCGGGGTCGCCATTATAGATCGATGCCTTAGCGGTCTCGCGCCAAACGTTACTTTTTAGCCCAGCAAGCACATAGCAATCACCGCCTCGGACGTTAACTCTGCCGCGCTACCACTAGTCGCTTGCACTTTGTTCTCGTATTGTTCCCATATGGGCGCATGCCCGATACCGACCCGATGCCCGCCCATGAGAGGCGAGAGTCCATCAGCCACTACGCTGGCCCAGAGTGGGTGCCATGGGCCTATTGCCGTGACGAGCTGCGCTGCGGGCACAATGTGCGTTTGGATCTGGCCGCGATCATCGCGCGCACGGGCGACATGTCAGCCGATCGCTTCAGGCGCCGGCTGCGTTGCTCAAAGTGCGGCGGGCGTGCGCGGCTGGTGATCGGGCATCAGTGAAAGAGCCGCCGATCCCGCCGCATTCGACGCCCAGCGAGTGAGCGCATGTCGTGTATGATGCAACAGTCCCGCGACGACGGCATAAGGCGCTTTGCAGGGGTGGGAAATGCAGCTAACACAACGACTCGGATGGATAATAGCCGCTGCTGTCGCACCGATCGTACTAATTGATCTCTACAACGCCTACTCGTTGATAGAGCAGGAGCGCGCAAAAACCCATCGTCTTGCACTGGACTACGGTCGCAATGCTGCCTGGGAAATGCAGCGCATACTGGACGGCTTGCAAGGGGTGTTGCAAACCGTGGCGCTGTCGCCCAGCGTTCGCTCGCAGAATTGGGAGGTTTGCGAGCGGTTCCTCCAAGACGTGCTCGCGAAGCTTCCCCAACTGACGTCGCTCGCGGTAGCTGATCAAGGCGCCGTGGTGCGATGCGGACCAGGCTCAGCACCACCAGTGTCGGTGGCGGATCGACCCTATTTTCAGCAAGCCCTCAGCGGCAGGAGCTTCGTCGTTGGGGAGTATACCATCGGCCGCTTCAGTAACCGTCCAGTTTTGCCGCTCGCTATGCCCGTCGTAACTCCCGGGAATAAAGTCGAGCAGGTCGTCATCGCCGCCATCGATCTCCAATGGCTCAGCGCAATCCTTGCGGAACGGGGTGCAGCGCCAGAGGGATCAATTACGATGGCAGATCGGCAGGGCACAATCATAGCTCGCCAGCCCCTACCGGAGCGATTCATAGGCACTCGTATTCCGGACGCCTTTCTCCATCTGCTACACGAGCCCGCGGAAGGCAGCATAGAATTGACCAGCCAGGATGGCACTGAGCGGGTACTCGGCTACGAACCTTTGTCTGTGCCACCGTACGACATCTATGTCAGCGCTGGAGTTGGTGTCGATTATTCCTATGCCGGAGTTTATGCCGCGGCATTCCGGTCGCTTCTTGTCATAGGACTTGCGGTTTCGGTAGCTATTCTAGCGTCCACCTTATTCGGCCGCCGCTTCATCGCGCAGCCTGTATCACGTCTGGTGGCAACGGCACAACTCTGGCGTGCGGGGGATTTGAAAGCCAAGTCAGGCCTGAGCGGGCGCGACGAGTTCGGCACACTGGGGGAAGTGCTCGATGGTGCGATAGATCAGGCGCGCCGGCGCGAGGAGCGCATAACCATGCTTATGCGCGAAGTCACGCATCGGGTGAAGAATCAAATGGCCGTGATGCTTTCGATGGCGCGACAGGTCGGCCGTAACGCGCTCACCGTGGAGCAGTTCCAGAAGGCATTCAGCGATCGCATCATGGCGATGTCACGCTCGCACGACCTGGTGTTCTCCGGCGGCGAGGATGCGCGGCTTGCGGTGCTGATCCTCTCGCAGCTCGAGCCGTTCGCAATCGGCACGCGCGTGAGCCTCTGCGGTCCAGAAGTGTGGATCACCGCGCAGTCGGCGCAGCATATCGGCATGGCAATGCACGAGTTGGCAACCAACGCGCTGAAGTATGGCGCCTGGTCGAGCCCGGCCGGTCGCGTCGATGTCACCTGGAGCACCGTGGACGGCGAGCCGAAGGCCCTGCGCATCGTGTGGAAGGAGCATGGCGGGCCAAACGTGTTGCCGCGCGCGTCCATGGGCTTCGGCAGCACGGTATTGGAAAGCGTTGTCGGGCCTGCGCTCGGGGGTTGGTCGGAGCTGACCTTCGAGGCGACTGGCGTGCGGTGGACCTGCGAGTTCGCGGGACACTTCACCTCGACGCCGCCGGCTTCTAAAGCGGCGTAATTACGTACCTAATTTCGAGAATTAGCCATGTGCGGACGCTACGCCATCACGCTCCCGCCCGAAGCCGTGCGCCAGTGGTTTCAGACCATAGGCCGAGCTGCCGAACTGGCCAGCGTACTACAACGCCGCTCCCACAGCGGCGCTTCCTGTCGTGCGTCAAAGTAAGGAAGGAAGTCGCGAGCTGGTGCCTGATGACATGGGGCCTGATCCCATGGTTCTCCAAGGATGGCAACTCTCTTTCTCCACCATCAATGCCCGTTGTGAAGGTCTCCAGACGGCAGGGACATACGTGAAGAACAATACGCCGGAGCTGCTGGCGTAGCCCCCCAAAAAATTGCGCCGGCAGCGGCGGGGGACCACTGCCGGCGCGGTGCCACCTCTGGGGAAAGGCGGCTGTCGACGGGCTACCGTGGGGGACGGGCACCGCCGACAAAGACTAAACAGCCGGCAAAGAGCCCCAATACGAGTTCATCAGGCCTGGGATTATCCGCACCTTGACCGGTCACCGGCGCAATCATTCCCACCGGGAGCCGGTGGTGGGGCATCGGACGGGTTCTAATGGATACGTACATCGCGATACTCGTGCCCGAGGGCGCGAGCGGCTGGACTATGATTTACCGGGGTGCGTGGATGCCGCAGGGTGACTGCCGGTGCGCTACGGTTTCACCGATCCAGCTGAGGCGAGATCGTTTGTCTCGCCCGCAAGTTCCTCCGAATTGAGTGCCCGTGCTGCCAAGACTCGCCAGCACTCCTCCATGTTAGTGAGCATGTTGCGACGGGGCATATCCTCCGTGCCTTCGGCCATGTGCTTGCAGTCGGCGGCGAGCGATAGATATACGTCGGAACGCTTCATTGTGCTGTTCACATTTGACCGATCCAATTGCCCGTCCGGGTGAAGTAAACAATGAGCATCAAACCGCGATAGGAGCGGAATCCAATCGAGCATCACCTGGAGTGGTCTGCACTTTTAGGTGCGGTCGTTACTATCTTCCCGAGGGACCCGAGCCACAAAGTGACCGGACTCCCATAGTTCGGCAGCCACCGCGAGAGAACTACTACGCAACAGGTCCTTAGTCCGCTGGATAGCCTGTTCTTCGCTCTCTAGCTCCAGGGACTCGAAGTTTCCTACCGTGTCATCTTGATTGATGAGAAAGCAGCGGAACCTCGGCATCGTTCGAACTCGGCATTAGCCAGGTGTAATGCGTCAACAACACGCCGTGGCAATGTTCGTTCCTCGTTCTTAGCTTGCCAGAGCCCCCCAAGCCGAGGGCTCGCGAGCCGTTCAAAACGCGGCGCTGCGTCGTGCCGGCGACCGGCTTCACCAAGCCAAAGGGCGATAAAACTGCGCATCTCGCCACCAGGAAAGATCGCCAGCCGATCGCGCTCGCAGGCCTCTTGGACCACTGGGTGAGCATAGACAAAGTTGAGAGGAAGGAAACCGTCGTTGCGACGGCGCCGAGGCATTCGCGGTACAGTTCCATGAACGGATGCCCGTGCGTGCTCGAGCTGGAGGACATTGAAGCCTGGCTGCGGGCCTCACCAGATGAAGCCGCGGCACTGATGCGACCAGTGAAGGACGTGCTGCGGGAACGACCGCTCGGCAAGGCGATCAACAATGTGAAAAACAACGGGCCGGAGTTGCTGGCGCCATAGTGGCCGACGGCAACGGCAGCCTGGCCGCAGGTTGCCGCCGGCCTCGCGCCCATCGATGGCAAGCGATGTCCGCGTGGAGCGTAACGCTAGCGCGGCTTGCCAACCGGCGGCATGTCTGGTTCCTCCCTCCTCAGACGCTGCCGGCGCGGCGTCATGCTCGGGGATCATGAATGTCGGAGTCCCCCAGGGCGCTTATAAATACTACCCTTCGTGACGCTGAGCTTCGAGCGTCCTCGAGCAACAAGCAGTGGATATCTGAGGCTGCCTAGTGGATATCTGCGATTGAGCGGTGGATAACTTGCGCACACTCGTCAGCCTGAATAAAGAACCCCGCCAGCTGCTCAGCGCGGTCTATCTCTGCGGGCTGAATCGCACTCAAGCGCGGATGCTACGTCCGACTGCCGCCGGTATCCTTGACAGACTTCCCGAGTGCACGCGCAACATCCTCAACCATCGGGCCAGCCTTCGAGACAGCATCGCGCAGCTCGCCCGGCGAAACGCCGAACCGCTCGGCCCAGTAACGGCACTCGTACTCCTGGCTTACGTCAATGCGAAGCCGATCAGCGGCGTGCTTGGTGGGGTCATCAACCATGGCCGGTGTCCTTGATGCTATTCCAAACCTAGATCACGAAAACAGCTTCAACTCCCGCGAAGTTCCGGCCGTCGGTTTTGCTGGTCATGCAACGCGCCCGGCTGGCCGCGGTTGACGGCCTGTGAATTTCTTAGCCCGCAGGTGGAAAATGCAAAGCAGAATCCTTGGACTAACGAGCGCAGCTCTGGTGGGTGCCTTCATGGCATCGGCAAGTTGGGCCGCCGATGACGCCATGTTCTTGAAGGAAGCGATCCAGGGCTCCATGGCAGAAGTCCAGATCGGAGAGCTGGCCCAGAAGAACGGTGAATCGGAAGACGTGCGCGCCTTCGGTGCAACCTTGGTCGAGGACCACTCCCAGTCATTGGAGAAGGCTACCGACCTCGCCAAGGACGTCGGTGTGTCCGTGCCAGATGAACCCAAGCCGGAGGCGCAGAAAGAGTTCGAGGAACTCCAGAGCCTCTCGGGCGCCGAGTTCGACAAGGCGTTTGCCGAGCACATGGTGATGAATCATCAAAAAGAGATCGAGAAGTACGAGGAGCAGTCTCAGTCCGGTGAGGGAGAAGTGGCGGAGTTCGCGAGCGCGACCTTGCCGACACTGCGGCAGCACCTTGAAGCCGCTCGGAACCTGGCGCCAAACAAATAGACTTCGCAGGGGAGCGGTGGCATCATCGCTCCCCTGCCTGAGAGTGATGGGACCGCGCACTTCCTAATAACATCTTCGAGGATCTGCTGTCCGCCGCCGCAGCAGCGCAGCGGCCACGCTGTTGGTCTGGAGTGGCAGCGTCCGATCCTATGTATCAAGTCATTTCCGGTCCGCCGATCGAGACCGAGGCCGATCACTTCTTGCGCTGTCCTGATTGCGGAACATGGATCGATTGCCGTCAGCTTGGCGAACTCATCGCGCATGAGGACTGGTGCTCACGGCAAAAGAACAGAACTCCCATTCCTGGACGGGGCAGTCGGTAGCCGATTGGCCGGAACGATCGGCTAACAGTGCTGTTGACGCATTTGGCGACTCACGACGCAGGCGGTCGCTAGGGCGGCGAGGCTCTCCCCAGAAGCATCTCGCCGCCCTTTGCTGTGCCCGAAGGAGGAGAGCCATGCCGAAGGTTGTAGTCGTCGCGTTTTTAGCTGCCATAGTTCTGTCCGCCTGTTCCACGAATCGGGAGAGAACTACCCTGATGTTCCCCGAGTGCGAGAACGTTCCCGCAGCGGACCAGGGCAAAGTCAAGTGCATAAATCGACCAGAAACACCCGAACAGGCGGCACCGCCCGGGCTCGTCGGAATCGACTAAACCACGAGAGCCTACGGCCGGAGTTCATTTCCTTCGCGCGGTGCCACCTGATCGACCGTTCGCCGAACGGTCCTGATTGAGTGCACGAGGTGAAGCTGGACGGTTGGCGAGTTCAGGTGGTGATGCGGTCTAATGGCGGCACCAAGGGCAGGAAACAACGCTTGAGCATCATAGCGCCACCAATCGCGACCAAGGTCATGGTTATGGCGATAAGCGGGAAATACAACGCGTGCCAGAAACCGAGATGGTATGAGGCAACTTTCACCAGCCCAATGAAGATCGTGTTGGTGAGATAGATGATCAGGGTGTATCGACCCAGAACATCGAGAGCTCCGAGGTGCCATGACTCAGTCGCGCGCATGAAACCAGGAATCGCCACGACAGAGAGTGCCGCCGCGGCCCAGCGAGCGGCGACCGGGTCGTCGTCGGAGCCTGCCGGCACAACCACGACGAAGAGCATGAGCGCCGGTACCCACAGCAACCCCAGCCAACGCAGCGTGTCATCGTGATGACGACCTGCGATCACGCCGACAAGGAAGAAGAAGCTCAAGATCTGCAGCATATCCCACGCGAACCATCTGCTGCTGGGCAGCCACCAGAAGATCATCGCGATCAGCAGCAACCAGACAACCCGCCCACCGACCGCGCGGAAAGCCAACGGAAAGATGAGATAGATCACCGACAACGCATAGATGTACCACAGAAACGAAGAGAAGCTTGCGGTCGGCGCAAACAGCAACTCCAGCAGTTCCGCCGCACCATCCACTTTGTTGTCCACGGCAGGAGAGAACGATTGGAACGTCAGTTTCCCCACAAACACCAACAGCCCTATGAGCAGATATGCTGGCAATAATCGCATGATCCGCCTTCGCGCGTCTGTCAGATCGTCTGCCATGGTGGCATGTTGGCGCCAGCTGAAGCCGTAGACCAAGCCGCTGACTGCCATGAAAAGCGGCATATGGAACGTATAGATTGCGCCCTTGACGGCCATGTACCACTCGACGTTCTCGCCTGGTGGCGCCTCGCGCGCAATCAAATGCCCGAGCACAACCAAGAGAATTGCGAGCCCTTTGGTTCGGTCGATGTATTTGAAACGTTGCTTCAATGCGCTCGCTCCGCAGGAGCGGTGACCGTCACTGCTAGACCGCCGCTCCCGAGATCGTCATCCCGAGAGGGCCGCGCTTTCCTGCAGCATCGTTAGTGGCTTATGCGAGGAACTCGGCAACTTCCGCGCAAACTCAGTTGGGCAGATTCGCTGCTCATTCCCACGTCGCTGAACAATGCCCCGTGTGATGCATTGCCGGCGAAGCGGTGTGAAAGCCGTGTCGTGCCGTGATGAACATGCGAGAGCGAGATGCGATTTGCGAATGCTGTGCTGATCTTCATTCCTACTGGTAATTGAGGAGTTTGGCGTCGTCGCCCTGAGATGGGATTAAAACTCCACGCCAAATGATCTCCGCCGCCTTCCAGAGGTGTTACTTTCTGACTAAAGTCACACGTGACAATCACGCGTCAAACAAGGTGTCGCTCAGACGGCAGCGCTTCAGCAGAAAACAAATCTCGCTGCCCACTGTTCAGAGTCTCGGTCGCGCCCCTTTCAGCGGGGTATTCCCCAAGCGGCCGGCATAAAGGGCGATGCGTTTTGGGCGGCCCTCGCCTGGAGCGCGTCGCCACTATCTATCGCAAAGAAGCGGCTTCACGCGGCGAGCTGATCGACATCGGCGAAGGGGTCGGTAGCACGCTTCGCTGCCTGTTCTTGGAATGGCTTCGATGACGCGTCAGACCGTTGGTGATCGATAGACCGTTTGGTGACCGGCCATTTGCTCTACCTAACACTACGACGCACGGCGTCGCTCGGAACCCAAATGAGGGTTCGATGGCCTCGCATGCCTGCAATATGAAAAGGCCAGGACCATGTTGACGTTGATCCCGTCCTCCGACAGCGGAAGGAAGAGCGTTTCCTCTGTCACATACCGGCCATTCGGCGCCATGAACGGTTCAGCATCGAGGAGTGGGACCTTGGTTGCTACAACCCTGTCATAGCAAGCAATGGCATTAGCTGGCGTCGGCGCGAAATACCCCTCCGCTACCGACTTACCAGTTGGATCGTAGCCGCGCACTTCGACGTCCCCCGTCCCGACCAGACGATATACGTACCTTCGTTCGTCCGGAACGACATCAACTAGGCATATGCCTGGCAGCACCGCCCGAGGCATTTCGATCGGATCAAGATCCGATCGGGCCGGCATGCGTCGTCCGCGGCACTTCTCCAGCCAATAGCCGTACAGAGCCAGCGTGTCCTGGTGGCAGTTCGGCGGTAGCTTGAGTTGATTGTCGTTGGCGGACATCTGCTTTGAAACCTCCTACACCATGAGTACTGACCCGTTGTGAATGGAAGCTTAAGAGATGTTGAGGGCGTCCGCGGCAAACGACGTATGCCCTTGGGCATAGCGCCATCGCCGACACCCGCCATTTGGCTTGGAACAGGTCGGTTGCTGGTCAACCTCCTGCCCCAAGGACACATCTGTCCTTGAAGAACGGTCCGCGCTGGAACATTTCGTGTCCGAATTCATTCCTTCAGCCAGTATGCGGAAGGGTGCGACCGTGGGAGCCTTGAAGCTGAAGGTCGGTCGCGAGGCTGTGATCGTGGCGGCTGTCATGTGCGCCGCTGGGGTCGGTTCTGTCATCGTCATCGCCAGCCACGAGCCGCATCCGGATCTCGCGGCGCCGGCGCGGATTGTCGCGCCCGGGCTGGTCAGGCTTGATGCACCCGAAGGGAAGCGCCTCCTGTTCGAAAGCGAGGCGAACGCCGCATTCCTGCCACTGGTTTCCTACTTCGAAACGCAGAAGACCCTCACGCACTGCGGGCCCGCTTCGATTGCCATGGTGCTGAACGCGCTCTCGGTACCGGCGCCGACGGCCACCGCCTATGGCTCCTATCCGCTTTTCACGCAGGAGAATGTCCTGAACGGGTTGACCGAATCGATCGTCACCGATCGCGCCGTCGAACGGCGCGGCATGGCCCTTACGGACGTTGCGCAGGTGCTCGCTGTCTATGGCGTGTCTGTCGACACGCGCTATGCCGGCACATCGAGCGTCCGTGAGTTCCGCAAGCTCGCGGTCGAGCATCTGGAGAGGCCGGGCGGCCACGTCATCGTCAATTACAGCCGCACCGCTTTGCAGCAGGATGGCCCCGGCCATATCTCCCCGCTCGGCGCCTACGACGCCGATAGCGATCGCTTTCTGATCCTCGACGTGTCGCGCTACAAAGCGCCCGCGGTCTGGGTCTCCACCGCGCAACTTTTTGCGGCAATGGCGGAGCCGTTGGCGCCCGATAACGCGAGGACGCGCGGCTTCCTCCTCATCCGCGCGCCATCCGACAACGATCGCAGGCCGGCTTCCGCGCCCCCCACCTAAGTATCGGCAGTATCGGCGCAAATCGTGGGGTGCCAAGGTGCACTGCAGCGCGCCGGAACTTTCCGCCCCCCCAAGCGTTGCAATCCCGTTTTACCTGCCGCCTGTGGGACAGACATCGCCGGGACAGGTCCATGACGAGTTTCAAGGAATTCTGGCCGCTCTATCTGCGCGCACACCAGCACCGCAGAACACGGATCGGACACTACTTTGCCACCGCGATCGCCCTGTCCACCGTGGCGACGTCGTTTGTCTTGCAGGCAATCTGGCTGACGATCCTCGGCATCATCATCGGCTATGGGATTGCCCTCGCCTCTCATCGGCTCGGCGACGGGTCCAAGTCGCTGGTGCTTGTGAATCCCGTATGGGGCGCGCTCGCCGACTTCAAAATGTGCTGGCTGGCGCTCACGGGCGGGCTCGCGGCTCAGCTCGCGCAGCATGTTGGTCCCGCGTGCGAGCAGGTCGAAGGTTCCATGGCCGAGAGCCCGCGCTAGGCGCAACCTTTCCCGTATCAATTGCTCGATTGGTGACGCGCCAGCCAGCGCAGGACACGCCGGCGCAGCGGCGGAATGTCGAGCGCGACCAACACCGCGCCCAGCGGCAACATCCAGAAACCTACCACCGGCAAGAACCCCACCAAGCCGCACGCCATTGCCAGGATGCCGAGGCCGGCACGCACGCCCGGCGGCAGGTGCCGGTCGCTCCAGATTGCAGCCCTGTTCACGGCCGCCAAGGTCTGCTTCCAAAATCTCCGAATCCGCGACATCGCCATCCTGACCGCTCCAGACGTCCCAAATGACACAACACCATGCAGACGAAAAAGGGGCCAAGGCGAGCATGGGCAGAAAAGTGGCGGCGCGCCGGCAGGACGGTTTTGCGCCAGCGTCGCCGCCGTCCGGCCGGCTATAGGGAACTGCCGACCCGGATCTAAGGAAGGAATGTAACCTCGGGATGAGGGAATCCCACGCGACCGCCCCTCCGCATTCTGCGTTCGAGCGAAGGAAATTCCTTGGAACGAGACGCAAACAATCAGACCGCGGGAACATTGCACGTTCGCCGATGTTGGTTTGTGAATCCCTAGCCGATGCGCTTTCAAATGCTGGTAACCGGCTTCACCGATCTATCGTTCCGCGTGCTGCTGCGCGAATCCAGCCGGCGGCGCGACGAGGCGCTCGAGGAAGTCAGGGAAGAGATTGCGGGGTTTCTGGCTCTTGGGCTGGTCGTGATGGTTCCGCTGCTCGGGCTCCACGCAGGTTCTGAGTTCGCGCTGGTCGAGGAATCCGAAGCGGCGGAACCGTTCGGCGGCGCCAGCACGTTCGAACCGCCGCTGGTCAATTTCGAGGCGGTCGTGGACCGGCTCGAGACCAATTCGCTGAGCGCGTCCGAGATTCGGACCGTGCAGACCCAGCTGAAGCACAAGGGATTCGATCCAGGGCCGATCGACGGCATCGCAGGCCAGCGCACGCTTTCGGCACTTAACGCCTATCGGCAATCCATCCGCCTCTCGCCCGTGCTGGCCGTCAGCCGCGAGACGGTGTCGGCACTGAAAAGCCAGTAGACGGCGTTCATCGGTCCGCGCTCCTTCCCTAGGCCGATCGATATAGGCCGTTCGCCGACTTTCCGGCAGGCTGCGATTTGTGTCAGATGCGCGCCGACTTGTGCCGATTTGCGCCGCAGGCCGCGACGATGACTGTCCAGAATCCTGGCTTGAACCTTCCCGATAACGTTGTGCCGCTCCCGGCTGTGCATCGCCGCCGTGGGCAGGCAGCGGGCGAAGTCTCTCGACCATCATCGCCGCGCACCCAATGTCGCGCCGCCGTATCCGGCGCGGAGCTCAATGCCCGCCTCCTGATCCTGCTTGGTATTTGCACGGCCAGCGCGGCCGTCATCCTTTCTACCGTACACATTCTGCAGGCATCGTAGCGCCACGCGAGGGGGCTGGTCGGCGGCTGGCCCATTGAGGGACGGGCCGCCGCCGTACCAGAGACCCTGCCCAGCGGTCACCGCGCGTCTACGCCTTCAGAATGGTTGCGCAGCACAGGGGACCGGCAAACAATCCCTCCTCGCTCGAATCAGCAGAGGTCCGCGTGGCGGTCTACAAGAACCCCGAAGACGTGCGTTCGGACCTCGTCCGATTCATGCATCACTGGTGGCTCAGCAAATGCCGCGGCGACATTCCGGATCGTAGAGACCTCGATCCGGCGGACATCAAGCCACTGCTCCCCACCATCCTCATCAGCGATGTCGAGCACGATCCGTTCCGCATTCGCTACCGCTTGGTCGGAACACGCGCGCGAGAAGCGACCGGCTTTAATATTGTCGGGCGATATCTCGACGAGTTGCTCCCGACCGATCCCGACGAGCCGTGGATGGATGATTACGCGCTTGCATATCGCACGCGCTGTCCGGTTCTTGGCGTCAGTTCGGTCAAGAAGACCAGCGGCGGGATCTTCACCTACGAGTTCGGATTGTTCCCGCTCCGCAACGGCGGAATAGCCATCGACCAGTTTGTGGCCGTGGAGGATTATGGAGACTTGCGCTCGACCCTGATGGACCTGATCGAATGGCGGGAGAGAGAGCGCGACGAGTGACTTGGGTCGATCGTTGCGCCTCGCGCAAACCAGCTGTTTTCCTTACCGCTCTCTTCATCATAAACGCGTCGCTCATCGACGATATAGCTACAATTTTCGGCTGATTTAAGCCGAATGCCGTTTGTTGCGTAGCACTGATAGTCGTGTGTATCATCATCATATGTCTCTGTCGCTGCGCTCCTTGTTGCCTGGGTTGCAGCGGTATGAATGTAAGCGGGGTCGACATGCCCCGCCTAGCAGGCCGAGACAGTTGGCTTTACGGCAAAGATGAGTGACCGACGATGACTATGGGACTCATTGGATTGGCTTTGGGAGCTGCAGCGAGTGCCGGCGGCACGACGTTCCGGTTGAGTACGTTTCAGGGCCCTGGCAACTATCGCATCCCCGTGGGCGCGACCGTGTCGTTCCTCGGCGGCATGATCATGTCCGTCAGCGTGGTGCAGCTTCTGCTGTCCGTGTTCTGAAACGACGGGCCTCCTTGCGATCGGCATCGCCGAACGGCGATCAAATGACGCGCGTGGCCACGATCTTGCAGTGAGACCACTCAGTAAAATGGGCCGGGTGAAGTCGGCCCATTTTGATTTGCTCCATCCATTCCCGTGCCGTTAGCCGACCGGCTCGGTGGCTTCGCAGGTCACCGGATCGTCCTTCTTGATCGTGCGGCAGTTCAGGCGGCATTGCAGCACACCGTTATCGCCGCGCATTTGGGTGAACACCTCAAGGCCGGCTCTTTGGCACGCTTCGAGCGTAAGGTGCCCGCCGAGAAAGACCTCTTTGCTGTTTGCATCGGTCCGCGAAAGCGACCAGATGTTCGGGCTGATGGGATCGACGACGCAACTGCTCAAGGCAACGCTCAGCAAGGCGACGAGTATGGATCGGCTCATGGTCCCTCCCCTCTCCGTGCGCGTAGTAGCCGCTGCAGAGTGCGGCGCCACTATTCTACCAAGCGCAGCGCCTGATGGCGACGAGCGGTTATAGTTAATGGGGGCGTTGGGCTTGATCGCGCAGCGCTCTCGGCTCACGCCAGATCGAGTGCGTGGCGCTTGAGGTCCGCCAGGTCGACATGCTCGAGCGCCAACCGGTGGGTAGCGCCGAGAACGACGCGCGGTGCGGCACCAGCCTCCAGCGCTTGTTGCCAGCGGTCGGCGCATAGACACCATCGGTCGCCTGGCTTCAAGCCGGGAAAACCCAACTCAGGCCGGGGCGTCGACAGATCATTGCCAACGCGTTTGGAGAACTCGAGAAACGCCGTGGTCATCTCCGCGCAGACGACGTGGCGTCCGCGATCGTCCACACCGGTCGAGCAGCATCCGTCGCGATAAAAGCCGGTGACCGGATCGATCGAGCACGGCGCCAGCCGATCGCCGAACACGTTCACATCATCTTCGAGGTTGTCATTTGCTTGCATGCGAGGAGCCTCCGCTCTCTACAACATCAATCACAACGTCCCGCTTCTTAAGATTGCAGCAGCCGGCGACCTGATCTTTCGATGGACAGCAAACGGCACTTCAGGCATCTAGGTTGCTCTCTCCGCGGCGAGAGGGCCACGACTCATCCATGAACGACGCAAGCCCCTCAACCAATCCCGTTCTGGTCAAGGCCCTGCGCATTTTATCGGAGTTGGCTGCTCCGGGCAGCCCGGTTTTCGCCGAATGGTCCAGCACCTTCGCAGCCGAGCTGGCTTCGTTCCTCCCGCCGCCGCCTGAGGCGCCGACCGACCTTATCGCGACGGAAGGCGTCGGCCCGGGCGCGGTATGGCACGCCGAGCAGCTCGCGACCTTGTGCCAGCCACGCCCCACCGACGAGTCGCCCCCCGAGCGGGCGCGGCGGGTCTACCATGCCAAGATGCTGGGCCATTGCCTCGCCCCTGATCGGGTGGAGTTCCGGCCCCTCGTGACCATCCTCATCCCGGTGTTCAATCGCGCGAGGCCGCTGGTCGAAGCGGTGGAAAGCTGCCTGTCTCAGACCTGGCGGCCGATCGAGGTTCTGGTGATCGACGACGGCTCGACCGACGATCCGGCGGCTGCACTTGCGCGCTTCGGCTCCGACGTGCGGCTCTGCCGCCGCGCTCATGGCGGTGTCGCCGGCGCCCGCAACCTGGGCCTCAAGGAAGCGACCGGCGACTTCGTTCATTTCCTGGACAGTGACGATCTGCTGCTGCCGAGCGCGGTCGAGCGCAAGCTGGAAGCATTTCGCATCTGCGCAGATTCCGACCTCTGCTACAGCCAGTCGCAATGGATCGACATGCGCGTCTCGCCGCCCGCGGAGATGAAAGAGCGGTTCCGCACGATCGATCATCCGATCCGATCGATGATCGTCGGGTTTCCCTTTCTCCTGCAGACCGTGATGATCCCGCGCTGGCGCCTGCTCGCAGCGGCATCGTTTGAAGAGGACCTGCGGCGCTCCTCAGACTTCCGCTATTGGCAGCATCTCGGCCTCGCCGGCGTGAAGGTGATCGGCAACCGCACGCTTGGCACGCGGCTCAGGCGCTTTCATGACAGCTTGCATATGACGCCTGAGCCGAAGGATGACAGCCATGCCGTGGCACTGCTGCGCGGACTGCGCGATCTTGCCCGTCATCCGCACGCGTGGCGCCATGGCGCGGATTATCTCAACATCCTTGACGCCGAGCGCGCGCGATACTGGCTTGCTTCGGCGCGTTCGGAACGCGTGCGCAGTGCGGCAACAGAGGCCGCCGAGGCGCTGAAAGAGGCCGCTCAAGGCATCCCTTCCGCGCTGCCGATGTTTGCCGCCATGCGCGCCCATCGAAGCCGTCTGCAAGGTCACGGCGGATGGCCGGATGGCGCTCCTGATTCGATCTATCGCCTGCTGACGGATACGATCGATCGCTGTTGCACTATGGCTCGCCGCTTCGACGATCGGGATATGGCATTCTGGTCGCCCGGATCCGAGGCCTCGGTGATGGAAAAATCTTTGGCGCGCTTCTTCACCGCCATCGAAACATATTGCGAACCACGAAGGCGTGCGCGTCTGGCCGGCGCGTTGCTGAGTCAATGCCCGCGCATTCCGGGAGCGCGCCTCGTGCGGCGCGCGGCCTTCAGGCAGCGCCTGTTCGGCACCGCGATCGCAACGCGCATGGTGGGTGGCCGGATGACGCGAAAGGAAGCCTAACGGAGGCCGGCTCGTTTCAACTCGCCATCAAGCCGCCCGCAGATCCAAAAACCGAACATCCTGAAGTCGCTGACCAGGGACCAGAGCGGGTAGCGGAAGGTCGCGGGCCTGTTGTGCTCGACAAAGAAATGCGCGATCCACGCAGGTCCATAGCCCGCGATCGGCGCGACGATCAACCAGCCCCAACCCTGCCCCGCCAGGAACAGGGCTAGCGAAACCAGCACCAGTGCCGTGCCGAGGAAATGCCAGGCGCGGGTCTCGGGCCTGGCATGTTCGCGCAGATAGAACAGCCAGAACTCCGCGTAGCTGCGGATGCGGCTCTCTTCCATCGCTATTCCGCCACCTTCTGCCGCACCGCTCCCGGATGCGTCACAGCCCCATAACGCGCCGAGGAGACCGTTTCGCCATAGCGCCAGATTGCACCGGATCGATACTGCGCCAGGCGGGGCTTCCAGCCGGCCCTGCGCTTCGCCAGTTCCTGATCGGACAATTCGACCGTGATCGAGCCATTGTCGGCATCGATCTCGATGACGTCACCGTTACTAACCAACGCGATTGGGCCGCCGACCGCCGCTTCCGGCGAGACGTGGCCGATGCAGAAGCCGCGTGTGGCGCCCGAGAAGCGCCCGTCGGTGATCAGCGCCACTTTCTGTCCCATGCCCTGGCCATAGATTGCCGCGGTGAGCACCAGCATTTCGCGCATGCCGGGCCCACCCTTCGGCCCTTCGTAGCGGATCACGAACACGTCCCCTGCCTTGTAGGCGCGATCGTTCACCGCCGCGAATGCGTCTTCCTCACGGTCGAAGCACAGGGCCGTACCGCGGAAGCTGGTGTTGGTCATGCCTGCGACCTTCACCACCGCCCCGTCCGGCGCAAGGTTGCCTTTCAGCACCAGAACGCCGCCGGTCGGCGCCAGCGGATTGCTGGCGGGACGGATCACGTCTTGGTCGGTGCGGAACGTCACGCTTTCCAGGTTCTCCGCCATCGTCCTGCCCGTGACCGTCATGGCGTCACCATGCAGATGGCCGCCCTCGAGCAACGTCTTCAGCACCTGCTGCACGCCGCCGGCGCGATGCATGTCGCTCGCCACGTATCGGCCGCCCGGCTTCAGGTCGGCGATGTAGGGCGTGCGCTTCAGGACCGCTTCGATGTCGAACACGTCGAAATCGATGCCGGCCTCGTTGGCAATCGCGGGCAGATGCAGCAGGCCATTGGTCGAGCCGCCCGTTGCGGCCACGACTGCCGCCGCGTTCTCCAGCGCCTTGCGCGTGACGATGTCGCGCGGCCGCAGATTGTCCCTGAACAGCCGCATGACCGCTTCGCCGGATTGGAAGGCAAAGGCCTCTCGCTCGGCGATCACCGCGGGCGGTGAGGATGAGCCGGGTAATGCCAGGCCGATCGCCTCGGACACGCAGGCCATCGTGTTGGCGGTGAATTGCCCGCCGCAGGCGCCAGCCGATGGACACGCGATCTTTTCGAGCGCGGTGAGCTCGGCAAGGTCGATCTGGCCAGACTGGTACTTGCCGACCGCCTCGTAGACGTCCTGCACGGTCACGTCCTTGCCCTTGAAATTGCCGGGCAGGATGGAGCCGCCATACATGAAAACGGACGGCACGTTGAGCCGCAGCATCGCCATCATCATCGCCGGCAGCGTCTTGTCGCATCCGGCGATCGCCACCAGCGCGTCATAGCAATGGCCGCGCACCGACAGCTCGACCGAATCCGCGATGGTCTCGCGGCTGACCAGCGAGGATTTCATCCCCGAATGGCCCATCGCAATGCCATCGGTCACGGTGATGGTGACGAACTCGCGGGGTGTTCCGCCCGCCGCGCTGACGCCACGCTTGGCGACCTCGGCATGGCCCTTGAGCGCTGTGTTGCAGGGCGCGGATTCATTCCAGCTCGACACCACGCCGACGAACGGCTTGGCGATGTCCTGCTCGGTCAAGCCCATGGCGTAGTAGAAGGCGCGGTGCGGCGCACGCTCCGGCCCCGCTTTCACGTGGCGGCTGCTGAGATCGTCATTCGGCTGCTGGCTCATGAACCATTCCTCCCAATGCTAGCCACGATACGCCCGGCCATGGGCAGGTCAATATGCGCACCAGTGCAGGAATGGCAGACGGCCTCTGCAATTTCTTGAAGGTCGGATCAACGGCTGGAGCTCTCGACCGATTTCCGCGTTGCACCACGGCGGAACCGGTCGAAGGCGATACTCCAGGGCTCATCCTGCCGGTCGCGGTAGATGCCGTATTTGAAATAAGTGCAGCCCACCAGGCCGCTATAGCCGAAAGGCTCCGCGCGGTCGACGATGCCGCTGTCATCCTCAACGCCATAGAGGCCATCGGCAAAGGGCTGTCCGTCGAGCCAGCCTTCGACGAAGCCGCTATCTCCGGGGCTCGCACGCCCCTGTGGCATCACCTTCACGTGCAGCAGCACCTCGTGCCAGCGATCGAGGAACGGATCGCGATGGCGCATGAGCTGTCCCACCGAGATCTTGCGCGCCTGGTCCCCGGAGACTGCGAGCTGCAACCCCATTACGTCCCCAACATTGTCTTCGATCAGGCGCAGGGAGACGGTGGGATTACTGTGCGCATTCGCCGGCAGGCCGAATGGCCGCGGGCCGAGCGGGCAGGTCTCTGGATGCTGCTTCAACTGCGCGATCACCAAGCGCTGGCCGGCGAACCGCCCTTTCATGGCAGCAGGCACCATGAAACGAAAGCCGTACCAGACCTCCGTTCCCAGCGGCAGACGCGCGGCATCCGGTTCGGCAAGCTCGGCTCGTTCCGTGCCCGCATCGTCCGGTTCGCAGCGGCCCACTGAACTTGAGTTGCTGGGATCGAGGGTCAGCAGCAGCGCCTGGCCGCTCGGGCTTTCGGACGTCGGGGTCGGGATGAATCTGGCAACGCCTTTGCAAAAATAGGCGGTGTTGACGCTCTGGTCGAGCGTGCCCTCGAACTCGGCAGACAAGGTGAGGGCATCCGCCGGCACGACTTTGGTCGCGCCTGCGGCTTCGACCGGGCTTGGTGACTGAGCAGCCGTCGCCCCCGGCAGATACACGCCGATAAGCAGTATGAGCGCTGAGACTCGCGACCCTGGAGCCATCGATTCCAACAGGTTTCAACTGGTACATGGTCATTCTATCATGCCGGGTTCAAGCGGCGAACCCGCCGGCCGGTGCGTTCCGTCACAAGTCGCGCAGGCGCAAGAGTGCAATCTTATGCACTTCCGAGAGAGCGGTCCGGAACTCAACCTCCTCGGTATGGTGAATGCGCCGCTCAAAGGCTTCGAGGATCTCGCCGCGGCTTTTCCCTTTGACGGCCATGATGAAGGGGAAGGGAAATTTGGCCTTGTAGGCTTCGTTGAGCTCGGTGAAGCGCTGGAACTCGGCCGGCGTGCATTGGTCGAGCCCAGCGCTCGCCTGCTCAGCGGTGGATTCCGCCGTCAGCTCGCCGCGCATCGCCAGCCGCCCCGCCAGATCCGGATGCGCGCACAGCAACGCCAGCTGCCGCTTGCGCGGCGCCGCATCGACGATCGCGGCCAGTGTCCGATGCAATCCTTCCACCGTGTCGTGTTCCTGCTTCAGGCCTGCTGCCCAGGCTGCTTCGGCGATCCATGGCGAATGCTCGTAGACGCGGCCATAGAGCACCACGAACTGCGCGCGATCGAGGCTGCTCGGCGGCCCCCGGAATCTCTGCGCCGTCACTCGGCACCCGCCTTGTTGTCCGCCAGCCATTTCGCGATCATCAGCCGCTCCTCCGGCAGCATGCCGGTCTTGTTTCCGATCGGCATGGCCTTGGTCAGCACGACCATACGTTCGATCTGCGGTGCCATGCGCCGGATCTGGTCGGGCGTGTCGAAGGCGATGCCTTTGGGCGGCACCCTGTAGGCCGTGTCGGTCGGGTTCGCCGAATGGCAGGCCTGGCAGCGGTGCGCCACGATTGCCTGCACATCAGCAAACGTCACCGGGCCGATCGATTCGAGATCCGGCCCTGGCCTATAGCTGGCATAGGCGATGGCACCCATCCCCACCATTGCCGCATAGAACAGGACCGCCGTCACCGGCGAACCGGACGCGCCCGCGTTCTTCATGTTGGCATAGAGCCGGAGGAGGCCGCTGAACAGCAGGATTCCGACGACCAGCAGCCAGCTCTGCGCGTGCTCGAACATCATGGGGTAATGGTTGCTGATCATCATCAGCACGACGGGCAGCGTCAGGTAGTTGTTGTGCAGCGATCGCTGCTTGGCCTGCTTGCCGAGTATCGCGTCAGGAACCTGGCCACCCATCAGTGCCGCGACCACCTTCTTCTGGTTCGGGATGATGATGAAAAAGACGTTCGCGGCCATGATCGTGCCGAGGAACGCACCGATATGGACAAAGGCCGCGCGACCACTGAACACGTGCGCAAAGCCGTAGGACGCCACGCAGGCCAGCAAGAAAACCAGGAAGGCCAGCAGTCCCGTCCGCTCGCCGATCGGCGAGCGGCACAACAGGTCATAGATGATCCACCCGGCAATGAGGCTGCCGACGCTGATGCCGATCGCCGTCATCGGCGTCAGTTCCATCACCCGCGGGTCGATCAGCAGATCATTGGCGCCGAGATAATAGATCACCGCCAGCAGCAGGAAGCCGGTGATCCAGGTGAAGTAGGCCTCGTACTTGAACCAGTGCAGGTCCGCGGGCATCTCGGGCGGCGCCACCATGTATTTGGTCGCGCGGTAGAAGCCGCCGCCATGCACCATCCAGGTTGCGCCGGCCAGCCCATCTCCCATGCCCTGCTCCCGCCGCAAGCTGGCATCCAGCCAGATGAAGTGGAACGAGGTGCCGATCCACATGATGCCGACCATGACGTGCGCCCAGCGCAGGGCGAGGCTGATCCAGTCGGCAACGATCGGGTCCATGGCACCCCTCGAGGCAATCCCCTTAAAGGCTACCTCTTAATCTACCAAAGCTGGCCCTGGCCTCCGACGGCATTCCCTGGCATTGTAATGAAAATCATCTTCAAGGAATCGGTGACAATGCCCGATACCGAAGATCTGGCCATTTTCGTGCGGGTGGTGGAGTTGGGGAGCTTGTCGGCCGCCGGCCGCGACATGCGCCTGTCCGCGGCGGTGGTCAGCAATCGGATCGCCCGGTTGGAAAAGAGCGTCGGCACCCGCCTCCTCAACCGCACCACCCGTCATGTCAGCCTGACCGAGGACGGCTCGCGCTACTACGAGCATTGTGTCGTCATCCTGAACGAATTGGAGCAGGCGGAAAGCTCGCTGGACGCGATCACCGCGGAGCCGCGCGGCCCGATCAAAGTCACGGTGCCGACGGTGTTCGGCCGCCTACACATCGCGCCTCATATCCCCAAGTTCGTGGAACGCCACCCACAGATGCAGGTCCGCCTGCATATGACGGACATGCTGGTCGACCTGATCCAGGAGCGCATCGACCTCGCCATCCGCATCGCCGAACTCACGGATTCGACCGCGATCGTGCGCAAGCTGGCCAACAATCGCCGGCTGATCGTCGCCTCGCCCGACTACCTGAAGCGCCGCGGCACGCCGCAGGTGCCGGAGGACCTGCTCGATCACAATTGCCTGCTGCTGCGCTTCCCGGGCTCCAAGCAATATCGCTGGACCCTGCGCGGGCCCGATGGGCCCATGACGTTGCGCGTCTCCGGCAGCATGGACAGCAACAACGGCGAAGCCCTGCGCGACTGGTGCTTAGCCGGCCACGGCCTCGCCCTCAAGTCGCTGTGGGAGATCGTGGACGATCTGAACGAAGGCAGGCTGGTGCCGGTGCTGACCGACTACCCTCCCCCCAGCCACGGCATCTACGCGCTCTACCCGCACAGCCAGCACGCCCCGCCCCGCGTGCGCGTCTTCATCGACTTCCTGGCGGAGGTGTTCGGCAGCAAGCCCAGTTGGGAGAAGAAGCTGAAGATCAAGCTACCTTGAACGAGCCGAGGGGAAATCTGAACGCACGGTTTTCGCCGCGCCGCCGCACTGATGTTCCTGGTGATCGCCGCCTGTAGCTCGCCTAACCAGCAAGATGCCGCCTCTCGCGCGGTGCGAGCCGCTAGACCGCCTGCCGACTACACTCTAATCGGCTCCGCCGATACGAGCGATGGAAAGAATATCCAGATCGGGCTTAACACTAACCTCGTTGGCGTCAGCAAAGAGGACGAGCGGCTTTCCATTCACTTCGGCTTCCACTGTCCAAATGCTGTGCACGATGCGCGCCCAGCTGACTTCGGGTCTATCGGCGACGGCCTGAGCGTTAATACCCCAATTGTGTTCTCGCCGCCCGTGTCAGCCCTCGCCGAGGTTCAGAGCGCCGTCAACTTGGTGACAAAACGTAGTCCCGATCGCACGAATGTTGTTGGTGCTCTCTTTCGAAGCCCCGAGCACCGCTATATCTTGCTGGTCGAGTTCGACGGCGCCGCCGGCGAACGCGCTCTTTATTTCGACGTCACAAACTGGGCGATAGCAAGACTCGAATCGTGACGAGCGTTAGCTTGCCGCCATCAGCTCCGATAGCCACTGGGCGGCGATCCTAGCCTTCTTCGCCTCGACATACGTGAATCCGATCACCAGCCCAGGCGCATAGGAAGGAGCGTGCCAGGCTGTCGGACGACGAACGCACGATCCTTTTCGGCCAAGCCGCAAGAGCCTGAGCCAGCGGGCGGCAACACCGATCTAACGCGAAATTGACTGGGGTATCGTTCGCAAACGCGTGATCCTATATGATGGAAATCGCGCCGCTTGCGAGAGCACTCATGACCCCACATCGCATAACCCTGATCGCGTTGTTGTTGATCGGCCTCGCGGCGCCCGTCCGCGCGGAGGTGGAGCCGCACCGGAAGCCGGACATCGCCGTGTTCGACGAAGTGTGGCGGCTGGTCGATCGGCACTTCTACGATCCAGCATTCCGCGGCCAGGACTGGGATGCCTTGCGCGGCCGATATCGGCCGCTGGCCGCAGCGGCGCCGAACGCGGATGCGCAGGCCGAAATCATCGACGAGATGCTGGCGAAGCTCGCTGCCTCCCACACCGCGCGCTATCGGCAGGATGATCCGGCCTACTATCAACTGGTCGATATCTTCTCCGGTTCGCTGCGCCGGGAACTGCGCAGCCTCTTTCCCAACGGCGTGCGCTATCCCGGGATCGGCCTGTTCACCCGCCGGATCGGCGACAAGCTGTTCGTCTCCGGCATGATTGCCGGCTTGCCGGCCGAGGAAGCCGGAATCCTGGTCGGGGATGAGATCATCGACGCCGACGGAAAGCCCTTCGAGCCGGTTGAGTCCTTTGACGGCAAGGTCGGCCGGAGCGTCACGATGCGTGTGCGGCGTACGAGCGGTGGGCCAGTCGTGCCGATCACGATGAGGCCGCAATGGATCGAACCCGACAAGGCATTCCTCGATGCCATGACCGACGGCGCGCGCATTATCGAAAGCGGCGGCAGGAAGATCGGCTATGTCCGCATCTGGTCTTACGCCGGCGAGCGTTACCAGGGCAGGCTCGAGCAGCTGCTTTCCACTGGCAAGCTCGCGGATGCTGACGCATTGATCTGGGATTTGCGCGATGGCTGGGGCGGCGCACAGCCCTACTATCTCGACATCTTCAGCAAGCTCGGCCCGACCATGACCTTGACCGACCGTGACGGCGATCAGGACATGGTCAACGTGAAGTGGCGCAAGCCGGTGGCACTGCTGATCAACGGCGGCAGCCGCAGCGGCAAGGAGGTGCTGGCCTACGGCTTCAAGAAATACGGCGTCGGCGAGGTGATCGGCACGCGCACTGCCGGCGCCCTGCTCGCCGGCCGCGCCTTCCTGCTGCCGGATGACAGTCTGCTGCTGCTGGCCGTCAGCGATGTTGCCGTCGACGGCGAGCGCCTGGAGCGCGTCGGTGTCTCCCCGACGATCGAGGTGCCCTTCCCGCTCGCATACGCTGCCGGCAAGGACCCGCAGGTCGACAAGGCGGTCGAGGTGCTGACGCGGCAGATCGGCGGTTAGTTAAGCGGCACCAGGACGTGCTGTTTCTCGACATCGGGCATGAATGATGCTGCGAAGCCGTTGCGCGCGATGGCGGTCAACTCGCCCGCCGACAGCGTCAGTGCCGCCGCGACGGCCGCGAAATTCTCGTTCATATAGCCGCCGAAATACGCCGGGTCGTCCGAGTTGATCGTGACGTTCAGCCCCGCGTCCATCAAGCGGCGCAAGGGATGCTGCTTCATGTCCCTGACCACGCAAAGCCGCAGGTTGGAAAGCGGGCAAACTGTCAGCGCCAATCCATCCTTGGCGAGCCGCTTGACCAGCACCGGATCCTCCAGCGAGCGGTTGCCATGATCGATGCGGTCGACCCCCAGCACGTCGATCGCTTCCCAGACGTATTCCGGCGGCCCCTCCTCGCCCGCATGGGCGACCAGCAGGAACCCTTCGTCGCGTGCGCGGCGGAACACGCGTTTGAACTTGGAGGGCGGATGGCCGACTTCCGATGAATCGAGACCGACGCCGATGATCTTCTCTTTGTGCTTCAGCGCTTGGTCCAAGGTGCGTTCGGCATCCGCTTCATCGAGGTGGCGCAGGAAGCACATGATCATGCGCGAATGCAGGCCGAGCTGCGCCTCCGCATCCGCCTGCGCGCGGGTCAGACCGGCAAGGACAGTCTCGAACGCAACGCCGCGCGCGGTGTGGCCCTGCGGATCGAAGAAGAACTCGACGTAGCGGACAGTCTGGCTCGCGGCCTTTCGGAAATAGGCCATCGCGAGATCGTAGAAGTCTGCCTCTTTCAGCAGCACCGACATGCCCTGGTAATAGAGGTCGAGGAAGTCCTGCAGATTGGTGAACGCATAGGCGCGCCGCAGCGTCTCCACATCGGGATAGGCGAGCCGCACATTGTTGCGCTTGGCGAGCGCGAACAGCAGCTCCGGTTCCAGGCTGCCTTCGATATGGATATGCAGCTCCGCCTTCGGCAATTGCGCAATGACCGCGTCGATATCTGACATCAATCAAACCCATAAATACAAATCCCCTCCCCCGAAACGGGGGAGGGTTAGGGAGGGGCAAGCCAGAGCACACTTGGATCGAATCTTCGCTCGCTTCCCCCACCCCAGCCCTCCCCCAGCTTGGGGGAGGGGGAAACTACGCGCCGATGTTAACTCGGAATCTGCCCGTCGATGCCTTCGGCCAGCCAGTTCATGCTGGCGATCGCGCCGTCATCGAGTTCGGTCCCGGCCGGCACCTTTTCCGCGCCACTCTGGTCCTTGATCGGGCCTTTGAAGATCACGATCTTGCCTTCCCTGATGCCCTCTTCGGCGGCCTTGCCAGCCTTTGCGACATCGTCCGGCATATTCGCGTAGGGCGCCATCACCAGCATGCCGGAATCGAAGCCGCCCCAGACATCCTGGCTTTTCCAGGTGCCGGCGATCACGTCCTTGGCGCGCTGGATGTAGTACGGATTCCAGAAGTCGACTGAGGCGGTCAACTGCGCCTTTGGGGCCAGCGCGCTCATGTCGCTGGCCTGGCCGAAGCCAAGGACGCCGCGCTGCTGCGCCACCTGCAGCGGCGCGCCCGAATCGGTGTGCTGCGCGATGATGTCCGCACCCTGGTCGATCAGCGCCTTGGCGGAATCGCCTTCCTTGCCCGGATCGTACCAGGCGTTCACCCACACGATCTTCATGCGCGCCTTCGGATTGACCGTGCGCATGCCGATGATGAAGGCGTTCATGCCCATCACGACCTCCGGGATCGGCACTGAGCCGATATAGCCGACGATGCCCGATTTCGAGAGACGGCCGGCGATGACGCCCTGCACATAGCGTCCTTCATAGAAGCGGATGTTGTAGGTGCTGACGTTCTCGGCGCGCTTGTAGCCGGTGCAATGCTCGAACTTCACGTCGGGGAAGCGCTGTGCCACCTTGATCGTCGGGTTCATGTAGCCGAACGAGGTCGTGAAGATGAGCTTGTTGCCCTTGCTCGCCAGCTCGGCGATCACGCGCTCGGAATCCGGCCCCTCTTTCACGCTCTCGACGAAGGTGGTCTTCACTTGGTTGCCGAGCTCTGCCTCCACCGCCTTGCGGCCGACATCGTGCGCATGTGTCCAGCCGAAATCCTCCACTGGGCCTACATAGACGAAGCCGATCCCGAGCGGGTCGGCCGCCGCCGCTCGCCCGATGATCATCGGCGCGGTGCCGGCCAACAATCCGGCGCCGAGCAGCGTGTTGAATGTCCTGCGTTTCATGGTTCTGCCTCCTTGTTCCCCGTGTTCGTTGACCTAGTTGTCGCAAAGTTTCCAGGCCCCTGCCAAGAAAATCTCCGTTATCTCACCCCGCCGCGTGGAACGGCCGCCCCAGGCAGGCCGGTGCGTTCAGCCGGATCCTCGCCCGGTCGCGTGAGATCACCACCAGCACGACGATGGTCGCCAGGTAAGGCAACGCCGAAACCAGCTGCGACGGCACGACCAGCGGATAGCCGAACAGATTGATCGCGCCCGCCGCCTGGATCGCGAGCGAGCCGTACATGATCCCGCCGAATAGATACGCCCCGACCAGCAGCCAGATCGGCCGCCAGGTCGCGAACACGACCAGCGCCACCGCGATCCAGCCGCGCCCAGCCGTCATGTTCTCGGCCCAACTCGTCGCGTAGGCGAGCGACATGTAGGCGCCGGCCAGGCCGCACATCGCCCCGCCGAACAGGGTCGCGAGATAGCGGATCAGGATCACCGGGTAGCCGATCGCATGCGCCGCATCGTGTGAGTCACCGATAGCCCGCAGCACCAGCCCGCGATGGCTGCGCCGCAGGAACCAGGCGACGACGAACAGCGTCACCAACGCCAGATAGACCAGCGCATCCTGGCCGAACAGAACCCTGGGCAGCGCTTCTACCGCGGTGCCGACATAGGAAGCACCCACCAAGGCACTGAGTCCCGTGCCGAAGATGGTGAGCGCAAGTCCCGTCGCCACCTGGTTGGCGAGAAACGTCAGCGTGAGGATTGCGAAGATCAACGACATCGCCATGCCCGCGAGCAAGGCCGCCAGCACGCCGAGTAGGGAACTGCCCGTGTGAACGGTGGTGGCGAAGCCCACGATCGCGCCGACCAGCATCATGCCTTCAACGCCGAGATTGAGCACGCCAGATTTCTCTGTCACCAGCTCGCCCGTCGCCGCCAGGAGCAACGGCGTCGACGCGGTCATGACGCTGAGCACGAAACTGACGATGATCACCTGGTCCATCAAGCGCCTCCCGCCGCAGCGGGCTTCGGCCCGCGCAGCCGATAGAGGATCAGCACATCGCAGGCCAGGAGGAAGAACAGTAGGATGCCCTGGAAGATGCCTGTCACGGCGTTCGGCATGCGGAGATCGATCTGCGCTGCTTCGCCACCGAGATAGGAGAGCGCCAGGATGAGCCCGCCGAAAATGACCCCGATCGGATGCAACCGCCCCAGGAACGCAACGATGATCGCGGTGAAGCCGTAGCCCGGAGAGATCGACGGCGTTAGCTGCCCGACCGGCCCTGCAACCTCGAACATGCCAGCGAGGCCGGCGAGGCCGCCGCCGACCATCAACGACAACCAGATCAGCCTGCTCTGGCTGAAGCCCGCGAAGCGCGCTGCGCGCGGGGCCTGCCCCAGCACGCGCAGCTGAAACCCGATGACCGAGCGCGTCAGTACGATCCAGCCGATGATCGCAACCAGGAACGCCGCCAGCACGCCGAGATGCACGCGCGTGCCCTCGACCAGCATGGGTGGCGTCGCGTTGGAAGAGAACAAGGCGGTCTGCGGGAAGCCGTATCCCTCCGGATCGCGCCACGGGCCGGTGACGAGATAGATCAGGAGCAGCTGCGCGACATAGGTCAGCATCAGGCTGGTCAGAATCTCGTTGGCGTTCCAGCGCGTGCGCAGATAGGCCGGAATGGCAGCCCACGCCATGCCGCCGAGGATGCCCAGCACCATCATCGCCGGCATCAGCAGGATGGCGGGCGCGTCCGGATAGCTGAGCGCCAGCCCGGCCGCAAAAATGGCGCCCAGTGTGTATTGCCCTTCCGCGCCGATGTTCCACACGTTTGCGCGGAAGCCGAGCGACAGGCCGACGCCGATCAGGATCAAGGGCGCAGCCTTCACGAACAACTCCGGCAGCCCCGTCGTGCTGGTCAGCGGCGAAATCAGGTACACGTAGAGGGATTGCAGCGGGTCCTTGCCCAGGACGGAAAAGATGATCGCCGCCGTGACGACGGTCAGCGCCAGCGCCAAGAGCGGCGACGCATAGGTCCAGAGGCGCGAATGCTCGCCGCGTGGCTCAAGCCGAAGCAACATCGCGCCCTCCGGACGTACCATGCATGCCGCCCATCAAGAGTCCGATCTGCTCCACCGATGCCTCGCCGATCGGGATCGCCTGGGACAGCTTGCCCTCCGCGATCACCGCGATGCGATCGGCCAAGGCGAAGATCTCGTCCAGATCCTGCGAGATCACGACCACCGCCGTCCCGCTATCGGCAAGGTCCATCAGCGCCTGGTGGATCGCGGCCGCCGCGCCCGCATCGACGCCCCAGGTCGGCTGCGAGACGACCAGCACGCTCGGGCTCTGCTTCACTTCGCGGCCGACGAGGAATTTCTGCAGGTTGCCGCCTGAGAGCGAGCGCGCTTCTGCCGACGGGCCGGTCGTGCGTACATCGAAGCTCTTGATGACGTCATCCGCAAAGCCCGCCGTCTTGCCGGAATCAATCAGGCCGTTGCGCGCGAGCGCGCGGCGGATGTGACCGGAAAGAAAGGCATTTTCGCTGAGGGACATGCCGCTCACCGCGCCATGGCCATTGCGCTCCTCCGGCACGAAACAGCCGCCAAGCGCGCGCCGCTCGCGTGGACCGAGCTTTCCCGCGTGCGTGCCGTCGATCACGATCGCATTCGGGCTTGCGGCCAGCATCTCGCCGGACAAGGCCGCCATCAGTTCCGCCTGGCCGTTGCCCGCAATGCCGCCGATGCCGAGGATCTCTCCGCCTTTGACCGCAAGGCTGACGTTCTTGAGATCGGTGCCGAACTGCTGCTCGGACTTGAGGTTGAGAGTCTTCACCTCGAGGCGCGGCCCCCCATTGGCTTCGCCGCGTGCCTGATGGCTGGCGGCCTTCAGCGCGGTGCCGATCATCATCTCCGCCAAGCGTTTGGCGGTCTCCTGGCGCGGGTCGCAATGCGCCACCACCTTGCCCAGCCGCATGATCGTCGCGCGCTCGCACAAGGCGCGGATCTCTTCCAGCTTGTGGCTGATGTAGAGGATGGCGCAGCCTTCTTTCGCCAGCCGCCGTAGCGTCTCGAACAGGCGCTCCACTTCCTGCGGCGTCAGGACCGAGGTCGGCTCGTCCATGATCAGCAGCTTCGGCTTCTGCAGCAGGCAGCGCACGATCTCGATTCGCTGGCGCTCGCCGACCGAGAGGTCGTGCACCGCCTTGTCGGGATCGAGATGCAATCCGTACGATCTGGAGATTTCCGCGATGCGCGTGCGCAGGCCCTTGCGGTCCGCGGCGTCGGTCAGGCCGAGCGCGATGTTCTCCGCAACCGTCAGCGTCTCGAACAAGGAGAAGTGCTGGAATACCATGCCGATGCCGAGGCGACGTGCATGGTTGGGGTTCTGCACCACGATTGGCTCGCCCTGCCAGCGGATCTCGCCGGCGTCGGGCTTCAGCACGCCATAGATGATCTTGACCAGCGTGCTCTTGCCGGCGCCGTTCTCGCCGAGCAGGGCATGGATCTCGCCGGGCAGGACAGTCAGATCGACACGGTCGTTGGCGAGACAGCCCGGAAACTGCTTCACGATGCCGGTGAGCGACAGGAGCGGGACTGTCGTCCCGGTCGCCTTGGTGGTTTCCGCCTGCCCTGTCATGTCCCCCTCTGCTTATGTTGCAGTTTTAGCGGGCGCCGTCATGGGTGTCATCCGGCCCCGCGCTTGCTCCCTGTGGATTGTTCGTGCGCCGAATCGGCCTGCTCCGCCGCCGACAAAGTCAACAGCTGCGCCGCCGTCGCGACTGCTATCGCCATAGGCTGCTTGCCCGGAATTTGGGCAAGACCGATCGGGCAGACCAACCGCTCCAGGACCGCCGACGCGTGGCCACGATCCTTGAGGCTGCGCAGGAACCGCGCCTTCTTGGTCGCGCTGCCGATCAGGCCCAGGAACGCGAAGTCCTCACGCCGCAGAACCCGATCGCAAACATCGAGATCCAGCTGGTGGGAATGCGTGAGGACCAGGAAGACTGTCGATGGCGGCGCGTCGTCGACCTTGTCCGCCAAGCGCGGCGCGACGATGTGGCTCACACCCGCCGGAATTTCCGCCGGGAATCCATCGAACCGGCTGTCCAGCCACGTCACTTCGAACGGCAGCTCCGCCAGGACCTTGGCCAGCGCGCGCCCGACATGGCCGGCACCGAACACCCACACTGGTCGAAAAGCGCGGCGGACGGCTTCGATCACTTGCCAGCCCTTGCCGCCTTCCGCGATCCGGGCGCCATCCTCCAGCTGCTCCGCCTCGGCCCATTGTTTGGCGCCGTCGCCCGACGTCAGGAGGAGCCGCGTATCGGCGTTGGACAACTGCGTCTGCCACTGGGTCAGCCAGCGGCGGTCCGTCTTGGCGAGCGGTTCGAGCAGCAGCCGCACCGCGCCGCCGCAACATTGGCCGAGGTCGGGCCCAAGCGAGTAGCGCATCAGATCGGGACGCGTCGCCTTGTCTGCCATCATCCGCCGCGCGGCATCGATCGCCAGCAACTCCAGTTGCCCGCCGCCGACCGACCCTACGATGTCACGCTCCCGCACCAGCATCTTGGCACCGGATTCGCGCGGCGTGGATCCCTTGGCCTCCGCTACCGTAACCAGCACCGCCTTCTCATCGGCGGCGATGCACTCCAGTGCGGCGGAGAGCCAGTTCATTCCGCTGCCTCCATGCGCGCCTGTAGCTCCTCGATCGCGAACAGCACCCGCTCAGGTGTCGCCGGCGCATCGAGGCGCGGCAGGATGCGATAGTTCGCGATGCTGGCGATGGCATCGGAAATGGCGCGGAAGGCCGAGATCGCCAGCATCAGAGGCGGCTCGCCCACCGCCTTGGAGCGGTGGATCGTCTCCTCGCGGTTTGGATTGTTCTCCAGCAGCTGCATGCGGAAATCCGCCGGCCGATCGGAGCAGGTCGGGATCTTGTAAGTGCTGGGCGCATGGGTGCGCAGCCGGCCTTGCTCGTCGAACCACAATTCCTCGCTGGTCAACCAGCCCATGCCTTGGATGAATCCGCCTTCTACTTGCCCCAGGTCGATTGCCGGATTCAGCGACTTCCCGGCATCATGCAGGATGTCGACCCTGAGCAGCGTGTGCTCGCCGGTCAGCGTATCGATCATCACCTCGCTGACCGCAGCGCCATAGGCGAAATAGAGGAATGGCCGGCCGCTTGCCGTCTCGCGGTCATAATGGATCTTGGGCGTGCGATAGTAGCCGGTGGCCGAGAGTGACACGCGGCCCATATAGGCCTGCTTCACCAGGTCCCTGAACGGTACTTCCTGATTGCCGATACGCACGCGGTTGGGCAGGAACGCGATATCCTCCGCCGTCACCTTGTATTTCTCGGCGGCGAATTCGGTCAGGCGCTGCTTGATCTTGCGCGCGGCCGCCTGCGCCGCCATGCCGTTCATGTCCGAGCCGGACGAGGCCGCGGTCGCCGAGGTGTTCGGCACCTTCCCCGTATTGGTCGGCGTGATCTTTACCTGGTCGAGATCAATCTGGAACTCCTCCGCCACTACCTGCGCGACCTTGATGAATAGCCCTTGCCCCATCTCGGTACCGCCGTGATTCAGGTGCACACTGCCGTCGGTGTAGACATGCACCAGCGCGCCGGCTTGGTTCAGGTGCGTGGTGGTGAAGGAGATGCCGAATTTCACCGGCGTGAGTGCAATGCCCTTCTTGAGATACGCATTCTGCCGGTTCCATTGCGTAATCTCTTGCCGGCGCCGGCGATATGCGCTGCTTTCCTCAATCTGCGTGATCAATTCCGGCAGGATGTTGTCCTCGACCTGCATGTGATAGGGCGTGACGTTCCGTGGTGCATCGCCATAGAGGTTGATCCGCCGCACATCCAAGGGATCGAGCCCGCGCTCGCGGGCGATGGCGTCCATCACCTCCTCGATGCCCAGCATGCCCTGCGGCCCACCGAACCCGCGGAAGGCGGTATTCGATACCGTGTTGGTCTTGCAGCGTCGGGAGCGGATCTGCACGGCCTCGAAGAAATAGCCGTTGTCGGCATGAAACATCGCGCGATCCGCGATCGCGCCGGAGAGATCCGCCGAATAGCCGCAGCGCGCGGCGTGATCGAAACTGATGCCGAGGATGCGGCCCTGGTCGTCGTAGCCGACCTCGTAGTCGATGCGGAAATCGTGACGCTTGCCGGTCGCTATCATGTCGTCGTCACGGTCCAACCGGCACTTCACCGGCCGCTTCAGCTTGACCGCGGCCAGCGCTGCGATCGCGGCCCATTGCGAGCCCTGCGTTTCCTTGCCGCCGAAGCCGCCGCCCATGCGCCGGCATTCGACCGTCACGGCGTTGTTCGGGCGGCCCAGCACGTGGGCGACATTGTGCTGCACTTCGCTCGGATGTTGGGTCGAGCAATGGACAAGCACATCGCCGTCTTCCATAGGGACGGCCAGCGACGCCTGGCCTTCCAGATAGAAATGCTCCTGGCCGCCAAGGCGGAACTGGCCCTTCATACGATGCGGCGCGTGCGTGATGGCGGACACCGGATCGCCGCGCTTCATCACATGTTCCGGCAGCACGAAGGATTGCGTGCGCAGGGCATCGTCGACGGTCAGAAGTGCCGGCAGTTCTTCGTACTCGATCTTCGCCAGCCTGGTGGCGCGTCGTGCGGCTTCGTGGCTCTCCGCGATCACGGCGAACAACACTTGGCCGTGGAACTCGACCTCCTCCGTCGCGAACAGCGGATCGTCACCTGCGCCGATCGGTGAGACGTCGTTCGTGCCGGGGATATCAGCCGCGGTGAGGACGAGCACGACACCCGGCGCCGCGCGCACATTCGAGAGGTCTATGTTCTTGATCCGCGCACGCGCGCGCGCCGAGAGGCCCGGCGCCGCATGCAGCGTGCCGGCCGGCTCCGGAATGTCGTCGACATAGATTGCAGCGCCGGTCGCATGCTTGGCCGCGCTGTCATGAGCGAGGGTGTTGTGCACGCCGCCGCGAATGGTCGTCGGCTCTGCGGTGGCTGCGCTATGCAAGTTCATGCGCCGCCCTCCGCTCCACCACGATCCGCGTTCGCGCCGCAGGTTCCGTCGTCTCGATAAAGAACTTGCGCAGCAGGTTCTGCGCTACCTGCAGCCGATATCGGGCGCTTGCCCGCATGTCTGTGATCGGCGCGTAATCCTCCGACATGACCCAGCACGCGGCCTCGACGTTCTCCCGGATCCATTCCTTGCCCTTGAGCGCCGCTTCGACCTGCCGCGCGCGCCTCGGCACCGGCGCCATCCCACCGAAGCAGATACGAATGTCTTCGACTTCCTTGTCCGCAAGCGTCAGCGCGAACGCTCCAAGCGAGGCAGTGATATCCTGATCGAAGCGCTTCGAGATCTTGTAGCAGCGCAGGATGCGCTTCGGCTCGGCGACCGGCACCTTCACGGCAACGACGAACTCATCGGGCTGGCGGTCCTGCTTGCCATAGTCCAGGAAGAAATCCTCCAGCGCCAGCTCGCGAAGGCGATCGCCGCGCCGCAGCACCAGGCGGCTGCCGAGCGCGATCAGCGGCGGCGGCGAATCACCGATCGGCGAGCCGTTGGCGATATTGCCGCCGATGGTGCCGGCGTTCCGGATCTGCTCCGAGCCCAGGCGCCGCAGGATGTCGGCCATATCCGGATAGTGCGCCTCGACGGTCGCCATCGCGTCGGTGTAGGTGATGGCCGCGCCGATCTCGATCCAGCGGTCGTCGACCGTGATCCTGTTCAACTCCGCCACCTCGCCGATCCAAATGATCGGCCCCAGCTGGCGCAGCTGCTTGGTCACCCACAGGCCAACATCGGTCCCACCGGCCAAGATCGTCGCGCTTGGATGATCCGTCAGCAGCTGTGCCAGCTGCTCCACGGAACGCGGCGCAAAATAGCTGTGTCCGTTCGCCTCCAGGTGGGGCATGGCGCCGTCATCCAGCGCCTTGAGCGCAGCGATGGTCTGCGGCGCGCGGTGTGCGAAGCGGTCCGGCTGTCCGGCCGCCTTCATCGCTTTGGCGGCGGCGGCAATCGGCCCGTAGCCGGTGCAGCGGCAGAGATTGCCGGCGAGCGCATCGTCGATCCGGTTGCGGTTCGGTGTGCCGGCCTCCTGGTAGAGCGCAAATAGCGACATCACGAAGCCGGGAGTGCAGAAGCCGCATTGCGATCCATGGCAATCGACCAGCGCCTGCTGGCAGGGATGCAGCATGCCGTCGGAGCCAGCCAGATCCTCCACGGTCAGCAATTGCTTCCCGTCCAGCGCGCCGACGAACTGGATACAGGAATTGACCGCGCGGTAGCGCAGCCGGTCGCCCTCCGGCTCCGCCAGCACCACGGTGCACGCGCCGCAATCACCTTCGCCGCAGCCTTCCTTGGTGCCGACGCGCCGCTCCACCCGGCGCAGATAGGTGAGGACGGTCGTGTTGGGATCGATGGCGGAAAGCTCGCGTCGCTCATCGCCCAACAGGAACCGCACCGGCCGGGTCTGATCCTTCTTCATCAGCTTCCCCGGTACGTGGAGTAGGCGTAGGGCGAGAGCAAGAGAGGCACGTGGTAATGCTGCTTGGGCACGGCGATGCCGAAGCGGATGGTCACATGGTCCAGGAATTTCGGCTCAGCCATCCCTTGACTTTGACCGGTCCGCTCGAAATAGGCGCCGGCTTCGAACACCAGCTCGTAGATGCCGACCGTGAACGCGGCGCCTTCCAGCAGCGGCCGGTCGCACCGGCCGTCGTCGTTGGTCGTATAGCCGCCCAGCTTCTCGCGCCCGCCGGATGGCTTGACCCGATACAGCGTGACCGCGATTCCAGCGCCCGGTCGCCCGAGGGCGGTATCCAAGACGTGCGTCGTGAGCCGTCCCATCCGTCCCCTGCCTCCTCGAAAATCGGCAGTTCCCGCAGGTCCAAAGCTCGCCAGCGCGCCTCCTGCAGATGCAAAAACCATAACGCGATTCTGCGGCGTCGTGACGCGGGATTATTCAGAAACGGCATCAAAACACTATAAAGCAGGCTTTGAAGACGGGCATCCAACCCAAACAAAGTAACCAAAGACTATGCTGCACACCAAATAGCTTATGCGGCAATTCTCCAGTCTGGTCGCAGGCGCGCAACGCTGCCTATGGATGGCCCAGCCCGTCATTGCTAGGGTCCGGCGCAGCCCACCAAAAGGATAGATGATGAGCGCCCTGGCATTCCGGACCGCAACCGCAAGCGACCTTCCCACCATAATCGCCATGATCGCCGACGACCAGCTCGGGCAGGCGCGGGACGATGCCAGCCTGCCGCTGGATCAGCGCTATCTCGAGGCCTTCGTCGCGATCGAGCGCGACCCCAACCAGCGGCTGGTGGTGGCGGAGCAGGATGGGGCGGTGATCGGCTGCATGCAGATCACCTTTATCCCCGGCATCTCCCGGCGCGGCGCTTGGCGCGGTCAGATCGAGTCGGTCCGGGTCGCGCGGTCCAAACGTGGCGGCGGCATCGGGGCCGCCATGTTCGAATGGGCAATCGCCGAATGCCGCCGGCATGGCTGCAGCCTCGTCCAGCTCTATACCGACAAGAGCCGGAAGGACGCCCACCGCTTCTATGAGCGCCTGGGCTTCAAGGCCAGCCATGAAGGCATGAAGCTGTCACTATAGGTGCTGGCAGGGGTCCTAATCCCTTCGCCAGTGCCCATGCGGCTGCTGGTTCGGACCATACCAGCCGGAGTGCGCGCCGCTGTTCCCCCACCAAGGCTGGTAGCCGTAACCATGATTGGCCCGGCGCTGAGTGGAGCAGCGGCTGGTTCGCCGGTCGCACACGACGCCGCGCGTCGGGGAGAACAGAAAGACCTGGTCGCCGTATTTCTTGTAAGCGCGGTTAGCCTCGCGCTCGCCCAGGTACCGCATCGTCGCATGATAGCTGATGCCGTAGCGGTCGTAGCAGATGTCGCGGGCCCGGTCGCAGGCGACGCCGCTTGCAGCCGGATGGCGGTGCTTGCCCTTGGTCCCGAAATACGCTTGCTGACCGAACGCGCCACTGGGGTAGCGCACATGATGGTCGTATGAGCCCGCATAGCTGCTGTTGACGCCAGCAGACAGCACCAGGGCAGCAATCGCAATGGCCCAGGGTCGGAGGAACATGTCGTACTCCCTTCTTGCTTGAACGCCTCGCTCAAGCAACGAAGGGCGATGTGTTTCCCCTGTGCATGGCCGTGCTGCAGTCACTCGATCGTGACCGGCGGACGCCGGGCGCTCACGAAATCGCGAGCGCTCCACGGTGATGCTGCCTCGCCGTCACCGGTTGCCAGGCTTTTCCCTCTTCGGCTGTCTCGGCAGGATGAGAAGCTGCCTGGGTTCATCCGACCGGTCTCTCGTTGAGGGGCGATCGAAACGATCCGCATCGTCATTGCCGACAAGGCGCTGTTGCCGTTCGCGAAGAGCAGGCAATAGGCGCTGCGTCGCGCCATCGTCGTCATCGTCCCGCAGCCTCGGACGCTGATTGCTGGTGCGCGGTTCGATCCGCGCAGCGCGGGACGGCTGATCATCGAAAACGCGCTCCGTCCAGCGACTGCTTGAGCAGGTCTTCGTACGGCGATCACAGGTAACGCCCGACCGTGGCGAAAACACGAATACGTCGTCGCCAAATTTCTTGTAGGACCGGTTGGCCGAGCGCTCGCCGAGATAGCTCATGGTTGCCGGATAGTTGAGCCCATGGCGGTCGTAGCAGACGTCGCGCACGCGATCGCAGGTCAACCCCCGCGCCGGGCTGAAGTAGCGGTCGTCATCATCATCGTCGAAACCGTAGAAATGGGAATGACCGAACCCGCCGTAATAAGGGCTGTCATAGTAATCGTAATAGGGGCCGCCGTAGGCCCCGCCGGGATAGTAGCCGTAGTCGTCGTAGTAGCCGCCATAGTCGTTGCTGGCACAGCCAGCCAACGCGAGGGTTGCAACCGCAAACGCGCAAAATCGCAGGAACATGGTGCCCTCGCCGATAGTCCAGACCGTTATGTAAACAATCGGCTTACGGTTCGTTGCCTGTTCCTTTGATCCGCCGCGATCACATGATCGCGAGGCGCGGTGCGGCAGTCTCCTTGGCAATGCGGTCCCTCGCCACTTCGGCCAATATCCAGTCTCGAAAGGCCTTGATCTTGGCTGATTTCTGGCGCTCCTCCGGATAGACTAGCCAATATTTCATATCGTAGTGCGAAACCACCGTGGGCAGGATCTGCACCAGCCGTCCGGCCGCGAGATCCGTGTCGAACAGGGCCGGCGTGACCAATGCCACGCCCTGCCCCGCCATCGCCGCGCTGCCGATCATCTGCTGCGTCTGCATCTGGACGATGGGACCTTTGAGTCGTGGCAGCTTTGAAACGCCGGCCTGAGCGAACCACCGCTGCCAGCATTCGTCAGTGCAGTCGAGCAGCGGCAGAGGCAACAGGTCCTCAGCGCGTTTGATGGGACCAGCGCGCTTCATAAACTCCGGACTGGCGACGGCCGTCAGTTCAACCGGGAACAACTGATGCGCTTTGACGCCCGGCCAATCACCTTTGCCGCTGCGGATGGCGACGTCGAACTCTTCCATCGCGAAATCGACAACACGATGCGACGCTTCCAGACGCACGGCGATGTTCGGATGCGCCATCTGGAAGGTGCCGAGCCGCGGCACCAGCCAGTTGGTGCAGAAGGTGTTGACCGCGCTGACCGACAGCACGCTCTCGTCGGTTTCGCGCAAGCTCGCGAAGGCTGCGTTCAACCGCTGGAACGCCTCCGCCACTGCGGGCGCCAAGCGCTTGCCGGCTTCGGACAGCACGACGCGGCGCGGCTGGCGCAAGAAGAGCGGCGTGCCAACGCGGTCCTCCAGCAGCTTCACCTGGTACGAGACGGCGGCCTGGGTCATGCCCAGCTCTTCCGCCGCCTTGGTGAAATTGCCGTGGCGGGCGGCGGCCTCGAAGGCGCGGATGGCGGACAAGGGCGGCAAACGCAGCATCGACGATCCATAAGGTGGCTTTATGCTCTTCCCCTGAGGATCGGTTTGAATGGCGGGAATGTCGAGGGCAAATTCCACATCCAGACATAAGCCATATTTGGCCTCAGGAAACAGACGGGTCGGCCATGAGACAAGCTCTTGAAATCCACGGACTTCCCCGGCGCGAACGGCTCGACGCCGGTTGGCTCGGCCGCCTACGCATCTGGCTATTCGGGGCGAACAAGGCCGATGATGCGATCCCGCTCGAGGCGCGCTCGCCCCACCTGCTGCGGGACATCGGGCTCGCGGAAGATGTGCGATCAAATCATCTGCTGCGGGAGCACAACTTCTTCCGGCGCTAGGGGGCGTCGCGCGACTATCAGGCGCGACGGGCACTCGATTTCTTGCGCTTTGCCACCACGGCCTCGTATGCCGCCTGCAAGCGTGCGGTGGCCGAAGGCGCCTCGGATTTCGATCGCTGGCGCGCAGGCGCCGTCAGGTGCGCTTCCCGCAGTTCGGACATGAACTCCTCCCACAAGGAGGGGCCACCCTCATCGAGGACCTGAGCCCGGATGCCGAGTTCCTCGCTCACCGGCAGATACTTGCGTCCCCACACCGCCATCTGGGCCAGAACCGGCAGCAGCTCGATCCCCTGTTCGGTCAGGCTATAGAGCGCCTTCTGCTTGTGGGTCGGGTCGTCCGCCTTGGTGAGCAGCCCTTGCTCGACCAGCCTCTTCAGCCGATCGGCCAGGATGTTGGAGGAAATGCCCTCCTCCGACCGCATCAATTCCCGGAAGTGCCGTTTGCGACCGAACATCATGTCGCGGAGGATCAGGAGGCTCCATTTATCGCCCAGCACTTCCAGCGTGAGATTGATCGGGCAGCCCGATCGGTGTTCATCGCCCATTCCGTCGCCCTCCAAAAAACCGCTTGCATAATCGCACCAGTCGTCCCAATATGCAACCGGTTGTAAAACGAAAGCACTAGTAGACGGAGTCTATCGATGAAGCTCTACTCTGCACCCGGTTTCACCAGCCTAGCCGACCACATCGCGATGCTTGAGGCAGGCATCCAATTCGACGTCGTCAAGGTCGACATCGCGATCAAGCAGATCGAAGGTGGCGGCCGCTACACCGACATCAATCCAAAAGGTTATGTGCCCGCCCTCGTGTTCGACGACGGCGAGGTGCTGACCGAGAATGTCGCGATTCTGGCCTGGGTCGCGGATCGTGCGCCGGAGCTCGCGCCGCAAGGTCACTTGGCTCGCTATCGCCTGCTCGAGATGCTGAGCTTCATCGCGAGCGAGATTCACAAGCGCTTTCCCACCTACCTGACGCTTCCGGAAGATGTCAGGGAGCCGATCGCCCAGGAAATACTGCACTGGTTCCGCTTCGTCGCGGACCGACTGGAGCGGGGGTATCTGTTCGGGGAGACCTTCACCGTCGCGGATCCTTATCTCTTCCAGCTGGCATGGGGCGCGGCGCAACTGGGTTTTCCGTTGCCGGACCCGCTTCCCGATTACGTCGCGCGGATCGAACGGCGGCCTGCGGTGCAAGCGGCGCTGCGCCGCGAAGGCCTGGCATGAACGAGCGCATGATCCGCGCCGACGGAGTCGCGCTCGCCACGCAAAGCTTTGGCGATCCGGCCTGGCCGCCGATCTTCCTCATCATGGGCGGGATGGCGTCCATGCTCTGGTGGCCGGAGGCGCTGTGCGAAAGGCTGGCCAGCCATGGCCGCTACGTCATCCGATATGACAACCGCGACACCGGACGCTCGACGAAGTATCCGCCTGGCGAACCGGGCTACACCTTCGACGACATGGTCGATGACGTGTTCCGGGTGCTCGACGGTTATGCGATTCCGGCCGCCCACATCGTCGGCATGTCGCTCGGCGCCATGATCGGCCAAGTCGCCGCCATCAAGCGTCCGTCGCGCGTGCTGTCCCTGACGGCGATCAGCAGCACACCGGTGGGAACGGACACATCGCATCTGCCGCAGTTCAGCGAAGCCTTCATGGCGCAAATGGAGGCGGCGGAGAAGGTGGACTGGTCCGACCGATCGCAGGTGATCGCCTGCATGATCGAAGATTCGCGCGTTCTCGCTGGCACGGCGCATCCGTTCGACGAGGCGCAGACCGGGGCCTTCATTGCACAAGACTATGATCGGTCGGGCGGTTACCTAAGCGCGACGAACCACGGGGCTCTGAAGATTGGCGACGCGTGGCGCGGCCGGCTTTCCGAGATGAAGGTGCCGCTCCTCGTCATTCATGGCACTGCCGATCCAGTCTATCCGATCGAGCACGGCGAAACGCTGGCCGAAGCGGTCGCCAGCGCAAGGCTCGTCAGGCTCGAAGGCGGCGGCCACGAGCTGCACCTGGTCCACTGGGATACGATCGTCGCAGCGATCGTCCAGCACACCGCGCAATGATCAAGGCGGAGACTGACGGCGAAGCTAGGTCGCGGCGCGCGCTGCGGGTGGCCGCCGGCGGCGGCGCGGCTTTGCGGGCGGAGTCGCTTCCGGCTTCGGGCGCACACGAACGCGCCTGCCCTCGGACTGGTCGAGCTCGAACGCGCCTGACTTGCGCACAAGATCGCTGAGCTTGGCGACGCCATAGCTGCGCGGATCGAAATCCGCTGCGAGATTGGCAAGGCGCGTGCCGAGAGCGCCGAGGCCGACCCAGCCATCATCGCTGTCCATCTGGGCAATGGCGGTCTTGAGAAGCGGCACCGCGTCGGCCGGCGTCTGCGCGGCCTTCGCCTGAGCCGCCATGTCGGGCTGCACCTGCGCGCCGACCAGCAGGTTCTCCGTATAGATGAAGCGCCGGCAGGCCTGGCGGAAGCTCTCCGGCGTCTTGCGCTCGCCGAAACCGAACACGTCCAGGCCCTGCTCGCGGATGCGCGCGGCCAGCCGCGTGAAATCGCTGTCGGAGGAGACGAGGCAGAAACCCTCGAACCGTCCGCTGTGCATCAGATCCATCGCATCGATCACCAGTGCGATGTCTGACGCGTTCTTGCCGGTCACATAGGCGAACTGCTGATGAGCGATGATTGCGTGCTTGGCGAGAATGTCGGTCCAGCCGCGCAAGGCGCCCCTCGTGAAGTCGCCATAGATCCGCCGCACGCTGGCCTCGCCCAGCTGCGCGATTTCCTCGAACAGCCGGTCGGCGATCTTGGCCGACGTGTTGTCGGCGTCGATCAGGACAGCCAGGCGCGGCGAGCGGGGTTCAAGGGCCATGCAGATATCTCCATACGGAACCGGTCTTGATCTCAGCTCTTAGCACCTTAGGTGGGAGAATACACGGAGGGAGTGCCGCCATGCCGCAGCTCAAGCTCGATCACTGCGTCATCCACGTTTCCGATTGGGAGCGCTCGAATGCCTTCTATCGCGACGTTCTGGGCGCCGAACTCATTCCTCAGGACGATGGCTGGGCTTATCGCTTCGGCGATACGCAGCTGAACTGCCATGGACCCGGCCATCGACCGGATCTCGTGGCGCGGCTGCCGGTCCAGCCCGGCAACAGCGACCTCTGTTTCGAATGGCCCGGGCTGATTGCCGAGGCCGTCTCGCACCTGGAGGGGCACGGCATCGCGATCGAAGTCGGCCCCGTCCCGCGCAATGCGGTACGCGGCGCCGGCATCAGCATCTATTTCCGCGACCCGGACGGATCGCTGCTCGAGTTCATCTCGTACGAGAAGGCATCCTGATGATGATCTACTCTGCAGCCCGCGTGCCGCACGGCGCGTCGCGCAGATAACGGTCCGTCGAAGCCGGATACTTGACCAGCATCGCGGCAGGCCGGATCGGCCGCGCCACTAGGTTGCCGCCGCAATTCGGGCAGACGCCGCCGAACACCGTCTCGGCGCACGTTGCGCAGAACGTGCACTCGAACGTGCAGATGCGCGCCTCCGCGCTCTCCGACGGCAGATCCTTGTCGCAGCACTCGCAGTTGGGTTTGAGTTTCAGCATGGCTTCGGCCCTAGGTTTGGTTCTGTTTGCTTTGCGATCTCTATTGAGAGAGACACTCCTCCGACACTCAATGGCGTTACCAGCTACGTCTTGCGATGCGCTAGTAGAATCTTGCCCGCCATTCGCCTTCTCCTAGAATGGATGGTGCCCGCGGCCGGACTCGAACCGGCACGGCCCTTTCGGGCCGAGGGATTTTAAGCCAGCTCCGCGCGGTTATCCTATTTCTATCCGGCAGCGCGAATTCATTCGCTAAGCGCCTGAGATAGATAGACTTTCTGTCCGGCGCAACCGACCTTGTATAGCCGGAACTGCGAAGCAGCCGGCTTTCTGGCGGCCCCTGGTTGGCCCCTGAATGTCGGCAAGGAACGGAGCGCTCGAATGGCCAAGATCAAACTCACAAAGACCGCGGTCGACGCAGCCACGTTCGGCGCCAAGGAGTACGAGCTGCGCGACAGCATCGTGCCTGGGTTTCTCCTGAAGGTCACGCCCGCTGGCCGAAAGATCTTCATGGTTCAGTATCGCACCAACGCGGGTGAACGCCGGAAGCCAGCGATCGGCCGTTTCGGCGAACTCACAGTCGAGCAAGCTCGCTCGATTGCTCAGGACTGGCTTGCAGACGTGCGCAAGGGCAAAGACCCAAGCGCGGACAAGACGGCTGCACGTGCGGCTCCGACCACGAAACAGCTTTGCACCAAATTGATGGAAGACTACTCGAAACCAAAGAACCGGAGGCGAACGGTTGAAAGCAACCAAGGTTACATAGATCGCCACATCATTCCCAAACTTGGCGCTCTGAAGGTGCGTGAGGTCACTCGGTCGGATGTATCGGGCCTCATCACTCGGATGAAGAAGACGCCCGTGACCGCCAATCGCGTTCTGTCCTGCCTTCGCAAGATGTTCAACATGGCCGAGGTCTGGGGTTTTCGTGACGACGGCACCAATCCATGCCGCCACATCCCGAAGTACCCGGAAGGCGGCAAGACACGGCTGATAACCGATGATGAGATGGTTCGGCTATTCGGCTACCTCCAGCGGGCGGAGGTGGAGGGACTGGAGCACCCGTTCCTCACCCTTGGAATCCGTCTGCAGTTCGCCTTTGCGGCTCGCATGTCAGAGATCATCAACATGAAATGGGATTGGGTTGACTTCGCTAATCGGCGCATCGTCTGGCCAGACAGCAAGACTGGCGAAATCTCGAAACCCATGAGCGAGGATGCTTTCATCCTTCTCTCAACGGTGCCGCGCTTGGAAGACTCCCCTTACGTCGTGCCGTCCATTTTCAAGCCCGAGCGACCAATGTCGCAATACACTTATTTCAAGGGGTGGAAGCGCATCCTCAAGCGAGCAAAAGTTCCACACGTGGGAACGCATGGGATCCGCCACCGCGCCACCACGGAGATCGCGAATTCGGGCGTGCCGGTGAAAGTCGGCATGCAGCTCACCGCTCACAAGACAGTCACTCAGTTCATGCGCTACGTGCACACGGAGGACGACCCTGTGCGCGCGGCGGCAGAAATCGTCGCCTCTCGACGCAACACCCTTCTACAGGTCGTGGCAAACGCCCCCGAATCAGCTGCTCCAACGATTTCCGCGCCGGCTCCCCCTCCTCCAGCGCTCGTTGAAGACGGCCGCTACACGTCACGCACGAAGCTCGGCGCCTATCGCCCATTTCGACATCGCTGCGGCGCGAATCGAGAAGTTCCGCCGGGAACCAAGCGAGCCGCTGATCGACAAGATGATACGCTCGGGACACGGCGCGCTCACCGTGGACTATCAGAGACTTCCTCCCCGGCATGACGCAGGCGCAATTGGTTGCGGGACCTACAGCAGACGATCCCGGCAAAACAAAATGACCGGCCCCCTCTCGGGGATCGGCCTGGCTCGCGATATTGGGTCGCAAGAATCGTTGGTTGCGGGGGCCTGCAACCAACGATTCTTGCAACTCGTTGAGCAGCATATCCCGCGACTTGTCGCTTGAAACCTGACGGATGGCCGATCAGGTGGCGCCGGAAACGCGCGAGCCCAGCGATGCGGAGTGGCGCTGCGTCATCAAGTGGCACGAGAGCGGCAAGCGGCATTCCGGCTTGCGGATCGGGCAGCCACAGATGATGGCTGCCATGCGCATCTCGTAACACGACATGGCGACCGTCTGGTCGATCGGCCTCGAGCGATGCCGGCGCAAAGTCGGCAGCAGCGAGTGGGTGAGCACTGGTGAAGCTAGCGGGCGCCGAAACCAGGACAACGCTGATGGGCAGCAGCTCCGGCCGCCAGACCGTCGGCGCAGATCCGGCCGGGAGGTCGGGATTGCAGGCGAAAGCACAACCCCCAGCGCTCGCCAGCGGCTGTCGCGGCCTCGTCAGCGGTGTCGCGACTGAGCTTGCTGTAGTCTCTCCGGTATCGCGGGTTTCGGCGCAGGAACTCCCAGGCGAGGCCTGCGCGATCCAAGTGGTTCAATTCGTCGGCGGCGCTCGACGACCGCCAGTCGCGTATCCTTGGCATGCGCGGCTCCCGTCCAAGGCTCTGCACAGGGTCGCTCAGATATTCAGATCGTGCCGCTATAGGAAGCCCTCAAAGCTCGAACGCGTGATGCGCAAGGAGCGGATTTGCAGTGCGGCTGAAAGGCGGCTTTGCGCCTTTCTGGATTTAGTGCTCGTCCGACTGGAGGAGATGTTTGTAGCCGACCTCCGTCATCCAGCGGGCCCGCGCAAGGTGACTATCATGCACGCGTCGCGCGCGTTCGGGCTGCCGCTCGGGGTCTAGTCCAAAGATGACCCGAACGGCCTCACGCCAGTCGGCACCTTCCTCATGTGCATCGAGCAAACGAAGGTAGGTTACGAAATGCCGCTCGTCATACGGCGTGAGCTGCGGGCTGTCAGGCGGGGAGTCGTCGAAGGGTGGTGCGCTCATGGCAAGACTCGCTGGCATACAGGAGTACGATATTCGCGATGCGGGCTACAGAATTGCCACGACGGTGCCCGCTCTGTCGATGCGGAACGGGCATCGCGTAGGTCGCGTTCATGCATCACACATGGCTGGAAGGGCCTCCCGAGTCGCGTACTTCTTGTCCGGAAGTGCTGGCGATTCGGCCGTGTCTCGCGCGCCAGCAGTCGTCGGCCGTGTATTATAATACGTAGCGCTAAAATACGCGATTGCTTCCTATCCTGCGGATGGACATTCGCAGGATTTTTGGAGCCAACGTGCGCCGGTATCGGCTGGCGGCCGGCCTCAGCCAAGAGGCCGTTGCCGAGCGCATGGGCGTGGACCGGGCCTATATCAGTGGCATCGAGCGCGGCCGGCAGAACGCGACTCTCCTGACCATCTGGCAGGCATCACAGGCGCTGGGTGTTCGTCCGGTCGATCTGTTCGACGAGAATGTGCCCAAGGTGAAAGCGTGATATCGCGCGAGCCGGGCCGCGAGGCCCGGCGAGCGCCGGCGCAAGTGCGCCCGCGGCCGATCCGCAAAGGCGGATCAGCGGACAATCGTAGAGCCGGAAACCCACCGAAGCGCAAAGCCGCGCAACCGAGCTACCGGCTGCGCGGCTCTCCGGAGATCAGGCGGCACGCTCCAGCAGGCGCTTGGCCTTGCCCTCCAGCTCCAGGCGGGTGTCCTGGTGCGCCTTGCTACGGGCAAGTGCCGTGATCCCCTGCACGAAGTCGAACACCGACTCGGGCGGACGGCCTTCCTCGTTCAGCACGGTCTCGATGATCCTGACCGTCTCAGGCTTGGAGAAGCCGCGCTTGCGCAGGAAGCCTTGTCGGTCCTCGTCAGTGCGGGCAACGACCCGCTCGCGGGCCGCCTTGATCCCCGCAACGAACGGCGCGGGACTGGAATTGGCGAAGCTGTCGAGCGCTGGTGCTGCCTCGTGGGCGAAGCGCTGCGCGGCGAATTTGCTGTGCCGGATTGTGATTTGCTCGAAATCCTCGACGCCCCAGAGGTTCCGATTCTGGCATACCGCGCGGAGATAGAACGACGCAATGCCGAGCGTCTTTGAGCCAACTTCCGAGTTCCAGGCGTAGAAGCCCCGGAAATAGAGGTCCGGCGACCCGTCCGCCAGCTGCCCCGCTTCGATGGGGTGCGTGTCGTCCACCAAGAACAGGAACACGTCTCGGTCGCTGGCATAGAGCGTCGTCGTTTCCGCTGTCACGTCCACGAACGGATTGTGCCTCATGGTCGACCAGTCGAGCACACCCGGCACTTTCCAACGCGTGTCACCGGTACCGTCGCCCGCGATCCGCTGCACGGCGGCGACAAGCTCATGATCCCAGATGCGGCCGTAATCCGGGCCGGTGACCGCGCGGAGCTCCACGCGTCCGTCCCCTGCTTCGAGCGTCTTCACTAGTTCGGCGCGATGCGACAGCAACCCATGCTGCAGGTTGATCGCGGCCAAGGGGGCCGGAAGCTGGCGCATGTAGGACGAAGGCGCACCGACCAGTCCGCACAACTGCCCGAAGCTCCAATGCGTCGGCGAAACGGGCTCGTTACGTCCCGGCACGATCAGGGCCAGCCGCTCGGCATTGTCGCGGCTCGCCTCCACCTTCACGGCGCGGCTCTCCACCGTCCGTGCGGTGGCACGCTCGGCGCGGCCGTGCACGGCATCATGCAGCGCCGTCAGGCTGAGATAACGCTCGTCGTCCGGGCGCGAGAACCATTCCGATGAAACGCGGCCGATACGCTCGCCACGCGATGTTTCCACGCGGAAGCCGCTCGAAACCGGACGCTCATTCGGGTTCAAGGTCATCATGGTCATGGGTCTTCTCCTATTGGCTTGGGGTGTCAGCGCAGCGCTGCGCTGCACCCCTGCCCGTCGGCGAGACCGGGGTAGCAAGGGCAAGGGCAGCCAGGGCGGAGGGGGATCACCCGACCTGCACGGAGCGAAGTGGAGGAAGGTCGGGGAGACCGCCCTGGGCGAGCGTCAGCGATCCCTTGCGCGCGCGAGGGCAGAGCCCTTAGAAAATCGGAATGATGGATTGGACCGCAGGTCCGCCGCGATCGATCGGAAGGTGGCGGTTATGAGCAGGCCAAAACGCCCCGCTCCGGAGAGCGGGGCGTCGTGATCCGGCGAGGTCAGTCGCCGCTGCGGCGGGACCAGATGAGGCTGTAGCTCTGCCCGTCCTCGGCCTCGACCAGCGAGGCGTAGATCGGAGTCGCGAAGCTCGGGTCGTCGAGCTTGACCGAGACGTATTCGCGGTCCTCCTTCGAGGTCTTCTTCCAGGCAGCGCCGAACTCGACAGTGCCGGCGAAGATGCGGAAGTCGGGGGCCTTGTCGTTGGACTTCTCGGCGGCCCGGATGGCCGCCTTGACGTTGAGGGTCAGTGTCTTGACCGAACCCGTGAAACCGTCGCCCGACTTGGTGAAGGTGCCGATGGTCGCCATGATAGTCTCCTTTGTCTGTCTATCGGACCGCGCCCATCGCGGCCTCGATGGCGATCGACCGGTCGGAGGCGATCGACGCCGCACTCGCCCGCGAGCCGCAGCGCAGCGGAGGACGGCCGGGACCGACTATTTTGTTTCGCGATGCAAAGCCGAAGGCAGCGGAAAATAGTCGGTCCCGGCTGTTGCGGCAGAGGCGATCGAGGCGCAAGCCGGCCTGCGGCCAGATCAGGCCATCCGAGGCGGCGATGGGAGCACCCGACACGGAGTGACCCGGAAGGAGACTGGCGTTCCTCGGATGCAGGAGACAAGAGGCAGATGGTTTGTCGGGTGCAAAGACGTGCGGCGTCGCAGAGGCGACGGTCCGTCTCGGTCGAGTCAGCGCCGGACTGCCCCTTGCGCCATGCGGACTTGCCGGGTTCGGCGCCGTCTGGAGAAACCTCGAGAGCGCACGCTCTCCTCCTCAAGAGACGTTGGCCGAAGGGCGTATCCGGTCCGATCATCGACGCTGGAAGGAGGGCCGGCTGCATGTAGATGTGCCGTTGCCTCAGGCCTCGGAAGGGCGAGTCTGGCGAGCGCCGTTGAGCCTGCTATTGCGCCACCGGCAATGCCGAAAATTTGTCGCCAGGTCTCTGATGTATCGCCGATGCCACTAAGACCGTGAACGACGCCGTAGCCCGCGATAACCGCTGGGATCGCGAACAGAAGTGCCACCACGATCCGGACTGGAAGAACGCGAATGCTGAAAGCGAGTTGGCCCAGCACCAGCGCCACGGCTCCCGCAAGGATGGCGAGCGCGATCACACCCACCGGTCCCGTGCCGCTGTCATTGGCGTACAGGCCGGCCACGATCGCGGCGTAAACCGGAAGAGCGTATGCGGCGAGTTGGAAGATCAGCGCGCACAGCGCTCCCAAGCCGAGAAGGCTGAGGACGATTCCGAATCCAAGCGTCATACGCCACCTCTTCGCCGCCCAGCACCTCTATTGGCGCGCATCGCCAAGAGCGATTCTACAGTGCGTGCCGCAGATTGCACTGCCTATTCGCTGCACCCGCAGAGTTGAAACCCGTGAGCCCATCAAAAGTGCGCCGCCGACCGTCGGGTCGGCGGCGCGAAAAATTGGGGCCGCCCTGAGGCAGCCCCAAGCCGCGTTATTCAGCTGCGACAGCCGACTCGTGGGTTTGCGTCCCGATGTCTGGCCCGGAGGTTCTGAGAAGCGCGGGCAACCAGCCGGTTCCGGCGAGAAGCTGTTCGGCGGCCTCCGCCATCGCCTGCTTCTTCATGCCCCGCAGCCGATGTGCCGCTTCCTCGCCCACGGCCTCCTGCACGGCCTCAAGGATATGCGCCTTGGTGACCCGACCGAAGTAACTCCGCACTGTCGGCGCCCAATGCGCTGTCATATCGAGGGCGAGCGCGCCCGCCAGCCCGTCAGCCGTCGCCCAGGCACGCGGCTTGCGATCCCATGGCTGGCGGACTGCGAACACGGTGAGCGACGTACAGTGCGCGAACAGGGCCATCCGGCTGTCGTGGTCGAGCCCTACCACGAACGTCCACAGATCGGCGGCGTCCTTTGGCATCTGCACGGCCCAGGTTTCGTGCCGCTCGGCCAACTTCCTCGCCGCCGCCGTGTCCTCGATCCCGTCAGCATGCCCACCCAACGGCGTGCTGGCCGGCGTGATGTCGAGACAGGCTCCCGTGTCATAACCCCGATAGAAGGTCTGCGCGACCAAGGCGTGGGTGACGGCAACGAGGGCAATGTCGGGGCTCTCGCCAACTGCGATGCGGAGCGCCAGGGTGCGATGCGCACTCAGATCGCGGATGAGAAGGTCCGACAGAGGCTTGCCGTTGTCGTCCTCCGTGTCCTCCTGCTCCGTCTTAGGGGACACGGCGGCTTCGCCCTCGATGCCTTCGTGATCTCCGGTGACGATCTCGCCGTTGCTCTCCGTTTCCGGCGCCCGATCGGGCTGCTTCTCATCCTCGGGACGGATGAAGCCGCGTTCGATGCGGGCCGTGCCGTCGTGGTTCAACACCACGAACACGCCGCCATGCGCGATATCGTCGGCATCGTAGGCGCGCTGCCGTTCCGATAGCCGATCGATCCCTGCCTCAAGCTCGCCGAACTTGGCGTCAACGTCGTCGGGAAGCTCTTCGGCGCTATCGTACTGCTCCGACAAAGCATCGTACTCCGCCTGGACGGCATCGAGTTCTGCCTGATCTTCGGGCGAGAGAGGGACCGGCTGCCGATAGATGCGCCGCAGGCCGTGCGCGTGCGGATAGTCGATGAAGGCCTGCACCCACTTCCATCCTTCGGTCTGAACCTCGGTCGCGACTGTTTCCAGTTTCTCGACAGCGAGACGATCAAGCAACCCGGCATCCGCGAAGTAGCCGCCGTCGTCCTCCGAAAACAAGTCGCGCAGAACCGCTCCACCCGCCGCGATGTAAGCGTCCGCTCCAACGAATACGGCACGCCGGTCGCTCGCTCGAACGTGGGTTTCCGTCATCATTCGGCGGATGACGGACGGCTCCTTGTTCCAGGACAGGTTGCCATAAACCTGCTCTTGGCGCTCATGGTCCTCGCTGATCGCGAAGGCCATCAACTGGTCCAGTGTCAGCGCACCCTCGCGATAGACCTGCATCAGCTTGGGGCTGACTGCGCCGAGGCGGAGTCGCTGGCGTACCACGTGGGGCGTCACGCCGAAACGCGCGGCGATCTCTTCCGCGCCCCAACCATTCTCTTCGCTCAGACGCCGGAACGCCTCGAACTGGTCGGCGGGGTGCATGTCGCTACGGGTCACGTTCTCGTCCAGGCTGATCTCGTGGGGATCGTTGGCCGCGTCGAGGACACAGCGGATTGGCTCGTTCTTCTTGATCTGCTTGCGGTTGGCGCGCAGAAGATGCGCCAAACGACGACCCTCGCCTACCGTGACGAAGTAGAACCCAGTTTCTACCCCCTCCTCGTCCCACTCGGGTTCGACGACCAGGTTTTGCAGCATGCCCTTGGCTTCGATGCTTGCTGCCAGTGCCTCGATGGCCGCATCGCTGTGCGGCATCTTGCGGGCGTTCCGGGGCGACTTCTTGAGCTTGTTAAGCGGGACGAACACCTCGGAACGGTTCTCGGTGACAGTTTCGATCTTCTTGGTCATTGTCAGTCTCCTTTGGGTTGGGGTGTCAGCGCAGCGCTGCGCTGCACCCCTGCCCGTCGGCGAGACCGGGGGTAGCAAGGGCCAGGGCGGCCGGGGCGGAGGGGGATCGCCCGCCCGGAGGGCCGCACGGAACGCGCGGGTCTGCACAAGCGCATTTGCGCCTTTGGGCATTTCAGGCTGTCAGGGAGCGCGGAAGACCGGGGAGACCGCCCCGGTCGGCGCCGGCGGGGGCCGGCGCTCTACCCTGGCGCGCGCGAGGGGCGGAGCCCCTTTAGGCATCGTGGATTAGCTAGCCGGAAAGTCGAATCTGAGCTACCTAGTCCAGACCATGAAAAACTGACCTCGGAGCGTTTTTCGGGCTGGCGCAGTTTTCGAGATTGAGCTTGATGGCTGGTAACAGTTATTGTGTCCCTCAAGAATCCTGGCGGGCAAAAAACTGCACTCCACGGATTCGATCTCTCTGAGAATGTTGTGCAGTTTGATGCCTCTTGTAATCACTGCCTGTACTAACCGAAAGCGACTCGCGCCTGCGGACGAGATGCGAGCAGACGACCTTGCGATCGATTCGCTGGCCAGAGTGTCGCGAGCATGGACGGCGCGAGTGCAAAAGGCTCCGCGGATAGCTCCAGCATCGCGACTGTATTGTGGACGGTCGTTTATGGAAGCGACTGAGGCAGCCCGGCGCCTGGAAGGAACATTGGGAATCGTATCGGCCGGCCTTGGGTTCGTACCTGGGGAATTGTTCGTCCCCAGCTATGGCCTCACTGTGGTGTCCGGCCAGCCTGATAACGTCTTGGAGCGCATTTCCCCGCGTGTCTCGCCCAAGGACTGGTGGGACCGCCTATCAGCCCTATCCCCTCTGAACCATAGCGTTGCCAAAGAGGCGAGAGCTACCTCGGGGCTCATCGTGGTCGCTCTACCTGAGAGTTATCTTGAAATGATCTCTGGCGAACTTGCGGGCTTGCCCAAGGCTGTGCGCTCGCGCTTGCGAATCATGACAGGCACGATGTCAGAGCGCGTAGATCCTCGCCTGCGTGCCTGGCTCATGCCCTACGATGACCGACTTGATGGGCCTGACAGCCCCCTCCCCGGAACGCGGTCCGACTTCGCTACAAGAGCGGCGCGTCACTTCGTGGAAGCTGTGGCCGTCGTGGCGCCGAAGGCGGACGCCGCAGTGCACGCGGCGAGTGTTGGCACCCTCCTATCTAAGTGGCGGCGGCCGCGAGTGATCCTGCGGCAGCAGAAGACCGACTCTGAATTGCTGCAACTGCTGCGCCGTCATTGGAAGAGTGCGGATGGCAGGTCCGGGCGCCTGCTACGGGTGCTGCGCGACGACCTTCGCGTGTCTTGCGAGCAGGGACGCCTCGCCAGACTGGTAGCGCAGATCCGGGACGAACGGAGGGAACGCTTTGGGTAAAAAGGGTGGCGATCTGGTCGTCAGGGCCGTAAGGACTGAGCAGGGCGACAATATCGATGTGTTCGCCTTCTTCCTCTATGGATCGGACTTGGCTCGGGTTGCGGATATCAGCCGCATTCATCGGGATGAAAGTGGCCTGAAGGGGTTTCAGCGGAAGGAGATTCGCAATCATGTTCGTTCGATCGCTGAGTTTCTCAACAGTGGCCCAGTATTGTTTCCAAATGCCATTATTCTCGCGTTATCACCCAAGGTGAGGTTCGAGAACTCGCGCGGTCCAAGACCCAAGGGTCTGATTGAGGTCGGCAAGTCGGGCACACTCACCATCCCACTCCGCCCGGAGGGTGAGCGGGCCGCTTGGATTGTTGATGGCCAACAACGTTCACTTGCACTGGCCCAAGCAAAGAACAGTCGGCTTCCCGTTCCGGTGATTGGGTTCGTGTCAGCTGACCTGCAGATCCATCGCGAGCAATTCATCCTCGTAAATAAGGTTCGGCCGCTACACCCCCGGCTAATCAATGAGTTGCTACCAGAAGTGAGCACGCTCTTACCGCGCGATCTCGCCGCGAGAAAGCTACCGAGTGAATTGTGCAACTACCTGAACAGAGATCCGAAATCTCCTTTCCATCGCCTTATCCGCCGCGTTTCCGACCCAAAGAATGCGACGGGGGTCGTCACGGATACAGCCATTGTTGATGCGATCAGATTGAACCTCAAGCCGCCCATGGGGGCACTCAGCCAATACAAGCGAAATGGTAGCGGTTCGGATCCCGACGCCATGTACCGAACCCTGGTACTCTACTGGAGAGCTGTGCGGGACGTCTTCAGATCTGCGTGGGGCAAGCCACCGCAGAAGAGCAGGCTCATGCATTCGGCGGGTATCCGCGCAATGTCGGCCTTGATGGATCAAGTCATGCTTCGTGCTGACAGTTCGGCGACGCCCGACAAAGAGGTGCGGGAATCACTCCGGCGACTCGCACCACACTGCCGTTGGACAGAAGGGGCCTGGGAAGACCTTGGCTGGCGCTGGAACGAAGTGCAGTCGACCGCTCAGCACATCGCCAAGCTGTCTGATCACCTCATCCGCCTCGATCGCGAACTCTCACGGCCAGCCAGATGAGGTTTATCTACGCAGACAGTTTGGATGTCGTCGATCCAGCCTACGACTTCGTCCAGGATCGGAATGCGGAAGGCCGGACACCATACTGGGATGATGTCTATGCGCACGAGATTCTCGGTTATGCGCCGTATGATGGAATCCTGGTCTCGCGCGGAATCGTTGGCGGCGCGGCGGTAGGAGGTAAATACACCGAGGCACAGGCGATGCGTTTTCGTCGGGTCGGAGCGCGAACCTTTCTGCGGCTTGATCGACCACAGTTCGCAAAGCTCGCGATCTTCGGCGATTGCGGAGCCTTCACTTATCACAAGGAAGTGACGCCACCCTACTCGTCGGAGAACATGGTTGAATTCTACGAGGACGGCGGTTTTACCCATGGCTGCTCGGTCGATCACATCATCTTTGATTTCGATGAGTCGTTGACAGGTCTCTCGGGCGGTTCCGCGGAGGCAAAGCGGCGCTTCGACATCACTCTGGAGAATGCGTCAACCTTTCTGAAGGCGAGCCACCGCTTGCGTAGTCACTTTACCGCGCTTGGAGTTATCCAGGGCTGGTCGCCTGGAAGTATGGCCGAAGCGGCCCGCCAACTAGTCGCGATGGGCTACAGCTATTTGGCTCTCGGCGGTACGGTGCCGCTGAAGTCACCGCAGATCAAGGCGTGTTTGCGCGCTATTCGCGAAGCCGTGCCCACTCGTACGCGACTGCACATCCTAGGCTTCGCAAAGGCTGATGAAATCGAGAGCTTCAGTTCGTTTGGCATCACCAGTTTCGACACGACCTCTCCGCTAATTCGTGCCTTCAAGGACGCGAAGGCGAACTACTACCTTCGAGCAGAAGACAATCGGCTGACCTACTACACCGCCATCCGCGTTCCTCAGGCACTTGAAAATCCGAAACTGATGCGGTTGGCCAAACGAGGTCTCCTCCGACAGGAAGATCTTGTCGCATTGGAGCGTCGCGCGCTTGACAGCTTACGGGCGTACGATCGCGGGCGCTGCGAACTCGAAGCCACGCTCGACGCCGTGCTTGCGTATGCGACTCCGGCCACATTGGGTACCACCCTCGACGAGCTGCCGGGATCGCGTTCTGTGGCAGATCTGAGGGCGCGATATGCGCGAACCCTGACTGAACGACCTTGGAAACAATGCTCTTGTGGAATCTGCAAGGAGCTGTCGATCGAGGTCATCATCTTCCGCGCAAGCAACCGCAACAAGCGACGTGGCATTCACAACCTTGGCGTCTTTAAGGCGCTTGTTGACACTCTGCCGACCAGAAGTGAGCATCATGAAGACTCTGACCTTCGCAGCGATCCGCGCTCGACAAAGTCCTCAACACACCGTCCTGTCGTTCGCCGCTCTCGCGTCCGAACTACAGCGATTTGCGGCAATTGAGCGGGTTGCCCGCGACACAATGGGCAAGCTGAATGGCTTCCAGCGTCCGCAGATTGCTGGGCATATCCGGGAAATCAAGGATTACCTCGAGAAGCCTGAGGCAATTCTACCAAATCCCATTGTCGTCGCATTCACTAGCGGGATCGTCATTAAGGACAAAGAGGAAGGCCGTTGTCAGGTGAGCATTGACGTCAGCAAGGGTCCCCCTGGCCTGGTCGTAGATGGTCAGCAACGTCTGTCGGCCTTGTCGCAACTCAACGGAAAAGACTTTCAGGTGTTCGTCTCGGCCGTGTTGTGCGAAGACGATGCCGAACTGCGTCGACAGTTCGTGCTCATCAATAACACGCGGCCACTTCCGAAATCGCTCATCTACGAACTCCTGCCAACGGTTGACGGACTGCCGCGGCGTCTATCGGACCGATCGCTGGCTGCCGAGTTTACTGCGCGCCTGAATTATGACGCCGGTTCCTCTCTGAAGGGACTCGTCCACCAGCACACCAATCCAGCTGGCCTTATCAGAGATACCGCAATTCAGCGCGTGATCATAAATTCCCTAGGGGACGGCGTGATGCGTGAGTTGATCCGTCGCAAGAATGGAAAAGACCAGTGTTTTGAACTCATCAGCGAATTTTATCGGGCAGTGCAGGACGTTTTTCGGAGCGAATGGAAGGGCCATACTCCAAAGACTTCGCGTCTAGTACATGGTGCCGGAATCGTCGCGCTCGGTTATGTCATGGAAGTGCTTGCACTTCTCGATGGTGCTCGTTGCTGGGAGGAGTTCACCAAGGGTCTTGGCTGCCTCGTTGGCCGTACGGCGTGGACGTCGGGCGAATGGGATTTCGGCAGTGGAGACCGCCGGCACTGGAAAGCCATTCAAAACGTGAATCGGGACATCGTCACTCTGGCTCAATACCTGATCGGTGTCGTACGCGCCGACGTACGAGCGCGACGTTCCGGCTCTGCTGATCTGCCGTTACTGAAGCCCGCCAATGGCTGAGGATTTGCCATGAGCTATGCGGTGAAGGAAATCTTCAAGACGCTACAGGGCGAAGGCGCTCAGGTTGGACGCGTAGCGGTGTTTTGTCGGTTCTCCGGCTGCAATCTCTGGTCCGGCCGCGAGGCAGACCGTGAAGCTGCCGTTTGTCGGTTCTGTGACACCGAATTCGTAGGCGTAAATGGACTAGGAGGGGGGCGATTTGATTCGCCCGACGAGTTGGCAGAAGCCCTGGAGGCTACGTGGCAAGGTGATTATGCGCGCCGGTTTGTCGTCTTTACTGGCGGCGAGCCTCTGCTGCAACTCGATGATGATCTGCTCCAGGCAGTGAAGGAGCGCGGTTTCGAATGCGCGGTAGAGACAAACGGAACCCAGCCAGTACCAAAGGGTCTGGATTGGATCTGCGTCAGCCCCAAAGCCGGCGCATCACTCGTTGTCGTGCGGGGTAGTGAACTCAAGCTGGTCTATCCTCAGTCGAACCTCGATCCTGAAAGTCTCGAGGCGCTTGAATTTGAGCATTGGTGGTTGCAGCCAATGGACGGTAGTAACCGCCAAGCGAATACAGATGCGGCGATCGCATACTGTCTCGCGCACCCACGTTGGCGCCTGAGCCTACAAACGCACAAGCTCCTTGGGATTCCGTGATGTTTGAACTCTGCAAGCAGTTTCGCTTCGAGGCTGCGCACACCCTTCATCGGGCAATTGACGCTGAACCTAGCCGTCGGATCCACGGACACTCGTACCGCGCCGAAGTGACAATACGGGGTGAGGCGGACCCAAAATCCGGAATGGTTGTTGATCTTGGGCTCTTTGCGCGAGTTCTGGAGGACGTCCGAAACGGCCTGGATCACCGGTTTCTCGATGAGGTGACGGATCTCGGACCGGCGACGATGGAGAATCTATCGGTGTGGATTTGGAAGCGGCTGTCATCGGTCGGCGCAGGTTTGGCACGTGTCACGGTCTATCGGGACAGCAACGGAGAATCTTGCAGCTACTTCGGACCGCGAGAGGACGCACGATGATAGACAACGAAAGGGCCCTGGTGTTGTTCTCGGGCGGTCAGGATTCCACGACATGTCTGGCGTGGGCCCTTGACCGATTCGAGCATGTGGAAACCGTGGGCTTTGAGTACGGACAGCGGCATCGCATCGAATTGGACTGTCGCCAGCGTCTGCGCCAGGGCCTGATGGACCTCAATCTTTATTGGGCCAAAAGGCTCAAGGAGGACCACGTTCTGGGACTCACTGCGCTCGGCGAGGTGTCGAACACCGCCCTCACTCGTGATGTTGCGATTGAGATGGGCGATAGCGGGCTGCCGAACACGTTCGTGCCAGGCCGGAATCTCGTCTTCCTCACCTTCGCTGCGGCGCTGGCCTATCGGCGGGGGCTGCGGCACCTAGTTGGTGGCATGTGCGAGACGGACTACTCTGGCTATCCGGACTGCCGCGACGACACGATCAAGGCGCTGCAGGTGACGCTTAATCTTGGCATGGAGCGGCGCTTCGTTCTGCACATGCCGCTGATGTGGATTGACAAGGCGCAGACTTGGAAACTGGCCAGAACTCTCGGCGGCGATGCTCTGGTCGAACTTGTCACGCAGGAGACGCACACGTGTTATCTCGGCGATCGAAGTCGTCGACACGCGTGGGGGTATGGCTGCGGTGAATGTCCGGCCTGTCGCCTTCGAGCAGATGGGTTTGCCCGATACTGCGCCCAGACGGAGGCGAGCACCATTGAGCGGGAGGTGGCGCATGCGTGAACTCGAACGCCGGCGGCGCCTGGAAGGTGGTTTTTTCCTGGCGGCATTCGCGGCTTGCGTCCCAGCAGCGAATTGGATGATCGGCAACATTGGCACGGTCTGCGTGCCCAATGGGCCGTGCCTCATTCCGGTGGCACCAGAGATAACCGCTCCGAGCGGCGTCTTGCTTGTGGGACTCGCACTAGTGTTGCGGGATCTTGTACAGCGACGATTAGGTCTGCGTTGGGCGGCCAGCGCGATTCTGCTGGGTGCCGCCTTGTCGGCTACATTCGCGCCTTCGAGTCTCGTCTTCGCCTCAGCCGTCGCCTTTCTGTTTTCAGAATTCGCTGACATGGCTGTCTACACTCCATTGCAGCGCCGTGGCTTTGTGGTCGCGGCGATCGCAAGCAGTGTCGTCGGACTAGTCATCGATAGCATCGCCTTTCTGTGGCTCGCCTTCGGCAGTCTGGATTTTCTGGTGGGCCAAGTGATCGGAAAGGCCTGGATGGTACTGATCGCTGTGCCCATGCTTTGGTGGTTACGCGAGCGCGACCGCCGCGTAGGGCTGTCGCCCACCTAAGAAAAACGCTGACGAGAGGTGGATGTATGAACGCGTCTGCAACACCAACGGCGACAGAAATCAGTCGAGCGAAGCCGGAGGGTCGCCTTGGGCCAGTCGGCGCTTTCTTTGGAGCACTGATCGGCCGCAGGCTTGATTACTATCCGCGTTTTCCGCAGACCGATGGGCGTTGGCAAAAGATACCTGATGCGGAGATGATTGAACGAGTTGCAGCAGGATTGGCGAATCTGAAGCTAGACGATACGGCGACTATCAAGGAGACGCTAGAGCGCGGCCGCGAAAGCTTGGATGAGGTCAAGGAATTGACCGAGTACCAAGATCAGAAGGCGACCCGATTACTGACGATCATCACCTTCTTGAGTGCGCTTTCCGGGATTCTCTTTGCAAGGTTTTTCGAGAGCTATCCGCTGCACGCCAGCTTGGCGCACGCAGATCTCACAGTGGCGGCCCGCGCGCTCATTGTGACTAGCTATGCACTATTCGCCATGTTTGCCTTTCTGGCAATCTGCGGTGCTCTTGTCGTCTTCCACGCCACTCGAACACAGTTTCGGTATCCCGACACTACTGCGGGTGCGCGAGAGCGGACCAATTCATATCTCTTCTATAAGTCGATCATTGAAGTGGCGCCTGAGGCGTGGGCGCGGTCGTTCGTCGACGCAAATGGCGAACAGGTCGCCCCGGACTTGCAGCTGCGGTACCTCCGAAACTACATCGTTGAGAGCTATCTCGTTGCAGCGAAGGTTGCCGAGAAGCTGCGCTATCTTCAACCTGCGCAGATGATCCTCTCATGGTCGATCCGTGTGCTTCTGCTCTGGCTGATCTCATTGGGCGCTACGATTGCGCTTGTACCCGCCGAAAGCCGGATCTCGACCGCGCCAGGGTCGACGGTCTCGGACACTAATGTGGTGACACCGGAGACTGCACCGACGGGGACGCCAACTGGCGAGCTCCCTCAGCCTGTGATGGAGCCCTCAAAGATTTCCCCGATGCCGCTCAAGCCCCAAGAGTCGCCTTTGCAGGAAGAGTGATGTGCCAGCAGAAGAGAACGAAGCAGCTGTCGTTTTTGTAGATGCGGACAACACTCTGTGGGAGACGGACGCCGTCTACGCCACTGCGCAGCTAGATCTATTGTCGGCTGTCGAGAAAGCGGTTGGCGTGGTTGCACCGACTGAGGATCGGCTCGGATTTGTGAGATCGATCGATCAAAGTATCGCCCAACGCCATCATGCGGGCTTGCGCTATCCGCCGAAGCTCTTGGTGAAGGCGCTTGCTTTGGTTCTGAAGGGCGTGCCGCCGAAAACAGCGACGAGACGGGCATGGCAGAGTTCGGATACGGATCAAACTCTGTCTGATGACGCGGCTGCCCGTATTGAAGGCGCCTTTCTTTCTGCTCTTCGGACTTTGCCCGCACTCCGTACTGGTGTGCGCAACGGGCTCGTGGCCTTACGTGAGGCTGGCAGCGTCGTCTTTATCATCACAGAAGGCGGGCGCGATCGGGTTCTGCGCCTCGCTAGAGTTCACGGATTGGAGAGCCTCTTTGATCGCGTCATTGAAGCTCCGAAGGGTCCGAGGATCTATCTGCGTGCGCTGCGCCTGCTTCGCCGACCCGCCAATGCTTTCATGGTTGGCGATCAGCTCGATCGAGACATTCGCCCGGCGAAAGAGGCCGGGCTAAAGACGATCTATTTCCCGGGTGGATTTCGCCCGAGTTGGGAGCCAAATGAAGCCTCCGTACGTCCGGATTTCCACATTGATCGCTTTGACATGGTTCCGCGTATAGTCTTAGCCAAGGCGGTATAGTCCGGGCGGGTTTTGCGCCCGCCCGGTGTGCTCATCAACGGGTCCATACGAGAGAGAACCCGGCATCGGCGATGACCAAGCGGCATTTGATAGGCGTCGCGAAGGCCGGATCATCTAACGTGACAATTAGGTAATGCTGCCCAGCCTTGCCGGTCTTGGCCCAAGCTGCGCCAATCTCTGAGTTGCCGCGGTAGACTCGATAGTCAGGTGCCTGCTGGTTGGGTTTGATCCGCACCCGCGTAATGCGGACTGGCGCCGGTGCGCAGGCTAGTGTTTCGATGGTGCCCACATATCCGTCGTCTGCTGTCGTGAACGTACCGATGATCGCCATAGTGGCTCTCCTACCACTCTGGAGACCGCCCCATGCGGCCTCTCGACGGCGCACCGGGCGAAGCGGGCGGCGGACTAGATCACCGCGCAGCGGGGAACGACGATTTTGGCGCGCGAGGAGCCGCAGGCGGGGAAAATCGTCGTTGATCGGGCCCGACGGCTGCTTCAGGTGCAGAAGCGACGAAAGGCCGGATGGCTAAGATTGGTGAGAGAGTTCGCTGCGACACGATTGAGATCTCGAGGCAAAGACGAAGGCGTAGTGGATCGCTTACCGACAGCACCGGAGCGAATTTCCCGAACCGCAAACATGAGTGTGAGTCGCCAGAGCTTCAGGTGACCGGATCCTGGCTCCGCGGCTGATGAGTTTGGCCTGCTGGCATGAACTCTCAGGCAGGGTTCGATTCAATGCTGACACGTGCTACAAAAGTAAGTTGTACGCTGCTCGATTTCTGTCGTTGCAATTCTCGAGTGAGTGCCACACCTATGGCAGGAGTCTCCTACACGACCGTAAACGGCGAAGCGCCTCTCAAAGTCTCCGGCTTCGCCTTCGGTCCCACGGTAGTCATCAAGGGTCGATCCACCGCGCGCTATTGCGGCCGCAAGAGTTGCCTTGATGGCGAGGATAATGGCTGATCGTTCGTCGGTGGTTAGAGTCTTGGTCGGCCGACATGGGTTGATGTGGGCCCGAAACAAACTTTCGCTCGAATAGATGTTACCCAGGCCGGCGACGATTTTCTGGTCCATGAGCACAGCCTTAATCGGTCGCTTGGTCTGGATTGCAAGTGTAGCGCTGCGAAAATCACTGCTAAGCGCATCGGGACCGAGTTGCCGCAGCTTGTCATTTGAATCGCCTCTACTGACCATTACCTCCCCAAATCGACGGAAGTCATTGTAAGTGAGACACGTGTCGGCGCCGAAGTGGATCGAAAAATGGTCATGACGTCGGCCGAACGGCCGCAGAACCAACCGTCCAGACATGCCTAGGCGAATGTATACTGACATGCGCTCGCTCAAGTGAAGCAACAGCACTTTGCCATGTCGCTCGAGGCGAAGTAATCTCCTTCCGACCAAATCGCAGTTTCCAATCGCACCAAACCGGCTGCTGACAGCTGGTGCAAGTCGCAGATCTGTAATCGACTTTTCGCAGAGGGCGCTTGCGAGCGTCCTCCGCATAGCTTCAACTTCCGGCAACTCAGGTATCACGCACCTCCCAAGAGTTCTTTAGGTCTTCATGGACGCCTGATCGCGCTTGCCGAGTAGTGAGACGATAGCCTCAAGAAGACCCTGATGCTCCTTGCCAGACGGCATCAGCAACGCCTCTTCCTTTGGCCGCTCCCGTTTGATCGCGTCGGTAGGAGCGCGCCGAGCCGCACCGGTGACGTATCACAGAATGGCAGCTCTCGAGTATTAGTTACAAGCAGCGACTGGCCGTGTGCAGTCCGGGATCAAAAGCAAAGGGGCGGAGCCTCTGGCACCGCCCCTTGAAGACAGGTCTCGCTGGGATAGTTAGGCCGCTGCCTGCAGACCGGAACGCGAGTTAGCCAAGTTCTGCAAGAGAGACTTGATTACCGTGCCGTCGCCCTCGCTGAAGCCACCCTTCTCAAGCAGATAACCCGCCGTGGCCTTGACGCCCGGACCGGTGTTGTTCACCCGCTCACCCACCATAGCGATTCCATTCCAGTGCGGCCCCTTATGCCAGTCGACCGTGCGCAGGCAGCGTGCCAGATCCTCCGACCAGTCGTCCGGCTTGTGCCGGATTAGTGCTGCCGCAACCAGTGCGATCGCTTGCCAACCGATGCCGAAAGCAAAGATGTAGCCCTTCGTTCCTTTGGTTTCATCTCCGTCTCGCAGGTCGCGCGGATGCACGCGATCGGCAAGGACGCCTTCCCACTCTGGAAGAGCGGCGAATACGACCTCCCAGACTTGCTGCAGACGCTCCGAGATGGTCCCGACCTTGGGGTCGGCCGGATTCAACTGTCGGATCGCGTGCAACTCATCGTGATCACGGAAGGTCTTGCCCTTCCCCTTGACTGGGAACATCTCAGCGAGCAGCGCTTCATGAGCCTGCACGAGAGTTCCCATAGTGACCACATCCGGGGTCTTCTTCGAAAGCGAGTTTGTCGCCTCGTTTACGCGCCCATCGAAAAGCCGGATGTCCTTCATTACGCGCTTCGTCGCAATGACGACGGGGTCACGGGTTTCGAAGCTGTAGCCGATGGACTGCGGGGCACCCTTGGCGTGCAGATTGAGGTCGCTGAAGAGTTGGCGCACCTGGTCCTTGCTCTTGAATGGCAGGATCACGACGGGAACGCGCTGGTCACGCATCCGTTCGCGGTTCTGCTTGAGTGCCTCGACTATGGCTGCGCTGCGGTGCTGACCGTCGGCAGGGAACATATCGACGTGTTCGTCGATCTTAAGTACGCCCAGTTCGCCTGCTTCGCCAATCGGCTCAAACTGGAAGTCGCGCCCCTCCTCGAGCGGTTCGTCACCCATAGGCACGAGGATCAATGCCAATGACGAAAAGAACGCGTCGTCGTTCTCAAGCAGGTAAGGAACAATGTCCTTACTGACGCGCCCCTTGTTCAAACGACGCTGCGCCTCTTCCTCGCCCACTCCGAAGATTGGATCCCAATCCTTATCGTCCGGTAGTTTCACGTACTTGGCGATTGCGGCGAAGGTCAGGCTGCCGAGCCAGAAATCGTTCTGGAACATACGGCCCTTGACCACGTTCAGATTAATACTCATGATACTGCTGCCTTTCTTCTTGGAAGGTCGAATTTTGGGGGCCGAGCTCAGTGACCGCTGAGCTCGGCCTTTCTCGTTGCGCCACTTACTTTTTTTGCCGACGCCCGCAGGCGCAGGTATCGACCGTCGGCTTAACCTCTCCTCATGGGGCCCCCCTTGCTGCGCGCCCGGTCCATTCACGGGTCGACGTTGTCGATTTGTAAACCATGTTGGTTTACCTCGTCAACGGCATTTTGCAGATATACTGAGGGTCAGTTTCTGCGTCGCGCCGGCCTAGGCAGATGTACGAGGACCGAACAGTAGCTTTCGGGTTTCGCCGGTCCCGGGAGCCGGACCGAACTTGAAAACCCAACGCGCCCATACGGCGGATGTGGAGTTGGTGCGGACGGGGGGACTCGAACCCCCAACCCCTTACGGGGAGCAGATTTTCGTACCACTTCGACTTTCGCCGCCGCCGTGTTGGCGTTTGTGGTCTGGACTATCCCTTCGCCATAGCTTCTCGGCCACAGGCGCCGCCCGTCTAGTCTCTACACCTTCCCCTGAAGGGCTTGGCTCGGGATCGGCTTGGATTGCTCCTTTAGCTTTCCCCGACTTTGAGCGGTTCTACTCCGTGAGTTTCCTCGCGGGCACTCCAATGAAGTCTGCTGCGTATACCGATTTCGCCACGTCCGCGTTCGTTGTTCTTCTCCTTCGTCGTGCCACAGCGCGCCTCGCAGCATGAGGTGAATAGCCGGCGGCGATCGAGCCTGTGGCTCCTAGTTGGCTCCTAGCGCTCGAGTGCTTCGAGGTTGTTGGCCCCGCACGCCCTGCGCAACTCACCGTTTCCACATGAAGTTTTACCAGATTGCGGCAGGACGCCGCACCCTAAAGAAAACTGTTTTTAAGTCCCTTGTGTCTACCAATTCCACCACGCGGGCGGCGGCGCATGGGTAACACGAGGCTGGTTGGATCGACAATGCCTCGCCCGCGCGGGCCGAGCCCGGGGCTATTCCGCGTCTTGGGTGGCGCAGGGCCATTCAGAGGGAGCGGTCAATTCTGAGGGCAGCTTCGTGGACTTATCGCCGCAGGTTTCCGCGAGCTGTTCCTGCTCCAGGTTCTGCGCCTGGCTCAGGTCCGCGCCGCGCAGGTCGGCGAGATAGAGCTCCGCGTTGCGCAGGTTCGCCCCCGCGAGCAGCGCACCGCGCAAATCGGCGCGCGCCAGATAGGCGCGCTCGAGATTGGCGTCAGTGAGATCGGTGTTCGCCAGCGACGCCCGTCCCAGTTCCGCCTTCTCCAGGTTGACGCCCACCAGCTTCGCCTCGCTCAGCTTGGTGCGATGCAGCTCGGCCTTCACCAGCACGGCGCCAGTTAGGTCCGCGGCGCGCAGGTCGGCGCGGTCCATCATCGCCTTGGAGAGATCGGCGCCTGCCAAGTTCGCGCCGCCAAGCCGGGCCGAAGACAAGTCCGCCTCCACCAGCACCGCCTTGCTGAGATTGGCGCTGGTCAGGTCGCTGCGACTGAGATCGGCGGACTGCAGGTTCGCGGAGCTCAGGTCCCTCCCCATCAGCAGCAGCTTCGACTTGACGCATTGCGTCCAGTTGACCGCGGGTCGCGGGTCGTCCTTGCAGGCCGCTGCCGCCGGGCCAGCCGCGATGCCCGGCAGTGTCATGAAGGTTAGCAGGGCGCACACAATGCGTTTCATCGCGTCTCCAGGTCTCCTGGGCGAGTCAACCGCTTGGGCCGCTCGTTGTAACCTTACCCGAAGGGATAGGCCCGTGACCTTGACCACGATCAAGGCTGTGCACTGGTCAGAGTTTCTGGCGTTCCTGCGCTATTCCTGCGGTTCGCCCTCGATCGGCTCCGCCCCCAGCGAGCGGATGAGGGTGCGCAGTTCCTCGGCGCCAGCCTTTAGGGCGCTGTTGTCGGTTCCGCGCAGCACGAAGCTGGCGCCGAACCGGCCCTGCCGGAAGAACGGATAGGAGCCGACCTCCAGCTCCGGGTAGCGGTCCTGCAACGCGCCAAGTCCCTTCGCTATCACGCCCTCCCCCACATGAGCGGAGATCGTAACGGACAGCACCTTGTCACCGGTTCTGAGCCTGCCTTTCAGCCCGTCGAACATCGCGCGGCATATGGCGGGCACACCGGCCAGGACGAACACATTGCGGATCTGGAATCCTGGCGCGATCGACACCGGATTCTCGACCATCGTCGCGCCTTCCGGCATATGCGCCATGCGCAGCCGCGCCTCGGTCAGGTTCGCCTCGCCATAGTGATTGGTGAGCAACCGGACCGCCCGCGGGTCCTTGATCAGCGGAACGCCGAACGCCTTCGCGATGCATTCCGCCGTGATGTCGTCATGGGTCGGCCCGATCCCGCCGGTCGTGAAGAGGTAGTCATAAGCGGCGCGCAGCTCGTTGACAGCCTTGATGATCGCTTCCGGCACGTCCGGCACGACCCGCGCCTCCATCAGGCGCACGCCGATCGACGTCAACTCGGTCGCGAGATAGTTCAGGTTCGCGTCCTTGGTGCGGCCAGAGAGGATCTCGTTGCCGATGAGAAGGACTGCGGCGGTGACAATGTGGGTGCTCATCTGGATGGATCGACGTGTTTGCTTTCGGCGAGATGTAAGATATCAGATTTCAGATATCAGGATTCAAACCTCTGACATCTGGCATCTGACATCTGATTACTGAACGGGCGAATAGCCAAGCTGGCGCATGCAATCGTCGACGAACTCGTCGAAGCGCTGGCGGCTCCGGTGGCGAGTGATATCCTGGGATACGCCCGTATCGATCGCGCCCTGCGTGTCATCCAATACGACCGACCGGTCCTGCTCGATATCTGCATCGGTCTTCTCGTGCGAACGCGCCACACGCTTGCAGGAATCGAGATCCGCCTCGGCCTGCTCCGGTGTCACGCCGGGCTTGGTCCAGGATGTCGTGGTCGAAAAGAGCGAGCAGCCCGCCAGCAGCGCAGCCAGGCCTATCGAGGTCAGAGTTCGCATCCGATTGGTCCATTCGAAATTCGGCGCTACCTTGCCGGGATCGAGTCGAAGTTGCAACATGGCGCCAGTTCCTTAGCCTGCCTGCTCTTCCATGAAATATGCACAACCCCTGATCCCGGCGACTCTGCTGCGCCGTTACAAGCGCTTCCTGGCCGACATGCGGATGGCGGACGGCAGCCACACCACCGTCCATTGCGCCAATCCGGGGTCGATGCTGAGCCTGGCGGTCGCGGGGCGGCGCTGCTGGCTCAGCCATCACACGGGAACAGCGCGCAAGCTCGCCTATTCCTGGGAGCTGGAAGAGGCATCCACGGGCTGCATCGGCATCAACACCGCCCGGGCCAACATAGTCGTGGCGGAAGCGCTAGCGGCCGGTGCCATTCCAGAGCTGGCGGGTTGGCCGATCGCGCGGCGGGAGGTGCCGGACGGCGATGCCTCGCGCCTCGATTTTCACCTATCCGGCGGCGACGGGCCAGACTGCTGGCTGGAGGTGAAGAGCGTGACCATGAGCCGGCAAACCGGCTTGGCAGAATGGCCGGACGCCCGAAGCAGCCGAGGCGCCCGACATCTGGAGGCGTTGTCCCGACTCGCCGCCAGCGGGGCGAAAGCGACCCTTCTGTTCCTGGCGCAACGGCCGGATTGCACCGCCTTCCGGGTCGCCGGCGACATCGACCCGGCCTATGAAGCGGCACTTGCCGCCGTGGACCGCGCCAAAGTGCGGATTCTGGCCTATGACTGCGCCGTCTCGCCGGACGGGATCGAGCTACGCAAACCTCTGACAATACTGTAGAATTGATGCCCTGAGGGGAATGCAGGCCTGGATGGCTTGCGTGGCGGTGGGTTCGACCGTATCTATCCCCCGAGGAGACGAGGGATGATGCGTGAAGTTCCAGGCACCCAGATGCAAAAGAAAGACGTCGTTGACGAGTGGGACTACGAAGATCGCAAGATCAAGATCCACGATGAGGCGGCGTTCGAGGGGATGCGCAAGGCCGGCAAGCTGGCGGCCGAGACGCTCGACTTCATCACCCCCCATGTCGTGCCGGGCGTCACCACGGATGAGCTGGACCGCCTGTGCCATGGCTTCATCGTCGGCCACGGCGCGATCCCGGCTCCGCTGAACTATCGCGGCTTCCCGCGCTCGATCTGCACCTCCATCAATCACGTGGTCTGCCACGGCATTCCGGGCCCGAAAAAGCTGCTGGATGGCGACATCGTCAACATCGACATCACGGTGATCGTCGATGGCTGGCACGGCGACACCAGCCGCATGTTCCTGGTCGGCAAGGTCGGCGTGCAGGCGGCGAAGCTGGTGGACGTCACCTATGAATGCATGATGCGCGGCGTCGAACTGGTGAGGCCCGGCATCAGGCTCGGCGAGATCGGCCACGCGATCCAGACCTATGCCGAGAAGCACCGCTATTCCGTGGTGCGTGATTTCTGCGGCCACGGCATCGGGCGTGTGTTCCATGACTCGCCCTCGGTCCTGCATTTCGGCCGGCCGGGCAGCGGTCCGGTCCTGAAGCCCGGCATGTTCTTCACGGTCGAGCCGATGATCAATGCCGGCCGCCACGAAGTGAAGATCCTCGATGATGGCTGGACCGCCGTCACGCGCGACAAGAAGCTGAGCGCGCAGTTCGAGCATACGATCGCCGTGACCGAGACCGGCTACGAGATCTTCACCCTGTCCCCCAAAGGCTGGGATCGCCCACCCTACTCCGCGTGACATCGTGCCCGAGGACGCGCCCGATAAGCCGCATTATCTGGGCCATCGCGAGCGCTTGCGCGAAAAGTTCCTGGAACAGGGGGCCGAGGCTCTCGCCGACTACGAGATCATCGAACTGTTGCTGACTCTGGCGCGCCCGCGCATCGACTGCAAGCCGATCGCCAAGGCGCTGCTGAAGCAGTTCGGCAGCTTGCCTGGCGTCATGGCCGCGCATCCCGATGCCTTGCGCAAGGTGGACGATGTTGGCGACGGCACCATCGTCGCGCTGAAGCTGGTGCAGGCGGTCGCGCAGCGCATGCTGAAGCGCGAGGTGCTGGACAAGCCCGTGCTCGATTCCTGGAACAAGGTGCTGGATTACTGTCACTCCGTCATGGCGCATCAGCGCGAGGAGCAGCTGCGCCTGTTCTTCCTCGACGGTCGCAACGCGCTGGTAGCGGACGAGATGCAGAGCAGGGGCACGGTCAACCACACGCCGCTCTATGTGCGCGAGGTGGTGAAGCGCGCGCTGGAGCTCGGCGCCTCCGCCTTGATCATGGCGCACAACCATCCTACTTGGCCCTTCCTGATCACGCTCGATCACGCATCTACTGCTTGAATCACAATGATTTTTTGACTTGGCGCACTCCCGGGTGCAATGGCATATTGGGGGCTGTTCCAGGGGATTGGTGGCGGTTTTGACCCCAGTCGCCGGCCCCGGTTAGCCGTCTCGCGACCCCACTCGAAAGCCGACGGGAGAGCCCAGTGCCGAGCTTGACAGATGGAGAAATTCGCCGAGCGCTGAAGCGCGCGGAGGAGACGGGAAAACAGGTTAGCCTCGTCGATGGCGAAGGTCATGGCACCGGCCGGCTCGTTCTGGTGATGAAACCCATGCCGACGCGCGTCACCGCTGACTGGATGGTGCAGCAGTGGCGCGATCAGAAGCGGCTCAAGAAGAAGATCGGCTCCTATCCATCGATGCCCCTCGGCGAGGCCCGCGAGATATTCAAGCGAGATTTCGCGGACATGATTCAGCGGGGCCGTAGCATCAAAATCGCTGGGGACACACGACCTGGCACGGTCGCTGATCTCTTTGAGGCGTACGTCGAGCATCTTAAGAGCAACAATCAATCTTCATGGAAAGACGTCGAGAAGGGTCTGAACAAGATAGCCGATACTCTCGGGCGAAATCGGCCGGCACGTGAAATCGAGTCCGAAGAAGTCGTCGAGGTCATTCGGCCCATTTATGAGCGCGGCAAGAAGTCAATGGCCGATCACGTTCGCAGCTATATCCACTCCGCATTCAGTTGGGGCACGAAGTCCGAGCACGATTACAGGAGCGCGAAACCGCGACGGTTTCGCCTCGTCTACAATCCAGCGGCCGGTATCCCCACAGAACCGAAAGTCGTTGGTACCCGCTGGTTGGACGAGGACGAGTTCGTTCGGCTCTATCGCTGGCTCGAATGTCCCGACACGCCAGTTCATCCGCCTTATACCCGCGCAGTTCGCATTCTGATGCTCACGGGGCAGCGCGTCGAGGAAATAGCGGCACTCCATATCGATCAATGGGACGCCAAAGAGCGGATTATAGACTGGTCGAAGACCAAGAATTCGAAGCCGCACGCGATCCCCGTGCCGGGGCTCGCGGCCGAGCTCATCGAGTCGATCAAGCCCAACAAGTCTGGCTGGTTCTTTCCGTCCGCGAAGGATCCCTCGAGGCCGATCAGCCACGGGACGCTCTACAGCTTCATATGGCGACAGCGCGACCGGGGAGTCATTCCCGTCGTGACCAACCGCGACCTGCGCCGGACTTGGAAGACGCTCGCTGGCAAAGCGGGCGTATCGAAGGAGATCAGAGACAGACTTCAGAACCACGCGCTGCAGGATGTCAGCTCAAAGAGCTACGATCGCTGGAACTACATGCGGGAGAAGCGCGCGGGCATGAAGAAGTGGGATAGGTTCGTCACTGCTCTGCTGACCAAGAAACGCCGTCCAATCAAAGGGCTGGAGGATGATGCATCATCTCAACGCCCGATCCGGGAATCACCCTCGGTCGCCGGCGCACCTCTTGCGGCCGAATGATCGCAACACAACAAGCCATTCATCCTGGTCCGACCCACGACAACACCGTTATGAGCGGGCAGCCTAGAGCCAGAAAGCTAAGAGATCCAGAGTGTTATTGATCAAGTCAGCTCAATCTGGCTACACGGAGTTTCAATGAGTTAAATGCATTTGCGTGCCCTCTGCGTGCCCACCTGAACTGCCCTCGCCGTCGCTTTGACACCCTCGTACGATCGATGTTGCGCGCAGCAGTGGGCTGCGGGCAACATCGATGTATGCAGAGTTCCGCCGATTTGCGCGTAGCTCGAAACTCACGCCACGATCTGATCCAGCCCCTGCTGAACAGCCACTTGCACTCCGCCGGCGACAAAATAAGCGGCGTCGAGCACCGTGCTGTCGGCGAATTCGAATTGCTCGTCTTGCACTTTCGGCAACACCGTTGCGAACGGGTGCGCACCATCGCATGAACTCCCTTGTGAGGGGAATTCGCAGGGCAGAACGTTGAGAGTTCAAGACTGTAGTTGATTGATAGGTGAGTCTCGCTACATACAGTTTCAATGCGCTATCTGCATTTGGATGCCCATTGCGCGCCCAACGCTGATCATCCGCAGGGGCACAGACATCCTGTTTTGGACTCTTGCCGTCCTCACCTTTGACGCTGGCATTCATCTCAATCATGTCAAAGATGCCGGTGATGTATGCAACGCAATGTGCTTGGGCCGAATAGTAGAGCGAGTCGGAGGGCGACACTGTGCATCGCTCATAGAGACTCTCGCCAGTCTCAAAGCCAGCCCAGCAATTGGAACCGTAGATTGCTGCCACCGACGCGACGACCAAAGCGGAAGTCTCATTCTGGCCCCCCTTTATCTCGCCCCGTTCATCGAACCATAGCTCAATGCCACTAGTCGCCGTTCGGCCGAGTTGATCAGGATGCGACCCACCCAGTCCACCCAACTATGGCCGCCCCTGTCGAAACCATTACACGATTCTAGGCCCCTTTTATCAGGTCAAGTCGAGGATGAAGGATTGGAAACCAGCCGCTTGATCCTGGCGGACGAATCCTAATGTGTCGAACAGGCGCAGGCTTGGCACGTTGTCGTCTTTGACTTCTGCAAGGAGTCGGCAGGGCCCAGCATCGGCGCGCA
>NZ_QORW01000027.1 GCF_003574735.1 Dongia deserti
CCATCGAAACCACCTGGCGCGGCATCGGTCAGCTCATCGACGTCTTCACACCACAGGAATGCGCTAACTACTTCAGAAACTCAGGATACGCTCCAGAATGAAGGAATCACGCTCTAGATCAGCAGCGGCAGATCGCTGAGGTCCTGGGGTCCGAAACTCCCATCATGCCAGCGCAGCGCACGCGGCACGTCGATCAATCGCTTTAAACCAAGCCGCGGCTTGAAATGGCAGAGACCGGGGACGAAGGCGCGCACTGCCGGCACGCCGATCTCTGTTCGCCGCAAATCAAGGACATAGGCCTCTAGCCCGACGCGGCGCAGCCGTTCGCGTACGAGCTCGATCGTTTGTTCGTCGTCACAGGCGACATTGGGTGGGCGGCGCGCAACCAGCGTCTCGCCGGGCTGCAGGTGCGATAATCGGCCGACCTTCGTCAGCCAGGTCAGCAATCGGCGATCCTCCGCGCGTGCTGCGTCGCCGGCCTGCGCCACCCGCCGCTTGGCGAACGCGATGGACAGTTCCACCTGGCGCATCTCGCGATAGGCGGAGCGGACGGCGCGCACGCGGTCGGCGTGGCAACCGAAGCCAAGCGCCAGCAGGTTCCCATCTGTGTCGCTCAGGATGGCGGCGATAACCGGGATCTCCAGGTCGTGGGTCAGGTCGAGCAAGCGGAGCTGTTGGCCCATGCGCTCGCGCGCTGCCAGCGCCTGGGCGAGCAGATCGTTATCGAGCAGCGACGGCGGCACCGCAGGCCGCTGCACGCCGGCATACCACCAAATGCCGGTCGCATCGCGCTCCACCAGTTCGAGCAGCGCATGCGCCAATGCGCTGTCCCGCGTCGGGCCTGTTGCGCATCCGTTGCTGTCGCCGCGCCAGCTGTGGTCGGTGCAGTCCGCGCGCGCGCCGTAGTGTCCGAAGCAGATCTGCGATGGCAACCAACGCATGGATTGGTCCGTCAGCGCTTCGACCCCAGTCCAATCGATCTCGCCATCGAATGCGTCCGGCGCGGGGATGGCGTCATAACCTTGCCAGGAAACGTTGAGGGCACGCCATTGATCGCGCTGCGCCGATGCGAAGCCGAGCAGATCCCATGGGTTGATTGCCCGCTCAGCCAACCCCTGAAAATCGCACCGCTTGGCGCTGTCCCCTGTCCGATAGAGCCACGACTGGAATTCCGCAAACTCGCCAAGGCATGCGCGGATGGCTTCGTCGGAACGAAGTCCGGTTCCCGAGAATGCCTCGCGCGGTTCGCTGCCATGCTCCTGGATTGCAGCTGCGATCCACACCGTCTCATCTGCAGCCACGCCGACCTCGAGGTGGAGATCGAATCGTGCCAGCAGGGCCAGCAGCGCGCGATCGGCCGCCGCATGCGCGCCGCTCCAGCGCCACGCTGCTTCCGATGGCTGTGCGTTCATCGCCTGAACAAATCCGACGCGCGCCAAATCCGACAGTGTTTTCTCATCGTCGGTGCTCTGCGCATGGAAGGCTGCGTCGTGAGACCAACGACTTGCCAGCTCGCCATGCGCGGAGGAGAGAATCATGTTTCCAATCATGATTGCTGCGAGACGATGGAAGGTAGCATGACCCAAGCCGCACAAGATTGCTATGCGTTGAGGCGAACCTCATACGCAAAAGCTGACGCATCCACTTGATAGTCTCGCGGTCCAACGCCGAAGGACTCTTCGCTGCGCGCATGTATGGCACGCTCGAGTATTCGCGCGAGAGCCTTCTCGTACACTCTGGCGACGTGCATGTTGCTTCGACCTTCACACACGCTATCAGCGCTTCAAAGAGCGAAAATTGTCGACGAGCGTATTGACAAGATTGGCCTCGTATAATAGTACGCGGGCGGGGCAATTGGGTGGATAAGAGTGCCCCGCTAACCTCAGACATCTAGCAAAAGCGGAAGGAGATGCTCATGACAAGGGCAGGTACGCCTGTAACTTCGGCTGTCCAGCACAAGTCCTTCGCGGACTCAAGGATTTCGCCGCAACCGCTGCTTCGGTGCAAGTTGGCACCCCTTCCTCAAGAGATGCTTCGCTGCAGAAGCGACGTAACGATTTCGCCGCAACAGCTTTGTCGTTGCAAGGTCGCGGCAGGCATCTAACCGCCGCCAAAAAAGTATTCGTCTGCGGGGGAACGCTCAGATCCTCTGTCGTTTGAGCGTTCCTCCGTTCTAGCCATCGAAACGTAAGTCGATGTAAGGGGGGCGCGCGTCAATGGAGGATTGCGGACATAGTCCTTTACGTGCCCTCTCGCAGATCGTGAGTGAGCCATACGCAATACCATGCATGGACGATGAGCCGTTCTTCCCGAGCTACATCGTCTATGCGGCAGATGGGGCAAATGCTCATGATGTAGTTGGCGAGGGCTCTGACCAATCGCTGAGCGGATTTGGAATTGCGGCGGAGCACTCGCTTGCTGAGATGAAGGCAGCGGGAGAGTGTCTGGAAAGCATCTGCGCACTGTTCCATAGACCGTCCAGAGACAAAGGGCCGGTTTCGTCCCAATCGCAGACGCTGGAGTCATCTGATCCGCGCGCATTTCGCGACGCGTTCTTTGCATCCCTCCCGGAGCATCACGAGGTCATAGACCATCAATTCGGGCTGTTAGAGCAGTGGCCCGTGTTGAACGCACGAACCGGTGAGGTCAGCACATGTCCAGCGCAGCTGATTTCTCTGTCCGCCGACTATGCGTCGGAATGGCAACTCCTCTCAGAAAGAACGAGCGCGGGCCTGGCCGCTGGTGAAATTGGAACGCGACGCGCGACCACTGCTGCTGTACTCGAACACGTAGAGCGTGACTCTGTGGCCGCCGCGTTCTCGGACCCTGAACGCATGAAGCCATTCGCGGCATTGCCAAGCGCGATCGCTGAACTGGTCAGCTATGTCGAGGGCTTCCGACTCAAGCTGTTACTCTTCGACATCACATCTGATCTGGCCGTGCCGACGGTGTTGTGTATGGCACTCGACGAAACAGGACGAGGTCCCTTCTTGTCTGGCGGTGCGGCAGCGTGCCTGGACTTTAGCAACGCACTCGAAAAGGCGATACTCGAATCGGTCCAAGGACGCACAGTTCTGCGCCAACACGCGGCGGAATTTGCAGCCCTGAATGTCAAGTCCAGGCAATCGATCTCGTGTGGCATGGATCGTGTCGCCTACTGGTGGGATGTGGCACGGCACGCAGAACTGGACTTCTGCCTGCGAAGAGCGGAGCGGGACGGAGTGGACCCTGAGCCAGTCGCTTCCGTGCCCTCGTGCGAGTGTCTGCTGAATAACCTGTCAGTCAAAGGCTACGAGGTATGGCTTGCTGACATCACTCTACCTTCTATCCGTGAGAGGGGATTTGAAGTCGTCCGCGCTCTTGTGCCAGGCCTGCACAGATTGCACCACAGCGAGGCCAATCGGGAAAGCTACAGTCGACATTACGGGAACCTAGTGTGGGAGCAACATTGCCCACCTCATCCTATTGCGTAGGGCTTCGGTGATGAGACTTTGTAGGGATGCCATACATCGCTCCGACGGGCCGTGGGGTGCCGGCCACATTCTCGTGGGGTAGTTCCAGATGACGATCTCGATAGAGCCGGCCTGCTACACCAATCCGAAGCACAAGATTCTATTCGAGCCTGTAAGGATCGGACCGGTCGTCGCTCCTAACAGATTTTATCAGACGCCCTATGCAACGGGATTTGGCTTCCGGGATCCGAAGGCAAGCGCCAAGTTCCGAGAAGTCAGAGCTGAGGGTGGATGGGGCGTCGTCGGCACCGAGCAGACCGAAATTCATTCCTCTTCAGACATGACGCCGTACATAGAAGGCAGGCTTTGGGACGACAGCCACATCGCCGGGCTTGCGCTGAGCGTCGATGCGATCCACCGGCACGGTGCCTTGGCTGCGCTGGAACTGTCCCATGGCGGCTTGAATGTCATGAACGCGATTACTCGCGACGATGTCCTCGGCCCAAGTTGCCTGCCGCTGACACAAACATTTCCCACGCTGCCTGAACCAGGCCACTGCCGAGCGATGAGCCTGGAAGACATAAAGACCCTTCGGGAGTGGCATGCGCAGGCGGCTGTCCGCGGGCTGAAAGCAGGCTTTGACATCATATATGTCTATGCCAGCTTGGTGCTGTCGCTGCCTGCCCAGTACCTGTCACTGCGCTACAACAAGAGAACCGATCAATACGGCGGCGCGCTAGAGAATCGCGTCCGCTTACTGCGGGAACTCATTGAAGACACAATCGATGCGGTGCAAGGGAAGTGCGCGGTGGCTGTACGCATAACCCTCGATGAGCTGTTGGCGTCTCCCGTCGACGGCAAGTCCGAACTTGAAGAATTCTTTGCCATCGTCGGGGAGTTGCCTGATCTTTGGGACATCGTGGTCGGCGGCTACGGAAACGATTCTGGATCGGCACAATTTGGTGGCGGCGACATTGCGACGTCAGTCGTGAAGCGGGTGAAAGCGTTGACCACCAAGCCAGTCGTGAGTGTGGGCTGCTTTACCCAGCCGGACATCATGACGAAACTGATTCTGGAGGGCGTGGTGGACCTGATCGGTGCGGCACGTCCGTCGATTGCCGACCCATTCCTTCCGAAGAAGATCGCCAGCGGAAGAGGGAACGACGTTATCAAGTGCGTGGCATGCAATCTCTGCGTCGCAAGCGATTTCTCCAGCGCGCCGATCCGGTGTCCACAAAACCCGACGTCAGGCGAGGAGCTGAGACGTGGTTGGCATCCCGTGCATGTTGGTGCTGTATCGCGAAAGCGCTGCCTGGTAGTGGGCGCGGGCCCGGCAGGGCTGGAGTGCTCCAGGCTACTCGCCGCAGCCGGGCATGAGGTAACGATCGTTGAGCAGCAAGACTATGTTGGCGGTCGTGTGACTTTGGAGTCACTGCTGCCCGGCATGAGTCGATGGCGAGACCTCGTCTCCTGGCGACATGAAGCGTTGCTCAAGGACCCTGCCGTCAAGATTAAGACCAGTACACGTGCGGTGGCGGGGGCGTGGTTGTCGGATCGCTACGATCACATCATTCTCGCGACGGGTTCGCGATGGCGGAAAGACGGCATTGGTCAGTCCTGTCATTTTCCAGTACAGATCGACGGCGATGCCGTTCCGTTGACGCCTGACGACGTGCTGAGGCGAATCCAAGGTGGTCAAACTCACTGGCCGAAGTCCGTAACGGTTTACGACGACGAGCACTACTACGTTGGGAGCTTGGTTGCTGAGCACCTTGCCGCGATGGGATGTCACGTTACCTTCGTGACACCGGCCGCCGAGGTGGCGGTCTGGACACATAAGACGATGGAGCAGACGTACTATCAATCCAGGATGATAAGGAGTGGCATCACAATTCTACCGCACTATCGCATGGCGCACATTTCCAGGAACTGGTGCCAGCTCGAGAATGTGTTTGTCGGGTCGGTTGTTGAGGTTGCCCATGATGCGATCGTTCTAGTGACCGCACGAGAGCCGAACCGCGAACTCCATGATGCGCCGTTCATCGCCCTACCGACAGTGCGACCGACATTGGCAGGCGACGCGTCAGCCCCTGGGACGCTTGTGCATGTCACCTACGATGCCCATCGCGTTGCGAGAACCATAATTGAAGCCGACTCTTTGGTGGCGGCCTAGATGACCCGGGAACACACGATCAGTAAGCAGGCATTCGGGGTTGTGACGCTTGGCGTCCTGTGGAGTGTTCAGCCGGCTATCGTCAAATACTCTGCCATCACCAATATGTCTCCGTCCGCCTTTCTGCTTGGCGCCTCCGCCACAGTTGCCATACTGCTCTGTGCGTACAATGTCGCGACCCGCCACTCGCTCCTTTCCATCGTTACGAAGTGGCGATTTTATCAAGCTTCGGCGTTGACTGGGTTCTTCTTTCCGCTTCTCGTCCGAATCTATATTTCAGACACGGTGCCGCTCTACATTCTCACCGTTGCCGTTGCGCTGACTCCCGCATTTGTCGCTCTCATAACCCGGTTCTATCTGGGGCAAGCGCTATCCACGCTGGCGGCTTGGTCGCTTATCCTTGGTGTTTGCGGCACAATCATAAGCGTTCTTCCGGACATCGCTGACGGAGACACCGCTCTTCGCATGAAGAGTCTGGCGGTAGTGCTCATTCCATTCTCCTACGCAGTCAATCAGGTGTTCGTGTGCAGGGCATTTCCAACGGATAGCACTTCGATACAGGTGGCCGCAGGCGAGAGCGCCCACACACTTCTTATCACCGTCTGCTTTGTCATAAGCATGGTGCTTCTCGGACGCGATGAGATTGGTGATCCGTTGGATGTATCGGCCGTCTCAGGTGCTGTGCTTTTCTGGGGAATAGTCACCGCGCTGGAGACAGTCGCGTTCTTCTGGTTCTCTGCTCGGGCACACCCGATAAGTGTTTCCGTCGCGGTCTATACGTCGATCGGCTTTAGCATCTTCGGTGGCTGGCTGGTCTTCGGGGAGGAGGTAAGCGCGAGCAGCCTGTTGGGGGTAATTCTGATTGTGCTGTCTGCTACAGGGATCGCATATCAGGAAGGCCGCAAGACCAGCCGCACGGGCGTAACGTAGCGCTAGGAGAAAGCACCTGCGCTCTGTGAAGGCACGCTAGCTGAAAACGGAGGATGCCATGCCACTAATTCGAGTCGAGTTCTTGAAGGGAAGAACGCAGGAGGAGAAGAAGAAGCTCATTCGTGCACTAACCAACACGTATGCGGAAGTGATGGGGAGCGATCCGGAAAGCATCTATGTAATTATTGAGGAGAGGGAGTGGACCGACTGGGCCCTTGGCGGCGTGCCGTTCTCAGAGCGACCATGATCAGCTGCGGGCGCTGAGATCAGCGGTGCGGTTCGGGAATTGGAACAGAGCTTAGGGGCCTCGACCGGCCGATCGTTGGCTCAGTTGGTAGAGAGTTCTATGGCCACTTTCTCGCCCGACTAGGCCCATAACGGAAAAGTCCACAAGCTCACCAACATGTGTGCGGTTGCCTTCGCCCGGCCACTCGCTTCTTTTCCTCATCAAACGCGCATCGGTGGGGCTTGCCAACCAGCCATATGTACTGGGAAGAAGAGTCGTGGAGCTGGGCGACGATCCTCGGGATTCCTCTGAGTCGAGCAGGAACTGGGACGTAGTAACCGCATGTTGACGGCGCACCTGCTTGGCGGATTCAGCCTCAGCGACCCCAAGGGCCGCGATGTCTCGCCGCGCTCGCGCAAGGCACGCGGGCTGCTCGGCTATCTGCTGCTATCGGACCTAGGCAGCGAGCGGCGCGAGAAACTGGCCGGACTGCTGTGGAGTGAGAGCCCAATCGAGCAGGCTTATGATTCCCTGCGGCATTGCGTGGCAGAGCTACGGAGGGTTGGCCAGGCTGCCGGCATCGCCTTTCTCAATGCCGACCGGCAAAGCGTGCGCATCGATCGGTCGCAGATCAGATGTGACGTTGTTGACCTGAAAGCCAACCTTGCCGCCGCGCGCACCGCGGATTGCCGTCACCTGCTGTCAGCGCCCGATCTCACCTTGATGCCGGGCTTGGAGGCGGACGATCCGACCTTCGACAACTGGCTTCTGGTCGAGCGCGAACGCAATGCCGAGATCCTCGTGCGCGAGATGCTGGTACTCCTGCAGCGCCCGGGCATCGAGCCGCGCGACCGGGTTGACCTGGCCCGCGCGATCGAGCGGCTCGATCCCTATCAGGAGGATGCCGTCCGCATTCACATGGAGCAGCTGGCGGCGGAGGGCAATATCGCCGCCGCGACCGCCTATTTTGAGCGATACCGTGCACGATTGCTCCGCGAATACGAGGTCGAGCCATCGGAAGGGCTGGTAGACTTTGTCGAAGGCCTCGCCGCGCGCCGGAGCGGTGCCAGCCGCAAGCCAAAGACTGTGGAACCGGCTTCCTTGGAGCCTGCGATCGCGCCTCAGCCGGAGGCGGGACGCCACGGCGTTCCGATCATTGCGGTTCTTTCGGTGCCGAGCGCGCAGCAATCTGATCAGCTTAGGTACCTCTCAGAGGCCTTCATGCAGGAGCTTGTGTCCACCCTGTGCCGCTTCAAGGATTGGACCGTGACTGTCCCCGGCACGCCAATGGAAGAGAAGGTTCAGTCGAGTGCTGACGCTGCGCTCGCTGAATTGTCGGCCCGCGGCGTGGATTTTGCCCTCGTCGCGTCCATTGCCGCGGTCGCCGGCGCAACGGCCATCAATGTAAGGCTGGTCGAGTGCGACAGCCGTGCTGTGGTGATCTCCGATCAATACCCTGCTTCGTCGGAGAACTGGCTCGCGGCGTTGAATGACATCTGCTGCAGGATCGCGTCCCGGACCAAGATTAGCTTGGTGACCGCCCGGTTGCGACGAGTCGCGGGGCGATCGATCGAACGGCGCCAAGCTTATGACCTTTGGCTGGAAGGTCGGGTCATGGCTAACATCTGGGAGCCTGAGACCGAAGAAAAGGCGGTCGAGCTGTTCTCGCGTGCCGTGCAATTGGACGGCAATTTGGCGGACGCCTACTCATGGTGGGCCTCAGTGCTGAATTCTCGCTGGATTGTCCATCCCGGCGCGATCGCTGATGAGGGGAACCGCGAACGGGCGTACCAGCTCGCCAAGCGCGCGGTGGCGCTGGACCCGCTGAACAACCTTACGCAAGGCAATCTCGGGTGGAGCCACCTTCTCGCGCGCCGCTTTGAGTCGGCGGAATTGCACTTTCGCCTGGCGTACGAACTCAATCCCTCTAGCCCGGACAATCTGCTGGCGTGCGGACTGGCGAGCGCGTTCTGCGGTGATCATCCACGCGCCCGGGAGCTTTCGCGGCGCGCCTTCGACCTCAACCCGTTTCCGCAGCCTTATTACTATGGATATCGTGCTAGCATCGATTTTCTCGGACGCGACTTCGTGGCCTGCATCGAGGCGGTCAATCGCGTGCCCGACTTGTTCCCTGACATCCAGGGCTGGGCGGCGGTGTCGCATGCCCATCTGGGCCAGCTTTCAGCCGCGAGTTCTGCGCTCGACCGCTATCAGGAGGACATGCGCAGATGTTGGGCAGGCCCGTCGAACCCGAACGGCGAGGACCTATGTACGTGGTTTGCCACGGCCTTCCCCATTCGCCTTGAGGCCGATCGCCAGCTGATTGCAGACGGCCTCGCGATGATACGGCAGCAGGTACAGGCCCTCGCACGCCGAATGTCGTCTTAGCCGTGCTTGCAGCGGCCGAACATGTATTCCCCGAAGCGGAAGAACATGGCTTTACGCGGGAAGCGGCTATCATCGATATAGTCCGGCGTTCCCGGCCGGTATTCGAGCGGATAGACGCTGGTCTGCTCGTCGATGCGGTCCATGGCCCGATCGACGTCGTCCTTCCACGGCAGCACCATGTGCGTCACGTCACGGGTATCTTCGTGAACGATGATGGTGTGCTTCACAATCTTGCCGTTCTCTTCCCTGTCGGCCGGAATGTCGACGAACTTGCTCAGCGTCCCGATCGGGTCTTCAACCAATTGCCGCCTTGCACCGCCAATATCCTGGGCAGCCTTGATGATGAGTTCGCCCAGTTCAACCTTGTCCTTTACGCGCAGCTTTGCCATGTGCGGGCTCCTTGTCTGACGATGTTGCTTGCTGGATGTGTGCTCCAGTCTAAGCCAGTGTTTTGACGATGACCTCGGCAAGATCGGCATCGGGCATCGCCGGGACCTTCAGCAGGTGCGGCAGCTTCACGATGCCGGTGGGTTTCAGGATCCGATCGAAGTCGAGCCCCCTTTGCCCTGCAGGCGTCGCATAGGTCTGCGGAGCTTTCTTCAACGCATACAGGATCGCCGCCGCGAAAATGTGGGAGCCGAGCGGCCCGAGGTAGCGTCCGTTGCCGCCAAGCACCGCGGCTTCCTGCAGCAGATAGTAGGAGAGCGGCGTCTCCGTCAGGAATTCTGGATGCGCCTGCAGTGCGGCCGTCAGCTTCTCCGCCGGGTGCAGGTTGGAGAATGCCGGTCTTGGCAGCATGTCCTCTTGTGTCAGAATCTTCTTCGACGCAGAGCCGAACAGCTGGCGCGCGCACTCCTGCCCCGTGGGAATCTCGAACTGATAACACCGCCAGAGATCGTGGAACGAGAGCGAGCCCTCGAAGTCGGTGCGTCGGTTCTTGAGATCGCTATGAACGAAGGTCGGCGCCAGGAATGGCGAAATCCGCCGGGCGCTTTGCGGCGTAACTCGATCCTCCATCTCTCCATCGTCCATCTCGAGCAGCTGGCGCCAATCGACGACCCAGTCCGCCGGCAGCGGCAGATTGGCGCCCGGCGAACTGGAGGAGAACGACATCAGCCGGCCCAGGCCGCTGGCACCCAGACCGATATGATTGTTGATCGTGTACGCCGCGCGGACCATCGCGTGCCCGACGCGCGCAGCACCGAACACGAATTCGATCGGCAGATGGTCCTGCGATGCGATCTTTCCGGCTTTCAGATCGCCATAGACCGCAGGCAGCAGGAGAAGCTGCAGATAGTCGTGCACGACGATGCGGCGGTATGCTATCAGAACGAAGTGCCGCGCGAGCTCGAAGCTCTCCTTCTTCGACAGCGGCCGGTTCGCGTCGGCGGGATCGCCATTGTGATGCAGGTAGCGCGCAACCCTATTGTGCACGAGCATGAACTGCGCCGTGAGCTGTGCCAGGATAAGGTTGTCGTCGTTGCGCGCGTCGCGTACCAACGGCGTTATGCTTGTCCCTGCAGACCACCCCCCGGCCGCACCGGCTCTCGGAAGGTCATAGGGAAGGCCTTCGCCCTGCTCCCAATTCTCCGGTAGTGCCGCCTTGGCAGTACGCCCCAGATGGAACAGGTACTGGCCGTCATCCTCGATATCCTGCGGCCGGTTCAGATAACCCGCCTCATACGGCGCCTGATAGAGGTGAGGGCATTGCGTCGGACCGCCGCCGTAGATCGTGTCCAGGTCGAGGTTCGGCGTCATCAGATTCTGCAGCGTGACGGATGCTCCGCCCTGCCCCGAGCCGGCAATGCTCTGGGTCAGGTCGTGCACGACCAGCTGGCCGAAGTACGTATATCCCGCAGGGATGTTGTCGCGATCGTCCTTGGGCGGATCATCGACACCGCTGGATCGCGCATCCGCGATCTCGGCGATCGCATTCCTGTCCAGTGCCGCGCTGCCGCGCTTTGCCGTCGTGCCCGCAGCGAACAGGTTGCTGTAGTGCTTGACCGGGCATTGCACGTGCGTGCCTTCGCTGCCGCTCGCCGATGCTGCTGACGAGAGATTGCTGCCATGAATGTCGGAAAGATTACCGTGCCGCATGTTCCCCTCCGCGAAAAGCGATACCCGCTTGCCCAAACAGATCGGCGACGAAGGCCTATGCTACTCGTGCTTGCGGTATCCCGCTTGTGTCAAAATGCGTGTGGGTTAGGGGCGGCACATCATGTGCGCCGCCCGCTCCTGATCACCCCGTCGGAAACCAAAGGCTGGCGTGAAGAATCTCGTCAACGATGCTGTCCCTGGTGTGCGCAAGCGGCCGATCGTACGTCTTCACCGCCTTGATACGAATATCTTCCGCATGCAGTTCGGCGTATTTCGCACGCAGTGCTTCGAAGATCGCCGAAAGCCGATCTGCCCATGGCTCCGGACCGATGTTCAGGTTCGCTGGCTTCAAGCCAACGTTATACTCATCCTCCGGGATCAATGTCGGCACCAGGACGTGAAACATGGCTCGATTCACGTCGTAGTTCACCTGTATGCGGGTAGGCATCGTACTCTCCCTCAGCCGCCGCCATTCAACTCGCCTGGCGCGCCGGGGCTTTGGTCGTGGAACCCAGGACGCGGCGCTTGAATGCGTGTCGCAGCGATGGCGAAAAAATTCTCCCGACGATCAGCTGATGCGTGGTCGCCAGTGGCAGTGCCAACGTGGCAGCAATATCCTGCTGCGATGGCCGCGGCGGCAGGACCGGGTACTTCCGGCGCACCGCCTGGAATATGGACGTCAGCTGCTCCGTCCAGTCGGGTGTTGTCGCATTCCAGTCCTGCTGCGGAACCAGGGCCAGATCGTATTTCTCGGCATCGACTGGTTTGGGAGTGAGCGCGTCGTACATCGTCTGGTTGACGTCATGCGCGACGGTGATCGGGTCTGGCACCATCAAGGCTGCCCTTTCCAAAGCTGTTAAAGTCTGCATTGTGGTTCTCCCTCGGTATGAGTGGTGACGGGGGCAAGATGACCAAAAGTGCCGTGAAGCCAGCGTGAATAACCGAATCTCTGGAATCACAAGTATTTAGCTGCTCCTTTCACGCTGATGCGCGGGCTCTGCGCGTCGGTTAGATTGCAGATCGATCAACGACGAACGGAATTTCTGTGGTGCTCTCAATTGCTCGCGAATCCCCCCGCCAGGACGACGTCATCACCCTCATCCGTCAGTCGGACGCGCTGATGCAGTCGCTCTATCCGGCGGAAAGCAACCACCTCGTCGACATCGATTCCCTGGCGCAGCCGCACGTTCATCTGCTGGTGGCGCGGGAAGACGGGCGGGCGCTCGGCTGCGGTGCCTTCGTGCTTGGCACGGACGGCCAAGCGGAGATGAAGCGCGTCTTCGTGGCCCCTGTCGCGCGCGGCAAGGGCATTGCACGCGCGATCTTGGAAGCGCTCGAGCGCGCGGCCGCGCAACAGGGCGTCACGCTCATGCAGCTCGAGACCGGCATCAGGCAGCCGGAGGCGATCGCGCTCTATCGCAAGTTCGGCTACGTCGAGCGCGGCCCGTTCGGTAGCTACCAGCCCGACCCACTCAGCCTGTTCATGGAGAAGCAGTTCTGATCATTGGAACCGGCATGTGCCAAGCACTCTATCGGATCGTCTGCGACTCATCCAAAAAGCGGGCGCCGACCCCCGGCCGGCGCCCGCTGAAAGAGAGGGAGATCGCGGCTAGAGGACAGTGCCGCCCTTGCTGGTGCATTCCTCGGCCGAGGCGGTCGGAAGCCAGCCGTGGCCTTTGCAGGCGTTGAGGCCTTTGCATGAGCTGCTTGCGGTCTTGCACGCGCTCTGGCCTTTGCAGGCGTTGATGCCCGAACATTGCACTTCCGCCGACTGGGTCGGCTTGTCATAGCTGGAACAGCCCGCCACCAGTAGCAGAGCCGCCGCGGCCGCCAGGGACGCCCCCGAAGCGATACGCATATTGCTCATCGTCTCCTCCCATTGTCATGGAGTCACGGATCGCAGCAGCATCACCGTAAGGAGGGAGAGCACCCGGGGAGAAATCACCAATACGTGAGAGTGCCCCGGCGCTGTCCATCTCATGGTGCCGTGCGGCGCTGGACCTCGCGTGGCGCAGCGCATAGTCTCTACGTGCCGGGGGAGAGATCGGATGCCAGGAACCAATGCTAGGCAACGGATCAGGCGTGCAGGTTAACGTTCATCGCTCCGGCACCCACAATTGGGCGCTCATCACGCGCGCGCCCGATGCGGGGCTCCAGCCCTATGTCATCGATTACCAGGGCTATCGGGAGCTTGCGCGCGTGCCGATGCGCCGGCTTCAGCCGCCGTTCGATGGCATCCCGATGATCGTCACGTTCGGCCCGAGCATCGACATCGTCAATGGCGACCGGCCTTTGGAGCGGCGCCTCTATCGCTCCTTCCTGGCCGGGCTGCACGACGTGCACGTGTTCACCGAATATGAAGGCCGGCAGAGCGGGTTCCAGGTGAACTTCACGCTGCTCGGCGCCTATCGGTTTCTCAACATCACCATGTCCGACATCGCCAATCGCTGCCTCGATCTCGGCGATCTGCTCGGCGACGGCGAAGCGGAGCGCCTCGTGGATTCCCTGCAGGACGCTGCGGACTGGCCGACGCGCTTCGATCTCATGGACCGCTTCCTGCTGGAGCGCTTGCGGCACGGCCGGCCGATGTCGCCGGACGTCGCCTGGGCGCTGAAGAACCTGCAGGCGACCCACGGCGCGCGCTCCATCGGCGCGCTCAGCCGCGATCTCTCCTGCAGCCGCAAGACCCTGATCCAGCGTTTCCACGCCCAGATCGGCCTCAGCCCGAAGGCAGTCGCCAACATCCTGCGCTTCGCCCACGCGGTCGAGCGCATCAGGGCCGCCGACGAGGAGAGCTGGGCCGACCTTGCCATTGCTTGCGGCTATTACGACCAAGCCCATTTCAACCGCGACTTCCGCCGCTATTCTGGCCGAACCCCGCGCGAGTTCCAGGCAGCCTTGCTGCCCGACGGTGGTGGAATCGCCGGGTAAAATTCATCCAAGACCAGCCCCGGCGCTGGCTCTAGCGTGGCGGCATCGTGTCAGAGAATGGAGAGCGTCATGGCCGACCAATCGAAAACCGGCGCACCGAACATCTTTCCCTGCCTGCGCTACGAGAACGCGCCCCGGGCGATCGAATGGCTGAACAAGGCGTTCGGCTTCGAGAAGCAGTTCGTGGTGCCGGGCGAGAACAACGCGGTGGCGCACGCGCAGCTCCGCCTCGGCGCCGGCATGATCATGATGGGCTCCGGCGGCAAGCCGGACCCGAAGAACCCTTGGGCAACGGAGCACTTCGGCACCTATGTCGTCGTGCCGGACATCGACGTGCACTACACGCGCGCCAAAGCGGCCGGAGCGAAGATCGAGCGGCCGCTCGCCAATACCGAGTACGGCTCGCGCGAATATTCGGTGCGCGATTGCGATGGGCACTTGTGGAGCTTCGGCACGTACGACCCCTATGCGGAGTCATGAGCATGAAGGTCAAACGCATTGTCGCCAATATTTCGACCAAAGACGTGGCCGCAGCCAAGCACTTCTATCAGGATATCCTCGGCCTCGACATCCTGATGGATCACGGCTGGCTTGTGACCTACGGCTCGGCTGAGAAAATGACTGTGCAGGTCGGCGTCGCATCACAAGGCGGCTCGGGAACACCGGTGCCGGATCTTTCGATCGAGGTCGACGATCTGGATGCCGCGCTACAGGGTATGAAGAACGCGAAGATTCCGATCGAGTACGGCCCCGCCGAAGAACCCTGGAACGTGCGCCGCTTCTATGTGCGTGACCCGTTCGGAAAGCTCGTCAACATTCTCGTGCATCTCTAAGAGACCGTTTGAAAACGGGGTGGCGGTTTGAGGCGGTCCATGATTCAAGCTTCTGATGTGGACAGCAGCGAGTCGGGCCTGGATGGCCGCCGGTGTTGGGGGCACCTCAAGCGTCCGTTGTTAGACTAGGCGACACCTTGTGGATTGGAACGACACCTTGGAGATTGCAAACATGGCGCTCAAGCGGATGGACAACGTAGGAATCGTCGTCGAAGACCTTGGAGGGACGATTGATTTCTTTCGCGAACTCGGCCTCGAGCTCGAAGGACGGGCCACGATCGAAGGAGAATGGGCCGGACGTGTCACTGGACTGGGCGATCAGCGTGTCGAGATTGCCATGATGCGCACACCGGACGGCCACAGCCGGCTCGAGCTCTCCCGCTTCCTCACGCCGCCTGTCGTCGCAGATCACCGGAACGCTCCGGTCAACGCCCTGGGCTACCTCCGCGTCATGTTCGCCGTGGACGACATCGACGAGACGCTTGAAAGGCTCCGCACGCGCGGCGCGCAGCTCGTAGGCGAAGTAGTCCAGTATAAAGACGCGTATCGGCTCTGCTACATCCGTGGGCCTGAAGGGCTTCTCATCGGACTCGCCCAAGAACTCACCTGAGCGCAATACAAGGACAATAGCGAAGAGTAACCAATGTCAGCGAGCGCGTCCGAGGCCGACCCGCCTGTTCGAGGTCCATCCCTCCACGGTCGGCCGCGTTCTCGCTAAGCACGATTAGATCGTCAGCCCGGGCCGGGTCGCTCGGGAAAGCCGCCGTCAGCAGTCTAAAGGCGAAAATGCGCCTTAGGGTGCGCGCTGCGCTCGCTGCACTGCTTGCTCCAGCGCGTTCAGGAAATTCGTGCGGTCCCTCTGAGAGAAAGCGGGACCGCCACCTTTGATCTCGCCCATGTCGCGCAGCTGCGATGAGAGCTCGCGCATTGCCAGCGCCGCCCCGATGCTGTTGACCGTGAAAGCCCGCCCATTGTGGCCCAACGCTTGCGCGCCCGCCTTCAGGCAGCGATCCGCCAGCTGAATGTCGCCCGTGATGACGATGTCGCCAGGCGCGAGATGCTCCACGATCCAATTATCCGCCGCATCGAACGCATCGCCCACCAGCACGTTGCGGATCAGCGGATGATCGGAGGTGCGAAACCCGCGATTGCTCACCAGATGCACAATTATCCGATGCCGTTCGGCCACGCGGCGGATCTCATCCTTCACCGGGCAGGCATCGGCATCGACGTAGATTTGCGGGCCGCTCGGCATCGCTTGCTCAGCCTTCTTCTACCGTCATGGTCGTGCTTGGCACGGCCATCCACGAGTTCGTGTGCAATTGCTCAGTCATTCTGGCTAGGCTATGTCTTGATCGATGGAACGTCAAAGGCTCACGGCCAGCCAATGCGATTTGAGATCAGGCACCCACACCGCGACGAGCATGATCGCGTCCAGTCTTTAGTTTCGACGGTCGTCAATGAAACCTATGGCAGCATATGGCCGACTACGCCAATACAGGTCGGCGACGAAGACTGGGGCTCTGGTTGGGTCGCAGCCATTGCTGATGATTTGTTGGGTTGGATTTTGACAAGGGATCACTGGGTCGAGGATCTCTGGGTGTTATCGGGCTGTCGCGGGCAGGGTGTCGGATCAGCGCTCTTGACACATGGGGAAAAGGAAATCGCTGCACGCGGCGTGGCAACGGCGCATCTGTATGTCATAGCGTCGAATGCGCCGGCTATTGCGTTCTATGAGCGATGCGGATGGCAGCATCTGCGCGAGGTGCCGCATGAACTGTTGTCGATCCCAAGATTGGAAATGACAAAGACCATGACTCGGCGGAGACACTACCCCACGTAATCTGCCAGCGCCGGAAACTGCAGCGAGAACAGAGCCAGCGTGATCGGCGCCAGAGGTTCGCGGTTGGGGACGATGAGCCCGACCTTGCGCGAGACTTCGGGTTCCACCAGATCGAGCGCAACCGCGCCGGACGGCATGCCCAGCACCTGGATCAGGGTCTTGGGCACAATGCTGGAGAGCCGCCCCGAACGCACATGGGCGCAGAGATTGACGACGGAATTCGTCTCCAACTGCGGGCGCGGGCTGCAGTCCAGGGACTTGAAGATGCCGTCCATGATACGCCGGTTCTGCATGTTGGGTGTCAGCAGGCAAAGCGGCAGGTCCGCTGCCTCGCGCCAGCTTGCGCTGATGCGGCCGGCCAGCGGCCCATGCTCCGGCGTCAGCAGCACGTAGCGCTCGACATAGAGCTCGCGCGCGAGCACGCCGTGCAGCGGCTCGTTCTCGATATAGGTCATGCCGGCATCGAGCTCGAACTGATCCAGTCCCTTCTGAATCTCGATCGAGCTGGTTGACCAGACCGTCACCTTCACCTGCGGATGGCGGTCGTGCAGCGGGTCAGTCACGGCGGGCACGAGGGGCAGCGCGGAGGGAATGACGCCGAGCTTGAGATTGCCGGTCAGGGAGCGCCGCGCATTCTGGATGCCTTGCCGCAGGGAGTCCTCATCCGCCAGCATGCGCCGCGCCCACAGCAGCACCTCCTGGCCTTCCGGCGTGAAGCCGTTGAAGCGCTTGTCGCGCTCCACCAGCATGACGCCCAGCTCCTCCTCGAGCTGGCGGATGGCGGCGGACAAGGCCGGTTGCGTGATGTTGCAGGTGGCGGCGGCGCGGGCGAAATGGCGCTCCTTGGCGAGCGCGACAAGATAGGAGAGTTGCCGCAACAGCAAGGAGGTCAGGCCGACTTCTTGTCGGCGTCCTTCTGGGCGATGCGTTTCACGGCCTCCAGGGCAACGTGGGACAAGCCGGCGCCCGCCTTCTCCGCCAGATGCGTCTCGATCTCGCGCCGCATGCGCGGATCCCAGAAACTCTTCAGGTGATTGGCGGTGCCCTCGACCGCCTCGGCCTCGGGGTAGGAGGCGAAAAAGGCCGCCACCTGATTGGCCATATGCACCAGCCGCTGGGTCGTCACGGGTTTGCCCTCTTCATCGGATCAGATTTCAGTATACGCGTTCGGGATGGCTGACAAGTACCGCGCTGTCGTGGCGCGCCAGCGCGATCAGCGTCAGATTGTGCGCCTCCGCCAGCCGCCGCGCCATCAGCGTGGGCGCGGATACGGCCGCCAGGATCGGGAACCCCGTCACCACCGCCTTCTGCACCATCTCGTAAGAGCAGCGACTGGTGATCAGGCAGACGCCCGAGGCCGGGTCCATCCCGGCGCGCAGCAGGGCGCCGATCAGCTTGTCGAGCGCGTTGTGCCGCCCGACATCCTCGCGCACCAGCTTGAGCTCGCCCTGCGGCGTCGCGAAGGCCGCGGCATGCATGGAGCGGGTTGCGCGGTTGTGGGTCTGCGCTTCGGGGAGGTTGTCGAGTGCGCGATGGATCGCATCCAGCGGCGCCTTCAGATCGGCCGTTACCGGCTGCATTACGCGCACCGTCTGCTCCAGGCTGTCGACCCCGCACAGTCCGCAGCCCGTGCGCCCGGCGAGGGTGCGACGGCGTTCCTTCAGCCGCCAGAAGGCGCGGGAGGAGAGCTCGATGCGCACCTCGATGCCGGCCTCGACGGCGACCGCCTCGATCGCACCGACATCGTCCTTGCTGTCGGCAATACCCTCGCTCACGGAAAAGCCCAGCGCGAATTCCGCGAGATCGGCCGGGCTCGCCATCATCACCGCGTGGCTGATGCCATTGTAGACGAGGGCGATCGGCGTTTCTTCCGCCAGCACATCGATGCGGTCGATGGCGGTGCCGTCGCGCGCCACCCGCCGCACGTTCGCCGGCTGGGTCACCGGCGGCAGCGGACGGCTCTCTTCCGTCGCGTCAGCCTTGTGGGGCTCGGTCGTCATTCCGCCGCAGTGGCCGCCACCTTGCGCGTCGCCTCGCGCAGCTGCTCATAGGAGCGCTGCCATTCCGACTTCTGGTTCGACAGCCGCACCTGAACGGCCGTGACCTTATATTCGGGGCAGTTAGTCGCCCAGTCGGAGTATTCCGTGGTGACGACGTTGGCGCCAGTCAGCGCATGATGGAAGGTGGTATAGACCACGCCCGGCTGCATGCGTTCGGAAATCTTGGCGTGCAACGTGGTTTCTCCGACGCGGCTTGCCAGCGAGACCACGTCGCCATCGCGGATGCCGCGGCTCTCCGCATCGAACGGATGGATCTCCAGCACGTCCTCCGGATGCCAGGCGATATTGTCGGTGCGCCGCGTCTGCGCGCCGACATTGTACTGCGAGAGGATGCGCCCGGTCGTGAGGATGAGCGGGAAGCGCGGCCCCGTACGCTCGTCGGTCGGCACGAAGGCCGTGATCATGAACTTGCCCTTGCCGCGCACGAAGCCCTTCTCGTGCATGATCGGCGTGCCTTCCGGGGCGGCGTCGTTGCACGGCCACTGGATAGAACCGAGCTCGCGGATCCGATCGAAGCTGACACCCTTGAAGGTCGGGGTCAGGCGGGCGATCTCGTCCATGATCTCGCTGGGGTTCTTGTAGTTCATCGGATAGCCGAGCGCGTTGCTCAGCAGCATCGTGGCTTCCCAATCGGCATAGCCGGCCAGCGGCCGCATCGCCTTGTTGATCAGCGAGATGCGGCGCTCGGCGTTGGTGAAGGTGCCGTCCTTCTCCAGGAACGACGAGCCGGGCAGGAACACGTGCGCGTAGTTGGCCGTCTCGTTGAGGAAGATGTCCTGCACGACCACGCATTCCATGGCGGCAAGTCCCGCCGTCACGTGCTGCGTGTTGGGATCCGACTGAGCGATGTCCTCGCCCTGGATATAGATGCCCTTGAACGAGCCCTCGACCGCGCTGTCCAGCATGTTAGGGATCCGCAGACCCGGCTCTGCGTCGAGCGTCACGCCCCAGGCCTGTTCGAACGACTGACGCACCGTGTCGTCCGACACATGGCGATAGCCGGTGAACTCATGCGGGAAGGAGCCCATGTCGCAGGCGCCCTGCACATTGTTCTGGCCACGCAGCGGATTCACGCCGACGCCGTTGTGGCCGATGTTGCCAGTCGCCATGGCGAGGTTCGCCATGCCCATGACCATGGTCGAGCCCTGGCTGTGCTCGGTGACGCCAAGGCCGTAATAGATTGCGGCATTGCCGCCGGTGGCATAGAGCCGCGCCGCCGCGCGCACAGTTGCCGCCGGCACCTTGGTGTATTGCTCGACCGCTTCCGGCGAATTCTCCGGCAGCGCAACGAAATCGCGCCAGTGCTTGAAATCCTCCGGCTCGCAGCGCTCGGCGACGTATTTCTCATTCACCAGCCCCTCGGTCACGATCACATGTGCCAGGGCGTTGATCATGGCGACATTGGTGCCGGGCATCAGCTGCAGGTGATAGTCGGCTTCAACATGCGCCGTCTTCACCAGCTCGATGCGGCGCGGATCGACGACGATCAGCTTCGCACCCTCGCGGATGCGCCGCTTCATGCGGCTTGCGAACACCGGATGGGCGTCGGTCGGATTGGCGCCGATGACCATCATGACGTCGCTCGCTTCGACCGAATCGAAATCCTGGGTGCCGGCGGAGGTGCCGAAGGTCGTCTTCAGCCCATAGCCCGTCGGCGAGTGGCAGACGCGCGCGCAGGTATCGACATTGTTGTTGCCGAAGCCGGCGCGGATCATCTTCTGCACCAGGTAGGTCTCTTCATTGGTGCAGCGGGAAGAGGTAATGCCGCCGATCGAACCGCGGCCGTACTTCTTCTGGATGCGCTTGAACTCGGAGGCGGCGTAGTTGATCGCCTCTTCCCAGCTCACTTCCTTCCACGGGTCGGTGATCTTGGCGCGGATCATCGGCTTGGTGATGCGGTCCTTGTGGGTGGCATAGCCCCAGGCGAAGCGGCCCTTCACGCAGGAATGGCCGTGGTTCGCCTTGCCATCCTTATACGGCATCATGCGCACGACCTCTTCGCCGCGCATCTCCGCCTTGAAGGCACAGCCCACGCCGCAATAGGCGCAGGTCGTGAGCACGGTGTGCTCCGGCTGGCCGCTCTCGATGATGCTGTTCTCCATCAGCGTAGCCGTCGGGCAGGCCTGCACGCAGGCGCCACACGACACGCACTCGGAATCCAGGAAGTCCTGTTTCTGGCCCGGCGACACGACGGACGCGAAGCCGCGCCCGTCGATCGTCAGCGCGAAAGTGCCCTGCACCTCCTCGCACGCGCGCACGCAGCGCGAGCACACGATGCACTTGGCCGGATCGAAGGTGAAATAGGGGTTGGAGGTATCCTTCTCAGCCGTCAGGTGGTTGGCGCCGTCATAGCCGTAGCGCACTTCGCGCAGGCCGACTTCGCCCGCCATGTCCTGCAGCTCGCAATCGCCGTTGGTCGCGCAGGTCAGGCAGTCCAGCGGATGGTCGGAGATATAGAGTTCCATCACGCCGCGGCGCAGCTTGGCAAGGCGCGACGTCTGGGTCTTGACCTTCATGCCCGGCTCGACCGGGGTAGTGCAGGAGGCCGGCGTGCCCTTGCGGCCTTCGATCTCCACCAGACACAGGCGGCAGGAGCCGAAGCTGGCCAAGCTGTCGGTGGCGCATAGCTTCGGGATCTTGGTGCCGATCTCGACCGCAGCGCGCATGACGGACGTGCCGGCCGGTACGGTCACGCTCTCGCCGTCGATCTCCAGCGTCACCATGGCCTCGGTTTTCGAGGGGGGCGTCCCGTAATCAGTTTCTTTGATCAGCATGGCCAAGCTCCTGACCTATTCGGCCGCGCGCGCCGTTTTGCGCGGTGCACGGTGAAAGTCTTCGGGGAAATGCTTTAACGCGCTCTGAACAGGGAAGGGGGTCAAGCCGCCCAGCGCGCACAGCGAACCGTCCAGCAGCGTCTCGCACAGATCGTCCAGCACAATGAAGTTCCTGTCGCGCTCTTCACCGGCCACGATGCGGTCGATCACTTCCACGCCGCGGGTCGAGCCGATCCGGCAGGGCGTGCACTTGCCGCACGATTCTGTCGCGCAGAACTCGAAGGCAAAGCGCGCCTGCTGCGCCATGTCGACGCTATCGTCGAACACAACGATGCCGCCGTGACCGAGCATGCCCTTTTGCGCCGCCATCGCCTCGTAATCGATCGGCGTATCCAGCAGGCTTGCCGGGAAATAGGCGCCCAGCGGACCGCCAACCTGGACTGCGCGGATCGGACGGCCGCTGGCCGTGCCGCCGCCGAATTCTTCGATCACCTGGCGCAGGGTCAGGCCGAAACCTTTCTCAACAAGCCCGCCGCGCTTGATGTTCCCCGCCAATTGCAGGGGCATCGTGCCGCGCGACCGCCCCATGCCGTAATCCTTATAGAATGCGGCACCCTTGTCCAAAATTGTCGGGACCGCGGCGAGGGATAGCACGTTGTTGATCACCGTTGGCTTGCCGAACAGGCCGGAAATGGCCGGCAGCGGCGGCTTCGCCCGCACCATGCCCCGCTTGCCCTCCAGGCTGTCGAGCAGCGAGGTCTCCTCGCCGCAGATGTAGGCGCCGGCGCCGAGCCTGAGCTCCAGTTGAAAGGCCTTGCCGCTCCCCCGCACATTGTCGCCGAGATAGCCCTTGGCATTGGCGACCTCGATGGCGCGCTGCATCTGCGCGAACGAGATCGGATATTCGCTGCGGATATAGACGTAGCCCTTGGTGGCGCCGACAGCGAGGCCGGCGATGGTCATGCCTTCGATCAGCAGGAACGGATCGCCTTCCATCAGCATGCGGTCGGCGAAGGTGCCGCTGTCGCCCTCGTCGGCGTTGCAGACGATGTATTTCTGATCCGCAGGTGTGGCGAGCACTGTCTTCCACTTGATGCCGGTCGGGAAGCCCGCGCCGCCGCGCCCGCGCAACCCGGACTCGGTCACGGCCGCCACGATATCCGCCAGCTGCATCTTCAGCGCGTTGGTGAGGCCCTGATAGCCGCCGTGGGCGATGTAATCCTCGATCGACAGCGGATCGATGACGCCGCAGCGCGCGAAGGTCAGGCGCTCCTGGTTCTTGAGGTATGGAATCTCTTCGGGATTGCCGCGGCGCAGCGCATGCGCGCCGCCCTGCAGGAAACCCGCTGCAAACAAGCCAGCGACATCGTCCTCGCCAATCGGGCCATAGGCAATGCGGCCCTGCGGCGTTGCCACTTCCACCATCGGCTCCAGCCAGAACAGTCCGCGCGAGCCGTTGCGGATGATCTTGATCTCGGTCTTGCTGCGATCGGCCTCGGCCTGGATCGCGCGCGCCACTTCGTCGGCGCCGAGCGAGACCGCCGACGCATCACAAGGAACATAAACTGTGATCATCGCCGGCCCTCCAGCGCGTCCACCAGCTGATTGAGGCGCCTGGGTGTGACGCGGCCATAGAGCTTGCCGTCGATCATGGCGGAGGGGCCGCAGGCGCAATTGCCGAGGCAATAGACCGGCTCGAGCGTGTAGCGCCCGTCGGCACTGGTTTCGTGGAAGTCGGTGTTGAGCCGGTCCTTCGCATGCGCTTCGCTGTCGCGACCTCCGACGGACTGGCACGCCTCGGCACGGCAGATCTTCACGATGTGCTGCCCCGGCGCGTGCTTGCGGAAATCGTGATAGAAGCTCATCACGCCATGGACTTCAGCGCGGCTGAGGCTCAGCTCATCTGCGATGATCGGCACAGCCGCCTCATCCACATATCCGAATTCGTCCTGTATGGCGTGGAGAATGGGGAGCAGAGCTCCCTCAAGGTGTTTCAAGGCGCGGACGATTCCGCGCCCAGTCTCCGCGTCCCAATCTCTCACCGACATCGCTTTCACTCGCTAGCGGCCCTGACCTTAAGCATTAGACGCCTAAATGCGACATCCGATCAAATCGGAAAGGCTGATCCGCTGATAGATTTTATTTATCACGCTTTGCAGATCAATAACTTACTTCTCTGAATCCGGCCCAGAACGCTCCAAAACCGCCATTTTGCGACGCGTCAAGACCTTTACTTGCCGGACGAACCACCGTGGGCTACCCAGACCAACCCTTACCTCCTGGGAAATCTGACCATGCCTGCCATCCTGCGTTTCGCCGAATCAGAGGCGGATCACGACGCGATCTATCGCCTGCGCTACGAAATCTACGTCGAGGAGATGGGCTATGCCTTCCCCGGCGTGGATCATCAGGGGCGACGGCTGGTCGAGCCGTTCACCCTCCCAACCCGGCTCTTGATGGCCGAGGAAGATGGATCGCTGGTCGGCACGCTGCAATTCAACTGGGGCGCCGAAAGCGCCTTCACGGATGAGGAGCGGCGAATCTATCGCCTGTCCGACTTCGTCGCCCTGGTGGGCGATGAGGAAATCATGATCGCCAGCCGGTTCATGACGCGGCCCAGCCATCGCGACAGCGACCTGCCGGCACGCATGCTGGATGCGATGTTCGAATTCGCACTCGACAATAATGTGCCGCTGCTGTTCGCGGATTGCCGTCCGCACCTCATCAATAACTATCTGCGGCTCGGCTTCCGCACCTTCGCCAAGACCTACAATGACCCGATCGCCGGCATGCTGGCGCCACTGATCTTCGTGATCGACGATCTCGCACACCTGGAGCGCATCAAGTCGCGCCTGTTGCCCTTGTTCAGGGCGAAGCGGCCAGCTGGCCCAGATGCGATCGTGTCGAAGGTGCTCGCCCTGTTGCCGGCGTCCACGCCGGTACAACTGCTGAGCAACCCGGCCGGTTCGCCCGATTGGACCGGCCTCCAAACCACGCTGGCGGAGGACGAGATCTCCATCTTCCACGGCATGGAGCCGGAGGACGTCGCCCGGCTGATCGAGATGAGCCCGGTCATCAATTGCGCGTCCGGCGATCGCATCGTGGGCCAGGATCTGGCGGAACGCAGCGTGTTCGTGGTGTTGGATGGCGCAGTCGAAGTGATGCGCGACGGCAAATCGATCGCGCTCCTGACTCGCAGTGCCGTGTTCGGCGAGATCGCGTTCCTGCTCGGCATCGAGCGCACTGCCGACGTCGTCGCGGTGGGCGAGACCAAAGTGATCTCCTTGCGCGAACGCGCGCTCAATGAGCTGATTGCGTCGGAATCAAAGCTGGCCGCGCGCTTCCTGCTCAACCTCGCGCGCGTCGCCTGCCTGAAGCTGGTGGAGACGGATCGCGCCGGTCACTAGCGGGGCGCGATAGGTAAAAGCTCTGTCTAGAGGGTCACTTGGTCAAGGCTGTACCCATGCATTCCGGCAGGCGATTGCGTGGGTCGATCTGGGACGCGACCGACGCGGGTGCGCAGAGCGGCATGCCGGCTCTGCGGGCGCCGTCAAAGAACAGAGCCGCTGAAGAGCCGCCTGGCTGATAGAAGTCCTTGTCCACCCACGCTTCAGCACTGAACGCGGGCTCGACTTCAAGCACCTTCCTGACCTGCTCCGTTGCTTCCTGAGCTCGCCCCACCATGGCATAACTTAACGCAAGCATCACCCGCACCTCCAGGTCTGGATCCGGCACTTTCTCTAGGGCCAACACGGCCTCATCGTAGTGGCGCGCGAAGTACATGGTTATGCCAAGGCTCATGAACTCGTACGGTGTGTGCAGAGGATTCAGTCGAAGCGCGCGTTTGACAAGCTCGACACCTTCCGCTGCGCGCTCTACGCCGAGTGCAATTGGAAGCTGGGTTCCAATCGGACGAATGACTGTACTATCATTCGGGCTCAGCGAAAGAGCCCTGTCCCATGCAGCGGCACCCAGGGACGTATTGTCCTGAAGAAAATACGACATCCCGAGGACGAGCTGGGCGTGTCCATTGTTCGGGTCCGCCTCGGCTGCCTTCCGAGCAGTGTCGTGAAACTGTCGCCAGGCAGATGCCGGGTCCTCGTCCCACCCTAGGAATGCGGCGTCCCAGTATACCCAGGCCAACAGTGCGTACGCATGCGAGAACCCCGGATCGAGGGTTATGGCGCGGTCAAGCAATCGCTGCGCTTCCGCGTTGCTCTGCGGGGTGTGACGTCGATACGCCGCCAAGGCCAGCTTGAGATTATCATAGGCATCGAGGCTGTCGGGTGGCTTGCTCCGCGCGATCTTTTCGCCGCCGGTAGCAAGTGGGCCAGCTATGCCCGTCAGCGTCGCCACAATTTGCGCCGTCACCTCGTCCCGCGCGTCGAACAGTTGATCCAATGGACGGTCATACCGTTCGGACCAGAGCTGCGCACCGGTCGTCCCGTCGACGAGCTGTGCAGTGATTTGAACACGTTTAGCGTCGGTCTGGAGGCTGCCCTCCATACGTACCTTACACCCAGCTCCTGGCTGACCTGTCGGACGCTTACGGAGGCGCCATAGGTAGAGCTGGAGTCTGCGGCGATCACGTAAACGCCAGAATGTCGGCCGAGGTCGGCGATGATGTCTTCGCTTATGCCGGCCGCGAAACGCTGCGTCGTGGCGTCGTCCTCAAGGGCTTGAAACGGTCGCACTGCGATTGATGGGCGGTCGAAGAGTGGCGTGGGGTCTGTCAGGCCTGGGCTGCGAGTCTGGCTCCACCACAACCAACCGCCAATACCTGTTGCAGCGAACAAGAGCAGTACGAGAACCAGTGCAGCGTTCCCACGAAGCTGGGCACGGGGCAAAGTGCTTCCTGCCACTGGCGAGGCACCGTTCCCATTCGGCATACGGTTCTCAAGATTTGCGCCAGGTTCGAAAGCGTAGCCGCGTTTCACATACGTCACGATGATCTGGTGATTTTCATCGCCCAGCGCCTTGCGGATCTCGGTAACGCATTGAACTAGGCTGTCGTCGGTCACTGCAGTGTTGGGCCAGACCGCTTGCATCAACTCGTCTTTGGTGACGAGCACGCCCGGTTGTCGCAAGCAGCCTCAGGACCTCGGCTGCCTGCGCTCGGAGTGTCACCACCCCGCCCGCGGCATCCGTCACCAACCCACGCTGAAAGTCGACCATGCGGCCATTCAGGCGAAGCGGCATCAGCCTCGAGCCATCCATTGGAATGCTCCCGGCGGCGGAGACGGTCTTAAGCTTCCTTTACTGCAATTCTACCGTACAGTGTGCGGCTCCACCACGCGGATTTCGGAGGTCCTTCGTCCCATTTCGTCCACCGATCGTCCCGTTTTCGTGACCAGTGACGCCCATCGCGCTCACAGTTCGTCATCAGCCACGCGCTTGGCGGGAAGCACCCGCCGGAAACGGAGGCGTCATGATCGAACTGGTGATCGCAGCATGCCTTGCGACGGGAGAGTGCAAAGAAGCCCGTCTTACCTACGATGCGCAGGATGTCTCGCTGATGACCTGCATGATTACTGGTCAGGTCGAGGTTGCGCGCTGGCAGGAGCGACATCCGGTCTGGCAGATCAAACGATGGCATTGCGACGTTACCGGTCAGGACGACCGAGCCGCATCCCGGAGTGTATCGGGACAGCAAGATTCGGAAGTGCTGCTCGTGCAAACCGCCGCAGGGGCACGGGGTTCTAGCGTAGCCGCGGTCCACAACGCCGAAAGTCTTCCTGTCTGGAAAACGATCATTCTGGGCACTTACCGCACGCCCGACGACCTTCGCGACGCTTTACGACGAAAGCGGATTTGGATTGGTCATGCGGCAAACCCGCTGCTCGACTTGTCTTCACCCGCACTTCAGCAAGTGGAGGCACCAATTGACCTCGCGGTTATTTCGGTTGCAGAACTCGGCTTCGCTGAGGATGGCGCGTCGCTATCCGATGTCATTTTCCGTGCGAAGCGGCTTGGTCTCACGCCTTGCCTACCGGAAGTCGCTTTCCAATTACCCCTCCAGTATCAGCATTGGCCGCTCGGGGAGTTCCTGCTCATTGCAACGGAGCCCATCGCGCCGCCTGCCGGCGAACCGGTAGCGCTGCTTGTAGGCAATGGTGGCGCTGGCTTGGTAATTGTCGGACGCCGCGCGGATTACGATGACTTGATCGCACCTGAGACGAAATTGGTGTTTGCCGCTCCACGGTAAAGGCGTGGCAATGGTCACTTTGTCCTTTGGTGATCGTTCCACAGAGAAGGAAGCCAAGCGTGGATACTCGTCCGTCTGAATCAGATCAATGCGTAAAGAAACTTAGGCCAATCCTTCCCTGGCCAGGAAGTCCATCGATGCATCGGCCAGTTGCACGGGCGCGGTGTAGCAGAGCGTGTGGGCTACGTCCGGAATGATCATCAGCTCGCCGTCGGGGAGGCCGCGCGCGACCTGCGTAGCCCATTCCGGCCGGCAGATGGGATCAAGTTCGCCGCGTACGACGAGAGACGGTGCGCGGACGCGGTGCAACTTGTCTTCCGGTCGATCGACGAGCGAGTAGTGGAAGGTTTTCAGCGCGCGAACGTAGCCGCACTTTTTGTAGTCCTCCGAAGCGATCTCGCCGGTTTCAGGCGGATTGAACTTCGCGTTCTGCCGCCAACGGACGACCTGGTCGAGCCAGGTCCGTTCCTTCGGCGGTGTCGTCGGTCCTTGCAGGACGGCCGCGGTCAACAGATCAGGATAGCGCGCCGCCATGTCGATGATGATCTGGCAAGCGAATGAATTGCCGACCAGGGCGACGGGCCGAGCCAGTACCGTGCCGAGCCAGGCCGCGAGCGCGTCGGCGAGCCCTGGTACGTTAAGGGTCTCCTCTGGCTTGTCACTGTCACCGAAACCCGGGAAATCAGGGATGTAAACCTCGGCGTGAGAGACGAGCTGCGCGGCGGTCGGGATCATGTAGCGTCCCGACAAAGCGAGGCCATGGACCAGCACGATGGTCGGCGCGTTCGGCGGCGGCGTAGCGGATGCCAGCGAATAGATCGAGAGACCGTTTACGTCATGGCGCTTCGGTGTAAGGCCGGCTGCTTCGGCCGATGGGAGTTTGGATCGTCTTGCTCCTGGTGCCGTGCCCGTTGCTCCGCATGCAGCGAGTAGTGGGAACAGGATGGCCGGCGCGAGGACATCCCGAGCGAAGCGCCGCCGACTCACAAGCGGGGACGAGCGGCCATCCATATGGATTCGCTTTCCTGGCATCGGGATCAATACCTCGACGCGGTGGTTGTTCCTGTCCGGGGTGAACAACTTGACCCGGCCGCCGTATCCGGCGGATCCGGCTGCAGAGAGCTTTGAAGAACTGTGAACAGGACGTTACATGAGATGGGCTCCTCATCCCCCGCCGGCGATTGCGACCTTCGATTCGGCAACCGCGATGGCAATGGCGATTGCACGGTCTCTGGATGGCAAGGACTTTCCCGATCTTGGCCAGTCGCCGTTTCTCCACGCTCCGGTCGCGGCGTCGGATCTCGTGCCGCGCGGGCTTCGCAGCTACCTGTTCGCCGTGGCGGGCGCACGCGAAGGGGTCAGGCCCGATCGCATCGAAACGGTGAACAGTGCCAAGCTGGCGAATTGGCTCGTCTCACTCTACCCGCAGCGAAAGTTCCCCATTGTCGCGCTTGGCTCGTCGTGCGGTGCATTCGTCCACCTCTGCGCAGCCGCCGGAATCCCCTGGTTGCCTCAAACCGTGTTGGTGCCGGTACGTCGTGAACGAGCGGGCGATCCCGAAGATGCTTGCGAAGCGCTGGCACTCGGGAGCGCTCCGGGAGAAAGATTGCTGGCCTGCAATCCGGATGTACAACTCCATCAACTGCACGATCCCAACCAGGATCGCCTGATGGTCCGCTACATGCTGTATTTCCGGCTGAAGTGGCGTTGCCTGCCGGAGCCCTATCGCGACTTTCTCGAGCGGTCGCTCGCACCCGGCGGAACGATTCTGCTCGTGGCGTGCCGGCGTTCGTGGCCGACCGTGCGCGTGGGGCCACGCCATGTCTTTCAGCATGGCGCAGTCGGTGGCGCCAATGAGGACGAATACTATTCCGGTTCGGAGCGCGTGTCCGAGCATTTGCGGCACATCGGATCCGCGCGCCCCCGCTGGGTCTCGCCCGTTTCAGATGGCATCAGTCCGGAAGCGGAATGGGGATTCGAGGATGCGCTTGTCGACAGCGTCGTCGCATGGGCACGCGCTCGAGGAACGAGGGTCCTCCTGCTGTCATTCGATCGCCCAGAGGATCTGAGTGCCCCGATCGCGGATCTCTACCGGACCTGGTATCGGCGCCGCAGTGTACCGGAGGATCGGCTACACGTTCAATCCTTCATTATGCTGGAGCCTCATTGGACGATGCGTCTCGGGCTCGTGCCGTTCTGGATGGTGTTCAACATGGAGCGTTCTGCGGATCGGCTGGAGAAATTTCTCGATGAGAGGCCGCCATTCGAAGAGATCGCGCTGACTTTGTTCGCACACGGCGTCGACAGTGTCGGCTTGCCGCCGATCGAGCGCTGGCACCAGCTGTTGTCGCGCGCACGCCGACGAGGACGCTTCGTCGGCGTGAACACGCGAACCTACCCGGCGCACTTCTCGGTCTTCGCGAGATATCAAGCAGCGTTGCGCAAGCTGAAAGGACCGCGCATTCCCTTCAAGCAGATGTCCGCCGAAGAGGCGCTTCACACGCTCGCCGAAGACCACGCGATGAGGCTAGAGCAACTCTGCTAACGCCAGCCGCGCATGCCCGCCGTGTGCCGGCTCAGGCCTTGCCCCGCGCTGCGTCGACCGACCAGGGCCCGGCTCCTATGAAGGCGAAGTAGAGGAACACGAAGCAGTACAGCGCCGCCAATTCACCCTCATTGAGCAGCGGGAAGAAGCCGCTCGGTGCGTGGGCAATCCAATAGGCAGCGGCCATTAGGCCGCTCAGCACGAAGGCAACCGGCCGCGTGAACAGGCCGATGACGATCAGCGTGCCGCCAACCAGCTCGAACATACCGGCGATACCGCCGAGGGAGGTCGGATCGACGCCGGTCATCTGGCTCTGTGGAAAGCCAAGATACTTGCTGGTGCCATGCTGCAGGAAGAGCAGGCCGGTCATGATACGCAGGATCGAACGCACGCGCGGCGCCCACTCTGTCGCGGTTTCAGCAATTTCAGTAATGGCAGCCATATCGTTCCCCTTGGAATGGGTTGCGAATCAGTCGCAAATGTAATTGTGGGTGTAGCGGATAACCGATTGGCCGGCTCAACGTCCCATCACGGATGCGTGAGCGACGATTATTTTTCTACGAATGCCTTTTCGATCACGAAGTGACCGGGCCTGCTGTGGCTGCCTTCAGTGAAGTTGCGCTCGGCCAGGACCGTTTGCAGGTCGGCCAGCATGTGCGGGCTGCCGCAGAGCATCACGCGATCGTTCTCGCGATCGAGCGACGGCAGGCCGATATCCTCGAACAGCTTCCCGGTTTCGATGAGGGCGGTGATGCGTCCGTTGTGACGGAACGGCTCTCGCGTCACGGTCGGATAATAGATGAGCTTCTCGCGCACGAGCTCGCCGAGGTACGGGTCGTCCGGCAGCTGCTCGGTGATGGTCTCCATGTACGCGAGCTCGGCGATGCGCCGGCAGCCATGGACCAGCACCACGCGTTCGAACTGCTCGTAGATTTCTGGATCCTTGATCAGGCTCAAAAACGGGGCGAGGCCGGTGCCAGTTCCAAGCAGATAGAGGTTCTTGCCGGGCAGCAGATTGTCGCTCAGCAGCGTGCCGGTCGGCTTGCGCCCGACCAGGATCTTGTCGCCTTCGTTCAGGTGCTGGAGCCGCGAGGTGAGGGGGCCGTTCGCCACCTTGATGGAGAAGAACTCCAGGCGCTCCTCGTAATTGGCGCTCGCCATCGAATAGGCACGGAGCAGCGGCTTGCCCTCGATCCAAAGGCCGATCATCGTGAACTGGCCGTTCTGGAACCGGAAGCCCGGATCGCGTGTGGTCACGAAGCTGAATAGATTGTCGGTCCAGTGGCGGACTGCGAGGACCCGCTCCTCATTCAAATTACTCATTGTTTCAAGCACCTAGCTTTTGTTCGATGCGGCCGCGCGGTCGCTCCTCAAGCCAAGCGCAGCATTCGCTATGTACTACTCGATATATCGTCAATCTTTTGCAATGCAACACGAGTTGCTCGCCAAATTTGGCAAAGCAGCCATGCGAAATGTGAAACCACAGATTCAGTGTGAAATCTAGGCGGCCGCGCCCCCGCGTTTTACGTCCGATCGGAACCAGGCATCCGCTCGAGTGCTGTAGTCGCGTCTAGCAAGATGTCCGGCACGCGCCACCCATCGAGGCGAGCAGCTGGACCGCCGGCTGGTTGCCTTTGGTGCGCGCGATGTCGAGGGCGGTCGCGCCGTCGAACGCAGCGGGCAGATTCACATCCGCGCCGTGTTGCGCCAGCAAGGTCGTGATCTGCGCGACGGCAGATGGTTCCAGATTGTCGGCGCCGAACATGAGATTGTGGATGGGCGCGCCGCCCTTCGGCCGCATCGCGTTGGCGTCCGCGCCGGCGCGGAGCAAGTTGGTGACCAGCGCCGTCGTGTATTCCGCCGGCCGCGCCACTACGGCGCGATGGAGCGGCGTCGAGCCCTTCTCGTCCAGCGCGTCCACATCGGCACCCGCCGCGATCAGCTGCTGCACCAGCGCGAGTTTGCCCGACCGGATGGCGATGAAGATCGGAGCGGCCGGCGTGCTGCTGTCGCTGGCTGTGCTCGGCGCATTGACATCGGCGCCGGCCTTGATCAGCGCTGCGGTGATCTGCGGCTGATCCAGCGTCATGGCGAAGGCCAGCGGGGTCATGCCGATCGAGTCCGGGATGTTGGCATCCACCTTGGCATTGATCAGCGACACTGTGCCGGGTGTGCTGCCGACCGACATCGCGGTGAACAGCAGCGGATCGCCACGATGGTCCCTGGCGTTGGGATCGGCGCCGAGGCTCAGCAGCGTATCGACCAGCATCTGGTTCTGCAGCACGAGCGCGCGATAGAGTGGCACGCGCCCTTCCGCATTGGGCTCGTTGGGATCGGCGCCCTGATCGATGGCGACGCGCAGCGAGGTCGCATCCTGGGCGTTGATCGCCGCCCACATGCGGTCGGTCGCCGTCTCGGCCTCCGCCGGGGCCGCGAATGGGCCGATCAGCAGGACGAGAGCGATGATGCGGCGAATGATGTTCCTGAGAAAGCGCATGTGTTCGGTTTCCGAGACGATCCGTGATGAGAGAGCTCTAGAGAGTCCGCAAATGAAACGCCAGCAGTTCCCCGAAGCGCTGGTTGCCGAGCGGATCGCGGCTGACGCGTTGATGCATGTCAGTGTCGGGGCCACCATTGGCTTCGACAATGGCTGGGCCGTCCTCGAGGATCGCCATGTCCCAGCCGATGATGTGGCGATCCTCGAACGCGGCGTGGGCGCGTTCGGCCAGCGCGCGCGTTTCGGCCCAGAGCGGCAGGATGCGACCTTCGATTAGGCCGCCGGTATCGGGATGGTGCGTCTTCCAGCCGTGGTGCGGGCGCAGGCCCCAGTCGGTGGCAGCACCGAGCCGGCCAGTAGCGACGTCGATTGGCGCGGCAATGCCGCCGGCATGGAAGTTGTCGACCTGGCGATTGTCGCCGACCGCCATGCGGAACAGCGCGCAGACCGCTTCATGGCCGCCGCTTTCGTTGCGCATGGTGACGATGCGGGCGGTGCACAAGGCACCGTTGCTAAGGTCGGCGATGGCGGAATGGTTGCGCGCGCGGGACTGCACCAGCAGCGTTTTTTCTTTGGAAAGCCTGCGCAGGTGAGCCAGCAGCTCCTCGGGTGGGACCGGCAGGCCATCCTGCAGGCGATACCCGTCAACGCTCCGCTGCCACAGGCCGGCGCCTTCGCCCCCGCGTCCACGCGCGGGCTTCACGAACAGGTCCTGCGCCAGAAACTGGTCGCGCATGCCCTTGCGGAGGTTCAGCTTGCCCCGTCTCACGACCGCCATCTTGGGCAGTGTGCGGATGCCAGCCCGCTTGCAGCGCTTCAGGAAGGCGATCTTGTTCTGCGTCGACGACCGGTCGGATGGCGGCACCTTGCGCCGCAGAATCTGCAGCAGACCATTTTTCAGCTCGTAGCGGTGAATGTAGTGCGGTGCCTTTGGTTGCTGGGCCGGGTCGAACATCTCGAACATGTAGTACCAGGGCGGGAGCATGCCATGGCGCGCGGCGAACCAGAGCTGCTCGAGTGCTTGCCGCGCAATGGCCTTGCCGGTCTTTCGGCGCACCATGCTGCCGTTGAGCCAGCTCGACCACGCGGTCATCGCCAGCACGATCGGCAGCCACGCCAGGAGCGCGAGCAGCGATCCCACTTTGTGCAACGCGCTTTGTTCCCGCCACAAAGCACGCAGATAGTATTTGTGGATCTCGTCCGCCGAGGAGCCATTGCCGGCACGCCAGGCCCAGAGCAGGGGCAGGGGCGTTACGATGTAGGCTTGGACGGCGCGCGGACTGCCGCGCTCCAGCCAGTGGATGAAGCGATAGGTGCGCCGCACCAACCGGTCGTCGCCCTTTTCATCTCTGGCCAGTGCCCCATAGATCGCCGGCACATCGGCGCGCAGCACGTCGCGCAGCCGCAATTTGCTCCTGATCATTCGATATAGGCGCGGGGGTTCCGCCACTCCGTCCGGCACATGCAAACCATTTCAAACCACGCATTCCGCGCCGTTGTAATGGCTGAAAAAGCGACGGAATCAAAGGTCTTATCCGGCACGAGCGCCAGGCGCAGCGATCGGACGCAGGTGCGGGCTAGGTCAGAATTTTCGTAAAATCCCCTTAAAATCCCGAACGATAGTCCTTGCTTGCCGGGTCCGATTAGCCCAAGTTATCCACAGGCGCTCTCTTTGCTTGTAGAGAGGTTGCATGAACATCACCCAAGTGGCCAGCGTGGCCGCCGCCTTCGAGGCGGCACGCATGGCGGGCATCCAGCAGGCGGGTTCGGCGGCCGGGACGGTTGCCGTGCAACGCGAGGCCAATCGTGCGGCGGCGGAAGCGGACGTGCGCAAGACCGAGGCCGTGCAGGAAGCCGAGGAGAAGGCCGGTTCGTCCGAGACGACGGGCCGCCGCGTCAACATCACAGTCTAGTACCGTCGCCCGTCCTGTCCGCAGGCCGGCCAAGAGGGCAGCATGAACGTAAGGGCTCCGTGGCAACGGAGCCTTTTTGCGTTTCATTTGATCCACCGTCCCCCATATGGGGGATACGGCAGATACGAAGGTTCCTTATTCTGATCGTGGAGAGGAACCATGGCCGGACCATCAAAGAAACACACGATGCACATCCCCAAAGCGAAATCGGCGCCGTGGAAGGTGTTCGAGTTCGCTATAGGTCCCGGCCTCATGTTGGCGGTCCTGATCGCCCTCGGCGCCCACCTCATCATCAATGATCAGGCGCTTGGCAAGGCAACGCTCACCGCGACTCACGGACGGTAGGGAACGTCAGCTGAGCTTCCCGCTGATGAAGTCTTGGAAGCTGTAGCTCTTCGCAGCACTGCCGTCGACCAGATCGACGCCGTCGGGCTTGAACACGATCATCTTGTTGACGCTGGGGAAGTGGCCAATGTCATAGGGCGTGTCCTCGCCACCGGTGAGATAGACGAGATCGGTCGTGCCGGTGTTGACGATGGTGTGCGCCTTTCCGTTCAGCGGGAAGGCGATGAAATCGCCGGCGCTGACCGCGACCTTCTCATCGCCGATCTGTGCCGTCCCTTCGCCTTCGACGATATAGCTCCATTCCTCCTGCACTGAATGGCGATGCAGCATGAAGGCCTCCTTGCCCGGCGGCACGCGCAGCATGTTGACGTGCGCGCGCTTGAGGCCTGCTGGCCGGCTCAATTGAATATACTGCGCCTGGGAATTCGGATTGAGCGGATGGCGGAACGGCATGCCGGCATCCGGCGCCAGTTGCTTGGTGCGAACGATCGGATTCGGTTCGTCGCTCATGGCTGCTCCTCCCCACCAAATCTCTGTTGTGACGGAACCCTACGTCCGGTGCTGCCAATTCATTGTCATCATCGCGAGATCGACAGTATTTGAATGAGTTTCCCGACAATTGCATCCAGACGCGCGTGGGCGCAAGCGCGGCCCAATTCTTAACTCACCCGAAACCAGCGCCATGCATTTTAGACGCGCTGCGAACAATGGTCGCGCCGGGTAGGGGCGGCGGGACCCAATGAGTTGTGACAGAAGAGGGCTATAATGAGTTTTGGGGATATCTTGGTGGCGAAGGGTCTCGCTTCGCCCGACGACATCGTCCGCGCTCTGGATCACCAGAAGGCCAATGGCGGCAGGATCGGCGAGAGCCTGGTCGCGCTGGGCGTGGTGACGCAGGAGCAGGTCACGCAGGTGATTGGCGAGGTCCCGCCGGCACCGCGCAGTGTCGAGGATACCGGCATCGATCCGGTGTTCCTGCTGCAATTGATGCTGAAGGGCATGTTCCTGGAACGGATGGAGGTGCCCTCGCAACTCGCGGAGGCGCTGAAGCTCTCTGCCGGGATCATCAACAAGCTCCTGCAGGATGCCAAGGACCGCAAGCTGGTGGAAACGCTCGGTGCTGCGGTCGGCGGGGGCGGTGCGATTCCCGAGATGCGCCACGCCTTGACCAAGGCCGGCCGCGAATGGACGCAGGAGGCAATCGAGAACAGTCAGTATTTCGGGCCGGCGCCGGTCTCGCTCGAGGCGTGGCAGGACCGCATCCTGCGCCAGCGCGTCACCAACGAGACCATCTCACGCCAACGGCTGGAGCAGGCCTTTGAAGGCCTAGTCATGCCCGAGCGATTCCTGATGCGCCTCGGCCCGGCGATCAACTCGGGCAACCCGATGCTAATCTACGGGCCCGCCGGCAACGGCAAGACGACGGTGGCCGAGATCATCGGCAAGATCTTCGAGAACGTGATCTACGTGCCATATTGCGTGGAGATCGGCGGCGAGGTCATGAAGGTCTTCGACCCGACTATCCACCGCTCAATCGAAGGGAGCAGCGGCGTCGACACCACCACCGGCGTGCGGGTCGGCCCGCTCGATCGGCGCTGGGTGCCGTGCTATCGGCCGCTGGTCATCACCGGCGGCGAGCTCACGCTCGATATGCTCGATCTCAAGTTCAATCCGATCGCCAAGTTCTACGAGGCGCCGCTGCACGTGAAGGCGCTGAACGGCACCTTCCTGATCGATGACTTCGGCCGCCAGATGGCGAAGCCGGAGCAGATCCTCAATCGCTGGATCGTCCCGCTCAACAGCAAGGTCGACTATCTCAGCCTGCACAGCGGCAAGAGCGTGAAGATCCCGTTCGACGAGATCGTCATCTTCTCCACCAACATGCATCCCAACGACCTGATGGACCCGGCGTTCCAGCGCCGCATCTCGTACAAGCTGGAAACGCTGGAGCCGCCGGAGGACCTCTACAAGAAGGTGTTCAAGATGATGGCGGCGAAGCAGGGGCTGGAGCTGCCGGAGAGCATCTATCAGCAGGTGATCGATTCGATCCGCACGGTGGAGGCGCCGCTCGCCTACTTCCAGCCGAAGTTCATCGTCGAGCAGGTCCTGGCCTCCTGCAAGTTCGAGGGCATCAAGCCGCAATTCACCCCGCAGAACACCGAGGACGCCCTCAGCAACCTCTTCATCCAGAGCACCAAGAGCAAGCACATGGGCGTGATGCGGAGCGACTGAGGTTCCCGTCGGCTTCACGGAATCAAGGGCTTCGACCGGCAGCACATCTTCGAGCTGACCGACGAGCGCGCCGATCGCCGCTGACATAGCGGGCACATTTGACTTTGTGTGTTGTCACGATCGGTTTTGCGCTACACTGCCCCAATTCAAATCATGTCTGAAGGCATCACGTCTCGCGCCGGATAGTCGGCGGGGCCGAAGCTGCCCTCCATTGGAGACGCTTGATCCGCGTCCCATGACACGGAATGGTCGCCACGCGTGGCGGCCTCAGCAGGGAGGATGAGACATGGCGACCTGGAAACCCGATCCGACTTTCTATCCGTCACCCCGCATGGCCATGAAGGCTCCGGCAGAGGCGCTGGCCTATGTGGCGTCATTCGATCCGAAACGGCAGGTGCCTGACGGCATCGCGGTCGTCGATGTCGATCCAAAATCGTCGACCTACTCCAAAATCGTCAACACCATCACGATGCCGAACGCTGGGGACGAGCTGCATCATTTCGGCTGGAACGCCTGCTCTTCGTGCTTGTGTCCGAATGCCCCGCATCCGCACGTGGAGCGGCGGTACCTCATCGTGCCGGGGCTGCGTTCCTCGCGCATCCACGTGCTCGACACAAAGGCGGATCCCGCCAAGCCGAAGATCGTCAAGGTGGTCGAGCCGGCGGAGGTGGCCGAGCGGGCCGGCTACACCCGGCCGCACACGGTCCATTGCGGGCCGGAAGGCATCTATGTCGCGGCGCTCGGCAACGCGGAGGGGAAGCGGCCGGGCGGCGTGTTCCTAATGGACCACGACAGCTTCGATATCCGCGGCCGGTGGGAGATCGACCGCGGCGAGCAGGAGCTCGCGTACGATGCCTGGTGGCATCTCGGCCACGACACCCTGGTCACCAGTGAATGGGGGACCCCCGATACGTTCGAGGAAGGCCTGGTGCCGGAGATCCTGCTCGGCGCGCAATATGGCCGGCGCCTGCATTTCTGGGACCTGCACACACGCAAGCACCAGCAGACCATCGACTTCGGCGACAAGTACCAGCTGGTGTTCGAGCTGCGACCGGCCCACGACCCGACCAAGGCCTATGGGTTCGTCAACTGCGTGCTCAGCCTCGCAGACCTTTCCTCGTCGATCTGGGTGTGGCATCGCGATGGCAAGCAATGGGCCGTGACCAAGATCATCGATATCCCGGCAGAGCCGGCCGAGCCGGATCAGCTGCCGCCAATGCTCAAGGGCTTCAAGGCAGTGCCACCTCTGGTGACCGATATTGATCTGTCAATGGATGACAGGTTCCTCTACATCGCCTGCTGGGGCACCGGCGAACTGCGCCAGTATGACGTCTCCGATCCGTTCAAGCCGAAGCTTACGGGCAGCGTGCGGGTCGGCGGCATCGTCGGCCGCGCGACCCACCCCGGCGCCAACGGCCGGCCGCTCAATGGCGGTCCGCAGATGGTGGAGGTCAGCCGCGACGGCCGCAGGGTCTACTTCACCAACTCGCTCTATGGCGTCATCGACGAGCAGTTCTATCCGGAGGGTCTGCAGGGCTGGATGGTCAAGCTGGAGGCCAAACCGGAGGGCGGTATCGCCTTCGACAAGGAGTTCTTCATCGACTGGCCGGCATCGCACCGGCCGCACCAGGTCAGGCTGCAGGGCGGAGATTGCTCGTCGGATTCCTATTGCTACCCGTGAGGGATGGTTGGATGCGACGCGCACGGCGTCGGAGCGCTGACTGAGTGAACGAGTACTGGCCGTGGCTGGTCCTGGCGGGGCTCGGCGCGTTTCATGGCCTCAATCCGGCGATGGGGTGGCTGTTCGCCGTTGCGCTTGGCCTCCATCGCAACAGCCGCGTCATCATCATGCAGGCGCTGCCGGCGATCGCGCTGGGGCACGCCGCCTCGATCGCGATCGTCGCCGGCGCGGTCGTCCTGACCGGGCTCGTCATCAAGGCACAGGCGCTGCTGGCGGGCGGCGGCATTCTGCTGATCGGGTGGGCAATCTATCATCAGCTTTACGGTCATCGCCACCGGGTCCGGGTCGGCATGCGCACGGGCCTTGCCGGGCTCGCGCTGTGGTCGTTCGTGATGGCGACCGCGCATGGCGCGGGGCTGATGGTATTGCCGGCGCTCATCCCGCTCTGCCTCGCCGACTCGCCTCTCGGTGCAACCGCGGCGGAAGGTTCAATTGGAATCGCGCTGGTGGCGGTCGGCATTCATACCGCCGCGATGCTGGTGGTCACGGGCGCCATCGCGGTCGCCGTCCGCGAATGGCTGGGGCTGGCGGTCCTGCGCAGCGCCTGGATCAATTTTGACTGGCTCTGGACCGCGGGCCTCGCGCTCGCCGGCATCATTCTGCTGGTATCAGCTCACCCATCGTAGCCGACCTGCTGGTTGAAGAACGAGCCGGTCGACGGACGCTGCGGCAGCTTCAGCTCGAAGGGAACGGAGCGCACGCGCCCGGTTCGCTCGCCGCGCACGATCAGCCCTTCGTGCTTGCTGGGCAGGGGGTTGGGAGAAAGCGGGATCGCATCCTCCGCGGAATAGACCGCGATGAACAAACGCCGTGGACGCGTGCCGCGGTTCGGGCCGGAGGAATGGCCGGCGCGGGTGTGCATGAGACAGACGCTGCCCGCCCTCATGGTGAAGACCTTCGCGTCCTTGGCCCAATCCGCGGATGCCGCTTCGCTCGCAACGCCGGTGAACTTGCCATCGTGCCAGATTTCCGCGAGGCCGCTTTTGTGCGAGCCGAGCGCAGAGATCAGCGGCCCGTTCGTTTCGTCGACGTCGTCGAGCGCCAGCAGTGCCGTCACCAGATCGTCATTGCTGTGCGGCGTGAAGGGAAAATCCTGGTGCCACTTCACCTCGGTGTTGGCGCCGGGCAGCTTGGCATTGATCTTAGAGTGATGAAACTTGACGTTCGGGCCGATCAGATCCGCGACCATGTCCGGGATGCGGCTGTTGGTCACCACGTCGAGATAGGCGTCGGAGATCTCGGTCGGCGAATTGACGCGGCGGAGCAGCGGTGCAGCGCGCGAGTGACCGGGGATCTGCAGATCGAAGCGCGGACGGCCGTCGATCATCTCGCCATAGTTGCTGTCGTGGTTCCGGCTTTCCTCCCACCAGGTGTCGAACGCGTGGCGGAGCGCCGCGAGCTGCTGGCGCGTAACGGCATCATCCGCGACGATGGTGCCGTCGCGGTGGAAGGCGTCGATCAGATTGTGCGGCAGGCAGCTCAAGCGGGTCTCCTCCAAACAAAGCTATCGCCGAATCGGAGCGGAGCCGGTCCACAGCGGCTTGCTTACGGCCTCGGTGAAGTCCTTGAACATGAGATTGAAGCTCATGCTGATCCGCTCCTCGGCGCTGCGGTTGACCGGCACGGAATGGACCAGCCAGGCGGGGAAAATCACCATGCGCCCCTCCTTCACCTCGAGCTTGATTTCGTTGCCGACATACTTGTTCCACTTCTCGGCGGGCGGCAGGATGCTCGCAGCCTGGGGCCGCGGGTCGGCAAACACGATCTGGCCGGAGCTCTGCGGCAGCGAGACGTAGTAGACGCCGCTCAGGAAATTGTTGGGATGCGTATGCGGGCTGTTGAGGCCGCCGGTCGGGTTGATGTTGGCCCAGCAGCCGGTGATCTCGAAATTGCGATGCTTGAGATCCAGGAACGCCATCGCCGCGGCGCCTGCCTTGTGCACCAGCGCGCAGAACTCGGCAAAGCGGTTATGTTTGTGCAGCATCGGCGTCGTTTGCCAGGTGCTGCCGAGGGGAATTTGAGGCCTCGGCTCCACCAGCTCCTTGATCGCCGCCTGGAGCTCCGCATTGATCCGCGTCGCGACGTCCGGGTCCAGATCGGCGACCCAGATGGGCGTTGGAAAGAGATCCTTGACTGACAAATCGGCGAAAACATTGGCCATCCTAGAAACCCGGCTGGTGATTCACGCTCTCCGCATCATGCCAGCTTTAGCACCATGCGGCCAAGGATCTTACCGGCGCGCATCTGGTCGAAGATCGCGTTGACCTGCTCCAGCGGCACCTTCTTGATCCTAGCAGTCACCAGGCCGTTGGTGGCGAAGGCGACGGCTTCGGCCAGGTCCAACCTGGTTCCGACATTGGAGCCGCGCACACTCAGCTCCCAATTGGTGATGGCGGAGATGGAGGCGCGGATCGCGTCCTTATCGCCGCCGGGCAGGCCGATATAGCAGACCGTGCCGGCTGGTCGCAGCATGGCGATCGCCTGCTCGAACGCCTGGGGCGCAACGGCGGTCACGATCGCGCCGTGGACTCCGCCGATCTTGTCCTGCAGGACCTGCGGCGCGTTCTTCTCGCGCCCGTTCACCGCGAGTTCGGCGCCGAGCTTCTTGGCAAGGCGCAGTTTCTCATCGGCGACATCCACCGCAGCGACGCGATAGCCCATCGCCTTGGCATATTGCACGGCAATGTGGCCGAGCCCGCCGATGCCGACCACCGCAACCCATTGGCCGGGCCGCGCATTCGTGCGCTTCAGGCCGCGATAGGTGGTGACGCCGGCGCACAGGATCGGCGCCAGCTGATAGAAATCGGCGTTCTTCGGCAGGCGCGCGACGAAGGCCGCGTCCGCTACCATGTATTCGGCATAGCCGCCGGGCTTAGTATAGCCGCTGGCTTCCCCGGCCTTGCAGATTGTCTCCATGCCGGCGAAGCAGAACTCGCATTGCCCGCAGGCGCTGTACATCCACGGCACGCCGACCGCATCGCCCACCTTGAGATCGCTCACGCCTTCGCCAAGGCCGACGATGTGACCGGCGGCCTCATGCCCCGGAATCAGCGGCAGGTTCGGCAAGGGCGACCAATCACCATCGATCGCGTGCAGGTCCGAATGGCAGACCCCGCAGGCCGTGACCTTGATCAACACGTCGCCACGCCTCGGTTCAGGCACAGGCACCTGCTCGATGCGCAGCTTGTCGCCGATCTTGTGCAGTACGGCGGCCTTCATGGTCTTCTTCATGGTTCCCCCAATTAGTGTCCGCGCCACGGAGCGAAGGGGCGAGCTTAGTCGAGCGTGCCGCGCATTGTCATCTGACCTTCAGTGCGCGCAAGCAGAGTTGCGCGGCGCCGGGCTTTGGGCTCAGATAGCGGCACGACAGGAAGAGAGGCCATCCATGACCAGCGAACTCATGACCGTTCCCGCGCGGCGGGGCAGGGCGCAGCGTCTAACCAAGGGGCAGTCGATCAAGATCATCAACACCCATGGCAGCCAAGTGGTCGATACTTGGTGCTTCAGCGCCGAGGACCCGCGTGAGTTCATGTCGATGGAGCATATGCGCCCGACGCTCGGCCGGCTGTGGCCCCGCAAGGGAGACGCGCTGCATACCAACCGCCGACGGCCGATCCTGACCATGGTGGAGGACACCTCGCCCGGCCGCCACGACACCATCATGGCGGCGTGCGACGACTACCGCTACGGCCTGCTCGGCTGCAAGGAGTATCACGACAATTGCACCGACAACCTGAAAGCTGCGATGCGCCAGATCGGCCTCGAAGCCCCGGAAGTGCCGCAACCGCTGAATCTCTGGATGAACATTCCCGTGGCTCCGGACGGCAGCACCGCGTGGGGCGAGCCATTGTCGAAGCCGGGTGACTATGTGGTGTTGCGCGCGGAGATGGATTGCATCGTCGCGATGTCGGCATGCCCGCAGGACATCCTGCCGATCAACGGCAAAGCCTGCCATCCGACGGAAGCGCACTATCAAGTGCTCGGCTAACTGCGCACCGTTTCTTTCTTCCCGCGCCAATTCGCCGGCGCCTAATACTTCCGTATTGGGCTGTGCCGACCGATGCTATGCACTGCCCGCAGCGCTCCGCGAACTTTGCTTCGTTCAGCGCGCCCGATCTTGATGGCGACGATCCAGCATTCTGCGGCGTTCTGTCGCTTGGCGGCAGAGCCGCGGAAACACCACATGCAGCAGCGTCAGGGAAGTCGCGTTCTAGAGGATGTTATCATGTCTCGACTTGTCCTGATCGGCCGCTATCTGCGGTCGTTCGTCGACGCTTTCAGCGCAGCGCGGGCAGTCGCTGCCGCAGTCGAAGCGCACCGTCAGCCCAGCGCCGCCGCGCTCAAGATCCTGGGGATAGACCCCGAACAGTTCCGCACCATCCGGTTCGCCTGAACTCAGAAGTTAGAAATCAGACGGGCACCGGCTGCATCCGACTTCAGACGTTCTGACCTCCGTTGCGGCGTCACGTCCTCCCGCCCGCGCGGTCTGACGCAACACATCTGGTCAAAATGCTCAGGTGGGTCATAATGCGCAGACCAGGCAGGGTGATGGGGCGGGCACATGACCTATCCGGTTCCGGCCAACGAAACCGAGCGCGTGACGGCCGTGCGCGCCACCGGCCTGCTCGATAGCGCGCCGGAGATCGCCTACGATGACATCGGCGAGTTGGCAGCGCAGATCTGTCAGTGTCCCGTCGCCTATGTCGGATTCATGGATGACGACCGCCTGTGGCTGAAAGCCAAATACGGCCTGCCGCCCGATTTCAACCAGTGTCCGCGCGAGATCGCCTTCTGCACGAGCACAGTCTGCGGCGTGGAAATGGTGAACGCGCCGGACGTGACGGAGCATCCCTGGTTCAAGAACCTGCCCTTCGTGGTCGGCCCGCCACATTTCCGGTTCTATTGTGGCATTCCGTTGGTGACTGCCGAGGGCTATGCCCTCGGAACATTGTGCGTGATGGATTTCCAGGTGCGGCATCTGACGCCCGAGCAGCTGGAGTCCCTCCGCCGGTTGTCGCGCCAGCTGCTCGGGCAGCTCGAGCTGCGGCGGCGCCTTGTCGAGCTGGATCAGGCGCAGAGAGAGGCGGCGGCCGAGCGGGAGCGCTCGGAATCGCTGCTGGCCAATGTCCTGCCGCGGCCTGTGGCGGATGAGCTGAAGGGCACTGGGAAGGTGGCGCCGCGCTACTTCTCGGCCACGACGATCCTTTTTGCCGACATGAAGGAGTTCACCAGGCTGACTGAGCTGGTGGAGCCGGCTGCGCTGATCAATCTGCTGGATCAGTACTTCACCACCTTCGACGACATTTGCGTGCGTCACCAGCTCGAGCGCATCAAGACCATGGGCGACGCCTATCTCGCGATCGCCGGGGTGCCGCATGCGAATCCTGCGCACGCGATCGATGCCTGTTTGGCGGCGCTCGAGATACAGGCGACCGTCGCGCGTATGAAGGCGCAGCGTGAGAGGGCGCGCTTGCCGGCGCTCGAGGTGCGGATCGGTCTGCACTCCGGGCCGGCGATCGCCGGCCTCGTGGGCAAGCGCCGCTTCAGCTACGACGTGTGGGGCGATGCCGTGAATATCGCCGCATCGATGGAGGCGAACGGCGCGCCCGGGCGCATCAACATCTCGGATACGCTTGCGGGGCAGGTCTCGAAGCTGTTCGAGTTGGAGCCGCGCGGCAGCGTCGAAGTCAAGAACAAGGAAGCGATGCGCATGCACTTCCTCAACGGTCTTTCGGCCGGCTTGGCGCGCGAGCCGGAGCGCTGGCAGCCGAACGAACGCTTTACTGCCGAACGCAACCGGCTGCTGACGGGTTACGCCGGATAACTAGGGCGTCACGTCCTTTACGTACGCCGCGAACTGGTCCTTCCAGTCGGGGTGCCAGCGTGAGAGCGCGGGACGGTTCTGGATGATGTCGTCCGCCGCCCATTGGATGCGCCGCGCATCGAGGGCGTGCGGCACGTCGTTGTCGGGGCAGAGGACATAGAAGTCCCCGTCGTTCAGGTGCTCCAGCATGAAATCGACGGTCTGCTCCGGTGTCCAGGCGCCTTTCGGCTTTTCGCTGTCCGCCTGATCTAGCTTGCGTCCGGTGATGCCGGTCCAGACATGGCCGGGGATGAGCAGATGCGCGGTGACCTTGCCGCCTTCGATGTTGCGCAAGGCATGCGCCAGCCCTTCGGTGATCACCTTCACGCCCGCCTTGCTGACGTTATAGGCCGTATCGCCCGGCGGCGTGGTGATGCCCTGCTTCGATCCGGTGTTGATGATCGCCGCCGGCGTGCCTTGCTCCACCATCGCCTGGGTGAAGACCTGGGCCCCGTTGATCACGCCCCACAGGTTCACGCTGAGCACGCGCTGCCAGCGCTCGTAGTGCTCGAACGGACCGCCGCCATTGCCGATGCCGGCGTTGTTCATCAGCACGGCCACCTCGCCGAAGCTCTGGTAGGCGATCTGCTTCATCCGCTGCACGTCCTCCAGCACCGCAACGTCGGTCGGCACCGCGCGCACGTCCGCCTGGCCGCCCTTCGCGACCGTAGCGACAGATGCGGCAGCCTGGTCCAGCGCGTCGCCTCTCAGATCCGCGAGCACGATCTTCATGCCCGTCGCGGCGAACTTGTGGGCGGCGGCGAGGCCGATACCGGAAGCGCCGCCGGTGATGACCGCGACCCGGCCCGGGGCAATGGCGGGGTGTGACATGCTGTTCGTCCTCTCTATCTTCGTTTGGATCGTTTCATAGCATAGTCCGGCGCAAGTCCCGCTTGGAAGCGCCGCGCCGCCGCAACTAAGATGAGGCCTGAGACGTTTCTGGACTCTGATGGCCGATCCAGACTTCCTCGCCGATTGCCACGAGCGCGTGCGCGCGATCTATCGCTATTGGGACAGCAAGCGGAAGGGGCGCCTGATGCCGGCCCGGGCGGACCTCGATCCGCTGGACATTCCGCGTCTCCTGCCGGACATCTGCCTGGTCGACGTGGTGCCGGACGAGCGTAAATACCTTTATCGCCTGATTGGCACCAACGAGGCTGCGATGCGCGGCCGAGATCCCACCGGCCTGGCGGTTGGGGATGCCTATTTCGGCACCAGCAAGCAGTCGGTGTTTCTCAACTATGACGCGGTCACGGAGACCCGTGCGCCGCGCCTCGACCGTGACCCCAGCATCACCAGCGACAACCGCTTCATCCAGCACGAATCCATCTTCCTGCCGCTGTCGGACAATGGCGAGACCGTGACCATGATCCTGGTCCTCACCGTTTACGGCCCGGCGCCGAAGAAGCGATTTTAAGGGGAACAGGCGCAACCGGACGCCCCACGCCGGTGTTGTGGAGTCTGGAACAAGCGGAGCGCCGCTCCATGCTGTCTGGCCCACCGCGCTTCTGGAAACTCTCGGCCCTGGCGATCGCCGCATTGCTGCTGGGCAACCTGCCGGCGGACGGCATCGAGCGCGCTGCGGGCGAGATCGGCACCGAGGCGCTGCTGAAGGAAGCGGGCGCCGCCTGCCAGATCGCGAGCGAGCTGGAGCAATCCCGCGTGGTGTGGAGCAGCCCGGACTACGAGCATCACGCAGCTTTGATCGTTGGCGGCAAGTCGCCGGAGAGCGAGGGCAACGGGGAGCAAGCTTACAAGCTCTGTCTGTTCGACAAGCAGACCGCGAAAGTAGAGCTGCAGGAGATCGGGCCTGAGCTCTTCAAGTAACCGGAACTTCAGCGGACTGGCCGAATTCCAATGCCAGCAGGGTGCTTACATGGCGCGGAAAATCCGGCAACAGCGGTCCATAGAGCGAGCGTGCTTCATCGCCGTAACTGCCGAGCAGTCCGTTCATGGTGCCATAGACAAGACGGATGTCCGGATCGAGCTCTGTCATGAGTCTAGCCACACTCTTAGCGCGTCTATCTTTGTCCTTCTCCGGATCGTCGCTGAAGGGCAGACCGAACGTAGCGATCGCCATCGACGACATCGCGCTCCAGACGCAGCCCTGGCGACGCGTAATGATCTCGCATGCCTTCGCGAGGTAAACGGGCACTTGATGGATCCGGTCGTCCCTTACTTGCAGCAGAATGAAACAGAGTTCCGTCGGCTCGGGCGGTCGGCGATGCCCCGCCGGGCGGTTGACAAGCTCATCGATGATCTCGTTGGACAGATAATCCAAGAAGGTGGACCGGAGTTTCTTCCGCATCCGCCAGCGTTGCAGTGACCACATGCACGATCTCGATCTGGTAGAGTCCCCGCAGCAGGATAGCGCCCCGGTCAATGGGGCAACAGGGGCTGTTCCGGGCGGTTTACAAAAAAGAGCGAGGACGCAATCTCCGCATGTCAGGAATCAGAGGAGAGAGCGAATGGTGAGGAGCAGAAACCGGGACTGGCCCGCCTCTGCCACACGACAATGGGGCAGCAAGAGGGACCAGCGCACCGTGGTGATCGCGACTCCGGCTGCAACGACGGGTAACGCGCCGCGGAAGGTTACCGTGAGGGCGGCCAGCAGCAACGGCCACGCATGGCAATGAACGACTGAAAGTGAGCGGCGGAAGCTTCTCTCTTTCCTGATATGAAATGCACCCGCTCTCCCGCTTCTCATGGGAAAGGCTAGGGAGAGGCAAGGCATGGTTCATGGAAGGCGCAACTTCGGCCCCACACCGAAGCACAAGCCGGACGAGGTCAAGGAAGAAGCACGCAAGTCGGCGGAAGAAGCGGCCAATGAACGCATCTCCGCCACACGCGGCGGTCTGCCGCACGAGCGCGGCGACGAGGACCTCAAGCGGGGCTTTGAGGCTGAGCACGACGGCCATTATCAGCGCAGAGCGCAGCGGCAGCAGCGTTCGTGAGTGCCGCTAGACCGGCAAGAGCGGGCGCTGCTCGCCTTCCGGCATCTGCACGTGGATGCCATCGCCGGTCTGCACGTCGCCGCCGGTTAGCACCACACCCATAATCCCAGCTTTCCGGATGAGGTTGCCATCGGTGTCGCGGCCGAGCACGGCCTGCATCAGGCCCGGCTGAAAACGATCAAGTTGGACACAAGGGTTGCGCAGGCCGGTGACCTCGATCACCGCCGTGCCGATCACCAGGCGCGTGCCGGTGGGGAGGGCGAGGAGATCAAGGCCACGTGTGGTGATGTTCTCGCCCATGTCGCCGGGCTTCACGCGGAAGCCAGCCGCGTTCAGTTCATCGTGCAGCTCGGCATGGATCAGGTGCACCTGGCGCAGGTTCGGCTGGGTCGGGTCGCGTGCGACGCGGGAGCGGTGCTTCACCGTCTCGCCGGCATGCGCATCACCCTCCACGCCGAAGCCGGCAATCAGGCGGATGGAAAGGGCAGGGGCCTTGCTGAAGCTGTGCGCGGGGCTGCTGTGGACGGCGAGGACAGTGGGATTGGGCATGATTCTCCTGAGCCTGCATTCTCTCCGCGTGTCATCCCGGCTCAAGGCCGGGATGACACGCGGAGTGTGTCGCCGGGATTGAGCTACACACTCCAGTTCCTGTCTAGCCCGCTTCAACCAACAACCCGCCGACTTGTCGATCGAACAGGCGGCGGTAGACGCCTTTCTCGCGCTGGATCAAGGCACCGTGGTCGCCTTCCTCGATGATCCGGCCGCGGTCGAAGATGAGGATGCGCTTCAGCGCCCGGACGGTCGACAGGCGGTGCGCGATCACGATCGTCGTGCGGCCCTGCATCAGGCGCTCGGTCGCCTCCTGGATCAGCGCCTCCGATTCCGAATCGAGGCTGGAGGTCGCCTCGTCCAGCACCAGGATCGGCGCATCGGCCAGGAACGCACGGGCGAGGGCCACGCGCTGGCGCTCGCCGCCGGAGAGCTTGATGCCGCGCTCACCCACCAGCGTTCCGTAGCCCTTGGGCAGCTTGGCGATGAAATCGTGCGCGTTGGCAAGCTTCGCCGCGCGCTCCATCTCCGCCTGCGTTGCGCCGGGCTTGGCATAGGCGATGTTCTCGCTGAGCGAGCGATGGAACAGGATCGGCTCCTGCTGCACGATCGCGATCTGCGCGCGCAGGCTCGCCTGCGTCACCTGCGAGATGTCGTGCCCGTCGATCAGGATGCGCCCGCCATCCACGTCGTGCAGCCGCTGGATCAGCTTGACGAACGTGGTCTTGCCAGAGCCGGAGAGGCCGACCAGCCCGATCTTCTCCCCCGCGCCGATCGCGACGCTGAGGCCGTCGTACAGCGGCTGATGATGACCGCGGTAGTGGAAGCGGACGTCTTCGAATGCAATTCGGCCTTGCCGAATTACGATCGGCTCAGCGCCGATGCGATCCTCGATCCCCAATGGCTGGGCATGGATCTCCACCAGCTCCTCCATGTCGTTCACCGACTTCTGCAGATCGCGGATATACATGCCGACGTCGCGCAGATAGCCCTGGATCACGACATAGGCCGTCATCACATACGCGACCTCGCCGGCGGTCGCTTCGCCCACCCACCACAGATAGAGCGCGAGGCCTATGACCGCGGTGCGCAGGATGATGAGCGCCAGGATCTGGCCCGAGCTGCTGTTGGTGTGGCGCATCCAGGTGCGATAGGTGCGCTTCTTCCATTTGCCGAGCACGCCGAGCAGGCGCGCGTCCTCGCGATGCTCCGCGCCGAAGGATTTGACCACGGGGTTGCACGTGACGGCGTCGGCCAGCGCGCCGCCGGTCCTGGTGTCCCACTGGTTGGATAGGCGGGCGGCGGGTCCGATATAGCCGATCGATAGAGATGCCGTCATGCCGATGAAGACGAGCGCGCCCACGGTCACGGCGAGTCCCATCAGCGGCCAGTGCCAGCCGAGCAGGGCGGTCGAGCCGACCAGGACGACAAATGAAGGCAGCAATGCCAGCAGCACAGTGTCGTTGAGCAGGTCAATCGCCCACATGCCGCGCGTCACCTTGCGCACGATCGAGCCGGCGAAGGTGTTGGCGTGCCACTCCGCCGCGAAACGCTGCACCTTCCAGAAGGCCTCGCGCGCCACGTCCACCATCTGCACCAGCGTCAACCTGCACACGCCGATGAAGGCGAGGTGGCGCGTCACCAGCATGAGTAGGCCGAGCGCGATCATCGCCGCGAGGGCCCAGAAAGCCTCACGCAGGCTCGCTGCGCGATCGGCGGCCTCGCCCGGCTGTACCGCGGGCGCGAGCGCGTCGATCAGCCGGCCGACATAGACCGGCAGCAGCACGTCGGCGAGCGTCATCAGCAGCACGCCGATGGTGATGAGAACCACCCGCGCCCTTTGCCGGCGCCAGTGGCTGAAGCTGAAGGCGAGCACGTCGCGGAAGGGCGCCGCGCGGTCGCGAAAACGGGCAAGAACGCTCATCGAATCAATCGGCGCCACGCAGGCGGCAGCCGCTCCAATCGAAAATGCAGAGACTCAGGGACAGCGCAAACACACGAGCCCAACGGGGCGGTGGATCGCGGCTGCCGGTATTGCTTAGGGGTTTGATGGGGCAGGCGGTGGTGAACCAGCCTGCGCGTCGGATGTCCTAATGCTCGGACGGGCCGGGATCGATCGGCACAAACATATAACCCATGCATGCCTCCCGGCGATTCGAAGTGGAAGAGGATCGGAAGATAACCCCATTGCGCGCAGATGGCAAGATGGCACGCTGGCTCCTGTGCCTCGCTCACCAACATCCCACTTGACACCGAGACCCACATACGAGTCCGGGGTGACGTAAGAGTGGATGGTGACAGTGGTGTACTCACTCGCACGAACTCCCCTCAAAAAAACCCCTCTCCCGCTGACGGATGCTGGTATTCGCTCGGGGGGATGGCGAGTAGCTGCATCCGCTGCGCGGAGAGGGTAGTGGGAGCCTGTGCGTAAGATCCTTTCCTAGAAAACCTCTGCGCTGGTTTCGCCCCAAGTGGAGACCTCGACCTCGCCGTCAGTGACAGCGATCGAGCCGCCGGCATCCGCGCTGGCAGCGCCTTCGCCCGTCACGTCGACGCTGGTCTTGGTGGTGATGCGGCCGGCACCCTTCTCCACGGCCTCGACATCGTCCGGCACGCGCACTCTCGCGACCGCTTTGGCGACCGCCATATTGCCCTCCCCGTCGGCCGCGAAGCTGTAGGATCGGGTCACGCTCCTGATGACGCCGCTCGGGGTCGTGACGGTGCGCGTAACCGTGCGGCTCCAAAGCCGGCTATCCGCGGCGTCTCCTTCGACCGCGACGTCCGCATCAGCGCTTGCCTCGGCTACTGGCGCCAGATCGGTGGCCACTCCCAGCGCGGCTGGCTTGGTCCCCAGAGACCTCGCAGCGGCGGCGCCTTCTGCGACGCGGGGCTCCGCGGCAGCCGCGTTCGTCGCCGCAAACCCGCGTGCGCCGAAACCGTCTATAGACCGCAGGTCCGCGGCGACACCGGCTCTTGCCTTGTCCTGGCCCTGACCTCCGTCATGGGCGGACTCGATCACCGCGTGCGCCTGGCCGAGGCCGAGCGTCAGCGCGATCGCGCCGGCAGCGATGGCGCGCAGCCAGCGCGCAGCCGTGCACCAACCGTCCTGTCCCATGTGCCTCTCCATCCCGGTCTCCGCGGCGCTACTCCGACTGCTGGCGTTGCGGCTTCACGGTGGCGCTGGACTCGGCCTTGGCGGAGCAGCCATCGCCTTCGACCACCTTCAGATCGTGATCGCTGTCCTCGACATCACCGGCCTTGGCATGGGCGCTCGCTTCCGCCTTGCACTTGCCCTTCTGGCCGCTCGTGGTAACGGAGCTCGACGCCGACGAAGAGGCCGAGGCGGACGACGAACTGCCGGTGGATTGCGTGCTGTCGGCGATCTGGCCGCGGCGTGGTTCGGGCGCGAGCCTGGGCTCCAGGCGCGGCGCTCCAGGGTAGGCGTCGGCCTGGGCATGAACGGTGAGGAACGAGGGCTGCGTCCGATCGATCGCGAAAGCCGGCAGGGGGATGAGCGTGCCAAGGCCGATAGCGCCCAGTCCAAACGCCGCCAGTCCCGTCGCCAGAAGCTGGAACTTGTCTGTCATCACTGCCTCCAAATCTTTGGCTCCCTGATTGGGTGCCCGAAGCGGACTGCAATCTCCGAGGGAGCCTCAATCATTCGGAAATCACTGCACCGCTTCGGGCGAGGATTGCGGCCAAACCCGACGCAGGCCTGCAATCCTCATTGTCTCCATTCGTCTGATCATCGCGAGCTCGCGATGAACGCGACGCTCGCGCGCGCCACGCCGGCCGGCACGGGGCGCACCTCGGTCTTGAAGTTCGCGCGCTCGCCCGGCCCGAGCGTCTGCACCGGCGGCCGGAACTGCCAGCGCCGAACTTCCTGCCCGGCGCTGGTCTCGAGGCTGCCTTGCATGAGCGGGATCGTGCGCATCTCGTTGCTGGTGTTGATCACCACGCCCTGGACGATGAGGCCGTCGTTCCGGCGGACCGGATCGACCAGTGCGATCTGCAGCCCTTCGGCGCTGGCCACCGGGGTCGCCGGCTGGGCAGGCGTTTGCACGATCGCTGGAGCGGGCTCCGGCGCCGAGAGACTTGCAAGGCCGCCATTCGACGTCACGCCGGCGTTAGGGGAGTCAGAGGGTGCCGGCAACGCGGCGCTCGGCGTCCCGCCCGCAGCCGTGCAGGTGCGATAAGCATTGCCTTCGTAGCGATCGACGCAGTTCGCGGCGGAATATTGCCGCTGGTCGACGCTGTTCCACGCGACACCCACGCGCGCCTGCCGTGCGCCGGGAACGCTCAGCGTGTAGAGGCCCGGTTGCAGCGGCGTTGTCGGCACCACATGCACGATGCTGGTATCACCCGGCGGTGACTCGTAGTGGAAGGGCACGGAGAAAGGCTCGATCGGCGCGACCGCCCATTCGCTGCCGGCGACCGGCATCGCCTGGCCCTGCGCGTTGATCTCGCTGCGCACCCAGGCGACGCGCCACAACTCGACGGAGCCGCGCGCGGAACGGCCGGCAAGGGCAGGCTCGCTGATCACGAAATGCACGTTGGATGGCATGCGGGACCGCTCCGGCCAGGTCTCCACTTCAAAGTCCCGGTCGCCGTCGAGGCGGTAGAGGTCGTCCCCCGTGGTGAAGGCATAGATGCCGGGTTCGTCCGGGATAGGGTAAGACGGCTCCCGCGTTCCTGCGCAGGCAGAGACACCGACGAGCACGGAAAGGCATATCGCGCTCTGCGCGATCCTTTTGCTGGCTGGTGCAAGCATGGTGAGGCTCCTTTTCACTCATCGGCCCGAGCGAGGCCCGCGATCCGGAGATCGCGAGCCCATTTCACTCGAGCATCACGCCGCTACTCCACGGTCGCGGACGTGTTGGTCTGGGTATTCAGCAGCACGTCGACTGCCGGTGACAGCGCTTCCTCCGGAGCCTCCGCCGAACCGTCGGCGGTGGCGTCCGCGTTGGCAGCGGCGCTGTCGTCGCTGACTGCGGCAGAGCCGGATGCATTGGCCGCCGCGTTCGGGTTGAGGCCAGCCGCGGCGGCGGCAGCCTGCGCGGCCGCGTTCGCTGCATTGCCGTTGTGGCTCAGGCCGACATCGACTTCCGCGGTCGTCTCTGCCGAGCCGTTGCCTTCGACCTCCGCTGTGGAGCCCGCCTCGGCCGCGACCGCCTTCGTGGTCTTGCTCCTCGCCAAGTTGGCGGCGGAGTTGAGGTCGATCGATCCTTCGCCGTCGAGCGTGCCGTCAGCCGAGGTTTCGGCCGAACCAAGGGTTTCGCCGTGGAGAACCAAACTGCCGGACGCATCCGTGCTGGCGTTGGCGCTGCCATCGCCGACAACGTCGGCGCTCGCGTTGGACTCGGCACTCACGCCGACCGTCTCTTCGTCCACGTTGTGGCTGACCGCCGAGTCCGAATGCGCGGCCAGCGACCCCGGTCCGTTCAGCGTCGCATCGACATGCGAACTGGCCGCGGCCGGGTCGGCAAAGGCCGCGTTCGTGTCGGTCGTCACGCCGGCTGTTCCATCGCCCTCCAGATTGGAGACCGCACCGGCCGCCGCATCGATCTGTTGATCGTCGCCTTCCGTGTTGGCGGTGACGCCGGCCGCGCTTCCGACGGAAGCGGAGCCATCCCCTTCGAGCACGGCGTCGGCATCCGCACTGGCTTCGCCGCTGATATTGCCGTCATCGAAGCCGGCACCGCTGCTGGTCGAAGCGTTGCCCGTGCCGTCGCCATCGATCGAGACCGCGGCACCGCCCGTCGATTGCACGGTCGACGTTCCACCTTCCGAAGACAGGCCCGCCGAAGCCGCCGACGCTGCGCCGATCGAGCCGTCGCCCGTCAAGCTTCCCCCTGCCGAGGATTCGGAGCCGCCGCTGAGGCCGGCACCCGAAACGTCGACGCTGGCATTGGTGTCTACCGTGGCATCGGTGCCAGTCGCGACACCATCCGAGGTCGATTGCGCGCCGAGCAGGGTCGTGCCGCCCGATGTACTGGCTTGCGAGCCGGCCGAAGAGGATGCACTGGCCGAGCCCTCGCCCGAGGTGCTGGCCGAGGTCGAACTGGTTGCCGAAGCGGAGACACCGCTCTCATCCGCGGTGGCGCCGGCATCGGCATCGCCGCTGGCCGTCGTCCCGCTGTCCGTGGTCGCTCCGTCATCGGTGCTATCGGTGCCGGAGGTGTCGTCTGCATCGACCGAGGCGTCGGCATCGGCACCCGCATCGGCGCCCGCACTCACGCCATCACTGTCGACGCCCGCATCGGCGCCGGCGTCAGCCCCGGCGCTCGCGCCGCCGCTGACATCGGCAACCTGAATCACAGAGTCCGTTAGTTTGGGCGTGCCGCTCCCTTGCACCAGCGACGCCGCCTGACTGGTCGACATGCCGAATCCCAAGGCCAACGCACCCGCTGCACTCAACAGGCTCCAACGGGTTGTTTCCTTCCGCATGGCATACTCCTTCCTTGTGATCGGAAGCTCCCGCGCAGAGAACCGGGCGCAAAGTCGAACGTTGCAATCGGTGTCGCTGAATTCTTTGGGATAGGTGCAAGAAAGCCGCTATTTACAGGGCTTTCTCTAATCTCGCGCTCACAAAATCTTTCGCAATGTTTCCACTCGAGATTAATGGAAGCTGAATATCGAGAACAGCGCAGGAATGAATTGCGGCAACATTGTGCAAGCGGCCCAAACGACTCGAGAGTCAGCCATTAAAAGACGATGAATCGGGCCTGGTACGCGGGAACACTGTGATCTTTCGGGAACGGCGGGCAGCAAGTTGTTGCCGCGGCGCGCGCGATGTTCGCACCACATTTCGCCACAATTGTTTGGCTAGATGTGATTGCAGCGAGCCGCAGCTGAATCTCGTCTCGCAGGTGAATTTGCGTGGAGTCGCTCACGCCTTCTTTAGAAGGCCGTGCGCGCGGTGCCATTCCTCGAGCGATTGGTCGGGATAGTGTTCGAACTGCTGATCGCCTGGCGTGCCGTCGAGAGGCACCCAGTCGGCCTTCGAGTCGAGCAGGATGTGCACGTGTTCCGGCGCCTTGGGTAGCTTGCTGTCGATCGCGCTGGCGAAGGGATGGATGAGGTCCGGCCAATTCGGATCCCAGACCCAGAGAGCACTGCCGCATTTGCTGCAGAAGCTGCGCTCGCCAGAGCTCTTCTGGCCGTTGATCTTGGCGTTGAACCTGGTGATGAATTTTCTGCCGCGCACCTTCAGGCTCTTGGCCTTGGCGCCGAGGTTGATGGCATAACCGCCGCCGCCCGCCGTCTTGCGGCAGATCGAACAGTAGCAGCGCATGTACGGCACCGGCGCGTAGGCCTTCACCTCGAACTTCACCGCGCCACAATGGCAGGAGCCTTTCAACTGCATGAGCCACTCCGTGCTTGAGGGAGACCGCCGCCTCAGGCGGCGCGTTGCAGGGTGATGTAGCGGCCCGGTGTCAGGCCGAGATGCGCCTTGAAGTGGCGCGTGAAGTGACTCTGGTCCGCAAAGCCCGCACCGGCCGCCGCTTCGGCCAGGCCGGCTCCGGCTGCCAGCAGGCGCTGCGCCCGCGCGACGCGGCGCGCCACCAGATAGCGATGGGGTGAGCTGCCGAAGGCGGCGCGGAACGCGCGCGCCAAGGCATAGCGGTTGAGTCCCGTAACCTGCTCCAGCTCCGCCGAGGAGATCGCGGGATCGGTGGTCTCTTCGAGCAATTGCCGCGCGCGCTCTGCCGCCGCCAAGGGGTGCCGCGCGCGCGGACGCTGGGGCCGCCGGTCGCTGCGTCGGTCGAGGTTGTCGGCCAGGCGCGCGATGGTAGCGTCCACTGCCATCGACGCCAGCGGGTTCGGAAAATCCTCGAATGCCTCGGCGATGATGGCGGCAAACTCGTCATCCCGTGCGACGGCTTCGCGCACGAAGGGCGGCGGCGCGCCGTCGAGCGCAGCGCAGATCAAGGCCGGATCCACGTAGAGCATGTGATAGGTGAAGCCATCCTCGATGCCGGCGTGACCGTCATGCGCTTCGTCTGGATGCAGCACCATCGTTTGCCCCGTGCTGCTGGCTCGCTCGGCGCCGCGATAGTGGAATGCCTGCACGCCGGCCAAAGTCACACCCACCGCGTAGCACTCGTGGCGGTGGGGATCATAGGCGTGGCCATGGAAACGCGCCGCGAGCCGGCGAAAGCCGGGGGCGGGTTCGTCCTGCTTCAGGAAGTCTGGCGCTTCAATCATGCACAAACGTTCAAGACCAGAGGACCGGAGCCCCCATTATTGCAGACATGATCTATCCGACAAAGACCGCGCTGGTGCTGCGCCGCGATTTGTTGCCCTGGCAGGTTGCCAATGTCGCCGCCTTCCTGACCGGCGGCCTTGCCGGCACCTATCCGGAGCTGGTGGGGGAGCCGTATCGCGACGGCAGCGGCCGGTTCTATACGCCGCTGGTGCGCGAGCCGGTCTTTGTCTATGGCGCCGACGCCGCCAACCTGGCGCGGACGCATCAGCGGGCGTTGTCGCGCACGCTGCGGGTTGCAATCTATACCGCGCCCCTGTTCAAGACCAACAATGACATGGACAACCGCGCCGCAGTCGCCGAGCAGGCCACCGAGGCGCTCCACCTGGTCGGCATCGGCATCCATGCGGAACGCAAGGTCGTCGACAAGGTGATCAATGGGCTGAAGTTTTTCGTGTGACGAGGCCATAGGATCGCCCCCGTGAGCGCGGCAAACTCGCCCGCTGACGCGGGGCTGCCCATCCGGACTGTACGGGCGCCGCCAACTTCGGGGATCGCGAGCTTATGGTTTCTTTGGTTTTTCGCGGCGGTGAGGTGCGGCAAGCCGAAGCGCGCCTCCAACGAGGGATTCGTGCGGCGTCTGGGAGGCTCACGTGGACGTGACGGAGAAGCACGTGCGCCGCACCTATGACGAGAGCCGCGCCGCGATCGAGCAGAGCGAGCTCGGGCTCCCGGAGAATGCTGTTGCCTACCTCTTCAAGAATGCGGCGCCTGCTGCGGCCGCCTATGCCATCAGTTCATAGATGCGCCGGCAGGCTGCCGGCGTCTGCGTTTGGGTACCAAACGGGGGTTAGAGGCGCGTCCGCGCGGTGGCCGAGTTGTGCCAAAAACGGCCGCTTTGGAAACTGCCCGAAGGATCGCTTCTTGTCCTTTTGTGAACGAATAGAGGGTACATCTGCAGTAGCGCTTTTGAGTTCAGTGCGCACATGAAGGTGGGGTGCGTCCCACTCTGCAGATTCGATCCTTGGAAAGGAACTCCCATGTCGGACGAAAAAAGCCCAAGCGCTTGTCTGAAACTGCTGCGCAGCACGCTCGTGCGGCGCCGGCGACAAACCGCTCAAGCTGCTTGGGATGCGCAGCAGGGGGACCGCGTCCTCGGCTTGGCGGCGGATCTAGGCGCCAAGCTTAAGTCCATTCAGGATGCGATCGAGGCGGTTGATAGAGCCATAATCGATGAGGAAACCGTCACGGCTGCCGACTTCGCCGCGCGATGATGCTTGAGAGCGCATCCGCGCGACCGGTGAATGCCGGGTGATTCCCCTTTCGAGCGCTGATGCGGTCGCAAGCGAGTAGTAAAGCTGCGCTTGTACTCAGTTTCAATGCATCCAAGTCCGATAGCCGGTCCAAGAAAGCCGGCCACCATAGTTCCGTCCCACCATTCCGCGGAAATCGAAGAAAACTTCATATATTGCGGGCAGGAGGATCGCAGCCGATTGGCCTGGGGTGGGGCGCCCGTCGGACGAAAGAGCACGGCCCCAGATGGGGCCGTGCTGCAAAAGAAGACACTATAATTCGATGAGATCCTACGCCCAGGCGGCGCGGTCCATGATCTTGACGGCCTCGGCATTGTTCTTGCCGAGCTCGACCACGTTGATCGTGTCTTCTTTGAACTTGCCCCAGGAGGCGATGACCTGCGCCTGCTCGGCGCCGTCGCGCACCGGATACTCGAAATTGGCGCCGGCGAAGATCGCCTGCGCCTCGGGCGAGATCATGAACTCGAGGAACTTGGTGGCATTGTCCTTGTTCGGTGCGTGCGCCGCGACGCCGGCGCCGGACACGTTCACATGCGTGCCGCGGCCGTTCTGGTTGGGGAAGAAGACCTTGATCTTGGTGAGCTTCTCCTTCAGCGCGTCGTCATCGCCCGACAGCAGGCGCGCGAAGTAGTAGGTGTTGGAAACCGCGATGTCGCCTTCGCCGGCGACCAGTGCGTTGATCTGATCGGTGTCGCCGCCCTTGGGCGGGCGCGCCATGTTGGCGACGATGCCTTCGCACCATTTCTGCGTCGCTTCGACGCCGTTGTGGTGGATCATGGAGGCGACCAGCGACTGGTTGTAGATGTTGCTGGAGGAGCGGATCAGGATGCGCCCCTTCCATTTCTCGCTGGCCAGATCCTCGTAGGTCGAGAGGTCCGCTTCCTTCACCTTCGTGGTGTCGTAGATGATCACGCGCGCGCGCTTGGCGAAGGAGAACCAGCGGCCGGACGGCTCGCGCAGATTGGCCGGAATGTGCTGCTCCAGCTCCGCGGAGCTGATCGGCTGATAGATGCCTTCCTCCTGCGCGCGCCAGAGATTGCCGGCGTCGACGGTGACGAAGACGTCGCAGGGCGATTGCTCGCCCTCTAGCTTGATGCGCTCCATTAATTCGGCGCCGGTCCCCTTGATCTGGTTGACCGCGATCCCGGTCTGCTCCGTGAAGAGCGCGAACAGTTGTTCGTCGGCAGGATAGTGCCGCGCCGAATAGAGATTGACCTCGCCGGCGGCGCGGGCGCGACGCAGGGGAAGGGCGGACAGGCCGGCAAGGCCGGCTGCGGACAACATGACCGAGCGGCGGGTGAAGCTGGACATCGCATAACTCCAGGTGGGAGGGAGGGGTTCGCAGACCAGCATAGGATGCGCCCCGATCGGATGCAACTGCGACTTATTTGCACCCCCATCACGGCGCCGTGATCGGGGTTGGCGCAGGCATTTGATGTTAGGCGCCCCTCGGCCGTCGCCGCGGCGGGGAGGCTAGTCTGCTCCTAGACGGAGATTTCGCCACGTACGCACGCATTCCTAAGGATAGCTAGCCTCTCGACCGCCGCCGTCCCAAGCTCCAGTGGGCCGCTGTGGCGTACGTCACAGCCATTGCCTGGCATCTCGCTTACATCCACCGCGTATTCATCGAGCGGCGGTCGCAACGAATCCCGCCTGCGCCGCTCCAGGCTGATGAACTGTTCGGAGTGCAAGATGCGCAAATACCTTCTGAGTGCTGCCGCCGTGATCGCCCTGACGGCATCCGGCGCTTTGGCCCATGACATGCCAGCGACCTTGATCGATGGGCTCGGCGACCATCACCACATCATCGCGACATCTCAGAAGGATGCACAGCGCTTCTTCGACCAAGGCCTGATTCTGACCTTCGCCTTCAATCACGCGGAGGCGATCCGCTCGTTTCAGCGCGCGGCCGAACTGGATCCCAGTTCGCCCATGCCGCTCTGGGGCATGGCCTACGCGCTGGGCCCCAACTACAACCTGCCGGCGGGCCCGGAGCAATTGAAGCAGGCTTACGAGCTCGTGCAGAAGGCGCTGAAGCTGGCGGAGAAAGCGCCGGCGCGTGAGCGTGCTTATGTCGAAGCCTTGGCTGCGCGCTATTCCAGCGACGCCGGTGCCGACCAACAGAAGCTCGCGGAAGCGTTCAGCGCGCGCATGAAGGCGCTGAGAGAAGCCTATCCGGACGATCTGGATGCCGCGACGCTCTATGCCGAGAGCATGATGAACCTCAATCCGTGGAACCTGTGGACCAAGGACGGGCAGCCTTGGGACAAGACAATGGAAATCGTCGCCGTGCTGGAACACGTGATGATGCGCGATCCCAGCCATCCCGGCGCCAATCACCTGTACATCCATGCGGTCGAGGCGTCGCCTCATCCCGAATGGGCGCTGGCGGCGGCGAATCGCCTGGAGACCATCGCGCCGGCTTCCGGCCATCTGGTGCACATGCCATCGCACATCTATATGCTCGTCGGCGACTACAAGGCTGCGGCCGATTCCAACGTGATCGCAGCCGGTGTCGATGAGAACTACATCGACAACGAGCATGTGAAAGGCGCCTATCCCATGCTCTATTTCCATCACAATCTGCACTTCATCGCCGCGGCGCGCGGCATGGAGGGGCGCTACGGCGATGCGCGCAACGCGGCGTCCCGCCTGACCAAGAGCCTGCACAGCCATGGCGGCGACATCCCGGAACTGCGAAACTTCGTCACGGAGTATTTCGGCATGTATCCGCTGATGACGGCCGTGCGGTTCCACGATTGGAAGACCGTCCTGGACGCGCAGGAGCCGGCAGAGGATCTGCCCATCTCGCGCGGTCTGCGCCACTATGCGCGCGGCGTGGCGTTCGCTACCAAGGGGGACGCCAAGAGCGCGAAGGCCGAACGGAACAGCCTGGCGAAGGTTGCCGCCGCGCTGCCGATGGAAAGCCGCTACGGCAACTCGCCCGCCAGAGAAGTGCTGAATATCGGCCTCGCCATCGTCGATGCGCGGATCGCCGCGCAAAGGGGCAACTTGGAGAAGGCGATCAGTGATCTCGAAGTCGCGGTCGCGATGCAGGACAAGCTTGCCTACAACGAGCCGGCCGACTGGCACTATCCCGTGCGGGAAAGCCTGGGCGCCATGCTGCTGAAGGCCGGCCGAGCCGGCGAGGCCGAAGCGGTCTTCCGCGCCGACCTCAAGAAGAACCCGCGCAGCGGCCGATCCTTGTTCGGTCTCGCCGAGTCGCTGGCCGCGCAGGGCAAGGGCGACGACGCGACGCTGGTGCGCCAGGAGTTCAACGACACCTGGCGGACAGCGGAAATCGAGCCGAACCTCAACGCGATGTAATCACGCCTCATGAGGTGACTGCGATGCTGACTGAGCAATCCATTCGGCTGCCCAATGGCGTCGCCCTGTGCTATGTCGAACAGGGGCCGGCGGGCGCCATACCGATCATCCTGCTGCACGGATATCCGGACTCGTGGCAGTCTTATGAGGCGGTGCTGGCGCACATGCCACGTTCGATCCGCGTCATCGCCCTATCGCAGCGCGGCTTCGGAAACTCCGACAAGCCGGCCGCTGGTTACCATCCGCGTGATCTGGCGGCCGATCTCGCGGAGTTCATGAAGCGGCGGAAGATTCCCGAGGCCGTCATTGTCGGTCACTCGATGGGTGCGCTGGTTGCGCAGCGCGCCGCACTCGATTTTCCGGAGCTCGTCGCCGGCCTGGTTCTGATCGGTACCTTCAGGAAGCAAGCCGATAATGCCGAGCTCAACGAGATGATGAGCACGCTGCGTCGCATGACGGATCCGATCGAACTCGATGTCGTGCGCGCTTTCCAGGCTTCGACCCTGGCGCAGCCCGTGAGGGATGAGTTCTTCAAGGTTGTGGTGGCTGAGAGCGCGCGATTGCCGCTTAGAATCTGGCGCGCTGCCTTGAAGAAGCTCGCGACCTACGACGATTTCGTGGAGCTCTCCGGGATCTCCGCGCCGACCCTGCTCTATTGGGGCGAATGCGATGGGTTCTCGACCTACGAGCAGCAGCAGGAGATTGCGCGTGCGATTCCGGACGCCGAGCTTCGGGTCTATGCCGGCGCCGGCCACAGCTTGCATTGGGAAGAGCCGAAGCGTTTCGCAACCGATCTCGTCACCTTCATGAACGCGCTCGGCAGGCGCCGCCTGAAAGGGCGGGCACGCGCCTGATTGCATTCTCCGGCGCATCGCTCGAACGCGCAGAGGGGCGATGCGCAATTGGGGGCCGCCGCCCGGGCCAGCCCTGAAAAAACCCGGGTGGCGGCAAACAATTGTCCTCACGCGGTTTTGACGCCCTGTGGTCTTGTTCACAGCGACCCAGCCTGCGCATCCTTACATGGATCGGTGGCGGCACCGACACATCGAGTCGGCGCCGTCACGGCGAGCAGAGCCTCGCGGGAAGGATCGATATGAAGCGCGTTAAACAAATGATCATTTCGGCCACGCGAAAGGCAAAGACGCACGATGCGCGTGCGGTGCCGCTGCTGGTTCCGCATGGCGGCGCCGATGCGGGTCGGGACTTTGAAAGCGCTTTCGAACTGTTGCAGGGTGATGAAAGGGCGTGTGAGTTGTGGCATCGTGGGTGCGTCAGGATCCCGTTCGCACCTGCATCATAATCTGCCGATCGGCCGGAACTTTTCTGTTTAAGCCTTGTTTACTAACTGGTGCGCGCCGCGCTGAGGGGCGCGCTTCTCGTGTCAAAAGATCAGGAACAGGGCGATGCGATACATGCGGCGACGCATTCAGCGTGTTTCGGGCGTCACCATTCGCGACGAGCGAGTCGAGAGCCGGGATTTCTCGGTACCGTCATGGCGAGAGGATTGGGACGATCTGGCTGCGGATCGGACTCCAAGGCGGCGCGAGCATGGCGCGCCGGAACGTGACATGCCGTCGTTCAAGACGCAGGGGATCGGCTACCGCCAGCGCACCTAGATCAGGCTGCGCCTTCCAAATCGGAGTGACGCCGCGCTAAAGTCCGCGCCAAATGCGCGGGCTCACCACCATCGGATTCGACGCGGACGACACGCTCTGGCACTCGGAGCGGGTATTCCGCTTGACCGAAGAACGTTTCGCCGCGCTGCTGGCGGACTACGTCGATTCCGAAGGTCTGTCGCAGCGCCTGCTGGAGACGGAGAGGCGCAATCTCGATTTCTATGGGTTCGGGCGGAAGGGCTTCGTCCTTTCCATGATCGAGACGGCGATCGACGTGACCGATGGCAAGGTCCCGACCTCGGTCCTCAAGGATCTCATCGACCTCGGCCGTGACATGGCGGCCCATCCGATCGAGATCCTGCCCAATGTGCGAGAGACTTTGCACGAGGTCGCGGAGCGCTATCGCATCCTGCTCATCACCAAAGGCGACCTGCTGGACCAGGAGCAGAAGCTGGCGCGCTCGGGCTTAGGCGAACTGTTCCAGGCAGTGGAGATCGTCAGCGACAAGTCGCCTGCCACCTACCAGCGCATCTTCGCGCGCCATGGCGACGGGCCGGAGCGCAGCGTGATGGTGGGCAACTCGCTGAAGTCCGACGTCGTGCCGGCGATCGAGGCGGGCGGCTGGGGCATTTTCATTCCGCATCCGCTGACCTGGGCGCTGGAGCATGTGGAGGCACCCATGCACGCACCGCGCTTTCGCCAGATCGAGCGGATCGGCGAGCTGCCCGCACTGCTGGCGAGCATCGAAAGCTGACGACGGCTCCCTAGAGCCTATCGCTCGCGCGTGACCTGGCCGATGACAGGGACGGTGATGGTCGGCTGGTCGGGGTGGTCCGTCTCGATCGAGATCGTGCCGGTGAAAGGCCCCACGCGCAGTTCGTCGGCGCGAAGCCCAATGATCAGCACATGAGTGCTGTCCGGACGTGTGGCTTCCGGCGTGATGGTGAGGAAGGGCAGATCGGAAGCGGCGCGCACCGCTATTGGCGCGCCATCCTTTCGACGAACGGTCAGCTCCTGGCGCGCCAAGTCGAGGTAGGAGCGTTCCGCCTGTGCGCGTTCGTCCAACACAACGGCAAACTGCAGCACATTCGGGAATACGGAGACGAGGTCGGTCGACAGCCGATGCGCCCCGAGCTGGAGCAGCGAGGCGAGCTTTGCGCCGCTGCCGCCCAAATTGATCGAGAACGATAGGTTGCCGCCACCTTTGTCGCCGGGCGTCCATCGAAAGCGCTGCCCAGCGGGATCATGATCGGGATCACGGCCGCGCCAGAGGTTGAACGTTTCCTTCCAGAAGGCTCGTGAGCGTTCGCTGCTGTCGTTTGCGCCGAGGATTCCCCACCAAGTCCGATGGCGGCGCGTGATGGCGTTCCAGGTACCGACGGCAGCCGCCAGGGGCAGGAACGAGAAGTAGATGTATCCCTTCTCCCCCGTGTGAAAGCCCCACACAAAAAGCGCGATACCGCCGACGCTGCATGCGACGACGATGATGATGCCTACTGTGTTCATCACGAGCTTCAGGCGATTGATCCCCGCCTCCAACGTCGGGGCGGTTACAAGCAGCGCTGCGATGCTCAGAAAGGCCAGGCCGGCGATGAGCAGTACATGGATCTCGGTGATAGTCATGCGGACGATCCCCTCGAAGGAGGAGACAGCATAAGCCGGGCATCATTAACAGGGGCTTAGGGCTGTAGCGCTGCGCGCAGCCTGCGCTAGGAGCCTTGTCTCTTCGGCCGCGTCTGCAGGAGCCGCGCCATAGCCAAAATTCCTACCGCGGGGCCAAATGCGAGCCCGGCGAGCACTGCCGGCCACCCAAGCGTCTCGGCGAGCAGCGGCGTTGCCTGCACGGTGATTGCGGTGAGCGCGAACCCGAGTGCGGTCTGCAAGGTAAGAGCGCTGCCAGCGAGGTCGGGCGGAGACGCGTCGGCGACGAGTGCCGAGAACTGCGCTGAGTCCGGAATGATGAAAATGCCCCAGATCACGATCAGCAGGAAGGTGAGCCAGACCGGGCCGCCGAAACTGAGCGCGGTCGCAATCGCGGCGGAGCCGCTGAGCGCCATGGCGATGATGGTAACCTGCGCCTTGCCGATGCGGTCTGCGACCCATCCCGCCGGTGCGCAGGTCAACCCGCCGAGCGCGATGGCGAGGAACGCCGTGAGCTTGGCGAGGCGCGTCGCTTCGGCTTCGCCCAGCAGCGCGCCGTAGGATGCGGCCGCCGCCACGCCGACCCACGCCCACATCGCATAGAGCTCCCACATATGGCCGAAATAACCGAGATAGGTGAGGCGGATGCGCCGATTGGTCCAGGCGAGCGCGATGGCGCGCGTCGAGAAGCGCGGCGCCCGCGCATGATGCGGGCCGAGGCCGCAGGGCAAGACCAGCAACCCGCCGACCAGCGCCAGCACGGAGGTGGCGACAATCACGCTGCGCCAATCCGCGCCGCCGAGATAGGCCGCGAGATGCGGCAGCGCCGATCCGACGGTGAGCGCGCCGACCAGCAATCCCACCAACAGCCCGCGATCTTTCGTGCCCCAGCCGACGGCGATCTTCATGCCGACGGGATAGACGCCCGCCAGCAGCAGGCCGGTGAGGAAGCGGAGCAGGATCGCGATCGTGCCGCCAATCGGTGCGATGAGCAGCGCGGCGTTGCACAGAGCAGCGAGCACGGCGCTGAGCGCGAATACGCGCCGCGGATCGAAGCGGTCGGCGAGGCCACTCGCCGCCACCGCCAACGCGCCCGCCACGAAGCCGAGCTGCACGCCGCTCGACAGCATAGCCTGCCGCGCGGCGTCAATGCCGGACTCCCGCACCATGTCCGGCAGGATCGCCGCCGACGCGAACCACAAACTCATGCCCGCGATCTCGGCAAGGACGAGAAGGGTGATAGAGCTGCGCTTGGAGGCGATCGCGATTCTGCTCTCGGGTGACACCACGTTATTCATGCGGCCTCGATTGCAGCGTCCTGCCGCCGAATCGCCTCTGCGCAATGTCAATTATTGCCGAGACATCGGTGCCGATCCAGATGATGCTCGTGTCGGCCGTGCACACTTCAACGATCGAGTTCGTCACGAGTCTCTCGATCGGTCCATCGGTCGTCAGGAAGTCTGCCGCGACAACGGGCTCTTGCCCCACAGGGACACAGAAGAACACCCCGTCCAGGAATTGGACCGCACACCGAACCAGTGATACGAAACTCGCACCGTCACGTACTGGACGAGCCTCATGGCTCTCGTAGTTTCGGAACGCCTCACGGATTTCCGGCGATCCCATCGCATCGACTGATGCGGCGTACCAGGTCACGTTTGACAACTCGGGCAGGGTAACCAACGCTTCAAGCACGGACGCGACTTGGGGACCGAGGCAGACAGAGCTGTCGTTGAAATCGTCGCAATTTAGTAGAAGCGCAAGCACGGCGACTCCTAACGACGTCATGGTCGACTGGCACGACCATCTACGAGTTTCCATGGGCGAGATCGTGCTGTCGCACGCAAACTCGTGGACGGTCGTGCCAAGCACGACCATGACGGAAGAGAGCGCGATGCGCTAGAGGATGCCTGTTCCGCGACTACTCCGTCGCGCCGCCGCCGGAGGCGGCGACGAATTCGTCCTTGGTCACCCTGCCGTCCTGGTTGGCGTCGGCGGCGGCGACCACCCGCGCGCAGAACGCCATGTATTCGTCCATGGTGATGCGGCCGTTGTTGTCCGCGTCGGCGAGGCGGAAGCGCCGGGTGAAGCGCTCGATCACGGCCTGCTCCTCTTCCGGAATGCCGAAATTGTATTCGGACAAGGTGAGCAGGCCGTCCTTGTTGTCGTCGGTACGGATGAAGGTCTTGGCCTCGATGCGCTGCATGTCGGCGAGCGTGAAGAAGCCCTGCTTCTTCTGGTCCAGGCGGTCGAAATAGTGCGCTGCGGACTCCGCGTCGGTTTCCGTCTCCTGCGCAAGGGCAGGTGTGCCGAGGACGAGCGCAATCAGAATGCCGGTTAATATGCGTGTCACGATCTATGCTCCTTGCCCTCGCACCAATTCATACAGCGCGACGGCCGCGGCGTTCGACACATTGAGGTGATCAATCGGCCCGCCGGTGGGCAGCCGCACCAGCAGGTCGCAATGCTCGCGGGTGAGGCGGCGCAGGCCGGGCCCTTCCGCCCCCAGCGCCAGCCCGACCTTCCCGGTCAGCTTGGCTTCGGCCAGCGTCTGGGGCGCCTCGGCGGCGAGGCCGGCGATCCAGAAGCCGCCCTTCTTCTTCAGCAACTCAAGCGCACGGGCGAGGCTGGCGACCCGGATCAAAGGCACGTGCTCGAGCGCCCCGGAGGCCGCCTTGGCGAGGGCGCCGGATTCCGGCGCCGCGTGGCGCTCGGTCAGGATCACGGCCAGGGCGCCGAAGGCTGCGGCCGAGCGCAGGATGGCGCCGACATTCTGCGGGTCGGTCACCTGGTCGAGGATCATGACCTGGGCGCTTTCGAGACCCTCGGCTTCGGCGATTACATCCTCGATGGCGCGATCGGGTAGGGGGTGAACCTTGGCGGCCAAACCCTGGTGGACGGCGCCCGGCGGCAGCCAGCTCTCCAGGACATCGCGCGGGACGTGCTCCCAGTCGTGGCCCTCCACGGTCGGCACGTCACCGGCTCCGGCCTGGGCGAGGCGCAGGATCTTCCGCTCCGGATTGGCGAGGGCCACGGTGACCGCGTGATGGCCATAAAGCCAATAGGGTCCGCCTGGTTGGCTATGCTCGCGCCAGGGCTCGTCCCGGTGGCCGCGGCTGGCCGCCGCAGCGCCCCTGTCCGGTCTTCTTCCGGCATCGTGACGATGCGGCCTATGCCGCTGATCTTGCGAGAAATCATGGGGTCGACCCGACCCCCTCTCCCGGCCGCGGGAGGGTGGCTTGCGCTTGTTCATGGTGACCCCTATAGTCCGACCTGAAATTGGGTATTGCCACAACTCCATTCACGCCGGAAACGAAATCGGCGGGAACGGAGTTTTTCGTGTGTTTTCAAATTGACTCCGAAAGGTAAATGCCCATATTGCGCACTTCCGCTGCGGGCGGAGTCGTGGGAGCCCGGAGGGGTGCCCGAGTGGCTAAAGGGGACGGGCTGTAAACCCGTTGGCTTCGGCCTACGTAGGTTCGAATCCTACCCCCTCCACCAGCGACTGCCCCGGGGTGGAGAGTGGGTGAGAATCGGCGGGTGTAGCTCAATGGTAGAGCTCCAGCCTTCCAAGCTGGCTACGCGGGTTCGATTCCCGTCACCCGCTCCAGAATTCAGCGCCGCGCCGGCGGTTCCCAATGGCAAAGCGCGACAGGAACGAGAGCATGGTTTGGCCGGGATCCGCGCGGGGTTCCAGCTCGATCAAGGATCGATAGAGAAGCAACCGATCTGGTCACAGGACTGAAGAAAAATGGCGAAGGCGAAGTTTGAGCGGACGAAGCCGCATTGCAACGTTGGAACGATTGGTCACGTTGACCATGGCAAGACGTCGTTGACGGCGGCGATCACGAAGATTCTGGCCGAGACGG
>NZ_QORW01000028.1 GCF_003574735.1 Dongia deserti
GAGCGGCAGTGGACAGACGATCACACTGGTTGGCACGCCGAACTTCTCCGGTGCCTTCGTCCAAGCCCAAGACCTCGCCTATGTCGCCTTCACAAGCATCACCTGGAGCGGCTCGGCGACCGGCACGCGTTACAACGGCTCCGGCAATTCCATAATCCAGACCGCCGGCGGCGGCGCCACCTATCTTCCGGGCAACGCGGCGGGCACCACCTCGACAGGAGCGCAATATCTATGAAGTCGCAGCGCATCGAGATCGAAAAGGGCGTGTTCATCGACAGATTCGAAGTGGCCGGCTCGCTCGCTGCCGCCCGCCAACCCAGCTCGCTCGCCGGCATTGCCGCCGAGCTGGACCGCAAGAGCTTCAATCCGACGGACTGGTACTGGCAGATCAAGGGCGATGTCGGCTTCGTGTGGTCGAGCGGGCGCAACGCGCGGGTGCCGATCGCGGATCTTGCTTTTCAGGCCTGGCTCGGCGAGGGCGGCAGCCTCACCTACATCGCCTCGATCGAGGAGATGCGCGATGTGTGGGCGCAGCACGGCATGATCCAGGATCCCGCGGCGCAATACCGCATGGCCCGCAAGCAGCGCTACATCGAGGAGCTGCGCAAGCCCGAGGCGTCGGAAGAGCCCAGCTTCGAGAACACCGTCGGCGACGTGCTCGACATCCTCCTGACGCAGGTCGAGGCGATGCGCCAAGTCGCCGGCGCGCCGCCGACGCCGGAGTTCGCCGCGCTGATCCAGCGCATCCAGCAGATCAAGAGCGAAGTGCCGAAGCCCGCGGAGCCGAAGTGATGCGCACGATCGACGACATCCAGGCCATCGTGGACCAGGTGCGCTGCGCGCTGATGCCAAGCTGGCACCTGATCGTGCTGGATGACGGGACCATTTATCTTCAGGTTGAAGACACGGACGCGCGCTGCGCCGTCACCGGCGAGCCGACCGCCTGGCGCGGCCGCAAGTGGCGGCTCTCCTATCACATGACGGAGACGGAGATCGTCTGCACCGCCTTCAAGGCGCTGCAGGCGGCACTCGATCACGAGCTGCGCGAGCACTTCACCTACAGGGGTGCACGTGTGTTCGACCCGCACCGGTCGATCGCGCTCTTGGTGGAGATCGCCGGCCGGGCGGACGCGCTAGATGCGCGGGAAGAGGTCGCGCAGCCGTGACGCCGGCGAGCCCATATCCGCCCTTCGCCGTCGTGCCGATCGTGGACTTCGTCTACGAGACCCCCTTGTGGCTCACCCGTGGCATCGCGGCGGTGAAGGCCCGCAGCGGCGAGGATGCGGACTATGTTGTCGGGCAACCCTACACGATCCGCTATCGCCGCAAGGGCGAAGGCTGGCGTCGCATCACCGTGCCGGAAGGACTGACGACGGACCTTGCGTCGGTGCCGCGCTTCATCCGGCCTCTGATCGATCGCGTCGGGCCGCACCTCGAAGCGTCGATCGTCCACGATTACCTCTATGTCGCCTGGCAGGACATCGAGCGATACGAGCCGTGGGAGCGCGACCGCGCCTTCGCCGACGCGCTGTTCCTCGCCGGCATGGCGGCCGCGCGGGTGCCGCGCTGGAAGCGCTGGACGATCTACGGCGCGGTGCGCCTGTTCGGCGGCCGCGTCTACCGCGACCGCAACCCGGCACGATATGCACCGATGCCGGCCCTTCAAGGAGTGGGTTGAGGATGGATACGGCGGTGACGTGGGGTGACCTCGCAGTGGCGGGCCTGGTTGTGCTGGCCGTCTTGGTCCTCATCGGAGTCTGGGAATGGCTCACCCACAATCCGAATGGGCCGGGTGTTGAGTGACTTCCTCGCGGCCGGAACCGGCCGGCGGGGGCCGCGCTGTTGGCGCAGCGCGAACCGCGAGCGTGACCTCGCACGACCATCACCGGCCGAACAATGGCCGTCCCGCCACCCCTGCAGGGGCGGGAGAATGATCGTGAGAATCCCTTATGAAATCCTTTCGAGAAGTGGAGCCGGCGCTGCCCGTGGCACCCTACGTCGGCGGCAAGCGCAACCTCGCCGATCGCCTGATCAAGCGCATCGAGCGCATCCCGCACAGCGTCTATGCCGAGCCCTTCGTGGGAATGGGCGGCGTGTTCCTGCGCCGCCGCAGCGCGCCCTCGGTGGAGATCATCAACGACCGCAGCAAGGACGTGGCGACGCTCTTCCGCGTGGTGCAGCGGCACTATGTGCCCTTCACCGAGATGATCCGTTGGCAGCTCACCACGCGCGCCGATTTCGAGCGGCTGTCGAAGACAGATCCGGAGACGCTGACGGACCTGGAGCGGTCGGCGCGCTTCCTCTACCTGCAGCGCACGGCCTTCGGCGGGAAGGTCAGCGGGCGCAACTTCGGCGTCTCGTTCCAGCATGCGGCGCGCTTCGACCTGGCGCGCGTGCTGCCCATGCTGGAGGCGCTGCACGAGCGGCTCAACGGCGTGACCATCGAGTGCCTGCCGTTCGACGCCTTCATCGCCCGCTACGACCGTCAGGGCACGCTGTTCCTCCTCGACCCGCCCTATTGGGGCAGCGAGAAGGACTATGGCGCGGAGCTGTTCGACCGGGGTTGCTTCGCTGCGCTCGCGGCGCAGCTCGCCGGCATCAAGGGCAGATTCCTGCTGACCATCAACGACCGGCCGGAGACCCGCAAGCTGTTCGGCCGCTTCAAGATCGAAGCCGTGCAGACCAGCTACAGCATCGCCGGCGGCCACAAGTCCAAGCGCGCCGGCGAGCTGATCGTCGAGGGGCCGTGACAAGCACCTCAGAGGCTGCCTATACTCGGTTTATGGTCCTAGCTGAACATGGCCGGCGCATTCGCGTCTTGGTAGTGGATGATGATCCGGGAGTCGCCGCGATCACGCGGCAAATGGCTGAGCAACTAGGCCACGTGGTCGAGTCGATCGGAGACAGCCGTCTCTTCGTCACGGCCGTCGTCCGATTCAAACCCGATGTCATTATCATCGACGTCCTGATGCCGGAGGTAGACGGCTTCGAGTTGATGCAGTGCTTGATCGACCTCGATTACACTGGCCACGTGGTGGTCATGTCGGGGGCGGAGAACTATCCGGCGATGGTCGCTTCCATCGCCAAGGCCAAGGGCCGGATGACGGTGGCCGCGCTTCACAAGCCCTTTCGCTTGGCGGAGCTGAAGGCTGCGCTCGGGCATGCCGCTGGACGGGGCAGCTCCGAGGGTTAAAATGCCGCTTTTCGGGGGTTCAAACGGCCGTGGAAGCCCGCTTTTTGGAGGTGCGCAAATCAAGTGTCCGAACTGCGCAATTCATGTGGCGCGCTTCATTAAGCACATGCACTGGTCCCCTCCCCCAACATGGGGGAGGGTTAGGGAGGGGGAAGTCGCGCTCCGATGTGAGACGGTCTTCGCTTGTTTCCCCCACCCCGGCCCTCCCCCAATTCGGGGGAGGGGGATTTTGCTTTGGGTGGAAGGGGACTAATAAGAATCCATACAGACTGGGAGCCATTCAATGAAAACCATCCGCCTGACCATGGCGCAGGCTGTGGTGCGGTATCTTGCGGCGCAGCGCGGCGTGCGAGACGGAAAGGAAGTGCCGTTGTTCGCCGGCGTATGGGCGATCTTCGGGCACGGCAATGTCGCGGGGCTCGGCGAGGCGCTGTATCACACGCAAGATGTGCTGCCGACCTTCCGCGCGCACAACGAGCAAGCGATGGCCCACAGCGCGATCGCCTTCGCCAAGGCCGCGCGGCGCAAGCAGATGATGGCCTGCACCACTTCGATCGGCCCGGGTGCGACCAACATGGTGACGGCGGCGGCGCTGGCGCATGTCGACCGCTTGCCCGTCCTGCTGCTGCCGGGCGACATCTTCGCCAACCGGCGGCCCGATCCGGTGCTGCAGCAGGTAGAGGATTTCGGCGACGGAACTGTCTCCGCCAACGACTGCTTCCGGCCGGTGTCGCGCTATTTCGATCGTATCCTGCGGCCGGAGCAGGTCCTGACCGCCCTGCCCCGCGCCATGAGCGTACTGACCGATCCGGCGGAATGCGGACCGGTGACGCTCTGCCTGTGCCAGGACGTGCAGACGGAAGCCTACGACTATCCCGAGGCGTTCTTCGAAGAGCGGCTGTGGACCTATCGCCGCGTCGAGCCGGATCGTGACGAGTTGGCGCACGCGGTTTCGCACATCAAGCGCGCCAAGAAGCCGATCATCATTTCCGGTGGCGGCGTGCTCTACTCAGAGGCGGAGAAGGCACTGGCGGACTTTGCTGACAAGCACGGCATTCCGGTGAGCGAGACGCAAGCCGGCAAGTCCGCGCTCTCCATCCAGCACAAACAGAACATGGGGTCGATCGGCGTGACCGGCAGCAGCGCCGCCAACGCGCTCGCGCAGGAAGCGGATCTGGTGCTTGCCATCGGCACGCGCCTGCAGGACTTCACCACGGGCTCGCGCGCCCTGTTCCGCAATCCGGAGCGCAAGATCATCAATCTCAACACCCAGGTCTTCGACGCCGCCAAGCATGGCGGCATTCCGCTGGTGTGCGATGCGCGTGCCGGCATCGCCGCGATCGACAAGGGATTGGGCGATTGGGCCGCACCGGGTGCCTGGCAGAAACAGGCGGCATTGGTGCGCAAGACCTGGGCTGCCGAACATGCGGCCGCGACGGCAGCGCCTAACCGCGGCCTGCCGTCCGATGGCCAGGTGATCGGCGCGGTGCAGCGCGCGGGCAAGCCGAGCGACATCGTGGTCTGCGCCTCGGGCGGCTTGCCGGGCGAACTGCACAAGCTGTGGCAATCGGGTGCGCCGGGCGGCTATCACTTGGAATACGGCTATTCCTGCATGGGTTACGAGATCGCCGGCGGGCTGGGCGTGAAGATGGCTCTGCCCGAGCGCGATGTCGTGGTGATGGTGGGCGACGGCTCCTATCTTATGATGAATTCGGAGATCGCGACCTCGGTCATGATGGGGCAGAAGCTGATCATCGTGCTCCTCGACAATCGCGGCTTTGGCTGCATCAACCGGCTGCAGCGCGCTACCGGCGGCGAGAGCTTCAACAACCTGCTGCAGCATGCCAAGCATGAGACGTTGCCCGACATCGACTTCGCCATGCATGCGCGCAGCATGGGCGCGGTCGCGGAGAAGGTTGTGAATACGTCCGAGCTGGAAGCGGCGATGAACCGCGCACGCAAGGCCGGCCGCACCAGCATTATCGTGATCGAGACCGATCCCTACAAGACCACCGAGGCCGGCGGATTCTGGTGGGACGTGGCCGTGCCGGAAGTGTCGGAGAGACCGAAGGTGCGTGCGGCCCGCAAGGCGTACGAGAAGTCAACCACATTGCAGCGCGTTGGAGAGTAGCAAAGTCATGGCTGTTCGTTTCGGCACCAACCCCATCGCCTGGTCGAATGACGACCTGCGCGAGCTGGGCGGCAGGACTCCCCTCGAGACCTGCCTCAAGGAGGCCAAGGAGGCTGGGTATGAAGGCATCGAGCTCGGCCACAAGTTCCCGCGCGAAGCCAATGCGCTGAGGGCTGTGCTGAGCACGGCGGGCCTCGATCTGGTTTCCGGCTGGTATTCCTCCGAATTGCTGGTGCGCGATCCCAAGGAAGAAATGAAGCACCTGCGCGGGCATCTTGGTCTCTTGAAGGCGCTTGGCTCCAACATCCTCATTTTCGCCGAGACATCGAACGCGACCCATGGCGACCGCAGCAAGCCACTGAGCCAGCGGCCGAAGCTGAAACCGGCCGACTGGCGCGAGTTCGGCCAGCGCGTGACGGAAGTGGCCGAAGCGGTCGCAAAGGAAGGCGTCGCCCTCGCCTATCATCATCACATGGGGACGGTGGTGCAAAGCGGCGAGGACATCGACGCCTTCATGGAATCGGCTGGCAGCGCGGTGAAGCTGCTGCTGGATACCGGCCACGCCACATTTGGCGGCGCCGATCCGGTTGCGCTGGCCAAGCGATACCGCGCCCGCATCGCCCACGTGCATTGCAAAGACGTGCGGAACGATGTGCTCGCCGAGGCGCGTGCCAGGGATTGGAGCTTCCTCGATGCGGTCGTGGAAGGCTGCTTCACGGTACCTGGTGACGGTATGGTGAACTTCCCGGCTGTTTTCAACGAGCTGCCCGGTTATTCCGGCTGGCTGGTCGTCGAGGCCGAGCAGGATCCCGAGAAGGCGAACCCGCTGAAATACGCCAAGATGGGCTGCGAGAACTTGAAGCGCTACGCCAAGGACGCCAAGTTGCTCTGAGGAGAACGCGAGAGATGCCGAACCTGCTGGTCAAAGCGAAGAACCCTGGCCCCGACGGCTTGGCCCTGTCCGTGACGCCGGAGAGCGCGGGCTGGAAGTACGTCGGCTTTCAGGTCTATCGCCGCACCGCAGGCCAGGAGCTCGACTGGAGGATCAGCGGAAAGGAAAGTTGCCTGGTGCTGCTCTCCGGCAAGGCGACTGCGAGCATCGACGGCAAGGCGCCGGTCGAGATCGGCGGGCGCAAGAGCGTGTTCGAGGGCCCGGGCTGGTCGGTCTATCTGCCATCCGATGCCGGCTGCATCTTGCGGACGACCACGGATATCGAGGTCGGCATTTGCACCGCGCCCGGCGGCAGGAAGTTTCCCGCGCGCATCATCCCGCCCGAGGAAGTGGGATTCGAGGAGCGCGGCAAGGGCACCAATCGCCGCCTCGTTTACAATATCCTGCCGGACACCGCAGCCGCCGAAAGCCTGCTCGTTGTGGAAGTGGTGACCCCAGGCGGCAACTGGTCCTCCTATCCGCCGCACAAGCACGATCGCGACGCGCTGCCGGAAGAGAGCTTCCTAGAGGAGACCTACTACCACCGCCTCAATCCGCCCCAGGGCTTTGCGTTCCAGCGCGTCTATACCGACGACCGCTCGATCGACGAGACGATGGCGGTGGAAGACGGCGATTGCGTGATGGTCCCGCGCGGATATCACCCGGTCGGTGCGCCGCATGGCTATGATCTGTACTACCTGAACGTGATGGCCGGCCCGAACCGCAAGTGGGTGTTCAAGAATGATCCCGCGCATGAGTGGATCGTGAAGCCGAACAAGCAATCAGCCTGACTATAGGCTGTGACGTTTCTGGTACAGGGATTCTGCTTACTCCGGCAAAGTGTTTGCGATATGCTCTCCTGCACTGGACGTACTAAGGCACCCGCACGCCAGGTGAGTTCACATCAGTAGCGCGCGCACGATCGCTTCCGGAGTGGCGGCTGAAGCTATCGGTCGGTGATCTGCAAGGCAGACCGTTAGTAAGCAGACGCGATCCGCTTTACGTGACTACCACTATGCGCTGGTCAGACATGGGGATCGAATCAGCATCTTCATCGGAGCGGCCCAGTCCTCTGTCGATGTTCGACCGCATTCTCGGCAGGTCGTTCCCTGCTTGGGTCGTGGTCGCGCTTGCTCTCCTGTTCGCCCTGGGCACCGTGGCGTTCGGCTGGTATGTGAAGAGGTCACTCTATCTCTCCGACAGTAGTGCACCCGCGCGAGCCGCGCTGGCCGTGGCATCGTTTCCGACCATGGCCAAGGAAGTCTTCTTAGACATCAGAGAAACATTCCGTGGCGAAAAGCCATTCCACTACGTACGCGCGGCCGCGCCGAAACGAGAACTGTCTGGCCTCTCGCCTTTACCGTCCCAACTCGACGTCGCGGTCGAAGGTCTGATGGTCCGCCGTGGCTCAGGCTTGCCTGCACGCGGCTGGCGCGTCCTCGTCGGCGGGCTCAAAATCGATGGCTCGATCGAAGATGCCGCGGTGCTGCTCTCTCCTGACCTGGAGATCGTCCATCACTGGCTTCTGGCCGAGGAAGGACCGACGAATGCCGAACCTGGCCCGCCGACCGCGAACCTCACGCACGGTTTCACCATGTTGCGCGATGGATCGGTGGTCTTCAACCTTTACGGCGAGAAGGCGTTGCGCAGGAAGGACAGTTGCGGCCGGACGATGTGGACGAACACTGCAGGCAACTATCATCACAGCGTGGCCGCCGACGAGGCGGAAACGACAGTATGGACACTCCGCGAAGACCGGACAGGCGACCCGGCGGAATCGAGCAAGCTCGTTCAGGTCTCCATCGCTGACGGAAGGATCGAACGGGAGATCTCCATTAAAGAAATCGTGGCTGCAAATCCGAGCATAGACATCCTCGAACTGAGGCGGGTCCACGAGGAGGCGCCAACGACAAACGATTCCGGTCGCCCTGGTGAGTGGTTGAAGGATCCGTTCCACCTCAACGATATCAATCCGCTGCCCCGGAGCATCGCCGACAAATTCCCGATGTTTTCGGCTGATGACCTACTCGTCAGCGCGCGAGAGACCAATCTGATCTTTGTCGTCAACCCGAACACTCTTGCGATAAAATGGTGGAGCATTGGAGCCTCTATTCGCCAGCACGATCCCGACTGGCTGCCGAGCGGCCGGGTATCGGTATTCAATAATCGTATGACGCGGGGCTACAGCGAAATCATTGAGATTGATCCCGCCACGAAAGCCAAGACGGTGACCGTGGACGGCAGAGCTATCGACTTCTACGCGCGCGGCGGGGGGAATCATTCGGTCATTCCGGGAGGCGGCTGGATCATCGCACGCGGCTGGCAAGGCACTGTTACCGAGATATCCGATGATGGAAGCATTGCGCTGGAGTTCTACAGCGTACTGGACGACAACGGCCCAATCCTCGGCAAGCTCTCCGAAGCGCTCTTTCTGCCTGAAGAGTCGTTTGATCTCGCAACACTTCAGTGCGGCAATCCTTGAGTGACGGCTGCAGAGCGCCTGCCACATCGTAAGCGCATCCAACGGCTCTTCATGACATTTCTGGTACAGAGTTTCCGCTTACCGCCGCAACCGGTATGCGATATTGTTTTTCGGTGCTCGATCGTTTTTGCAACCGACTGTCGTAAAGAGGGTCTGGCACATATTCTCAAAGGAGTGCGTGCATGCGCTGGATGGCGCTGCACTCGGGTGCTTCGCCCTCGGTTCTTGAGCGGATTCTCGCCAAGAGACTGCCGCTGTGGCTGGTTGCGGCCATGGTCATCGTTTTTGCTCTGACGACCGTCCTGTTCGGCTGGCTCGTGAAACGGTATTCCGAGGACGATCAACGTCCGCTTGCGACGCCCGTACTGGCGATTGCATCCTTTCCAGATGAGACGAAGACAGTGTTCAAAGAGATTGGCCGGATCCTGTCCGGTAAAACGGATTACAGCGCCATCCGCGCCGTTCCTCCCGACCGCCTGCCCAACGACTTGGTTCCCGTCCCATCCATGCTCGAGGGTGTTGGCGAAGGGCTGATCATGCACCGCGGACCCGGAACGCCGGCATATGGCTGGCGCATGATCGCAGGTGTCCTCCAGATCGATGGGTCACTGCAGACTGCCGCCGTTCTCTTGTCCCCTGACCTGAAGATCGTCCACTACTGGCCTTTGATCGAAGACGGGCCTATCGATGCTGAGATCGGACCGCCGCTGCGCAAGCTGCCGCACGGGGTCGCCGTGCTCCGCGATGGTTCCGTGATCTACAGCTTCGATGGCGGCGCCTCGCTTCACCGAAAGGATGGATGCGGCCGCACGATGTGGGCGATACCGGGAGAGTTCCATCACACCGTGACACTGGATGACACGCAGGAGACGGTGTGGGCGTTCCGCTACAACGCCGATGGCGATCCTTCCGAAATCTCGAAAGTCGTCCAGATCGCGACAGCGGACGGCGCGATCATGAAGGAGTTCTCGATAGCCGACGTCATATCCGCAAATCCGAAAATCGACATTCTCGAGCTGCGCCGCTTTCATCCGGACGACATCGGCGGCAATTCCGAAGGAAAAGCCGGTCACTGGCATGCTGATCCGGTTCACCTGAACGATACCGACCCGCTGCCCCGGAATTTGGCGGACAAGTTCCCGATGTTCGCACCCGGCGATCTGCTCATCAGCGCGCGCGAGATCAACCTTCTTTTCGTGCTCGATCCCGTCACGCTTGCGATCAAGTGGTGGCGGGTGGGTGCTACGATCCGGCAGCACGACGGCGACTGGGGTAGAGATGGCCAGATCTCCGTATTCAACAACCGGACCGCGCGCGGTTACAGCGAGATCGCGAAGATCGATCCGGAGACATTCGCCAGCTCGGCGGCTATCGACGGCCGGGGCATCGATTTCTATACGCGCCGCAGGGGCCAGCACCAGGCCCTTCCCAACGGCAATTGGTTGATCACCAGCACGCAGCAGGGCCGTATCATCGAAGTGTCACCGCGCGGAGATGTTGTGCTGGATTTCTATAACCGCACAAAGGAAGAAGGCCTGGCGTTCACCATGCTCTCGGCTTCCGCCTTCTTCCCCGACGGAACCTTCAATTCAGATGCGTTCCAATGCGATGGAAGATAGCGCTAAGCACCGGCTAACTGCGGATCTATGACATTTCTGGTACAGAGTTTTCTGCTGACCGCTGCAACCGGCTTGCGATACTATCGCCGCATCGTGAGGGGGCACTCAGGGAGTCCTTTGTAACCGGGTATCGTCGTCCGAAGAGGGGCGGACACGAAGTCTCAAGAGGAGTGCTCGCGTGCGCTGGATGGCGCTGCACTCAGATTCTTCGCCCTCCGTTCTCGAGCGGATTCTCGCCGTGCGAGTGCCGCTGTGGCTGGTTGCGGCCATAGTCATCTTCTTCGCGCTGGCGACTGTCTCGTTCGGATGGCTCGTGATGCGGTCCGCGAACGACGAGCGCCCGCTTGCCAAAGCGGCATTGGCGGTCGCCTCCTTTCCGACCGAAACAAAGGCCGTGTTCAAGGAGATTGCCCGGATCCTGTCGGGAAAACCGGATCACGGGCCTGTCATGGCATATCCGCCCGAGCAATCGTGGTCCGAGTTCCAGCCCGTCAAGTCCAGGCTCGAGGGTGTCGGTGAGGGCCTGCTCATGCGCCGAGGGCCAGCCACGCCGGCGCGCGGCTGGCGGGTCATCGCGGGCGCGATGCAGATCCATGGATCCCTCCAGACCGCGGCCGTGCTGTTGTCTCCGGAGCTGGAGATCGTCCACTACTGGCCCTTGATCGAGGACGCCGAGATCGGAGCGCACTACTCGCGTCCGTTACGGAAGATGCCGCACGGGTTGGCCGTGCTGAGTGACGGCTCCGTGATCTACAATTTCGACGGCGGTGCCTCGCTGCACAGGAAGGACATCTGCGGCCGTACGCTTTGGGCCGTTCCAGGCGACTACCATCACAGCATAACGTCGGACGACACGGAAACGACGGTGTGGACGCACCGGGACGACGAGACCGGAGACCGCGCCCAAAAGATGCATCTCATGCAGGTCGCGACGGCTGACGGCAGGATCGTGAAGGATATCTCCGTTCCCGACATCATAGCGGCCAATCCGGACATCGACATTCTGGAGCTGAGGCGGCTGCATACACCCGACAAGACAGGAAACACCAGGGAGAGGCCCGGCCGATGGATGAGTGACCCCATTCATCTGAACGACATCGACCCACTGCCGCGCAGCCTCGCGGATCGGTATCCCATGTTCTCGCCCGGCGACCTCCTCATAAGCGCACGCGAGCTCAATCTTCTCTTCGTCATGGATCCTGAGAGCCTCGCGATCAAATGGTGGAAAGTAGGAGCGACCATTCGGCAGCACGACAGCGACTGGAATACGGACGGTCGCCTCTCGGCATTCAACAATCGGATGTCGCGCGGATACAGTACGATCACGAAGATCGATCCAGCTACGCTCGCCAGGAGCGTCGCAGTGGACGGCCGCGGCATGGACTTGTATTCGCGGCACCGGGGCAGCCATCAGCCCCTTCCCAACGGCGGCTGGTTGATCTCAAGCACCCAGCAAGGCCGAATACTCGAGGTTTCGCCTGACGGCAAAGTCGCACTGGATTTCTACAGTCGACTGACCGGCGACACCCCTCTCTACAGCATGCTTTCCACCTCAGTCTTCCTACCTGAAGACGCCGTTGATCCGGGAGCTCTGAAATGTGGCGTAAACTCACAGTAGCTACGTGTCTCGTTCTCACGGCCGGTCCAGCCGCGGCCTATATCGGGCCTGGTGTCGGCGCCGGGATGATCGCGACGGTGCTCGGCATCCTGACCGCAATCGCATTGGCCGTGGTTGCCATCGTGTGGTACCCGCTCAAGCGGCTGCTCAAGAGGAACGCGCATTCTTCGACGGCAACGAAGGTGATCGACGATAGCCGAGAAACATGACCCTCGCGCTCCTTCTTGTCGTCACGATTGCGGTGGCCGAGTGCGCGTCGCACCTTCCGCTGCTGGCGATCTCAAGGCGCTTCGCCGGCATATTCCCGCGCGCGCTTCGGACGGTTCGCAACGCCAAGGCGTCCGATCACTGGAAAGAGATGGCGCTGCTGAAGCTCGCGAGATTGTCGCTGATCTCTTCAGGGTGCGCCGCCGGCGCGATTCTCGGCATCGTCGCCTTGTTCGTCGGCGGCATCTACGTCTTGGATCTGGTCTCGCCTCGCCTCTGGGAGCTTGCCATGAGCATCGAGGGTATCAGCATCGCATCTGCTGCCGCTATCCTGTATCTTGCGGCGAGGTCCCATGCAAGGTCACTCCTACAACGCCGTTGAACGCGCCCTGCACTATCTCGCGCTCGGATCGAAGCCGGTTGCGGAGCTCACCTTCGATCTGAACGCTGTCCTGTCTTCCCGCGGGAAGCAGGTCAAGGTGGATGATCGGCACGTCTTCGTGTCCGGCTTGGCGCGCGCGGGGACGACCATCATCATGCGTCGGCTGCACGAAACGGGCATGTTCCGATCGCTGACCTATCGGGACATGCCGTTCGTGCTCTGCCCCGATCTTTGGGCACGACTCTCGGCGCACTCCCGGCGGAACATCGACGCCGTCGAGCGCGCGCATGGAGACCGGCTGCAGGTGGACGCAGACAGTCCCGAAGCACTCGACGAAGTCTTCTGGCGCGTGTTCGCGGGCGTCGACTACATCAAGCCAGATCATCTCTGTGCCCATGCCGCGGATGCCGAACTCATCGAGAAGTTCCGGCTTTACATTTCGTGCATCCTTCGTCCGCACGACGGTCGCAGCCCGCAGAAGCGATACCTGTCCAAGAACAACAACAACATCCTGCGCCTGAACACCCTACAGGCGGCGTTTCCCGAGGCGGTCATCTTGATTCCCTTTCGCGATCCGCTCCAGCACGCCATCTCCCTGCTCAATCAGCACGCCAAATTCTGCACGATGCAGAAAGAGAGTCGGTTTGTGCGGTCGTACATGACGTGGCTTGCCCATCACGAGTTCGGCCTTGAACACAAACCGTTCTGGTTCGACACGAAGAAGCCATTCGAAAAGCCCACCCATCCCGAGAGCAGCATCAACTACTGGCTCGAGACCTGGCTCAGAACCTATCGCCGGATCCACGAAAGCAGGCCCGCAAACAGCCTGCTGGTCTGCTATGAGGATCTGTGTTCCGATCCCGCCGTCTGGAGCGCGATTCTTGAGCGCCTCGGTATCGAGAATCGAGTGACCGATCCAGGCCAACCATTCTCCCGCGCCGAAAACAGGACAGCGCCGGACATAGACATGCCGCTCTTGGAACGTGCCCGTGGCCTGTACGGCGCGCTGCGTCAAGATTCCGCACACGCTCTCGGTCGATCGCGAGCACGCCAGTAGCCGCCACATGCTGGCGCATCCTTGCCGGCGTGCTCGGGATAAGCGGGTCGCTCCAGACTGGCGCCGTCCTGCTGTCGCCGGACCTCAAGATCGTCCATCATTGGCCCCTGTTCGGGGACGGCAAGATCGACGCCGAGTTCGACGCGCCCCCGCGGAGGATCCCGCATGGCCTCAGCCTGTTGGCGGATGGATCCGTCATCGACACGTTCGATAACGGCTCTTCTCTGCACAGGAAAGACAAGTGCGGCCGCACGATGTGCGCGATCTGCGCTGGAGTTCTACAATCGGACAACGGGCGACGTGCCGTTCTACACGATACTTTCCTCGGCCAACTTCCTCCCGGAGGAGTCGCTCACGCTGGACGCTTTCCAATGTGGCGAACCCTGATGGCTCGCGATCAGGTGAGTTCTATCCCTTCTTCTCGTTCCACTTTCCGAGGATGTCGACCATAGTCGGCACGTAATCCTCGCCGTGCCCCGCATTGTCCGCCATCGCATAGGCTTGGTGGATCGCCTGCGCGACCGGCGTGGCGACGGCCAGGCTCTCGCACATGTGGACGAAATAGCGCACGTCCTTGCTGGCGTTAGCGATGGCGAAGCGCAGCTGCGTGTTGTCGCTCTCGATCGCATAGGCCGCGAGGCGCTGGAACATCACCGAATTGGCGCCGCCGCCGCTCACGACCTCGCGGAGCGCCTTGAGGTCGATGCCGCCCTTCTTGGCCGCGAGCAGCGCCTCCGCGGTCACCATGCCATAGCCAAGGCTCAGCATATTGTTGACCAGCTTCACCTTGTGGCCGGCGCCGACATCGCCGCAATGGACGATGAGGTCGGAGAAGCACTCCAGTACCGGGCCGATCTCCGCGAGGGTCGCCGGGTCACCGCCGGTCATCAGGCCGAGCTTGCCCGCCTCCGCCTCCTTCGGCGTGCGGGTCATCGGTGTGTCGACGAAGCGGCCACCCTTGGCCCGGATAGCCTTGGCGATCTTCAACGTGGAGTCCGGCATCGCGGTCGTGCAATCGGCCATGATCGTGCCCTTGTGCACGCCCGCCAGAATGCCGTCCTCTCGGAAGACGATGTCCTCGAGCTGGGTCGAGTTACCCACGACGGTGATGACGAGGTCGCTGGCGGCCGTGATCTCCTTGGGGCTTTTCAGCTCCTTGGCGCCCTTGGCGACCAGGTCCTCGACCGGCCCGCGGTTGCGATGCGCAAACACATTGAGCGCATAGCCTTTGCTGAGGATGTTCTTGCCGATGCCGTGGCCCATCAGGCCGACGCCGATCAAACCAATGCGCTCCGGTTTCGCCATGTCGCTACCTCTCGAGCTTGAAATCAGGCGGCGGTCCAGCCGCCATCGATGATGAATTCCTGGCCCGTCACGAACGCGGATTCGTCGGACGCGAGATACAAGGCCAGCGCCGCGATTTCGTCCGGGGCGCCGAGGCGGCCCATCGGCTGGCGCGCGATGAAGGCCTTGCGCGCCTCCTCCTCGTTGCCCAGCGCGCGGATGCGCTCGCCGAGCGACGGCGTCTCCACCGTGCCGGGGCAGATGGCGTTGCAGCGGATCCCCTGTTTCACGAAATCCACCGCGATCGACTTGGTGAGCCCGATCAGCCCCGCCTTGGTCACGCCATAGACGAAACGGTTGGGCACGCCGATGATCGAGCCGGCGATCGACGCGACGTTGACGATCGCGCCCTTCTGCCGCGCCAGCATGCCCGGCAAGAATGCGCGGATCATCCGATAGGCGGCGCGTACGTTGAGGTTGGTGGAGAAGTCGAAATCCTTCTCCGCGCAATCCAGGATCGTGCCGTGATGGACGAAGCCGGCGCAATTCACCAGCACATCGATCGCACCGATCTCCTTCTCCGCCAATTCGATGGCGCCGGCGTCCAGAACATCCAGACGACGCGTGGTCAGCTGCGGCGCCTTGAGCGTGTTCAAAACCTCCATATTGATATCGGTCGCGATGACGCTTGCGCCCTCGGCGGCGAACTTCTCCGCCGTAGCGCGGCCGATGCCCTGCGCCGCCGCCGTGATCAATGCCTTCTTGCCCTTCAAACGCCCACTCATATTGCCCTCAACTCTATGCTTGCTCACCCCATAGGCCCCGCTTGGCGAGGTTCGTCATCAAAGCTCCGGCTCCAAAGCTCCACGGCGCGATATCGCTCGAAAATCTCACCCGATTGATCAGCGCCCCCAGCTTGGGGTTCGCGATGGTCACGACATCGCCGACCTTGTGCGTGAAGCCCTGGCCGGGCGCATCGCGGTCCTTGATCGGCGCGAACATCGTGCCGCAGAACAGCATGAAGCCGTCCGGATATTGATGGTTCTTGCTCAAGGTCTGAGAGGCGAGGTCGGTCACGTCGCGGCTGATCATGGCCATCGAGGAGGAATCCTCGAGCACGAACTGGTCCGGCCCATCGACGCGCACCGTGATGACGAGGCTGCGCAGATCCGCCAGCGTGAACGTGTCATCGAAAAGGCGGATGAAGGGACCAAGCGCGCAAGACGCGTTGTTGTCCTTGGCGCGGCCAAGCAGCAGGGCGCTACGCCCCTCAAAATCCCGCAAATTCACATCGTTACCGAGCGTCGCTCCGACAATGGTTCCGGATGCATTGACCGCCAGCACGACCTCCGGCTCGGGATTGTTCCAGACGGAGTCCGGATGGATGCCGATGTCCGCCCCCGTTCCGACGCCGGACATCGGCTGCGACTTGGTGAAGACCTCGGCATAGGGGCCGATGCCGACCTCGAGATACTGCGACCACAGACCGCGCTGGATCAGCGCCTGCTTGAGGCGCTCGGCTTCGGCCGATCCCGGCCTCACGCGCGCCAGGTCACCGCCGATCTCTGCATTGATGGCGACACGGATATCATCCGCTGCCGTCGGGTCGCCCTTGGCGCGCTCCTCGATCACGCGCTCCAGCATCGAGAGGACGAAGGTGACGCCACAGGCCTTCAGCGCCTGCAGGTCGGCCGGCGCGAGCAGATAAGGCTTGTCGGCGGCGCGCCGGTCGGATGGCGAGTTCGCGATGCAGGCTTCGAGGCCGCAGACGCGCTGGGCGTCCCGGCCGGCACGCTGCGCCGCTTCGGTCGGACTGCCGCTGTTGAGCAGCGCCGACATGGTCGGAAAGCGCGGCGTGAGGTCGTACAGACCATCCTCTTTGACCAGCACGACACTGGGCCCGGCGGGATTGCCAGCCACCCAGGCGCGGCCCACCAGGGTTCCAGCCGTACCGTCGACGGGAAGCGTACTGCGCGACGAAAGTGTCAGTTCCATGGCTACATCACCGCGCCGATCTGCCAGGGCGTGAACTCGTTATCGCCAAAGCCGAGCTCTTCGCTCTTAGACTTGTCGCCCGACGCCACGCGTAGGATGAGATCGAAAATCCGCTGGCCCATGTCCGGCACAGTCACACCCTTGCTCAGGATCTCGCCGCAATCGACATCCATGTCTTCCGACAGGCGCTGATACATCGGCGTATTGGTGGCAAGCTTGATACTCGGCACCGGCTTGAAGCCGAAGACCGATCCGCGGCCCGTCGTGAAGCAGACCACATTGGCCCCGCTCGCCACCTGCCCCGTCACGGAGGCCGGATCGTAACCCGGCGAATCCATGAACACGAAGCCCTTGGCCGTTACCCGCTCGCCGTACTTGTAAACGTCCACCAGGTTGGTCGTGCCGCCCTTTGCCGCGGCGCCGAGCGACTTCTCGAGAATGGTGGTAAGGCCGCCTTCCTTGTTGCCTGGCGACGGGTTGTTGTTCATCTCGCCGCCATTGCGGCTGGTGTAGTCCTCCCACCAGCGGATGCGAGCCAGCAGTTTCTCGCCGACCTGCTGGCTTACCGCGCGCCGCGTCAGCAGATGCTCCGCGCCATAGACTTCCGGCGTTTCGGAGAGGATCGCGGTGCCGCCATGTCGCACCAGCAGGTCCGCGGTTGCGCCGAGCGCCGGATTGGCCGTGATGCCGGAATAGCCATCGGAGCCGCCGCATTGCAAAGCGAGCGTCAGATGCTCGGCGGAGACTGGCTCGCGCGCCACCTGGTTTGCCTTGGGAAGCATCGCCTTCACGCGCTTCAAGCCTTCCTCGATTGTGGCGCGGGTGCCGCCCGTGTTCTGGATCGTCATGTACTGGAATGCGTCGGTCGCCTTGACGCCGTAGGTGTCGAGGAGGAAGCGGATCTGCGCCGCCTCGCAGCCCAGACCGATCAGCAGAACACCCGCGAAATTCGGATGGCGCAGATAGCCCCACAGCACACGCTGTAGGGTCTCGAAGCCCTCGCCCTTGGTCGCCATGCCGCACCCTGTGCCATGCACCAGTGCGACCACGCCATCGACATTGGGATAGTCTTCAAGACCGCCATGCTCGAATGCGGCGGCGACGCGCTTCGCCACGGTCGCGGAGCAGTTCACCGTGGTGAGCACGCCGATGTAGTTGCGGGTGGCGACACGACCATCCGCGCGCACGATGCCCTGGAAGGTCGCGCGGTCCTTCCCGGTGAAATATTGCGTCGGCCGCATGTCGGCGCAGAAGGCATAGTCGCGCTCGAATGCGCTCATGGCGCAGTTCTGAACGTGCACATGCTGCCCAGGCGTAATGTCCGCCGTGGCGACGCCGATGATCTGGTTATATTTGCGCACGAGCGCGCCGGCCGGAATCGCACGGGTGGCGATCTTGTGGCCGGACGGTACCGCGCTCGCCGTCACCACGCCTTCGCCGGGAAGGCTCGCGCCCGCCGGAATGGCTTGCGCGGCCACTACTACATTGTCGTCCTGATGCAGGCGGATGGTCGTACCGCCAATGATCTGGTTCATCTCATCTCCTCACGGCCCGGTCGCTAAGGTCGTTGGCAGCCGGTGGTGTTGACATATACGGCATAAAGCGACGTGGTCGCTGTGATAAAGAGGCGATTTCGCCGCTTCCCGCCGAAGCACACGTTGGCGACGATCTCCGGAACGTTGATGCGGCCCAGCAGCGTGCCATCGGGCGCATAGCATTCGACGCCGGCATGAGTGCTGGTCCACAGATTCCCGTTCACATCGATGCGGAACCCATCCGGGATGCCAGTCTTGATGTCGCAGAACACGCGGCTGTTGGCGAGGCGCTTTCCATCGAGCACATCGAAGGCGCGGATGTGGTGCGGCGCGCTTGGATCATGGGAGCCGGCGGAATCGGCGATATAGAGGATCTTTTCATCAGGCGAAAAGGCAAGGCCGTTGGGCTTCATGAAATCATCCACCACCACGTTGACCTCGCCATTGGCGGGATCGACGCGATAGACGTAGCAGCCACCCTGCTCTTGCTCCGACCGGCTGCCCTCGAACTCGGTCATGATCCCATAGCTGGGATCGGTGAACCAGATGCTGCCATCGGACTTGACCACCACGTCGTTCGGCGAATTGAGGCGCTTGCCCTGGTATTTGTCGGCGATGACGGTGATCGATCCGTCGGGCTCGGTGCGCGTCACGCGGCGCGTCAGGTGCTCGCACGTCACCAGCCGACCCTGCCGGTCGCGGGTGTTGCCGTTGCTGTTGTTGGAGTCCGCACGATAGACGCTAGCGCCCGTCTCCGGCATCCAGCGCAGCATGCGGTTGTTCGGAATGTCGCTCCAGATGAGGTAGCCGCCATCGGCGAACCAGACCGGTCCTTCGGCCCAGATGCAGCCATCCGCCAGTTTCTCCAGATGCGCGATCCCGATCATGAGTGGGCGGAAGCGCTTGTCAAAAATCTCGTAGAGGCCGTCGTTTGCAGGCATGTCGGTCCTCCCTGTCAGCGGCTCGGCTTATCGCCGCCGGCCAGCGTGATCATGGCAATGATGATGAGCCCGGTCAGGACCAGGCGTATTCCGGCGCTGGCGCCGTAGGTGTTGAGCATGGTGACCAGCAGATACAGGAACAGGGCCGCGCCCCAGATGCCGGGCACATTGGCGCGGCCGCCGGCGACCGAGGTGCCGCCAATCACCACCACGGCGATGGTCGCCAACAGATACTCTTCGCCCATATTCAGCGCGTTGCCGCCGGAGAAGCCCGCCAGCAACGCGCCGCAGAGGCCGGCGAAGGCGGCGCTCATCAGGTACGTGATGCAGCGCGCGCGCTCCACCTTAACGCCGGCCAGGTGCGCGACGCGCACATTCTGCCCGATGGCGAGCGTGGCGCGGCCATAGATTGTCCGCTCCAGGATGATTGCCATCGCGATAGCGAACAGGATTGCGCAGATCGAGAGGACCGGGACGCCAGAGATCTGTGCCGTCGTGAAGTCGGCGAAGCTGGGTGGCGGCTTGATCTGCAAGCCCCGGCCATAGGAGATCGCGACCGACATCACGATCAGGCTCGACGACAAAGTCGCGATAATGGGCGGGATCTTGAGCAGGCGGATGAGTGCATAGTTGAAGGCGCCGACCGCCAGTCCCGCCCCGATGCACGCCAGCAGGCCGAACCAGATCAGGCTGTCCTGCCCACCCATGATCTTCATGGCGACCCCTCCAGCGAGGGCGATGGTCGATGGGATCGAGAGATCGACATTGCCCGGACCGGTCGTGATGACGAACATCTGGCCGATGCCGACGATGACGGTGAAGGTGGCAAAGGACAGCGCCGCCGTGATCATCTCGCCACCCCCCTTTCCTTCCGTGAACAGGATGGTGGCGAGCCAGACCGCGAAGGCGCCTGCGAAGGAGAGCAGCCAGGGCTTGTTGCCGAGACGGGCAGCGAGCGCGTTCATTTCGCCTCCCGCAGCTTGATAAGGGCGCGCAGGGCCAGCACGACGATCAGGACGGCGCCCTGCGCCCCGATCTGCCAGTCCGGCGAGATGCGCATGAAGATCAAGAACGAGCCGGTCAGCACCAGAGTGACGGCTCCGATCACCGCGCCGATGGGTGAGACGCGCCCGCCGACGAACTCGCCGCCGCCGAGGATCACGCCGGCGATGGAGAGCAGCGTGTAGCGGTCGGCGATATGCGCATCGGGCGAGGTGGTGAGACCGATAAGGCTGAGGCCGGACAAGACACCGAAGAAGCCGGCCAGCGCATACATCGACATGCGGATCCGGAGCAGCGACCAGCCGGCACGGTCGATGGCGGTCGCGTTGCCGCCCGCCCCGCGCAGCACGGCGCCATAGGAAGATTCCATTAGAAGAACGTGTGCCACCAGGGCGATCACCAAGCACGCGATAATGGGGAACGGAACGAGCGGCGGCTTCCAGCTCATAAGGGCCTTCAGCCAGTCCGGCACCATGCCGCCCGGCGTCGGCATCAGGATGACGGCGATGCCGAGCCACACGAAAGACATGCCAAGTGTCACCACGATGCTGGGCAGGCGGCGCATATGGATCAGCGCGCCGATGGCCGCATAGGAGGCGATACAGCCCGCCAGGATCAGGATGCAAAGTACGGGCTGGTCCACCAGCCAAGTGCCGGCAATGCAGGCCACCAGCCCGACGAAGGCGCCGATCGAGAGGTCGAGATCGTTCACCGTGAGAATGAACATCTGCGCGATGGTCGCGAAAGCGATCGGCACTGCGTATTTCAGCATGAGGTCGAGCCCGCGATAGCTCATCGCGCGTTCATTGAGGACGAAGATCGCGATCAGGATCGCAACCAATGACACCGCCGGCAGAGCCTTGCGCAGCAGCCGCGGGTCGCCGAGGAACGCCATACGGTCGCGGGCGGGTGTGGCGAGGGTGGTGTCGGTCACGCCCGGCCTCCTTCGCGGAACGAGGCCTGCAGCACCTTCTCCTCGGTCAGGTCGGCGCGCGCGACATCGGCGACGATCTGGCCGTCGCGCATGACATAGACGTGGTCACAGTTGTTGAGTTCTTCGATCTCCGTCGTGTACCAGATGAAAGTGCGGCCCGCCTCCGCTTCGGCACGGATCAGCTCATAGACTTCCAGCTTGGTGCCGACGTCCACGCCGCGCATCGGGTCGTCCATGAGGATGATGCCGGCGTCGGAGCCGAGGGCGCGAGCGAACAGGACCTTCTGCTGGTTGCCGCCGGAGAGCGACAGGATGTTGTTCTCCACGTCGGGAGTCTTGATGCGGATGCGCTCGCGCCACTTCTTGGCCAAGGCGGATTCGGCGTCGCGGTCGATCAAGCCGCCCTTCACCAGCGCCCGCATGGAGCGCACCGAAATGTTGCGCGCGATCGACCAGAGATGCAGCACGCCATCAGTCTGCCGGTCGCCCGCGACAAGGGCCACCGGCCCCGATACGCTTGTATCCGCGCGCGTCTTCCCGGCGGCCTCATAGATCTGCAGCAGCAGCCGGGTCTGGCCGTGCCCAGCCAGACCGGCGAGGCCGATGATCTCGCCTTTGTGCGCGACCAGTGCCGTCTGATCGCTCTGCTGTTTCGGAACGGCACGTACGACGACCGGGGTCTCGCCGCGCTGCGCGGTCACGTGCTCATGTGCCTTGATGCGCGCCTCGCTGATCACATTGCCCATGGCGGCGACTAGGCTCTCCCGGTCGAACTCGACGGCAGACCGATCGGCGACCACGCCGCCATCCTTCATGACCACGATGCGGTCGCAGTAATCGAGGATGTCGCCCAACAGGTGGGAGGTCAGCAGACATGACCCGCCTTCCTTCACGAAGCGACGGACATAGGTCAGCAGCTGCTTGCCCGCCACCGCGTCCAGCGATGAAGTCGGCTCGTCCAGAATGACCAACCGCGTGGGACTGTCAGTCACAGTGAAGGCGCGCGCGACTTCCACCATCTGGCGCTGACCGATCAGCAAGTCGCCGACCGTTGCGTGCGGCGGAATGCCATGGCCAGGAAAGACCTCATCCAGCTTCCGGCGCACCAGCTCAGCCGCGTTGCGGCGCCAGCCCCAACCGCGCAGACTCTTGTGATAGATACGGGTGTTTTCGGCGACGCTGAGATTGGGGCACAGCGACAGCTCCTGGAACACACAGCGTATGCCAAGCGCGCCGGCGCGCCGTACGCCGTAATCGGCAGCCTGAGCCACCCCGCTCACTCGAATCTCCCCGCCATCCGGCGCCAGCGTCCCGGCCAGCAGATTGATCAATGTCGACTTGCCGGCGCCATTGTGGCCGACCAGCCCCAGGCACTCGCCGACGCCGACCGCGAGGTCGACATTGGCGAGCGCGCGAACTGCGCCGAAGCTCTTCGTCATGCCGGAGAGGCTGACGATCTTCTCAGTTGCCTGGAGCATGGTCCCAAATGCCAATCGAGGGCAGCCTTACTTCGCAGCCGCGATGACCTTCTGCGCGTCTTCCAGCGTATATTCGACGTTGGCAACGCCGCCTTGCTCGGTATTGGCAAGGCTGGACTCCAGGTTAGCCTGGTCGATTCGCAGGAACGGCACGATCATGTCCTTCGGCACTTCCTTGCCATCGAGGATCTGCTGCGCCACCCAGAAGGCGAGCGTGGAGACGCCCGGCGCGATCGACACCGACATGGTCTCGTAGCCGCTCGCGTCCTTCTGCTCCTTCCACCAGGCGAGTTCGTCCTGACGGTTGCCCATGATGATCAGCGGTGTCGGGCGACTTGCCGCCTTGAAGGCCTGGGCCGCGCCATATCCGTCGCCGCCCTGGGTCACGACGGCAGCCACTTCCGGCAGCGAGGGCAGCACGCCCGCGACGGCCTTCTGCGCCACCGTTTGCGTCCAGTCGCCATGGACCGACCCGACGACCTTGAACTGCGAATATTTCTTCACGCCGGCTTCGATGCCCTTGTGAATCTCGTCGTCGACGAACACACCGGCCAGGCCGCGGATCTCCAGAAGATTGCCGCCGTTCGGCATCTTCTCGTTCAGGTAGTCGAGCTGCACTTCGCCCATTTTCGCGAAGTCGACGGCAATCCGCCAAGCGCAGGGCTCGGTCACGATACCATCGAAGGAGACAACGACGATACCTGCGTCGCATGCCTCCTTCACCGCGCCGTTGAGGGCATCGGGCGACGCGGCATTGAGCACGATAGCGTCATAACCTTGCAGGATCAGGTTTTGGATCTGCGCCGCCTGCTCCGTGACTTGGTTTTCGGACGTGGTGAACGCCGTCGCCTCCGCGACGACGCCATCGGCGACCGCCTTCTTCGTGACCTTGTCCCAGCTTTTCAGCATCGACTGACGCCAGGAATTTCCGGCGTAGTTGTTGCTGAGCGCGATCTTCTTGCCTGCAGCACCTTCTTGCGACTTCTGGAACTGCAGGTAACCGAATACTGCAGCGACCGCGATAACGATGACGGCAATAATGCCGATCAGCTTTCCTCTGCCTTGCATACTTCCCTCCTCAGATCTGGTTTCAGTTTCTTGGTTCTCAGTGTGATTCCCGCGGAATGCCGGCGCCACGGCTGCCGACCAGGAAGTCGAGGTCAGCGCCCTTGTCGGCCTGCAGGACGTGGTCGACGTAGAGCTTCTGGTAGCCGCTCTCCATCGGCGGCGGCGGCGCTTTCCATTGCGCGCGGCGCTTGGCCAGCTCCTCGTCGCTGACTTCGAGGTGCAGTCTGCGGCCGGCGACGTCCAGCTGGATCATGTCTCCGTCCTTCACCAGCGCGAGCGGCCCGCCCGCCGCCGCTTCCGGCGAAGTGTGGAGGACGACGGTGCCGTAGGCCGTGCCGCTCATGCGCGCGTCGGAAATGCGCACCATGTCGGTGATGCCCTTCTTCAGCACTTTGGGCGGCAAACCCATGTTCCCGACCTCCGCCATGCCGGGGTAGCCCTTCGGCCCGCAATTCTTCAGTACCATGACGCAGGTCTCGTCGATATCGAGATCGGGATCGGCGATCTTCTTCTTGTAGTCGTCGATGTTCTCGAACACGACAGCGCGGCCGCGATGCTGCATCAAGGCCGGTGTGGCCGCAGACGGTTTCAGGATCGCGCCATTGGGCGCCAGGTTGCCGCGCAGTACCGCGATGCCGCCTTGCGCCGTCAGCGGATTGTTCCAGGGGCGGATGACCTCCTGATTGTGGTTCTGTGCGTCCTTGACGTTCTCCCATATGGTCTTGCCGTTGACGGTGACGAGGTCCTTGTTGAGGAGCCCATGCTCGCCCAGTGCCCTCAGCACGACGGGGAGGCCGCCGGCATAGCAGAAATCCTCCATCAGGAAACGGCCCGAAGGCATGAGGTCGACGATGGTCGGGACATCCCTGCCCCACTTGTCCCAATCGTCGAGGGTCAGATTGATGCCGAGGCGGCCGGCAATGGCGAGCAGATGCACGACCGCGTTGGTAGACCCGCCGATCGCGCCGTTGGCGCGGATGGCGTTCTGGAAGGCTTCGCGCGTCAGCACCTTGGAGATGCGCAGATCGTCTTTCACGACCTGAACCGCGCGCATACCGACCAGGTGCGCGAGGCGCTTGCGGCGCGAGTCGACCGCGGGATAGGCCGCGTTCTCCGGCAGGCCGATACCGAGAGACTCCACCATACTGGCCATCGTGGAAGCCGTTCCCATGGTCATGCAGTGGCCGGGCGAACGCGACATGCCGGATTCGGCGCTCATGAAATCGGCGAGCGTCATCTCGCCCGCCTTCACCGCCTCGCTGAATTGCCAGACAGACGTGCCCGAGCCGACGTCACAGCCGCGGAACTTGCCATTCAGCATCGGTCCGCCGGAAAGACAGATGGTCGGCAGGTCGCAGCTGGCGGCGCCCATCAGCAACGCGGGCGTGGTCTTGTCGCAGCCGACCAGCAGCACGACGCCGTCGATCGGATTGGCGCGGATCGATTCCTCGACCTCCATGCTCGCGAGGTTTCGGAACAGCATGGCGGTCGGGCGCAGAGTCGTCTCGCCCAGCGACATGGCCGGGAACTCCACCGGGAAGCCGCCGGCCTCGTAGACGCCGCGCTTCACCACCTCCGCCAGGTCCTTGAAGTGCGCGTTGCAGGGATTGAGGTCGGACCAGGTATTGCAGATGCCGATCACCGGCCGGCCGTCGAACATATGGTCCGGATGACCCTGGTTCTTGATCCAGCTCCGGTGCATGAAGGCGTCCTTGTTGGCGCCGCCATACCAGTGGCGGGATCTCAGCTGTCTCTTGGGGTCCGTTCCATCGGCCATCGTTGCACTCCTATCTGTAAGCCTGGCGCAACCGTCGGGCGGAGGCAGCACGCGCTGCACGGCCACCGCGAGGCTTGGCCAGAATTCGTTCGATATCGATTTGCGCTTCCTGCAGCAGCTTCACCATCGCCGCCTGGGCGCCGCGTGGGTCGCCCTTCTCGATCCGTTCCAGCACGACACGGTGCAGCGGCACCGACTGAACGCGCAGGTTCGGAAACTTCACCGACAATCTGATGTTGAAGGCGATCGCCGATTCGATCACGTGCCCCATGGACACCAGAAAGGGATTGTTGGTTGCCTCCAGGATCGCCAGATGGAACCGCAGATCATGATCGGCGCTGTCCTCAGCGTTCTGCCCGGCTGCCTCCATCGCCTCATAGGTCGAGCGGATGCGGGCGATCTGCTCGAGGGATGCCCGTTGCGCGGCGAATGCCGCGCCGGCGGGCTCCAGCACGCGTCGCATCTCCGACACCGCGAGGGCATAGTCCTCGGCCTCATGCGAGGCAAGGCTCCAGCTCAGGACGTCGGGGTCGAGCATGTTCCACTGGTCGCGCGCCTTGACGCGCGTGCCGATCTTAGTACGGGATTCCACCAGGCCCTTGGCTGCCAGGACCTTGATCGCCTCGCGCAGAACCGTCCGGCTGACGCCAAATTCGGCGCCCAGATCGGTCTCGCTGGGAAGAACCTCGCCGGGCGCCAGGTCGCCGCGCAGGATCTGCTGGCCGATCTCGTGTGTGATCCGGCCATGGATGCTGCGCTGCGAAAGCATGCGCGACGGCTTGCCTTTGACCTGCACTCGGGCGGACCCTCCCAAAGTCCCGACAGCGGGGTCGTTATTTGTAGTATTATATGTTTTATCAGTGGCGGGGGACAGGTCGGGAGTCAAGTCCCCGACATCGGATAAAACAGCGAAAAACGAGGGATCAGTCCTATGTCGATCACGGATTTCGGCCATGTCGGGGACCAAAGCGTTCAGGAAATCAAGCTGCGCGGGGCCTGCGGGACGGAAGCCTCCGTCATCACCTACGGCGCCATTCTGCGTGATTTGATCGTACCGGTGGGCGGCGGAAAGCGGCGCGTGGTGCTCGGCTACCGTTCGCTGCACGGCTATCTGGACGGCCGCGCTTACATCGGTGCCACGGTCGGCCGCTGTATCAACCGAATCAATCGTGGCTTCACGCTCGACGGCAAGCACTACACGCTGCCGGTCAATGAAGGCGATCATGTTCACCTGCATGGCGGACCGAACGGCTTTTCCAAGCGTGTCTGGCGCCTCGTCGGCTGCACCGACAAAGCCGTTACGATTGAGATCACTTCACCCGATGGCGATGAGGGCTACCCCGGCGCCCTGACCGCGCGCTGCACCTACGCGATCGATAGCCCCGGCACGCTGAGCGTCGAACTCACCGCCACCTGCGACGCGCCGACCGTCTGCAATCTCGGCCACCATTCATATTTCACGCTGCAGCCGGGCAGCGACGTGCGCGACCACAAGATGATGGTCGCGGCAGGTTTCTACACGCCGCTCGACCAAGCTCTGATCCCGACCGGCGAGATCCGCAAGGTCGCCGACACCATCTACGATTTCCGCACGATGCGGACGATACGGGCAGATCACGGTCCGGGCTACGACATCAATTTCGTCCTGGACCAGGGATGGTTGCCGCACGCCGCAGCAACGGAGCTGCCGGTGGCGGCGCGCCTCGTCTCGCCAAACGGTGACTTGGCGATGGATCTATCGACCACCGAACCGGGGCTGCAGTTCTATGAGGGCATCCGCCTCTCGCCGTCCAGCGACGCCTATGAAGGCGAACCGCATCTGCCTTATCGAGGGCTTTGCCTGGAACCACAGCGTTTCCCCGACTCGATCAACCGCGCGCACTTTTCGCCGATCGTGCTGCGGCCGGCCGAGACCTACCGGCAGGTGACGCGGTTCCGCTTCTCGCAGACCTCGGCTTGATCGCAGGCCGCTGCGGGGCAAGCTGCGAAGACTGCCGTGCCGCGAGCTGCCCGATGAGCGCGGGCAGCTGGAGCTTCCGGCGGTAGTCGCCTGGTGACATGCCGGCCAGCCGTCGGAACAGTCGCCGGAAGGATGCGAGATCCTCGTAGCCGACCTCGCGGGCAATCTCTTCAATCGGGCGGGTGCCGGTTTCCAGCAGGTGCTTGGCTTCCTCGATGCGCAGGGTCTGCACATAAGCGAGCGGCGAATAGCCCGTCGCGGCCCTGAACCGCCGGTCGAAGGTCCGCTTGGGCAAGCCTGAGCGGCGCACCAGTTCGGTGACGATGTCCGGGCGCTCGTAGTTCTCGGCCAGCCAAGTCTGACAACGGAGGATGACCGCGTCGCCGTGCTGGACATTGGCGGTCATCGATGCGTAGGGCAGCTGGCCATCGCGGTGCCATTGATAAAGGAAGAATTTGGACATGCGGATCGCCTCCTCCGTCCCGCCATATTTGGCGACCAGCAGAAGGGCCAAATCCTGCCAGGATGACGCGCCACCGCAGCAGGCGATGCTATGGCCGTGTCCCGCTTGCACAAGGACGCGATCTTCGTGCAGCTCGATGTTCGGATATTGCTGCCGGAACAGGGGGGCGTAGCCCAAATGAGTCGTTGCCTGCTGGCCGTTCAGCAGGCCCGCCTCTGCAAGTACGAATGAGCCGCCGCAGGCCGCGTAGAGGTGGGATCCCTGTGCGTGCATGCGCGTGATCCATTCCAGCAGCCGCCGGTCCAGCGCACGCAGGTCCTCGCCGGAATAGATCATCACGTTCGGGACGAACACAACGTCGGTGCGGGTGACCTCGGCGATCGTGGCTTGCGAGAGAATGCTGACGCCGGTGCAAAGCTGTAGGAGACCTGGCTCGGCCGTCACCAGCTGCAGTTCGAACAGCGCTTCCTCGCGGTTGAGGCCCTTCCCGCTTTCCCATTTGGCGCCGGCAAACCACAAGGTGTCGAACACGCCGTAGATGATCGACGGGTCGCATTCCGGGAACACGACCAAGCTGACGTGGATGCGTTTCTCGCCCATCGACGCCCCCTCGGTTGGCTCAAGTGGCTCTGTCGCGGCCATTCTGCCTCTCACTCCTCCCCAACGCCATCCCTATGTTCGCCGCCCTCAGCGCACAAAACATTGGAGTAAGGATTATGAATCTGGACACGGAAAAGCTGGAATCCCTGCTGGGGACGATGGTCAACGAATTGGGCGCTGCGGCGAACGCGGCGCTTGTCTTCACCGGTGACCGGCTGGGGCTCTACCGCGCGATGGCCGATGGGAAGCCAGTGACGTCACAGCAGCTTGCGGGAAAGACCGGGACGCATGAGCGCCTGGTCCGGGAATGGCTGTCGTCGCAAGCCGCTTCGGGTTTCGTGACATACGACACGCGCGAGGGGACATTCGCTCTGTCGCCCGAACAGGCGGCAGTCTTCGCGGATGAGAACAGCGTGGTCAATATGACTGGCGGGTTCCATTCGCTCGCTGCCGTGTTCGCGGATCAACAGAGTCTCGAGCAAGCCTTCCGCACCGGCAAAGGCGTCGGCTGGAGCGATCGCTGCAATTGCCTGTTCTGCGGCGTCGAGCGGTTCTTCCGGCCCGGCTATCGTGCGAACCTCATCTCCAGTTGGCTGCCCGCCCTGGATGGCGTGGCGCAGAAGCTCGAGCGCGGCGCGAGGGTCGCGGATGTCGGATGCGGGCACGGCGCATCGACCATCATCATGGCCGAGGCATTCCCCAAATCGCAGTTCGTGGGTATCGATTTCCACGGACCGTCGATTGCGCATGCCAAGGAGCATGCGAAGCACTTGACCAACGTACGCTTCGAGACCGCGCGCGCCCAGGACTTTGCAGGCAAGGACTTCGACCTCATCACGATGTTCGACGCGCTGCACGACATGGGCGATCCAGCTGGCGCAACAGCTCATGCCCGCAAGACGCTAAAACCCGATGGGACCCTGATGCTGGTGGAGCCGATGGCCGGCGACAGCCTCGGAGAAAACCTCAATCCCGTGGGGCGCGTCTTTTACGCCTTCTCGACGGCCGTATGTGTGCCAGCGTCCCTCAATCAAGAGGTGGCCGCGGCCCTAGGCGCGCAAGCCGGCGAGAAGCGGCTGTCGGAGGTCGTGCGACAGGGTGGCTTCTCGCGTTTCCGCCGCGCGGCGGAAACGCCATTCAACATGGTGCTCGAAGCCAGACCATAGCGCGCCTGCCTACGCGACGTGGCAAGGATGCGCCTTGCCACGTCGACGGCGGCGACTATTACTCGCTCCAATGGTCGAGGATGCGCTGGGCGGCGCGCTTGGCTTCAAGGGCCGCGGCGCGGTTGCCTTCGGCGGCTGCAATGGTGCAGCCTGTCATGAGCATGTGCCAGACGTCGCAGAATTCGGGCACGTTTCCGATGCCCGCCCGGACAGCCAGATCCCCGATGTAGGCGCGCACCTTCGCCAAGTGGCCGGCGGCGGCGCCATGCAGTGGATTGTGGGCAGGGTATTCCAGAAGAACGTTGATGAAGGCGCAGCCTTCGAAATCGTCGATCTGAAACCAATCGTGATACGCATCGAAGATCGCCAGCAGCCGCTCTTTCGGATCGCTGGTGCGGGTGCTGACTTCGCGAATCAGCCAGTCTTCCGTCCATAGAGCCTCGCGCCGCTCCAGGAACGCAAGCACGAGGTCCTGCTTGGACTTGAAATGACGGTAGAGCGTCATTTTCGCGACGCCGGACTTCTCAATAATGGCATCCACGCCCACCGAGCGCGTGCCTTGATGGGCGAACAGATCGTAGGCCGCTTCCAGAATCCGTTCGCGTGCGTCCTGTCGCGCCATCGTCCTGATGGTTTCCGAATTGCCGTGCAAAGGGATACTCCACTGCTGGCGGTCGCGCAGCAGACCGTGCATATCCCAACGCGTATGGTTTTGGCTATGCTGTTTGTGAGTTTACTGTGGTGTGAGGATGTATAGGAATCCGTTTTAGACAGACTGGTTTGTATCGAGACGACACCACAAAATCGGCTCAAAAATCACCTAATGAAGGAGTGCTGCCCAATGCCGCGCCTGCAAACATCCTTTCTCTTTGACCTCGACGGCACGCTCGTCGATAGCGTGTATGAGCATGTCCTGGCCTGGCGCGACGCACTGGATGAGGAAGGCATCGAGCTCTCCGTCTGGCGCATACACCGCAAGATCGGCATGAGCGGAGGTCTCTTCACGAACATCTTGCTGCGCGAGACCGGCCTGAACATCACGGAGGATCGGATCGACCGTCTCCGCAGGCTGCACGCCGAGGCATATTTGACGCGCGCGCGGAAAATTCCGCCACTCCCCGGCGCACGCGAGCTGCTGGCCTATCTGACCGATGCGAAAATTCCCTGGGCGATCGCGACCAGCGGAAGAATGGAAACGGCGCGGCCGGTGATCGAGAATCTCGGCGTCGATGTCGACAGCATCCCGGTCGTCACGCGCGACCAGGTGAAGTACGCCAAGCCCGATCCGGACCTGTTCCTGGAAGCGGCACAGCGGCTGGGCATCGACATCACCACGGCCTGCGTGGTGGGGGACAGCATCTGGGACATGCTGGCGGCGCGGCGCGCCCACGCGCTCGGCATCGGGCTGCTCAGCGGCGGCTATGGCCGCGAGGAGCTGGAGCGCAGTAGCGCCTATCGGGTCTTTGAAGATCCAGCCGACCTGCTGCATCACATCGACGAGGTCGGCGGGCGGCGCTAGGCGCGCGCGACACTGAGCGCCTTCCGGTACTTCTCCGCATCCCAGTTGAGCAGCGCCTGCTCCTCTTCCGCCGGCAGATAGCTGATCACGGCATCGGCCGGCAAACGCTCCGCCACCAGCGCGAGGCAGATCAGCATCGCTTCGGCCCCGGGCTGGATGTCGGCGCGCACAATCGCGCCGGCGCCGGGCACCAGCAGTGCGACCGGTGGCGGCAAGTTCGCCGCTTCGCTGACCGCGATGACATCGGTCACGCTTTCGCCTTGCGCCAGCGCGCGCATGGCGGGCCCGAGGAACACGACATGATCGGGGTAAAGTGAGCCGGCGGTCACAAAAGCCAGGTTCTGCGGGCCAGTCGCTAAGCGGTGGCACACATCCTCTGCGGGGCGATAGTCGGTGCCGCGGCACACCGCATCGAGGGCGGCGCGATCGCCGACCGGCGCCGGCCGCGCTGGCAGATGCAGCCGGCGTTCGACCTCGTGCACCAACGCCTCGGCACCCGCGCAGTCGTCCGCACCGACCAGCAGGCCGTGATTGCCGAGGATCAGCACATCGGGCCTTTGTTGCGCCGCGACCTCCGCCACCACTTGGCTCAGCGGCAGCCCTGGACGGCGATAGGGCACGCGCGCCCAGGCAAGCCCCTGTAAGCGTTCCGCCATCTCGTCCTCCATGCCAACGCAGGATGCCCAGGCGATGGTGTTCACGGCATGGACATGCAGCACGACGCGATGCGGCAACAGTGCGTGCAGCGAGGTTTCGATCGACGGGCGCAGCGTCCCGGCCGGATCAGCCACCGGCATCTTCTCGATCCCTTGCTCCAGCGCGCGCAGGGCGCCGGAAAGATCCACCGGAACGAAGATGTCGCGCGTCTCGGCCTCGGCCAGCCAGGCACCGGATGCTTTGACCCAGAGGACGCCATCGCGCTTGATCGACGTGTTGCCGCCGGCCCCCTGCACCAGGTTGATGTCGCTGCCGACGCGGGCCGAGACTTCTCGCAAGTTTTGGAGTTCCGCCGGTTTGATCATGCCCGTCCTTACCAGGTCAACTGCGGGATTGCCCAATGGGGCACGCGGATCGGATCTCCCGCCAGATCGCGGATTGCCCCACTCGTATCGCCGCCGTTCGCCAGCGCTTCGGCATGCACGCCGGAGGTGATCAGCGCCGTCAACATGCCGGCGCGCCGCCCGCCTTCGACGTCATGATCGAGAGAGTCTCCGATCACCAGCACCCGCTCGGGCTTTGGATCGCCGAGGTGTCGCAGCGCCGCGGCGAAGATCGCCGGATGGGGCTTGCCGACATAGTGCACAATCCCGCCGAGCTCCTGATAGATCCTTGCCAGCGCGCCGGGCGCCGGCATCAATCCACGTGACGTGAACATCGTCAGATCCGGATTCGCGCACAGCATCGGCAGGCCGCGCGCGGCAAACAATTGCAGATCCTCGCGCCAGGCGTCCAGATCGGCATTGTGCTCGTCGAGCCCAGCGAGCCAGATGAAATCCGCGCGCGACGGGCTAGTGACCGCGACGAAATCGAGCCCCTCCACCAGCGACAGGACATTGCCTCGCCCGACCAGCAGGGCGTGCCGGCCGAACGCGTTGAAGGGTGGCGCGGCGCGCTCGTGCAAACCATGCCAGACGACCTCACCGGAAGTGAGAACGCCGTCATGCTCCTCCGGCGGAAGGCCGAGGAGAGCGAGCCGCTCCACATTGTCCTCGGAGCGGCGCCCGGAGTTCGACAGGATGAGCACGCGTTTGCCCGCCTTGCGCAAGGCGCGCACACAATCGCGCGCCTCCGGAAATACCGCATCACCCTTGTGCAGGACACCCCACTGATCCAGCAGCACGTGGTCGAATTGGTCGGCGATCTCGCGAATGCCGGCGATGGATGTGGTGGTCAGTGGACTCACGGCGGGCCACCATGTAGAGCCAATAAGGCGACCCCGAAGCTGGCCTCCGTCTCCTCCGCCACGCTCACCGGCACGCCCAGGATGCGGTGACGCATGGCCGTCCAGGCCGTGTTGCGTGCGCCGCCGCCGATGCTGATAACTCGCTGCAAGGATGGTGCTCCGAGGTCCTTGAGCGCTTGATAGGCCAGCGCCTCGACCGCTGCAATGCCCTCCAGAAGCCCCTGGAAGAACTGCACGTCGTCGGCGGGCCTCGGCGAAAGGCGCGGCGGCAGCACGGGATCGGAGATCGGGAAACGCTCGCCCGGTTTCGGCAGCGGATAGTAGTCGAGGCCCGTCGGCTTTTCAGGACTCAGCAACGGCATCAGCTCTGCCATGCGCTCCGCGCTGAAATGCGCCAGCAGGGCCGCACCACCACTGTTGGAAGCGCCGCCAGCCAGCCAGCGTTCGCCCAGCCGATGCGAATAGACACCCTGCGCCGGCGCGAAGATCGGCCTGTCCGACAGCAGCTTCAGCACCAGGGTGGTGCCGAGGGACGTGACCGCATCGCCCGGCGCCGATGCGCGGGTCGCGATGAAAGAGGCCACGCCGTCCGTGGTGCCGACACAGATGATGGTGGTTTCGGGCAGACCGAGCATCGCCGCGGCCTTGGGATCGACCGTGCCGATAGAACTGCCCGGCACCAGGACTTCCGGCAGCAGACTACACGGCACTTGCAGCGCATCCAGCCAGGCCGGCCAGGAGCGCGTGACCGGGTCGTAGCCCAGCTTCAGCGCGTTGTTCTCGTCACTCACACCGAAACGGTTCGCCAAGCGGCCAGCGACCCAATCGGCCTGGTGCAGCGCATGGCGCGCTTGCGTGCGGATACTGGTGCCGAGCAGGTAGAGCAGCTTGGCCAGCGCGGCGCTTGGGCCATGGGCGCCGCTCTCGGCGGGAGCAATGCCCTTGATGCGCGCCGCCTCGTGGGTCGAACGGGCGTCGTTGTACATCAAGCCTGGCGAGACCGGCCGGCCGGCGGCATCCGTCAGCAGCAGCGTGCCGGAGGTGCCGTCCACTGCAATGCGCCAGATGGCCGAGAGATCGACGGAGCGGCCAAGGGCGCGGATCGCGTCACAGGTGGCTTGCCACCAGAATTCCGGTTCCTGGTCGATGGCGGCGCCATCCCGGCGCGGCGGCGGCAAGGCGACCGAGGCCGCGCCGACAATGCGCTCCTCGCCGTCGATGGCACAGGCGCGCACGCCGCTGGTGCCGATATCGATGCCGAGAAACAGTGGTGTCATGTTGCGGCGCGCATGGGTTCGGGCGCGGCATCGTTCAGGCCTTGCAGCCAGTGTGTGAAGGCCTGACGTTCGGCGGCACTCAGATGCAGGCCATGCTTGGTGCGCCGGTCGAGGATGTCTTCCGCGCTGCCCGCCCATTCGGTGCGGATGAGAAAACGCGCCTCGCGCTCGTGCAACAACGCGCCGAAGTGCCGGCCAAGATCGGACAGACTCTTCGCGCCTTCCAGCAGCTGCGTCGTGCGCGTGCCGTAGAGCCGGCCGTAGTGCAGAGCGAGGCCGTCCGGCAGCCAGGGGAACTGCCGGCGAAAGGCCGCGAGCCAGCCATCGAAATCCGCATCCGGCATGTCGCCGCCGGGCAGTGGCGTGCTCGCTGTCCACGCCTTGCCCATGGCCGGAAAGAACGGCGAGAGCCGGTCGAGCGCGTGCTCCGCCAGCTTGCGATAGGTCGTGATCTTGCCGCCAAAGATCGAGAGGATGGGGGGCCTCGCGTTGGCCGGCTGTTTCGGATTGATGTCGAAGATGTAGTCGCGTGTCACCGCCGACGGGTTCGCCGCCTTGTCGTCATAGAGCGGGCGCACGCCGGAAAAGCTGTGCACGATGTCGGCGCGTGTCGGTGGGCGATCGAAGTAGCGCGCGACCACGGCGAGGAGATAGTCGATCTCCGCATCCTCGATGTGAGCGTCCTCCGGCTTGCCCTCCACCGCGATGTCGGTGGTGCCGATGAGCGCCAGATCGTCCTCGTACGGATTGACGAAGATCACGCGCCTGTCGTGATTCTGCAGCAGATAGGCTTGGTCGCCGGCCCAGAACTTGCGCGTGACAATATGGCTGCCTTTGACCAGGCGAACGCGGCGCTGGCTCGACGAGCCTTCGACACCCTCAAGCACGTCCTCCACCCACGGCCCGGCAGCATTCACGAGGCAACGCGCGCAGACTTGGCGCCGCGCGCCGCTGGCATCGCCAAGATCGACGCTCCAGAACCCGCCGTCGCGCCGCGCCGACAGGACTGCAGTGCGGGTCAGAATTCCCGCGCCGCGGGCCTGAGCATCGAGGGCGTTCAGCACCACCAGGCGCGAATCATCGACCCAGCAGTCGGAATACTCGAACGCGTTCGTGAAACTGCCTTTGATCGGCTTGCCGACAGGGTCCCCCGTGAGGTCGACGGCGCGGGTCGGCGGCAGCTTCTTGCGGCCGCCGAGATGGTCGTAGAGAAAAAGGCCAAGGCGCACCAGCCAAGCCGGCCGCTGCTCCGGCGAGTGCGGCAGCACGAAACGCATGGGCCAGATGATGTGCGGCGCGGCGTCGAGCAGCACCTCGCGTTCGATCAAGGCCTCGCGCACCAGGCGGAATTCGTAATATTCCAGATAGCGCAGGCCGCCATGCACCAGCTTGCCGCTGCGCGAGGACGTGCCCTGCGCCAGATCATCCTTCTCGCACAGCAGGACGCTGAGCCCCCGCCCCGCCGCATCCCGCGCAATGCCGGCGCCATTGATGCCGCCGCCGATGACGAGGAGGTCGTAGGGAGTCACAGCGGACACGCTGGCCCCCCACTACGTCATGGTCGTGCTTGGCACGACCATCCAGGAGTCTACCGGCAACAGCAGACTCCAGCCCAACGAAACTCGTGGATGGTCGGACCAAGTCCGACCATGACGACAGGGGGCAGGTGCGGTTCGATCTGACGACACTGCCTATTTCCTGCGCTTGGCTGCCGGCTTGGACTTTGCCGCCGCCTCCTTGAGCGCGGTCGGCTTCGCCTTTGGGCCGTAGTTCTTGAACTTCTCGACGACACGCGAGATTTCGTCGTCCGGCAGGATCTGCGCGCCGCCGATCGTGAGCGACAGGTAGTATTGTCGCGCCAGCGTCTCGATCTCCACCGCCAGCCAGAGCGCGCGCTTGATGGTGGCACCGGTCGCGATCACGCCGTGATTGCGCAGCAGGCAGCAGGTGCGCCCCTCCAGCGCCTTCAGCGCGAGTTCGGAGAGTTCCGGCGTGCCGTAGGTCGCGTAGGGTGCCACACGGATGTTGGGCCCGCCGGCCGCCGCCACCATGTAGTGGATGGCGGGAATCTCCTTGCCGCAGATCGCGAGCGTCGTCGCGTAGGTGCTGTGGGTATGCACCACCGAGCCAACCTCCGGACGGGAGCGCATGATGTCCAGATGGAATCGCCACTCGGAGGACGGATTGAGCGGTCCTTTCCAGGAGCCGTATTCGCCCTTGATCGGCATGGTTGCGATATCGGTGGGCTTTAGATCCTCGTACGGCACGCCCGACGGCGTGATCAGCATCACGTCGTGGTAGCGCGCGCTGATATTGCCCGACGTGCCCTGGTTGACGCCGAGCGAGTTCATGGCGCGGCACGCGGCGATGATCCCTTTACGCAGTTCCAACTCGTCTTTGTTCATCGAGTCCTCTAGCAAGGATTGAGCGGCGGCTCGCCCGCCCCGTGACGCCGGATCTCCTCGGCGATCATGCGGGCAGCGATGCGCACGGTGGTGGTGGACGCGCCAGCGATGTGCGGGGTCAGCGTGACATTGTCAAGCTTGAGCAGCGGTGAATCGGGCGGCGGCGGCTCGAGCCAGAAGGTCTCGAGCATCGCACCGCGAATGTGCCGCGATTTCAGCGCCTGGTAGAGATCGTCATAATTCACCATCGGCCCGCGCGCTGTGTTGATGAAGTACGATCCCTGCTTCATGCGCGCGAATTGCGGTGCCGCCAGGAAGCCCTTGGTCTCATCCGTCACGCGGGCGTGCAGGCTGACCACGTCGCTGTGCTGAAGCAACGTATCCAGCTCGACCTGCTCGATGCCGTCGGCGCGGTCCTCCGCCGAGACCGGCACATAGGGGTCGCAGACCAGGATGCGACACCCGAACGGCTTCAGCAGGCGCACGACCTTGGTGCCGATATGCCCGTAGCCGATAATGCCGACGGTCATCTCCGACAGCTCGGCATCGATCTTGTCGAAGCGGTAGAGGTCGCCGCGCCAAGTGCCCTGCCGCAATGCTTCGTGGCCGGCGCGGATCAGGCGCGTTTCGGCCAGGATCGCGGCGATGGTGAACTCCGCCACCGCAGAGGAATTGCGGCCGGGCGTGTTGACCAGCTTCACATTGCGCGCCTTGCAGGCGGCAACATCGATATTGACCGGGCCGCCGCGCGACACCGCGATCAGCTTCAGTGCCGGCAGCCGGTCCAGCACGTCACCATTGATCGGTGCCAGATGCGTGATGAGGATATCGGCGCCGTCGACGAAGCGCACGATGTCGTCTGGTTCGCCGAGATATTCCTTGAGACCCGGAATCCCGCCATCGACATAGCCGTGGCGCATCGGCTGATCCGGCCAAGGCAGCTCCATGGTGCGGATGTCGGCGTCGAGGCCCGGCACCTTGGCGAGCGCATCGGTGAAGGCGGAGGCCTTCATGAACTGGTCGCCGATGACGGCAATCTTGAACTTGTTCATCAATGAGTCCTGTTGCGCGCCGCGGCGAGATCCGCCCAGACCGGCGGCATCGCCTGGCGCGCTTTCACATAGATCGGGAACAATTGGTCATAGCGGGCCTTAAGCTGCGCGTCGGGTTGCACCGTGCCGCGCAAGCACGGCTTTACCCACTTCTCGACAGCTACCGCCATGTCGGGAACGGCGCCGATCGCCACCGCCGCCATCATGGCAGCACCGGCCGCTCCCGATTCCTCCCGCGCGCTCTCGCGCACCGGAACGCCCATGGCGCTCGCCAGCAGCAGCTTCAGCGCCTTGGATCGCGCAGCGCCCCCCGCGATCCGGATCTCTTCCGGCTGCGAGCCCATCGCCGCATAGCAGTCGCGCGCCGCCAGCACCAAACCGTCGTACACGGCGCGGACCAGATCGACGAATGTCGTGTGGTGCGTCAGGCCGATGAATTGCGCCCGCGCGTTGGCGTTGGTGAACGGCCCGCGCTCGCCCGCTTCGAGGATATACGGGTGATAGAGCTCGAGCTGCGGGTCCGCATGAAGCACGCGCGCATCGAAGGCCTTGAGCGCGTCCTTGCGATCCACCTCGTGCCCAAGCGCCCGGGCAGCGTCACGGCCAACCTCGACGATCCAGTCGATATTGATCGTCGCGGCCATGGTGGATTGCATCTGCGCGATGGCTCCATCTACCGGGAAAGCCATGGTGTAGCCGCCCGGCTCCGGCGCCAGCGTTACGTCACTGGCGTTCGGCACGAACCGCATGTTCATGCCGGTCGAGCCGACGATGGAGCAGCCGACATTCCGTCCCGGGTCATAGAGCCCGCCGCCGAGCGCCGAGCAGGCCACGTCGACACTGCCCAGCGAGACCGGCAGTCCGGACGGCAGGCCGGTCTCCTTGGCAGCCGTCTCGGTCAGGCCGTGCGTCACGCGCGTGCCGTCCACCAGCTCCGGCAACAGGTGGCGGCGCTTTGCGATCTCCATCCAGTCCAGGATCTCCGGCACGTAACGTCGCGTGCGGAAATCGCCGAAGGTGAAGACGCCTTCCGTCACGTCGGTCGCGCGCCGGCCGGTCAGATTGAGATAGAGCCAGTCCTTGCAATGCTGCGCCGTGGCGGCGCGATCCAGCACCTCCGGTGTGTGGCGCTCCATCCAGGCGAGCTGGGAGGTCTGGTTGCAGGCATTGAGACCGCAGCCGGTATGCTGATACATGCGGTGGCGAATGCCGCTGGTATCCTTCTCCTCGACGATTCCGGCCGCACGGGAGTCCAACCACAGCCAAGCCGGCGCCACCGGCACGCCGTCTCTGTCGACCAGCCAGGTGCCGTCTCCCTGCCCCGTGACGGCCAGCGCCGCCGCGCGGCTAGCCACGCCCTCATTGCTTTCGGTCAGTTCCCGCAACACCGCAACAGTATCGCGCCAGGTGCGCGCCATGTCCTGATCAACCGCGCCGCCGGGGCCAGTGCGATAGGTGTTGGGACGCGCGGCGGACGCCACCTCCTTGCCGTCGAGATCAAAGGCCAGCACCTTGATCACCGAGGTGCCTGCATCGATCGCCAGAATGAGGTCGCGCGCCACTTGGCTCACCGCTGACCCAGGCCATGCGCCAAGGCGCGGCCGGATTCGGCGTCGAACAGATGGACCGCGCCGAGCGGGAAGCGCACCGGCAGTGCATCGCCGGCGCGGGCATCGATCGGCTTGTCCGTCACGCCCACGACGGAACAACCACCGATCTCGAAGCAGATATGGCTCTGGTCCCCCAGCCAGTGATTGGTGATGACCCGGCCGGTCGCGTCGGCAGAACCATTCGCACCGATCTCGATCAGATGCGGGCGGATGCCAAGGCACACGCGTTTGCCGTTCGCGGCTTCCATGGGAGCATTCAGGCGGAACGCCGGCTCGCCATTGGGACCAAGGCCGCTGATGGCGACGGCGTTCCCCTCCGAGGCGATGGCGGCATCGAAGATGTTCATCGGCGGTTCGCCGATGAAGCTGGCGACGAACAGATTGCTGGGGCTCTGCTTGATTTCGGCGGGGGTGCCGAACTGCTGCAACTCGCCCTTCTCCATCACCGCGATCCGGTCGGCCAGCGCGATCGCCTCGGTCTGGTCGTGCGTGACGAAGACCGTCGTCATCTTGTGCTCGATCAGGTAGTCCTTCAGCCGCGCGCGCAGGATGGCGCGTAATTGCGGCTCGAGCTGCGACATCGGCTCGTCGAGCAATGAGACCGGCGCGCGGCGGATCAGCGCGCGGGCGAGCGAGGTGCGCTGCTGCTGCCCGGCCGAGATCACGGTCGGGTAGCGGTCGAGAATGTCGGTGATCTCCAGCAGCTCGGCGATGTGGCTGACGCGCTTTTCGATATCGGCACTGGCCCCACGTTCGCGCAGCAGGGCGAAGCCGATATTCTCCCGCACCTTCAGGGGCGGATACAGCGAATAGCCCTCGAACGCCATCGCCACGTCGCGCTGCGCCGGCGGGAGGTTATGGATCTCCTTGCCGCCGATCCTGATCGTGCCTTCGGTCACTTCTTCGAAGCCGGCGATCATGCGCAGCATGCTGGTCTTGCCGCAACCGGAGGAGCCGAGCAAAGCGACGATCTCACCGTCCTTTACATCGAGGCTGACGCGCTTGACGGCCTGCACCTGCTCCTTGCCGCGTGGGCGGTAGGTCTTGGAGACATTGCCGAGAGCTAGCTGTGCCATGGCCCTTCCCTCAATGAACCTGCGGCGCGATGCGCTGGCCGCTCGCCGCGTCAAACAGCAGCAGATCGCCGGGCGCGAACCGCACCCACACCTTGCGCTGGCCGCGACCGAACCTAGCGGATTCGCTCTCGCTGACGGTCGCCAGCAATTCCTCGCCCGCGGCCCCGCGCAGATAGAGCACGCTGCGCACATTGACCGGCATGACGGCGTCGAGATCGAATTGCATCGCATCCGGTGCTTCGGTCTCGGTGACGACCACGTGCTCAGGCCGCAATCCGGCTACCAGGTCACGTCCAACGGCATGGGCATAGGCGCCCGAGATTGGCACGCGTCGCCCGAACACAGTGACTTGGCCGCCGGCCCCATTCATCTCCAGCTTGCAGGGCAGCAGGTTGATGGTGGGATCGCCGAACAGCCGCGCCACCTCGATGGAGACCGGCTCCCGGTAAACGGTTGTCGGCATCGCCCATTGCTCGATGCGGCCGTTGCGCAGCACGGCGATGCGGTCGCCGAGCGCCATCGCCTCCTTATAGTCCTGGGTCACATAGATGACGGCGGCGTTGAAGGTGCGCAGGAGGCGCGGCAGCTCCATCCGCATTTCATAGCGCAGCTTGGCATCGACATTGCGCAGCGGATCGTCCAACAGCAGCACCTTCGGCTGCGCCACCAATGCCCGCGCCAAGGCGGTGCGCTGCTTCTGCCCGTTGGAGAGCTCGCGCGGCGCATGGCCCAGCACATGGTCGATCTTCAGCATGCGCGCTATGGCGCCGACCTGTTCCTTGACCTTGGACGCCGGCGTCTCACGCGCTTCCAGCGGGCTCGCGATGTTCTCGAAGGTGCTGAAGTGGGGGAACAGAGCGAAATTCTGGAACGCCATGCCGACGCCGCGCGCCTCGGGCGAGGCTTCCGTGACATCCTCGCCATCAATAGCGATCGTGCCGGTATCGGGATAGTGCACGCCCGCAATCATGCGCAGCAGCACAGTCTTGCCCGTGCCCGAGGGACCGAACACGACCACAATCTCGCCCGCAGTCACCGACAGTGAGACATCGTCCAGCACTTTGCCGGACTTGAAGCCCTTCGAGACATTGCGCAGTTCAAGGCTGGTCATGGCGTCACCCTTTCACCGCGCCGAGAGACAGGCCTTCGACCAGATAGCGCTGGGCATAGAGCGCCAGCAGCAGGGTCGGCGTGACAGACAGCACGATCGCGGCAGCGATCTGGCCATACTGGATGCCCGACGCCGTGACGAAGGCGAGCGCGCCGACCGTCACGGGCTGCTTGCTCGCGGAGGCGAGGATCAGGGCGAAGATGAAGTTGTTCCAGGCGAAGATGAAGGCCAGCAGACCGGCGGCCGCGATGCCGGGCCGCGCCAAGGGTATCGCGATCTTGCGGAACGTCTTCCACCAGCCGTGGCCGGAGATGCGATAGGCATGCTCGATATCGGGGCTGATGTCCTCGAAATAGCCGCGCACGATCCACAGGATGAGCGGCAGGCAGATCAGCTGATAGACCCAGATCAGGCCGATATAGGTGTCGGTCAGGTGCAGCTGCCGAAAGAACAAGCTGAGCGGCAGCAGCACCAGGAGCGGCGGTGCAAAACGGAACGAGAGCAGCGTGAAGGCGATGCTCTCCCCCAGCCGGAACTTATAGCGCGCAAAGGCATAGGCGGCGGGCACGCCGAGGGCAAGCGCCAGCAGCACCGAGCTGGTCGACAGCAGCAGCGAATTGCCGAGGTTTCGCATGAAGGCGATGTCGAGATTGCCCGCCGCGGTCTGCAGCCGACCGGTCAGCAATGCGACGTAGTTCTGCAGCGTCGGTTCGAAGAACAGGCTGGGCGGGATCCTGAGGATCTGCTCGTTGGTCTGGAACGACATCAGCAGGATCCAAAAGATCGGGAACAGGAAGAACAATAGCACCAGCGCGATCAGCAGGCCGCGGACGATTCGCTCAAAGGTTGAGATCTGGTTCATCGCGGCATCCCTAGGCCGGCCCGTGCGCGCGTTCGCGCAGCTTCAGCCAATGCTTGATGAAGAGGTTGGACAGCGCATAGGTGATCGCCCACAGCACGATCAGCAGCGCCGCGGACCTGCCGACATTGGTGTACTGGAAGAACTCCAGGTACGACTGGACCTGGAATACCATCAGCCGGTCGCCCGGCCCGCCCTGGGTCATGGAATAGATGATGTCGAACTGCTGGATGGAATCGAGCAGCCGGAACAGAGTCGCCGTGATGATGTAGGGCATCAGCATCGGCAGCGTAATCCGAAAGAACACGAAGGAGCGCGGCACGCCGTCGAGCGCTGCCGCCTCGAACGGCTGCTTGGGGAGCGAGCGCAGGCCCGCCAGCAGCAGAATCATGATGAAGGGCGTGTAGACCCAGATATCGACCAGCACCACCGTCAGCAGAGCGGTCGATGGATCGGACGCCCACTTGAAGTTCTCGAACCCGAGCAGGCTGACCAGATAGCTGAGGATGCCGAAGTTCGGGTTGGTCATCAGCTTCCACATCAGCGCCGCCAGCGCCGGCGCCGTCATCAGTGGCAGCAGCAGCATGATCGAGACGGCGTTGTTGAGGCGCGTGGGGCGCACCAGCAGTAAAGCGATTCCGAGACCGAGGATCAGCTCGCCCGTCACGGTCACGAAGGCGTAGATGAGCGAGATCGAAAGCGTGTTCCAGAACGCACCGTCGCTCAAAAACGAAATGTAATTGTCGAACCAGATGAAGCCCTTCAGCATCGGCAGATTCAACCGGAAGCGCATCATCGAGTAATAGACCGCTGTGAAGAACGGAATCAGGATTCCAATGCAGACCAGGAGTGCCGGCAGGCTCAGCAGATAGGGCAAGGCCTGCCGCAAGGCGCGGCGCCGGGCAGGCGCTCGGGTCGCGGTCTGCGAATGCTGAGTCGCGGTCGTCATGCTTGATCTTACCGAATCCGTAAGGGCCATGGCTCAAATTTCCAGGGCTTACGCAACCTTGAGAAAAAGGGCGGCAGCCCGGACGAACAGCCGGGCTGCCGTTGCTCAGGGAGGTTCAACCGCCCAACCCGGCGTCCTTCAATTGCTTATCAACACTGGCGGCGAGCTGGTCCAGCCCCTCGTCCACCGGCACTTCCTTGGCGACCATCTTCTGCAGCGTCTCCGCCCACTGAGTCGTGAGGTCGAAGAACAGCGGCTGGGCCGTGAAGTAGATCTTGGCTCCAGGCGCTGAGACATCATGCTGCTCGAGATACCCCGGATAGGACTTGTCGATGCGGTTGCGGAACTCCTCGTCCTTCCAGACCGACGCACGGACCGGATTGACGAAGTCCATTTTGCGCGCGCCGAACAGGTCATGTTCGACCGATGAGGCCCACTGCATGAAGTACCAAGCGGCTTCCTTCTGGCCCGAGAAGCTGGACAGCGCCAGCGACCAGATCCAGACGTTCGGCGTCGGGGCCGAGGCGGCCGGATTGGCGGCAAAGGGCGCGTAATGGATGTTGCCCTTCTCCTTGTTGTCGCCGCCATTCATGAAGTAGCCGAGGATGTCGGCATCGAAGATCATGGCTGACGCGCCCGCGCCGAGATCGGTGCCGACCTGATACCACGTATAGGTCGACCAGTTTTTCGGGCCGGACTCCTGGATCATCTTCACCCAGAGTTCGTGATAGGCCTTCGATTCCTTGGTATTCATCGCGGCCTTCAGCTTGCCGTCGCTGACGCTGAAGTCGCGCTGGCCGTAGTTCGAATAGCCGGACAGGAAGCCCGGGTGGATGGTGGCCCAGGAACGCGAGCCACGCACGCCGACGCCATATGGGCCGCCGAGATCCTTGGTGAGCTTCGCGGCGGTCTCCACCATCTCCGGCAGGTTCTTGGGCGGCTTCACGCCGACCTTGTCGAACATCGGCTTGTTATAGGAGACGTTGTTCAGCTCATAGCCCCAGGGGATGCACCATTGCTTGGCATCGGCCGAGCCGAGCTCGCCGCCCGGCACGCCATTCCACGCCGTCGAAGCGCGCAGGCCCGGCAGCACGTCGTCCCAATTGTAGTTGGGATTGGTCAGGTCTGAATCCTGGATGTATTCGTTGAGGTCTTCGATCCAGCCTGCGGGGCCATAGGTCCAGGTCATGTAGGCGCCGGTCATGAAGGCGTCATATTCGCTGGAGCCGGAGGACAAGGCTGCCGTCACCTTGTCGAAATAGACGTCTTCGGGGAAGATGTCGTAGCTCACGTTCATGCCGGTCATCGACTTGAACGTGTCGAGATTTGCGATCATCGCATCCGCATAGGGGTGCTTGTTCAACAGCAGCTTCAGATTCGTGCCCTTGTGCTTCTGCCAATCGAAGTCGGCCGCCATGGCCTGGCTCATCGCCTGATTGACGAAGAAGCTGGTTGCGGCAACGCTGAGGCCGAGCTGGCTGGCGCGCTGGATCAGTTCGCGACGGCTCACCTGTTTCCTGACGAAGGCGGCCGCTAGATCACGCCCTTTCTCGTACATGATGCTGTCTCCTCTCCGTATCGCATTTATCGTTTGGCCCTTTGCAGGCCGCCTGCTTTGGCACCGGCGTCGATCATCTCGACGATGGTCTTTGCAGTGGCTTCGTCCGTGATCAGGCCTTTAATCACGTGACTTTCCAGAACCGCCATGATCGCCTGCGGCTTGTCCTCGCCGCCGGCGATCGCGACGACCGGCTTCCCCTCGATCTCCTCCAGATTGACGGCGACGGCGCGATCGTTCAGCCCGGCGTGCACGGCGCGGCCGTTCTTGTCGAGGAAGCGCCCGAGCACTTCGCCGACTGCGCCGGCCAGCTTTACCTCGCGCAGCTCTTTCTCGGTGATCATGCCAGTCGCAAGCATATGGGCATGCGCGCCGATCTCGCCGATGCCGACCACGTAGAGCTCGGCCGCACGGGCGAGATTGAAAACGTCCTTGAGGCTCTTCTGCGCCAGCAGGACCTTCTTGTCCTCGATCGAATCCGCAAAGAACGGCGCCGGCATGAAATGGCATTCGGCACCCGTCACGTCGGCCAGGCGATGGATCACGTCGAACGGATTGGCGGCCGCGTGGCGCGTCAGGCTGCCCAGCAGCGAGACGAAGCGCACGTTCGGCCGGCTGGCGCGGGGCAGATATTTGACCACTTCGTCCAGCGTTCGGCCGTGGCCGATGCCGATCAGCTTCTTCTCGCCGCGCTCCAATACGTTGTGCAGATAATGAGCGCCCGCTGCCGCCAGGGTACGCAGCGGCAGCGGGCCTTCGCCAACCGTGGGAGACACGGAGCAAAAATCCAATTTCCAGTGCGCCACGATGCGGTCCTCGAGCGCCACGCACTCGGCGGCAGTGCCTTCGACAAAGACGCGCACTAGGCCGGCCTGGGTCGCTTCCGCGATCAGGCGGTTGATCTTCACGCGCGAGAGACCGAGCTTCTTCGCGATCTCTTCCTGCGTATAGCCACCGATGAAGGACAGCCATGCGGCCCGCGCCGCGAGGCTGCGATCGTTTCCCTGCACCTGGAGCGCTTCCTGCCGCTTTTTTGTGTTTTGAACTTTAGTTCACATATCGAACATATGTGCAAGTAGACGACTAACCAGCGCCCTTGTCAAGCCGCGAATGACCAAGCCGCGATCGATGGCCTGCCTTGACCCCGGTGCGTGGAAGAGGAGAAAGTGCTGATCCCGACATGCGGACGATTACGCAACGAATGGCAAAAATCCTATTCGTCCATAACAACTTCCCCGGTCGCTTCGAATTCCTCCTGCCATCGTTGAAGGCCGCCAGCCATCAATGCGTCGCCATTGCCCAAGGCGGGCGTCAGGTCGAGGGCATTCCGCTGCTGCTCTGGAAGAGCAACCGCTCCTCCACCCCAGGAATCCTGGACCTGGCGGTGCGCGCAGAGGCGGACTTGATCCGCGGACGAGCCGCCGCGGATTGCGCCATTCAGTTGAAGGAGAGCGGCTTCGAGCCGGACCTCATCATCGGCCATCCCGCCTGGGGCGAAGTGACCCTCATGAAGGAGATATTTCCGGACGCCCGGCAGATCCTGGTCGGCGAGTTCTATTACAAGGCCAAGGGCGGCGATGTGGGCTTCGACCCCGAGTTCCAGGACGGCGGGGCGGTGGATGCCTTCAGGGTCCACGCCAAGAATGCCGTGATGGCAATGTCCTATGCAGAAGCGGATCACATCATCTGTCCGACGCCGTTCCAGGCGAGCGCATTCCCGCCGGCGCTGCGGGACCGGGCGCTGATCATCCACGAGGGCATCGACACTGACCGTATCTACCGCCGTGCCTGTGCCAAGCTGAAGCTCGGCGACACAGGGGAGCTGGACGGCTCGACCCCGATCGTCACCTTCATCAACCGTGTGTTCGAGCCGATGCGCGGCTTCCACATCATGATGCGAGCGCTGCCGGAGTTACTGCGGGCCGTGCCGAACGCGACCGTGCTCATGATCGGCAGCGAGAAGACCGCAGGCTATGGCGCGGCCGCGCCGGAAGGCGGAACTTGGCGCAGCCACATGATGAAGGAGGTGGGCGATCGGCTGGATCCCCAGCGCGTTCTGTTCACCGGTCCCGTGCCGCACGAGACGATGCTCACCGCGCTCTCCTTGTCGTGGGCGCACGTCTACTACACCTACCCGTTCGTGCTGTCCTGGTCCGCGCTGGAAGCCATGGCTTGCGAATGCGTCTTCGTCGGTTCCGACACGCCGCCGGTGCGTGACGTCATCGAGCACGGCGTCAACGGCCTGCTGGTCGACTTCTTCGACGTTGGCGCATTGTCGAAGACCTTGATCGACGCCTGCCTGCATCCGGCGCGCTTCACCGAATTGCGGACGGCCGCGCGCCAGACCGTGCTCCAGCACTACGACCAGAAGCGGATCTGTCTGCCCGCCTGGCTCAAGGTCATCGACGAGCTGCTGCCTGCCGCCCGCTACTAGGCCGCCGGCGCCATCTCCGACGCCGGAACCTTTTCGAGGTTGAAGCCTTTGACAAGCGCATAGACCGCCGGGATGACGACCAGCGTCAGGATGGTCGATGACACCATGCCGCCGATCATCGGCACGGCGATGCGCTGCATGACTTCCGAGCCGGTGCCATCGCTCCACAGGATCGGCAACAGGCCAGCCATGATGGCGACGACGGTCATCATCTTTGGACGCACGCGCTCGACCGCGCCCTCCATGACGGCGCTATAGAGATCTGCCCGGGTCAGATTCTGGCCCTCGGTGGTGCGCCATTCTGTCATTTCCTTCAGCGCATTGTCCAAATAGATCAGCATGACGACCCCGGTCTCGGCCGCGACTCCGGCGAGCGCGATGAAACCGACAGCGACGGCGACGCTCATGTTGAAGCCCATCCAGTACATGAGCCAGAAGCCGCCGACCAACGCGAACGGCAGCGAGAGCATGACGATCATGGTCTCTGTCAGTCGCCGGAAGTTGAGATAGAGCAGCAGGAAGATGATCAGCAGCGTGACCGGCACGACCACCGCCAGGCGCGCCTTTGCCCGCTCCAGATATTCGAACTGGCCGCTCCAGGTGATGAAATAGCCGGGCGGAAAGCGTACCTGCTGTTCGACAGCGCGCTTGGCTTCGGCTACATAGCCGCCGAGGTCGCGCCCGCGGATATCGATGAAGATGTAGAGCGCCAGCAGCGCGTTCTCGGTGCGGATAGTCGAAGGACCCTGCGAGAGCTCGACCTTCGCCAGCTGCCCGAGGGGGATGGCGGCACCGGTCGGGCTGTCGATCAGCACCCGATTGATCGCGTCCGGATCGCTGCGCAGGCCGCGTGGATAGCGCAGGTTGACGCTGTAGCGCTGCCTGCCTTCGACGGTCGTCGTCACCGCCTCTCCACCCAGCGCCATGCCGATGGCTTCCTGGAAATCGGCAACCGCGATACCGTTGCGCGCCAGCGCGGCACGATCCGGGATGATGTTGAGGTAGTAGCTGCCGCCGATGCGCTCCGCAAACGCGCTGGTGGTGCCGGGCACTGTGCGCACCACCGCCTCGATCTGCTTCGCCAACCGTTCCATCTCGGCGAGGTCATTGCCGATCACCTTGATTCCGACCGGCGTCCGGATACCGGTCGACAACATATCGATGCGCGCCTTGATCGGCATAGTCCAGGCATTGCTGACGCCGGGCAGCTGCAAAGCGTCGTCCATCTTGGCGATCAGGCTGTCGATGGTCGTGCCGGCCGGCCATTCCGATTCAGGTTTCAGATTGATGATGGTCTCGACCATTTCCGTCGGTGCCGGGTCCGTCGCCGTCGCCGCGCGGCCGGCCTTGCCGAAGACCGACTCCACCTCCGGAAACGACTTAATGATCTTGTTCTGGGTCTGCAGCAGTTCCGCCGCCTTGGTGACCGACAAGCCCGGCAAGGTCGTCGGCATGAACATCAAGGTTCCTTCGTTCAGGTTCGGCATGAACTCCGAGCCGAGATGCTTGATCGGAATCCAGGTCGCCGCCAGCGCGACCAGAGCCGACAGGATGGTCACGGTCTTCGCTCGCAGCACCAGGCGGATGATTGGTCGATACAGCAAGATCAGCAGCCGGTTCAGCGGGTTCTTGGCTTCCGGCACGATCCGGCCGCGCACAAAGATCAGCATCAGCACCGGCACCAAGGTGACGGACAACAGCGCCGCGCCGGCCATCGCAAAGGTCTTGGTGAAAGCCAGGGGATGAAACAGGCGGCCCTCCTGCGCCTCCAGCGCGAACACCGGCAGGAACGATACCGTGATGATCAGGAGGCTGAAGAACAGCGCCGGTCCGACTTCTACGGCGGCATCGATGATGACCTGAGCGCGCGACTTGCCCGGTGGCGCGTGCTCCAGGTGCTTGTGCGCGTTCTCGATCATGACGATGGCGGCATCGATCATGGCGCCGATCGCGATCGCAATGCCACCCAGGCTCATGATGTTGGAGCTGACGCCGAGCAGTTGCATGACGATCATCGCCATCAGCACGCCGATCGGCAGCATTATGATGGCGACGAGCGCGCTGCGCACATGCAGCAGGAACACGAAGCACACCAGGGCAACGACGATGCTCTCCTCGATCAGCGTGCGCTTGAGATTGTCGATTGCCCGGAAGATAAGGTCCGATCGGTCGTAGACGGCCTGGATCGATACGCCCTCTGGCAGCCCCTTCGCGATCTCCTCGATCTTGCCCTTGACGTTCCCGATCACATCGAGCGCATTCTCGCCGAAGCGCTGCAAGGCGATGCCGCCGACCGCTTCACCTTCACCGTTCAGCTCAGTGATGCCGCGGCGCTCATCGGGACCAAGCTCGACCCGCGCGACGTCCTGCAGCAGCACGGGAGTGCCGTTCTCGACCTTCAGCACGACCTGTTTCAGATCCTCGATGCTGCGCAGATAGCCGCGGCCGCGCACCACATACTCGGCTTCGGTCAGCTCGACCGTGCGGCCACCGACATCCATGTTGCTGTCGCGGATTGCGTCGCGTACCTGCTTCAAGGAGATGCCGTAGGCGCGCAAGCGTTGTGGATCGACGACCACCTGATATTGCTGGGTGAATCCACCGACGCTCGCGACCTCGGCGACGCCGGGCGCTTTGGCGATTTGGTATCGCGCGAACCAATCCTGCACGGACCGCAGTTGGGCCAGTGATTGATGCGCGCCTTGCACGACATATTGGTAGATCCAGCCGACACCCGTCGCGTCAGGACCGAGCGACGGCGTCACGCCTATCGGCAGGTTGCGTTGCGCGAAGTTCAGATACTCGAGGACCCGGCTGCGCGCCCAATAGATATCCGTGCCGTCCTCGAAAATGATGTAGACGAAGGAGACGCCGAAATAGGAGAAGCCTCGCACAGCCTTGGATCGCGGCACGCTGATCATTGCCGTGGTCAAGGGATAAGTGACCTGGTCCTCCACCACCTGCGGCGCCTGGCCGGGATATTCGGTGTAGACGATGACCTGCGTGTCCGAGAGGTCCGGTATCGCATCAAGCGGAATGTTGCGGACCGCATAGACGCCCCACGCAACCAGGAAAGCCGCGCCAAGCAGGACCAGCATGCGATTGTTCGCCGACCAGCGGATGAGCCCGGCGATCATGGCTGGCTCTCCGTCTGAGGCGCGCCGGCCGGCTGGTCACCGGCTGTAAAGGCGCGCAGCGCTGCCTGCAGATTGCTCTCCGCGTCGATCAGGAAATTGGCGCTCACGACCACCTTTTCGCCGGTGGTCAAGCCTTCCAGAATCTCCACATGGCCGTCGGCCCGGCGACCGAGCCTCACCTCCCGCGGTTCGTAGCGACCTTCGCCGCGCTCCACCAGCACGGCTCGCCGCCTGCCGGTGTCGAGAATGGCACTCTCGGGAACGGAGAGAACGTCCGCGCTCGCCATGTCGGTGGAGACGAGGACTGCGGCATACATATCGGCCTTCAATCGCCCGTCCGCATTGCCGAGCTCCACGCGAATCTTGGCCGTTCGTGTCTCTGGCGTCAGGTTGGGATAGATGAAGCTCACCTCCCCTTGGAATCGCTCGCCCGGAAAGGCATCGAGCTCGACCTCGACTGGAAGCCCCGGCTGCACCGAGGGCAGATCCTGCTCGTAGATCTCCGCAATCACCCACACATGGCTGAAGTCGACCAGACGGTAGAGCGGCTCACCGGCCATGATACGGGCGCCTTCGACCGCCATCTTCTCCACCACCTGCCCGCCTTCTGGTGCGATCACGGCAATGGTCCCGGGTGCCTCTCTGGCATCTTCCAATGCGGAGATCTGAGCGGTCGTCAGACCAAGCGTCTTCAACCGCTGTGCTGCGGCTGCCGCCAATGCCGGATCGGTGCGCCGCGCCAGGATGTATTCCTGCTGCGCCAGGCGCAGAGAGGGACTGAATAGTTCGAGCACCGCCTGCCCGGGCTTGACCATATCGCCGGTCTTGTCGACGTGAAGCCGTTGCACCCAGCCGTCGAACCGTGCCGTCACGATCGTCTGTCGTGATTCATCGGGCTGGAGGGTTCCGGTCGCACGGATGGTGCGCGTGAGACGACGGACTGCGGCGGCCTCCGTCGCGACGCCAAGCTTCTGCACCTTGTCCAGGCTGATCCTGACGACGTTGCCGTCCTCCTGTGCTTCGTTTTCGTAGACGGGGATGTAATCCATCCCCATCGAGTCCTTCTTGGGCTCATAGGAGATGTCCGGTAGGCCCATGGGATTGCGGTAGTAGAGGACCTTGCCCTTGCCTCCCGGCGCCTCATTAGTCGGTGCAGCGCCAGTGGGCGTGTCATAGACCGGGATGTAGTCCATCCCCATGGAGTCTTTCTTCTGTACTGGCGAGATCTCCGGCAGCCCCATCGGGTCGCGGTAGAACAGAATCTTGCCCTCACCTGCCATGGACGCAGGCGGCGGTGGCACCTGGGCCGCCTGCGCTTTTGGCGCCGGTCCCATGGATGGCAGATGGCCTGCAACGAGCTGCTCGAGGGCGGAGCGCCCGCCCATCAAATAGACGCCGCCGATCGCGGCGAGTGGGACCAGCAGCAGCCCGCTTGCAATCCACAGAGCCGGCCTCATAGCGAGCCTCCCACCAGACGTTCCAATTCGGCCAGCAAGGTCTGCTGCTCGAACAGCATCCCGATATGTTCGATCTCTGCCTGCTTGAAGCGCCTTGCCGCGCCAATCGCATCGGCCAGATCGGCCTGATCGGCAGCATAGGCGCGCTGCGCAGCCTGCACCGCTTCCGCAAGCCGCGGCAGCTGCTTGGTCCGCATCGCCGCTTCGCGTGCATTCGCGGCGCGCAGATTCTCCAGCGCTTCGACGATTGCAGCGGAAAGCTCCACGCGCGCAGCAGATGCCCGCGCTTTCGCCTCCGCCAGTCTCGCCTTTGCCTGTGCCTGTTGGGATCTCCGCAGGCCCCATTGCAGAGGAATGTTGAACCCGACCTTGGCCTCGTACCCGGTGATATCGCGGTCTTCATCGACCACCGATACGCCCAGGGTCAGGTCCGGATACCAGTTCCGCTCAGCCAGGTCGCGAGAAGCATTCGCGCCGTCGATCGCGGCAGTGCGCGCGGCGAGTGCCGGACTCCGTCTCTCCGCCAGGGCAATCAGCTCTGCCGTATCAAGCGCCGCGGCATCGAGGATCGGCGGTAAAGCCGCCGGTTGCGCCAGGGGAGACTCCACAGATCGGCCGATCAGCGCGTTGATGCGTCCGACGGCAATCGCTCTGTCACGCTCGGCATCGGCCAACGCACCTTCCAACGCCGCAAGCTCGGCCTCTGCCTCAAACGCATCCTGCTGCCGCCCCAACCCCTGCGCATAGCGGTCCCTGGCGATCTCCGCGAGGTCGCGCAACGTGTCCCCTTCCTGCTGGATTGTCCTGGCCGTGAGAATGGCAAGGGCATGTTGCGCGAACGCAGTTTTCATCTGTGCCGTGAGGTCGAGCAACGTCTGGTCGCGCTCTGTCGCCGCCTCGGCAACGCCGGCTTGGGCGATCTTTCGCCGCAGCGCGCGTTTTCCCCCGAGCGGAAACGTCTGCTCGATCGAATAGAAGATACTGCCGACGCGCTGCGGCAATGGCCCGTCATCTTCGCGATCGATATCCTCAAAGCTCGCTCCGAACTGCGGATCGTCGAGCGCGCCAGCGATCTCGATTTCCGCTGCGGCGGCATCGCGCGACGCGGATGCGGCGTTCAACGCTGGATGAAACCGCTCCATGGCCTCCACCAGCCTCTGGAGATCCGCGCCAAGCGGCTCGGAGAAGGCCGGCCTGCACAACAAGACCAGGATGATCGCGCCAAGCAGGAATGCTTGGCGGCTTGGAACAACATCGAACATCGTGACAATCCCATTCGCAGTCGCGGCCGAGGCAGATATCGGAGCCGGCGACGTGAATCCGCAGCGCAACTTCGGTCGCGCCGTTACGACGTGGGGTCAGATGCGTGGAGGCGCGGTCTCAGGCAGGATGTAGGTCAGCTCGACAGCCGCCGCTGGGGCTTGATCATATGTCGTGCCAGCCAGCATCCACATAGCGCCAGCTGTCGATCGCGGCAGCATGGTCTGAGCCTGGCTGGCACAAGTCTGGCTGAGCTGGCAAACCAGTGTTGCTTCCGGACAGGGAGCGTGATCCGCGGCTGGCGCCGTGACGGTGCAATCCTGGCACGCGAGGCAATCCGCCCGGACAGACAAGGGCGCGCCGATCGCGAAGATCGCGATCAGGAGAGCAGTCAGCAAATGAATCGTGGCCGCGCGCATGGACGAAGCCTATAGCACAGGTTCTCGGGAATTGGCTGCGTCAAAAGCGGCGTCACGGCAAATTGAGCGGCATGGTTTCGATGCCGCCGCACTATCGACTGCTTGAGGGCAGCCGATCCCACCCAGCTACAAGTTGAGCTCGATCTCCGCCTTACGCAGCGCGACCGCCATTTCGCGCGCCGGTGCCTTGTCGGTGACGATGCGGTTGAGGTCCGCCAGCGGACAGACGACCTCCAGATTCGGCTGCCCGAATTTGACGTGATCGATCAGCAGCATGCGCTCCTGGGCCCGCGCGAGCATGGCGCGCTTGACCGCGGCGGCATTGGAATTCGCTTCGTTCGGTCCCTCCATGGTGAGACCGCTCGCGCCGATGACGGCGCGATTGGCATTGAAGCGGGAGAGAAACGCGATGCAATCCGGCCCGGCGACACCACCCTCCTGCACTTCGTAGCGACCAGGGCAAGCGATGACGGTCATCGAGGGATTGGTGGCCACCGCCTGAGCAACCGCAAAGCTGTTGGTGATGACAGTGAGGTCCTTGAGCTCCGCCGCCAAGCGTCGTGCGAAATGCAGCGTGGTGGAGCCGGCATCGATCATCAGCACCTCGCCCGGCTGCACGAACTTGATGGCGAGCGACGCAATCTGCTCGCGCTCAGCCATCATGGCGTTGGCGCGCTCGCTCCAGGCCGGCTCGAAGCCGAACGGCCGCGCGACGGCGCCGCCGTAAGTGCGGTTGATGAGGCCGCTTTCCCCCATCTCCTCCAGGTCGCGGCGGATGGTCTCGTACGACACGCCGAGCTCGTTCGCCAGCTCTGAAATGCGCAAGGTCGCCGAAACCCGAAGCTCCGCCAGGATCCGTTGCTGCCGGTCCCGTTTGGATAGCCTTTGCGTTCCACTCATGATGGCCCCGCCTCTGATCTGAACCTGCCGTCCTCTATACCCGAAAATTACCGGAGTCGGCATGTGGTGAGTTACGCATTTATGACGGATCACATGTGCAACATCGCAATTTATGCTCTTGAAGGTCAACAGGCCGCCTGCTAGCGTCCAGATGGGGTCCGGCAGCGATTTCCAGCGAAGTAACCACAACGCGTTCGGCTGCGATGGCTGCCTCAGCAGGTCGGACGGGACCATTTTCACAACATTGCACAACCCGGGCCAACGGCACCAACGGGCTTTCGGAAGGAGGGACAGCATGAAACCGTGCTTGCTGCGGGCCGCGATCGGTTCGCTTTCTGTCGCGGCTCTTCTCACCGCCAACAACCCGGCCGTGGCGGACGCGATGAGCGAGCTGGTCGAGGCGGCAAAGAAAGAGGGTGAGCTCACCATCATCGCCGTGCCGCATGATTGGTGCAATTACGCGGAGGTCGTCGCCAACTTCAAGAGCAAGTATCCGTTCCTGAAGCTCAATGAGCTTGATCCTGATGCCGGCTCGGGCGACGAGATCGAAGCGATCAAGGCCAACAAGGGGAACAAGGGACCGCAGGCCCCGGATGTGATCGACGTGGGCCTGTCCTTCGGGCCCTCCTCGAAGGCGGAAGGTCTGCTGCAGCCGTACAAGGTCTCGACCTGGGACAGCATCCCGGAGCATCAGAAGGATCCCGATGGATATTGGTACGGCGACTATTACGGCGTGCTGGCCTTTGAGGTGAACGCCGATCTGGTGCCGAATCCGCCGGCCGACTGGGCCGATCTGAAGAAGCCTGAATACGCCAACATGGTGGCGTTGAGCGGGGATCCGCGCGTCTCCAACGAGTCCATCCTCAGCGTATTCGCAGCCGGCCTGGCCATGGCAGGCGGAGATGCGGACAAGGCGCCCGCCGAAGGGCTGAAGTTCTTTGCCGAGCTCAGCAAGGCCGGCAACTTCGTGCCGATCGGCGGCCAGGCAGCGCCGCTCGCTCAAGGTACGACGCCGATCATCATTCGCTGGGACTATCTGTCACTCGCCGACAACGACACGCTGAAAGGCAATCCGGAGGTCAAGACCATCGTGCCGAAGACCGGTGTGATCGCGGGCGTCTATGTGCAGGCGATCAGCGCGTATGCGCCGCATCCCAACGCGGCGAAGCTGTGGATGGAACATCTCTATTCCGACGAAAGCCAGATCGCCTGGCTGAGGGGCTATTGCCATCCGATCCGGTTCCTCGACCTGGTGAAGAGAGGAAAGGTCCCGCAGGAGCTACTCGACAAGCTGCCGCCAGCGGAACACTACGAAGCGGCTCTCTTCCCCACCATCGAGCAGCAGGCCAAGGCCAAGGAAACCATCACCAAACAGTGGGACGTGGTGGTCGGCGCCAACATTCAGTGACGCCGCCTCCCTTCTGCGCCGCGCCCCGGCAACCGGGCGCGGCCCTTTTTTTGTGCGGATCACAGCGTGTGTTCTCGTGTTGTTTCCGCATGGCAAAGGCAGGACAGGTACGGATCGGCGTTTCAGGCTGGCGGTACGAGGGCTGGCGGGGCGTGTTCTATCCCGACGGTCTGCGCCAGAAGGATGAACTCTCCTATCTCGCACGGCAGTTTGCGACGGTCGAGATCAACGGCACATTCTACTCGCTACAGCGGCCGGAATCCTTTGAGGCCTGGAGCAGCGAGACGCCAGCGGACTTCGTCTTTGCCGTCAAAGGATCACGCTACATCACGCATATGCTGCGTTTGGTGAAGTTCGAGCAGCCACTAGCCAATTTCTTTGCCAGCGGCGTGCTGGCGCTCGGCCCGAAGCTCGGCCCGATCCTGTGGCAGTTTCCGCCCAACTTCCGCTTTAATGCAGAGAAACTGGAGGCCTTCTACCACCTGCTGCCGCGCGATACCGAACAGGCGGCGCGTCTCGCCCGCCGGCACGATGCGCGAGTCACGGGCCGGGCCTTTCTGAAACCCGGGCCGAAACGCAAGCTGCGCCACGCGATGGAAATCCGGCACGACAGCTTCATCGCCCCGGAGTTCATCAAGCTCCTGCGTAAGTATCGCATCGGCTTGGTTGCCGCCGACACGGTCGAATGGCCGCTGCTGATGGACCTGACCAGCGACTTCGTTTATTGCCGGCTGCACGGCTCGGAGGAACTCTACGCCAGCGGCTATGACGATGCGGCGCTGGAGCGCTGGGCCGATCGCCTGGCGGCTTGGGCAAAAGGAAGCGAGCACAAAGACGGAACGCGCGTGATCGACAAGCCGGCGCCGGCGCGCGTGACGCGCGACGTCTACGTCTACTTCGACAACGACAAGAAAGTGCGCGCCCCGTTCGACGCGCACTCTCTGATCAAAAAGGTCGATCGGCGTTTGGGGAAATGAAGGTCCTTAGGCCGCCGCCGACTGGCAGTGCTCGCCGCCCGGCTCGACAACGCGCAGGAATGCTTCTCCCACTACCACCGGATCGTGCTCCAGCGCGGCGTCGGCCAGAGTGACAATTCCCACCAGCCGCTTGCTGCGGTCCATCACCGGGAGGCGGCGGACCTGGTTGTCGCCCATGTTCTCGACGACATGGTCGACATCCTCGTCCTCGAAGCAATATTTTACGTCCTCGGTCATGACCTCGCCGATCTTTGTGTCCGGCCCTTTCCCGGCAGCGAGGCAACGCACGACGATGTCGCGGTCCGTGACCATGCCGATGATACGGTCATGGTCGCCGACCGGCATGAATCCGATGTCCCGTTCCGCCATGATCTGCGCGACCTCGCCAACAGTCTCACGTGGGCTGGCCAGGATGACGTCGCGGTTCATGATTTCCTTGATCTGCATGACGAAACCTCCTCTTGCGCAAGGACTCTATGACGGTCAACCGGGCGACTGGCGCTGCGTTGCACGATATCGAGCCGTGCGCCGGCCTATTGCGCATCGGGCAACCTGAACACATGTCAGTGTTACCAAGCCCTCTGCCCTGGAGATTCCGATGAGATTCGTTGCACTCTCCGCTGCGCTGGTTTGCCTCGCGACCGCAGCATCCGTTACCAAGGCCGAAACCACCCAGTATTTTCCGGTGCCGGAAGGCGCCGGGCCACATGACGTCGCGCCGGCGCCGGACGGCACCGTGTGGTACACAGCGCAGGGCCAAGGCGCGCTGGGGCGCCTCGATCCCAAGAGCGGAGAAGTCAAACAGATCCCGCTTGGCGACAGCTCCGCGCCACACGGCGTCATTGTCGGTCCCGATGGTGCAGCGTGGGTGACGGATGGCGGGCTGAACGCCATCGTGCGGGTGGATCCCGCAACGTTGGAGGTGAAGACCTTCCCCCTCCCCGATTCTTACGACTCCGCCAACCTCAACACACCGGCCTTTGGCAAAGGCGGCGTCCTGTGGTTCACGGGACAGAACGGGATCTACGGCTCACTTGATCCAGCCACGGGCAAGATGTCGGTCTATGAGGATCCCGAGGGGCGCGGTCCGTATGGCATCACTGCGACGCCGGACGGCACGGTCTATTACGCCTCCCTCGCTGGCAGCCACATCGCGCGCATCGATGCGGAGACCGGCAAAGCCACGATCATCGAGCCGCCTACGGAGGACCAGGGGGCACGCCGCGTCTGGTCAGATTCCAAAGGTCGCATCTGGGTCAGCGAATGGCGTTCGGGCCAAGTCTCTGCGTACGATCCCGCTTCGGACACCTGGCGCAGTTGGCGCCTGCCGGGCGATGGGCCGAAAACCTATGCCGTCTACGTAGACAACAAGGACAAGGTCTGGCTGACCGATTTCGGCGCCAATGCCATCGTGCGCTTCGATCCTGAGAAGGAGACCTTCAAGAGCTTTCCCAGTGACCGCGACAACGCCGATGTCCGGCAGCTGCATGGCCGCCCGGGCGAGGTCTGGGGCGCCGAATCCGGCACCGACCGGCTGGTAGTGATCCGCGCGGAGTAGCGCGCGAGAGCGTAGCCCGGTCAGCTAGATGCATTCTGTTCGCCGGTGGTGAGGCAGCCGGTAGGAAGGCTGCGCAGGCCGTAGTGGGACTACGGCCAAGCGGCCTGACGCCGCGGATGCCCGCCACCGGCGAACCCGAAAGGACGGGCGCTTTTCGGCCAGGGCCGCGTCAGAGGCCTTGCCTGTAGTCCCACTACGGGCCGCGGGCTCTTCCTTCCCCTGGCCGAAAAGCGCTCCGTCAGAATGCGTCTAGCTGACCGGACTACGCTCTTAGCGCCACTTGATGGAGCAGCCCATCGCCGGGCTCTGCTCCCGCGGATAGGGCTCGCCCGCCAGCGCCGCTTCGACGGCCATGGAGAGGTCTTGACCGGTGATGGGGCGGCCATTGCCCGGCGTGCTGTCATCGAAGCGACCGTGATAGAACAGCTTGCGGCCGCTATCGAACAAATAGAATTCCGGCGTGCACGCCGCGCCGTAGGCCTTCGCCACCGCCTGGCTCTCGTCCACCAGATAGGGGAATGGGTAGCCATAGGTGTCGATGTCCGCCTGCATCTTCTCCGGCGAATCGTCGGCGTAGCGCGACCAGTCGTTGGCGTTGATCGCGACCATCGCAAGTCCGCGCGCCTGATACTTCGTCGCGAAATCCACCAGCGCCTTCTTGAGATGCTTCACGTACGGGCAGTGGTTGCAGATGAACATGACCAGCAGCGCCGGCGCCCCCGCAAAATCCTTCGACGCATGACGGCGGCCCTTCGGATCCGGCAGATCAAAGGCCGGTGCTGGTGTTCCCATGGTCATATCGGCGGAAGGGGTCGGCATGACTGAAATCTCCTCGCAATCGGTGATGGGACAATCTAGCAGGCTTAACCGCGTGGGTGAACGCGGGTTCCGGCTTACAGACCGAACGTCGCCTTGATGGCTTCCGCGCACTGCATCGGCGTGGCAGCGCTGGCATCGAGTTCGAGATCGTAGCGCTTGCCCTGGTGGACGCGGTCATATTGCCAGCGGGCCAGGCCGATCAGTCGGTCGCCGCGCTCCCGCTCGCGCGCTTCCAGCACGTCCAATGGTGCAAATATCCCCACCGTATGGAACGTGAATCCGGCGAGGAGAGCGATGTAGTCGGCCATCTCATCCTCGAGCAGGACATCATCGATGATCAGGTTATTGCCTTGGCGCGCCATCGCCGCCACGGCATGGCGCATGCCGCGCAATGTGCGTTCGGTGACCGACCCGCTCTTGATGGCGACCGTCGGCTTGCTGTCCTGCATCACGGTCTCGAAAGTCAGCCCATCGGGATGATCCCAGAAGCGTTCCGGCATCATGTTGAGGAATGCATCCATCTCCACGTGCAGGAAAGGCTCCGTGGCGATGGTCTGCAGCGCCTTGGCGATCGACGACTTGCCAACGCTACCGACGCCGTTGAAGAGAATGACTGTCGACGTTCCGTCCAAGGTGTCCCCCGCGATCACGCACGAATGATGTGCACTGAAAGCGGCGCCGGCGCAATGACGTCAGCGATGGACCGTGCGCTGCGCGGGAAAACGGGCGTGGACCGTGGTTCCCTCTCCGAGCTTGGATTCGACCTGCAGACTGCCTTGATGGAGCTCGATCAGCGCCTTCACTAGCGGCAATCCCAGGCCGGTCCCTTCGTATCGGCGACCCAGGGAATGCTCGAGCTGGCGAAAGGGGCTCAGGGCGCGCGGAATGTCGTCGGGGCTCATCCCGATTCCGGTATCCCTGACGCTGATGACGATCGTGCCGCAATCGTCCAATCGGGCACCGACATCGATCTCGCCACCCTGTGGCGTGAACTTCACCGCATTCGATAGGAAGTTCACAACGATCTGCCGGAGCGAGCGCTGATCGGCCAGCAGAAACGGGAGATCCGCAGGGACAATCGTGTGCAGGCACAGGTCCTTTCTGGCCGCAAGCTCCCGCATCAGACGGGCGCCCTCCGCGATCGCCTTCGAGATGTCGCAGACTTCCTCATTCAGCTCATATCTGCCGGCTTCGACTTTGGTGAGATCGAGGATGTCGTTGATGAGCTGCAGCAGATGAACGCCGCTTCGATGAATGTCCTCGGCATACTCGCGGTAGCGTTGCTCGTTGATCGCGCCGAGCAATTCATCCTTGATGATTTCGGAGAAGCCGATGACCGCATTCAAGGGCGTGCGCAACTCATGGCTCATGTTGGCCAGGAACTGCGATTTCGCCCGATTGGCGTCTTCAGCCTGCACCTTCGCAGCGAACAGATCCTGTTCGATCCGCTTGCGCCCGGTGATGTCGGAGATCACGCCGACCAGGTAGCGGCGGCCGTCCTGCATCTCGACCATGGACTTGCGCGTGTGGAGCCAGAAATCCATGCCTTCGGGATTGGTCAGCCTCTCCTCGTTTTCGTGCGCCGCACCGCTGGCGAGGACCTTGCTGTCGACCTGCTGAAAGAACGCAGCTTGCTCGGCCGGCACGACGTCGAAGTCGGTGCGGCCGACCAGCTCCGCGCGCGTCCGGCTGAGCAGCGCGCAGAATGCATCGTTGAAGAAAACGAAGCGGAACTGCTCGTCCTTCACGAAAACCGGACTCTGAACCGCGTTCACGACCTGTGACAGGAACTCTTCGGTCGTCGCATGCGTGCGCGGACCGGCCAGGCTGGACGGGTCAGGAGCGGCAGCGCATGACGGCGGCAAGTTCATCGCGTCGCGGCCGGCGTCTGTTGCAGTTCGAAATGGACGCGGAGCATTGGCAGCGTGGTCCCACCGTGCTGTTCGAAACGCCATAGGGTAAGGACGCTTCGTTAATCCGGCCTTACGGAACGGTCCATGGGCCAACTAGCCTATATCAATGGTAGTAGAGGCCGTCACGCGCGTGCACATCTGGAAGAAGCTTTCCGGTGGTGGCTAGTGCACCGGCCAGACCAGCAGCAAGGCCGGCACCGCCACCAAGATGACCAGCAGGGACAAAGGTGCGCCGAGCCGCCCGTAATCGCCGAAGCGATAGCCGCCAGGCCCCATGACCAGCGTGTTGCATTGATGCCCGATCGGCGTCAGGAAATCGCACCCAGCGCCAATGGCGACCGCCATCAGGAATGCATCGGGCCGATAGCCGAGCGAGCTCGAGAAGCTCACCGCGATCGGCGCCATCACCAGCACCGTCGCCGCGTTGTTGAGGAACGGCGTCACCAGCATCGCAGCGGCCAGGATCAGGGCCAGCGCTCCGTAGACAGGCAAGCCAGACGCCGCATGCGACAGCCAGCCCGCGATCAGGTCGGTGCCACCGGTGGCGCGCAGCGCCTCGCTGACCGGAATCAGGGCCGCAAGCAGGATGATAATCGGCCAGTCGACGGTCTGATAGACCTGGCGCAAGGTAACCGCACCGGTCATCACCATCAGAACTGCAGCGGTAAAGAATGCAATCGATACCGGTACGATCCCGAGCGCCGTCGTCGACATGGCGGCGATCAGGATCAGGACCGGAAAGAGCGCCCGCCGGGCCTTGCCGAGATGCAGGGTTCGCTCGGCAAGCGGCAGACAATCCAATGCCTTGAGCCGGTCAGGCATGTGCGCGAGGTTTCCCTGCAGCACAATGATGTCGCCGGCCCTGAGCGTGATAGTACCAAGCCGCTCGGTCAGCCGCTCCCCTGTTCGGCTGACGGCGAGCAGATTGACGCCGAACCGCTCGAACAGCGCACTTGCCTGCGCCGAGAGGCCCGTGAGCGGCGAGTTCATGCCGATCACCGCTTCGATGTTGCTGATTTCTCCTTGCGGCTGGTTCGCCTCCGGCATGCGCTGGCCGGATTCCAGTCTCAGCTTGCCCACTGCGACCAGTCGCTCGAGAGCGTGCGGATCGCCTTCCAGGATGAGAATGTCCTCGGCATTCAGCTCAATGTCGGGTAGCGGCGCAACCCGTGTGCCGTCCGGCTTCAGGATGGCGACCACCTTTCCCTCACCATGAGCCAGTTCCTGAAGATCGGCGATGGTCTTGCCGACCATGGGCGATTCCCACACCACCTCCGCTTCCGTCACGTACTTCTTGACCGCGAGCGCCTCATCCAAGGAGACGGTCATGCGGGTACGGACAGGCAGGACGCGGTAGCCGAACATCAGGAACACCACGCCCGTGACTGCCAACGCAGCGGCCACCGGCGTGAAATCGAACATCGAAAAAGGCGTCCCGACGATCTCCGCCCGTGCCCGCGAGACGATGATGTTGGGCGATGTGCCGATCTGGGTCATGAGGCCGCCAAGCAAGGCGCCGAACGACATCGGCATCAGGAAGCAGGAAGGTGAGGTCCCCGAGCGCTTGGCGATCTGGAATGCCAGCGGGATCATGAGGGCGAGAGCTCCGACATTCTTCACGAAGGCCGAGAGGATGGTGACCGTCGCGACCAGCACGAGGATCTGGAGCCGGGTAGAATTGAGGTGACGCGAAATGCGCTGGAGCGCCAGCTCCGGCAGACCGGTCTGTGCGATCGCGGCACTCACCACCAGGGCGCTGCCAACGATAATGACGATGTCGTCGCTGAACCCGTTGAAGGCATCTTCCGGACTGACCAGCCCGGTCGCGACCGACGCAATGAGTGCCAGGCAGGCGACCATGTCGTAGCGCGGCCGCCCCCACACGAACAGCACCATCGCGGCAATGACGATTGCGAACGCCAAGCCTTGGTCGAATGTCATCCCCTCGAAGCTCCACCGATGCGGTTAGAAGGAACCCCGAATCCGCCGATCGGTTCCGGTCAGTGCTTGCCTGCACCCAGCCGCGCGGCCAACTCATTGATAATCGGAACCTGACTGCTCAGCAGCCGCCGGCGAGCCTCCGCGATCGAAAACCACTGCCCCCGGTCGACCTCAGGGAAACGCGCCTTGCGACCCGACCTGGGCGGCCATTCCATTTCGAATTCGTTGCTCTTGACTGCGGCCTCGTCAACATCGCCTTCGACCGCCCAGGTGTAAATGATCTTGCCGCCCTTCTGCTTGACCGGGATCAGCGCGACACAATCGCCGTCGATCGTCTGGCCGACTTCTTCGAAAAACTCGCGCTTGGCCGCAGCCAGGCCGTCTTCGGATTCGTCGAACTCGCCCTTGGGGATCGACCACGCGCCCTGATCCTTCTTGGCCCAGAACGGGCCGCCGGGATGCACCAGGAAGACCTGGAGCCCGTCTCTAGTGCGTCTGTAGACAAGAAGTGCGGCGCTACGCCTCATGACGATCGTTGCAACTGCCGGAACGGCCTCGCTCCCACCCGGTTTAACAATCAGGCAATCCAACACGAGGATACCAGATCATGGCTCAGGAACTACGGGGCAAGATGATCGCCGTGCTCGCGACCGACGGCGTGGAGCAGATGGAACTGACCGAGCCGGTGAAGGCGCTGAAGTCCGTCGGCGCCGAGGTGCACGTTGTGGCGCCCAAGTCCGAAACGATCCAGGGTTTCCAGCACCACGACAAGGCCGACCGGATCCTGGTCGATGTCACGTTGGATAGCGCGGATGTCGCGCATTACGCGGCGCTGGTCCTGCCAGGTGGAGTCATCAATCCCGACGCATTGCGGCTGGAGCCGCGCGCAATTGCGTTCGTGCGCAGCTTTGTCCGCGCGCACAAGCCGATCGCGGCCATCTGCCACGGACCGTGGACGCTGATCGATGCAGGCGGCGTCAAGGGCAAGAGGATGACGTCCTGGCCCTCGCTCAGGGCAGACCTGACCAATGCGGGCGCACGCTGGGTGGACGAGCCCGTGGTGACGGATGGCGGGCTGGTGACGTCGCGCAAACCCGATGATCTGCCGGACTTCTGTCGCAAGATGATCGAGGAGTTTGCCGAAGGCCGCCACTACGCAGCAGCGTCTTAGCACGGAACAACGCCGGGCACGCTCTCGAAGCACTTCTCACCAGCCGCGTTGCCGGCTAGCTTGTGGGCCACAGCAGCTAGGGGAGGGACGCCATGGCGGCGGAGAAGATCGCAGTCGTGACGGGTGCGGGTTCTGGGATCGGGCGCGAAGCGGCGCTGGCGCTGCTCGCCCACGGCTACAAAGTTGCACTTGCTGGCCGCAAGCTCGATGCGCTGCAGGAGACAGTGCGCCTGGCGGCCGATTACACGGCGAATGCGCTGCCCGTCGCGACCGACGTCACGGATGCGGCTTCGGTCGCCGCTTTGTTCGATGCGACGGTGCGGACCTTTGGCCGCGTCGACGTGCTGTTCAACAATGCCGGCACCGGCGTCGGTGCCTTGTTCGAAGACTTGACCATCGAGCAATGGCGCAGCGTGATCGACGTCAATCTGACCGGCTCCTTCCTCTGCGCGCAGGCGGCATTCCGCCAGATGAAGGCGCAGCGCCCGCAAGGTGGCCGCATCATCAACAACGGCTCGATCTCCGCTTATGCCCCACGGCCGGATTCCGCGCCCTACACGGCGAGCAAGCACGCGATCACCGGTCTCACCAAATGCATCTCGCTCGACGGGCGGCCCTATGACATCGCCTGCAGCCAGATCGACATCGGCAATGCCCGCACCGCGATGGCCAAGCGCATCGGCGAGGGCATCAAGCAGGCCAATGGCACCATGATGGCAGAAGCCACGATGGATCCGGTCCATGTCGCCAATGCCATCGTTCACATTGCCGACCTGCCGCTCGACGTGAACGTGCAGTTCATGACTGTCATGGCTACCAAGATGCCGTTCGTCGGGCGTGGGTGACCGCAGCTATCTCACGCGACTGCGAGAGCCTGATTGGCAATGGCACTGCTGAGGGCTGCAACCACCTTCGACTCTGTGGTTGGCTTGCCGATGCGCCGGCACCCGGCGTGTCGGTCCGGAATCACCGGCCAGATCTCTCCGGTGACAAAGACGATCGGTACGCCGCGGTCGGCGAGCGCGTCAGCCAGGCTGAAGACCTTCTCGTTCCGCAGATTGATATCGAGCAGTGCGCCATCCACCTGCGCATCCGCGACCGTCTCGAAGGCCTGATCGAGCGAATGGGCCGGGCCTACCACTGTCCCGCCCGCCCGCACGATCATGCAGGCGGTGTCGATTGCGGTCACCGGCTCGTCCTCCACAACCAGGATGGAAAGACCCTTGAGATCGCTGCTGTCCATGCCGCCCTCACCTGCTGAAATCCGCTGAAATGCCAGCAGGGGTTCAATGGCCAAATCCAGCCGAGGTTCCGAATTTCGAGGGTGACACTCTGGCGGAGCGAGAAAATGGCGTCCCCAAGGGGATTTGAACCCCTGTTACCAACGTGAGAGGCTGGTGTCCTAGGCCACTAGACGATGGGGACGTGGCTCAGCATCGGCCCTGTTCAGGCCGCCGCATCAGATAAGGGATTGGCGGCGGCTGATCAAGGGCTTTCTGGATGCTCGGCCGCGATACGCCCCTAAGCGCAATTTTGCCGCAGGATCAAGCCGCTACAGGCGCAGGCTCAGGCGTCGAAGCCATAGAGCTTGGCCGGGTTGTCGACCAGGATCTTGTGCCGCACGGCCTCGTCCGGCGCCCAGTCGAGCAGCAGGTTGAGCAAGGCGGCGTCGTTGGGATAGCCGATCTTCTCCGCCATGGCGTGGGGCCAGTTGGTGCCCCAGATGACGCGCTCCGGTGCTTGCCTGATGAGTACGCGCATCAGGCGCGCGACGTCCTCGTAGGCCGGGCCGCCGGATTTCGAGAACTCATAGGCGGCGGCGATCTTGACCCAGCAGCGCCCGGTCTCGACAAGCCGCAGCAGTGTCCGGAACGCTTCATGGTCCGGCGCGACCGGCTCCAGGAACTTGCCGCAATGGTCGATCACGTAATCCATCGTTAAGCGGCGGAGCTGCGCCTCGTGCTCCGGTAGGGTCCGGCCATCGAGCTGCACGACGGCGCTCCAGCCGAAGGGCTGCACGCGCGCCGCCATCTCGTCCATCTGCGCGAAGGTGAGCGTGCCGCCGAGCAAATTCATGAAACGGATGCCGCACGCGCCTTCCCTGGTGAGACGGTCGAGTTCCTCATCGGTCACGCCGGGCTTCACCACCACGACCGCGCGGGCATCGGGCCCGAGCGCCTTGACACCCGCCATAATGACGCGGTTGTCGTCGCCATAGGCGTTGGGCTGCACCACGATCGCCCTGTCAATGCCGAGCCACTGCATCACCTGCCGGTAATCGCCAACCGTCGCATCGGGCGGGTTGAGCGTGCCGGGCAGCGCCGGATAAGCGTGGCTGTAGAAATGAATGTGCGTGTCGCAGGTGCCTGCCGGCGCCTTCAGACGCGGTGGCGCGCCAGTGAGCGTGCGAACGAGCGGGGGCTTGCCAGGCATGTCCTCACCCTACCCTGAACTTGTCGATCGCATCGAAGTCCGGCTCGAAGCCGAGGCCTGGCGTATCGGGAATGTGGATCATGCCCTTTTTCGGCAGCGGGATGTCCTTCCCGACCTCCCCTGCGCTTTCGATGTAGAGATATTCGATCAGGCCGATTTCCGGCGCGTGCGCGGCCAGCTGCAGGGTCGCCCACCAGCCAGGGCCAAAATAGGGCGAGTGCGGCATCACCACCTTACCGACCAGCCGCGCCGCATCCACCACCTTCATGAATTCGAGGATGCCGCCGATCTTGGTGACGCTGGGCTGCACGAACGTGACGGCAGGGATCAGCTCCTGGAACTGGAAGGCCGTGCAGGCATTCTCGCCAGACGCCAATGCGACACCGAACTGCTGCTCCAGGTCCGCCAGGGTCTTGAAATCCTCCGGCGGCCAGATCGGCTCCTCGACCCAATAGAGACCGAGGTCGCGCATCTTCGGCAGCATCTCCTCTGCTTGCTCGATGCTCCAATTGCAGTTCACATCGGTGGTGAGCCGCACGTCGCGCCCGACCGCGTCGCGCCCCGCGGCGATCGGGTCATACGCGATCTCATGCAGCTTGACGTCGCGATAACCCTCGGCGATCGCCTTGGTGGCGACGTCGCGCACCTCGCGCACGCCGCCATAGCGCACCAGGCTGGCATAGGCCGGCACGCTGCCGCGCCGACGCCCGCCGAGCAGAGTGGCAAGCGAGACGCCGGTGCGCTTGGCCGCCGCGTCCCACAACGCCATCTCGATGCCGGACCAGGCGAAGATTGTGATGCCGTAGCGGCCCTGGATGTGGAGCTGGCGCTGCATCTCGCGGCTCAGCGCTGCGATATCGTCGCAGGCCTCGCCGATCAAGCGCGGCGCGAACATGTCGCGCACCGCCGCTTCCGTCGCGGTCGCGCAGGCATAGGCGAACGCCTCGCCCCACCCGACGATACCGTCAGCCGTTTCGACCCGCACCAACAGCACGTCGCGTTGGGTCCAGCCGCGCGGCTTCACCCGCGGCCCGTCATAGTGATCACCGAGCGGGATATCGAGACGGATGGTATCAATGCGCGCGATCGTGGTCATGGCGCCGGCCTCGATACAGCCTCTTTCGTCATGGTCATGCTTGGCACGACCATCCATATGTGGACGGCCCTTTGCCTGCAAGGTTGATTGGATGGTTGAGCAGGTCCGATCGCTTGCGTCCATATGTCCGGCCTGTTGGTGCGATCGTGACTGAT
>NZ_QORW01000029.1 GCF_003574735.1 Dongia deserti
CCCACGGCACGCCGATCAGCGCGATATCGAGCCGCGCCGCATCGGTGACGTGCGGCAGGCGCATGAACGTTGGAATGGCGCCGAACCGCGGCACCAGCGCAGCGTCAACCGGCTGCGGATTGCTATCCGTCAGATTCATGCGACCAAGACCCTCTCGCCAGCCCGTAGAGTCCACCCCGGAATTCAATTGCAAAAAAGCGCGAATATTGGAAACATAGTTTTGGCTTTAATAATGTGATACATGACCGCCGGCGCACTCCACGACATCGACCTGAAGCTGCTCCGTGTCTTCGCCGCAGTGGTGGAGCATGGCGGTTTCGGGCCGGCCCAGGCTGTTCTGAACATCAGCCTGTCGCGCCTCAGCTCGATGATCGCGGAGCTGGAACGGCGGCTCGGCGTGCGGCTCTGCCATCGCGGGCGCGTCGGTTTCCGCCTCACCGATAAGGGCGCGCAGGTCTATCAATCCAGCCTGAAGCTCATGAACAGCCTGGAAGGGTTCCGCGCCGAGGTGGGCGCACTGCGTGGGCGGCTGGTTGGCAAGCTCTCCATCGGCATGGTCGACAACATCGTCAGCAATCCGGAATGCCGGTTGAGCGAGGTCATCAGTCGCTTCTGCGCACGCGACCAGGAGGTGCGCGTCTCGCTCCACATCGATGCGCCGCCGGAGCTCGAGCAACGCGTCATGGACGGGCGTCTAGACCTGGTGATCGGTGCCTTTCACCACACGCTGCCCGCACTCGAGTACCGCCCGTTGTTCGAGGAAGAGCAGACGCTCTATTGCGGCGCCAGCCATCCCTTGTTCCGGCGCGCCGATGCATCGATCGCGCTCGAGGATGTGCGGGCGGCATCGTATGCCGGCCGCGGCTATCCCGAAGAGACGCTCCCCATCCAGCTGAAGCCCGCGACCACGTCGGACTCGATGGAGGGGCTGGCGATGTTCGTCCTGTCCGGCCGCTTCATCGCGTTCCTGCCGACGCACTACGCCTTGCAGTGGGTCGAGCGGGGCCAGATGCGCCCCATCCTTCCGCGCCGCCTCGCCTACCGCTCGCAGTTCCACGCGGTCATCCGCAAGGCCGGCATACCGACCTTGGTGATGCGGGCATTTCTCGCCAATCTGGTGGAGGCGCACGCGAGGAAGCGATCAAGGCGCAAAATCGGGCAACCGTAAACGCCACTCCGGCATGCGCCTTCTGACTTTCCGTGAAGCTGGCATTGAACGCATCGGAATAATGAACGAGGAGTCCGTTCTCGATGTTACGGCCGCCGACCCGTCGATTCCGACATGCATGCTCGCTCAGACCATACAGCTGCGCCGACGCTAGTCCGGTTCACCTCCCTCAGTGGACATTTGGCGGACGCTGTCGCCCGCAAACCGCAAGAGCGGCCTCTCAGTCCCAGTTGTTCAATGCGGCTCGGCGGATGTCGCGGTGCTTCAACTAGCCAGGTAGGTCGAAGATGTCAGCGGGTCAGTATGCCGAGGTCACTTGGCTCAGTATTTTTTGTACACGCGATTCTGATTGATGGCGATGTGCATGTATGCATCCGTCCCTGGACCGACGCACCGCCCCTGATTTCGGGCCCGATCCTCGCGGACAAGCACAGATTGACCATCTCGTGTCGCCACTTCGTAACTGATCGTATCACCCAGAAATATCCTCTCACGCACAGTAACCGGAATGACTGCGCCCGCCGCATCGCTTAACGCATGCGATAGCTTGATCTCCTCGGGACGGATCATGATCCTCACTTCGCTTCCGACGCCTCCAACAGCGTCGACAGGGACGCACACCGCGCTGTTCTCTCCCAGCTTAACAATCGCTGCGTCGCTCCGGCGCTCAGCCACGGAGCCGCGGAGGAAATTGGAGTTGCCGATGAAGCCGGCAACAAAGGCGGTAGCTGGACAATGATAGAGATCCTCGCCGCTCCCCACCTGGACTATGCGCCCATGCTCGAACACGGCGATCCGGTCGCTCATGCGTAACGCCTCCTCCTGGTCGTGGGTGACGTAGAGGATGGTGACGCCGAGCCGGTGGTGCAGCTTGCGGATCTCGATCTGGATCTCCTCGCGCAGCTTCTTGTCGAGCGCGCCCAATGGCTCGTCCATCAGCAGCAGCTGCGGCTCATAGACCAGGGCGCGCGCCAGCGCGACGCGTTGCTGCTGGCCGCCCGACAGCTGGCTGGGCCGCCGCCCGGCGAAGCGGTCGAGCTGCACCAGGCGCAGGGCGTCGAGCACACGGCTGTTCACCTCGTCCTTGCTCAGGCGTCGGACCGAGAGCGGGAATCCGACGTTTTCGGCGACAGTCATGTGGGGAAAGAGGGTATAGCGCTGGAACACCATACCGATGTTGCGCTTCTGCGGCGGCAGGCCGGTCACCGCGCCGCCGTTGAGCAGGATCTGGCCGCTGGTCGGATCGTCGAAGCCGGCGATCATGTTGAGCGTCGTGGTCTTGCCCGAGCCGCTGGAGCCGAGGAAGGTCAGGAACTCACCCTTGCGCACGTCGAGCGAAACGCCGTCCACCGCTGCGAAGTCGCCGTAACGTTTGTGCAGATCCATCAGCCGGACGGCGGGAAGAGGCGTGTCCATTTTCATTGCATTTTGCTCCGGCCGGCGCGTGTCGCGCTCAGTCCCAGCAGGGCCATCAGGATCAGCGAGGCCAGCACCAGCAGCGTGGACGCTGCGGCGATCACCGGCGTGAGGTCGCTGCGCAGCGAGGTCCACATGCGCACCGGCAAGGTCTGCAGCTGCGGGCTGGCCATGAAGATGCTCACCACCACCTCGTCCCAGGACGCCAGGAAGGAAAAGACCGCCGCCGCCAGGAGGCCGGGCGCGATCGACGGAATGGTCACGCGGCGCAGCGTCTCCAGCCGTCCCGCGCCGCAGATCGCCGCCGCCTGCTCCAGAGCGGGATCGAAGCCGCGCAGCGAGTTGCTGATGCAGATGACGGAGAACGGCACCGCGATGATGAGATGCCCGGCGACAAAGCCGGCGAAGGTGCCGTTCAGCCCGACCTTGAGCGAGAAGGCATAGAGCGCGATCGCGACGATGACCACTGGAACGATCATCGGCGCCACGAAGAACGCCTTCAGGACCCGCCGGCCGGCGAAGCGGCCGCGCACCAGCGCGAAGGCTGCGGCGCCGCCCAGGAGGACCGACAGGACCGTGACGATGAGCGCGAGGCGCAGGCTAAGCCACATCGCCTCGGCCCAGCGCGGATCGGTCGCCAGCTCCTCGTACCAGCGCAGCGTCCACTCGGGCGGCGGGAACATCATCCAGCGCGACGATCCGAAGGACAGCAGCGCGATGAAGATGATCGGCAGTAGCAGGAACGCCATGACCAGCACCGCATGCCCATAGAGCACGAAGCGGAACAGCCCCAGCCTGTTGCGCGTCAGGATCATCACGCATCCTCATCGAGATAGCGCATGTGCAGCGCGTAGAGCGCGAGGGTCGCACACAGCAGGACCAGCGCGGCCGCGGCGCCCAGCCCCCAGTTCAGGAAGGATTGCACCGTCTGTGCGATCAGCTCCGCCAGCATCATGTTGCCGGTGCCGCCCAGCAGCGCGGGCGTCACGTAGTAGCCGAGCGACATCACGAACACCATGAGCCCCGCTGCGCCGATGCCCGGCAGGCTGAGTGGCAGCAATACGCTGCGGAACAGCCGCCACGGGCTGGCGCCGCAGACGGCGCCGGCATGCATCAAGGCCGGGTCGAGGGTCGCCAAGGTCGCGCGCAGCGGCAACACGACAAAGGGCAGCATGATGTAGGTCATGCCGATGACGACCCCGGTCAGGTTGTTGACCAGCGGCAACGGCGCATCGATCACGCCCACGGACAGCAGGATGCGATTGATGACTCCGGTCTTCTGCAGCAGCACCAGCCAGGCGTAAGTGCGCGCCAGCAGGCTGGTCCACATGGACATGAGCAGGATCGCCAGCAAAACCTGCTGCCAACGCGCCGGCAGCATCACGAGCAGCCACGCCAGCGGGTATCCGATCAGCAGCGACATCAGGGTGACGACTGCCGCCACCAGGAAGGTGTTGAACAGTACGCGCGCGTAGGTCCCGGTCGCCAGCAAGTCTGAGAAGTTCTGCAGTCCCCATTGCGGATCGGTGACGCTGCGCAGCATCAGGGCGCCGACCGGCAGGGCGAAGAACACGAACAGAAACGCGATCGCCGGCCAGGCCGCGCGTGCTTCCCTGAATGTTCCCGATGTCGCCGCTGCGTTCATGGCTCTCGGATCCAGAAAAGTGGGCGCGCCGGACCGGGAGGTGCCGGCGCGCCCGTTGAGCTACTTCGCTTGCCAGTCGTACCAGCGCTTGCCGATCTCGTCCCTGTGTTCCGCCCAGTAGTTGAGATCGAGGGTGATCTGCGTCTCCGCATGCTGCGAGGGCATCAGCGGCACCAGGTCCTTGTTCAGCAACGCCTCCGACTTTAGGTTGACCGGCGCATAGGCGGTGGCGTTGGCTAGGTCGGCTTGGCCCTGCGCGCTGGTGGCGAGGGCGATGAACTTCATCGCCGCTTCCTTGTTCTTGCTACCCTTCGGCACCACCAGAAAATCGGCGGTGGCGAGATTCTGCTCCCACACCGCGTCGACCGGCGCGCCTTCCTTCTGCAAGGCATAGATGCGGCCGTTCCAGAACATGCCGAGCGGCGCCTCGCCCGAGGCGAGCTGCTGCTGGGACTCGGCGCCGCTGCCCCACCACAGAATGTCCTTCTTGATGCTGTCGAGCTTGGCGAAGGCGCGGTCGAGGTCGAGCGGATAGAGCTTGTCGGGCGCCACGCCATCGGCCAGCAGCGCGATCTCCAGCACGCCTGGTGATGCCCATTTGTAGAAAGTGCGCTTGCCGGGGATCTTGGCGGTGTCGAACAGATCGGCCCACGAGGTTGGGACCTGGTCGCCGATGGCCTGCGGGTTGTAGCCGAGCACGAAGGAGAAATAGAAGCTGCCGATGCCATGCTCGAACACAAAGCGCGGATCGATGTCCTTCTTGTCGATCACGCTGAAGTCGAGCGGCTCCAGCAATCCCATCTTTGCGGCCTGGTAGGCGAAGTCCGGCTCGACGTCGACCACGTCCCAGTCGACCTGGCCGCTGTCTACCATGGCCTTGAACTTGCCGTAGTCGGTCGGTCCGTCCTGCAGCACCTTGACCTTGTATTCGGCTTCGAACTTGTCGGCCCAGGCTGCTTTCTGCGCGTCCTGGGTGGTTCCGCCCCAGCTCGTGAACGTGATGCTATCCTCGGCCAGCGCGCCGGACGTGGCGCCGATCGCCAGAATGGCGGCTCCCAAGAGCCGCTTGATCTTCACTCCCATCGTAACCTCCTCGGTTTCGTTGTTGTTGTGGTGTGCCCTCAAGCAGGCGGCGAGAACGGCGCCGGCTTCATGATCTTGTTCTCCATCGTCTCGATGTGGCTCTGGATGCGCGGCAGAATCGCCTGCCACCTAGGATCAGCGGCGAGCGTACCGCGCCGGCGCTCGCGGTCGGCGAGGTCCTCGTAAGCCCAGATGTGCACGATCTCGTTCAGTGGCCCGATCTCGGAATGGAAGTAGCCGATAAGCCTGCCGAGATGGCCACGCTGAATCGCGATCCCTTCCTCCTGGACCAGCCGGAGATAAGCGGGAACCGCTCCGCTCTTCAGGCGATAGGTGCGGATCTCGTAGATCATCAGCGCATCACGAACGGATCGGGGATGGGGTCATCGGAGGTGCGGATCCACACCGCCTTGCTGCGGGTGTAGTCGCGGATCGAGTCCGCACCGCCTTCGCGGCCGAGGCCGGACAGGCCGAATCCGCCGAACGGCGCCAAGGGCGAGATCGCGCGGTAGGTGTTGACCCACACGATGCCGGCGCGGATGCGGCGCACCAACCGATGCGCGCGCGTCAGGTCGCGGGTGAAGACGCCGGAGGCGAGGCCATAGCGCGTGTCGTTCGCCAGCGTCACAGCCTCCTCCTCGCCATCGAACGCGATCACGCTCAGCACCGGGCCGAACAGCTCCTCGGCGACGCACGGCACCTGGTTGTTGGCGCAAGCGACGATGGTGGGCTCGAAGTAAAAGCCGTCCTTGCGGTCGGGTGGAATCTGGCCGCCGGTCAAGATGCGCGCGCCGGAAGCAACGCTCTGGCTCAGCAGCGCTTCAATATGTGCGCGCTGTCGTGCCGTCGCCAGCGGCCCCATCTCGGTAGCCGGATCCTGCGGATCTCCCATACGGATGGCGCGCGCCTTCGCGACCAGCATATCCACCAACTTGTCGTAGATTGGCCGCTCGACATAGAGTCGTGAGCCGGCGACGCAGCTCTGTCCGGTTGCGGCGAAAATGCCGGCCACGATCGCATTGGCGACACTGTCCAGGTCGGCGTCGCGGAACACCAGCACCGGCGACTTGCCGCCGAGTTCGAGCGAGATATTGGCGAGATTCTCTGCGCTGTTATGCACGATCTGTTGCGCGGTTGCCGGTCCGCCGGTGAAGGCGATGCGCGCTACCAACGGATGCGAGGTCAGCGCCTTGCCGCAGCTCTGGCCGAAGCCGGTGAGGATGTTGACGACGCCCTTGGGGAACCCAGCCTGCTCCACCAGCTTGCCGAACTCGAGCAGCGGCGCCGGTCCCTCTTCGGAGGCTTTCAGCACCACCGTGCAGCCGGCCGCCAGCGCCGGCGCGAGCTTGACCGCGGACAGGAAAAGCTGCGAGTTCCACGGCACGACTGCGGCGACGACACCGATGGGCTCGCGGCGCAGATATACTTCCATGTCCGGCTTGTCGATCGGCAGGTGCGCGCCCTCGGCCTTGTCGGCGAGGCCGCCGAAATAGCGGTAGAAGTCGGCGATGTAGCCGATCTGCGCGCGCGTCTCGCGGATGATCTTGCCGGTATCGCGCGTCTCCAGCTCCGCCAGCCGCGGCGCATGCTCGGCCAGCAGGTCGCCGAGCTTGTAGAGCAGCTTGCCGCGTTGCGTCGCGGTCAGGCCCGCCCATGCCGCATCGCTCAACGCGCGATAAGCGGCGCGCACGGCGCGGTCGGTGTCCACCGCGCTGGCGGCGGGCATGACGGCCCAGGCCCCGCCGGTCGAAGGATCGATGCTCTCGAACGTTTCGTCTGTGTCGACGAATGCACCGTCGATGTAGCAGCGGAAGCGTGGGAGCGTCATGAGCAGCCTCGCTTTCTCAGCGGAACGCCGGCAGGACATGCCGAATGAAGAGATCGAGCGACTTCTTCTTGCGCTCATGGCTGATGCCGCTGTCGATCCAGATGGAATACTGGTCGTAGCCGAGCTGCTCGTAGCCCTTCAGGCGCTGGACGACTTCGTCCGGCTCACCGATCACCAGGGTGCGCCGCACGACGTCCGGCGCGTAGTTCGGCATCGCAGCCATCTCGGCCTCGCTGAGCGGGTCCATGATGCCCTGATGGATCGGCCGCTTGTTCTGGAACCAAGCGCCGAACATGCAATAGAAGACGCTGAGGTCCTTGGCCAGGCGATCGGTCTCTGCGGCCGAGTCTGACACGAAGGTGTGCTGCAGCAGCATGATCTGCGGCCGAGCCCGCTCCGGATGATTGGCGCACGCTGCGTTGAAGCGCGTCATCAGGCTCGCCACCTCCTCGTCGCCGGAGGCGAGCGGCGTCACCTGCACGTTGCAACCCTTGCCCACCGCGAAGTCGTGCGAGCTGGGATCGCGCGCGGCGATCCAGATCGGCGGCCCGGGCTGCTGCACTGGTTTGGGCGATGTGGTGGTGGTCGGGAACTTCCAGAACTCGCCGTCATGGGCATAGTCGCCCTGCCACAGCCGCTGGATGGCCGGCACCATTTCGCGCAGCCGCTTGCCAGCGCCCATCGCATCGAGCCCCGGCAACAACCGCTCATATTCAAAGGAATAGGCGCCACGCGCGATGCCTAGGTCCAGCCTGCCGCCGGTCGCGAGGTCGGCCAATGCCGCCTCGCCCGCCAGTTTGATGGGATGCCAGAACGGCGCGATGATGGTGCCGGTGCCGAGCCGGATCTTGCGCGTCCGGCCGCCAAGGTAGGCGAGATGAATGAAGGGATTTGGCGCGATGGTGAATTCCATCGCGTGATGCTCGCCGATCCAGGCGGTCTCGAAGCCCGCCTCTTCCGCCATGAACACCAGTTCCTCGAGCTCGGCGAACAGCTCGGCATGCGGCTTCGCCGTATCCGGGCGTTCCATATGCACGAACAGGGAAAAGCGCATGTCGCCGGTCTCCTATGCCTGCTTGGCGAGCGCCTGCACGGTGCCGCGCTCTGCATCGCCGATATAGACGCCGAAGGTGTCCTCGGTCCGCTCATGCACGTAGCGCCGCAGCATGGAGCGGATCGCATCGTCGCGCAGGCCGGCCCACGGAATCTGGTCGAGCGGAATGACGCGCAGCCCGGCCGCTTGGGGCATAGGCGGTGTAAGCGCGCCGCGATAATAGACACTGACAGAGCCGGCGCCGCTGCGCGGATCTTCGAACACCGCGAACAGGAAGCCAAGCTGCGCCGAAACGCCGAGCCGGCGCAGCGTGCCGTTGAGGCTGCTGGGGTCGCTGCCCGGCTCCAGGCTGATACCCTCGGGCAGATCGAAGCGGTCGCCGTCCGCCAGGAACAGGATGCCGTCTTCGCTCTCCAGGATCGCGCCGACGCGCGGGCGCGCTGCCGCCAGTGCCGCTTGCGACAGGCCGAAGGTGACATAGGCGCCGCGGCAATAGCCGAGCGGATTGGCGGGCGTATCGCCGAAATCCACCACGCGTCCGATCAGGATCGCATGGTCGCCGGCATCGACCAGGCTGTGCTTGCGGCAATCGAACCAGGCGGTCGCGCCGCTGATCACCGGATTGCCGTTGCCGGACACATGCCAGGACGCGCGCTCGAACTTGTCGGCCGCCTTGGACGCGAACAGGCCCGAGGTGTCGCGCTGATGCTCCGCCAACACGCTGATGGCGAAGCTGTCCGCCTCGGAGAAAACCACGTAGCTGGACGCGCTCTTGGCGATGCAGACCAGGACCAGCGGCGGGTCGAGCGAGACCGACGTGAAGGAGTTGGCCGTGAAACCGCGCGGCCCGCCATCGCGCTGCTTGGTCGCCACTACCGTGACGCCAGTCGCGAAAGCGCCAAGGGCGCGACGGAGGGATCTGCTGTCGATCTCGGATGTGCTTGCCAGGAAGCCGAGCAGCCGCTTGTTCACCTCCTCCGGCGCAGTCAGCGACATCATGTGCCGCTCGCCGGATAGGACTTCACAGCGACCGTTCTGCGCTTCCGACGCCATGATGCGCGACATCTCGAGCGTCGAATTGGGATCGCCGTCGCCGGTCATGAACAGGCTCGGCGCACGCAATTGCGTGAGTCGCCCGCGATGCGCCCCATCCGCAGTGGCGAATAGACGATAGGTGCGCTGGTAGCCGCGCGGATCGACCGCGCTCAGCAAGCGCCGCGTGGTGGCCGCAGCGGCCGCCATCCGCTCCGGCACCGGGTCACCGAACCACCGTGCGATCGTTCCGTCGATGGTCTCCAGGTGCCCGCCTTTTTCCAGGACCGCCGCGCGTGTCTCCACCGCCGATCGCTGCTCTGCCGACCTGCAATAGACGGCGTTCAGCGCAGCGATGCTCAAGATGCGATCCGGATGGGACAGCGCAAATTCCAGCACCACCAGGGCGCCCATGGAGTGGCCGACCAAGTGCGCACACGCGATGCCCAGCCCGTCCAAGACGGCAAGCAGCTGGTCCGCATAGTCGGACAGGCGCGCGTCACGCGGCGGCAGGTCCGAACCGCCATGCCCCAGCATGTCATATGCAACGACATCATACCGCTGGCTCAGGGCCTCGATCTGCGGCCGCCAGATCTCGGCGGACATGCCGACGCCATGCACCAGAATCACCGGCTGGCCCTGGCCCGCGCGCAAGCCGGTGGTCGCGCCGGTCTCGCCATCGCGTAAGGCATGCCGAAAGCGGATCGGCTCAGACGGCATTGCCGCCCAGCTCCTTCAAGTCCTGGTAACGGTCGCCGATGCGATGGTGCGGCCGCCCGCCGATCGAGGCGCCGAGCGCGACCACGATCTCGTCCGGCGTCGGAGCGTCGAGGATCGAGAACTGCACCGTGAGATAGTGCGAGCGCATGCTCTCGTCGTGCTTGTGCATCAGCGGAATGACGATCGGGCAGTCGGGTCCGCCGCGCGTGTTGGTGAAGCTGAGATAGCTCTTCGCGCCCACCGCCTTGCGATAGTGGTTGCCGAAGCGCAGCGTGTGGATGAGCGCCGAGGCATGCTCGACCTCGCCCGCCGTCCCGACCACTGCCGCCTTGCCATAAGCCTCGACCGCGTCGCCCGACCCGGCCAGCTCGAGGATGCGCGCCGTGAGGAGCTCGCCTAGCACTGGCGCGATCGCATGGATCTCTGGCTTTAAATCATCGACGAAGCCGTGCCCGGCCCAGGGGTTGGCGAGAACGGCGCAAACGCCGAACAGCTGCAAGGGCTTGGGCGCCACCCGCTCGCCCTCGATCAGGGTCTCTTCCTTGTAGGTAACGATCTTGCGGATCTTCGCGTCCATCGCGCCTCGCTCCGGCTTCTTGCGTTTTCGGTATTATGGTATACCATAAGATCGGCAGTCAAGAAGATCTTGCGTATAGGCGAGTCGATGGGTCCTATTCCGGGCATGGTGATGAGCGACGAATTGGCGGCCGAACCGGATGAGCTGCGCGTTGAGCGCAGCGCGAAGACCCTGCGCGGCTTGGCGCTGGAAAAAATGCGCGATGCCATCCTCGAATTCCGGTTGCGGCCGGGAGAGCGACTGGTCGAGCGCACCTTGTGCGAGCGCCTCGGCGTCAGCCGGACCGTGGTGCGCGAGGTGTTGCGCCACCTGGAGGCCGAAGGCCTGGTGGAATCCATCCCGCAGCAGGGGCCGGCGGTGGCGCGGCCGGATCCCGCCAAGGCCGACCAGATTTACGAGTTGCGCGGCCTGTTGGAAGCCGAGGCCGCGCGCGCCTGCGCGGAGCGGGCGACGCCGGCCGATGTGAAACGCCTCGCCGCCGCCATCGACCGGATCGAGCAGGCCTTCGCCCAGCACAGCCCGCGCGACGTGATCAAGATGACGACTGCCTTCTACGAGATCCTATTCGCGTGCGCCGGCAAGCAGGTGGCGTGGGACGTGGTGCAGTCGCTCAACGCGCGGATCAACCACCTGCGCGCCATGACGATCTCCACGCCCGGCCGCGCTAAGGCCGCAATCGGCGAGATGCATCGCATCCTAGATGCGATTCGCAAGCGAGATGTCGACGGCGCCTACCGCGCCAGCGTCGACCATGTGCAGACGGTGGCTGAGCTCGCGCGGAACGCACTCCTGAGCAACCGTGGCAGCGCCTCACCGGAGCAGCAAAGTGCGGCTCGCGCCAAATAAGGCTGCAGCTTGCCGGAGGTGCAGCGGTACCATTGAGCAGCGCTGGCGGACTTGGCGCACACAACGGTACGAGTGCGACACCGGCCAAGCGGGAGGCGATGGTGTCGGCCGATCTACATCTCCTTAAGCGCGGCGGCATGGCTTCCCAAGAGACCATCCATGCTGACCCTCGAGGGCAAGGCCACTCAAAACCCTCTCGTCACCTCGTAACGGTGCCTTCAAAGCGACCCGTGGCGTCACGATCGCGGTCGTATCGCCTCGTGAGAGGAAACGGTGGCAACCAGGACTCGCGACGGATAATCCAGCTTTCGTAGGTCGGCATCAGTTGGTCAGGGGCATCCAGGGATCCTAGGTTCACTTCGATCTCGTCTGCGCTGCGTGCGAAAATGGACGAGCCGCAGCGGGGACAGAAAAACCGCCCGGCGTAGTCGCGTGTTTCGCCATCGATCATCACCGCATCCTGAGGGAATATCGCGGACGCGTGAAAAAGGGCCCCATGATGCTTGCGACAGTCGAGACAGTGACAAAGGCCGACCCGGTATGGGAGTCCCGACGCCACAATTCGGACATTGCCGCACAGGCAACCGCCGGTGAATCGGTCCATGCTGCGTCTCCTCTGAAATCAAGAGGTCGGCATGCCTACAACGAACAGCACTGTCATTCAACTGCCCGCTGCGGCAACAATCGTGGACCAGGAACGATGATGGTCTGGCTCGCAGAGGCATGAACCGAAGGGCTAGGCGCTCGCGCTCAGACCCTGCCTGCCTCATTCCAGTGTTGAGAGAGCAGTGATTTCAACCCGTGCAGACAAGCGCTTGTCCAAGACCCTCATGTCGAGCGGCTAAGGGCACCGATGACGGCTCATCGCACGGTGCAAAAGCTTGCGCTAAAGGCATGCCGCGGGACCAGTTGCGCGGACGCATTTGACCTGGGCCAACACCGTCTTGAATGGTGCGCTTCTCATCGGAACTCGACGCCATGAGTGCCGTTATCGAAGCGTCGATCCAGCAGGATTGCCGAGCGCTTCTCAGTCGGTGCCAGGACCGTTTGTTCAAAATGCCACTGGCAATGCCATGACCATGATTACGGTGTTCGGCGGCACGGGGTTCCTGGGCCGACGGCTCGCATTGCGCCTCGCCGCTGAAGGGGCGAGTGTGCGCGCTGCTGTCCGGCATCCCCATTCGGCGCGGAACGCCCTGCGCACGGCGGAATTGAACCAGATCGCATTATTCGGTGCTGATGTGCGTGACCAAGCCTCGGTCGCCGCAGCCGTCGCCGGAGCTGACGGTGTCGTCAACGCGGTCTCGGCCTATGTCGAGAAGGGCGATGTGACCTTCGAGGCCGTGCACGAGCAAGGGGCCGAGACGGTCGCGCGCGAGGCCGCCTCGGCCGGAGTGGCTCGCCTCGTGCTCGTCTCCGGGATCGGAGCAGATCCCAGGTCGGAGTCTCCTTACATCCGCGCGCGCGGGCGTGGCGAACTGCTGGTCCAGCAGGCGTTCCCGGGCGCCACCGTCGTCCGCCCAGGCACCATGTTCGGCCCTGGCGACGCCTTGTTCGGGACGCTCGCCGACCTTGCCCGGCTCCTCCCGGTGCTGCCGCTGATCGGCGGTGGCCGCACCCGCTTGCAACCTGTCTATGTGGAGGACGTGGCGGAGGCCATCACGCGCATGCTCGCCGACCCAGGGACCGCCGGCCGCACCTTTGAACTCGCCGGCCCTGGGGTGCACACGATGCGTCAGCTGGTCACGATCACGATGCGCCTTATCGGCAGACGGCGACTGCTCGTGCCGCTCCCCTTCGCGATTGCGACGGTCCAAGCGCGGCTGTTCGAATTTCTGTCGAGCCCGCCGCTCACCACCAGCCAGGTTGACCTTCTCAGGACGGACAACGTGGCGAGCGGACTCCTGCCGGGTTTCGGGGAACTCGGCATCGAGCCGAAGGCGGTCGAAGACGTCGTACCGACCTATATTGGCAGGTCGCACGTGCCGGGGTCACACTGAGCCCCCTTGCTGTCGTAGATCCACCTAACGCGCCGCTGCGGCGCATCCCACGACCCACGGCTACTGCTGTTGGCGCCTTCGTTGCGGCGTCGATGGTGGTCGCCCTGCTGATGGCCCGAGCGGGTATCTTTTTCACATCCTCTTGAACTTGGCTGCCTCCTCTGAGCCGCCGGTGGCATTGCCGGCGCTATAGGAATGGGCCCCAGCTCCAGCGAGCTTGCCGCGGTCAACGATCAGGTATTCCTCCCGGATCGGCCGCTGCTCGAACCAGCATTCGAGGATTTCCCGAACGCCGGCCGCGTAGCGTGCCTGGGCGGACAGCGACGATCCCGAGGTATGCGGCGTCATGCCGTGATATGGCATCGTCCGCCAGGGGTGATCTCGTGGCGCCGGCTGGGGGAACCAGACGTCGCCAGCATAGCCGGCAAGCTGGCCGCTCTGAAGCGCGGCGGCTATAGCATCGCGATTGCAGATCTTGCCCCGCGCGGTGTTCACGAGATACGCGCCGCGCTTCATCCTGGCGATCATCGCCGCGTCGAACAGGTTCTCGGTTTCCGGATGGAGCGGGCAGTTGATGGTGACCACATCGCAGGCCGGAACCATGTCCGCCGCAGCCGGATGGAAGGTGAGGCCGAGCTCCTTCTCGACACTCTTCGGCAGTCGGTGCCGATCGGTGTAGTGCAGCTTCACATCAAACGGCTTCAACCGGCGGAGCACCGCGAGGCCGATCCGCCCCGCCCCGACGGTGCCGACATGCATTCCCTCAAGGTCGTAGGACCGGGCGACGCAGTCGGCGATGTTCCAGCCGCCCTTCACCACCCACTGGTAGGAGGGAAGATAGTTCCTGACGAGGCCGAGAATCATCATGACCACATGCTCGGACACGCTGATCGAGTTGCAGTAACTGACTTCGGTGACGGTGACGCCACGCTCCATGGCGGCTGCGAGATCGACATGGTCCGAGCCGACTCCCGCGGTTATCGCAAGCTTCAGCTTTGGCGCCTTGGCGATGCGCTCCCGCGTCAGATAGGCGGGCCAGAAAGGCTGCGATATGACGATGTCGGCGTCGGGCAGCTCGCGCTCGAAGACGGAGTTCGGGCCGTCCTTGTCGGAGGTCACGACCAACGCATGGCCCTGCTCCTCGAGATATTTCCCCAGGCCAAGTTCGCCGGAAACGGTGCCAAGCAGTTCGCCAGGATGGAAATCGATCGCCTTCGGAGTGGGCAGCGTCTGTCCGCCCGGGTAGCGGTCGAGCTTGGGGATGCCGTCCCGTGCATAGGACTTGGGATGACCATCCACGGGATCGTCGTAGAGAACACATAACACCTTTGCCATGGCATTCCTCCCTACGTGTCTTCAAAGGTTTTCGCTCAGTCTCCCTTCGTTGCTGCGATCGCTGGTCTTTGACGGAGGGCTCACCTTCGCAAACTTCGCGATCGGCCAGTGATAGAGCTCAGTCTCATCCGCCAACATCATCCAGGACGATATATTGCGGTTGCGACCATTGCTGCCTCACACGAGGCCAAGTTCGAGCCGCGCCGCTTCCGACATGCGCGACTTATCCCAAGGCGGGTCCCACACGAGTTCGACGTTGACGCTGGTGACACCGTCCACCGCAGAGACCTTCGCCTCCACTTCCGCGGGCATCATGCCCGCGGCTGGGCAATTCGGTGTCGTCAGAGTCATCTTGAGGTCGACCACGCCCTGGTCGGTGACACCAAGTTCGTAGATCAGCCCCAGTTCGTAGATGTTGACCGGAATCTCCGGATCATAAACCGTATGCAGCACTGCCTCGACCCGCTCGCGCAGGGTCGGCTCGGACGCCAAACCCGCTTCGTAGTTCTTTTTGTCATCCGCCGACGTCATTCTGTTTTCACCGGCTCTGAGACATGGTCCAGGGCTGCGACCAGCGTATGCCACGGCAAGGTCGCGCACTTGACGCGCACGGGAAACTCACGCACCCCGGCGAAGACGGCGAGCTTGTCCAGTTCGGCGAGCGCACTCAGGGCGGCACCCTCATCCGTCACAGTGAGCCCCGCATGAAATTCTTCGAACATCGCGCGGACCTCAACCTCGGTCTTGCCCATGATCGCCTCGGTCATCAGTGAGGCCGATGCCATCGAGATGGCGCAGCCGCCGCCTTCGAACCGCACATCCGCAACCCGACCATCCGCGATCGTGAGGGTCACCGTCACCTTGTCGCCGCACAGCGGGTTATGGCCGGCCGCGCGATGGCTGGGTCCGTGAATCGCGCCGAAATTCCGGGGCCGCCTGGCATGGTCCAGGACGACTTCCTGGTAAAGGTCACGGAGCTCGTTCATAGCCGGAACATCTCCTGGACCTTGCCCAGGCCGGCGACCAAGGCATCGACGTCGTCCCGGTCGTTGTAGATGCCGAAAGAGGCGCGGGCCGTCGCCGAGACGCCGAACCGGTCCATCGTTGGCTGGGCGCAATGATGTCCGGCGCGAACGCAGATACCGTCCTGATCCAGGATCGTGCCGATATCATGAGGATGCACGTCGCCCAGCGCGAAGGAGATTACGCCAGACCGGTGGCGTGGCTGGCCGATAATGCGCAGCGAGTTGATCTTCGACAGCTCACGCAGCGCATAGGCCAGCAGAGCGTCCTCATGAACCCCGATGGCATCGTAGCCGATCGACTGTACATAGTCGATCGCGGCCCCGAGCCCGATCGCGCCGATGATATGCGGCGTGCCGGCCTCGAACTTCCATGGCAACTCGTTGTACTCCGTCTTCTCAAAGGTGACGGACCGGATCATATCGCCGCCGCCCTGCCATGGCGGCATCGCCTGCAACAGCTCCGCCTTGCCGTAGAGCACGCCGATTCCAGTTGGCCCATACAGCTTATGGCCGGAGAGGACATAGAAGTCGCAGTCTAGCGCCTGAACATCGACCGCTTGGTGCGGTACCGCCTGACATCCGTCGACCAAAACCGGGATGCCATGTTCCTTGGCGAGGCGGATCACCCGTTCAATCGGCACCACGGTGCCGAGCGCGTTGGCAACATGGGTGAGCGCAATCAGCTTGGTGCGCGGCCCGATCAGTTTCTCGAAGGTCTCCAGATCCAGCTCGCCCGCGTCGTCGATCGGCGCCACTCTTAGTTGTACGCCCTTCTCTTCGCGCAGCATCTGCCAGGGCACGATATTCGAATGGTGCTCCATATGACTGATCAGCACCTCGTCGCCCGCCGACAGGAAGGCGCGGCCGAAGCTTTGCGCCACCAGGTTGATCGCCTCCGTAGCGCCGCGCACGAACACGATCTCGCGCGTCTCGCGCGCATTCAGCAGTCGACGGACCTTTTCGCGCACAGCCTCGAACTCACTGGTGGCACGCTGGCTCAGCGAGTACACGCCGCGGTGCACGTTGGCGTATGCGGTCTCATAAATGCCGCGTTCCGCCTCCATGACAGAGCGCGGCTTCTGTGCACTCGCCGCACTGTCGAGGAATACGAGCCGCTTGCCGTGGACCGGTTGGGAAAAGATCGGGAAGTCCTGCCGGATGCGCGCGACATCCAATTCCCGGAGATTGGTCAGAGGCTGCATCGCAGTCATGGCCGGCCTCCGTCTGCTAGCCAGTGGTCGAAGGCACGACGAAAGTAGGTGCGAGCCGAGTCGACGGTGATGTGCTCGATCAGCTCTCCGATGAAGGCGTCGATCAACACGCTGCGCGCCTCGGCCTCGCCGACGCCGCGAGTGCGAAGATAGAAAAACGCCTCCTCATCGAGATCGCCGATCGTGGCGCCATGGCTGCACTTCACATCGTCGGCCAGGATCTCCAGTTCCGGCTTGGTGTCGGCAGCGGCCGTCTTGGACAAGAGCAGGCTGCGACTGATCTGCTGGGCATCGCTCTTCTGCGCGTCAGGCGCGACGCGGACGCGGCCCTGGAAGACAGCATGTGCACGCCCGTCCACCACGTTCTTGAACTCCTGGCCGCTGGTGCCACGGGGCATGGAATGCTCTATGCGCACAGTCGTATCGAGATGCTGCGCGCCGCGTGCGAGCGTCGTCCCAGCAAGCCGTGCCACAGCCTCGGTCGCGGCAAGGTCCACGTCGACCTCGTTGCGGCCGAGTTGCGAGCCCAGCGACGCGGCGAACATGCGATAGGCGGCTTGGTGGTCCAGCCGCACCGACGTCTCGGCCACGTGGAAAGCCGCACTGCCTTCCGCCTGCAGCTTGTAGTGCCGCAGGACCGCGTTCGGCGCGACGTCGATCTGGGTCACGGCGTTGGTCCAGTACGTGCCTTCCCCAAGGCACACGTAGGATTCCAGCACGGTGGCACTCGAGCCTGCCTCGGCTCGGATCAGATTGCGCAGATGGAAGGCCGCCGGTTCGGCTTCGGGCAAGGCGACGAACAGCAACTGCACCGGGTCAAGAATGGCGCCGCGCCCTAGATGCACGACAGCCCCACCGCCCATACATGCGGTATTGAGATCGAAGAGGGTCCGCGCCCGCGGCTCCACTGCCACGGCGGGCGGTGCGATCAAGGCCTGCAAATCGTCTTCGCCGGCGGCGACAAGGTCCACGACGCGCGTTCCGTCGGGAACATGGTCGAGAGCGGACAGATCAGGTCGAAACCGGCCGTTCACAAACACGATGAGGTGACAGTCCGGCGTCAGCCTATACGGTTCAAGGTCAACGCGCGTGATTTTCCGGCCCTTGGTCGCCTCAGCGCTACGGAATGTCGTGCGGGCAAGCGGGCTGAGGTTCGTGAATTTCCAGGACTCCAGCTTGGGCGACGGAAATCCGTCCTCGCGGAAGCGCTCCATGGCCGCCTCTCGGACGCCATCAAGCCAAGCGGGACTCTTGCCCAGATGCTCACGTCCGGCGGATGGCCGGAAATCGCTCGCTTTGTGTGGGGTGTTGACATTCATGGCTGGCACTCGCGATCGCCGTTCATGCCGCTGCCGCCTTCACGAAATCGGCATAACCTTTGGCTTCAAGCTCCAGGGCCAATTCCTTGCCGCCGGATTTGACGATGCGGCCGCCGGCGAGGACATGCACCTGGTCCGGCACGACGTAGTCCAGGAGGCGCTGGTAGTGCGTGACCAGCAATATCGTGCGGTCGGGGCCGCGCAAGCTATTGACGCCCTCTGCAACGATCTTGAGCGCGTCGATGTCAAGGCCAGAATCCGTCTCGTCCAGTACGGCGAGCCTGGGATCGAGCATCGACATTTGAAAGATCTCGTTGCGCTTCTTCTCGCCACCCGAGAACCCGACATTGATCGGGCGCGACAGCAGCGCCTCATCCATGTTCAGGAGCTTCAGTCTCTGGCGGGCGAGCTTCAGGAACTCGATGGCGTCCAGCTCCGCCTCTCCGCGATGGCGACGCACCGCGTTGATTGCGGATTTTAGGAAGTTGGCATTCACCACGCCGGGGATCTCCACCGGATACTGGAAAGCCAGGAACACGCCCTCGCGCGCCCGCTCCTCCGGTGCCATGGCGGTCAGATCTCGCCCCTGATAGAGGATGCGTCCACGCGTGATAGCGTAGCCATCGCGGCCCGCAAGAGCATAGGCAAGAGTGCTCTTGCCTGAGCCATTCGGGCCCATCACGGCGTGCACCTCCCCCTTCGGGATCTCGAGATCGAGCCCGTGGAGGATTTCCCTATTATCGACCTCGACGTGCAGATCTTCGATTTTAAGCATGCCGTCCATTTCCTCTCTTGTGCTACCCGACACTGCCCTCGAGGCTCACGCCGAGAAGCTTCTGCGCCTCGACCGCGAACTCCATGGGCAGCTTCTGCAGAACCTCGCGACAGAAGCCGTTGACGATGGTGTTCACGGCATCCTCCGCGGACAGGCCGCGCTGCCGGCAATAGAACAGCTGATCGTCGCTGATCTTCGACGTCGTTGCCTCATGCTCGACACGTGCCGTCGGGTTCTTGCTTTCGATATAGGGCACGGTGTGACCGCCGCACTTGGAACCGATCAGCAGGCTGTCGCACTGCGAGTAGTTGCGGGCGCCCTCCGCTCGGGGCAGGAAGCGCACGAGCCCTCGATAGGTGTTCTGCCCGTGCCCAGCCGAGATTCCCTTGGAGATGATCGTCGAGCGCGTGTTCCGCCCGATATGAATCATCTTGGTGCCGGTATCGGCTTGCTGCCAATTATTGGTCACGGCGACCGAGTGGAACTGCCCCACGGAATCGTCGCCCTGCAGAATGACGCTCGGATATTTCCAGGTGATGGCCGAGCCGGTCTCCACCTGGGTCCACGAGATCCGCGAGCGCGCGCCGCGGCATGCGCCACGCTTGGTGACGAAGTTGTAGATTCCGCCCTTGCCTTCCTTGTCGCCCGGATACCAGTTCTGCACGGTGGCATAGCGGATCTCGGCGTCCTCGAGCGCCACCAGTTCCACCACCGCAGCGTGGAGCTGGTTTTCGTCGCGCATCGGTGCCGTGCAGCCCTCGAGGTAGCTGACGTAGGAGCCCTTGTCGGCGATGATCAGCGTCCGCTCGAACTGTCCCGATTCCTTCGCGTTGATCCGGAAGTAGGTCGACAGTTCCATCGGGCAGCGCACACCCGGCGGCACATAGACGAAGGAGCCGTCGCTGAACACCGCGGAGTTCAAGGTCGCGAAGAAATTGTCGCTGTAGGGCACGACGCTTCCGAGGTACTTCTGCACAACCTCAGGATGCTCCCGCACGGCCTCGGAGATCGGGCAGAAGATGATCCCCAGTTCCTTGAGCCGCTCCTTGAACGTGGTGGCAACGGAGATGGAGTCAAACACCGCGTCGACCGCGACGCCTGCCAGCGCCGCGCGCTCGGCAAGCGGAATGCCGAGCTTCTCATAGGTCTTCAGCAACTCCGGATCGACGTCGTCCAGGCTCTCCGGCTTCTTACTGCCCTTCGGTGCGGCGTAGTAATAGATGTCCTGGTAGTCGATCTTGGGATAGGTCACATGCGCCCAGGTGGGTTCGCGCGCCTGGGCCTGCTCGTCCCGCCACAAACGGAACGCCTTCAGCCGCCAATCGAGGAGCCATTCCGGTTCGTCCTTCCTGGCGGAGATGAAGCGGATAGTGGTCTCATCAAGACCTTTCGGCGCAAAATCCGATTCGATCTCGGTGACGAAGCCAAACTTGTAATCGCCGCCGAGCGACCGAAGGGTCTCAATCGTCTGCTGAGATGCAGTCATTGTCGGTCTCGATCCTCATGGTTGCGCCTTGGTGGCTGGCAGGCGGCGCACCGCTTCGCGCCGGACCTGCGCTAAAGGCGCCTGGACAGGTGCAGCGATGTCAGCCAGCGACACATCGTCGAGCGCCTTGTGCACGGCCACATTGATGCGATGCAGGCCGATCCGAGAGGGACATACCGCTTCGATCTCGCATCCGCCCGGCCCCGATCTGATGCACTGCGTGAGCGCCACTGGACCATCGAGCGCATTGATGATGGCGCCCACCGAGATATCAGTGGCTGGCCGGGCAAGCTGGTATCCGCCCCTCACTCCGCGACTGGAGGTCAACAGGCCTTCGCGGCAAAGCCGCGCAAGAACCTTGGCAGCGGCTGGTGCGGGCAGCTGGGTCGCAACAGCGGCCTCAGATGCCGTACGGACTCCTTGATGCTGAGCCATATGGGTCATCAGTACGACCGCAAAATCGGCCAAGCGGCTCAATCTCATGATGTCCTGCCGATCCAAACATGACCAATCTAGTCATGATTTATATGGCGCTGCTCAGTTCGGTTTCAATACCGCTCCTGTCGTGACCTGGGCGCTGGCGCCGTTCCATCTGCAGCTGAACGCGAGCCAAATCGATGCCATCGCAAGTTGCCAGTCATCGAAGCCGCGGAACGGTGCGGTTGGCGGGACTTTCCGGTTAGTGGGACTTTAAGCATAAGCTGCCAGTCCCGCGTCACCAACCACCAGCTTGAGGATGCGGCGGTGAAAGCGGGCGTGCCGAGGCCAGTCGCATCCCTGCTCGATAAGACCGGCGATGGTGAGGAAATCAGCCTGCGATCAGCGTCTTGGTCCAGGCCGCGAGCGCATCCAAGATTTTGCGTCTGACTTCCGCGTCCTTGCGGCCGGTCTTTGCCGGCACATGGAACGAATGATCGGCATCCTCCAACAGCGTCAGGGTTGCGCGCTTGCCGAGCCGATCCACCAGCGGCCGAAGCAGCGAGAGGTCGGCCAGGGCATCGCGCGTGCCCTGGAGGAACAGCATCGGAATCGTCACGTCGAACAGGTGTTCGGCGCGATCATCCGATGGGCGCCCGGCCGGATGCAGCGGGAATCCGAGGAAGGCGAGGCCGCGGACCCCCGGCAGCGCAGACTTGGCCTGCGCCTGCGACGTCATGCGCCCGCCGAACGAGCGCCCGCCTGCGATGAGCGGGAGCTTCAGCTCTCCGGCCTTTGCCACCGCCGCCCGGACGGTGGCATGGCAAAGGACGGGCGGGTCCGGCCGCTTCGCCCCTTGCTCCATGTAGGGAAACTGATAGCGCAATGTGGCAACGCCGCGCTCGCCAAGCTCGACCGCCACGGACTGCATGGAGGGATGCGTCATGCCAACGCCCGCACCGTGCGCCAGCACATAGCATGCGAAAGCCCCCGGCGGCGAAATCAGCAGCGCCGAGACCCGATGCGCCGCATCGGCGGTCAGGACAATCTCCTCCGCGGCTGACGATGCCACCATTTGCTCCGCGTTCGGCTAGCGCGTGCCGCCGGCACTCGACGTGCGAAACCGGGCCGCACCGCGCGCGCGAGCCTTGGCGGCCTCCGCGGCGCGATCGCGCGGAACGGCTGTTGTGACGAGCGAGTCCAGCAGCTCACGTGCCGCATCCGCCACCCGGTCGACCGCATGGTTGAAGGCGTGCTCGTTCGCCTTGGAGGGATGGGTGAATCCGCTCAGCTTCCGAACAAATTGTATGGCGGAGGCGCGGATCTCCTCCTCGGTTGCGGGCGGCTTGAAATTGTAAAGGGTCTTGATGTTCCGGCACATGGGCGACCTCTTCGTGAGCGGATAGCCTCGCACGGGGCCCGCGCTGCCATCAAGCGATGCTCCGTGCGGCACTGAACCAGGCCTTGCGCAGCCTCATCCTTTTGTGGAGTTAGACAACGCGAGGCGCCGTCTGCAGCCTGACATAAAACCGCCCAATCCGCGAAGCGGCGCTGGAGCCTTTCGGTGAAAAAAAGAGCGGCGCGGCAAGCGCTCGGGTGCGCTTGGGGTGCCGCGCCGCACGGTGTGTAGGGAAATCTCGAGAAAACGAACTTAAGCGAACGAAACTACGCGGCCGTCGGGATTGCCGCCGGCACGAACTGCATCACCTTGGGCCCTTCGACCGCGAGCAGCTGACGCGTCTCGTCGCGGCTGATGCCCACCCAGCAGTGCGAGATGCCGGGGCTGTTTTCGAGCGTGGCACGCTGACGCGTGGCCGCCCCCACATTGTTGAACGGACCAACCTGAACTCGTTTCGACTTCGGTCCGGAGTTGATCGAATAGTTAACGTAGAACTCGAGCATGCCTCGCTCCATCTGTTAGCCCAAGGGAAGCCGATGACTGAAATGGTGGGGAGTGAACCCATTTCCGTCAACAGAAGTGCCCACACCTGGGTGTAGCCTAGCCGTTTGGGTAGAAAAGCGGTCGGCCTTTTGATTAAGGTTACTGGCCCAGGTGCGCCGCGGTTCTCGGGCCATTTTCTGCGTGCGGAGGAGGAAAACCGTCCGCACTTTCACAAATGCTTGAAGTGGTTTTTCCACGACTGTTGCGCAAATACCAAGCGAGTCTGGCTCACGAGTCGTCCGGTTGGGATGGTTAATTTGACGTCCGGCCCGCGAATCGGCGGCTGCGTCTTTCGCCGCTTTTTGGTTGACGAGACTTAACCGAACCGACGTCCACACGCTGACGCTCGCTGCAAGAGTGCCTCTAGGGTGCGCTCTTTGACGAGCTGAGTTCCCTGATTGGAACGGGACCGGCGAACTGCGCCATCGCCATGCGGAGCAGCGGCGCATCATACTGCTCCTTGCTGGCGGCGAATTGTGCCGGCAGCGCCCACCATGACAGAGCCGGGCGATGATGGTGCACGCGATGCATGTTCATGTTGAGAATGAGCAACCTGAGCGGCACCGGCAGTGACAAGTTGCGCGCATAGTCCGGCCGATCGATCGGCGTGCCGAAATGATAGACATTGTCGAACACGGAGATCAGGAGGCCACGCGCGATCAGGAACCCGAGCAGCATCGGCCAATGTGTGTCGAACACAACCGCCGATGACGCGAGCAGCGACCAGGCCAGCACTGTATCGATGCGAATAAGGCGAAGCCGCTTCGGATCGAGGAACTGGCGATGCGCCGCGAGGCGGATCGCGTGCAGTGCCGGATCGTCTCCGCGATAGACCCGATCGATGATACGCCCGATCGCCGGCCGCGGAAGCCAGCACGCGATCGGCGCAAGCACCTCCGCCAGATAGAGGCCGAACAACAGCGTGCCGAGAAAGGACAGGCGCGCCTTCAACCGGGATGTCGATGCCGGATCGTAGGTGTCGGGCCGGTCGATCGGGTTGCGGTTGTACTGATGATGCATCAGATGCCCGAAGCGTAGCACGTGGAACGACGAGCCGAGCAGAACGGCCATCAGGCGCCCGGCCTGCAGGTTGCGCTGACGGTCGTCATGGAACCCGCCATGGATCGCTTCGTGATGCAGCGCCCAGAAGAGGTTGGTCAGCAACGCGATCGGCAGCAGCAGCCAACCCCACTGCGAATCAAGCGGCAGCAGCCACAGCGGTAGAACGATCAGTCCCCCGATGGTGAAACTCGCCATGACGCCAAGTAACGCCAGATTGATCCGGCGGTAGCGCGCCGCGCCAGAAGTTCCCCGCAAGCCCCCAATCCCCCCGAACGCCGATCCCCAAAGCAGCTAGTGCAGCTGTTCGCCGGCATGCCTCCCCAGATGACGGCTTACCCGGCGGCTGCGCGCTGGCGCGACAGCAACAGCTGGCTTCAAAGAACTGGCGAGCGCACTCTTCGTCAACAAAATCTTTACTCAGAAATAGGAAACAAGAGGCCGAGATCCGCAGCGCCTGAGCGCGCTGTGTGGGGGGTGAGACCAGGCGCTCCGCAGGCAACTGCGGAGCGCCGCTCATCCCAGTCGGTCGCTACAGGGCCTTCGCGCCGGCCTCTGCGACTTGCGCGTCCTGAGTTGAGCGCATGCCGGAAACGCCGATGGCGCCAACGATCCTGCCGGCCGCGATCAATGGCAGCCCACCCTCCAGCGGCAGCATGCCCGGGGCTGCCAATACCCGCAGGTTGAAGCCGCCCTCGGCGAGCGCATCCTCAAACGCCTTGGTGGGCCGCTTGAAATTCACGGCACAACGCGCCTTCTCCTGCGCGATCACGACGCTGCCATGCTGCGCGTGGTCCAGGCTGTGCAGCATCACCAGATTGCCCCCGCTATCGACGATCGCGATCACCATGGGCCAGTCATTGGCATGCGCTTCGGCTTCGGCGGCCACCATCACGCGCTTGGCGGCCTCAAGGGCAATCGGGGGGCCGTACTCCAACGGGCGCGACACAGCGACATTCGACATGAGCAAAGATCCTTCGCGGGAAATGGACGAGCGCTCCGGTCGAAGCGCCCGCAAAGATCAGTATAAGACTGGCAAGACGCGGCGTCGGCAACAAACGCGAAGGGCCGCCGCATCACGCGGTCAGCCCTTCCCGACTTCCGAATGGAGACGTGGTCAGCCGAAGGCGGCCAAAGCGGCCAGGGCGATCACCGAGATACCGATGGCGATCCAGAGCGGCGTGCTGAAGCGATCGAACACGCTGGGCTTGCTGGCGCGCGCGGCAGACATAGCAGGCTTCGGGCCTGCGACCAGATCGGAGGTATGCGGAATATCGTGGCTTGCAGTCATCGAACGTTCCCTCAGGTACTGACCGCCCCGTCCCCACGGGAGCCGCAACGATTGCAAATGGCGATCGCCCCATCGGCCGGCGGATGCTAGGAGCACTTGATTAAGGATTTCTGAGGAAGCCTAGGAAGACATGACGATCAAGCTCGATGTTGCAGATGCATAAAGTTTGCCCGCAATGTCTGTCAATCGCGCCTCGGTGAAGGCGGCGCGACGGCCGATCGATACGATCTTGCCTTCGGCCCGAACCGGGCCGGTCTCCTCAGTCATAGCCTTGTGATAGGCGACCTTGAGCTCAAGCGTCGTGCACATCTGACCGGGCGCCATCATGGACTGGGCGGCATAGCCACAAGCATTGTCGAGAATCGAGGCGGCATAGCCGCCATGCACTACTCCGAACGGATTGTAGACCTGCAGGCTCGGCGTGCCCTCCACCACAACACGCCCTTCTTCGACCTCGATCAGGCGCAAGGCGAGCGTCCGTTCAATCCCGGTCAGGCGCCCGTCTTTCATCATGGTTCGCAGCCGATCGAGGCCGGAGAGATGAGTGCCGATTTCGGCGAAAAGATTCATGGCGTACGCCTGCCGATGTGAGAGTGCCGAGCCTTATAGCAGGTGTTCGATCAAAGGACAGTGCGTCGGCAAAAGGCAGTCGACGGCACCAAAGCCGTCTAGGCACACATCCGATAGAGCAAGGGGCATTCTTGACGGCCTTGGTCTATCGTCCTAACTCAGCTACCGACCTTGCGAGGCGCCGATGACGGCCGATGAACTCTATCAGCAAGCATTCCGCAGCGAGATCGCAGCGCTGAAGCCGGCGAGCCTGTGCGATGTCGGTTGCGGCGCCGGCGCTCTGCTCGCCCACGCGAAATCCCTCGGTATCGCGGCCACGGGTGTCGAGCCGGATGACGCTAGGGCGGCGGAAGGCCACGCGGTCGGCCTGGATATTCGGCCAGGAACGGCAGAGACCCTGCCTTTTCCCGATGAGTCCTTCGACCTCGTTACCTTCGAGAACGCGCTGCACCATGTCGGCGACATCAACCAGGCACTCGCCGAAGCGATGCGCGTCGCGCGGCGCGCTATCGTGATCGTCGATCCCTGGTTCGATCTCTCAATTCCATCCCAGCGCGGCGGCGACCGGTTCGAGCGCTGGCTGAAGAAGCTGGATCGCATGGCCGGCATGGTGCATTGGGATCCGATCCCGGCTGGCGAGATCGTTGCGGCGTGCAATGGCGCCCGCTCGGTTGCGGTTCGTCACCTGCTCCATCTGACACAGATGTCACCGGAAGCCTTCGCCCACTTTGCGAGCCGGGCAGACCCGCACAAGGTGGCGGCCGCCTACCGGGCCGATCAGATGGACGCGGAGATCGCCGCCCTGCGCGCCGAATTCGATCGCACCGGGATCACGGAAGCCGGCACGCTGCTGGTGACCATCGGCAAGTGAGGGGCCCGGATGACGAGCAAAAAAAAACGGCAGCCGCGAGGGCCTGCGGCTGCCGTCGGCTTCGCCTCTCTTGGGGATAGAGGCGTCGGGGACTCGGCATCACATCGCGGCGATTCTTACGAATCAAAACCTGTCGACGTGATGGCGCCTAGATGCTCACAGGACGTCGGTCCTCGATGCATCGTCATCGGCGCGAATGCATGTTGAATATGGCGGCGGATGCCCGGTATGTCGTGGGTCAAACATGTGATTAGCTTGTGACCTTAGGTCACAGATTCTGACAAATCTTTCCAATGGGTTAATCGGTGTTGCGGCGCGTTAACTTTAGCGCGCGGGATAGGCCAGTGGCAGGTCGACCACAACGCGGAAGCCACCGTCGGGGCCATTGTCGGCGGAAACTACCCCACCCAACATCGCCACATTGCGCCGCACAATGGCCAGTCCTAGGCCAAAATGCGGCTGCCCGTCCATTTGGGCTTCGTGGCCGTTCCGCGTGGAGAAATGACGCTCGAAGATGTGCGGCAGCAAGTCGGGCGGGACGCCTGGCCCCTGATCCTCCACCGACAGGCGAGCGCGGTCGCCGGCGCGCTTCAAGGTCACCTTCACTGTGCTGCGCGGCGGCGAGAAGCCGACGGCATTGTCGATCAGGTTCTCGAGCACCGTCTCGATCGTCTCTTCGCTGCCGACCACGGCGAGGTCCGGTGTCACCTTGCAATCGACCTTCGGGCTATCATGATCCACCTGCTGCTCGTTCGCGGCGCGGGCGGCATTGGCTGCGAGCGCGCTCAAATCGACGATCGACCGGCCCTCGGCGATGCTGGTGGCGATGTCATGGTCGATACGCCGCGCCGTGCTGATCAGGCCGTCGAGCTTCTGAAGGGAACGGTCGATGGCGAGGGCCGCATCCCTCACGTCCTCCGGCCGCCCGTGGCGCAGCGATTCCAGCGCCTGGCGGATCGAGGCAACCGGCCCCTTGAGCGCGTGGGCATTCTCCTCCGCCGCCTCGCGGATCGCGCTGGCGGCGCGGCGCATGGTATCGACCAGCCGATCCATCGCGGCGGCGATCGGCTGCAGTTCCTGCACCGGCGTCAGGTCGACGAAGCGGGCCGACGGCTCGAGGTTGGATTCGCTCATGCGACGCGCAAGACTGCCGAAGCGCCGCATCGACTGCCAGATCGAGAGACCGGCCCACACCGACAGCACCGCCATGATGATGTAGAACAAGGCTGCCCAGCGCAACTCGGGCGCGCTCGAGAACGGCTTGGTCAGCGAAGCGATCACCGGATCCTCGGGATAAGAGGTGACCACTAGCCAGCAGCCCTGCTCGGTGTGGAAGGGCGTGAGCGAGGTCAAGAGCTCGGTGACGCCGGTCGGGTTCTCGAACTGGGCGGCCAGCGGACGGTTGCCGGCACAGCTCTCGGTCGCCTTCAGCAGCTGGCCGGACGCGATCAGCGCCTCGCGCTCGGCCGACAATTGCTCGGCCGTCACATGGGGCGCGCTGGCAATGTAGAAATAGCTGGAGGCGTCGTCGGCAGGCCGCAGCAACAGCTTCAGCCATAATTCGCCACGGCTCACCGAATCCAGCAGATCCTGCGCCTCCACCGGCGCGCGTGGGCCGGCCGCGATCAGCTTTTCCTGCAAGGCCTGCGCTGCCAGCCGGCCCTGGATCTGCAGGTTGGTCACCATGAGCTGCTTGCGCTCGGCGTCCGCCTGTTCGAACCGGCCGTAAAGCAGGGCGGGCACGATCAGGAAGACCGCCGAAACCACCATCAGTTTGACGGTGACCGAAGACCGAATCCTCTCAGGCTTGGCCATCTGGCGCCCCTTCGCGCCACCGATATCCGAAGCCGGGAACCGAAATAATGGAGGAGAACTGGCCGTCCACATCGCAGAATTTCTGCCGGATGCGCTTGACCAGGGTGCGGACGTTGGCGCGGTAACCTTCCGAGCCGGAACCGGCAATGAAGCTCTCGCCCTTCAGCACGTCATAGAGCTGGCGATAGCTGACGTCGCCATGAGCGCGAGCCAGACGCTCCGTCACGCGGAACTCGCCGAGCGTCAAGGACACGGGGCTGTCGTTCCACTTGGCCTGATGGATCGCCGGCTCGATCAGCAGGGAACCGCGTTTTAATGTCGCAGCAGGCACGGCGCCGTCGCGGCGATTGCCGGCCAGCACCAACTCGATCCGCTTGCGCAGCACGGAGAAGCTGCGGGTCTTGGAAATGAAATCGACCGCGCCCGCTTCCAGCGCCGCCTCTTCGTAGAAGACGTCATCATGCGAGGTCAGCAGCAAGGCTGGCGCCTTGCAGCCGAGCTTGCGCAGCCGGTCGAGCAGATCGACGCCGGTCATGGCCGGCAGACGCCAATCAAGAATCAAGAGATCGGCGCGCGGCAAGGCGGGAACGCCGGCGATCGCGGTTTCCGGCCGATCGAAATGAGTGGCCGAGAACCCCGCTCCGGCTAGATTGTTGATGAGGACTTTAGCGAAAACGTCGTCGTCCTCGACGACGACCAGCATCGGTTCGCCCGACATTTCAGCTCCGGCGCAGTTTTCCGTAACACGCGTCGATGGCGGTATCGTCCGGATTCTGCGGCCCGCTGGCCACCTCGGCTGAAGCGGTCTCGCCCGCCGCCGCCGGGGATGTCGGTTTTCTCGCCGCTGCCGCCGCGGATTCCGCGCTCGGCGCCACGGTCAACACACGCTCATCGGAGGTCGCCATATCCAGGAAAAAAAAGACGTCGAGGCCGCAGTCACCGCCCTGATACACCCATACCGTCGAGGCCGCGCGCTGCTCGATGCGGGCGGGCGCACCCATGAGCGCCGTCACCTCCGACTGCCGCTTGCCCATCAGTTCGGAGGCCGTATGGACCGGCGCCGCAGGGGCTGGCTCCGGCGCGGGCGCTTCTTGGGTGGGCTTCTTGGACGTGGTGATCGGTGCCTTCTGCTTCACTTCGGCCACGGCCTCCTGCGGACGAACCGCAGGTTGAGTCGGTGCGCGCCGCTCCTGCTCCGGGGTCGCCACCATCCAGGCATCATCGTTTTCCTCGACCGGCTTCATGCAGCCGCTCGCAAGCAATGCCATCGACAGCAGCGTCGCACCCAAAGCGGCACGCGCAGGATTGATCCGTCCCCTCGTCATGTCAGCGATCATAGTGCACATGCACAATCAATCCAGTCCTTTTGCACTACAATCATTTGTGACGCCCGGCTAACAGCACAAGCGAAGCCGGTCCCAGCAAATCTTTCTCACACAAGTCGGTGAAGAAGGGGAAAGAGTGCGACGCGAAGATCCGGCGCGCGGCGCCTTGAGCCGCAAGACGCTGCGCCTGTGGCGCGGCCATTATCGGCATCTGGGCGGCACCGTCGTCCCAATTCGGCCGAGGCAGCGAACTTTGTGGAATCCAGATCCCTTGCAAGCCCTCGTCATCGAACGCCTCCCACCAAACCGGCGTCGACCGTCCGCTGCCCCGCAGCGCGGTACGGTCCGGGGGTGCAACAGTCTCGGCGGCGAATGGTTCCACGCAAATTTTCCCTCTGTTTCGAGCCATCGCTTCGGCTCCGCATTCGAATCGCGTGCCACCTGACGCCCCTTCCAGCAAACTATTGAAATATTGTAGGACTTTTTATCGACAGCAGAAGAAACGAGACGCTCGCATGCAATCTTCAGAGGTAGAGCCGGCAATTAATGCCGAGGTATCGGCGGCGCCCCGAAGGGACGAGCACTTGCGTTGGCTCGGGCGGCAGGCGGATGATCCAACGCAATGCCCATTCCCAGCACTCGTAAGCACTCTTGATCGGGTAATCCATGATTCTGCCTGCCGACGTCAGGCTGATGCCGCTCCAGACCCATCCCGATGCGCGTGGGGAGTTGACCGAGATCTTCCGGAAGGAATGGCATGGCTCGCCTTCGCCGGTGCAGTGGACCGCCTGCCAGAGTGCCCCCAATGCGCTGCGCGGAATCCATGTGTACCGGTATCGTTGGAACTACTTGTGCGTGATTGCGGGCGAGATGTTTGTCGGCCTGCACGATCTGAGACCCGAGGAACCGACGGCGCGCCGATCCGCGATGCTCCGCCTGAACGGCCGACAGCTGCAGATGCTGGTCATCCCGCCAGGAGTGGCTCATGGGTTCTATTCGTCGGCTGATTCAATGTTCTTCACTGGAGCATCGGTCTACGATGACCACTCCGACCATCAGCGGTGCCGATGGGATGCGCCCGAGCTGGGCCTGGAGTGGCCCTGCACCGCGCCTGAATTGTCCGCATCTGATCGCGATGCCGGCGACTATGCTGACTTGGCGGCCGCGCCTTGGCACAAGGCCGCCGCGAACATATAGTTGACGCGCTGCTTGTATTCGTTCGTTCCGATCGCTGGTCCATGCCTGATCCATCCCGATCCGCGTCTATGCAAATGCCGGCCGGCGTTGTTCTGCGCCCGCTATCCGGAGAACATCGCCAGGTCTTCCGCACGACCGAACTCTATCGGGAGGACTGGCAGCTCGACGTCACCCCGGTCCAGTGGAACCTCGTCTGCAGCCGCGCCAACACCTTGCGCGGCGTGCATGTACATCCAACGCATTTCGATTACTTGTGCGTTCTACAGGGCGAGATGTTATTGGCGCTTCGCGATATGCGGCCAGACTCGCCGACCTATCGGCTGGCCGTCCATCAGCTTCTGTCCGGCGAGACGCCCTGCAGTGCCACGATTCCTCCAGGCGTCGCGCATGGTTTCTACTTCGCGTGCGAGACGCGCTATGTCTACGCCGTAAGCCATTACTGGAATCCGGCGGATGAACTCGGCTGCCGCTGGGATGACCCCGAGTTGGGCTTTTCGTGGCCGGCGCACGATCCCTCGCTGTCAGCGCGGGATGCCGGCGCGCCAAGCTATGCCGAGATGGCGCTAGCCCTCGCCGCGACGCTCCGTCATGACGGCTTGCATTCATGAGCCGCATTGGGCTGATCGGTTGCGGCGCATGGGGCCGTCACATCCTGCGCGACCTCAAGGCGTGCGGCGCCATCGTTCACGTCGTAGCCCCGTCTGAAACGTCCCGCCGCATTGCCAGCGAACATCGTGCGGACTCGATCGTCGACCGGCTCGCCGCGTTGCCGCCGGTCGACGGCTATGTCGTGGCGGTGCCTACCAGTTTGCATGCCGAGATCATCGACGCACTCCTGCCATCCGGCCGCCCGATCTTCACCGAGAAGCCCATGACCTCCGATCTGGTCAGCGCGCGCCGCATCGCGAACGCGGCGGGCGATCGCGTCTTCGTCATGCACAAGTGGCGCTATCATCCCGGCATCGAGCGCATGCGGCAGGAGATCGCCGATGGCGCGGTGGGCGAGGTTCTCGGCATCCACATCCAGCGCTGGGGCTGGGGCTGCCCGCATGCCGATGTCAATGCGATCTGGATCCTGATGCCGCACGACCTCTCCATCGTACTTCACTGGCTGGGTGCCATTCCGCCGCTGAGGTTCGTCCGGCCGACCCTGCAACGGGCGATCGATACCGGCCTCGTCGTGCAACTAGGGGAAACGGGCGGGCCGCCGATCACCATCGACATGTCGATTGCGGCGCCGGAGCATCGCCGCACCTTCACCATCGTCGGCAGCCGGGCCAGCCTGGAGCTGCGCGACTCCTATGACACGGCCATTCGCGTGCGCCGCGGCGCGCCGGCCGATGCGCACGCGAAGGCCGAGACAATCGAGATTGCCCAGGACATGCCGCTGCTGCTCGAGATCAAGGCATTCCTGGCCCATCTGAACGGCGGACCGCCTCCGATGAGCTCCGCGCATGAGGGCGCACGCATCGTCGAGCGGACTGCGGAAATCGAAGCTGCCGCGCGCTCGGCGTAGGCGCAAGTTGGCATGAGCGATCCGACGTTCACCATCCTGCTCCCGATCTGTCGCCCGCCGGCGATGCTGCCTTATGCGATCGAATCAGTGCTCGCGCAGGAGCGTCGAGACTTCGAGCTGTTCGTGATTTGTGATGGGGCACCCGCCGAGACGGTGTCGTGCGCTCGGAGTTTCGCAGCGAGAGACCATCGGATCAGGCCATTTGTCCATCCCAAGGGCGAACGGCACGGGGAAGCCTACCGCCACGACGCGCTCCAGGATGCGCGCGGCGCTTACATTTGCCAGATCGGCGACGACGATCTCTGGTTTCCCAATCACCTCACCGAAATGACGGCACTGCTCCAGGGTGTCGATTTCGGAAATCTGTCGCACGTGGACATCCGTGCCGATGGTCGCATCATGCTGCTGCCCGGCGACTTGGGTGAGGCTGCCGTGCGAGAGCGGATGCTCTGCACCGGTTTCAATTTCTTCGGCCGACCGTGGCAGGATACCGCCTGAGTGCCTACCGATACTTGTCGGAGGGCTGGAGCCCGGCGCCCCCCGGCCTGCCAACGGACCTGCATATGTGGCGCAAGTTCCTGGCTCGGAAGCATCTGCGGTTCGGCACCAGGGTGGCCGTGACAGCGGTCAAGTTTGGAGCCAATCGTCGCCGTGACTGGCCCATGGAGCGGCGCGCGGCCGAGGTGAAGGAATGGGCCGCTCGCGTGGCGGATCCTTGCGGCCGCGACGACATCGTCCAGATGGCGCTCGGCGGATTGAGCCGCAGCTCCTATAGCGCGAGTGTCGGCAAGGATGTGTCGGCGTTGCGTATGCAGCTCAAGGCGAAAGCGAAGGAAATCTCGAAACTGCAACAGAGGGTCAAGTGCATGAAGCAGACGTGGTCGTGGCGCCTCACGCGGCCCTTTCGGAAGGCCGCACGCCTGCTCGATCGATGAGCAGGATGGCGAGGCGTCAGATCTCGATCTGCGTGCCCAGCTCCACCACGCGGTTGGGTGGAATGTTGAAGAAATCCATCGCGCTGGTGGCGCTGCGCGACATCCAGGCGAAGAGATGTTCGCGCCACATCGCCATGCCGGGCTTGGTCGAGGGGATCACGGTCTCGCGACTCAGGAAGTAGGAGCTTTGCATCGGGTCGCAATGCAGACCCTTGCCCTCCGCCTTGCGCAAGGCGTCGGGAATGTTCGGCCCTTCCATGAAGCCGTAGCGCAGCCGCAGGCGGTAGAAGTTCTTCGGCAGGACCGTCAGCTCGAAGCGCTGGTCCTCCGGCACATAGGGGATCTCCTCGAACCGGACGGTCAGGACCACCACCTGCTCGTGCAGCACCTTGTTGTGCTTGAGGTTGTGCAGCAGCGATCCGGGCGTGCCGGTGGCCGTGCCGGTCATGAAGATGGCCGTGCCGGGCACGCGCGGCACGCGATCGGAGACCGCCTTGAGAAACGTGTCGAGCTCCAGTGCGTCCTTGCTCACCCGCTCCCACAGCAGGGCGCGGCCGCGCTTCCAGGTGGTGAGGACGAGGAATATGACCAATCCGACCGCCAGCGGGAACCAGCCGCCATGGGTGAGTTTGGTCAGGTTCGCGGTGAAGAAGCTGAGATCGACGAACAGGAACAGCCCGATCACAAGCACTAGCACGATCGGCTTCCATCTCCACAGCAGCGCCGCCACGATCGCCAGCAGCAACGCATCGATGATCATGGTGCCGGTGACCGCAATGCCGTACGCCGCAGCAAGATGCGTGGAGGATTGGAAGCCGAGCACCAACAGCGCGACGAAGAAGGCCAGCATCCAATTGACGAAGGGCAGGTAAATCTGCCCCATCTCCGCCGCCGAGGTATGGATGATCTGCATGCGCGGCAGGTAGCCGAGCTGGATCGCCTGCCGCGTTACCGAGAAGGCGCCGGTGATCACCGCCTGCGAAGCGATGATGGTGGCTGCCGTCGCCAGTCCCACCATTGGCAGCGCCGCCCAGTCCGGCACCATGCGGAACAGCGGATTGTCCAGGGTTCGTGCATCGCCGAGGATCAACGCACCCTGGCCGAAATAGTTGATGACGAGGGCCGGCAGCACCACACCGAACCAGGCGAGGCGGATCGGAAAGCGGCCGAAATGCCCCATGTCGGTGTAGAGCGCCTCGGAACCCGTTACCACCAGGACCACGGAGCCGAGCGCCAGGAACGCAATCCAGCCATCGAGCATGAAGAAATTGACGGCATAGTAGGGATTGAGCGCCCACAGGACGACGGGATGCTCGACGATCTGGATCAGGCCGATTACGGCCAGCACCGCGAACCAGACCATGGTGATCGGCCCGAACAGCGCGCCGACGCGGGCAGTGCCGTGCTTCTGCAGTGCGAATAGCGCAATCAAGATCGCCAGGGTCAGCGGCACCACATAGGGCTCCAGCGCCGGCGCGGCGACCTGCAGGCCCTCCACGGCACTCAGCACCGAGATGGCGGGCGTGATCATGCTGTCGCCGTAGAACAAGGCGGCCGCAAATATGCCGAGGATGATGACGATCGGCGTCAGGTTGGAGCCGTGCGTCAGGCGGCTCGCCAGCGCGAGCAGCGCGAGGCTGCCGCCCTCGCCCTTATTGTCGGCGCGCATCATGAGCGCGACGTACTTGGTTGTCACCACCAGCATGATCGCCCAGAAGATGAGCGACAGAACGCCGAGGACATGCGGCTCGTCCGGCGCCAACGGGTGCGCGCCGCCGAAGGATTCCTTGATGGCATAGAGCGGCGAGGTGCCGATGTCTCCGAAGACGACACCGACGGCGGCGAGCGCGAGGGCAGCGGCGCTCTTCTGTTTGGGCGTGGTTGTCTCCACGGATCCTGGCCTGAACTTTTCTTTCGCTGCCCTGGTGTCGCGCCGGCCAAACTTGCTGGCGGTGCGATGCAAAATGAGGGACGCTATTTAGGTCGGTATTGCTCCCGTGACAAGCGCGGCCAATGGCCCAGCCTCCGCTGCTTCGAAGCAAGATATTGGTTCAATTGCATATTTCTCATGCAAGCCAGTCCATAAAGGCGTCGAAACAGCGCTGAAACAGGCCGCGGAAAGCGTTCCGGCGCGCGGCAAATCCGGGTAAAAGAGCGCCCGAGATTGCTCAAGATTCCACCCTTCGGAGGATCCAGATGGTCCGGCAGGCACCCAACCCGACGCCACAGAATCAGTTCTACCCCTTTGGCGAGCGGCCCATGCCGCAGGTCAAGCACGGCAAGCCCGTCAATCCGGCGGTCGTGCCGTTGCACGATGTCAGCAAGCTGCCGGACGGCGCCAAGTTCGTCGTGGTCGGCGCCGGCATGCACGGCATGTCGACCGCCTATCACCTCGCCAAGTACCTGACCGAGAGCGGCAAGGGCAAAGGCTCGGACGTGGTGCTGATCGACAAGGCCGGGCCCGGCGCGGGTGCCACCGGCCTCGCCTGCGGCTGCGTGCGCAACCTCTATATGACCAAGCCGCTGCACGCGATCCTGCGCGAGAGCGTGAAGGTGTGGAAGTCCGATCCCGTCAATTTCGGCTTCCAGCAGGTGGGCTATGTCTCGGTCGGCGAAGCGAACCAGGAGAGCGACTACATCGCGCTCCACAAGTCGCAGAACGACCAGGGCTACCCTTCCGATCTGTATGTCGGCAAGGACGCGCACAAGTTCCTGAAGAGCATCTGGCCGGACTTCAACACCGAGAAGGCCGATCTCGTGCTGCACGAGAAGCCCTCGGGCTATGCCGGCACGCACATGGCGGTCTGGGGGCTGGACCAGAAGTGCATGCAGTATGGCGTGCGGCGCTGCTATGGCCCGGAAGTCATCGGCTACGAGATGCAGAACGGCCGCGTCACGGCGGTGAAGACCGATCAGGGCGACGTGAAGTGCGACGTGGTGGTGATCGGCGCCGGCGCCTGGACCCCGATGCACTGGGGCTGGCTCGGCAAGGGCGACAAGCTCGACCTCAAATACAAGGATGGGCGCATCGCCAAGGATCACGACATGTGGACCTATTGGCGCCTGCTGGAAGGCGAGGTTTATCTGCCGGAAGGCGTCGACTTCCGCACCGCCGACGATCGCGACAGCCCGGTGCTGCATGTCGAACTGATGAACACGCCGGTGGTCACCGAAGATGGCCGCGAGTTCCCGGACAAGCACTTCTATATGTATGCGCGCTATGCCGCAGAGCGCGTCGGCGCGCCGGGCATCCAGGGCGGCACCATCCCGATCAAGATCGGCGGCAAGGCCGACGTCGAGCCATACGGTCATCTCAATGACAAGTACCAGGCCGATGACTGGTTCGCGGACTATTACTGCGCCACGCTTGCCTACCTGTTCGGCCGGTTCAAAGGCTCGCGCAAATTGTTCAAGGAACGGCGCAACGGCGGCGTTGGCGCCTTCACGCCGGACAACGTGCCGGTGTTCGACTGGGTTGCACCCAACGCCTGGATGATCGCCGACTCGAACCACGGCTTCAAGATGATCGGCGTTGGCGAGCTCAGCGCCCGTCACCTGACCGGCGGCGCGCTGCCCGACGAACTCAAGCCCTTCAGCCTGAAGCGCTACAGCGACGGCTGGACCTATGGCGGCGGCAACTCGAACTGCCCGTGGGTGTAGGTCAGAGAGCGAAGCGCGTGGCCGGCATCGAGCCGGCCACGACGTCTCTCCATAGTTGCCTTTCGGCTCATTGATCGCTCGCGGTCCGTTCAGGGACCACGAGATCTACGGTCTTGCCGTCAATGACCGTGTGGGTCGGATCGGCGAGCTCGATCAGAACCTTGTGCGGCCCGGCGGGCAACTTGTTGATGATGAGCGGCTCGCCGCTCGCATCCACCCAACGCCATGGCCCATCGTCCACCGTGACGTGGAGATGCCCAATCCGCGGTGAGACATCGCGGGCAGCCGGGCCGTAGACCGGCAAGATCCTGACATTCTCGGCGCGATAGCGGATGACGACCCGTCCCTCGGCCAACTGGTCGGCGAGCGGAGCGTCGACGTGAAGGCGGGGTGTGGGCTCTGATGCAAGGGGCGCGAGCGCAGCGGGCTCATAATCGTCTGCCAAGGCGCCGCACGTGGCAGCGAAGCTGCCCGCGCCGACGAGCATCGCCGCAGCGAGAAACCGGCGAACCATGTGCAATCTCCTTTCCTGATAGAGAATGGAAGGCCTGCCCGACGGGCAGGCCTCTCGTTCAAAAGACGTTGGTGGTGACGTCAATATTCCCGTAGATCGCCTTGGAGTACGGGCAGATCCCGTGCGCGGCCTCGGCCAGCTCCTCAGCGACCGCGCGGTCCACGCCCGGCACGTTGACGCTGAGGCGCGCCTGCAGAAAGAACTCGTCGCCGGCGCGGTTCAGATCGATCTCGGCGTCCACGGCTGGAGAGGCCGGAAGCTTGATCTTCCTCTGGGCGGCGGCGAGCTCGATCGCGCCGATGTAGCAGGCTGACCAGGCGGCGGCGAAGAGCTGCTCGGCAGCCGGGTGCGGCTGCGGCAGCTTGAGGTCGACAAAACCGTCGCTGCTGCGCGCCGCACCGTCACGGCCGCCCGTGGTACGGGTCCGGCCGGTGAAGAGAACTTTAGGAGTGGTGGTCATGTCAGGCTTCCTTCTGAAAGTGGTCATTTTTACCGGATACGATTAAATCGTATGCGATCTATATTGTGAAACAACCCGGATTGTCAAGCTTGCGATTTAATCGCACACGATCTATCTATGGCCTTGAGAGGTCAACTTTTCGTGTGAGGACGCGGTGCCATGAAGCCTAAAGACGCGAAAAAGCCGGCCGGTCCGAAGCTTGCCGACTTTCTGTGCTTTGCAATCTATTCCGCCAATCTGGCCTATGGCCGGGCGTACAGGCCGATTCTCGAGGAACTGGGCCTCACCTATCCGCAGTACATCACCATCGTGGCGCTCTGGGAGGAAGACAACCAGACCGTCAGCAGCCTGGGTGAGAAGCTGTTTCTCGAATCCAACACGCTGACGCCGATGCTCAAGAAGCTGGAGAGCATGGGCTACATCCGCCGGCAGCGCAGTTCCGAAGATGAGCGGCAGGTCGTTGTCAGCCTGACCGAGTCGGGTCGCCGCTTGCGTGAGAAGGGCCTCGAGATGAATCTGGTGAAGGCGTCGGGACTGACCCCGGAAGAATTCAGGAAGATGCAGAAGGGCGTCGTCACGCTGCGCGACAATCTCATGAAGGTGGCGCGGGCTCAGGATTGATGGTCGAGACGAGAGCAGCAAGAAGCGGACAGCGGCCGACAACCAGCTTCGGCACACTCCGAGCATGACCCCAGCCGCCCCTGTTTGCATGAGTCCGCTCGACTGGTCGCTACTGCTCGCTCTCTCAATGCTCTGGGGCGGATCGTTCTTCTTTGTCGGCGTCGCGGTCGAAGCGCTGCCGCCCTTCGCCATCGTGCTGCTGCGGGTCGCGATTGCAGCGCTCGCGTTGCATGCCGTGGTGCGGCTCACGCGAACGGCCATGCCATGGGACGGCCACACCTGGCTCGCTTTCTTCGGCATGGGACTGCTGAACAACGCGATCCCCTTCTCGCTCATCGTATGGGGGCAGACACAGATCGCGAGCGGGCTCGCTTCCATTCTCAATGCAACGACACCACTGTTCACGGTCCTGGTTGCGCATGTTCTGACGGCGGATGAACGGCTGTCGCGAGGCCGCTTCGCTGGAATCCTGCTGGGTCTTGCCGGCGTCGTCGTGCTGATCGGTCCCGAGGCCTTGCATGGCCTGGGAAAGGATGTGCTGGCGCAGCTTGCGATCCTTGGCGCAGCGCTTTCCTATGGCTTTGCCGCGATCTTCGGCCGGCGCTTCAAGCGCATGGGTGTGCCGCCGCTGGCCACGGCGGCAGGCCAAGTCACGGCATCGAGTCTGATGCTTCTGCCGGTCACAATGCTGGTCGATCACCCATGGCACCTGGAGGTTCCAGGCCTGCCGGTCTGGGGAGCGGTTCTGGGACTCGCCTTGCTATCCACCGCGCTCGCCTACGTCGTGTTCTTCCGCATTCTCGCGTCGGCCGGCGCGGTCAACCTCTCGCTGGTGACGTTCCTGATCCCGGTCAGCGCGATCGTGCTGGGCAGTGCCTTCCTTCACGAAACCTTGGCGCCGGTCGACTTCATCGGCATGGCGCTGATCGGGCTGGGGCTCGCGGCGATCGATGGGCGCCTGCTACCGCGCCTCGGGATCCGCCCCGCCGAGTGAGGAGCGCCACAGCGCGAGGAAATTGTCGCGCGTCTGCCGGTCAAGGCCGATCAGCAGAGCGGGCGAGAGCGCGATCGGCCGCAGAGTCGGGACTGCGCCGGACAGGGCCGCCAGCCCGCCGCCTGCATCGTCGAACGAGACGAGCAGGCCGCTTTCAGAGAGGGAGCGCCGGCCTGCACCCGACAAAGCGAAGTCGATGAATTGCCGCGCCAGCTCGGCGTTCTTGGCGCGCTTCGGGATGAGGGCCGCTCGCGAGAGGATCAGCGTGTAGTCGGACGGCGCAACGATGCCGATGCGATGGTCCTCGGCCGCTCTGACGAGTGCGTAGGAGCCGAGCATGTTGTAGGCGATCAGGAAGCGCCCCGACGCCACGTCATCGATGATCTCCGCCGAACAGCAGGTTGCCACCACCTTGTTGCGGCCGAAGGCCTCGATCAAGCGGCCGAAAGTCGTCGCCTGCTGCGCATCGACAAAGGCGAACAGATAGCCGACACCCGAGGCCTCGATATCGTAAGTGCCGATGCGCCCGTTGAATGGATTGTCAGCCGGTCGCAACAGATCGATGAGGTCAAAGCGCGAGCGCGGCACCTGCGCGGGCGCCACGAGATCGCGGTTGTAGACGATGACGGCCGGCTCGTAGGTCAAGCCGACCACCTCGTCGCGCCACTTCGCCCAGGCCGGCAGGGCACTTACCGCCGCGGAATGGTTCGGCTGCGCGCAGCCATCATTCGCAAGCTTGACCTGCTGATCAATCGAGGAGCTGACCACCAAGTCGGCGGCCGGCTCCGCCCCGCTGCATCCCCGCTCGGCCAGGTCATAGAGCTCATTGGTCGTGATCTCGCGATAACGGATGGCGACGTCCGGAACGCGTTTGGCAAAGGCTTCCAGGATCGGCGCAAACACCTCCGTATCGGTGGAGCCATCGATAGCGAGTACCGCGCGTGCCGTCTGCAGCGGGGCACCGAATAGGGCGATCTCATTCTGGGTGTCGATGCCCTGCGCATCTGCCCTGCCCGCAGCAAGGCCGAGCAAAGCCACAAGAACGAGGAGCCCGGTCATGCGGATCATGGAGCGCCCTCTACCACCGGGATCTCCAACGCGACCCGGAATCGGCCTTCCGGGGTGCGCGAGAAGGCAAGGCGCCCGTGATGCGCTTCGGCGACCGCGTTCACGATGGCAAGTCCGAGCCCGGCGCTGTCGGGCAGCGAGCCTGCCGATCGCGCGAACCGGCGGCCGCTGTCGCGCCAGTCCGATTCCGGGATGCCGTGGCCACAATCCACGACCGCGAACTCAGCGATCCCCTCGGCTGCCTTGTGCTCCACCGAAAACGAGACCGGCGGCGCGCCGTAGCGCAGGGCATTGCTCAGCAAATTCTTCGAGGCTTCGACCAGGCTGAGCGCGTCGCCGCGCGCATGCACGGGATGCTCGGGCAGATCGAGATGCAGATCGAGCCCGGTAGAAAGGAGATCGTGGTCCGTCTCGTCGGTTGCGCGGATCGCGACCTCGCGCAGATCGATCACTTCCTGCGCGGCGGCATCCGAACGATGGATGATCAGCGCCTGGTTGAGCAGCTGGTCGGCCAGCCGGCTCAATCCGACGGCACGGGTATGAATTCTGCCCGCGATTGTCCGCAGACGCGCCGGATCCTGTTCCTCGCTTGCCAGTTCTGCCTGTGCGCGCACGGCGGCGATCGGCGTCTTCAACTGATGCGTCGCGTCGGCGATCAGGTTCTGCATGATGGTCACGCGACTCGCCAGCCGGCCCATGAAGCGGTTGATGGCCGCGACGATGGTCTCGACCTCGCGCGGCGTGGAAACGGTAAGCGGCGACAGATCCTTCGGATCGCGCGATCGCAAGGCCTGTTCGATGCGTGCCAGGGGTCCCAGCGACGAGCGCACGGCGAAGGCGACAAGCGCCACCAGGGCAACACCCGCAATCGCCACCAAACCCAGCGCCTTGGTCGTGATGTCCCGGGCCAGCGCGCCGCGCGCCCGCGTCGTATGACCGACGATGATCTGGACCTGGCCGGTGAACCCACGCTCGGCAAAGCGGCGCAGCGCCGCTGCGAGCCGCACCGTCTCGCCGCTATATTCGTCGGAATAGAAGGCGACATCCTCGCTCGCTGCCGCGGGCGTCGGCAGATCCTCATACCCGGTGATGGTGCCTCCGTCGGGGCCGATGATGCGATAGAACACGCGATCATCAGGCGCCAGCGCCAGCAGTTCGAAAGCCGAGACGGGCAGGTTGACGACGATCCGTCCTTCGAGCACGGCGATGGACTGCACGATCTGGAACGCCGCTCCCGCGAGCAGGCGGTCATACGCCTCCTGCGCGGCTTGCCGGCCATAGGCGTAGGCCGCCACGCTGATGACGATGCCGCCCGCCGCGATGATCAGCGCGATCGTGACCGCCAGCCGGACGGTGATGGAGGTCGTGCGCCTATTCATCGAGGGCGATCTGATAGCCGAGGCCGCGCAGGTTCCGGATCACCAGGCCGGAGCCCGCGAGCTTGCGCCTGAGGCGGGCGATGTAGAGCTCGACCGCGTTCAGGCCAACCTCCTCCCGGTCAAACGAGAACAGCTTCTCGAAGATCCGCTCTTTCGGCATCACTCGGCCGCGATTGAGCATCAGAATTTCGAGCACGCTGAATTCCCTTCGCGTGAGCTGGAGCGGCGTACCGGCAATGCCGGCAGTCCGTCCGGCTGGATCAAGCGACAGCTTGCCGTATTCGATCACGCCGCTGCCTTCGCCGCTGCTGCGTCGGATCAGCGCCCGCGCCCGCGCCTCGAGTTCGCGCAGATCGAACGGCTTCATCAGATAGTCGTCGGCGCCGATATCGAGCGCGCCGATCCTATCCTCGACCTCGCGCCGCGCAGTGACCACCAGGATCGGCGTCGGGTTCTTCGCACTGCGCAGGGCGCGCAGGAAGTCGAAGCCGGAACCGTCCGGAAGATTGATGTCGAGAATCACCAGATCGTAGTCCTGCACGGCCACCGCGTCGCGCGCCGCGCCGCACCCCGTCACGCGATCGATCGCGTGACCGCTGCGCGAAAAATTCGCGACGATTGCTTCCGCAACATCTTCGGTATCCTCGACCAGGAGAACGCGCACGCCTCGTCCCTCTTCAGACAAGCCAGAACCCGCGCCCTGCCCTGTCGCTGGCCCCTCATAAGACCCAGCTATCATATCGCGCCCGGCGCGGCGACAGCTTCGCGACAACTTCGCGCGCTAGGCTCAGCACCCAGCAGCGGAACTCAGTCTTAATCCGCCAAGAAAACACCAAAAAAACATCTGTGGGAGGAACTGTACTGGATCACTTCATCCTGAAGTTGTGCTCATAACGCGATCGGCGGATTTGCCAATTGCGCCATCGGCACACCAGTCCTAGCCTTCGACCCGATCAACAGGTCTTGGATTGCCGCTTACAGCCATCGCGACGGCTGGCATCCCACCTGCCGGCGGGTCGGCAAGGTTCACTAAGAAAACTCGTATCGAACCCGTTCAGGTTACCAATGGGAGGAATGCATGAACGCAACCACGCTTCGTAAGCTCGCCACGGCCGTCGTCCTGTCGGCCGGGTTGACCACCGCGTCTGGCGCTCTCGCCGTGGACAATCTCAGAATCATCGCGCCCGCCAATCCCGGCGGCGGCTGGGACCAGACCGCGCGCGCCATGCAGGAGGTGATGCAGAGCGCCGGCATCGTCAAATCGGCCACGGTGGAGAATGTCGGCGGCGCAGGCGGCACCATCGGCCTCGCGCAACTGGCGGACAAGGAGAAGGGCAAGCCCAACGTGCTGATGGTCAATGGCTTGGTCATGGTCGGCGCCATCCTGACCAACCAGTCCGCCGTCACCCTGGAGCAGACGACGCCGATCGCGCGCCTCACCGGCGAATACGAGGTCGTCGTGGTGCCGGCCTCTTCCGACATCCAAAATCTCAGCCAGCTGGTGGAGAAGCTGAAGGCCGACACCGGCGCGGTCGCCTGGGGCGGCGGCTCGGCCGGCGGCACCGACCACATCCTGGCTGGCCTCATCGCACAGGCGGCGGGTGCTGACGCCACCAAGATCAACTACGTTCCGTTCTCCGGCGGCGGCGAGGCGCTGGCTGCGATCCTGGGCGGACACGTGACCGCCGGCATCAGTGGCCTCGGCGAATGGATCGGACAGATCGAGGCCGGCGAACTCCGCGCACTCGCCATCTCCTCCCCCGAGCGGCTGGAAGGGGTCGACATCCCAACGCTCAAGGAGCAGGGCGTGGATGTCGAGCTCGCCAACTGGCGCGCCGTGGTGGCGGCACCCGGCATCAGCGACGCGCAGAAGCAGGAGCTGGCCGCCGCAGTGGATGCGATGGTGAAGAGCGACGGCTGGAAGAAGGTGCTGTCCGACAAGGGCTGGATGGATCTCTACATGCCCGGCGACGCGTTCGCCAAATACCTGGCCGATGAGAACGCACGCGTGAGCGCGATCCTGAAGACCTTGGGATTGGTGTCGTAGCGTGATGAAGCGGGGGGCGGCAGCAGCCGAGCTCGTGCTCGGTCTCGGCATTGCCGCCCTCGGCGCATTTCTTTTGTGGGAGACCGGCGAGATTCGCGTCTCGCCGGTCTATGCCAAGGTCGGTCCGCGGGTCATTCCGAACCTCGTCGGCGGCATCATGACCGCGCTTGGTCTTCTGCTCGCCTGGCAGAACTGGCGCGCGATGCAGGCGGCCGGGCCGGCGCCGTCACGCGCAAGCGCAGAGGATCGCACCGATTGGCTGCCGATCGGCGCGATCGCGATCGCCCTCATCCAGCAGATCCTGCTGTTCGAGCTCCTCGGTTTCATGCCGACCGCCGCCATCCTGTTCTACTGCGTTGCCTATGGCTTCGGGAGCCGACGCTATCTGCGCGATGCCCTGATCGCCATCGCCATCGCCGTCGTCGCCTATGTCGGGTTCGTCCATGTACTCGGGCTCAATCTGCCTGCCGGCAGCCTGTTCTTCGGAGAAGACTAGATGGGCGCGCTGCTCGACGGATTCGCCACGGCTCTCACCGTCGTCAACCTTGGTTGGTGCCTGGTCGGCGTGACGCTCGGCACGGCGATCGGCATCCTGCCGGGTATCGGCCCCGCTCTCACCATCGCACTGCTGCTGCCGGTCACGGCGCACCTTGACCCGACCGGTGCCTTCATCATGTTCGCCGGGCTTTATTACGGCGCGATGTATGGCAGCTCCACTACCTCCATCCTGCTCAACACGCCGGGCGAGACCGGCTCGATAATCACCGCGATCGAGGGCAACCTGATGGCGCGCCAGGGCCGCGGCGCGGCCGCGCTGGCAACCGCTGCCATCGGCTCCTTTGTCGCCGGCACTATTGGCACGGTGCTGCTGACCGTGCTGGCGCCGCTCGTCGTCAAGCTTGCGCTGAAGTTCGGGCCCGCGGAATATTTCGCGCTGATGGTGGTGGCCTTCACCACCGTCTCCGGCCTGCTCGGCACTTCGCGCCTGCGCGGCATGATCAGCCTGTTCTTAGGTCTTGCCATCGGGCTGGTCGGCACAGATGCCCTGACCGGGCAAGCGCGGTTCACCTTGGGCATCCTGCAGCTGCTCGACGGCATCGACATCACTGTTGTCGCGGTTGGCCTGTTCGCGGTCGGCGAGGCGCTCTATGTCGCGTCGCGCCCGGAACTGCGCAGCGCCCAGGTCATCCCGATCAAGGGCTCGCTCTGGATGACCAAGGAAGAATGGGCACGGTCCTGGAAGCCGTGGGTACGCGGCTCGTTCCTCGGCTTCCCGTTCGGCGCGCTGCCGGCCGGCGGTACTGAGATCCCGACCTTCCTCTCCTATTTCCTCGAGAAGAAGATGTCGAAGAGGCCGGAGGAATTCGGCAAGGGCGCGATCGAAGGCGTGGCGGGGCCGGAGGCCGCGAACAACTCAGCCGTCGCCGGCGTGCTGGTGCCGCTGCTGACGCTCGGCCTGCCGACCTCCGCCACCGCGGCAATCCTGCTGGCAGCCTTCCAGCAATATGGCCTGCAGCCGGGGCCCCTGCTCTTCACCAGCAACAGCGCGCTCGTCTGGGGCCTGATCGCCAGCCTTTATCTCGGCAACATCGCGCTGCTGTTGCTCAACCTGCCACTGGTCGGTATGTGGGTTCGCCTGCTGGCTATTCCGACACCGTTGCTCTATGGCGGCATCCTCGTGTTCGCGACGCTCGGTGTCTATTCGTACAACCAATCGGTGTTCGATCTCGGCCTGCTGTTCATCTTCGGCATCGTCGGCTATCTGATGCGGCGCTTCGATTTCCCGGTCGCGCCCGCCATCATCGGCATGATCCTGGGCCCGCTCGCCGAGCAGAATTTCCGCCGCGCCCTTAGCATCACCCAGGGCGATTACACGGTGTTCTTCACCCACCCGATCTCCGCGACCCTGCTGGCGATCGCGGCGCTGATCATCGTCGCGCCGTTCCTGCTGCGGCTGCGTCAACGACGCTTGGCGTCCTCGTAAGGCACATCGATCGGCAGCCCGCCGACATGGCGCGCCAGGATCTGCATGTTGCGTTGATTGGACCGGAAGAAGAAGTCCCAGATATCGCCCGCGATGGGCAGTGCGCCGACGGCGGTGTCGAACGCGACATTGGCAATCATGCGCACAAGGGCGGAGCGAGGAATTCCGAGCCGGTGCGCTTCGTAGATGAGATAGGCGCCGACGGCGCCGGACAGCACGTCGCCCACCCCGGGCACCAGCCCCAGGATGGCGTCCGCGCCGATGCGGACGCCAAGGCCCGGCACGCGAAACTGCGAATCCATCAGGCGCGCCAGCCGACGCAGCCGTCGCTGGGCCTCCTCGCGGCCTTTCAGCGCCGCAATGCGCTGGTCGGTCGGACCGGTGCTATCGATCCGCGGTCGCATGACGCAGCTTACCACGCTTCATCACATTTGGTCGCAGGGAGAGTCGAACAGGTTCAAGACGAATCGTGCAAGTCACCCCCTGGAGCCCGGGTCTATGCTTCCGGCATACGGCCGTTGAGCACTGGATCGCGGCCTGGGCCGGGACGACGAGTGCTCGCCACGGACGTCCGCGAAAGGCAGCTATACGCTACTTCTTCGTGCCGTCGGCGTTGAATTGGTCGAGGTAGGCGATGATGTCGGCGATCTTGGCGTCGTCCTTCACGCCGGCGAACACCATCTTATTGCCCGGCACCTTCGTCTTGGGCGCCTTGATGTATTCGGCCAGGTTCGCCTCATCCCACGTGATGCCGGATTCCTTCATGGCGTCGGAGTAGTTGTAGCCTTCGACGGCGCCAGCCTGCCGGCCGACCACGCCATTGAGCATGGGACCCACGCCGTTCTTGGCGCCTTCGCCGACACGGTGGCACGCCTTGCACACGGCGAATGCCTTTTCCCCGGCGGCAGGATCGGCTGCCATCGCCGGAGCCGCAGCGGCCGAGAGCGCCACGGCAGCCATCATCGCACGCAGCATCATGATTGACCTCTTCGATGGGAGCCAGCCGCCCGGCGCGGACACCGGGCGGCTTCAATGCTAGCTAGGCCGAGAGGCCTTTGGCAAATGGCAAGATGCGAACGCGCTTTCCGGTCGCAGCGGCCAGCGCGTTCGCCACCGCCGGTCCGATCGGCGGGACGCCCGGCTCGCCGACGCCGCTTGGCGGCGCGTCGGAGGGGACGATGTAGGTCTCGACCTTCGGCATCTCCTCGATCCGCAAGGGCAGATAGGAATCATAGTTGGTCTGATCCACCTGGCCCTTGGTGAGCGTGAGTTCCTCATGCAGGACGGAGCCGAGGCCGAAGCCGATCCCGCCCTCCATCTGCGCGCGAATCTGATCGGGGTTGATCGCCGTGCCGCAATCGACCGCGCACACCACGCGCTCGACCTTGAAGGCGCCTTTGTCCTGCATCCGGATGTCGGCGATTTCAGCGACCACGGTACCGAAGGATTCGTGCAGGGCCACGCCACGGAACACGCCCTGGGGCATTTCTTTGCCCCACTCGGCCTTTTCCGCGGCAAGGTTCAAGGTCGCGATATGCCGCGGATGATCCTTGAGCAGCGCGCGGCGCAGGTCGACCGGATCCTTGCCGGTCTGCCGCGCGATGTCGTCGATCATCGTCTCCATCACATAGGCCGTGTGGGTGTGCCCGACGGAGCGCCACCACAGAACCGGCACGTCGACCTTGGCGTTCGCGATCTCGGAGCGGAAGTTCTCCACCGCATAGCGATGGTCGGAGACGCCCTCCACCGAGGTGGCATCGACGCCGTCCTTCACCAGCATCGCCTCGAACGGCGTGCCGATCAGGATCGATTGACCGACCTGCCGGTGGTGCCAGGCAACGATGTTGCCGTCGTCGTCCAGTCCCACCTTCACCTTGTGCACGAAGAGCGGGCGGTAGCGGCCGCCGCGCATGTCGTCCTCGCGCGTCCACAGCACCTTGACCGGCGCCTTCCAGTCGATCGCCTTGGCGGTCTCCACCGCTTCGGTGATGACGTCGGCATCGGTGACCGCGCGCCGGCCGAAGCCGCCGCCAGTCTTCATCACGTGCAGCTGGACGTTCTCCGGCTTGAGTCCGGCGATCTCCGCGGCGGCGGCCTGGTAGAGATCAGGCATCTGGTGCCCGCCCCAGATTTCCAGCACATCGCCGTTCTTATACGCGACAGCATCCAACGGCTCCAAGGCAGCGTGTGCCAGGTACGGGAACTGGTACGTCGCCTCGATCATCTTGGTTGCCCGCTTCATCGCGCCTTCGACGTCGCCACGACTGGCGGCGATCGCCTCGCCGGGCTGGTCCGCCTGCTTGAGATACTCGGCGAACAGCTCGGCCGAGCCGCGTTTCTCCGCGGCGCTGTCGTCCCATTCCACTTTCAGGGCCTCACGCCCTTTCATGGCGGCCCAGGTGTTCTCGGCTACCACGGCGACGCCGCGCGAGATCTGCACGACATCGACGACGCCCTTCACCGCCTTGGCCGGCGCGGCATCGAAGCCTTTGACCGTGGCACCGAACAGGGGCGGATGCGCCACCATCGCCGTCAGCATGCCGGGCAGCTTCACGTCGATGGTGTAGTCCTGCCGGCCGGTCGACTTCTCACGGGAATCGATGCGGCGGAACTCCTCCGAGCCGATTAGCTTCCATTGCTGCCGCGGCTTCAGCGCGACATCCGCCGGTACCTTTTGCTTTGCCGCCGCATCGGCCAGCTCGCCGAAGGTCGCCTGCTTGCCGCTGCCGTGGGAAAGCACGCCTTTCTCGACCTTGATCTCCGATACAGGCACGCCCCACTGCTCGGCCGCCGCTTTCACGAGCATGGTACGCGCCAGCGCGCCTGCCTTGCGGTAGCGGTCGAAGGACGAGAACATGGCGGAGGACCCGCCGGTGCCCTGCGCTTCACCGCCCCAGGCGATGTTGCCATAGAGCTTGGGATTGCCGGCTGCACCGACGACAACGAGCTGGCTGCGGTCCGCCTCCAGCTCTTCGGCCACCAGAGTGGCGATGCCGTGATAGCAGCCCTGGCCCATATCCATGTGGGCCGAGAGGATCGTCACCGTGTTGTCGGGCGAGATGGTGACATACGCGTTGAACGGATTCGGAGTGGGCGTGGCTCCTGCCGCTCGCACGCCCGGCACGCGGAACGAGATGGAAAGGCCGGCGCCTGCTGCCGCCGCGCCGATCAGGAACTGACGGCGGCTGGGCTTGAACGTCTCGGTTTTCAGCTTGAGGGGTAGCATGGTGTCACCTCATCCCAGCATCTTGGCGGCTTCATGGATGCCGGCGCGGATGCGCTGATAGGTGGCGCAGCGGCAGAGATTGCCGCTCATCGCCGCATCGATGTCGGCATTGGTCGGCTTCGGGTTCTCGGTGAGCAACGCGGTCGCCGCCATCACTTGGCCGGACTGGCAGTAGCCGCATTGCGGCACGTCGAGCTCAGTCCAGGCGGTCTGCACCGCCTCCGCCACCTTGCCGTTGAGGCCTTCGATGGTGGTGATCTTCGTGCCTTCGACATCGGAGACCGGCGTGATGCAGGAGCGGATGGGCACGCCGTCCTGATGCACGGTACAGGCGCCGCATTGCGCCATGCCGCAACCGAACTTGGTGCCTGTCAATCCGACCATATCGCGAACTGCCCACAAAAGCGGCATGTCCGGATCGGCATCGACCTCATGGACTTGCCCGTTGATGTCAAGTTTCATCGACCTCTCCCTGTACGCAGACGGTGCGGAAATGTGAGTGGGATGGAATCATCCGAGCGGTTGACGGTCCCAGGCACCGCGCCGGTGATTGAGCGATTTGGGTAGCGAAGCGCGTGAGTGCAAGATCCCATCGCGCGCGTTCCTCATCTGTCGCGGAAAATTTCCGGCGCAGCGCCAGACAGCGAACGCGAGTCACGCAAGAGCCCACCTCGTCGACGTGGTCTTGCAGCCCGCCGACGCCGTTTGGCTTCAAGATGATGAGGCAGGGTATCGCCAAACCAATTGCCGTGATATTGAAAAAGCATCATGAACAATTTCGGCCAGGTTCAACTCCGCCGGCTTGACCTCACGCTGTTACTGGTCTTTGCGGAGGCCATGCGCACCCGCAAGCTCGGCACCGTCGCGCACCGGCTGGGGCTGACGCCGTCGGGCGTCAGCCACGCGCTGGCGCGGCTGCGCGACATACTTCAGGATCCGCTCTTCCTGCGCCACGCGAGCGGCGTGCGGCCCACGCCCCGCGCCATCGCCATCCTGGATGATGTGAATGCCGCCATCGCGGCCCTCACCCGCACGATCGAGCGGGACGCGTTCGATCCCGCCAGCATCCGCCGCACCTTCCGCATCGCGGCGCTGGATTTCGGCGTCACCATGCTGGCGCCGCACCTGATCGAGGTGATCGCCAGACACGCGCCGGGTGTGCAGCTTTCCTTCATCGCGCTGCCCAAGGCGGAGGCGCTGCGCAGCCTCGCCGACGGCCAGATTGATATCGCCATCGCCGTGTTCCATGAAGCGCCGCCAGGCTTCCGCCGCCGCGTCCTGGCCAAAGAGAGCTTCGTGACGGTCGCGCGCAAGAAGCATCCCAAGCTGCGCGGCGGCCTCACGCTGCGCAAGTTCGTGAAGCTTGACCATCTGCTGGTCTCGCCGGTCGGCGATCTGGATGGACCGGTCGACGAAGCATTGCAAAAGGTCGGCAAGGGCCGGCGCGTGGTCGCGGCCTTGCCGCAATTCCTGGCCGCACTCGCCACCGCCGCCGCTTCGGATGTGTTGGTGACCGTGCCGAAGGGCCTCGCCAAGGCCTATGCCCCGACCTTCGGCCTTTCGATCTATGACACACCGATCGCGATGCCCGGCTACGAGATGGCGGCGATGCAGGGGCCGCTGTCGGCACGCGATCCCGCGGTCGATTGGCTCGTGAATAATTTGTTACCGGCCGGCCGCCGCGAGTGGGGCGCTGCGGCCTAGACACCGCGAAGCAAACATGTCGCGAGCGCCGTACCCCGAACTGCACCTTTTAGTGAGCATTTTCAAAGTTTTGGCGGAGGCAACGGGATCTGATTTTCGATTGACTGCCGCCTAGGCACAGTGTCATATGGTCCGCGCAATCGAGTTTTGGCCTGCCTTGGCTATTCGTGCCGACGGTTCTCCCGACGGTGCCTGATCAAGTCGCTACCCAAAAATCAGGTTGTTGCAAACGCCGTGCGGCAGTCGCGCGGCACGAGAAACGGCATGCATCGATATCGCATGCCTAGAGAGCCTAGGAGACGAGAATGGCTACTGGTACCGTGAAGTGGTTCAACGCGCAAAAGGGCTTCGGTTTCATCCAGCCGAGCGACGGTTCGCGTGATGTGTTCGTGCACGTAACCGCCGTTGAGCGCGCCGGCCTGCCCGGCCTCACGGAAGGTCAGAAGGTGAGCTTCGACGTCGTGAGCGAGCGCGGCAAGCAGGCCGCCGGCAACCTGAAGCTGGCCTAACTGCCACCCAAAGATCTTCGGATCGTGCGAAGCCCCGGCGGAAACGCCGGGGCTTTTGCTTTTGCGTGTTCGCGCATCAGCCGTCCCGTTTGTCAGGGTCGGAGCGTGTTCTCTCACTCTGATTCAGTCTCATCCAGCCGTGCGCTGATGCGATCCAGCGTCCAATGCAGGTGCGCGATGTCGGCCTTTGACAATCCTTTCGTTACCTCGGCCTCAATTGCGCGCGCCCGAGGGATCACGGCTTCATAGATCTTCCGCCCGGCCTTGCTCAGCGTCAGCTGGATCAGGCGCTGATCCGTCGCGTGGGGCTCGCGCTCGATCAGGCCGCGCTTCAGGAGGTTGGCGACGGCGCGGCTTACCTTGGCCTTGTCCATGGCAGTGCGCTCGACGATCCCGTTGGAGGAGAGCGGCGCGAAGGCGCCGAGCACGGCGATGGCGCGCCATTCGGGAATCGAGATGCCGAATTCCTGTTGATACTGCGCGGCGAACGCCCGGCTCACCCGGTTGGTCGTGACCGACAGCCGATAAGGCAGGAAGCTTTCCAGATCGAAGCCGGGGGATCGTTTCACTCGGAAGGCTTTCCTTGACATTCGTTTCATTTGAAACGATCGTAATGGATCGAATTTCATCCGGCAAGCCGGAGGAGAGTCGCTTTGAAGACCTACATCTCGTTTCCCCGCGTCGAAGGCAATGCCTCGCGCCAGGCTCATGCGTCGCTGCCTACCGGCACCTACGAGCGGGAGCTGGGCAAGGAAGGGTTCTTCGGTCCCGCCACGCACATGTATCACCGCAACCCCCCGACCGGCTGGGTCGATTGGGAAGGGCCGCTAAAGCCCCGCGCCTTCGACCTCAACAAGATCGGAGGCGGTCACAGCTCGCCGTGGGATTCCGCGACGATTCTCTCCAACGCCAACGTGAAGCTGCGCTTCTGGCGGGTGCCGCAGCACATGGAAGCGCTCGCGCGCAACGGCGACGGCGACGAATTGCTGTTCGTGCATGAAGGCCGAGGCGAGCTCTACTGCGACTACGGCCACCTCGCGATCAAGGCGGGCGATTATGTGATGCTGCCCCGCGGCACCATGTGGCGCATCGAGAGCGCCGCGCCGACGACCGCCCTTCTGATCGAGGCGACCAACGGCTCCTACCTGTTGCCCGAGAAGGGACTGGTCGGGCCGCATGCCATCTTCGATCCAGCGATGCTGGATACGCCGAAGATCGACGATGCGTTCCTGAAGCAGCAGGGCCCCGGCACCTGGCGCGTGCAGATCAAGCGCGGTGGTGCCATCTCTACCGTCACCTTCCCCTACAATCCGCTCGATGCGGTGGGCTGGAAAGGCGACCTGGCGCCGGTGCGCATCAATGTCGCGGATATCCGGCCCCTGACGAGCCACCGCTATCACCTGCCGCCATCGGCGCACACCACCTTCGTCGGCAACCGCTTCGTGGTCTGCACCTTCTGCCCGCGGCCGTTCGAATCCGCGGAGGATGCGCTGAAGGTGCCGTTCTTCCACAACAACGACGACTACGACGAGGTGCTGTTCTATCACGCCGGCGACTTCTTCAGCCGCGACAACATCAAGCCGGGCATGATGACGTTCCATCCCTGCGGCTTCACCCACGGCCCGCATCCCAAGGCGCTGAAGAACGCGTTCAAGTCGGCCAAGCCCGCGACCGACGAATATGCCGTGATGCTCGACGCGCGGGACGCGCTGCAAGTCGGCGACGCAGCGAGCGCAATCGAGTGGACCGGCTATGTCGACAGCTGGAAGGCACCCGGCGCATGAAGCTCGCGACTTTGAAAATGAGCGGTCGCGACGGCAGGCTCCACCTGGTCAGCCGCGATCTGACACGCTGCGTGGCGGCACGGGACGCGACGACCTTGCAGCAGGCGCTGGATTCCTGGGCGGTTTCGGCGCCCATGCTGGAGGAGGAAGCGCGCGGGCTCGAAGCCGGCGAGTGGTTAGGCGTCGAGGAGTTCGTGCCGGAGCAGTGTGCCGCGCCCCTACCCCGCGCCTATCAATGGGCTGACGGCTCGGCCTACGTGAACCACGTCGAGCTGGTGAGGAAGGCGCGCGGCGCGGAGATGCCCCCCAGCTTCTGGACCGATCCTCTCATGTACCAGGGTGGATCGGACTCGTTCCTCGGCCCGCGCGATCCGATCCAGATGGCAGACGAAGCGTGGGGCATCGATTTCGAGGCGGAGATCGCGGTCATCACCGACGACGTCCCGATGGGCGTCGGCGCCGATGAAGCCCGCAGCCACATCAAGCTGCTGATGCTGGTCAATGACGTGTCGCTGCGCAACCTCATTCCGGGCGAACTTGCCAAGGGATTCGGTTTCTTCCAGTCCAAGCCGAGCAGCGCCTTCTCTCCGGTCGCCGTGACGCCGGACGAGTTGGGGGCGGCCTGGGGCGACGGCAAGGTCCATCTGCCGCTCATCACGCATCTCAATGGTCAGCCGTTCGGCCGGCCCAATGCTGGCATCGACATGACGTTTGACTTCGGCCAGCTGATCGCCCACGCCGCGCGCACGCGCCCGCTTGCCGCCGGCACCATCGTCGGCTCCGGCACAATCTCCAACAAAGGCGCGGACGGGGGGCCGGGCCGCCCCGTGTCGGAAGGCGGCGCCGGCTATTCCTGCATCGCCGAGCAGCGCACGGTGGAGACGCTGCTGACCGGCAGCCCCAAGACCCCGTTCATGAAGTTCGGCGACCGCGTGCGCATCGAGATGCTGGGCGCCAACAGCAACAGCCTGTTCGGCGCGATCGAGCAGGAGGTGGTGCGATACCAGCGGCAGTCGTAGCTCAGCGCAGTCCTTGCGCGCCGAAACTCGTGATGGTGTGGACGGCCCCCGCGCGGCATCGATGTGCCAGAATGAGGTCGTTGCAGATCTCATTGAAGGGAGCCGTCCATGGATAAGCTTATCCGCATTGGCATTGACACG